>NZ_KL585405.1:59706-63475 GCF_000721935.1 Streptomyces sp. NRRL WC-3549
CCGCAGCAGCCCGCGCCCCGGCCGGCGCCCGAGCCGCCGGCCCCCCGGCAGCCCCGTCAGCGCAGCGCCAACCCGATGCGCATTCCGGGCCTCGGCTGCCTCAAGGGCTGTCTGTTCACCGTAGTGTTGCTGGTCATCGCGAGCTGGTTGATCTGGGAGCTGACACCGCTTCAGGACTGGGTCGCACAGGGCAAGAGCTACTGGGAGGCCATCGGGGACGGCATCTCCGGCGTCACCGACTGGTTCAAGGACCTCAGCGGCTGACACCCCCGCTTCTGTTTCTATGTCGACTTCCGCGGGCCCGTTTCGCCCGCGGAAGCCGAGGTCGGCGCCGCCCAGGGCACGCAACACCCCGTTCGCCGCGTAACTTTGTCGACCGGGGGTCCTGTCTCTTATACACATCCGGTACACGGCCCACCAGATCCTGGGGCGCGGCAGCGCCGGCACGGTGTGGCTCGGAGAGGGCCCGGAAGGGCCCGTCGCCATCAAGCTGCTCCGCGAGGACCTCGCGTCCGACCAGGAGCTCGTGGGCCGCTTCGTACAGGAGCGCACCGCGCTGCTCGGACTCGGCCATCCGCACATCGTCGCCGTCCGTGACCTCGTCGTCGACGGCAACGACCTGGCGCTCGTCATGGACCTGGTCCGGGGCACCGACCTGCGCACCCGCCTGGACCGCGAGCGGCGCCTCGCGCCGGAGGCCGCCGCGGCGATCGTCGCGGACGTCGCCGACGGGCTGGCCGCCGCCCACCGGGCCGGGGTCGTCCACCGTGACGTCAAGCCGGAGAACATCCTGCTCGACATGGAGGGCCCGCTCGGGCCCGGCGGCGCGCACCCCGCCCTGCTCACCGACTTCGGCGTCGCGAAGCTGATCGACACCCCGCGCCGCACCAAGGCCACCAAGATCATCGGCACGCCCGACTACCTGGCCCCGGAGATCGTCGAGGGCCTTCCGCCACGCGCCGCCGTCGACATCTACGCCCTGGCCACCGTCTTCTACGAACTCCTGGCGGGCTTCACCCCCTTCGGCGGCGGTCACCCCGGGGCCGTGCTGCGCCGGCACGTCACCGAGAGGGTCGTCCCCCTCCCGGGCATCCCGGAGGAGCTGTGGCAGCTCCTGGTGCAGTGCCTGGCCAAGGCGCCCGCCTCCCGGCTGCGCGCCTCGGAGCTGGCGGCCCGGCTGCGCGAGCTGATCCCGATGCTGGCCGGGATACCCCCGCTCGACGTCGACGAGCCGGACACCGGGAGCGAGCCGCAGGCGCACGACGAACAGGGGTATGCCGCCCCGGCCCCCGAGGAGCCCCGCCGCCGCGGCGCGGTCCCGCTGGTCCCCGGGTCCTCCCCGGACTCCAACCGGGACACCCACACGAGCATGCGCGTCCCGGCCCCCGACGAACTGGCCGGCGGCCCGCTCGGTACGGCCCGGGCCCCGCGCTCACCCGGCCGCCCCCGCCCCGGTTCGGCGCGCAACCGCGCCGCCGCGGTCCGCAAGCGCCGGATCACCCTCGGTGCGCTGTGTGCCGCGATCGGGGTGGGCGGGTGGCTCGCCGCCGACGGCGGCGACGGTGGTACGAACCCCGAGGACACCAGGAACTCGGCGCCGGCGGCCCCCTGACGGCGCCCGGCCGGGCCCGGCTCGGGCCGGGCGGGACAGGTTCGCCCGTGCAACCGTTACGCTGGACCCGTGGCAGTCGTCGATATTTCCGAAGAGCTGAAGTCCCTCTCCTCGACCATGGGGTCGATCGAGGCCGTCCTGGACCTCGATGCGCTGAGGGCCGACATCGCCGCGCTCGAGGAGCAGGCGGCGGCCCCGTCCCTCTGGGACGACCCGGAGGCGGCCCAGAAGATCACCAGCAAGCTTTCGCACCTTCAGGCCGAGGTCCGCAAGGCGGACGCGCTGCGCAGTCGCATCGACGACCTCGGGGTCCTCTTCGAGCTCGCCGAGGACGAGGGCGACGCCGACGCGCGCGCCGAGGCCGAGGCCGAGCTGGTCTCCGTCCGCAAGGCGCTCGACGAGATGGAGGTCCGCACCCTCCTGTCCGGTGAGTACGACGCCCGTGAGGCCGTCGTCAACATCCGGGCCGAGGCCGGCGGCGTCGACGCGGCCGACTTCGCGGAGAAGCTCCAGCGCATGTACCTGCGCTGGGCCGAGCAGCACGGCTACAAGACCGAGATCTACGAGACGTCGTACGCGGAGGAGGCCGGCATCAAGTCGACCACCTTCGCCGTGCAGGTGCCGTACGCCTACGGGACGCTCTCCGTGGAGCAGGGCACCCACCGGCTGGTGCGCATCTCGCCCTTCGACAACCAGGGCCGCCGCCAGACGTCGTTCGCGGGCGTCGAGGTGCTGCCCGTGGTCGAGCAGACCGACCACATCGAGATCGACGAGTCCGACCTCCGCGTGGACGTCTACCGCTCCTCGGGCCCGGGCGGCCAGGGCGTCAACACCACGGACTCCGCGGTGCGCCTGACCCACCTGCCGACCGGCATCGTCGTCTCCTGCCAGAACGAGCGCTCGCAGATCCAGAACAAGGCGTCCGCGATGAACGTCCTCCAGGCGAAGCTCCTTGAGCGCCGCCGCCAGGAGGAGCAGGAGAAGATGAACGCGCTCAAGGGCGACGGCGGCAACTCCTGGGGCAACCAGATGCGTTCGTACGTCCTGCACCCGTACCAGATGGTCAAGGACCTGCGGACGGAGTTCGAGATCGGCAACCCCGAAGCGGTGTTCAACGGCGAGATCGACGGCTTCATCGAGGCCGGCATCCGCTGGCGCAAGCAGAGCGAGAAGTAACCGTCACCGTACGGTCGTCGGGCCCGGGCAGATCGATCTGCCCGGGCCCTTCGCGTTCTTCCGCGCGTCGGGGGCCGGGAGTCGGGGGCGGTGTGGTGAATGGGTCACAGTCGTGATGCCGAATAGGCGTCAAGACCCGTGCATAGCGGCCCGTATGCCACGGAACGGCCTTGACGTAGTCCTTATCTGTGGACAGGGTGCTAGGGCAGCATGCGTATGTCTGGGACGGGTGTGATCGGGGGCGGGCGGGATGAACACGGCGCGACGTGGCCCCGCGGAGAGATACCCCGCAGGGCCGAGGACCGCATAGCGCAGAGAGCTGCTCCAATGACGAGATCAGCTACTGGGGGTAGCAACAGATGACGAAGAAGACGCGAATCCGCGTCGCGCGGATAGCCGCTGGTGCGGTTATCGCCGCGGGTGCCTCGCTCACCGTCACCGGTGCCGCGCAGGCCGTGGGCATCATCGGCGTGGACGCCGACGATTCCTCGACGACTTTCCAGGCACGCTTCTCCGGCGACACGAACCCTGCCGACGACGAGAACCCTGCCGGCGGCGTGGACTCGGGCGGTACCAGCGAGGGCGGCGACCAGGGTGGTGCCGGTGACCAGGGTGGTGCGGGCGACCAGGGTGGTGCCGGTGACCAGGGTGGCGCGGGCGACCAGGGCGGCACCAGCGAAGGTGCCGACCAGGGCGGCTCCGGCAACGGCGGCTCCACGGGCGGCGGCTCCGGTGACGGCGGCGCGACCGGTGGCGACACCGGCGCCACCACCACCGGTGGCGGCAACGGCGGCGGCAGCACCTGCACCGTCGACCTCGACGGTGCGGCCTGCGCCGACAACACCGACACCAACAGCGTCGGCAACCAGCCGGTCGAGCAGAGCAAGGGCAAGGACGAGCTCGCCGAGACCGGTGCGGCCGAGACCACGTTCCTGCTGGTGGGCGCCGCGACGATGATCGCCGGCGGTATCGGCTTCCGTA
>NZ_KL585405.1:63674-66627 GCF_000721935.1 Streptomyces sp. NRRL WC-3549
GTATCCTGCCGCGTCTGGCCGGGGGCAACCGTACGGCTGTCTGAGCGCCGTAGACGTACGTAGACGTACACAGAAGGGCCCGGGAGAGGCGTCACGCTTCTCCCGGGCCCCTCCGGTGTCCGAGGAACCTCAGCGCCCGTACACGCCTCTTCGCCGACGCCCGGCGTCTGCCTCAGGCCGCCTGGTGCGCCAGCAGGGCCAGGGCGGCCACCAGGATCACCATCAGCGCGATCAGCATCGCCGGATTGAGGCCGGCGAACGGGCTCTGGTCCTGCATGCGCTCCCGGCTCGCCCGGCAGACGCGGCAGCGGCCCTCGGCCACGGGTGCCGCGCAGTTCGCGCACACCAGTCGGTCATAGGTCATGCGCTTTCCTCCTCCCGCGCGGCGGAGCCGCATGTTCACGTCCTCTCCGCACAACGCTCCGGGAAACGCAACCGTTCCCCTTCCCTCCACTGTGCCAGCTCGGGAGGGATTCGGCGCGGCCCGCACGGCCGGGGTCCGGCACGCCCCGGTTCGTTCCCCGCCGCGTTCCGGCATAAATCGCTCATTGTCGGACGCCGACTGCACGCCCCAGCCCGGTTCGCGTATGGTCACGCTCACCTACTCCCGGCCGACCGTGGTGCATCCGTGATCCGATTCGACAACGTCTCCAAGACCTACCCGAGGCAGAGCCGCCCCGCTCTCAGGGATGTCTCACTCGACATCGAGAAGGGCGAGTTCGTCTTCCTGGTGGGGTCCTCGGGCTCCGGCAAGTCCACCTTCATGAGGCTCATCCTCCGTGAGGAGCGGGCCAGTCAGGGCGCGGTCCACGTCCTCGGCAAGGACCTGGCCCGGCTGTCCAACTGGAAGGTGCCGCAGATGCGTCGCCAACTGGGCACGGTCTTCCAGGACTTCCGGCTGCTGCCCAACAAGACGGTCGCCCAGAACGTGGCCTTCGCGCAGGAGGTCATCGGCAAGCCGCGCGGTGAGATCCGCAAGGCGGTGCCGCAGGTGCTGGACCTCGTGGGGCTCGGCGGCAAGGAGGACCGGATGCCCGGTGAACTCTCCGGCGGTGAGCAGCAACGTGTCGCCATCGCGCGGGCGTTCGTCAACCGCCCCATGCTGCTGATCGCGGACGAGCCGACCGGCAACCTCGACCCGCAGACCTCCGTGGGCATCATGAAGCTGCTGGACCGGATCAACCGGACCGGCACCACCGTGATCATGGCGACCCACGACCAGAACATCGTCGACCAGATGCGCAAGCGCGTCATCGAGCTCGAGCAGGGCCGTCTCGTACGTGACCAGGCGCGCGGCGTCTACGGCTACCAGCACTGAGCACCCGCACGAGCATCGAGTACTGAAAGGACGCCATGCGCGCCCAGTTCGTCCTGTCGGAGATCGGCGTCGGTCTTCGTCGAAACCTCACGATGACCTTCGCGGTCGTGGTCTCCGTCGCCCTCTCGCTCGCTCTGTTCGGCGGCGCGCTGTTGATGCGCGAGCAGGTCAGCTCGATGAAGACCTACTGGTACGACAAGGTCAACGTCTCGATCTTCCTCTGCAACAAGAACGACGCCAAGGACGTGCCCAAGTGCGCCAAGGGCGCCGTCACGGCGGAGCAGAAGAAGGCGATCAAGGACGACCTGGAGAAGATGGAGGTCGTCCAGAAACCGGTTCTCTTCGAGACGGTCGACGAGGCGTACAAGCACTACCAGGAGCAGTTCGGCGACTCGCCGATGGCCGGCAACATCACGCCGGACCAGATGCAGGAGTCGTTCCGGGTCAAGCTGAAGGACCCGCAGAAGTACAAGGTGGTGGCGACGGCCTTCGCGGGCCGTGACGGCGTGCAGTCCGTCCAGGACCAACGCAGCATCCTGGACAACCTCTTCGGGCTGATGAACGGCATGAACGTGGCCGCGCTGTTCCTGATGGGGCTGATGCTCGTCATCGCGCTGATGCTCATCGTGAACACCGTCCGTGTCTCGGCGTTCAGCCGGAGACGTGAGACGGGCATCATGCGGCTGGTGGGTGCCTCCGGCTTCTACATCCAGATGCCGTTCATCATGGAGGCCGCCTTCGCCGGTCTGATCGGCGGCGTCCTGGCCTGCGGACTGCTGCTGGCCGCCCGCTACTTCCTGATCGACGGCGGTCTGGCCCTCAAGGAGAAGCTGAACCTGATCGACTTCATCGGCTGGGACGCGGTACTCACCAAGCTTCCGCTGGTCCTCGCCATCGGGCTTCTGATGCCCGCCGTGGCCGCGCTGTTCGCGTTGCGCAAGTACCTGAAGGTGTGACGAGCGCCCCGTGTGGCATGCGGCCGACGAGCCGTGTGCCGACGGGGCGTTGTCCTACACTCGGGCTCATGCCGGGCCATACACACCGTTTCGGACCCCGTGGCCTCTGCCGCGGGGCGGCCCTGACCTTGGTGTTCGCCAGCGTGCTGGCCACCGCGGCGGCCACCGGGTCCCTGCCCCGGGAGGACACCGAGGGCGTGGACACAGAGGCTCGGGCCGTCTCCTCCGTGATCGTCCCGGTGGACCGGAAGGAGATCGCGGACGCCGCGGCCGACGCCGAGGCGGACGGGAAGTCCGGCAGCGACGCCGCCGAGGAGGTCGTCAGCCGCAGCGGGGACCGCTGGGGCGCGGTGTACGACGAGCGGGAGTACGAGGAGTTCGAGCAGGCCCTCGACGGTACGTACACCGGGGTCGGCCTCTCCGCGCGCCGTTCGGCCCGGGGCGACGTGACCGTGACGGACGTCCATCCGGGAGGGCCCGCGGACCGGGCCGGGGCGCGCGCGGGCGACCTGCTCCTGTCGGTCGACGGCCGGACCGTCGAGAAGCGCCCGGTCGCCGAGGTGGTCGCCCTGCTGCGCGGGGACCGTACGGAGGCGGCCGAGGGGTCCGAAGTGGTCCTCGGCCTCCGGCGCGCGGGGCGCACGTGGTCGGTCACGCTGCGGCGGGCCCGCCTCAGCAC
>NZ_KL585405.1:66799-72096 GCF_000721935.1 Streptomyces sp. NRRL WC-3549
TCAGCACCGAGCCGGTCACCGTCCGACGGCTGGGCGACGCCCCGTCCGCGGCCGTGCTGATCAAGGTGGCCGCCTTCACCAAGGGGGCCGGCGGCAAGGTCCGGGAGGCCGTGGAGGCCGCCCCCGGGGACGCCGGGATCCTGCTGGACCTGCGGGCCAACTCGGGCGGCCTGGTGACCGAGGCCGTCACCGCGTCCTCCGCCTTCCTGGACGGCGGCCTGGTCGCCACCTACGACGTGCACGGCGAGCAGCGTGCCCTGTACGCCGAGCCGGGCGGCGACACCGAGCGTCCCGTGGTGGTCCTGGTGGACGGCGGCACCATGAGCGCCGCCGAACTGCTGACGGGCGCCCTCCAGGACCGGGGGCGGGCCGTGACCGTCGGCAGCCGTACCTTCGGCAAGGGCTCCGTCCAGATGCCCAGCAAGCTCCCGGGCGGCTCCGTGGCCGAGCTGACCGTCGGGCACTACCGCACTCCGGCGGGCCGCAGCGTCGAGGGGAGCGGCATCACGCCGGACGTGGGGGCGGGCCCGGAGGCCCAGAAACGGGCCGAGACGGTATTGAGTGGCCTCGGGGGTGGGTCGTAGTGCGAAAATGACCGCACTATGGCCAAGGAAAAAGACACCGGGCGCAAGATGATCGCGCAGAACAAGAAGGCGCGGCACGACTACCACATCCTCGACACCTACGAGTGCGGCCTCGTGCTCATGGGTACGGAGGTCAAGTCGCTGCGGATGGGCCGGGCGTCGCTGGTCGACGGCTTCGTCCAGATCGACGACGACGAGGCGTGGCTGCACAACATCCACGTCCCCGAGTACGTCCAGGGGACCTGGACCAACCACGCCGCCAAGCGCAAGCGCAAGCTGCTCCTGCACCGGGCCGAGATCGACAAGTTGGCGTCCAAGTCCCAGGAGACGGGGCACACGATCGTGCCCCTGGCCCTGTACTTCAAGGACGGCCGGGTCAAGGTCGAGATCGCGCTCGCCAAGGGCAAGAAGGAGTTCGACAAGCGGCAGACCCTGCGGGAGAAGCAGGACACGCGGGAGACGAACCGCGCGATCGCGGCGGCCCGCCGGCGGCAGCGCCAGGGCTGAGGCCCCTGGCGGGCGTGCCCGGTGCCCGGAGCCGCGGGAATACGGTGGCATCCGCGTGCGTTGGTCACGTACGATGGGCCCTGCACCCCACAGAGGGTGCGCGGATTGAAAAATCAACATGGGGATGATCGGTTTCGACAGCGGATGTCGAAGCAGGGGAAGCGAGTCGAGGAAGCGGCAATGATCTCGTAAACCATATGTCGCAACCAATAATCGCCAACACCAAGCGCGATTCCTCCGCCTTCGCCCTCGCTGCCTAATTAGCAGCTGAGCGAAGACTCTGCGGAGTGTCAGCCCGGGGGTGATCCCGACCCGGATCCTGGCATCATTCAGGGATCTAAACTTCTGAGTCCGGTCACGGGGCTCTGAAGGAAACCAAACAGTGACTGGGCCTGTCGGAGGCTTGTTCGCGTGACCTCCGGGGCCGAGAAAAGCGTAGCGAACTGCACTCGGAGAAGCCCTGGTTCCGCACCGTTGGACGCGGGTTCGATTCCCGCCATCTCCACCACCCCATGTAAGCCTCCGCCCCGCGAATTCACTCGCGGGGCGGAGGCTTTTCTGCGTCGTGCCGACCTGTCCGACCGGGGCTCCGGCCGCGTCCCCGAGGGGCCCTACAGGATCTCGATGGCCTTGACCTTCGGTGTGTTGTTGTACTTGACGTTGCTCCACCGGGCGATCTTCACGACGTCGCCGTTGGCGTCGTAGTACTTCACGTCGTTGTTCCCGGTGGAGATCTGGTCGACCCACCATCCGCCGAAGTCGGTCTTGCCCCGGTTCGCGTAGCAGTCCACGCTCTGGCGCCCGTTGCTGTGCGACCAGATCTTCAGGAAGCCGGCGTCCGGGTCACAGGTGACGTGGTCGATGGCGGAGGCGGTGGTGAGCGGCCCGCCGAGGGTGAACGCCGCGGCGGCCGCCAGTGCCAGGGCCAGGGTGCGCGGAACGTTCCTCGTCCTTGAGAACATATCTTCCTTCGATTTCGGATGCGGAACCAATACCCACGATGTCGTGGTGGTGCATCGGCGCCCGCCAAGCATCGTACGAAGCAATTCATCCGCTCAAGAGAAGGCAAGGGGAATCACCTGATCGTGCGCAGCCGGCCGTGCGCGCCGGATTCACCCATGAGTGCATCTGTAGTTTCCGGGTGAAATGACATTCGGATGTTCCGGGTATGCGGTTCGTCTCCGGCGGAGCCGGGTGGCCGGGGTCGGTTCCCGGTGGCCTTCCGGAGCCCGGCCGGGAGTGACCGGGGCGGCCGGGGCCCGGACTGTTCCGGCCGTCGAAGGCCGCAGGGCCGCAGGGTCACAGCGCGCGGGCCGGAGGCGACGGCGCCCGTGGCCGCGCGGGGTGGCCCTCCGCCGGCCCGTCGTCAGCGGGTGCCTGACCGCCGCGTCGCGTACCCGGTCACCGCGATGACCAGCGCCAGGGCCGCCGCGCCCAGCGGTGCCGTGTAGCCCGTCACCGTCCCGGCGTGCTCCACCAGCCAGCCGCCCGCCGCCGAGCCCGCCGCTATGCCGCCCAGCAGGGCGGTGACGGCGAGGGTCATGCCCTCGTTGAGCTGCGCCTGCGGGGTGAGGCGCTGGACCAGGGTCATGCCGGTGACCATCGTCGGGGCGGTGGCCGCGCCCGCCAGCAGGAGGCAGCCCGCCAGCACGGGCAGCGACCCGGTGGAGGCGGCGGCCAGCAGGGGCAGGGACATCAGCGCCGTCATGCAGGCGAGGCAGAACAGCAGCCTGCGGTGTACGTCTTCGGCGGGGCGCAGCGAACCGTAGACCAGACCCGCCACACAGGAACCCGCGGCCTGGAGCGCGAGGATCGCGCCTCCGGCGTGGGCGATGGAGACGACCTCCATCGAGCCGAACACCGCCCCCGTGGCGAGGAAGACGGTCAGCAGCGCGGGCATCCGGGGGTTGCGGAACGGGGAGGCGGTGGCCGTCGTGCGCGGGGCCGCCGGCGGCTCGGTCGCCCGTTGCGCGGCGAAGATCAGGACGCCGGTCATCAGCAGAACCGCGCCGGTCAGCGTCCCCGCCTCCGGGAAGAGCGCTCCGCACAGGGTCGCGGCCAGCACCGGGCCCAGCATGAAGCAGAGTTCGTCCGCGGCCTGCTCGAAGGAGTTCGCGGTGTGCAGGGCCGCCGGGTCGCCCTGGTGCAGATGGGCCCAGCGGGCGCGGGACATGCCGCCGGTGTTGGGGGTGGTCGCGGTCGCGGCGTACGCGGCGAAGAGCGTCCAGACGGGGGCGTCGAAGTGCACGCACAGCACCAGGGACAGCGAGCCGAGGACGGCGAGCGCGGTGGCCGGGACCGCGATCCGGGCCTGGCCGTACCGGTCGACCAGCCGGGCCGTCCACGGCGCGACCACGGCCGTCGCGGCGAGGCCGGTCGCGGTGACCGCGCCGGCCAGGGCGTACGAGTCGTGGGCCCCGGCGATCATGATGACGGCGCTGACGCTGAACATGCCCATGGGGAGCCGGGCGAGCAGATTGCCCGCCGTGAAGGCGCGGGCGCCGGGGGTGGCGAGCAGTCGGAGGTAGGGGTTGCGGGCTTTCACGGGGAGGGCGGTCATGGATTCCTGAGGCACGGGGCAAGCCTCGTGGTGGGAGTACGGTGCCGTCCAACACCTGATCACGCCCCATTCACGCACCTCTGTTGTAAATTTGCCGGATGAACGTTCCCGACATCGACCCCAGGCTCCTGCGTTCGTTCGTCGCCGTCGCGGAGGACCTGCACTTCACGCGGGCCGCCGCCCGTCTCTACCTCGCGCAGCAGGCGCTCAGCCGGGACGTCCGCCGGCTGGAGCGCGAGCTGGGCTGCGCCCTCTTCGTCCGTACCACCCGGCAGGTCGCGCTCACCCCGGACGGTGAACGCCTCGTGCCGTACGCCCGCCGGGTGCTCGACGCCCACGCCGCGCTCACCGCCGCCTTCGCCGACCCGGCCGCCCGGCCCCTGCTCGTCGACCTCAACACCGACGGGATGACCGCCGCGCGGGTGCTGGCCAGGGCGCGGGAACTCGCGCCCGAGTGTGAACTGATGGCCCGCTTCGAGAGCGGGCTCACCTGGGCGGCGGGGGAGGTGCTCGCCGGACGGCTCGACGTCTCCTTCGGCCGGGCGGCCGGGCTGGACCCCGAAGTCCTCGCCCGGCTCTCCGTACACCCGGTGCGGTACGAGCCGATGGCCGTACTGCTCCGGAACGATCACCCCCTCGCCGTGCGTGAGGTCGTCGCGGTGGGTGATCTGTCCGGAGAGACCGTCTACGCGGGGGCGGGCAATACGCGCACCCTGGAGTGGACGGATCTGGCCGGGCGTCTTTTCGAGGGCCGGGGCATCGTGCTCGCCCCGCCCGCCCCGCTGGCCGTGGGAGTGGCTGAATTTCAGCGGGTTATGGAGAAGAACGGTCACCCTGTGCTGACGGTCGTAGACTTTCCGCCACTGCCTGGAACGGTGGTGCGTCCGCTGGTGCGGCCTGTTCCGCTCTCCCCGCTGCTGATGGTGTGGCGGAGCGGGGCGGACCATCCCGGCCTGCGTGCTCTGCGTGCGGCGGTCGACGAACTCGCTGCCAGAGACGGGTGGATGGTGCGGCCGACCGGATCTTGGCTGCCAGACACCGATGCATCACTCATGCGTCACCGTTGCAGAACAACACCCGGGACCCGGGCGTGACGGCCACCGCTGTGCGCTACATTCAGGGCTCCGGTGCGTAGGGGCGGGAGCCGTGGATCGAGGCTTGGGGAGCCCGAAACATGGCAAGGAACCAGACATTCCGACCTCATTCCCGCGCGCCTGTTTCGTTGAGTGGGGGAAGTGCATACAGCTGTGGACAATTGGCGCGAAGATGCCCGCACCGGGCATACGCACGAGCCGAACGACGCCACCATCCGACTGGACGGCCTCGGGCGGCAGCTCGCCGACCTGCCGGTGCAGCCCAGCCCGCCGGATCCCTCGGACGGGCCGGTCTTCGTCGACGAGAGCGGCCGGCGCGGCAAGACGTACCGGCGTCTGGGCTGGTTGCTCGCCACGGTCTGCGCCGTCTACGCGGCGACGCTGGTGGTGGCGGTGCTCGGCGGGAACTCCAGCGCTCCCTGGCTGCCGATATCCGGGCAGGAGGAGAAGCAGGCCGACGACGTCGAGGTGCGTCCCGCTCCGTCCGCCAGCACCGGCCCGGCGACCGGGTCCCCGTCGCCCACCACCTCCGCCGCCGTGCCGGCGGTGGAC
>NZ_KL585405.1:72256-73189 GCF_000721935.1 Streptomyces sp. NRRL WC-3549
AGATGTGTATAAGAGACAGGTGGACACCGGTACGGCCTCGGACCCGTCCGCCGGCTTCTCCGCACCCGTACCGGGGTCGGCGGCCGGGACGGGCGTCTCGACGTCCAGGTCCGCGGCTCCGCCCTCGGGCGGCCAGGTCGCCGACGACCCGGACCCCGACCCCTCGGCCGCTCAGCCGGACGCGGACGTCCCCACCTCGCCGTCGACGGAGCCGGGGGACCCCGGATCGACCGGTCCGTCGTCGTCCACGGTCCCCTCGGAACCAACGGTGCAACCACATGAAGGCGCTCAGTAGATGACAACCCCCGCCCTGCGGGGCAGGCACAATCCGAGGAAGAAGAAGCGGACCACCCGGCGCAAGATGCCCATGCGCTACCTGCTCCCCTTCCTCATCCTCGTGGCCCTGCTCGCCATGCTGATGCTGCGTGGCTACGTACACAGCGAGATCTCCGCGGACCACCGCGTCCAGCCGCCGGCCTCCACCAGCCGGGTACCCGACGAGGTGCTCGACGGCGGCCCGGTCATCGATGCCCGGACACCGGGTGAGCGGGCCAAGACGCTGCGCATACCCGACCACCGGATAGTCCTGACCTTCGACGACGGACCGGATCCGGTCTGGACGCCGAAGGTCCTGGACCAGCTGAAGAAGTACGACGCGCACGGCGTCTTCTTCGTCACCGGCACGATGGCCTCGCGCTATCCGGCGCTGGTGAAGCGCATGGTCGACGAGGGCCACGAGGTCGGGCTGCACACGTTCAACCACCCCGACCTCTCGTACCAGTCGACCAGCCGCATCGACCGGGAGCTCGCCCAGAACCAACTGGTGCTCGCCGGTGCGGCCGGCGTCCGCTCGTCCCTGTTCCGGCCCCCGTACTCCTCGTTCGCCGACGCCATGGACAACAAGTCCTGGCCGGTCGCGCAGTACATCGGCAG
>NZ_KL585405.1:73365-75298 GCF_000721935.1 Streptomyces sp. NRRL WC-3549
TCGCGCAGTACATCGGCAGCCGCGGCTACCTCACCGTCGTGAACAACACCGACAGCGAGGACTGGAAGCGCCCCGGCGTCCGGGCGATCATCGACCGGGCGACGCCGCGGCACGGCAAGGGCGCCATCATCCTGATGCACGACTCCGGAGGCGACCGGTCCCAGACCGTGGCCGCCCTGGACGAGTTCCTGCCCCGCATGCAGGAACGCGGCTACGAGTTCACCAACCTCACCACCGCCCTCGGCGCCCCCAGCGCGCACACCCCGGTCACCGGGTTCGAGCTCTGGCAGGGCAAGGCCTTCGTCTACGCCGTGGGCATCTCGGAGCACATCACCAGCGTCCTGGTGGTCGGTCTCGCGATCATCGGCGTCCTGGTGTTCACCCGCTTCGGGCTGATGCTGCTGCTCTCCTTCCTGCACGCCCGGCGCGTCCGGCGCAAGGACTTCCGCTGGGGCGAACCGTTCACCCGCCCGGTGTCGGTGCTCGTGCCGGCGTACAACGAGCGCAAGTGCATCGAGTCGACCGTGCGGTCGCTGGTGGCCAGTGACTATCCGATCGAGGTCGTCGTCATCGACGACGGCTCGACGGACGGGACGGCCGACGTCGTCGAGGCGATGGGCATCGCCAACGTCCGGGTCGTCCGCCAGCGCAACGCCGGAAAGCCCGCCGCGCTCAACAACGGCATCGCCCACGCCCGTTACGACATCGTCGTGATGATGGACGGCGACACCGTCTTCGAACCGACCACCGTGCGCGAACTCGTGCAGCCCTTCGGCGACCCCCGCGTCGGCGCGGTCGCGGGCAACGCCAAGGTCGGCAACCGCGACTCGCTGATCGGCGCCTGGCAGCACATCGAGTACGTGATGGGCTTCAACCTCGACCGCAGGATGTACGACATCCTCGGCTGCATGCCCACCATCCCCGGTGCGGTCGGCGCCTTCCGCCGGAACGCGCTGGACCGGATCGGCGGCATGAGCGAGGACACCCTCGCCGAGGACACCGACGTCACGATGGCCCTGCACCGCGACGGCTGGCGCGTCGTCTACGCCGAGAACGCCCGGGCCTGGACCGAGGCCCCGGAGTCCGTCCAGCAGCTGTGGTCGCAGCGCTACCGGTGGTCGTACGGCACGATGCAGGCCATCTGGAAGCACCGCCGCGCGGTCGTCGAGCGGGGCCCCTCGGGCCGCTTCGGACGGGTCGGACTGCCGTTCGTCTCCCTGTTCATGGTCGTCGCCCCGCTGCTGGCGCCGCTGATCGACGTGTTCCTGCTGTACGGGCTGGTCTTCGGCCCGACGGGCAAGACGGTCACCGCGTGGTTCGGCGTCCTGCTGATCCAGGCCGTGTGCGCGGCGTACGCCTTCCGGCTGGACCGCGAACGCATGACGCACCTGATCTCCCTGCCGCTCCAGCAGGTCCTCTACCGGCAGCTCATGTACGTGGTGCTGCTCCAGTCGTGGATCACCGCACTCACCGGTGGCCGGCTGCGCTGGCAGAAGCTGCGCCGTACGGGCGTGGTGGAGGCCCCCGGAGGGGCCCAGGCCCGCCCGGTGTCCCGACGTAAGAACGCGCCGCAGACGGACCGGAGGCCGGTCGCATGACCTACCCGAACCAGCCCCGGGGCGGTGACCACGAGGCCTCGGCCGGGTGGCCGGCGGCCGAGGGCGCCGCCACACACCCGGGGGCGGACTCCGGCCACCCGGGGCACGGCTCCGGCGTCCCCGGGTACGACTCGGGCTCCCCGGGGACGGACTCGGGCCGTCCGGGGCACGGCTCCGGCGTCCCCGGGTACGACTCGGGCTCCCTGGGGACGGACTCGGGCTACCCGGGGCACGACCCCGGCTTCTTCCCCGGGCGGGGCCCGGCGGCGGCCCGGCCGTTCGGTGCCGCACCGGGACACGGTGTGCAGGCGCCTCCCTCGTCTACGGCGGGCACC
>NZ_KL585405.1:75496-75852 GCF_000721935.1 Streptomyces sp. NRRL WC-3549
CCCCCCCCCGCCACCGGCACGTTTCCCGGGCAGGCCCGGGAGGACCGGCCGGCCCCGGAGGCCACCGCGCGGTTCCCGGCCGTGCCGGACGGGCCGGCGGAGCAGACCGGGCACCCCGAGCCGGCCGAGGCGGTGGCCAGGCCGGGGCGGGACCGCTACCTCGACCTGCTCCGGGCCGTCGCGCTCGTCCGCGTCGTCTTCTTCCACCTTTTCGGGTGGGCCTGGCTGACGGTGCTCTTCCCGTCCATGGGCGTGATGTTCGCCCTGGCCGGTTCGCTGATGGCCCGCTCGCTCTCCCGCCCCGCCGGAGGCGTCATCCGCTCCCGGCTGCGCAGCTGTCTCTTATACACATCTCT
>NZ_KL585405.1:76103-76257 GCF_000721935.1 Streptomyces sp. NRRL WC-3549
CTGCTGCCGCCGATGTGGGCGTTCTCGCTCGTCGTCGTACCGGTGATGTTCGCGCTGAGCTGGAAGCCCGTCCGTGACGAGGGGCTGTGGTGGTTCCTCAAGCTGGGCTGCTACCTCTTCCCGATCGGCCAGCCGCCGTACCCGGAGGAGAGCG
>NZ_KL585405.1:76503-85494 GCF_000721935.1 Streptomyces sp. NRRL WC-3549
CCGTACCCGGAGGAGAGCGGCTCGACCGGCGGGTGGCTGGAGCTGACCTGGGCCGACCAGGCGGTGGGACCGCTCTGGTACATCCGGGCCTACCTCTGGTTCGTGATCGCCTCGCCGCTGCTGCTGAAGGCGTTCCGCAGGCTGCCCTGGGTGACGATGCTCGCCCCCGTGGCCCTGACGGCCGTGATCGGCACGGGCCTGGTGACGGTGCCCGGCATGTTCGGCGAGAGCCTGATCGACTTCGCGGTCTTCGGCGCCTGCTGGGTGCTCGGCTTCGCCCACAACGACGGGCTGCTGAAGGAGATCCCGCGCTATCTGGCGGTCTCCTCCGCCGCCATCGTCATGGGCTTCGGCCTGTGGTGGGCCTCCGGCCACCTCACCGAGGAGGGCTGGAACCTGGACGAGATCCCGCTGGCCCAGGCCACCTGGTCCCTCGGCTTCTGCGCGATCCTGCTCGTGTACGCGCCGTCCTGGCGGAAGCTGCCCGGCAAGCTCGCCGGGTGGGACAGCCTGGTCACCCTGGCCAACAACCGCGCCGTGACGATCTACCTCTGGCACAACATCCTGCTGATGGCCGCGGCCCTGGTCGTCGACCAGACGTGGAACATCCCGTGGTTCGGCGACACGTTCGGTACGTACATCGAGCAGTCGTACGACGGGCTGATCCTCGTCGTCATCTGGCCGCTGATCGGGCTGGCGATCCTGTCGTTCGGCTGGGTCGAGGACGTGGCGGCCAAGCGGCGCCCCCGGCTCTGGCCCAACGGCGCCGACAAGCGCCGTACCGCCGCCTGAACGCCCCGGGACACCCGGTGACCGGCTCCGGCTCACCGGGCCCCGGGGCACCATGGGAGGGCGGGCCGCACGCGCACCGCGCGGCCGGACCGCACCGGTGCTCTCCACCGGTGCCTCCGGGCCGTTCACCAGGTGACGTGACGGGCGGGCGACACGGGTGGACCGGGACTGTCGCTCGAAGTCGGCAGGCCCGGTCCTCCGCACCATCGGAACGGGGGCGGTGCGCACGCGCCCCCAGCGGTTACGAGAGCCGGGTATCAGGTACATGCACGACGACGCACAGCACGGGCCCCTCGCGGGCTTCACGGTCGGGGTCACCGCGGCCCGGCGCGCCGAGGAACTGGGGGCGCTCCTCACGCGCCGGGGCGCCGCGGTCCTGCACGCGCCCGCGCTGCGGACCGTGCCCCTCGAGGACGACGGCGAACTCCTCGCCGCCACCGAGGAACTGCTCGACGACGTGCCCGACGTGGTGATCGCCACCACCGCCGTCGGGTTCCGCGGCTGGACCGAGGCCGCCGACGGCTGGGGCCTCGGCGACCGGCTGCTCCGGATGCTGCACGGCGTCGAACTGCTGGCCCGGGGCCCCAAGGTCAAGGGCGCCGTCCGCGCCGCGGGGCTCACCGAGGCATGGTCGCCCGGGTCGGAGTCCCTGGCGGAGGTCCGGGACCGGCTGCTGGCCGAGGGCGTCGACGGGCGACGGATCGCCCTCCAGCTGCACGGCGAGCCCCTCCCCGGGTTCGTCGACGCGCTCCGGGAGGCGGGGGCGGAGGTCGTCGGCGTCCCCGTCTACCGGTGGATGCCCCCGGCGGACATCGCCCCGCTCGACCGGATGCTGGACGCCACGGTGGCCCGCGGCATGGACGCCGTCACCTTCACCAGCGCCCCCGCCGCCACCTCGTACCTGAACCGGGCCGAGGCCCGCGGCATCCTCCCCCAGGTGCTGTCCGCGCTCGGCCGGGACGTCGTCGTGGCCTGCGTCGGCCCGGTCACCGCGCTGCCGCTCCAGGCCCGGGGCATCGACACCCTCCAGCCGGAACGCTTCCGGCTCGGCCCGCTCGTCCAGCTGCTCTGCGCCCGGCTGCCCGCCCGCGCCCGGGTCCTGCCGGTCGCCGGGTGCCCGGTCGAGATCCGCGGGCACGCGGTCCTGGTCGGCGGGGCGCTGCGCCCGGTGCCGCCCGCGGGCATGGCCCTGCTGCACGCGCTCGCCCGCCGGCCGGGCCGGGTGGTCTCCCGGGCCGGCCTGCTGCCTGCGCTGCCCGGCGGCGGCACCGACGAGCACGCCGTGGAGACGGAGATGGCCCGGCTGCGTACGGCACTGGGGGTGCCCGGGCTGATCCGGACCGTCGACGAGCGCGGTTACCGGCTCGCCCTGGACCCCGCGTCCGACACCGGGCACGACGGTTCCTGAAGGGCATTACGGTCAGGGGATGACCGATCTCAGCCATCCCCTGACCGCCGGTGTCCACCTGCGGCCCGCGATGCTCGACGACGCGGTGTCCTTCGCCGAGGCCCTCACCCGCAGCCGGGCGTACATGAAGCGCTGGGAGCCGGTGCGCCCCGAGGCCTTCTACACCCCCGAGGGGCAGACCCGGCGTCTGACGGCCCTGCTCGCCGACCGCGACGCGGGGCGCGCGATGCCCTGGGTGCTGGCCGACGCCGACGAGAGTGTGGTGGGCGCGATGACCCTCGCCGCGATCGAGCTGGGACCGTTCCGCAACGCCCGGCTCGGCTACTGGATCGACGTCGACCGGGCGGGCCGGGGACTTGCGACGGCCGCCGTCGGCCGGGTCTGCGAGGACGCCCGGGACCGGCTCGGGCTGCACCGCGTCGAGGCCGGCACGGTGGTCGACAACGCGGCCTCGCAGCGGGTGCTGACGAAGTCCGGGTTCGAGGTCATCGGGACGGCACCGCGCTACCTCCACATCGACGGGGCGTGGCGGGACCACCGGATGTTCCAGCGGATCCTGCACGACGGCCCTCCGCAGCGCTGAGGGCCACGGCCCGTCCCGGGCCGCTCCCGGAGATCGACGCGCAACCGCAACCCGGCACACCGGGTGACAGGTGCGCTCGGGGCCCCCTTTCGCGTACGGTTGACGGCTGCCCAGTGCACGTCAGAAAGGGGCCCCGGTGGCCGCGCAGGATGCCGCTGTCGATTCGTTGCGGGACCGGGAGATCGGTGTCGAGCAAGAACATCTGGACCGGGTCTACCACCGTCTCGAAGAGAAGATCGACGAGGCGGAGTTCCTCATGCGGGATGCCGGACGGCGGGCCCAGGTGGGCACCCCAGGCGCACTCGCCGAGCGGGACGCCCAGGTCTTCCGCGCCGGTATCCACCTCAACCGGCTGAACAGCGAGTTCGAGGACTTCCTCTTCGGGCGGATCGACCTGCTGCTCGGCAAGGACGGCGAACGCGGCCCGGACGGCGCCTACACCTCCGTGGAGCCCGCCGACGGCGCCGTACGCGAGGACGGCACCGCCGACATCGCCGAGACGCTGCACGTCGGCCGCATAGGGGTCCTCGACTCCGACTACGCGCCCCTGGTCATCGACTGGCGCGCGCCGGCCGCCGCGCCGTTCTACCGGTCGACGCCGAAGGCCCCGGGCCGCGTGGTGCGCCGCCGGGTCATCCGCTCCAAGGGGCGCAGGGTCCTCGGGGTCGAGGACGACCTGATGCGTCCGGAGCTGACGGCGTACCTGGGCGGCGAGGAGCTGCCCGTCGTCGGCGACGGCGCCCTGATGGCCGCACTGGGCCAGGCCCGCAGCCACACCATGCGGGACATCGTCGCCTCGATCCAGGCCGAGCAGGACATGGTGATCCGCGCCCCCGCCGCGTCCGTCACGGAGGTCTCCGGAGGCCCCGGGACCGGCAAGACCGCAGTGGCCCTGCACCGGGCCGCGTACCTGCTCTACCAGGACCGGCGCCGGTACGCGGGCGGCATCCTCGTCGTCTCGCCGACGCCGCTGCTGGTCGCCTACACCGAGGGCGTGCTGCCCTCGCTCGGCGAGGAGGGGCAGGTCGCGATCCGCGCGGTCGGCTCGCTCTCCGACGACGCGGCGGGCGTCGAGGGCGCCACCACGTACGACGAGCCGGCCGTCGCGCGGATCAAGGGCTCCTCCCGGATGCTCCACGTCCTGCGCAAGGCCGCTCGCGGTGCCCTGGAGCAGACCGCGCCCCGGAACCCGTCCAAGGGCGGCCAACTGGCCTTCGGAGAGGCGGAGGAGGCCACCCAGGACCGTGGAACCCCCGACCGGCTGCGGGTCGTCGCCTTCGGCGGCCGGATCGAGCTGGAGGCGGACGAGCTCAAACGCATCCGGCACAACGTCCTCGGCGGCACGGCACCGGTCAACCTGCTGCGCCCGCGCGCCCGCAAGCTGCTCCTGGACGCCCTGTGGAACAAGTCGTCCGGCCGGGGCCGCTACACCGACCCCGAGCTGGCCGCGGAGCTGCGCTCCTCGTTCGACGAGGACGTCTCCACCGAACTCCCGTTCCTCACCTTCCTCGACGCCTGGTGGCCGGAGCTCACCCCGCGCCGGGTGCTCGCGGCGATGGCCGACGAGCGCCGGCTGGGCCGGTGGGCGCGCAGGATCCTCAACCAGGGCGAGGTGCGCAGGCTCGCCCGGTCGCTGAAGCGGCTGGACGCGGACGGGCGGGGCCCCCTGTCCGTCCACGACGTGGCGCTCCTGGACGAGTTGCACACGTTGCTGGGCACCCCGCACCGGCCGAGGAAGAAGCGTGAACTGGACCCCCTGGACCAGCTCACGGGGCTGGACGAGCTGATGCCGCAGCGCGAGGAGACCCAGCGCGAGCGGGCCGAGCGGCTGGCGGCGGAGCGCACCGAGTACGCCCACGTCATCGTCGACGAGGCCCAGGACCTGACGCCCATGCAGTGGCGGATGGTCGGCCGTCGCGGCCGGCACGCCACCTGGACGGTCGTCGGCGACCCCGCGCAGTCCTCGTGGTCCGATCCGGACGAGGCGGCCGCCGCCCGGGACGAGGCACTCGGCAGCCGGCCGAGGCGCCGGTTCACCCTCACCGTGAACTACCGCAACCCGGCGGAGATCGCCGAGCTCGCGTCGAAGGTGCTGGCCCTGGCGATGCCCGGGATGGAGTCCCCGGCGGCGGTCCGCTCCACGGGCGTCCGGCCGCGCTTCACGACCGTGGGCGACGGGGATCTCGCCGAGACCGTCCGGGCGGAGGCGCGCAGGCTGCTCGCCGAGGTGGACGGCACCGTCGGCGTGGTGGTGGCGATGGACCGCCGGGCCGAGGCCCGGGGCTGGCTGGAGGAGCTCGGCGACCGGGTGGTGGCGCTGGGCAGCCTGGAGGCGAAGGGCCTGGAGTACGACGCCACGGTGGTCGTGTCCCCGGCGGAGATCGCGGACGAGTCCCCGGCGGGCCTGCGGGTGCTGTACGTGGCGCTCACCCGTGCGACGCAGCAGCTGACCGTGGTCTCGGGGGAGCGGGACCTGCCGGACGGCGACGGCGTACCGGACCTGCTGAGGGACTGAAGGGACCGAGGCGCGGAACTCCGTGTCCGGGGGGCCTCCCGGATCCGTCCGGCGCGCGGGAATCACATCCCCGGGGTCTTTGTTAGCCTGGTATCGGCACCGGCTCGATCCAAGCCCCCGGGCCCAACCTTCGTCGCTTCGAGCGACCACTTGCCGCGAGGCGAGCATGGCGGGCCGGTGTCGTTCAACTGAAAAGACAGACCCGCGTCACCTCACGGTGGCGCGGGTCTGTCGTCGTTCAGGGGCCCTTCGGATCCGGGCCTCTGCGGGGGTTCCGCCGAGGCCCCTACTTCTCGTATGGTGGAAAACCATTTCCGAAAGGTGGCAGTCATTACCTGCTACTGGTCGGTAGGTGCGACGATCGGAGACGCGTGTTCGGGGCATCCCCCCCATATGCGCGCGGCAATGAAGCTAAGAAAGTGAAGGACTCGCCATGGCAACGGCGCCCAGCGTCTCGTACTCGATGACGGTCAGGCTGGAGGTGCCCGCGAGCGGCACAGCGGTCTCCCAGCTCACCACGGCCGTGGAGTCCTCCGGCGGTTCGGTCACCGGCCTCGACGTGACCGCTTCCGGCCACGAGAAGCTGCGGATCGACGTCACCATCGCGGCCTCCTCCACCGCGCACGCGGAGGAGATCGTCGAAGGGCTGCGGAACATCGAGGGCGTCGTCCTCGACAAGGTCTCCGACCGTACGTTCCTGATGCACCTCGGCGGCAAGATCGAGATGGCGTCCAAGCACCCCATCCGCAACCGCGACGACCTCTCGATGGTCTACACCCCGGGTGTGGCCCGGGTCTGCATGGCCATCGCCGAGAACCCCGAGGACGCCCGCCGTCTGACCATCAAGCGCAACTCCGTCGCCGTCGTCACGGACGGCTCCGCCGTCCTGGGCCTCGGTAACATCGGCCCGAAGGCCGCCCTGCCCGTCATGGAGGGCAAAGCGGCCCTCTTCAAGCGTTTCGCCGGTATCGACGCCTGGCCGATCTGCCTGGACACCCAGGACAGCGACGCCATCGTCGAGATCGTCAAGGCGATCGCCCCCGGCTTCGCGGGCATCAACCTGGAGGACATCTCGGCCCCCCGCTGCTTCGAGATCGAGGCGCGGCTGCGCGAGGCCCTGGACATCCCCGTCTTCCACGACGACCAGCACGGCACCGCGATCGTCGTCCTGGCCTCCCTGACCAACGCCCTGCGGGTGGTCGGCAAGTCCATCGGTGACGTACGCGTCGTCATGTCGGGCGCCGGTGCCGCCGGTACGGCCATCCTGAGGCTCCTCATCGCCGCGGGCGTCAAGCACGCGGTCGTCGCCGACATCCATGGAGTGGTGCACGCCGGCCGCGAGGACCTGGTCTCCGCCGCCCCCGACTCGCCGCTGTGCTGGATCGCCGACAACACCAACCCCGAAGGCGTCACCGGCACCCTCAAGCAGGCCGTCGTCGGCGCCGACGTCTTCATCGGCGTCTCCGCCCCCAACGTCCTGGACGGCTCCGACGTCTCGGCGATGGCGGAAGGCGCGATCGTGTTCGCCCTCGCGAACCCCGACCCCGAGGTCGATCCGGCGATCGCCCGTGAGACGGCGGCAGTTGTGGCCACCGGCCGCTCCGACTTCCCGAACCAGATCAACAACGTCCTGGTCTTCCCGGGTGTCTTCCGAGGCCTGCTGGACGCCCAGTCCCGCACCGTCAACACCGAGATGATGCTGGCCGCCGCCCGCGCCCTGGCCGACGTCGTCGCCGAGGACGAGATCAACGCGAACTACATCATCCCCTCGGTCTTCAACGACAAGGTCGCGGGTGCCGTCGCCGGGGCCGTGCGGGACGCCGCGAAGGCGGCCGGCGTGGCCGAGGCCGCGCCCGACCCGGCGTAGCGTCAAGGCCGTGGGGGGCCGTTTCGAGGCCCCCCGCGGCGGTGCCGGAGGTCACGTCCGGCACTCGGGTACGGCGCGTCGCGTGTCGCGGCGTCCCAAACGCCCCTTTAGGGTGGGCGGGCAGCGAGCCCCACAGGCCCGGCATCCGCTGCGGACCGCTTCAACAAGTCGACGGAACGTCACCGCGGGCAGTCAGTGGCGCTTTTCGTGTGACGGCGAAGGGTTCCGGATTGGCGTTAGCGCCGCAGGTGGGGGCAGGATGCGTATTCGGGCGCGAGGGTCTGACATCAGACCCGGGTCCGGGGACTGTCAGAGGGCCCTGGCAGCATCGGCTTCGATCTCACGCCTCACAGGCAAGAAGAACACGGGAGTAACAACATGAACCGCAGTGAGCTGGTGGCCGCCCTGGCCGACCGTGCCGAGGTGACCCGCAAGGACGCCGACGCCGTTCTGGCCGCGCTCGCCGAGACCGTCGGCGAGATCGTCGCCAAGGGCGACGAGAAGGTCACCATCCCCGGCTTCCTGACCTTCGAGCGCACCCACCGTGCCGCTCGCACCGCTCGTAACCCGCAGACCGGCGACCCGATCAACATCCCGGCCGGCTACAGCGTGAAGGTCTCCGCGGGCTCGAAGCTCAAGGAAGCCGCCAAGGGCAAGTAAGGCCCCCAAGGCATCAGAAGGGCGGCCGTCCTCGACCGGGACGGCCGCCCTTCGTCATGCCCGGGTCCGGGCCGGTGCCCGCGCCGCGCCCTCAGCGCCGCTGTACGGCCGCTGCGGCAGCTCAGAGGCCCCGCCGGGGGTCCCGGGACCCCTCCCGTCGCGTACGGCGCGCAGCGGCCGTACGGCGCCACGGCGCAGGGCGGCCCGCACACGGCCGCCGCCCCGGTCCCTGAGCGGGGCCGGGGCGGCGGACTGTGGTGCGGGGGCGCGCAATGCTGTGTGCGGCAGCACCGTGCGTGCGCCGGAGTGCGTCCGGCGGGGTTTCAGACGAGTGAACCGCCCGGCAGTTCCACCTTGGCGCCGAGCTTCTCCAGCTTGTCCATGAAGTTCTCGTAGCCGCGGTTGATCAGGTCGATGCCGTGCACCCGGGACGTCCCCTGGGCCGCCAGAGCGGCGATCAGGTACGAGAACCCGCCGCGCAGGTCCGGGATGACCAGATCCGAGCCCTGGAGCCTCGTGGGCCCGGACACGACCGCGGAGTGCAGGAAGTTCCGCTGCCCGAAGCGGCAGTCGGACCCTCCGAGGCACTCGCGGTAGAGCTGGATGTGCGCGCCCATCTGGTTGAGCGCCGAGGTGAAGCCGAGCCGCGACTCGTAGACCGTCTCGTGGACGATCGACAGCCCCGTCGCCTGCGTCAGGGCCACCACGAGCGGCTGCTGCCAGTCGGTCTGGAAGCCCGGGTGCACGTCCGTCTCCAGCGCGATGGCGTTCAGCGCGCCGCCGGGGTGCCAGAAGCGGATGCCCTCGTCGTCGATCTCGAAGGCGCCGCCGACCTTGCGGTAGGTGTTGAGGAAGGTCATCATCGAGCGCTGCTGGGCGCCCCGCACGTAGATGTTTCCCTCGGTCGCCAGCGCCGCCGACGCCCAGGAGGCCGCCTCCAGGCGGTCCGGGATCGCCCGGTGGGTGTAGCCGTCGAGCCGGTCGACACCGGTGATCCGGATGGTCCGGTCGGTGTCCATGGAGATGATCGCGCCCATCTTCTGCAGGACGCAGATGAGGTCTTCGATCTCCGGCTCCACGGCCGCGTTGGACAGTTCGGTGACGCCTTCGGCCAGCACCGCGGTCAGCAGTACCTGCTCGGTGGAGCCCACCGACGGGTACGGCAG
>NZ_KL585405.1:85710-92691 GCF_000721935.1 Streptomyces sp. NRRL WC-3549
CCGGATCTTGGTACCGCGCAGCCGCTGCGGGGCCTCCAGGTACTGGCCGTCGGCCCGCTTCTCGATCGTCGCGCCGAACTGGCGCAGCACCTCGAAGTGGAAGTCGATCGGCCGGCCGCCGATGTCGCAGCCGCCGAGCCCCGGGATGAAGGCGTGGCCCAGCCGGTGCAGCAGCGGGCCGCAGAAGAGGATCGGGATGCGCGACGAGCCCGCGTGGGCGTCGATGTCGGCGACGTTCGCGCTCTCGACGTGCGAGGGGTCGAGGACGAGTTCGCCCGGCTCGTCGCCGGGGCGGACGGTCACGCCGTGCAGCTGCAGCAGCCCGCGTACCACCCGTACGTCACGGATGTCGGGCACGTTGCGGAGCCGGCTGGGCCCGCTGCCGAGCAGCGCGGCGACCATTGCCTTCGGCACCAGGTTCTTGGCGCCTCGGACGCGGATCTCGCCCTCCAGCGGGGTGCCGCCGTGGACAAGCAGGACATCGTCTGTGCCGGTCATGTATCTCGCGTTCCGGAGTGGTCGGGCAGGGGGCCATCAAAAGGGTAATGGCCTCCTGCCCGGCTTCCGTAAGGCCCAGGGGGTATCCGGACGTCGCGGATCCGGTCCGCCACGCTCCGCTCGGAGGGGCTCGCGGAGTGTCACCGTCCGGGAGGCGGGCGGGCGCGTGTCGGGGGCCGCGCGCCCCCTCGTGGCCGCGCGGTGCGCGGGCGCCCTGAGCTGCGTGTGACGTCCGGCACCGCCCCGGGAGGGCGACTCGGGCCCCACCGGCCGACGATATGCGGGATCATCTCTGCCATGACCGAGGTGTCCTCGCTCACAGGGCGGCTGCTCGTGGCCGCGCCCGCCCTGTCGGACCCGAACTTCGACCGCGCGGTGGTGCTGCTCCTCGACCACGACGAGGAGGGCTCGCTCGGCGTGGTCCTGAACCGCCCGACCCCCGTCGCCGTCGGTGACGTCCTCGCGTCATGGGCCGGCCTGGCCGGCGAACCGGACGTGGTCTTCCAGGGCGGCCCGGTCTCCCTCGATTCGGCACTGGGGGTGGCCGTGATCCCCGGGGACGACGGTTCCTCGGCCCGGCCCCGCCCGGGCGGGGGAGAGCCCCTGGGCTGGCGGCGGGTGCACGGGGCGATCGGCCTGGTGGACCTGGAGGCGCCCCCGGAGCTGCTGGCGCCGGCCCTCGGGGCGCTGCGGATCTTCGCGGGGTACGCGGGCTGGGGCCCCGGGCAGCTGGAGGCGGAGCTGACGGAGGGCGCGTGGTACGTGGTCGAGTCGGAACCGGGGGACGTGTCCTGCCCGCATCCGGAGAAGCTCTGGCGTGCGGTCCTGCGGCGCCAGCGCGGTGAGCTCGCGATGATCGCCACGTATCCGGACGACCCTTCGCTGAACTGATGCCCGCGGCTTTCAGTACGCTTGGCGGTTATGAGCACTCTTGAGCCCGAGCGCGGGGCAGGTACGGGGACCCTCGTAGAGCCGACGCCGCAGGTGTCGAACGGCGACGGCGACCACGAGCGCTACGCCCATTACGTCCAGAAGGACAAGATCATGGCCAGTGCCCTGGAGGGCACTCCCGTGGTGGCACTGTGCGGCAAGGTCTGGGTCCCGGGGCGCGATCCGAAGAAGTACCCGGTCTGTCCCATGTGCAAGGAGATCTACGAGTCCATGGGCGCCGGCGGCGACAAGGGCAAGGGCGGCGGCAAGGGCGACGGCAAGAAGTAGCGGCCCTCCGCCTCCGGTGTTACAGAGACCCCCGGGACACAGCCCCCGGGGCGCGCTGAACCGCGCGCCCCGGGGGCTTCGTGCGTGACGGCTGGTCACAGTGTGGTTGAGACCACTTGTCGGCGCCGGAACGCGCCCTTACTCTCCTGCCAGTTGTGCAGAACGAAACGTGCGTTGCGCATGATGCAACGACTGACCGGTAAGGGTCCCGGATGAAGCTTTCTGCCCGAATTGCCGCCCCCGCCGCCGCCCTGGTGCTGGCGGGCCTCACCGCCACCGCCTGTGCGCCGGGGACCTCCGACACCGACGCGACGTCGGACGAGAAGAGCGGCACGCTCCGCGTCTGGCTCTTCCAGGAAGTCGGCAACAAGCCCAAGGAGAAGGTCGTCGACGCGGCCGTCGCCGCCTTCGAGAAGTCCCACGAAGGGGCGAAGGTCAAGATCGAGTACATACCCGTCGACACCCGCGCCGAGCGGATCAAGGCGGCGTTCAACGACCCGAAGAGCGCCCCCGACCTCATCGAGTACGGCAACACCGACACCGCCGCGTACGTCAAGGACGGCGGACTGGCCGACATCAGCGAGGAGTTCGCGGCCTGGGACGAGGCCAAGGACACCGACCCGGCCGCCAAGCAGTCCGTGACGGTCGGCGGCAACATCTACGGAGCCCCGCTCTTCGTCGGCGTCCGGGCCCTCTACTACCGCACCGACGTCTTCGAGGACCTCGGCATCGAGCCGCCCAAGTCCCAGGCCGAGCTGATCTCCACCGCGAAGAAGGTCCACAAGGAGAAGCCGGACCTCTACGGACTCGCGGTCGGCGGCGCCTACACCTACGGCGCCATGCCCTTCATCTGGGCGCACGGCGGCGAGCTCGCCGACGAGACCGGGGTGACCTACGAGTCGGCCATCAACAGCGAGAAGGCCCGCAAGGGCATCGAGGCCTACACCTCGCTCTTCGGCGACGACAACTGCCCCGCCGCCAAGTGCGCGGCCATGGGCGGCAACGCGACCGTCACCGCCTTCGCCTCCGGCAAGGCGGCCATGGCGATCGGCGGCGACTTCAGCCACGCCGCCGTCGAGGAGGGCAGCGTCAAGGGCAAGTACGCGGTCGTCCCGCTGCCCGGCGTGGAGAAGGGGTCGATCGCCCCGGCGTTCGCGGGCGGCAACAACATCGGCGTACTCAAGAGCAGCACGCACCGCACCCTGGCCGTCGACCTGATGAAGTCGCTCACCGGCAAGAAGGCCCAGGCCGAGATGTTCGACGCGATGGGCTTCCTGCCGACGTACACCGACGTCCGGGACACCGTCGCGAAGAAGGAGCCGTTCATCGAGCCCTTCGTCACCACGCTCGGCTCGGGGGCCAAGTTCGTGCCCGCCTCCCCGGCCTGGGGGCAGATCGACGCCTCGCTGATCCTGCCGACGATGTTCCAGGAGATCGCCAGCGGCCGTAAGGACGTCGCCACGGCCTCCGACGACGCGGCGAAGAAGATGGACGCGGCGTTCGCCGACGCGGGATGACGATGACCGCTGACACGACGGTGTACAAGGCCCCGGAGACGTCCGGGGCGGGCGGCCCGCCGGCCCGCCCGCCCCGGCGCCGGGCGTCACCCGCACGGCGCGCCGGCTGGACCCCCTGGCTCTACCTGCTGCCCGCCCTGGTCATGCTCGGTGGGCTCCTCGTCTACCCGATCTACCAACTGGGCCTGATCTCCTTCCTGGAGTACACCCAGGCCCAGGTCAGCGGCGGCGAACCGACCACCTTCAAGGGCCTCGGCAACTACGCCACGCTCTTCGGCGACAGCCAGTTCTGGCAGGTGCTGCTGGCGACCGTCCTCTTCGCGGGGGCCTGCGTCCTGGCCACCCTGTTCGTCGGCTGCGCCCTGGCCGTCCTGCTGACCCGCGTCCGGGCCGTGCCACGGCTCGCCCTGATGATGGCCGCGCTGGGCGCCTGGGCCACCCCGGCGATCACCGGTTCCACCGTCTGGGTCTTCCTCTTCGACCCGGACTTCGGCCCCGTCAACAGGGTGCTCGGCCTGGGCGACTTCTCCTGGACGTACGGGCGCTACAGCGCCTTCGCCCTGGTCCTGCTCGAAGTCCTCTGGTGCTCGTTCCCGTTCGTGATGGTGACCGTCTACGCCGGCATCCGCGCCATCCCCACCGAGGTGCTGGAGGCGGCCTCACTGGACGGCGCCTCGCAGTGGCGCATCTGGCGGTCGGTCATGGCCCCGATGCTGCGGCCGATCCTGATCGTCGTCACCATCCAGTCGATCATCTGGGACTTCAAGGTCTTCACCCAGATCTACGTCATGACCAACGGCGGCGGCATCGCCGGCCAGAACCTGGTGCTCAACGTGTACGCCTACCAGAAGGCCTTCGCGTCCTCGCAGTACAGCCTCGGCTCGGCCATCGGCGTCGTGATGCTGGTGATCCTGCTGGCCGTGACGCTGGTCTATCTGCGCCTGGTGCGCCGCCAGGGGGAGGAACTGTGAGCACTCGCACACTGCTGCGCGTCCGCCGGCCCGGCAGGCTGGCGGCGGAGGCGGCCGCACTCGTCATCGCCGTCGCGGTCGCCTTCCC
The DNA here is from genome assembly GCF_000721935.1 of Streptomyces sp. NRRL WC-3549. Classification (GTDB taxonomy): domain Bacteria; phylum Actinomycetota; class Actinomycetes; order Streptomycetales; family Streptomycetaceae; genus Streptomyces. The sequence goes on from NZ_KL585405.1 coordinate 90,003, forward strand.
GCTGTACTGGATGGTGCTCTCCGCCTTCAAGCCGGCCGGTGAGATCCAGTCCACCGAGGCCCGGCCCTGGACGCTTTCCCCGTCGCTCGACTCGTTCCGGCGGGTCTTCGAACAACAGGAGTTCGGGCGCTACTTCCTCAACAGCCTGGTCGTCGCGGGGACCGTCGTCATCGCCTCGGCGCTGATCGCCTTTCTCGCGGCGACGGCGGTGACGCGATTCCGCTTCCGTTTCCGCACCACGCTGCTGATCATGTTCCTCGTGGCCCAGATGGTGCCGGTCGAGGCGCTGACCATCCCGCTGTTCTTCCTCATGCGCGACTTCGGCCAGCTGAACACCCTGGGATCGCTGATCCTGCCCCATCTGGCCTTCTCGCTGCCGTTCGCGATCTGGATGCTGCGCGGATTCGTCAAGGCCGTCCCGGAGGCGCTGGAGGAGGCCGCCTACATCGACGGGGCGAGCCGCACCCGTTTCTTGTGGCAGATCCTCTTCCCGCTGGTCTTCCCGGGGCTCGTGGCGACCAGCGTCTTCTCCTTCATCTCGACCTGGAACGACTTCCTGTTCGCCAAATCGTTCATCATCAGCGACACCTCCCAGTCGACGCTCCCCATGGCGCTTCTGGTCTTCTTCAAACCGGACGAGAACGACTGGGGAGGCATCATGGCGGCCTCCACGGTGATGACCGTGCCCGTACTCGTCTTCTTCGTACTCGTACAGCGCCGCCTGGTCTCCGGACTGGGCGGGGCGGTAAAGGACTGACGTGGACCACCTCATTCCGGCTCCCGTGCGCATCGGCGCCGACACCCAGGGGGAGGGGTTCCTCCCGGACCGCTCCACCACCCTCACCGCGCGGCCGGGCACCGAGAGCACCGAGCGCTGGCTCCGGGCCGAGCTCGGCGCCGCCTTCGGGCTGCCCCTCGGCCCCGCCGACCCCGGCGCCGGCACCACCGGCAACACCGTCGAGCTGGACCTCGACCCGGCACTCGGCCCCGAGGCCTACCGGCTCACCGTCGCCCCCGGCACGGGGGTACGGATCACCGGAGGGGACTCCGCCGGAGTGTTCTGGGGGGCGCAGACCCTCCGTCAGCTCCTCGGCCCGGAGGCGTTCCGCCGCGCACCCGTCACCTCCGGGCCGCGCCGGGCCGTCCCCTTCCTGGAGATCGAGGACGGCCCGCGCTTCGCCTGGCGGGGCATGATGCTCGACGTGGCACGGCACTTCATGCGCAAGGACGACGTCCTGCGCTACCTCGATCTGCTCGCCGCCCACAAACTCAACGTCTTCCACTTCCACCTCACCGACGACCAGGGCTGGCGCGTCGAGATCAAGCGGTACCCCCGGCTCACCGAGACTGCCTCCTGGCGCACCCGCACCAAATACGGCCACCGCGCCTCCGAACTCTGGGACGAGACCCCGCACGGCGGCTTCTACACCCAGGACGACATCCGCGAAATCGTCGCCTACGCCGCCGAGCGGCATATCCGGGTCGTCCCGGAAATCGACGTACCCGGCCACTCGCAGGCCGCGATCAGCGCGTATCCGGAACTCGGCAACACCGACGTCATCGACACGTCCTCACTTTCCGTGTGGGACACCTGGGGCATCAATCCGAACGTACTCGCCCCCACTGACAACACCCTCCGTTTCTTCGAGGGGGTCTTCGAGGAGGTACTGGAGCTCTTCCCCGCCGCCACCTCGCCGTTCATCCACATCGGCGGCGACGAATGTCCCAAGGACCAGTGGAAGGCGTCCCCGACGGCTCAGGCCCGGATCGCCGAACTCGGTCTGCGCGACGAGGACGAGCTCCAGTCCTGGTTCATCCGGCACTTCGACACCTGGTTCACGGCCCGGGGCCGGCGCCTCATCGGCTGGGACGAGATCCTGGAGGGCGGGCTCGCCGAGGGTGCGGCGATCTCCTCGTGGCGCGGTTACGCGGGCGGTGTCGCCGCGGCCGAGGCGGGCCACGACGTCGTGATGTGCCCCGAGCAGCAGGTGTACCTGGACCACCGTCAGGACGGCGGCGCCGACGAGCCGATGCCCATCGGATACGTGCGCACCCTGGAGGACGTCTACCGCTTCGAACCCGTCCCCCCGGAGCTGTCGGAGGAGGCGGCCCGTCACATCATCGGCACCCAGGCCAACGTCTGGGCCGAGGTCATGCAGAACCGGTCCCGCGTCGACTACCAGGTCTTCCCCCGGCTCGCCGCCCTCGCCGAGGTCGCCTGGTCACGGCTCCCGGCCCCGGGGGAACGGGACTTCGCCGACTTCGAACGCCGTATGGGCACGCACTACGCGCGGCTCGACGCCCTGGGCGTCGACTACCGGCCGCCGGGCGGCCCGCACCCCTGGCAACGGCGGCCCGGCATCGTGGGTCGCCCGATCGAGGGACCGCCTCCGCACGTGTGAGACGCGTCGGACCCCTGCGGTGCGTGAACCGAATAAGTCGTACGAAGTAGCTGAAGAGCGGCAATGCGGATGCCGCTCCGAAGCTCTCCGAAACGTGACTTATCCCCAGCTCGGGGTCGGAAGTGCCCTTCGTGGACCCTCACGTCGGCCCGCCCCGAAGATGTGCCAGAGTTGCCACGTCCCGGCCGTGAGCACGTACCGTACGGCGGACAGGCGGGACTGCCGGGACACCGGGAAGGGGCAGCTGGGTTGACCACGCACGCACCGCAGGCGACGCAGCCGGTGAT
>NZ_KL585405.1:92906-93276 GCF_000721935.1 Streptomyces sp. NRRL WC-3549
CGGCCTCGCTCGACGAGGCCGTGGCGGCTCTCGGCGCCATGCCCGCCGCCGTCCCCGTGGCCGGGGGCACGGACCTGATGGCGGCCGTCAACAAGGGCCTGTTGCGGCCCTCGGGGCTGGTGGGTCTCGGCCGGATCAGCGAACTGCGCGGCTGGCACTACCAGGACGGCCACGCCCTGCTGGGTGCGGGTCTCACCCACGCGCGCATGGGACGCCCCGACTTCGCCGCCCTGATCCCCGCGCTGGCCGCCTCCGCGCGCGCCGCGGGACCGCCGCAGATCCGCAACGCCGGGACCCTCGGCGGCAACGTCGTCACCGCCGCCCCGACCGGCGACGCCCTGCCGGTGCTGGCGCTGTCTCTTATACACAT
>NZ_KL585405.1:93437-94347 GCF_000721935.1 Streptomyces sp. NRRL WC-3549
CCCGACCGGCGACGCCCTGCCGGTGCTGGCGGCCCTGGAGGCCGAACTCGTCATCGCGGGCCCCGACGGCGCCCGCCGGGAGATCCCGGTCTCCCACCTGCTGGCCGGCCGCGAGATGCTGGAGCCCGCGGAGCTGATCGGCTTCGTCCGCGTACCGCTGCTGCACGCCCCGCAGGTCTTCCTCAAGGCCACCGGGCGCACCGGCCCGGGCCGCGCCACCGCCTCGGTCGCGATCGTCCTGGACCCGGCCCGGCGCGGGGTGCGCTGCGCGGTCGGCGCGATCGCCCCGATGCCGTTGCGGCCCCTGGAGGCCGAACGCTGGATCGCCTCCCTGATCGACTGGGACGGCGAACGGGGCCTGGCCCCCGACGCGCTGGCCGCCTTCGGCGAGTACGTCGCCGCGGCCTGCGTCCCGGACCAGGCACCACCGGACGACGGGGGACAGGCGCCACCGCTGCCCCCCGCCGTCCTCCACCTGCGGCGCACGGTCGCCGCGCTCGCCCGACGCGCGCTGGGGAGGGCACTGTCGTGAGCAATGAGGAGAACCCCGAGCAGCGGCACGGGGAGCCCGACCCGTACGCCGGCTGGCAGCCGACTCCGCAGGGCGACGGGTACGACGCCGACGCCACCGCCTTCGTCCACCTGGACCCGGACGACCTGGCCGGCCTCGGGGGCGACCCGCTGGCCGCGCCCGGCCACGGGTACGTACCGCCGATGATCCTGCCGCTGACCCCGGCGGCGGGGCTGGACCCGTCGGCCACGGGCAGCTGGGTCGTGCAGACGCAGAGCCAGCAGGAGCGGGCCGCTGAGGCCGCCGAGGCGGCGGGCACGACCGGCACCCCGGAGGCGGTGCACTGGCCGGACCCGAACCAGCAGCAGCCGTACGGACAGGAGCCTTACGGGCAGGAGC
>NZ_KL585405.1:94506-109888 GCF_000721935.1 Streptomyces sp. NRRL WC-3549
AACAGGAGCCTTACGGGCAGGAGCCGTACGGGCGGCAGCCGTACGGACATCAGCCGTACGGGCAGGAGCCGTATGGACAGGAGCCGTACGGACAGGGCTACCCGGAGACGCATCGGGACGCCTCGCCCGGGTACGGGCAGACGTCGTCCACGACGGCCCACTGGAACTTCACCGAGCCCGCCGCCCCGCCGGCGGGCCCCGGTGAGCACGCCGCGGGACCGGACCACATGGCCCGGGAGCACGGGGCTCCGGAACACGGGGCTCCGGAGCGCCTGGGCCCGGGTCCCGGGGTTTCGGCGGGACCGGCTTACCCGGAGCAGCACGGGCACAGGGAACCCACCGGGCACCCGGGTCACACCCAGCCCACGGGGCACGCCGAGCCCGTGGGGCAGGCTGAGTACACCGAGCACACCGAGCCGGCTGAGCACACCGAGTCGGCCGGGTCCACGGAGCCGACCGGGCAGGCGGGCCGCAACGAGACCCCGGGGCACACCGGGCAGTGGACGATCCCGGTGGCCGACGGCGACCTCCCGGAGGAGTCGGGCGAGTTCGCCGCCTCGGCGCTCGCGTCCTCCTGGTACACGGACACGCCCCCGGCGACGCTGCCGGGCGGAGCCGCGGCGCCGTGGGCCGAACACCTCCAGGGGGAGCGGGACATCGCCGGGTCCGGGGCGGACGCCCCGGACGGGCAGGCGGAAACGGCCACCCGGGACGAAGGGGCCCCGGAAGCCCTGCGGGAGCCCGCCGAGGCGCCGGGGACGCCGGAGGAAGCACCGGGAGCGTCCGAGCCCCCCGGGACGTCACCGGAGCCCTCCGAAACGGCATCCGAAACCGCCCCGGTGGCCGTGCCCGGACCGGTCTCCGAGGCGGCCGTGCCCCTCACCCAGGAGCCCGCCCCCGCACCGCACGCCGCGCACCCGGAGGAGCCGACCGCGGAATCGCCCGCCGACCCGCCGGCCGAGGTGACCGCGGACCCGTCCGCCGGAGCACCGGGCGACGCACCGTCGGACACGCCCCCCGTACCGGCGCCGGACCCGCTCCCCGAGACCGAGCCCGGCACCGCCTCCCCGGCCGCCGAACCGGTCGCCCCCGGAGCGGTGGCCGACGCCGAGGCCGACACAGGGGAGCCCGACGCCCAGGTCGCCGTACCGAGCGAGCACCCCGCGGCCTCGTACGTCCTGCACGTGAACGGCGTGGACCGCCCGGTCGGCGACGCCTGGATCGGGGAGTCGCTGCTGTACGTGCTCCGCGAACGCCTAGGTCTCGCGGGCGCCAAGGACGGCTGCTCGCAAGGCGAGTGCGGTGCCTGCAACGTCCAGGTGGACGGGCGCCTGGTCGCCTCGTGCCTGGTACCCGCCGCCACCACGGCGGGCAGCGAGATCCGTACGGTGGAGGGGCTCGCCGTGGACGGGGAGCCCTCGGACATCCAGCGCGCCCTCGCCGCGTGCGGTGCCGTCCAGTGCGGCTTCTGCATCCCCGGGATGGCCATGACCGTCCACGACCTCCTGGAGGGCAACCACGCCCCCACCGAGTTGGAGACGCGCCAGGCGCTCTGCGGCAACCTCTGCCGCTGCTCCGGCTACCGGGGCGTACTCGATGCCGTACGCGAGGTCATCGAGAGCCGGGACGCAGACGGACCGGACGACGAGCCGCGCATCCCGCACCAGGCACCGCCCGGCGCGGGCGGCGTACAGGCCCAGCCGCACGAGGGAGACGCCCGGTGAGAACCGCGTCCCCCGCACCATCGGTCACCCACACCACCACCACCACCATCAGCTGCACCCGCAGCGGGGCGAACGACAAGGAGGCGGCGTGACCAGCGACGCAGCCACCGCGACCGGGACCACCCGGACCACGCCACCGGCCGAGGGCGCGGGGCTCGACCAGGAACCGCCGACGCACGGCCTGGGCGCCTCGCTGCCGACGGCCGACGCCAGGGCCAAGACCGAGGGCACGTTCCCGTACGCCGCGGACCTCTGGGCCGAGGGCCTGCTGTGGGCGGCCCTGCTGCGTTCCCCGCACCCCCACGCGCGCATCCTGTCGATCGACACGTCGGCCGCCGCCGCGATGCCCGGGGTGCGGTCGGTCGTCACCCACGCGGACATCCCCGGGGACAGCGCGTACGGCCGACGGGTCGTCGACCGCCCGGTGTTCGCCGCCGAACTGGTACGGCACCACGGAGAGGCCATCGCCGCCGTCGCCGCCGACCACCCGGACACGGCCCGGCTGGCCGCGGCGGCGATCATCGTCGAGTACGAGGTCCTGGAACCGGTCACCGACCCGGAGAAGGCCTTCGCAGCCGAACCCCTGCACCCCGACGGCAACCTCATCCGTCACATCCCGCTGCGCTACGGCGACCCGGACACCGTCGGCGAGGTCATCGTCGACGGCCTGTACCGTATCGGCCGCCAGGACCCGGCCCCGATCGGAGCCGAGGCCGGTCTCGCCGTGCCGCGCCCCGACGGCGGCGTCGAGCTCTACACGGCGTCCACCGACCCGCACACGGATCGCGATCTGGCCGCCGCCTGCTTCGGCCTGGAACCCGACCGGGTCAAGGTCGTCGTGACGGGCGTCCCGGGCGCGACCGGCGACCGCGAGGACCCGGGCTTCCAGATCCCGCTCGGCCTGCTCGCCCTGCGCACCGGCTGCCCGGTCAAACTGGCCGCGACCCGCGAGGAGTCCTTCCTCGGCCACACCCACCGCCACCCCACCCTGCTGCGCTACCGCCACCACGCGGACGCCGAGGGACGACTCGTCAAGGTCGAGGCGCAGATCCTCCTCGACGCCGGCGCGTACGCCGACGCCTCCTCCGAGTCCCTGGCCGCCGCGGTGGCGTTCGCCTGCGGCCCGTACGTCGTCCCGCACGCGTTCATCGAGGGCTGGGCGGTACGTACGAACAACCCGCCCTCCGGGCACGTGCGCGGTGAGGGCGCGATGCAGGTCTGCGCGGCCTACGAGGGCCAGATGGACAAGCTCGCCGCGAAGCTCGGCATCGACCCGGCCGAACTCCGCCTCCGCAACGCCCTGTCCACCGGCGATATCCTGCCCACCAGCCAGACGGTGACCTGCCCCGCCCCGGTGGCCGAACTCCTCCACGCGGTGCGCGACTTCCCGCTGCCCGCCCTGCCCAAGGACGCCCCGGAGGACGACTGGCTGCTCCCGGGCGGCCCGGAGGGCGCGGGCGAGCCCGGAGCGGTACGCCGGGGTGTCGGCTACGCCCTCGGCATGGTCCACATGCTCGGCGCCGAGGGCGCGGACGAGGTCTCCACGGCCACGGTCCGGGTCCACGACGGCGCCGCCACGGTGATCTGTGCGGCCGTCGAGACCGGCCAGGGCTTCACCACACTGGCCCGGCAGATCGTCCAGGAGACCCTGGGCATCGAAGAGGTGCACGTGGCCGCGGTGGACACCGACCAGCCACCCGCGGGCCCCGCCACGCACGGCCGCCACACCTGGGTCTCCGGCGGCGCGGTGGAACGCGCGGCCAAGATGGTCCGCACCCAGCTGCTCCAGCCCCTGGCCCACCAGTTCGGCATGTCCACGGAGCTGCTCCAGATCGCGGACGGCAAGATCACGTCGTACGACGGCGTGCTGTCGACCACGGTCACGGAGGCGATGGACGGCAAGGAACTCTGGGCCACCGCCCAGTGCCGCCCCCACCCGACCGAGCCCCTGGACGAGTCGGGGCAGGGGGACGCCTTCGTCGGCCTGGCGTTCTGCGCGGTACGCGCGGTGGTGGACGTCGACATCGAACTCGGCTCGGTCCGGGTGGTCGAGATGGCCGTCGCCCAGGACGTCGGCCGCGTCCTCAACCCGTCCCAGCTGGCGGTCCGCATCGAGGCGGGCGTCACCCAGGGCATCGGCGCCGCCCTCACGGAGAACCTCCGCACGGCCCGCGGCCTGATCCGCCACCCGGACTTCACGGGCTACGCGCTTCCCACGGCCCTGGACGCTCCGGACATTCGCATCGTCAAACTGGTGGAGGAGCGCGACGTGGTGGCCCCGTTCGGGGCCAAGGCGGCCTCGGCGGTACCGGTGGTGACGTCCCCCGCAGCGGTGGCGGCAGCGGTCCGCGCCGCAACGGGCCGCCCGGTCAACCGCCTCCCGATCCGCCCCCAGTCGGCGGTGGCCACCCCCAAGCCCTGACCACCCGGGCGCTGGTGTGATCCGGGTTGCACCTGCAATCCGGGGATGCGGGGTGTCACCGGTGCTGGCTACAGTGACGTTCGACGTTGTAGCCAGCCGGATACGGGGAGGGTGCTGTGCTGCCGAGTGAGGGTGGAGCGGTGATGGCGGCGTCGTTCGCCAACATGGGCGCCACAACTGCGGTACTGGCAACGGAGCTGTCGTCGTTCACCCAGTTCCGTGACCACATCGACGAGATCCTGCGCGACCTGAAGGCGTCACCGGCGGGACCGACGAAGCTGGGTGAGGACCCGCTGACCCGTCCGCAGTTCGGTGGCGGTGACATGCTGTGGGCGGAGGCGGCCAGCCTCTTCATCTCGTACCAGAAGGTGGTCACCGAGCTTGAGTCGCTCTCCAAGCTGCTGTCGGAGGCAATAGAGGGCATGAGCATCGCGGTGCTCGCCTCCCACAAGGGTTACGAGAACCTGGACATCGACATCCGGCGCCGGATGCTGGCCATTGCGGGCAGCGCGAAGGAGCATTACGGAGGCGAGTACATCCCGCCGGAGTCCGACAAGCCGCATGCGGACACGCAGAAGCCGACCGGAGGGGATACCTCAGGTGCTGACGGGCTCTCTTGGCAGTCCTAATCACTGGTATCGGTATGGCACGGGGATAGACGGGGGCAAGGATGGATGTCGGGGAAGCAGGGCAGGGCACACCGTTCGACAGCATGCTCCACGAGGAGATGCTCGCATGGCTGGACATGGCCAACAGCGGGGCGGTGAACATCGCTTCCGATCGCCTGTTGAGTGCGGCCAGCGAGATCAAGAAGGTCGCGACGGAGCTGAAAAACCGGCCTCAGCGGGTCGATTGGGAAGGTGAAGGGGCGTACGCCTTCAGGTCATGGAGTGCCGACCTGGCCAACGAGACGCTGCGCCTTGGGGAATTCAGCTCGGGTGTGTCCAAGTGGCTGGCCGAGGCCTCGAACGCGATCGCCGCGGCGCAGGCATCGGTCCCCCGCACACACGCAGGCGCGCAGGCGAACCTGGAAGCCGCCCGTCTGGCGAGGAACGACCCGGATGCGTCAACGGTGGCCAGGGAGGCTGCGGAGACGCTAATCGCCACGCAAGAGTCGAATCGCCAGGAAACGGCGGATCAGATGCGCCGACTGGCGCAGACGTACGCCTTCTCGTCGAGAAAGATGGACGCGCTGGAGAGGCCGGTATTCCCGCCTCCTCCGGTTGCGATCGTGCCACCGGAGGAGGAGCACCTGAACGGCGGGACCGATCGCAGTTTCGGCTCCGCCGCTTCACCTCAGCGTGTCACTGGCTACGCTGCGACGCGTGCAGACCACGGTGTCGACGTCTCTGAGACCACCACCACATCGTCCCCGGTTGCGTACGGACCGTCCGTCACCGCAACTTCTGCGCTGTCGCAGCCTGTCGATATGGAGATCGCGGGCGCGGTCACGCTACCCGACGCACCGGCCGCCCTACCGACTGCTCCGGCTGCCGCCCCAGGGAGTGTGAAGGGTGGTGATGGTCTGACTCCGCCTGTAGTTGCCCCTGTCAGGGGAGGCCCGGGTATGCATCCCGAGTCGAATGCGACCGGCGGCCGCTCCGCCCCCAATGTTCGCCCGCCGACCCCTTCTGTAGGCGGGCCCAACTTGGGGAAAAACCTCGTCGGCAGGCCTGTTCCCGACGGAGGAATTACGGGTGGGCGTCAGTTGACACAGCCCACAGGGCGGCCACCTACTGGCCTACCACGCGGCAATGTGATCGGTGGTGAAACCACTCACACCGGTCGCGCACCGATGTCACACGGTCCGGCTGCAGGCGGCTCAGGGGGCCAGAGTGGCGTCGTCGGTGGCCGCCGCCTCGCAGGCGAAGCCGGCGGTCTGGTTGGGGGTCGCCCTGGGCAGCAAGGGCAGGCAGCCGGCCGCCCATTCACTCCCGGCGGCACAGGCCTGGTCCGTGGAGGCGCAGCAGCCGAGGGTTCTCGTGGCGCAAGTGCGGTTGGGCGCGGAGCAGGGGGCAATGCTCAGCGGCGGCAACAAATGCATGGTGAGGGCAGCGAACGTCCGGACTACCTGATCGAGGACGAGGAGACTTGGCAGCAGGGCAGTAGGCGAATTGTTCCACCGGTCATCGACTGAGCCGCAGAGGCGCCGAAGGAATCGAATGCGTACCAGCAGCACCACGGGGATTTCCCGTCGAACCGTTGCTCCCGTGGTGGCAGGGCTGTTGCTTGCCGTGGGAATTTCTGCGCCTGCTTACGCGGAGTCCGCCCGTTCCGAACAGTGGCACCTTGACGCCATGAAGGCCGAAGAGATGTGGCAGATGAGTACCGGTGCGGGCGTCACCGTTGCGGTCATCGACTCCGGCGTGAATGCGGCGAATCCCGATCTGACGGGGCAGGTCCTCAAGGGGCTGAATCTGGAAACCGATATCTCCGGTGATGAGCTCAGCGACTACGATGGCCATGGCACAGGAATGGCGGGGCTGATCGCGGGGACGGGCCAAGCCCTCGCAGGTAATGGCGCCTTTGGGCTGGCTCCTGGTTCCAAGATTCTCCCCATTCGCATGGCCAAGGCCACACGAGCTACCACCCAGGCTGCAGCGGAGAAGAGGTTCAACGAGGACCTTCCCAAAGCCATCAGGTTTGCTGTCGATCACGACGCAAAGGTGATCAATGTTTCCCTTGGCATGACGGCGGGTTCGGAGCAGGTGGACGATTCCGTACGGTACGCACTGAAAAAGGGAGCGCTCATCTTCGCCGCTGTCGGTAACAGTGGCAACAAAGCGAACCTGGTCGAGTACCCGGCAGGTACCCCCGGTGTAGTGGGAGTCGGGGCTATCGGCAAAGACCTCCAGAAAACAGAGGAATCCCAGTGGGGGGCACAGGTCGACCTGTCCGCGCCTGGCGAAGAGATGATTCATGCTTGCGGTGGTAAGACCGGGTTTTGCGAGTCGCACGGGACCAGCGACGCCTCTGCCCTTGCCTCTGCTTCTGCGGCTCTGATTTGGTCCAAGTACCCCAACTGGACCAACAACCAGGTCCTGCGAGTCATGCTCAACACGGCGGGGAAGCCCACCAGTGGTGCTGAGCGGAATGACTACGTGGGCTACGGCTCGGTCCGGCCAGGGGCGGCGTTGACTGAACCCGGCGATCCTGGGCCTGCTGACGAGTACCCGCTCCCCGACCTCGCGGCCGCGGCTGAGTCCGCGGAGCCGTCGACCGAACCGTCCAAAGCTGCCGGTTTCTCCGAGGAGAGCGATAAGCCGTCCGCCGCACCGGTTGCCGAGGGTGACAGTAACACCGCCCTCTGGATCGGTCTGGGCGTTGGCGCGGCTGCCCTCATCGGTGGCGCGGTGGCCGTCGTAGCCATCCGCTCCCGCCGTCGTAGAGCAGCCGCAGTGGCGTACGGCCGCCGATGAACTCAGGGGCTGGAAACTCGGGTAGCGGATCGGTCGCCTGGCCGCCTTCGAACGGTGGCATTGTTGGTGGCAGGCCCATGGCACAGTCTCCTGGCCGCTCCGGCACGCCCTTCCACGTGGCACCGCCATCGGCGGTGAAAGCACACATGCGGGGCGCGGAGCTATGGGGAACGGCGCAGGCATGGGCGGAGGCGTAGGCAGCGGCCGGAGCGGGATTGTCGGTGGCCGCCGATTGGCCGGGGAGACCGGTGGCATGGTCGGCGCGTCTCCACAACAGACGGGCCGCATGACTGCTCGCCCGTTTACTCCCGGTGGTACCGGGTTGGTTCGCGGCTCCACAACCGGTGACGGCGCCAAGAGCGTCGGCCAGGTAGGGCGTGGCGGAGCGCCGGCCTCTCAGCCAACAAGAGACCGGCGCCGCGATGACAGCGAGCGCCCGGATTACCTTGTCGAAGACGAAGAGACGTGGCAGCAGGGCAGTCGGCGAGTCGTTCCGCCAGTTATCGACTGATCAGTAGAAGGACATGAGGGGAAACAATGCCTGGCAGTAGCAGGTCAGCTATCCGTCGTGGGCCTGCCGCGTCCCTCGCGGTGGCGTTGCTGCTGGTAGGTGCGGGCCCCGCACATGCGGAATCTGTTCGTTCCACTCAGTGGCATCTCGATGTGATGCAGGCTGAGTCGATGTGGCGCGTGAGTACTGGCAACGGTGTCACTGTCGCGGTAATCGACACAGGGGTCGATGCGTCCAACCCGGACCTTCAAGGGCGCGTCCTCAAGGGACTGGACCTGGCTTCCGGATCACCTGGAGACGAGCACACAGATTACCGAAACCACGGTACGGGAATGGCGGCTCTGATCTGCGGAACCGGAGCATCGGGTGGCGGAGACGGCGCTTTTGGGTTGGCGCCGGGTGCCAAAATCCTCCCCATCCGAATGAAAGATGACGCGGGTAAAGTCAACGGGGCGACGGGGGACAAGCATTTCAACGATGACCTGCCTTTGGTGATTCGTTTTGCGGTCGACGAAGGCGCCAAGGTCATCAATATTTCGCTCGGTAACGAGGTTGGGTCCGAAAAGCTCAATGACGCCGTTAAATATGCCATTGACGCAGGCTCGCTGATTTTCGCCTCGGTTGGCAACAGTGGTGACGGGGATAATCGGGTTGAGTTTCCGGCAGGTACCCCAGGGGTCGTCGGCGTGGGCTCGGTCGGGGAAAGCCTGCAGAAGGCGGACTCCTCTCAGTACGGACCACAGGTCGATCTGGCGGCTCCAGGCGTTGACATGGTTCATGCGTGCAGTGGCGGAACGGAGTTGTGCAAGACACGCGGTACGAGCGACGCCACCGCCATCGCCTCCGCATCCGCCGCCCTCATCTGGTCCAAGTACCCGGACTGGACCAACAACCAGGTTCTGAGGGTGACGCTCAACACCGCCGGCGGCGCTATCAGTGGCGAGAAGCGCACGGATGCCATCGGATATGGCATCGTCCGTCCCCGCATCGCTTTGAAGAACCCGGGTGACCCCGGGCCTGCCGACGAGTTGCCGCTTCCCGACCTCGCCGCGGCCGCCTCCCCGACGCCGTCCGTCGAGCCCTCCGGGGCGGCCAACGGATCGGAGAAGCCGGATGAGAGCGAGAAGCCGTCCGCCGCGTCCTCGGCCTCTGACGAGGGGATCGGCGACGCGGGCCTCTGGGTCGGCCTGGGTATCGGTGCAGTCGCACTCGTGGGAGTCGGCGTTGCGTTCGGGGTGATCCGTTCCCGCCGTCGAGTCGCGTCTGCCTCCGGGCCCTTCCCTTACCAGCCTCCGGTCGGGCACCAGCAGGCGCAGCCGCCATACCTTCCACCGCAGGACCACACAGGCGCTCCCGGGCCGCACTCGAGCCACGGGAGTCCTCCGGGTCAGGGTGGCGGCCCCTCAACGTGAACGTGTACGGCCGAGTACGGACGAGAGCCGTGTCCTTCCCCCGCGGGCTCCGGAAGCGGCGTTGTGCGGTGTGGGCTGCCGGGCTGGCTATGCTCCTGGTCGGTACCTCGGCCACTGCGGCGACCGCGGACACGGTCTTGTCCCAGCAGTGGCACCTCGACCGGATGGGGGCCGAGAAGATGTGGCAGACCAGCACGGGTAAAGGCGTGACCGTCGCGGTCATCGATACGGGTGTGCGTGAAGTGCCCGAGCTGGCAGGCCAGATCGTCAAGGGCAAGGACTTCACGGACGGGCACTCCAGCGGACATGACGGCCGCGGAACGGCAGTCGCGGCCGTGATCGCCGGTACTGGCAAGGGCCTCGGCGGCAAAGACAGCGCGTACGGCTTGGCGCCCGGATCCAAGATCTTGCCGCTGAAGATCATCGACCGGAGCGGGGGCGGGACTCCGAGCCCGAGCTCCTCCGAGGAGCAGGCAGTAGTCGGTGACCAGATGGCACCGGCCATTCGCTATGCCGCGGATTCCGACGCGAAGATCATCACTATTTCACCGGCCGCCGAGCGCAGGACAGCAGCGTTGGAGTGGGCCGTGGAGTACGCCCTGACCAAGGGCAAGCTGGTGTTCGCCGCCGTGGGTGACTCGGAAGGCTATCGAAGGCAAGTGCAGTATCCGGCGCGGATTCCGGGTGTCGTCGGTGTCGCTGCCCTCGACAAGGACCGGAGCGCGACCCAGACATCGGCCTGGGGACCGCAGGTGGATCTCAGCGCCCCGGGCGAGGACATCCTCAGCGCGTGCGATGAGGGAGCAGGCTTGTGCAAAAACAGCGGTACGGCGGTGGCCTCAGCCGTCGCAGCCGCGTCAGCAGCTCTGATCTGGTCCGTCCACCCGGATTGGACCGCCAACCAGGTTCTGCGCGTCATGGTGAGTACGGCCAGTGGCCCCACCACCGGGGACGTACGGAGCGATTACATCGGATACGGCATCGTCCGGCCATTGCGTGTGCTGCAGTCACCGGGCGATCCGGGCGCCGCCGAGCGGTACCCGCTGCCGGACTACACCGCCCCGTCTGCTCCACAAGGCGCCGAGTCGGCCGCCTCCGTAGGGCCCGGCAGCGGCCCGGGCACGGCCTTCGTGGTGTCCCTCGGTGTATGTGCCACGGGCTTGCTCTGTCTTGCCGTCGCGCTTCCTCTGCTTGTCGCCGACCGGCGTCGTACCAGGACTGCGGTCAGCCGTCCTTGAACTGCCACGCCGCCGTACCGCCGCCCACGGTGAGAGCCGCGCCCGCGCCTGCGAGGGCGATGAGAAATCGTCGTCGGCCCTTGGCCGGAGGCGTGGTAGGTGCCCCGAACCCGGGGACCACGTGACGTACGTCCGCGAGGTGCTGGTCGATCATCGCGCCGAGCTGTCCCTGCCGCCATTCGTCCACCGTCCCGTGCGTGCCGGGCGCAAAGGCAGCCGCGATGTGGCCCGGGCTCGGTCGCAGAGCCGCGTCCTTGGCCAAGCAGGGGGCGACGAGGTCGCGGAGCGAGCTGGTCAGCCACTCCAACTGCGGTTCTCCATGCACCACTTCGTACTGGACCGCAGAAACATGCCCACCACCGAAGGCGCGTCGGCCGGTTGCGGCGTAGACCAGCACGGCCCCCAGTGAGAAGACATCGGCGGAGGGACCCACCCGGTGGCCCAATACTTGTTCGGGCGCGCCGTACCCGGGGGTCACCGGGACTTC
This sequence comes from Streptomyces sp. NRRL WC-3549, assembly GCF_000721935.1. Taxonomy (GTDB): domain Bacteria; phylum Actinomycetota; class Actinomycetes; order Streptomycetales; family Streptomycetaceae; genus Streptomyces. The sequence continues at coordinate 105,720 of NZ_KL585405.1, forward strand.
TCCCGTGGTCGTCAGAGTGAGTCCGTGTTCCGGCCGGGCGATGCCGAAGTCGATGATCCGGGGGCCGGCCGATGTCAGCACGATGTTGGCGGGTTTGACGTCACGGTGCACGAGTCCCGCCGTGTGGATGTCCTGCAGGGCGGCTGCGAGAGCGGCGCCCAGCCGGCACACCGCGCCCTCGCCGAAGGGGCCCAGGGCGGTGACGGCCTCTTCCAGGGTGGGGCCGGCGAGGAACTCGGCGGCGATCCAGGGACGTCCGTCCTCGGTCTGTGCATCGAGCACCCGGGCCACGCCGTTACTGGTTACGGCACGAGCGGTCCAGGCCTCGCGGACGAAGCGCCGTGCGAGGTCCTGGTCATGGGCCAACTCAAGACGCAGACACTTCACTGCGGCGCAGCGGCCGAGGCTGTCCTGTCCGAAGTAGACCTTGCCCATCCCTCCTTCGCCGAGCGTGCCGAGCAGGCGGTACGGGCCGAGGCGGAGCAGATCTCCGGAGCCGAGCGGTTTCATGGGGATTCCTCGGGGGCAGAGGCGGGGCGGACCGGTAGGAGGGCAGAACGTCTCAGTCCAAGCGCAGGCCCTGCACTCTTTCCTCGCCGATCCCGACGAGCAGGTGCTTGTCCGGGCTGACCGCGAAGAGGCTGAGCGAACCCTTTTGCGTCCGTACGTATTTCTTCGTGCTCAGGTTGATCGCGCCCAGACCTGCCTCACCCTCGTAGGAGAGGTGGTCCGAGCTGAGGACCGGCGGAGCGGCAAGGAGTGCCCGGTTGTCCTCCGGGCTCGGTGTCTCCCATATCAGCTCGCCGTACCGTGCATCGACGGCGACGATCGTTCCGCTGCTTTCGGCCGCGTACACCACTTCGCCGCGTACGGTCGGTGCTCCGTAGTGAGCTTCCAGCTCGCCGACGTCGCCGAAGTCGCGGGAGTTGCCGAACTCCCAGACGAACGTGCCGTCGGAGACTCGGATTGCCCGGAGCAGGCCTGCACCGACGTACAGGTGTGTTCCGTCCTCCGCGAGTTGCGCTCCGTCGCTGATGGCGGTCGTGTCGGATACCTTGGTGGTCCAGAGGTGTTCGCCGGAGCGCTTGTCGTATCCGTGGAGTATGGAAGAGCTCATCATCTGCCCCAGGACCCACACGTTGCCGATGGTCTTGGCGAACCAGTTGCGCCCGTCGAAGCGGGGATCGTTCGTCCCCTTGTAGGGCACGTGCCACAGAACCTTCCCGGTCTTCGTGTCCAAGGCCAGGAGACGCCAGTCGTCCGTGTCCGGTGCACTGTCACGCCCCACGGCGAGGTGAAGCATTCCCTCCGAAGCATCGATAAGAGCGGCGACCGTGTGGGAGGAACTCAATGCCGGGATATCGGGCAGAGTGATGAGGGTGCGACCGGATCCACCGGTCACCTGGTCGAGTGAACGGATCTGCAAGCCCTTCCAGGCGTCGGAGAGCAGGCAGTAGACGTCGGATTCGTCGGCGACGAACCTGGCATGGGGCTCCAGCGGCATGGAATCCCACAGCTTCTCCCCGGTTCCGGGGTCCATACCTACCAGCTGGAAGTATTCGCCCATGACCACCGGCGTGTCGCCCACGAAGAACGGCACGGCGTAGTCCTGCGCCTCTGCGGAGTCGTTCGTCCACACCAGGTCCAACGGCACCTGGATCTTCCCCCCTGTCTCCGTCGCATCGGCCGCCCCCAGCCTCCACCCGTCGGGGAGATACGGCCAGAACCAGGCACCCGCCCCTACGCCCGCCACCGACAGTCCGGTGGCCGTCAGGAGACGGCGGCGGGACATGCCGGTACGGCGCGGCGCCGGTGTTTCGGGTAGGTGGGATGCCTGTTCCGGGGGCGCCGGAAGCCGCTGGGGACGAGACCGCCAGACCTCCGCCGAGAGACGTGCGATCTCGGACAGCAGCCCAGCGGGCAGATGGTCCGCGAACTGGCCGCGGCCGTCGTGCAGTTCCGCGACCAGCTGTGCCGTACTCGGGCGCAGGGCCGGGTCCTTGGCGAGGCACCTGGTCAGGACCGGGGCGAGTGACGGTGGTACGCCGGTGAGGTCCGGGTCGGCGTATCGCACGCGGTAGATCAGGTCGGCGGGCTGCCCACTGCCGAACGGGCCGCGTCCCGTGGCGGCGAAGACCAGCACCCCGGCGAGGGCGAACACGTCACCGGCCGGAGTCTGTTCCTGCCCGCTCGCCTGTTCCGGTGACATGTAGGCGGGCGTGCCGGCGGCCGTCCCGGTGCGGGTGAGCCGGTCGTCGCCCACGGCGCGGGCGATACCGAAGTCGATGACCTTGGGTCCGTAGGCGCTGATCATGACGTTGGACGGCTTCAGGTCCCGGTGCACCACGTCGGACCGGTGCAGTTGCCCGAGCGCGCCGCACAAGGCCGCGCCCACCGCGCGCACCGCGGCCTCGGGGAGCGGCCCGCAGCGGGAGACGGCCTCGTCCAGGGGTGGTCCGAGGACGTACTCCGTCGCCAGCCAGGGGGTTTCGGCGAGCGGGTCGGCGTCGAAGACCTGGGCGCCGTGCTGTCCCCCGATGACTCGCGCCGCATCGACTTCGAGGCGGAAGCGGGTACGGAAGGTGGCGTCGGAGGCGATGCGCGCGTGCACGGTCTTGAGCGCGACCGTGCGACCGCCCGGTGAGCGTGCCAGGTAGACCGTGCCCATGCCGCCGCTGCCGAGCCGGGCGGTCAACCGGTACGAGCCGACGTGTGGCGGGTCGTCGTGAAGGAGTGGATGGAGCACGGTCAGCTTCCGGTGGGCAGGGGGAGGTCGAGGGCGAGGAGCGCCGCCGACTGGCGGGCGAGGGCGGCGACGACCCGCCCGGGCAGCGGGAACGTGCCCGTCCCCACGTCGACGGCGGTCGGCGGCGGAGAGCCGTCCGCCGCCGAGGGGGACAGCGCGTGCAGGACGTCCGCCGCCCGCGGCCGGGCGGCGGGATCGCGGGCCAGGCAGGCCGGTACGAGAGAGCGGAGCAGTACGGGAAGTTCTTCGCGGTCGGGAACGGTGTGCCCGGTCGCCGCGTACGAGAGGACCGCGCCCAGCGCGTAGACGTCGCCCGGCGGCCGTGGGCGCCCGCCGGCGGCCTGCTCCGGGGCCAGGCTGCCGGGTTCGAGACCGGGCAGCCCCGAGCGGGCCACGCCGTCCGGTGAGGCAGCCCGGGCCGCACCGAAACAGGTGACCCGGGGACCGTCACCGGCGATCAGCACGGCCGCGGGGGAGAGCCCCGCGTGGGTCACGCCCGCCGTGTGGGCGCTGACAAGGGCCTCCGACAAGGAGATCGCGAGGGCCCGTAGGGCGTCGTCCGGAAGGGGGCCGCCGTTGACGGCCAGTGCGGTGGGGAGCGGGACGGCGGGTTCGTAGGGGCGGGCGCACCACGCGGGCCCGCCGGCAGGGGAGCACTCGGTGACGGTGGAGAACCACGGGCCGAGGGGTGTCTGGGCGGTCCGGGCCTCGACGAGGAAGCGTTCGGGGTCGGTGCCGTCGAGAGGGGTGCTCAGCAGGACGGTGCGCTCACCGTCCGCCGTACGCGCGATGTGGCGCCGTTCGGGTACGGGCATCGTTCCGGCGCCGGTGGGATCGAGCCTGGTGATGACGGTGTACGGCCCGATCCGCCGGACGGAACTGCGGTGCGGTCTTTGCATGAATGAAGATCCCCCCGGCGACTGGTCACAGCGAGGGGCAGCCTACTCAAGCCGTCACGGGTGCGTTGGCTTCGGCCGGGCGAGCGTCGTCCCCCTCTGCTCGCGAGGTGGCCCGGGGCCCGGATCAGCCGGTGAACCCACCCTCTCCCAGGAGTTGGTCGATGCGGGACCGGTGCGCGGTCTCCCAGGCGTCGAGGGTCTGGGCGGCCTCCTCGGCCAGTCTCGCCTCGGCGTCGCGCAGTACCCGCTCCTGGCGGGCGTGCGGGGTGACGACGACCCCCTCCTCGTCCGCCACCACCATGTCACCGGGGTGGACCCGCACACCGCCGCAACGGACCGGGACGTTCAGCGGCTGGACCGAGGTCTTGGTGCCCGGGACGGGGATGACGCCGCGGGCGAAGACGGGGAAGCCCATCTCGCGTACCTCGGCGAGGTCCCGGATGACCCCTCGATCACGAACCCCGCGATTCCCCGTCGTTGGGCGACGGCGCAGACGTTGCCGCCGGCCAGCGCGTAGTCCACGT
>NZ_KL585405.1:110098-113079 GCF_000721935.1 Streptomyces sp. NRRL WC-3549
CCCGCCTCGGCGACGACGACCGAGCCGGGGGTGGCACGGTGGATCGCCGCGTGGCACATGAGGTTGTCGCCGGGCGGGCAGCGCACGGTGAACGCCGGGCCGGCGATGCGGGGTGCCGAGGGCCAGAGAGGGCGGATACCGAGGTCCATGACCTGCCCGCGGCCCAGGAGATCGGCGAGTGTGGCCGGTGGGACGGCCTGGAACCCGGAGACGTCGTTCAACGTCCTCGCCCTCTTCGGTACCAGTGATGGGGGCGGATGCCGCGCGCCGGATGGTTCCACGGGCGGCCCGTACCCACAAGCGAGACGTCGTTCTGGTCGGATGTGTGTGACGGAAGAGGACCGGACGCGCGGGAACCTGTGGCTGTAGCGGCGAAGTGTCGTCCCCGGCGGCGGCCGACGGTGCGGTGACCGTCCGACAAGCCTCGCCTGATGGGGCTGACCGCCTCCTGACCGGACGAAAAAGGGCTGATTCACGCCCCCGGCCCACTTCTTTGGTATCGGCCGATGCCGTAAGTGAGACGGTGACGGTATTACGTCGGGCTGTGACGGCTCACGCTGACGAGCATGGGGGGAAGTAATGTCATTCGACGCGGAGTGGGCGGCGCTTCGTGCGGAGTCGACGCAGCGGGTCGATATGCGACTCAATGGGGTTCCGGCGGAAGGCGGCGGGCCGGCCGATGCCGACTTGGCGGTTAATCAGGACAACCTGGGCGCCATCGGCCATGACGCGTACGGGCTCCACACCCGGCTGTCCAAGGACGGGGATCACGCCCGCCCCTCCACGTTCGACGCGGCGATCGCGCTGACGAACGGCAACTTCTCAAGCGGTTCCGCCGTGCTCAAGGTCCACGACCGCTGGCAAGCGCACATGAAGACGCTGCTCGACGCCTGCGCGCAGATCTCCAACCACCTGGACTACACCAAAGCCGCCCATGCGAAGGACGACGCACAGATCGGCGGCGATCTGATATCCGTCTCCAAGCTCAACGAGTACCTGAAGTAGCCCCGGGGGAGCGCCGGAATGCTGAAGTACGAGGACGTAGTCGACGCGCCTGTCGCGAAGCTGAAGACCGCAGCCGACGACTGGGCGGACGTGGCAGCCAAACTGGATCTGCTCGCCGAGGATGCCAGAGACGGGATGAAGGCCAAGGCGGACAAGGCCGAGTGGTACGGCGCCAACGCGGGCGTCACCAAGGGCTTCATCGGAAAGACGGCCAAGGAGTTCCACGACGCCGCGGCCGAGGCCAAGGGTGTCGCACAGATTCTTGAGGAAGCCCACACGGCATTCAAGAAGGCCAAGGACGACCTGATCGACATCCGTGACCACGAAGGGCCAGCGGCCGGTATTCACGTAGATGCCAGAGGGAAGGTCACCGCTCGTCACCCGGTGAAGGACATACCGGTTGAGCAACGCCGTCACGACCCCGATTACCCGGATCTCGTACGTCGGGAGAAGGAGAACATTGCTTCGTGGCAGAAGAAGATCGACCTCATCGTGGACAACTGCAACGACACCGATGTGTCCTTCAAGAACTCCCTCGAAGCCAACGTCACCGAGGGCAAGGACTTCAGCGCGCCGAAGTACACGAAGATGGGCCAGGAGGAGGCGCACCGGGCGGCAGAATACGCCGCCAAGGGGCGCGACATCACCCACACCGAACTTCAGGCGTTCAACGAGTTGATGCACGACAACAGGAATTCGCCGGAGTTCGCGAAAAGTTTCTACGAGAAGCTTGGGCCTGAGAAAACGCTCGCATTCTTCGGTCAGCTCTCCACGAGCACCTATCAGACCGGCGAACTTGACAAGCAGCGGCTCAAGGATGTCCAGGCCCTTCAGAAGAATATGGGCCTCACCTTGGCCACTGCCTCCCATGACAAGGCATTCACTGCCGAATGGGGTCCGGAACTTCGGAAGCTCGGTACGGAGCGTATCCCTCTGGCGAGGAACGATTATCACGGGCCGTTCGGCTATCAACTTCTCGGTGGCATCATGCGTTTCGGGAACTACGATGCCAAATTCCTGAACCCGATCGCCGAGCATGTGGCGCAGCTCCATCAGAAGGACCCGGGTATGTTCGCCGACAAGACAGTTCTTGGTAATCAATTCAAAGGTTCGTTTAATCCCTCCGGTGTGGCGGGAAATGGTTCTGATCCGGTTGTCTCGATACTTGAGGCGTTGGGAAACAGTCCGGATGCCGCCAAGCAATTCTTCTCCGAAGACCCCACCGCCTATAACGAAGACGGCACGGTCAGCAGTGGTGACGAAGCTGCCCTAGGGAAGAGTGAGGATGGCCAGCCGATTGACAACTACCTGGACTACTTCGGAAACGAGAAGTGGAAGTCGGCTGTCGATGTCTATTCGCCAGACAGGGGTGACGCGTCCCGTGGTTACATGCCGGATGCGTTGGGGCGCGCATTGGAAGCGGCGACGCTTGGCTATCCGGCGGGTCACCCGGATGCGTCGGTGGAGCGGGATGCAGATAATGCGTCAGTTATGCGACAGGTTATAGCTAAGTACGGAGATGATCCCGGCCTGCTCAAGAAGCAGGAGGCGATGGCGGACAGTCTCGGGATTATGGGAGCTGGCTATATCGACGACATCAACTGGGCACTGGATGAAAGTGGTACGGACAGTGTTTTTTCCCCTGGAGTGGATGCCGGCGGGCGCATCAGATTTGGAGATGGAGACGAGAGTCGGAGGATTGTTCGTGGATTTCTCAGCGCTCTTGGCCAACACCCGGATGCCTATGCCGCATTGTCTACTGCGGAGCAGGTTTACACCCGTAGTGTGCTGGAAGGGCAAGTGAGTCCCGACGGGAAAATCGATACAGGTGCAGCCAAGGCTGCTGTGTATGTCGGCGCGGAAGTTCAGGGCATGCTTGATCAGTCCCGTGCCGACCAGGCCGAGGCGACGAACCAAAAGGCCCATGAAGATTACGAGAAAGCCGTTGCCAAGCGTACCGGCTGGATTGAGTTTGG
>NZ_KL585405.1:113292-118521 GCF_000721935.1 Streptomyces sp. NRRL WC-3549
TGGCGCCCGCCGGTACGGCTGCAGTGCTCATCCCCCTGGCAACTGATACAGGAACCGGTGGCGTCGAGCAATTTATAGGTCAAGTGATTGGTGACATCTCTGATAGTTCCGTAGAGGAGGCCAAAGAAAAGATGGAGGGGGAAACCAGGGCCAAAAAGACGGAAATCTATTCTGGAGGAGAGAGTATGGCTGAAGCTCCAGTGAAAGGTTTCAAGGTGAGGCATGGCATCAGCAGCACGGACAACCTTGGAGTAGATCTGAAAATTGCAATGGATTCCGGCTACACGAAGGGTAATCAGCGTGAGAACCAGCAAGGTCATGATCCGGAAACCGGCTGACGATGGGTAAGGGGTGCAAATGATGAGTAGTAATTTTGGCTCGGTGAGGCATTCTAAGCGTCTGGCAGTCCTTATTCTGATCATGGGAGCCGGGATGGTGGCTTGCGGGCAAGGAGGGGAGAGTGGCGAGGAGAAGAGATTCGTTGGGGCGTCGGAGGTATGCGACGGAATTTTCTCCGGCGCCTTGGCGAAAAAGGTCGAGTTTGTTACGGGGGATGTGTTGTTCACTGGTACGGGAACCAAGGGGCGGAAGCTGGAGAAGGTCGTCGAGGAGTTGAAGATGTCATATGCGTCAGGTCGGGAATGGGGAACTGGGGCGAACCTGTGTGAAATGAAGGGGAAGGGGGGTGGAGTGTCAAACCGCGCAGTGATCGGGTTCCATATGTACGCGGAACAGGATTTGGAAAATCCACGAAAATCAGTCAGCGCGGAGTCCTACACCATGGGGAAAAGGTCCGAGGCGGGAAAGTTTGGTGCGTTGGTCTATCTGGAGTGTGTCAGTCCCCAGCTGAAGGGGTCGGACGCGACCCCATTGCGTATCTATGGAAACTTCACGCGGGGGAAGAGTGATGTGCCTGATGCGCGTGCTGCCCGGGACGCGAGTCTGGAGATTCTTCATGCCGGAGCCCTTGCAGTGGTAAAGGAGCTCGGGTGTGAAAACAGTGCTGGCCTGCCGGAAAGTGCCTCTGTCACGCTGAAGTAATGAGCTATTCCAGATCAGGCCCGGGTAACGACCGTGGAAACCAGCAAGCCAGCGCCCCGGAAACTGGATGACACGGCGGTAGGGCACAGCAGTACGACAGAGCGGGATGCTGGTCGTGGTCAGGCGTAGAAGCGTGTGGGGCGGGCTTCTCGGCGCTGTTGCGGCGAGCTCGCTGATCGTCGAGGCTGCGGGGTGCAGCGGTGGCGGTGACGAAGACCCGCGGAGGCGGCCCAGGAGCAGGCAGTCACGTCCGGACGCCGAAGGAGGCAGAAGGGGCACCGAGGCGCTGAAGGGGGCGGGCCTTCGCCACCGTCCCCCACTCCGTCTCCCTGGCCATGGCGAAGGACCGGGCTGCGAGGTCGACGGAGGGCTCGCAGCCCAGTCGTCGCTGGACCCGGCGTGACCCGTACGCGCGGGACGTGACCGCGCCCGGGAGGGCGCGACCCGTGCGCGCGTGAGTGGCCGCCCCCGCACCATGGGGGCGGCCGTTCCCTTTCGGGCTCTCGTGCCCGGAACGCCGGAGAGCGCTGGAGACCGTGACCGGATTCGAACCGGTGTAACTCGAGTTGCAGTCGAGCCCCTGAGCCTCTCGGGCACACGGTCGGGGCGTGTTTCCTCGTGCTGCCGACCGTACGGTCCCGGCGCGGCGGCCCTCAAGGGCGGCTGGCGCCCCGCAACACGACTGCCATACGGCGTTCACGCGCCCCACCGGTCACCAGGGGTGCGGCCTACGACTGAGGGTGGATCCGGACTCCTTCCACGGACAGGGGTCACCTGCGCTTTCGGCCCTTACCCTTAGGTCCATGAGCGCCCTGGAACCCCGTGACACCGGTGTCACCGCCCCCCTCGCCGACACCACCGACACGGACACCGCGCCCGCACCGCCCGAGGGCGTGCTGGGGCGTACCTACCGGGCGCTCAGCATCGGCATCGTCTCCGTGGTCCTGCTCATCGCCTTCGAGGCGACCGCGGTCGGTACGGCGATGCCGGTGGCGGCCCGCGAGCTGAACGGCATCCCGCTCTACGCCTTCGCCTTCTCCGCCTACTTCACGACCAGCCTCTTCGCCATGGTGCTCTCCGGGCAGTGGGCCGACCGGTCCGGGCCGCTCGCGCCGCTCGCCGCCGGTATCGGGTCGTTCGGCGCCGGGCTGCTGCTGTCGGGGACGGCGGGCGGCATGTGGGTCTTCCTGCTGGGGCGGGCCGTCCAGGGCATCGGCGGCGGCCTGGTCATCGTGGCGCTGTACGTCGTCATCAGCCGGGCCTATCCGGAGCGGATCAGGCCGGCGATCATGGCGGCGTTCTCGGCCGCCTGGATCGTCCCGTCCGTCGTCGGGCCGCTCGCCTCCGGGACGGTGACCGAACACCTGGGATGGCGTTGGGTCTTCGTCGGAATCCCGGTGCTCATCGTGCTGCCGCTCGGCCTCGCGCTGCCCGCGATCCGGCGCATGGCCTCCGGACCGGCCGAAGGGACACCGGCCCCCTTCGACCGCCGGCGCATCCGGCTCGCCCTGGGCATCTCGCTGGGCGCGGGGCTCCTCCAGTACGCCGGACAGGAGCTGCGGTGGCTCTCGCTGGTCCCCGCCGCGGCCGGCGCCGCGCTCCTCGTGCCCGCCGTGCGCGGGCTGCTGCCCCGGGGGACGATGCGGGCCGCCCGGGGGCTGCCCGCGGTGATCCTGCTGCGCGGGGTTGCGGCGGGATCGTTCATCGCTGCCGAGTCCTTCGTACCGCTGATGCTGGTGACCCAGCGGGGCCTGTCCCCGACGATGGCGGGCCTGTCGCTCGCCGCCGGTGGCCTGACCTGGGCGCTGGGCTCGTACGTGCTGGCCCGGCCGCGCCTGGAGGAGCACCGGGAGTTTCTGATGGTGGGCGGGATGGTGCTGGTGGCGCTGGCCATCGCCGCCGCCCCGGCGGTGCTGGTCGAGGCGGTCCCGGTCTGGACGGTGGCCGTCGTCTGGGGCGTCGGCTGTTTCGGCATGGGCATGGTGATCGCGTCGACGAGCGTGCTGCTGCTGAAGCTGTCGGCCCCGCACGAGGCGGGTGCCAACTCGGCGGCGCTCCAGATCTCGGACGGGCTGGCCAACGTACTGCTGCTGGCCGGCGGCGGAGCGGCGTTCGCCGCGCTCGGCGGGGGCGCGGTGGGTGCGGCCGTGCACGGCCCGGCGGGCAGTGGGACCGCCGGTTCGCACCCCGCGGCGTTCGCGGCGGTCTTCCTCCCGATGGCGGCGGTGGCGCTGGTGGGCGCCTGGGTGGCGAGCCGGGTACGCACCCGCTGACGGCCACGGCGGGCGGTTTCCCCGGGGCTGCGGTCCCGTGTCCCCGGCCCGGTGTGAGAGCCGTCGCACTCCGCCACGGGACGGCCTGGTCCGTACGAGGTCGGGACCCGCCCGCCGGTAGGGTGGCCCGGTCGTCCCCTCGCGTGCGGGTCCCTCGATGGCCCGCCTGGACAGTGCCCCCACGTACCCGAGTGCCCTGAACCGGAGACCGTGACTACTACCGCCTCCCACCACCTCTCACCCGCCTTTCCCGGCCGCGCCCCCTGGGGTACGGCCGGCAAGCTGCGCGCCTGGCAGCAGGGCGCGATGGAGAAGTACGTCCAGGAGCAGCCGCGCGACTTCCTCGCCGTCGCGACGCCCGGCGCCGGCAAGACGACCTTCGCCCTGACCCTCGCCTCGTGGCTGCTGCACCACCACGTCGTGCAGCAGGTCACGGTCGTGGCGCCCACCGAGCACCTCAAGAAGCAGTGGGCCGAGGCCGCCGCCCGGATAGGCATCAAGCTCGACCCCGACTACAGCGCCGGACCACTCAGCAGGGAGTACCACGGGGTCGCGGTGACGTACGCGGGTGTCGGCGTACGCCCGATGCTCCACCGCAACCGCTGCGAGCAGCGCAAGACGCTCGTGATCCTCGACGAGATCCACCACGCCGGTGACTCGAAGTCCTGGGGCGAGGCCTGCCAGGAGGCGTTCGACCCGGCGACCCGGCGGCTCGCGCTCACCGGTACGCCGTTCCGCTCCGACACCAACCCGATCCCGTTCGTCGCGTACGAGGAGGGCAACGACGGCATCCGCCGCTCCTCGGCCGACTACACCTACGGCTACGGCAACGCGCTCGCCGACGGGGTCGTCCGCCCCGTGATCTTCCTCAGCTACAGCGGCAACATGCGCTGGCGCACCAAGGCAGGCGACGAGGTCGCGGCCCGGCTGGGCGAGCCGATGACCAAGGACGCCATCGGCCAGGCCTGGCGCACCGCGCTCTCCCCGACCGGCGACTGGATCCCCAATGTGCTGGCCGCCGCCGACAAGCGGCTGACCGAGGTGCGCAAGGGCATCCCCGACGCGGGCGGCCTGGTCATCGCGACGGACCAGGAGTCGGCCCGCGCGTACGCCAAGATCCTCAAGTCGGTCACCGGCGAGAAGCCGACCGTGGTCCTCTCCGACGAGAAGGCCGCGTCCAAGAACATCGACAAGTTCAGCCAGGACACCTCGCGCTGGATGGTCGCGGTCCGGATGGTGTCGGAGGGCGTCGACGTACCGCGGCTGGCCGTCGGCGTGTACGCCACCACCATCTCCACGCCGCTCTTCTTCGCGCAGGCCGTCGGACGGTTCGTACGGTCGCGCAGGCGCGGTGAGACCGCCTCCGTGTTCCTGCCGACCATTCCGATGCTGCTCGACTTCGCCAACGAGATGGAGGTCGAGCGCGACCACGTGCTCGACAAGCCGAAGAAGGGCGGCGACGAGGAGAACCCGTTCGCCGAGGAGGACCAGCTCCTCGCCGACGCGGAGAAGCTGGAGGACGAGGAGACCGAGGACCAGCTGCCCTTCGAGGCGCTGGAGTCCGACGCGGTCTTCGACCGGGTGCTGTACGACGGCGCCGAGTTCGGGATGCAGGCCCACCCGGGAAGCGAGGAGGAGCAGGACTACCTGGGCATCCCGGGGCTGCTGGAACCCGACCAGGTGCAGCTGCTGCTCCAGAAGCGGCAGACCCGGCAGATCGCCCACAGCCGACAGAAGCCGGCGTCGGAGGCCGACCTCCTGGAGAAGGCGGCCGAGGACCGGCCCGTGGTCACCCACAAGAAACTGCTGGAGCTGCGCAAGCAGCTGAACACCATGGTCTCGGCGTACACCCACCAGAGCGGCAAGCCGCACGGCGTGATCCACACCGAACTGCGCCGGGTGTGCGGCGGCCCCC
>NZ_KL585405.1:118747-124818 GCF_000721935.1 Streptomyces sp. NRRL WC-3549
GGCCCGCCGAGCGCCGAGGCGACGGCCGGGCAGATCCAGGACCGGATCAAGAAGGTGCAGGAGTGGGCCACCCGGATGCGGTGACCCCGGACGACCGTAGGGGCCCGTGGGGGCGGTGAGGTCGTGTGGGCGGCGGGGGCCGTGAGGCCGTGGTGCGTGGTGGCTGGCCCTTTCTGTCCGGGGGCGGTCGCGAGGTCCCGAGGGCCCGCCCGGCAGCGGGCACCGGCCCTGTGGGTCCCGAGTGCCCGCCCCCTGTGGGCGTGGTGGTCGGCCGCCCGGGCCCGGTGCGAGGAGCGAACGGTTCCTTCTCCGGACCCGCAGGCGTCTCCGGAGGGGCGCGCGACGCTCCCGCGCGCCGGGCGTACGCGCCGGAGGGCGAAATTTTTTACATGATTTCTTCACGGTGTGTTAACAGTGGTTCACCTGTGATGCACGGAGCGTCGCGGGACGTCACTCGACCTGGACGCGCGTAGACGTCCGCGTTCCGGACGGTTCCGCGCTGACCGGCGGTTATGCCGTGGCGTTCTGGGACCCGCCCGGATTCTGGACGAGGTCTTCCGCTGAGCGGACCCGCTCGCTACTGTCCCCGAAACATGAACGCGCCGTGGCAACGTGGCCGCGGAGCGCATCCGGTGCCATGGCCACTCGGGGGGCCTCTCGGTGCGTCGCCGTGGGACCGGCGCCGTCACCTCGCAGAGGGGAACCGCCCCACTCACCACAGAGGGAGAGGGCGTCGTGACCGCAGAGACTTCTCAGACGCTCGACCGGGGACTGCGCGTCCTCAAACTGCTCGCCGACACCGATCACGGTCTGACCGTCACCGAGCTGTCGAACAAGCTCGGCGTCAACCGCACCGTGGTCTACCGCCTGCTCGCCACCCTGGAACAACACGCCCTCGTCCGGCGTGACCTGGGCGGCCGGGCCCGAGTGGGTCTGGGCGTGCTCCGCCTGGGCCGCCAGGTGCATCCACTCGTCAGGGAAGCGGCGCTGCCCGCGCTGCGTTCCCTGGCCGAGGACATAGGGGCGACCGCCCACCTCACCCTGGTCGACGGCGCCGACGCACTCGCGGTGGCCGTCGTGGAGCCGACCTGGACCGACTACCACGTCGCCTACCGCGCGGGGTTCCGGCACGCGCTGGACCGGGGAGCCGCGGGCCGGGCGATCCTCACGGCCCGGCAGAAGTCACTCGCCGACGATCCCGGATACACCCTGACCCAGGGCGAGCTGGAGGCCGGCGCCTGCGGGGCGGCGGCGCCGCTGGTCGGGGTGTCGGGCGTGGAGGGCAGCGTGGGCGTGGTGATGCTCGCCGACGCCGTACCGGAGCGGGTGGGCCCGCGCGTCCTCGACGCCGCCCGTGAGGTCGCGGACGCCCTGCGCTGACCGATGCGCCGGTCGTGCCCCCAGGTGCGGCCGGCGCGGGACGGCGAAGGAAGGGCGCAGCGGGGACGAGTGGCCCGGTGCCGTACGGGAAGGAGCCGGGCGGCCGGTTAGATTGGGCGGGTGCTCTCTCGTCTCTCACGCCCCCGCACCCTCGCGCTCTGCGCCCTGCCCGTCCTCGCGCTCTTCGGTACGGCGGCCCTGGCGCCCCTCCCCTTCACCCTGGCGCAGCCCGGCACGACCGCGAACGTCCTGGGGGACGACAAGGGCACACCGGTCATCACGATCAAGGGGGAGCCGACCCGCACCACCGACGGCAGACTGCTGATGACGACGATCATCGCGACGGGGCCGGAGGCGGACGTGGGGATCGGGGACGTCGTCGACAGCTGGTTCCGGGGCGACCGCGCGGTCATGCCGCGCGACTCCGTCTACCCGACCGGCGACTCCGAGAAGGAGATCGAGCAGCACAACCTCAAGGACATGCGGGACTCGCAGAACTCCGCGGTCGAGGCGGCCCTGAACTACCTGGACAAGAAGCCCGGTTCGGTGGACGTCACCCTGCACCTCGCCGATGTCGGCGGACCCAGCGCCGGCCTGTTCTTCTCGCTCGGCATCATCGACAAACTGGTGGGCGACGGCTCAGGCGGCGATCTGACCGGCGGCCGTACGGTCGCCGGTACCGGCACAATCGACGCCGACGGGACGGTCGGTGCGGTCGGCGGGGTCTCCCTGAAGACGCAGGCGGCCCGGCGCGACGGCGCGACCGTCTTCCTGGTGCCGAAGGCGGAGTGCGCCCAGGCGAAGGCCGAGAAGCCGGACGGGCTGCGCCTGATCCCCGTCACGACTCTGAAGAGCGCGGTGTCCTCGCTGCGGGCTCTGGACCAGGGCGGCAAGGTCCCGAGCTGCTGAGCCGCGGCGCTCGTGCTGAGCCGCGGCTGTCGTGCGGAGCCGCCTTCCGCACGGTCTGGGCGGCCCGTACCGCGGCAGCCCCGTACCGACCCCAAATCGACCGCTGGATCGTCCCTCGTATCGGCCGTCGTGCCGGCCGCCCCCGGGCCTGACACCCTGGCCCGCGGACCGTGGTGGGCCCGCCGCCCTCAGGCCGCTCGTGCGGCGCGGGCCGGGGCGGGCGCGTTCTGGGCGAGGCGCAGGCCCACCTCGACCATGACCCAGCCCATCCGGCTGCGCAGCCGGGTGCGGGGTGCGGTGAACTCTGCGGCCTGCTTGCGCAGTTCGGCTGAGCGGTAGGTGTGCAGTATGGCGTGGACGTCGTGGTGCATGGCGAATCCCCCTCGTTCGGTGTGGAGTTCAGTCGGTCGGACGCGGGAACAGGTGCAGGTGGGTGCGGACGACGGCTGATCCCTCGGTGTCCTCGGGGACCCGGCCCCGGTACTCGGCCATCAGCGCGTGCATCTTCCCGGCGAGCTCCAGGGAGAGCTCCGGGGTGAGCCGCACCTTGAAGTCGCTGATGTCCATGGCCTGTTGCCATTCCTCGGGCCACTCGCGCATGGTGCCGAGCCAGGTGTTCAGCTCCTGGGCGTGTGCCGAGGCGACCTCGTGGAGGACCACCCCTATGGCGCCGCGCACCTCCGGGTCCGTGTGGTTCGTGAACTTGGTGGTGGGCCCGAACGCGGTGCCCTCGTGAGCCGACCTCCACCAGCGCTCGCGTCCCTTGCCGCGCGTCGGATCGTCCTCGACGAAGCCGTACGCCGCGAGCTGGCGCAGGTGGTAGCTGGTGGCGCCGCTGGACTCGCCGAGCCGTTCTGCGAGCCCGGAGGCGGTGGCGGGGCCGAACTCCCTGAGGGTGCTCAGCAGCCGGATACGCAGGGGGTGGGCGAGGCCGCGCAGGGTGCGGGCGTCGACCTGGTGGATGTTCAGCTCGTCCGGCGCGGACGCCGGCCCGTCCTCGGGTTCCGTAGGTGGCATGACAGGACTCTAAGCTTGCAAAGACCCCTTTGCAAGTAGTTCTTTGCATCGCGTTCTTTGCAACTCCCTCGACTGCGGGGCCCGCCGACGACCCCCTCCCTCACCCGTCGTCCCGCGCGGCCTGTTCCACCAGCGGGATGACCCGCAGCGGTACCGGGTTCTCCATCACGATCGCCGTGGCGGCCCGGACGATCCCCTCGAAGCCGACGACGCGGTCGATCACCCGCTGGAGATCGGCGTTGGAGCGCGCCACCAGCCGGCAGAGCATGTCCCCCTGCCCGGTCGTGGTGTGCAGCTCCAGCACCTCGGGCACCCCGCTCAGATGCGCCCGTACGTCCGCCCCCTGGCCCTGCCGGATCTCCAGCGTCGCGAAGGCGGTGACCGGATAGCCCAGTGCCGCGGGGTCGACGTCCGGCCCGAAGCCGCGGATGACCCCGTTCGACTGAAGCCGGTCCATCCGTGCCTGCACGGTCCCGCGCGCCACCCCGAGCCGCCGGGAGGCCTCCAGTACACCGATGCGTGGCTCCCGTGCCAGCAGCACGATGAGCCGGCCGTCCAGATGATCGATCGTCATCGTCGTCTCCCGATGGTCACCCTGTACAGATAGTGCGGCCATGGTGGCGAACCGCTGGGCAGATTGCCCAGTGAATGCGCGAACTGTTGCGCACCTTGCGAAGCGGCGGGAACCTTCCGACATGACTGAGACTGTGCACACCACACCCGACACCGCCCGGCAGGCCGATCCCTTCCCGGTCAAGGGAATGGACGCGGTGGTCTTCGCGGTGGGCAACGCCAAGCAGGCGGCGCACTACTACTCGACCGCCTTCGGCATGAAGCTCGTCGCCTACTCCGGACCGGAGAACGGCAGCCGAGTTACGTCCTGACGAACGGCTCGGCCCGCTTCGTCTTCACCTCCGTCATCAAGGCGTCCACCGAGTGGGGCACCTTCCTGGCCGACCACGTCCACGCCCACGGCGACGGCGTGGTCGACCTCGCCATCGAGGTGCCGGACGCCCGCGCGGCGTACGCGTACGCCGTCGAGCACGGCGCCACCGGCATCACCGAGCCGTACGAGGTCAAGGACGAGCACGGCACCGTCGTCCTGGCCGCCATCGCCACGTACGGCAAGACCCGCCACACCCTGGTCGAGCGCGGCGGCTACGACGGCCCGTACCTGCCGGGCTACGCCGCCGCCGCCCCGATCGTGGAGCCGCCGGCCAAGCGCACCTTCCAGGCGGTCGACCACTGCGTCGGCAACGTCGAACTCGGCCGCATGAACGAGTGGGTGACCTTCTACAACAAGGTCATGGGCTTCACCAACATGAAGGAGTTCGTGGGCGACGACATCGCCACCGAGTACTCCGCCCTGATGTCGAAGGTCGTCGCCGACGGCACGCTGAAGGTGAAGTTCCCGATCAACGAGCCGGCGATCGCGAAGAAGAAGTCGCAGATCGACGAGTACCTGGAGTTCTACGGCGAGGCCGGCGTCCAGCACATCGCGCTCGCCACGAACGACATCGTCGCCTCCGTGCGGGCCATGCGGGCGGCCGGTGTGCAGTTCCTGGACACCCCCGACTCGTACTACGACACGCTCGGCGAGTGGGCGGGCGAGACCCGGGTGCCCGTGGAGACGCTCCGCGAACTGAAGATCCTGGTCGACCGCGACGAGGACGGCTACCTGCTGCAGATCTTCACCAAGCCGGTCCAGGACCGCCCGACCGTCTTCTTCGAGATGATCGAGCGCCACGGATCGATGGGCTTCGGCAAGGGCAACTTCAAGGCCCTGTTCGAGGCGATCGAGCGCGAGCAGGAGAAGCGCGGCAACCTGTAGCCCCGCTGCGCGCACGGGGCTGGCGCCCGTCCCCCGTCGCCTGCCGCCGCGGCCGCGCCTACCGGGCCGTCGCCGCCGCGCCCGCGCCTACGGTGCCGTCGCCTTCGGGGAAGCGCCGCCGGCCTGCCCGGACGGCTGCGGCTCCGGTGCCGTCCCGGTGCTCCCCGCCTTCTCCGGGGCCGGCCCCGAGGAGGGTGCGGAGGAGGGCGTCGACGCCGGCCGGGTCTCCGCCGGGCCGCCCGACGCCGGCCCGCCCAGGGACTCCAGCGCCTCCTCGGCCAGCGGTGCGGCCAGCGGTGAGAAGTCCGGGTTGGTCCGGACGGCCTCCTCCAGCCGTGCGCGCGCCGGCCCGTCCTGGCCGAGGGCGCTCTCGATCACGCCCAGGTGGTAGGCGTACGAGGCGTTGCGGACACCACTCTCCAGGGAGCGTTCCCCGTACTGCACCGCCTCCTCGGACCGCCCCGCCCGGTGCAGGGCCCAGCCCAGCGCGTCGGCGACCTCGGCGCTGCGGCGCAGCCCGGACCACTCCGCCTCCATCAGCTCCACCGCCGCCTCGGGGTCGCCGTGGTCCGCCTCGAAGCGGGCCTCGGTCAGGGACTCGTTCACCCCGGCGGCCTGCGCCCGGTCCAGCAGCCCGCGGAGCTTCGCGTACTGGGTGCGGGCGTCCCCGTCCAGGCCCAGGGACTCGTACAGCTCGCCCAGTTCCAGGACGTACTCCGGGCGCGGGAGCTTCGCCGTCACGGTGCGGTAGTCGGCCAGTGCCTCGTCCGTGCGGTCCAGGGCGGCCAGCGCGCGGGCCCGGCCCGCCCGGGAGACGAGGTGGCCGCGGTCCGTGCGCAGGGCGGCCTCGTACTGGGCGAGGGCCTCCGCCGGCTCGCCGCGCTCCCACGCCAGGTCGCCCAGCCGGTGCAGGGCCGCGGCCTTCTCGGCGGGG
>NZ_KL585405.1:124974-128181 GCF_000721935.1 Streptomyces sp. NRRL WC-3549
TGTGTATAAGAGACAGGTGCAGGGCCGCGGCCTTCTCGGCGGGGGCCTTCGCGTGGTCGGCGGCTTCCTGCGCGGTGGCCAGCGCGTCCTCGCGCCAGCCCTGGTTGCGGTACATCTCCGAGGTCCGGTCCAGCGCGGGCACCCCGCCGCGCAGGGTCTGGAACGTCTCCGTGGCCTTGGCCGCGGCCTCGTACTCGCCCAGGCCGTTGTACGCGTCGATCAGGACCGGGTACGCCGTCCAGCTCTTCGGCGCCCGTGCGCGGACCGTCTCGCCCCACTTCTTCGCGGCGACGTAGTCGTGCCGGGCGTTCGCCAGTGCCCCCAGTCCGGTCCAGGCCTCGGTGTTCCCGCGTTCGCCGGGCCGCGCGGCCAGCGAACGCCGCAGGGCCTGCTCGGCCCGCGTGAAGTACGACGTGTCCGCGGCCCGGCTGCCCCACTGCGCGTACGCCGTGCCGAGCGCCGCCCAGGCGGGCGCGTCCATGGGGTGGGCCTCCACCCACTTCTGCCGGTCGCCGATCAGCGCCGTGAGGTCGGACAGCGCCGCCGGGGAGCCGGCCGCCGCCGCGGCCTCGGCGCGGGCCACCGGCCCCGGCGCGGGCGGCGCCGACCTCTCCGCCTCGTCCGGCACGGCGACCAGCGCACCGGCCACGAGCACGGCGGCGGCCACGGCACCGAAGGCGGCCCTGCGCAGCGTGGTGCGCAGGGGCGGGGGAGGCGGTGACATGGCCGTCGCACCTTCCGGCGGCAGGGCTTCCGGCGGCAGGGGGGAGGTGGGGGACTCCGGGTTCTGCTGCGGCATGGCATCCATGGCCATCACTCTGCGTCAGTACGACGATCACATCGCGCTCCGTGATGAGGGAGGGAGAAGGGTTCACACCGATGGCCCCCGGGTGTCACGCTTGGATCATGGACGCACTCGTCGAACACCTCCGTGCGGGTCTGCCGGCCGAAGCCCTGATCACGGACCCGGACGTCACCGCCTCGTACGCCCACGACATGGCGAGCTTCTGCGAGGCGGGCGCCCCCGCCGTCGTCGTGCTCCCGCGCACCGTCGAGGAGGTCCAGCACGTCATGCGGACCGCCACCGAGCTCCGCGTCCCCGTGGTGCCGCAGGGCGCCCGGACGGGCCTGTCGGGCGCGGCCAACGCCACGGACGGGTGCATCGTGCTCTCCCTGGTGAAGATGGACCGCATCCTGGAGATCAGCCCGGTCGACCGGACCGCCGTGGTCGAACCCGGCGTGGTCAACGCCGTCCTGTCCCGGGCCGTGGGCGAACACGGGCTGTACTACCCGCCGGACCCCTCCAGCTGGGAGACGTGCACCATCGGCGGCAACATCGGCACCGCGTCCGGCGGCCTGTGCTGTGTGAAGTACGGCGTCACCGCCGAGTACGTCCTGGGCCTGGAGGTCGTCCTCGCCGACGGGCGGCTGCTGAACACCGGCCGCCGCACCGCCAAGGGAGTCGCCGGATACGACCTCACCCGGCTCTTCGTCGGCTCCGAGGGCACCCTCGGCGTCGTGGTCAAGGCGGTCCTCGCGCTACGGCCCCAGCCGCCCCGGCAGCTCGTCCTGGCCGCCGAGTTCCCGTCCGCGGCCACCGCGTGCGACGCGGTCTGCCGGATCATGGAGCGCGGACACACCCCGTCACTCCTCGAACTGATGGACCGTACGACCGTCCGGGCCGTCAACGCGATGACCTCCATGGGCCTCCCCGAATCCACCGAGGCGCTGCTGCTCTGCGCCTTCGACACCCCCGACCCGGCGGCCGACCTCGCCGCCGTCGGGGAACTGTGCACCGCGGCGGGCGCGACCGAGGTGGTGCCCGCGGAGGACACCGCCGAGTCCGAACTCCTGCTCCAGGCACGCCGGCTGTCCCTCCCCGCGCTGGAGACGGTCAAGCCGGCCACCATGATCGACGACGTCTGCGTACCGCGGTCCCGCCTCGGCGCGATGCTGGAGGGAACCGCCGCCGTCGCCGACAAGTTCGGGCTGACCATCGGGGTCTGTGCCCACGCCGGCGACGGCAACACCCACCCCGTCGTCTGCTTCGACCCGGCCGACCCCGAGGAGTCCCGCCGGGCCCGTGCCTCCTTCGACGAGATCATGGCGCTCGGCCTCGAACTGGGCGGCACCATCACCGGCGAACACGGCGTCGGCGTACTGAAGAAGGAGTGGCTCGCCCGTGAACTCGGCGAGGTGGGTGTGGAGGTGCAGCGCGGCGTCAAGGCGGCCTTCGACCCGCTGGGACTGCTCAATCCCGGCAAGCTCTTCTGACCGGCCGCGCTCAGGACTCCCCCTCCGGGGGATCGTCCGAGGACCACGGATCGCTCAGCCACAGATCGTCGGCGGGCATCGGTGCGAGCAGTTCGGCGAGCGCGCCGTCCAGCCCCAGCAGCGCGCTCTCCGACCCCGGAGGCACCACCCGCAACGTGCGCTCGGTCCAGGCGGCGACGGCCGACGACGGCAGCTCCAGCAGGGCGTTGCCGTCGGGGGAGGTGAGGGCCACGCAGATCACCTGGCGGTCCCCGGCCCTGGTCGGCCAGATCCGGACGTCCCCGTGCCCGCACGGCCTGAACACCCCTTCCACCAGGAGCTCCCGGGCGAACGTCCAGTGCACGGGCGACTCGGAACCGATGTGGAACGTGATGTGCACGGCGTAGGGGTCGGCCGTGATGTACGAGAGCCGGGCCGGTACGGGCACGGAGCGTTCGGGCGAGAGGACCAACTTCACTTCGAGTTCGCGTTCCACGACGTTCTGCATGAGGGTGCACGACCTTCCGATGCTCACAGGGGGCCGGTCCTCCGACCGGTCCGCACAAGGAGAGAGCACCCTCCGTGCTCTCCATGACGCGACTTCCCAGAAAAACTTCCCCGAGCCCTGAAAGTGGTCCAAACGGCAGGACCGGCCCGGGGGTGCGCGGAGGTCTGATAGATGTGGACCCTTGTATGGGGGCCGACCGCCACGAGCACCTCGCCGGTCGCCCCGAGGCCGCGAAGAGATACGGGACCACGGTGATGAGCGCCCCAACCCCGGCACCCGGTGACGAAAGCCCCCGCGAGGGCTACTACCCCGATCCGTCCATCCCCGGATACGTCCGGTACTGGAACGGCGCGTCCTGGGTCCCCGGCACGAGCCGGCCCGCACCGCAGCAGGACGGCGCGTCCCCCGCGCCGCCGTCCGGGACCCCCGCCCCGCAGCCGCAGCCG
>NZ_KL585405.1:128438-128600 GCF_000721935.1 Streptomyces sp. NRRL WC-3549
CAGCCGCAGCCGCAGCCGGCGGCGCAGAGCACCGCCCCGGTGGACGAGACCGGGCCCCTGTACTTCGACGAGGTGGACGCGGCCGACGGGGACGGGCCGGGCGGTCCAAAGGGCCCGGGCGCCAACCGGCCCGAACCCGCCACCGCCTGGCAGGCCGACACC
>NZ_KL585406.1:0-571 GCF_000721935.1 Streptomyces sp. NRRL WC-3549
GGGCGGAGCGGGCGGGTCCTGGTGCAGCAGCCGCTCGTGCAGGCCACGCAGTACGGGGCCGGGGTCGGTACCGAGCCGGTCCGCGAGCAGGGTGCGCACCTCGTCGTACGCGGCGAGCGCCTGGGCGGTACGTCCGGCGTGGGCCAGGGCCTGGATGCGCAGCGCCTGGAGGGATTCGTCGAGCGGGTGGTCGGCGCAGAGCGCGACGAGGTCGGGCAGGGCGTCCTCGGCGCGTCCGAGGGCGAGGACGGCACCGGCCCGGTGACGCCGCGCGTCCAGGCGCCGGGCCTCCCAGCGCGCGGCGGTCACGGTGCGGTCCGGCAGATCGGCGAGGGCGGGGCCGTGCCAGAGGGCGAGCGCGTCGTCGAGGAGGGTGAGGGCCTTCGCCGCGTCGCCGTCCTCCAGTGCCCGCGCCCCCTCCCCCGCGAGCCGGTCGAAACGGTGCAGGTCCACGGCGTCCGGGGCGGCGGACAGCCGGTAGCCGTTCTCCACCGACTCGACGGCGCCCCGGCCGAGGGCGCGCCGGAGCCGGCCCACGAGCGCCTGCAGCGCCCCTGCCGCGTCGGCGGGG
>NZ_KL585406.1:766-4668 GCF_000721935.1 Streptomyces sp. NRRL WC-3549
GCGCCCCTGCCGCGTCGGCGGGCGGATCACCGTCCCAGACCTCGTCGACCAGCACCCCGGCCGGCACCGTGCGCCCCGGGTGCAGGGCGAGCACGGTGAGCAGGGCACGCAGCCGCGCCCCGCCGAGGGCTGCGGGGGTGCCGTCGTCGCGGAACGCGCGGGTGGTGCCGAGGATGCCGTAGTGCACCGGCCCATTGTCCTGCACGGCCGGGCGGGGGCGGACCCCGGTGCGGGACGCCGCGTGCGGCCGGGGCGCCCGGAGGGGGGTTGAGCGGCCGCCGGGCCGGGGTCACGCCTTGAGCGCCGCAATCGTCCGCACCCGCTCGCCCATCTCCCGCACGGCCCGCACCCGGCGGTGCGCGGCGAGGCTCTTCCGCATCGTCGCGAAGTGCTCGTCCCCCCGGGAGGTGGAGAGCACCATGTAGTCGTCGAGGAAGGTCCCCCACGAGGCACAGGCCTCTTCCACGTGTCCCCGTTCGAACTGCCGCTGCGCCAGTACGGCGTTCGCGTGCAACCGGCCCTGGCGCTCCTGACGTGGCAGGGCGGTGATCGACTGCTTCAGCGTGGCGATGGAGGCCGGCAGGTCCCGGCCCTCGTAGTGCACGTGCGAGACGTGGAAGAGGTAGGCCGCCCGGTCGTACCCTCCCACCGCCTCACGCCGGGAGTCGGCCTTCGACAGGGCGGTCTCCGCCTCCCGGAGCCGCACGAAGGCGGTTTTGCGGTCCTTGACCATCGCCGACGCGTGGGCCTGCTGGCCCCGGAGGAAGGCGACCAGCCGAGGGCCGGCCTTGGGCGCGGCCTCCGCCGCCGAGTCCGCGAGGTCGAGCGCCTTGCTGCCGTGGCGCAGATTGGACGCCTGCAGACTCATGCCTCGCAGCGTCCGGCAGTAGGTGAGCTGGTCCTGCGACTCACCGGCCAGCTTGAGCGCCTGGAGGTAGTACTTCTGACCCAGCCCGTGGGCCCGCTCGTACATGGCCATCCAACCCGTCAGGTACGTGAGGTCCGAGGCCGCCGTCAGCATCTCCCGGTGGACCGTCTCGCGAGCGCCTGCCCGGAGGTAGGGGGCCACGGTGTTCACCAGGAAGGCGGCGGCCATGGGACGTGCGTGCCCGCCGCCCAACTCGTCCAGGATGTCGGCGATCTTGTCGGTCATCCGCCGGACGACGTCCACCTCTCCCGGGCCGATCCGCGCGGCGGGCCCGGTGATCCGCTCCCGTTCTTCGGCGTTCGCGACATCGGCGAACAGCGGGACGGAGAGTGCGGCCGAGTAGACGCTCGCGGTCAGGAGGCCGCGCCGGGAAGGGTTCATGTCGTCCTTTCCGAGACCGAGCAGGGACTCGACGGTGTCACGGGGCTCGTCACCCGCGGCCGACTCCGGGCGGACGAGCCCGAGTTCGTCGTAGGTGACCGGTCGCCCCAGCGTGCGCTCGAACGCCGCGACGACCAGTGGCCTGACCCGCTCGTTCGGCTGGGACCCCCTGATCCAGGCGGCCACCGACGGCTGGCTGTAGGTGAGGCTCATGCCGGCCTCCGTCCCCAGGCGGTTGACCGCGTGCGCGAGCTTCGTCTCCGACCAGTTCGCCTGGTGGAGCAGGCTGCGGAGTGCTTCGTTGCGCTGCCGTCCGGACACTTCCGTCACGTCATCTCCCCCCGCGTTTATGGGATTCATGCTGTGCCCTCCTTTCCACGGTACCCGTCCGGGCACGCAGCGCGGTTAGCTCTACACGCACCGCAGTCGAGCGGTGCCGAGGACCGGCCCTTCCGCCCACCCGATGCCGCTCAGAGAGAGAACCGTGTGATGCCCCCGTGCGACGACACCTGCGACAGCGAACACCGCCTCCGCGTGCCCGAGCCGCCGCCCGCCCCCAGCCCCGGCCTCATGCGGCGCGCCGAGCGGGGCTGGGCGCGGTTCCTGCACCGGGGCGAGGGCCCCGTCAAGACGGGGGACGCCTCGTGAACCCGCCCGGCACCACCGGAGACGAGCCGCATCCCCTGCTCCACACCCGGGTCCGGGACATCCCCAGCCGCACCGAGGGGGAACTCACGGCCGTCACCCGTGAACGCCACCGCGGCGGCGTCCGGCGCATCGCGCACATCCGCCCCGTCGACGGCGTCGTGTTCGCCACCTCGGCCGACAACATCGAGCCCGCTCTCGGCCCGGTCCCCGCTCCCGGTGACCCGCCCTGAAAGCGTCCGGGCGGGGCAGGCGGCCTTGGGTACTGTTGCCTTCCCGCCCTCAGGAGTCGCCATGACCACCGCCTACCGCCGGAGCGACCGCAGCGACCGGCGGATCAGTCCGGTCTTCCTCGTGATCGCCGCCGTGATGGTCCTCGCGGGCTGGGCGGTGTGGACGGGCTTCGCCGAGCAGACCGGTTTCGCGGTCTTCCTCTTCGTCACCGCCGCCTGGATCGTCTCGCTCTGCCTGCACGAGTACGCGCACGCGCGCACCGCCCTGCACAGCGGGGACGTCTCGATCGGGGCGAAGGGCTACCTCACGCTGAACCCGCTGAAGTACACCCACGCGCTGCTCAGCATCGTGCTGCCGGTGCTCTTCGTGATCATGGGCGGCATCGGTCTGCCGGGTGGTGCGGTCTACATCGAGCGGGGGCGGATCAGCGGGCGGTGGAAGCACAGTCTGGTCTCGGCCGCCGGGCCGCTGACCAACGTCCTGTTCGCCGTCGTGTGCACGGCGCCGTTCTGGCTGGACGCGCTGGACGGTGTCCCGGCCGCCTTCCGGTTCGCGCTGGCGTTCCTGGCGCTGCTCCAGGTGACGGCCGCGATCCTCAACTTCCTGCCGGTGCCCGGGCTGGACGGCTACGGCGTGATCGAGCCGTGGCTCTCGTACGGGTTCCGGCGCCAGGTGGCGCCGTTCGCACCGTTCGGGCTGCTCGCGGTCTTCGCCCTGCTGTGGGTCCCGGAGCTGAACACGGTGTTCTTCGACGCCGTGCACGCCCTGCTGCGGGAGCTGGGCGTCAGCGAGTTCGAGACGTACTGCGGGCTGGACACCTACCGCTTCTGGCAGGAGTGGTTCGGCGACAGCAGTCCGGTGTGCGCGGTAGGGGCCTGAGTCAGGCCACCGCTTCCTTCTGCGCCTTGTGCCGGCGGACGTAGAACCACGTCATGTTGGACGAGAGGCCGACCAGCAGGACCCAGACGACCCCGAGGATGACGCCGCCCTGGACGAAGGAGACCACGGCCGCGGCGACGGCGAGCAGGCAGACGACGAGGGAGTAGAGAGCGAGACGGGGCATGAGGGCGGGTGCTCCTGTCGGGGGATGGTGCGCGGTCCCCTCCAGTGTCCCTCATGCCCGTTTCGGCTCGGGGCAGGGGCCCGCTCAGACGTCGGTGGTGCGCAGCCCCGCGTGTGCCTTGTAGCGGCGGTTGACCGAGATCAGGTTCGCGACCAGCGACTCGACCTGGTGGGCGTTGCGCAGCCGGCCCGCGAAGATCCCGCGCATGCCGGGGATGCGGTTCGCGAGCGCCTGCACGGTGTCGGTGTCGGCGCGGGCCTCGCCCAGCACCAGCACGTCGGTGTCGATCTTCTCGACCGACTCGTCCTGGAGCAGCACCGCCGACAGGTGGTGGAAGGCCGCGGTGACGCGGGAGTCGGGCAGCAGGGCGGCGGCCTGCTCGGCGGCGCTCCCCTCCTCGGGCTTGAGGGCGTAGGCGCCCTTCTTGTCGAAGCCGAGCGGGTTGACGCAGTCGACGACGATCTTGCCGGCGAGCTCCTCGCGCAGGGACTCCAGCGTCGCGGCGTGCCCCTCCCACGGCACGGCGACGATCACGACGTCGCTGCGCCGCGCGCACTCGGCGTTCTCGGCGCCCTCGACGCCGTGGCCGATCTCGGCGGCGGCGCTCTCGGCACGGTCGGCCGCGCGGGAGCCGACGACGACCCTCTGGCT
>NZ_KL585406.1:4881-7548 GCF_000721935.1 Streptomyces sp. NRRL WC-3549
CCGCGGCCCTGCGGGCCGGTGCCGCCGATGACACCGACGGTCAGGCCGGAGACGTCGGGAAGGTCCCAGGGGTCCTTGGCGGGGGGCTTGGATGCGCTGCCACTGTCATGCGTAGTCATGGTCCCGACACTACTGGGAGGCGCGGACCCGGGCCCGGCCGTGTCCCACCGAGTGCCCACCCCTTCCCGTACGGATGGAATATCCGGGGCGGGCCCCGCGCGGGGCACGGTGGCGGCATGATGCCGGGCCATGGATGCCGTACGTGTCGCGACACTGCGTGAGGTACTCGCCGGGACCCGGTGGCCCACGGCGGCCCGGCAGTTCGCCCGGACCCTGCGGTCCTCGGTGGAACCGCAGGGCGGCGGGCTGCTGCTGGTCGGGACGGAGGTGTACGAGCCGTGGCACATGGCCGCGCACCTGGTGGACGAGTCCACCTGGTCGGGGCTGCCGCAGTTGCGGCCCACGCTGGTGCGCCACCACCCCCGCCCGGACCACCCGGCCCACCTGTCGGTGGGCCTCGGCCGGATCGAGGCCGCCGGCCGGGGCGAGACCCTGCTGGTGGTCGCCCCGGACCGCCCGGGCGGGGGGCTGCTGGAGCGGGTGCACGACGCGCGCCGGGCGGGGGCGACCGTCCTGGCGCTGGGGGGCGGCGACCCGGAGGTGCGGGGACTGGCCCATGAGGCGCTGACGGTGACCGCCGACGACGAGGTGGACCTGGACACCGTCCAGCACCTGGTCAGCGCGGCGGCCGGAGAGAACGGCGCGCCGCCACGGGGGCGTACGTTCCGCGACCGGCTGTCCCGGCTGGCGGACCAGCTGACGGCCCCGCCCCCGGCCCGCTGGTGACGGGTCTTCGTCCCGGGGGCGGCGGAGCCGGGCCTGCCGTCGGCCGGGCCTCCGGCGGATCACGCCCCTCGTGACCTCCCGCTGCGGCCCGGCCCGTCTCCCCGGCGGTCCTTTCGGGGCCGCCGGGGGCGGTCAGTCCGGGGTCTCGTCCTCGGTCCTCTCCGTGCGGTCGTGCCACTTCGGGTCGTTCTCCCACTCCAGGTTCCGCTCACGCGCCGTGTCCATGGCGTGCTGGGCCCCCTCGCGGGAGGTGTACGGGCCGAAACGGTTCTTCGCCGGGCACTCGGGGCCTTCCTCGACCGTCTTGTGCTCCAGGCAGTAGTACCATTCGCCCGGTTTGCCGACCGTGCGCTTCTTGAACAGGGCCATCGACGGATCCTTTCCTCGCTGCCATGGTGCCCCCGAGCAGGCTGGTTAGACTCGTTGACATGTCTGGTCAGTCGCTCCTCGTCCCAGGGGAGATCACTCCCGTCCGCTCCGTTCCGGGAAACATCCGGCGCCCCGAGTACGTGGGGAAGCCCGCCCCCACCCCGTACACCGGGCCGGAGATCCAGGACTCCGACACCGTGGAACGCATGCGGATCGCGGGCCGGATCGCCGCGCAGGCGATGGAGGAGGCCGCCAAGCTGATCGCACCGGGCGTCACCACCGACGAACTCGACCGGGTCGCCCACGCGTTCATGATCGACCACGGCGCCTACCCGTCGACCCTGGGCTACCGGGGCTTCCCGAAGTCCCTGTGCTCCTCGGTCAACGAGGTCATCTGCCACGGCATCCCGGACTCCACGGTGCTGCGGGACGGCGACATCGTGAACCTGGACGTCACCGCGTACATCAACGGCGTGCACGGCGACAACAACGCCACCTATCTCTGCGGTGACGTCGACGAGGAGTCCCGGCTGCTCGTGGAGCGCACCCGGGAGTCGCTCGACCGCGCCATCAAGGCGGTGCGGCCCGGGCGGCAGATCAACGTCATCGGGCGGGTCATCGAGTCGTACGCGAAGCGGTTCGGCTACGGCGTGGTGCGGGACTTCACCGGGCACGGGATCAACACCTCGTTCCACTCCGGCCTCATCGTCCCGCACTACGACAGCCCGCACGCCACGACCGTGATGCAGCCCGGGATGACGTTCACCATCGAGCCGATGCTGACGCTCGGGACGCACACGTACGACATGTGGGACGACGGCTGGACCGTGGTGACCAAGGACCGCAAGCGCACCGCCCAGTTCGAGCACACGCTGGTCGTCACCGAGACCGGGGCGGACATCCTGACGCTTCCCTGAGGCCGTCGGCGAAGCCCCCGGCCCGCACGGATCTAGGGGCCGGGGGCTTTTGTCGGACTTCTTTTACCGACAGACAGTCGGGAACCTGTTGACTTAGGCAAACCTAAGTAGGAGGATCACCGTATCGGCAGCGCCGCTCGTTCACGGACTGCTGTCGATATATCCATATCTGTACGGACTTCTCGTCCCCTCGGCCTCCGGAGGCCCGCCTTGGA
The DNA here is from genome assembly GCF_000721935.1 of Streptomyces sp. NRRL WC-3549. Taxonomy (GTDB): domain Bacteria; phylum Actinomycetota; class Actinomycetes; order Streptomycetales; family Streptomycetaceae; genus Streptomyces. Next base: position 7,229 of record NZ_KL585406.1, read on the forward strand.
CGCACCCGCCACCCCCGCGACCGCTCCCCGTACCACCCCCTTCTCGACACTGATCCGCACCGCGTCGCACGAGCAGCACACCGAGGCGGAGTCCTCCACCTTCATGAGCGACATGCTCGGCGGGCGGCTCGGGGTGGACGCGTACGCGCGGTACACGGAGCAGCTGTGGTTCGTCTACCGGGCCCTGGAGGACGGCGCCGCCGCCCTGAGCGAGGACCCGGTGGCCGGCCCCTTCATACAGCCGGAGCTGATGCGCACCGCCGAGCTGGAGCGCGACCTCGCCCATCTGCGGGGCGAGGGGTGGCGCGAGGGGCTGGAGC
>NZ_KL585406.1:7791-13434 GCF_000721935.1 Streptomyces sp. NRRL WC-3549
GGCCACGGCCGCGTACGCCGAGCGGGTCGCCGAGTGCGCCCGCGACTGGCCGGCCGGGTACGTGGCGCACCACTACACGCGCTACCTCGGGGACCTCTCCGGCGGCCAGATCATCCGAGGCACGGCGGAGAAGACCTGGGGCTTCGAGCGCAAGGGCGACGGCGTGCGCTTCTACGTCTTCGAGCAGATCTCCAACCCGGCCGCCTTCAAGCGGGAGTACCGGGAGCTGCTGGACGCGGTGAACGCCGACGACCTGGAGAAGCAGCGCATCGTCGACGAGTGCAAGCGCGCCTTCGCGCTGAACACCGCCGTCTTCCGCGAGCTGGGCGAGGCGTTCCCGCTCAGCGCCTGAGACCGGCGCCCGGACGCAAGCCCGTGCCGCCCGCCGCGATGGCGGGCGACCGCGGACCCGGCCTGGCCACCTCGGCGGAGACAAGGCTTACTCGCTCCGTCGCGACCGCGGCTGGCTGCCGCGACGCCGGTGCGCCCCCTCGCTCCGCGGGGACCGGATGCGCACCGCCGGCCGTCGCTCAGGCCCTGGTGTAGCCGCCGTCGGCGAAGAGTTCGGCACCGGTGACGAACGACGAGGCGTCCGAAGCCAGGAAGAGGGCGGCCTCGGCGATTTCCTCGGCGTCAGCCAGCCGCCCCAGTGGCACGGTGGCCTCGGCGAACTGATCGGCGGCCGGTCCCGCGGCGCCCAGCAGGCCAGGGGTCCGCGTGGGACCCGGGCTGAGCACGTTGACCCGGAATCGGCGCTCCCGTGACTGCCGGGCCCAGTTGTGCACGAGGTTGCCCACCGCCGCCTTCGAGGCGCTGTAGACCTCGAGCTGCTCATTGGGCCGCACGCTGTTGCTCGAGCCGACGACCACGATGGAGGCGTTCTCCGCCAACAGCGGAAGCGCCTTCTGAACGGTGAACAGCGTGCCCTTGACGTTGACGGCGAGCGTCAGGTCGACGTTCGCCTCGGTGTGGGCGCCGAGCGCGGCGTCCGCAGCGATTCCCGCGTTGGCCACCAGGACGTCGATGCGCCCGGCCTCCTCGCGGACGCGCGCGTAGAGCGCGTCCAGGTCGGCCAGGTCCGAGATGTCGGATCGCACGCCGGTGGCCGCGGGGCCCACCTCCTCGACCGCCGCTTCGAGGCGGTCGACGTCCCGGCCGGTCACGAAGACCCGTGCGCCCTCCCGGACGAAGCGGTGGGCGATGGCCAGCCCGATCCCGCTGGTCCCTCCGGTGATCACGGCCACCTTCTCCTGCAGTACGCCTGGCATGTCGAACCCTTCAGTTCTGGAATGGATCGTCCATAACGTAGGCAGTAATGGACGATCGAGTCAAGAACGGTTAGGCTGAGACCATGCCGAGACCACGCGCATTCGACGAACGCCACGTCCTGGAGCGGGCCCGGGAACAGTTCTGGGCGACCGGCTATGCGGGGACCCGGATGGACGACATCGCCCGGGCGACCGGCCTGGGCAAGGGCAGCCTGTACGGCGCTTTCGGCGACAAGGGCAAGCTGTTCCACCGCGTGTTCGGCGACTGGTGCACCGCAGTCGTCGAGGTGGCCGAAGGGCGGCTGGCAGGTGGCCCGGACGCAGAGGCCCTGGCCCGGCTGTCGGAATACGTGCACCTCATGGCGGAGAACACCGCCTTGGACACCGAGCGCCGCGGGTGCCTGTTGGCCAAGGGCGCGGCGGAAATGGCCCAGCGCGATCCGACGGTCGCCGGACGTTCGGCCGAGACCATGACGGCACTGCTGACCCTGCTGCGGACGGAGATCAGCGCCGCCCAGCGCCACGGTGACATCGACAGCGCTGCGGACCCGGAGCGGCTGGCGGCACTGCTGCTGACCGTGGTCCGCGGTATCGAGGCGGTAGGCAAGGCCGGCCTGGGCCCGGAGACGGTGCGGAACATCGCAGACACCGCACTGGCAGTGCTGCCCACGCCCGGGGGGCCGAAACGCCTCGCACCCGGGTGCGGTCCTCCTGGGAGAGCGACGTAGCCGGTCATCGCGACGAGGCTGACACGGTCGGCCGAGTCGGGCCCTAAGTCACCGGCCGCGGAGAGGGCGAGGGGAATCCGAGCGATGCGCCCGGTCCCCACAGAAGGACTGCCGCTCCGGTGAGGACAGCGTTGTCGGAGAAGCTGACGCCTTGGCAAGGCCGGGCATTCAAGCACCGCGCGGAGGCCGCGCACCCCGGCGGCTGTCTCTTATACAGATGTGTATAAGAGACAGGCTGTCGCCGGTGCGGCCCCGCCGGGTGGTTCCGGGGGGCACGGATCAGACGGCGTCGGCGCGGCGACGGCGTGCGGCGATCACCACACCGGCGCCCGCCGCGACGACGACACCCGAGGCGGCGGCCAGTGCGCCGGTCGGGAGGTCGGAGCCGGTGGAGGCGAGGGAGCCCGAGCCGCCGAGGGAGCCGCCCACGGACCCGCCGCCGACCGTGCCACCGGACCCGCCGGTCGTACCGGACCCGCCGATGGAGCCGCTGCCTCCGGCGGAGCCGGAGCCGCCGGATCCGCCGGTGGCGCCCGGGAGTTCGGCGTCCTCGTCCAGGGCGACGGCGACGGTCAGGGCGTCGAGCGCCTCGCCCTTGTCGTACATGCCGCCGAACGCCTTGGTGCCGTCGGCGGTCAGCGTGGCGGGAACGCCCTTCAGCGTCACGACCCCGTCCTCGGCGGCGAGTTCACCGGCCGGGAGCTTCAGGTCGGCCACCGTCAGGGCGGTGTAGGTGGCGACCTCCTTGGTGCGGCGGTCCTTGGTGGAGACGTCGGCGACCAGCGTGCCGGTGGAGCCCTTCACCTGGACCCGCAGCTTGCTGAGGGAGAGGTCGAGGGTGTGGGCACCCTCCTCCTTGTGGCCGAGGAAGCGGACCGAGCCGGCGAACTCGGCCTCCAGGGTCTGCTGGTCGGCGTCGAAGGCCCCGGTGGCGTCGGGGAAGCGGTAGCCGCCGGACGAGGCCGTGGCGCCGCCGGACGTCTTGATCTCGCCGTGGGCGATGGGACCCGTGACGTAGGCGCGGAAGGACTCCTTGACGCCCCAGTCGAGGGTGCCGTCGACGACCGGGCCCTGCTCGACGGCCGGGCTGGTGGCGGACGCGGAGGGACGCGGGGAGGCGGAGGAGGACGGGGTGGGGTGGCCGGGCCCGGTCGACGGCCCCGCCGAGGGCTCTTCGCCCGGCTCCTGGGAGGGCTCCTTCGAGGGCTCCTCGCTCGGCTCGTGGCTCGGCTCCTCGCTCGGCGTCGGCTCCTCGCTCGGCTCCGGGGCGGTCTTTACGGAGAGGGTGGCGGCGTCGAGCTCCGCCCCTTCCGCGTACATGTTGTCGAAGACCTCGGCGCCCGCCTTGGTGAGGGTGGCGGGCATGTCCTTGTAGACCGTCGCGCCGCCCTCGCCCTGGCTCGGGCGGACCGTGGAGAGGTCCAGCGCGGCGACCGCGACGTCGTCCTGGGTGCCCTCGGGGGTCTTCACGTCGGCGGTGATCGCACCCCCGGTGAGGGTCGTCGTGACCTTCACGTCGGAGAGGGTGATGTCCAGGACGCCACCGTGGGCGCTGAAGGTGACGCTGCCGTCGAAGGCGGTGGCGGTGGCGTGGGTGGAGGTGTCGTAGGTGCCCTTGCCGTTGCCGAAGGTGAAGGCACCGTTGCCGGCGGCCTGGGTGGCCCCGTCCTTGACGGTGACGGTGCCGGCCGCGCCGATGTATCTGCGGAAGGACTCCTTGAAGCCCCAGTCCAGCGTGCCGTCCGTCAGGTGCCTGGTGGCGGCGGGAGCGGCCTCCTCGGCGTCTGCCGCGAGGGCGGGGAGGGCGAAGGTCGCGCCAAGGGCGGCTGCGGTGGCGACCGCGGCGGCGAGGGCTATGGGGCGGCGGGTAGCGGCCATGACGGTGACTCCAGGGGAGACGTGGGTGGTTGGGAACGTGTGAGGGGAGGGAGGGAAGGTTCAGGGGTTCCCGGCGGCCTTACGCCGCCGGAGGGCCAGCCAGAGACCGCCGCCCGCGGCGGCGAGCAGCACCGGTCCCGGCCTCCGCGGCCACCGGCCGGGTGGACGGCGTGGCCGCCGGCTTCTCCTCGGGTGCCGCGGAGGGTCCGGCGGTGGTGCCCAGGTCGGGCAGTGCGGGCAGCTCGGCCTTCGCGTCGACGGCGACGGCCAGGGAGACGGGGTCCATCGCGGTACCCGCGGTGTAGAGCGAGCCGAAGGCCTTGGCGCCGTCCGCGGTCAGGGTCGCGGGGGCCTCGGTGAGGACGGCGAGGCCGTCCTTCGGGGCGAGGCCCTTGGCGGTGAAGGTGACGAGCGGTACGTCCTCGCGGGTACCGCCCTCGCTGGTGACGTCGGCGCGGAGGGTCCCCTTGCCCGAGGCCACCTTCACGGTGACACCGGCCAGTTCGAGGTCGAGGCCGCCCTTGCCGGTGAAGTGGACGCGGCCGGCGAACGCGGCGTCCAGGCTCTGCCTCTCCGCGTCGTACGTGCCCTTGCCCTGCGGGAAGCGGAAGAGGGCACCGCCGTCCTGGGCGCCGTCGGTGAGGGTCCACTTCCCCTGGGCGATGGAGCCGGTGACGTACTCGCGGTAGGTGCGCCGTACGCCCCAGTCCACCGCCGCGTCCTCGAAGCGGCCCGCGGCCTTCCCGGGCTTCTTCGCCTTCGAGGGGGACGGCGACGGGGAGGCGGGGGCGGCCGGCGCCTGAGCCGGGGCCTTGGTGTCGACGGAGAGGGTGATCGGGTCCAGGGGGGTGCCCGCCGCGTAGTAGCCGGCGAAGGCCGTCGCGCCCTGGGCGGTCAGCGTCGCGGGGACGGAGTCGAGGGCGATGGGCGTGGACCCGCCCCGCATGTTGATCCCCGACAGGCCGAGCGTGGCCATCGGCACCTGGGCGGTGGTGGTGACGCGCCCGCTCTCGCGGTCCTTGCTGACCGTGTCGGCGTAGAGGGTCCCGCTGCCGCCGGAGATCCGGACGGTGGGACGGCTGATGGTGAGGTCCAACTGGTCGGAGCCGTCGGACTGCCTGTGGCCGACGAAGCGGACGCCGCCCGAGAAGCCGGCCCGGAACTCCCCGCTGCCCGGGTCGTAGGAGCCGGTGGCGGAGTGGAAGCGGAACTGACTGCCGCCGACCGTGGCGGCTCCCCCGGTGAGGCTCCAACTGCCCTGGGCGATCGGGCCGGTGACGTAACTCTGGAACGAGGACTTGACGGCCCAGTCGAGCCTGCCGCCCTGCACCGTGCGGCTCGCCGCCTGCGCGGCGGTGGCTGGAAACAATGCTCCCAGCACCACCGCGAACAGCGCGACGGCGAGCGCGCGGACGGATCTGGACGGCTGCATGGGACCCTCCCGAAGGGCTAGAAACATAGGTAAGGCTAACCTAAGGTGTACTCAGCCCGTGCCGGAACCCCCTCCGCCACTCCCCTTCGCAACATTCCCAGGACGGTGCACTCGTGCGATTTCCCCAGTACCCAGCTGTATCGGGACCAAGAGCCGCACGGCCGCACACCGCCCGACTCGGCGTCCTGGCCGCCCTGGTGGCCCTCACGACGGCGCTCACCGGCTGCGGCGGCACGGGGAGCGACGCGAGCACGACGGCGAAGGCGGCGAAGGCCGAGCCGGTGGCCGACCGCGTCGAACCGCTGTCCACCGCACCGGAACCACGGCTGCCGGCCCC
>NZ_KL585406.1:13641-23228 GCF_000721935.1 Streptomyces sp. NRRL WC-3549
GATGTGTATAAGAGACGGCACCGAGGTCACCGTCTCCTCGGCCGACCGGATCGTCCCGCTCACCGGCTCGCTCAGCGAGATCGTCTTCACCCTGGGCTTCGGCGAGGAGGTGGTGGCCCGTGACGTCACCGCCACCTTCGAACAGGCCGAAAAGCTACCGGTGGTGACCCGGGCCCACGACGTGTCGGCGGAGAGCGTGCTCTCGTTGAGGCCGACGGTCGTCCTCGCGGACACCACGACCGGCCCCGCGGAGGCCATCGACCAGATACGTGACGCCGGTGTCCCGCTCGTCGTCGTCGAGCCCGCCAAGGAACTCGCCGATGTGGGCCGCCGGATCGACGCGGTCGCCGCCGCGCTGGGCGTGACGTCCTCGGGCGACGAGCTGAAGGCGCGTACGGAGTCCAGGATCGGGGCCGTACGCAGGACGATCCCGGCCCGCGAGGAGGGTGCGGCGCCCCGCGTCGCCTTCCTGTACCTGCGCGGCTCGGCCTCCGTCTACCTGCTGGGCGGCCGGGAGTCCGGGGCGAGTTCGCTGCTGGAGGCGGCCGGCGCCGTGGACGCGGGGAAGGCGTCGGGGCTGACGAAGGACTTCACCGCCATCACGGCCGAGGCACTGGCCAAGGCGGCGCCGGACGCGATCCTCGTCATGACCAAGGGCCTCGAATCGGTCGGCGGCGTCGACGGGCTGGTGAAGATCCCCGGCATCGCGGAGACGCCCGCCGGGATGGACCGCCGGATCGTCTCCGTCGACGACGGGGTGCTGCTCAACTACGGGCCGCGCACCGACCGGGTGCTGGCCGAACTGGTCGAGCAGCTCTACCCGGAAGGCGGGTTGGCCCGATGACCGCCATCGCGCGGGAGGTGCCCGCCACGAAGGACGGCGGCCCCGGCCCCACGGAGACCGGTGGACGCGGGCGGGGCCGGGCGTTCGTCCTCACCGTGGGCCTGTCGGCGGCCCTGCTGATCGGCTGTCTGCTCTCCGCCGGCCTCGGCGCCTACAGCATTCCGCTCGGTGACGTCCTCTCCTCCGTCCAGCACCGGATCGGCCTGGGCGGACACGCCCTGGACCGGGTCGGCGAGAGCGTGCTGTGGAACGTACGCCTGCCGCGGGTGGTCCTCGCCCTGCTGGTGGGGGCCTCCCTGGGCTGCGCCGGTGCCCTGATGCAGGGCGTGTTCGGCAACCCGCTGGCCGAGCCCGGCGTCATCGGGATCTCCTCGGGCGCGGCGGTCGGCGCGGTCGCCTCGATCGCGCTCGGACTGAACTTCCTCGGCAACTGGACCATCACCGTCTGCGCGTTCGCCGCGGGCCTGGTCACCGTGCTGCTGGTGTACACGCTGTCGCGTTCGGGCGGGCGCACCGAGGTGGTCACGCTGATCCTCACGGGTATCGCCGTGAACGCCTTCGCGGGCGCGCTGATCGGCCTGTTCGTCTTCTTCGCCGACAACGCGCAGATCACCCAGATCACCTTCTGGCAGCTCGGTTCGCTGGCCCAGGCGACCTGGCCGAAGGTGCTCGCCGTCCTGCCCTGCGCGGTGCTGGGGCTGCTGATCGCCCCGTTCTACGCCAAGAAGCTCGACCTGCTGGCCCTCGGTGAGCGGCCCGCCCGGCACCTGGGCGTGGACGTCGAGCGGTTGCGGATCGTCCTGGTCCTGGTCGTCGCGCTGCTGACCGCCGCGGCGGTCGCGGTCGCGGGCATCATCACCTTCGTGGGTCTGCTCGTCCCGCATCTGCTGCGGATGGCCAACGGCCCCGGGCACCGCTTCCTGGTCCCCGGCAGCGCCCTCGGCGGGGCGCTGGTGCTGGTGGCCGGCGACCTCGCGGCCCGTACCGTGGCCGACCCGGCCGAGCTCCCGCTGGGCGTGCTGACCGCGCTCTTCGGCAGCCCGTTCTTCTTCTGGCTGCTGCGCCGGACCCGTCGTAAGCAAGGTGGTTGGGCGTGAAGGCGCTGAGACGACTGTTCGGCCCGGGCACCGAGCGGGAGCTGCCGGTCCCCGTGGCCCCCGGCGCCCCGCTCGCCGAGGCGGTCGCCCTGTCCGTGCGGCTGGGCCGCCGGCAGGTCCTGGACACCGTGGACCTGGCCGCCCGGGCGGGCGAGGTGGTGGCCCTGGTCGGGCCGAACGGGGCCGGGAAGTCCACCCTGCTGGCGGCGCTCGCCGCCCGCCGACGGCGGCGAGGTCCGTATCGACGGCCGGCCGGCCGGTTCCTGGTCGCCGCCCGAACTCGCCCTGCGCCGGGCCGTGCTGCCGCAGTCCGCCGCCCTCTCCTTCCCCTTCCCGGTGGAGGACGTCGTGCGGATGGGCCGGGCGCCCTGGGCGGGCACGGCCAAGGAGGACGAGGACGACGCGGCGGTCGCCGCCGCGATGGAGGCGACGGAGGTCACCCGGTTCGCGGCCCGGCCGTTCTCCGCGCTGTCGGGCGGTGAACGGGCCCGGGTCGCCCTGGCCCGGGTGCTGGCCCAACGCGCCCCGCTGCTGCTCCTGGACGAGCCGACCGCCGCCCTGGACCTGCGCCACCAGGAACTGGTGCTGCGGATCTGCCGGGAACGGGCCGCCGCCGGGGACGCCGTGGTCGTCGTCCTGCACGACCTGGGCCTCGCCGCGGCCTACGCGGACCGGGCGGTGGTCCTGCGGGACGGCCGGACCGCGGCGGCCGGACCGCCGGCCGAGGTGTTCACCGGCGCGCTGCTGGGCGAGGTCTACCGGCAGCCGGTCGAGGTGTTCCCGCACCCGAGGACCGGGGTCCCGCTGGTGGTACCGGAGCGCGGGGCCTGACCCGGGACGCCGCCTCCCCGGTACGGCCGGCGCCCGCCCCGATGTCACGGTCGGGTGCCGTATCTCGGCCCCGCGCACACGCAGTTGCCCGCCCCGGTAGGGTTCAGGCGGTCAGTGCGGACGACGGATCAGAAGGCGCAGAAGGCAACGGATGAGAAGGCTGGGGCGACTGGCGGCGGGGCTCGCGACGGCGACGGCGCTGAGCATGGGCGCGAGCGGCTGCGTGACGGTGCACGGCGAGCTGAAGGTTCTGCCGGGAGCGACCGAGGCCGAGGCCGCGCAGGCCCTGGCGGACTTCACCGACGCCTACAACAAGGCGGACAAGGCGTACGACCCGGCGCTGGACGCGGACCGGGTGACCGGTTCGCTCGGCGCGATCAACCAGGCCGGGCTGAAGGCCCGCCACGCGTCCGCCCCGGAGGGCAACGCGGCGCACGAGCCGCTGGAGCTGACCGACGCCGACTTCGTCATCCCGAAGAAGGTGGGCTGGCCGCGCTGGTTCCTCGCGGACACCGACTCCAACCGTGACGAGGACGGCGGGGAGCTGGACAACCGCTGGTTGCTGGTCTTCGTGCGCACCGGCCCCGAAGCGCCGTGGAAGGCGGCCTACCTGGCCACCCTCTCCCCCTCCAAGGTGCCCGAGTTCCGCAAGGACGCCGACGGCTGGGCCGAGCCGGTCGCCTCGGACCGGGCCGACGAGGTCCTGGCCACGGAACCGGCGAAGCTGAGCCGGACGTACACGGGGTACCTGGAGAAGGGCGCTCCGGACGTCTTCGCGCCGGGGCCGACGACCTCGGGCTGGCGCGAGGCCCGGGAGAAGACCGTCAGGGCGGGCTTCTCCTACCAGTACGTCGACCAGCCGCTGGACGGCGGGGCGTTCGCGCCGCTCGGGCTGATGACGAAGGACGGCGGGGCGCTGGTCTTCTTCAGCAGCAAGCACTTCGAGCGCCAGACGGCGGCGAAGGGCCTGCGCCCGACGGTCACCCCGGACGTCCAGGCGCTGCTGACCGGTGAGGTGAAGAGCACCCTCACCAAGGAGCGGGTCTCCAGCCAGCTGGTGTACGTCCCCGGGCGCGGCGACGGGGAGGCCGCCGGCAAGGTGACCGTCCTGAACCGGTTGCCGGGCCTGGTCGCGGCGGAGGGCTCCTGACACCGGCCGGGCCGGTGATCCGCCGGGGCCGGTCTCAGCGTCCGAGGGGCCAGGCCACGGCGCCGTGGTCGAGGCCGCTCTCGGCCGCGGCGTACTGCGCGCAGGCGTCGGTGAGCGTTTCGAGCAGGGTCAGCGGGTCGGGCAGCGGGTGCTCCGGGCCGCGGATCCAGTGCACGTCCAGCTCACCGGGGAGCCGGGCGGGCGGGAGAAGCACATAGCTGCCCCGGCAGTGCCAGCGCAGCCCCGGGTGCTCGTCCATGGTCTCGGGGTGGCAGTCCAGCTCGCACGGCCACCACTCGTCCTCGTCCTCGGGGGTGCCGCGGGTGGCGGTGAAGAAGAGCAGCCGGTCGTCCCCGGACTGGGCCACGGGACCTACGTCGATGCCCGCGGCCGTCAGCCGTTCGAGAGCGGCGAGACCTGCGGGCAGGGGGACGTCCAGGACGTCGTGGACCATACCGGTGGCGGTGATGAAGTTGGCCAGTGGCTGGCCGGCGGCCCAGCGCTCGATCTGGGCGCGGTCCGTGGTGGACTGCGTCTGCCAGGCGAAGGAGACGGGATGCCGGGCGGGGGTCGGGCAGCCGATGCGTTCGCACGAACATCGGTAACCGACCGGATGTGCGGCGGGTGAGATCGGCATCCCCGCCTCGGCGACGGCCAGGAGCAGCGCCAGCCGCGCCGCGTCGTCGGCCTCCGGCTGCGGTTTGGGCCGTCGGCGCAGCCACTGGGAAATCCTGCTCTCTGTGCCGCGATAGCGGCCGGAATCGGCGCCCATCTATCCCCTCACCTCAGCGGTTACCTCTCCATGGTCCCACCATCCTGCGCCCCGGGTGGCCCAAGTTCCCAAGTGGGGTGCTCGGGACGCCCCGGAAAGGCGAGCGTTTTCCCCGTAAATGTCAGGAAATGGCAGGTCGGGACGGGGTACCGGGCCGGAGTCCGGGTGACAGGCGTCGCAGGGCGGGGCCCCCGGTCTCGCCGCCGCCCCGCACCGGGGCCGCCGGGAACCACCCGTTCGGATCACTGTGCATCCGCCCGGCTCGGGCGCACCATGAACGCAGGCACCCACCCCGTGCCCACCCCACCGCGCCGCGCAGCCGAGGCTGCCGTCCGTGAGGAGCCTGCATTGAACCGTGACGCCACCCCTCGTCGCTACCTGATGTGCGCCCCGGCCCACTTCGAGGTCACGTACTCCATCAACCCGTGGATGGACCCCTCGAAACCCGTGGACCTGCCGCTGGCCACCACCCAGTGGGAGGACCTGCGCGACCGCTACCGCGCGCTGGGCCACACCGTCGAACTGCTCACCCCGCGCCCGGACCTGCCCGACATGGTCTTCGCCGCCAACGGTGCCACCGTGATCGACGGCCGTGTGCTCGGCGCCCTGTTCGCCTACCGGGAGCGGTACGCGGAGGCCGAGGCGCACCGGGAGTGGTTCCGGGCCAACGGCTTCACCGACGTCCGCGAACCGGACCACGTCAACGAGGGCGAGGGCGATTTCGCCGTCACCTCCTCGTACCTGCTGGCCGGGCGCGGGTTCCGCTCCAGTCCGCTCTCCCACGCCGAGGCGCAGGAGTTCTTCGGGCGGCCGGTGATCGGGCTCGACCTGGTCGATCCGCGCTACTACCACCTGGACACGGCGCTCTGCGTCCTGGACGACGCGGCCGACGAGATCATGTACTACCCGGGGGCGTTCTCACCGGGCAGCCGCGCCGTACTGGCCAGGCTCTTCCCCGACGCGCTGATCGCCCAGGAGGCCGACGCGGCGCTGCTCGGCCTGAACGCGGTCAGCGACGGGCGCCACGTGCTGCTCCCCCAGGCCGCGGTGGGGCTGTTCGGCCCGCTGCGGGACCGGGGTTTCGAACCGGTCCCGATGGACCTGGGCGAGCTGCTCAAGGGCGGCGGCAGCGTGAAGTGCTGCACCCAGGAGCTGCGGGGCTGACCCGCTCGCGCACGGTGGCCGCCGGGCTCCGGCACCCCGGTCGTCGCACCGCCGGCCACCACCCGACGCCAAGGCCGGCCGGCAAAGCGCGCGGAGTCACACGACTGCCGCCGGACAGCTCGACGCCACCGCCGAGGAGGCCCTCGCCGCGGTCCGGCACGCCCTCGCCGGTCCCGGCGGGCGGTGCTCCCGGCCCCCGGGGCGGGGACGCCCTTGAGGCCCGCCGGCCCGGATCACCCGTCCGCCTGACCGCCCGCCGGCGGCCAGGCGTCGCCCCACGCGGTGTCGCGGGCGGCGCGGTAGAGCGGCCCCTGCCGCTTGGTGACCGTGGTGCGCCGGAGGCCCTCGTCCCTCGTACACAGCTCCAGCAGCACCTGGCCCTTGCGGATCTGGGGCTTGCGGGTGACCCGTGCGCGTACCGGATCGGTGGGGAAGCGGGTCGCGACCACGTAGCTGAACTTCTCGTCCTCGTGGCTGAGCGAGCCGCCCTTGACCCGGCGGTGCAGGGACGAGCGGCTGACCCGCGCGGAGAAGTGGCACCAGTCCGTGCCCGGCTCGATGGGGCAGGCGGCGCTGTGCGGGCAGGGCGCGGCGACGCTCAGTCCGGCGGCGGTCAGCCGGTCGCGGGCCTCGATGATCCGGGTGTAGCCGTCGGGCGTGCCCGGCTCCACGACCACCACGGCCTGCGCGGCCCCGGCGACGGCGTCGACCAGGGCGCTCCGGTCCCCGGGGGTGAGCTCCTTGAGCACGTAGCTGACGGTGGCCAGGTCCGTGGGGGCGAGCTCCAGTGCCGTACCGATCCTGGCCCGCCGCCAGGTGGCTTCCCGCAGTCCCGGGATGCCGGAGGCCCCGGCGAGTTCGCGGCCGAGCTCCAGGGCGGGCTCCGCCCAGTCCAGGACCGTGGTCCGCGGCCCCTCCCAGGCCCCCGCGACGGCCCAGCTCGCGGCGCCCGTGCCGCCCCCGATGTCGGTGTGCGTGGCCGGGGCCCACTCCGGGGCGGCCTCGCGCAGCGCGTCCAGGGCGGTCCGTACGGCCTCGAAGGTCGCGGGCATGCGGTACGCGGCGTACGCGGCGACGTCCGAGCGGTTGCGCAGGACCGGGGCGTCGGTGGGGGTGGTCCCGCGGTAGCTGGCGATCAGCCGGTCGACCGCCTGCGCGGCCTGGGTGGGCGGCAGCCCGTCGAGCAGCGCGGCCAGGGAGGTCCGCAGGGCTTCCGCGGTGGGGAGGGTGGCGTTCACCGCGAAAGTGTAGGCGCTCCGGGCCACCCGCCCGCGTGCCGGTGCCCCGGCACCGGGGCCCGGCAGGAGGGGGAACGGCCCCGTGCGTCTCAGCCCCCGGCCGCCGGCTGCCCCTGGGGGGAGGCCGTGCCGGTCCGCCACGGCCGGCACATCAGCAGGAAGCACGCCAACGCGGACAGGGCGCACACCACCTGGACGACGGCCATGGGCACCGCGGTCCGCTCGCCCGCGATCCCCACGAGCGGCGAGGCGATGGCGCCGACGAGGAACTGGGACGTTCCCAGCAGCGCGGAGGCGGAGCCGGCCGCGTGCCGCGTACGCATCAGGGCCTGGGAGTTGGTGTTGGGCATCGCCAGCCCCATGCAGGACATCAGGACGAAGAGCCCGACGGCGATCGGCACGAGCCCGACATCACCGAAGACCCCGGACGTCATCAGCAGCAGGGCAACCGCGGCGAGGGAGATGACCACGAGGCCGAACCCGAGCGCCTTGTCCAGGCTGACCCGGCCGACCAGCACCTTGCCGTTGATCTGGCCGACCGCGATCAGGCCGATGGAGTTGATCCCGAAGAGCAGGCTGAAGGTCTGCGGCGAGGCCCCGTAGATCTCCTGGACCACGAACGGGGACGCGCTCACATAGGCGAAGAGCGCGGCGAAGGCGAGGCTGCCCGCGACCATGTACCCGGTGAACACGCGGTCGGCGAGGAGCCCCCGCATGGTGCGCAGCGCGTCTCCGATGCCGCCGGTGTGCCGGTCGGACTCGGGGAGCGTCTCGTGCAGCCACTTCCAGACGACGAGGGTGAGCGCCACCCCGACGAGGGTGAGCACCAGGAAGATGCCGCGCCAGTCGGTGAAGCGCAGGACCTGCCCGCCGATGACGGGGGCGATGACGGGGGCGACGCCCGAGATCAGCATCAGTGTGGAGAAGAACCGGGCCATCTCCACGCCGTCGTACAGGTCGCGGACCACGGCCCGGGAGATCACGATGCCGGCCGCGCCCGCCAGCCCCTGCAGCAGGCGGAAGCCGATGAGGAGTTCCGCGGAGGGGGCGAAGGCGCAGATCGCGGTGGCGACCACGTAGACGATCATGCCGAGGATCAGCGGCTTGCGCCGTCCCCAGCGGTCGCTCATGGGTCCGACGACGAGCTGACCGAGCGCCATGCCGGTGAGGCAGGCCGTCAGGGTGAGCTGGACGGTGGACGCCGGCGCGTGCAGCGAGCCGGTGACCTCCGGCAGGGCCGGGAGGTACATGTCCATGGACAGGGGCGGCAGGGCGGTGAGTCCGCCCAGGACCAGGGTGACCAGCAGTCCGGCCCGCCGAGCGGCGGGGCTCGTCAGGCCGGTGGGGGCGCCGGGTGCGGCACCCGTCTTCGTCGGTATGTGTGTGTGCTCTTCTTGCTGGGCCCGGCTCACGCCGCTGTCCGGCATCCTCATCTCCGCTTCGTTGAAACCGCATCTATGCTCTCAGGTCAGTCGTAGTGGTCGAAACCTTTTTGCGTGAGGGCGGGCGGGCATGGGCAAGACAGTGCGTTGGGGTGTTCTGGCGACAGGCGGCATAGCCGCGACGTTCACGGGGGATCTGCTCGCGATGGAGGACCCGGCGTCCGAGGTCGTGGCGGTCGCCTCCCGTGCGGAGGCCTCGGCGCGGGCGTTCGCCGAGCGGTTCGGGATCGAGCGGGCGTACGGCAGCTGGGCGGAGCTGGTCGCCGACGCCGACGTCGACGTCGTGTACGTGGCCACACCGCACTCCGCGCACCGGCAGGCGGCGGGGCTCGCCCTGGAGGCCGGCAAGCACGTGCTGTGCGAGAAGGCGTTCACGCTCAACGCGCGTGAGGCGCGGGAGCTGGTGGACCTGGCCCGGGAGCGCGGGCTGTTCCTGATGGAAGCCATGTGGACGTACTGCAATCCCCTCATCCGCCGGATGACGGAGCTGGTGCGGGACGGTGCCATCGGTGAGATCCGCACGGTGCAGGCCGACTTCGGGTTCGCGGGCGACCTCGGCCCCGGGCACCGGCTGCGCGACCCCGCGCTGGGCGGCGGGGCGCTGCTGGACCTCGGGGTGTACCCCGTGTCGTTCGCCCAGTTGCTGCTGGGCGAGCCGGACCGGGTCCAGGCGGACGCGCTGCTGTCGCCGGAGGGCGTCGACCTGAACACCGGGATGCTGCTGGGCTGGGAGTCGGGGGCCACGGCGCTGCTGGGCTGTTCGATCGTCGGGGACCTGCCGACCGTCGCCTCGGTCACCGGCACGAAGGGGCGGATCGACTTCCCGCAGGGCTTCTTCCACCCGGAGCGCTTCGTCCTGCACCGTCTGGGCCGGGAGCCCGAGGAGGTCACCACGGGCCCCGGGCCGCAGGACCTGACCGGTATGCAGTTCGAGGCGGCCGAGGTGGTGCGGGCCCTGCGGGCGGGCGAGAAGGAGTCCCCGCTGGTGCCGCTGGAGGGGACGCTCGCCGTGATGCGGACGCTCGACGCGGTACGGGACCGCGTCGGCG
>NZ_KL585406.1:23443-25388 GCF_000721935.1 Streptomyces sp. NRRL WC-3549
ATGTGTATAAGAGACAGGGCCGGGTCAGGCGGGGACGAGCCCCGGGTTCCCGGCCTCGGTCACGAAGGACCCGGCGGTCGTGACGGGCGCGCCGGGCGTGGTCACCGCCGCCACCGTACGGAAGTCGGCGCGGGCCCGCTCGGTGCCGAGGTCCACGAGCACGTAGCCGCGGCGGCCGTCGTAGAACTTCATGTGCGGGTTGGCCCGGGTGAGGTTGTCCCAGTTGGCCGGTTTCTCGGCGCCGTCCTTGCCGCTGGTGACCGAGGTGGCCACGATCTCCGTACCGACGGTGCGGGAGCCCGGGTCGTCGAAGTCCTTCTTCACGTCGAAGCCGTAGCCGACGTGCACGTCTCCGGTGAGGACCATCAGGTTCTCGACGCCGGCGGCCTCGGCTCCGTCCAGGACGCGCTGCCGGGAGGCGGGGTAGCCGTCCCAGGAGTCCATGGACAGCTTGTAGGTACCGGTCGGCACGTCGCGCCGCCGGGAGAAGGCGACCTGCTGGGGCACGACGTTCCAGCGGGCCCTCGACTGCTTCCAGCCGTCGGTCAGCCAGCGTTCCTGGGCGGCGCCCGTCATGGTGCGCGCCGGGTCCTCGGACTCCGGCCCGGGGACCTGCCAGCCGTCCCCGTAGGCCTGGTCGCTGCGGTACTGGCGGGTGTCGAGGACGTCGAACTGGGCGAGCCGGCCGAAGTGCAGACGGCGGTAGAGCCGCATGTCGGGTCCGGTGGGGCGCTGCGGGGCGCGCAGCGGCTGGTTCTCCCAGTACGCGCGGTAGGCGGCGGCCCGGCGCAGCAGGAACTCCTCCGGCGGGACGCCGTTCTCGGGGGTGTCGCCCGCGTAGTTGTTCTCGGTCTCGTGGTCGTCCCAGGTGACGACGAAGGGGTGCGCGGCGTGGGCGGCGCGCAGGTCCGGGTCGGTCTTGTAGAGGCCGTAGCGCATCCGGTAGTCGTCCAGGGTGAGCGTCTCCCGGTCGAAGTGGGCCGGGAGGACGCGGTCGGTGTACCCACGGGCACCACCGGCGGAGTCGACGGCGTACTCGTAGAGGTAGTCGCCGAGGTGGAAGACGACGTCGACGTCCTCGGCGGCGAGGTGCCGGTAGGCGGTGTAGTAGCCGTCGTGGTACGCCTGGCAGGAGACCGCGGCGAAGGTGAGCGAGCTGGTGCGGGCGCCGTGGGAGGGCGCGGTGCGGGTGCGGCCGGTGGGGCTGGTCCAGGCGCCGGCGCGGAAGCGGTAGTAGAAGACCCGGTCGGGGTCGAGGCCCTTGGCGTCGACGTGGACGCTGTGGGCGAACTCCGGGTGGGCGGTGGCCGTTCCGCGCCGGACGGTCCGCCGGAAGCGCTCGTCGCGGGCGATCTCCCAGCCGACTCGGATCCGCCCGGCGGGCAGCCCGCCGTCGGCCTCGTAGGGCCGGGGGGCGAGTCTGGTCCACAGCAGGACCGAGTTGGGCAGCGGGTCGCCGGAGGCCACGCCGAGGGTGAAGGGGTCCTCGGTGATCTTCCGGGCGTCCACCTCGGCGGCGCTCGCGGTGCCCGCGGCGGGCAGCTCGACGGCGAAGGCGAGTGCGGCGGCCGCACCGGTGAGGGTGAGGAAACGCCGGCGGTCCAGGCCGGCCCCCATCCGCCGGGCGGCGGTGCGGAACGCGGCGGAATGGCCGTCCTGCCGGCCGGTGGCGGTGCTCATCTGTGCGGGTGTCATATGCCCTCCCGTGCTCGCCGGATGGTCTCAGAGGCATTGGAGTGCGGGGCGACGACTTTCCGTCGGCACGTACGCGACATCCGTATGGCGGTGCGATGAGCACCGCGTGCCCGTACCGGCCACCCGCCCGGTTACCCTGCCGGACCATGGACGCTGACCGGAAGTTCGCCGTCGTGACGGGTGCGGGATCGGGCATCGGCAGGGCCGTCGCCCTCGTTCTCGCGGGTGCGGGCTGGACGGTGGCCCTGGC
>NZ_KL585406.1:25599-35495 GCF_000721935.1 Streptomyces sp. NRRL WC-3549
CGCGCCCCTGGAGGAGACCGCCGCGGCGGCCGGCGGGGGCGACGCGCTGTGCGTCCCGACGGACGTGACGGACCCGCGCGCGGTGGCGGACCTCTTCGGCACCGTGCGCGACCGCTTCGGGCGGCTGGACCTGCTGTTCAACAACGCCGGTTCCTTCGGGCCGCGTTCCGCCCCGGTCGAGGAGCTGGCCTACGAGGACTGGCGCGGTGTGGTCGACGTCAATCTGACGGGGTCGTTCCTGTGCGCGCAGGCGGCGTTCCGGCTGATGAAGGGGCAGGACCCGCAGGGCGGCCGGATCATCAACAACGGCTCGGTCTCCGCGCACGCGCCGCGCCCCCACTCGATCGCGTACACGGCGACGAAGCACGCCGTCACCGGGCTGACGAAGTCGCTGTCGCTGGACGGGCGGCCGTACCGGATCGCCTGCGGGCAGATCGACGTCGGCAACGCGGCCACCGACATGACGGAGCGGATGCGGACCGGGACCCTCCAGGCGGACGGGAGGACGGCCGTCGAGCCGGTGATGGACGCGGCCGACGTGGCGCGGACGGTGCTGCACATGGCCGAGTTGCCGCTGGAGGCCAATGTGCAGTTCGCGACGGTGATGGCGACGACGATGCCGTACGTCGGCCGGGGCTGAACCGTTCACCTTCCCGCCCATACCTGACCGAACTGCGGCGGAAGCTGACCGAGTTCGGTCGTTTTTCCTGCGACGCCCGGACCCGGGCCCGGCGCCCGTATGCTACTGGCCTTCACCGGATGCACACAGAAGGACCACCTCGCATGCGCATATCCGTCGCCTCGCCCGCCGTGGCCGCCGCCGCCCTCGCCCTGGCCGGCTCGCTGCTCACCGCCGCCCCGGCGTCCGCCGCCTCCCACCAGGGCGGTCTGCACCTCGGGAAGATCCAGTACGACAGCCCGGGCAAGGACACCCGCTCCAACGCCTCGCTGAACGCCGAGTACGTGGACATCCACAACAACGGCAAGAAGAAGCTCCAGCTCAAGGGCTACAAGCTCAAGGACAACACCGGGTACACGTACACCTTCCCCAGCTACACGGTCGCCGCGGGCAAGACCGTCCGGGTTCACACCGGCAAGGGCAGGAACGGCGGGGCCCACGTGTACTGGAACCGGGGCTCGTACGTCTGGAACAACACCGGTGACAAGGCGAGGCTGATCAAGCCCTCCGGCGCGCTCCTGGACTCCTGCTCCTGGAAGAAGGGCAAGGGCGTCACCTCCTGCCACTGACCGCTCCCGCCCCCGCCGTGCGGTGACGCCCGGCGGGGGCGGCACGAGCCCCCTCCCGTCCGACCGGACACGGCCGGTGCGCGGCCGGCAGCGGGGCGGGGACGAACGGCGGGACGTGCCGACGCGCTCCCGGCCGAACGACGAGCGGCCCGCGGACGGCCGGGCGGCCACCGCCCGATGAACGGCGAGGCGTTACGATCGCGGGCACCGCGGCCCCCGCCGCCGAGCAGCCCCCAGCCCCAGCCCCCAGGAGCCGAGTCTTGTCCGCACCACGTATCGGCGTCTCCGTCGTCACCATGGGCGACCGCCCGCAGCAGGTCGAGGCGCTGCTGGCGTCGGTGGCCATGCAGGACGTACGGCCCGACCGGGTCGTCGTGGTGGGCAACGGGACCCGGCTGCCCGACTACAGCGCCTTCCCGGGCCTGACGGACCTGGCGGGCGGCGTCACCACCATCGAGCTCGACGAGAACCTCGGCTGCCCCGGCGGCCGCAACGAGGCCCTGGCCAGACTCGCCGAACTGGGCGACGTGGACGTGGTGGTCGAGCTGGACGACGACGGCCTCCTGGTCGACGCGTCGGTGTTCCGCACGGTCCAGGAGCTGTACGCGGCCGATCCGCGCCTGGGCATCGTGGGCTTCCGCATCGCCGACGAACGCGGGGAGACCCAGCGCCGCCACGTGCCGCGGCTGCGGGCCGGCGACCCGATGCGCCGCGGCCCGGTCACCGCGTTCCTGGGCGGCGGCCACGCGCTGTCCATGAAGATGCTCGCCGAGACGGGGCCGTGGCCCGCCGAGTTCTTCTTCACCCACGAGGAGACGGACCTGTCCTGGCGGGCACTGGACGCCGGCTGGAAGATCCTCTACGAACCCGGCCTGCTGCTCCAGCACCCCAAGACGTCCCCGGCCCGGCACGCCGTCTACTACCGGATGACGGCCCGCAACCGCGTCTGGCTGGCCCGCCGCAACCTGCCCCTCCCGCTGGTCCCGGCCTACCTCGGCACGTGGGTCCTGCTCACCGTCGCCCGTACCCGCTCGGCCCCCGGTCTGCGCGCCTGGGCGTCGGGCTTCGCGGAGGGGTTCCGCACGCCCTGCGGCGTACGCAGCCCGATGCGCTGGCGGACGGTGTGGCGGATGACCCGACTGGGCCGCCCGCCGGTCATCTGACGCCCCGCCAGGCACACGGGGGGGCGGCCGGTTCAGCAGTGCGTCGGTCGCGGCCCGTCCTCCCTGGGCTGCTTCATTATCGGCTTGAGGTGCCTGTCGTAGATCTCGGCCCACGTCGAGGTCTTCCCGCCCGAGGTGTCCACGATCTTCGACAGGGCCGCACAGACCTCGGTGTGCAGGCCCGTCCGGCCCGCGTTGGTCGCGACACCGTAGCCCTCCGCGCCGCCGAGACTCTCCAGAGCCTTCGTCTTCTCGCGGTACTTGTCGGCGAGCCCGGCGACGATGACGTCGTCCGTGGCCACCGCGTAGACGCGGGTCGCGGGGTCCAGCAGCGCCTTGACGCAGTCCTCGAAGCCGGAGCGCAGGACCTGCTGGCCGGCCAGCCGCTGGGTCTTGATCCAGGACTCGTAGACCGATTTCCTGGCGGTGCAGACCTCGGCGCGGGGGTCGCCCTGCAGATCGCTCAGGTCGTTGTAGGGACGGTTCTTGCGCACCAGCAGCCCCCTGAGGGCCTCGTAGTAGGGCCCGGCGAAGGTGACCTCGTCGTCCCTCTCCCGTTCCTCGCTGATGCTGTAGCTGGCCAGCACCAGGTCGGCCCGGCCGGTCCGGAGGTAGTCGGCGCGGTTCCCGGAGTTCACACTGACGAACTGCACCTGGGCGTCGTCGAAGCCCAGCTCCCGGGCGATGGCCTTGGCGAGATCGACCTCGAAGCCCTTGTACGTGTCCCCGGACTTCACGCTCAGGCCGGGCTGGTCCTTCTTGACACCGATCCGCAGCACGTCATGGGTGTCGCTGTACCGGGGCTCCGCCCGGCCGGCGTCCGGCGCGGCCCCCTTGTCCGACCCGCCCGCCTGGGTGCCGGTGCCGCCCTGCTGCCCCCAGGCGAACCAGGCCGCGCCCGCGAGCAGCGCCGTGCAGAGGACGGCCGCCGGCACCTTCCACCGGTCCCGGCCCCGGCGTCCGCCGCCGGACGGCTCGGGGCGGGCGGCGCCGGCCGGCGGTTCGCGCCGGGCGGCCCCCGCCGTCTTCGGGGCGGCCGGAGGATCGAGCGCGGCGAAGTCCCGGGTGACGGCCTGGAGCATCCGCTCGGCCTCGGCGGCGTCCGGGCGCTGCGCGGGGTCCTTCTGCAGCAGGGCGTCGATCAGCGCGGCGAGGGGCCCGGCGTACTTCATGGGCGGCGCCGGGGACTCGCGTACGGCGATGAGGACTTCGTAGCTGGTGGTCCCGTCGAAGGGGCGTCTGCCCTCGACCATCTCGTAGAGGGTGACGCCGAGCGCCCACAGGTCGGAGGCGGCCGTCGCGGGGTGCGGGTGCTCGGGGGTGCGGCTGAGGAGCTCGGGCGCGAGGTACTGCGGCGTCCCGATGATCTCGTGCGTCCGGGTCACCTGGGCGGCGCCCTCGAAGGTGGCGATCCCGAAGTCCATGAGGAGCGCGCGGCCGTCGGGGCGGAAGAGGATGTTGTGCGGCTTCACGTCCCGGTGCAGGACGCCCGCCTCGTGCACGGCGGTCAGTCCGCGCAGCACCTGGAGCCCTATGCGGGCCGCGTGCGGTACGGACAGTGGCTGCTGCTCGCGCAGGAGGTCGGCCAGGGAGCGGGAGTTGAGCAGCTCCATGACGATCCAGACCTGGTTGCCGTCCTCGATCACGTCGTGCACGGCGACCACGTTCTGATGCCCGATCCGGGCGATGGCCTGCGCCTCACGGCGGGCCCGGTTCACCCACTGCGCCTGGGCGCCGGGGGTGACGGCGCCGGGGTGGAGCAGCCCCTTGACGGCCACCTTCCGGTCCAGACTCGTATCGAGGGCCTCCCAGACCACCCCCATCCCACCGCGTCCCAGCTGGCTCAACAGCCGGTAGCGCCCCGCGATCACCGTGTCCGGGCCGTGGCCCGAGCCCTGGCCGGTCATGCCCTCGCTGTGCATCCAACCCCCCGTGTGCCGTTGTGGTGAAAAACAATAGACGCTCGGTCACCGCGCCGTCCCTCTCCCGGGGAGGGTGCCGCGGGCGGATTCCGGGCAGCCGTCGCGGGCGGTTCGGGCGGTGCCCCGGGCCGCCCCATGGCCGGCGCGGCCCGCGGCCCCCGGCGCCGGTGTGCGGTCCGCACGGTTCCGTACGGTTACCGCCCGGCGCTCAGGGCGTGCGGTCAGCCGCCGGCCGTCCAGCGGTAGAGGACGTCCGGCTCGCCTTCCTCGTTGCGGCTGCCGTCGTCGTACGCCTCGGCGGTGAACCCGTGCCGTTCGTAGAAGGCGCGGGCGGCGGTGTTGCGCTGGAAGGTGTACAGGCTCAACTCGCCCTGGGACGCCGCCTTGACCCGGTCCAGCAGCCGCGTCCCGATGCCGCGCCGCAGCGCGTCGGGCCGCAGGTAGAGCTGGTCGAGGGCGTCGCCGTCCAGGGCCGCGAAGCCGAGGATCTCCCCCGCCGGGCCCTCGGCCACCCACACCCGGCTGCCGGGCAGGACGACATGGGTGATCCACGCGAGTGTGTCCTCGTCGCTGTGCACCCGGGGCAGATACGGCAGGGCGGCGGCCCGCGAGGCCAGGAAGAGGCGGGTCACCTCCTCCGCGTCCCCCGCCGCGGCGGCCCGGAGCCGGACCGCCGTCCCGGACTGCTGTGCGGGCAGCTCCCGTGTCATCCCGTCGTCCCCCTCACCCGTGAATGCCCAGCTATACCAGGGACTTCGGACAGCGGCACCGGAGTTCCGGGCCCGCCGGACTCCTCGGACGCCCGGCCGCCCCGGGTCCTCCGTCCTGCGGGGCGGCGGTCACCGGTACGCGGGTCGGGAGGCGTTCCGGCCGCCGGGGCGGGACGCGCGGGCGGCCCCGGAAAGGTCCCGGCAACCGGACCGGGCGTGTTTCCGGGTGGCCGGCGCCACAGATTCCGCAGCCCGTCCCACATACCGGGATTCCGCGCAGTATTGTTACGGGCACGTTTCGGCAAGGGCCGCCCGGCCCCGGCAGAAAGCCGTTCAGCCCTAATTCACGTGCGCTTCAGGTCCGTCCGGTAAAGGCCACAGCCGGGGCACGGACGGGCCGCCGACGGCAGTGGACCGCATCGGTTCCAGCCGCCGGCGCGACATCCGGGCGTCATTTATCGGCCAGAATGCGCGCGAGGCTTCGCATCGGGGTGGAACCGCGGAGCCCCGGCCCCCCTCCGGCCCCGCCGGGGTACCCGGACGCACCCTCCCGTAGCCCCTGTGACCTGGAGTGATGCCGGTTCCCCCGGCGCCGCCGAACCGTCACCGCCCCACCACCACTCCCCCTCGCCGGAATCCCCGGCGACCGGCGAGCACCGGTTACGTGATTCCGGCCACAGAATTACCCGCCCCGGGATAATCACTTTCCGGACAGCCCGGGAATTCCGCGCTTCTCATCAGGCTCGGGAGGAATGAAGCTGTCGGGGCCGGCTGTCACTTGTTGCTACGGTTCGAGATCGCGCAGCACACCGCTGACATTGAGCACCTGGTGGCACCGGGACGCCTGTTTCCCGGAGGCGGGGGTGCCGGGCTTCTCGCAGGTCACGGAGACGGTGACGGTCGCTTTCTGAGGAATCTGGATGGGGGTCACCCAGTGGTAGTCCTGGTTGCGGAAGGTCTCCAGCGCGATCGTGGTGATCTTCCGCTCCCCGAAGGAGATGGTCACCACTCCCTCGTCGCCCTGGAAGTTCGCCACCACGATGTCGGTGACGCCGAATTCCTTTCCGGCCGGGACGCGATAGGTCCCCGTCTCCTCGGCTCCGCCCGCCGTCTGTACGTCGATCGTCGCCGAGCTCTGCTGTCCGCCTCCGCCGCCTGCGCCCGTGCCGCTGCCCGATCCGGAGCCCGTACCCGTCCCGGAGCCCGCGGCGCCGGTCCCGGTCTCGCCGCCGCCCGCGCCCTGGGCGTCCGGCGCCCCACCGGTGCCCGGCGTCTGGGCGCCCTGCTGCTGGGTGCCCCGGGCCACCTGCTTCTCGGCGGCCTGGGTGCCCGCCTCCTCGGCGGTGCTGCGCACCGCGGGCCTCACCAGGGCGAACCAGGCGACCAGCAGGGCCAGCAGCGCGGCGAGCACGATCAGCAGCCACTTCGGGAACACCGGCAGCTGGAGGAACTCGCCCTGCAGCGACTCCTTCCGCCCGGGCTGCTCCGCCTCGGCGGGGTCCTCCCCGGCCGCGGCCGCCTCGGCCGCCTCGGCCTCGAAGGGCCAGGTCGCCGGCGCACCGAACCAGATCGGCTTACGGGTCCGCACCCGCAGGCGTACGTCGGCGGACTCGCCGGGTTCGAGGCTCCGGGTGTCGGGGGCGAAGGCGAACTTCAGGTCCTCGCCCGCCTGCCGGGCCGCGAAGGCGACGTCCACGGGGGTGTTCCCCCGGTTCTGCACCGCGGTGCGGTACCGGGCGCCGAGCCAGCCGCGCCGGCGCCTCGGGCTCAGCTCCGCGCGCAGTTCCCGGAACGCCTCGACGGTCACGGTGGTTTCGGGCACCACCACCCGCTCGGGGTGCTCGGCCGGCAGGACGCGTACGCCCAGGGGCGTCTGTCCGGCCCGGACCTCGTGCGAGCGCGGCGGGGCCAGCCGGATCGTCACCTGCTCCGAGGTACCCGGGTACAGCGAGACGCGTGCCGGTTCGACGGTGCTCCACGCGGCACAGTCGCCGACCACCTCCAGTGCGTAGGCCTCGACGATGTCGCTGTCGTTGCGCACGGTCAGGGTCGTCGTCGCCTCGCCGCCGGGCGACACCGTCACCTCGGGAATTGCGAGTTCGGCAGATGTGGTCACGATCCGACGCTAGGTCACCGCACCGCCCGTCCAGCAGAGACGGGAGGGCAACGACCGGGCACGGGCGCTGCCCCCAGGGCACGCTCCCACGCTGCCCCGGCCTTCCCCGTCGGCCCCCGGGGGCCGTGAGGGCCCACGCATCCGGACCGCACACCCCAGGCGCAGTGAACGAGAAATCGGAAGAATACGGACAGTGAGCGATGATATTCACGCAGACGACACATGAACCGAGGGTTCCCCGGCAACACACCGGACCGGGCGGACCGGCCACCGACACCCCCACCACCCCGGAACGCGTCTCCGTGGCCGTGTACGCGGAGGACCCGGTCCTGCACACCGGCGTCGTCCAGCAGCTGCGCCAGCGCCCGGAGATCGAGCTGCTCGCGGACGCCGACGCGGACCGGGCCCGGGCCTCGCTGGTCGTGGTGGACCGGGTGGACGAACCCACGGTGCAGCTGCTGCACCGGCTGCAGCGCAACACCTCGACCCGCACCGGGCTGGTCGTCGGCCTGTTCGAGGCGGGCTCGCTGCAGACGATGATCGAGTGCGGGGTGGCCGCGGTCTTACGGCGCTCCGAGGCCGACCGGGACGGGCTCGTCCGACTCGTGACCGCCATGGCGAAGGGGGAGGGCGTCCTGCCGGGCGACCTGCTCGGCAAGCTCCTCGACCACGTCAGCAGGGTGCAGCGCACGGTGCTCGACCCCCGGGGGCTGACCCTCTCCACCCTGACGACCCGTGAGGCGGACATGCTCAGGCTGGTGTCGGAGGGCTTCGACACCGCGGAGATCGCCCAGAAGACGTCCTACTCGGAGCGGACCGTGAAGAACGTGCTGCACGAGGTGGCGACACGTCTGCAACTGCGCAACCGGGCCCATGCCGTCGGGTACGCCATGCGGCACGGGCTCATCTGACCGGACGGGCCCCACCACCCCGCAGACGACGGACGGGACGGCGGGACGGCACGGCCCGGTGACCGGGCCCGCCGGGCCGCCGCGGCGCCCCGGCATGACGGCGCGGCGCAACGGCGCGGCGGGACGGCACCGCGCGATGGCCGGAAAGGGCAAGCCCGCTTCCCCCGCCCCGGGTACTTGCGGCCTGTACCTCCCCGTGCGGGAGGGCGACCCTTGTGGGTGGAGAGCCATGAGGCCTGCCCCGATCCGACTGTGAGGTGACCCGTGACCGGCACCGTTGGCCCGGCTGCCCGGTACGCCCGTCTGGGCGCACTGACCGGCGCCGTAGTGCTGTTGGCCCCGCTGCTGATGACGGGATCCGCCCCCGCACCGCTCGGTGCCTCACCGGCCGCCGCGGCCGAGGCGGACGACGGCACGGCCACCGATGCCGGGCGGATCACCTTCGCCGGCACCGGACACCTCACCCTGGGCGTGGTACCGGACTCGAACGAGCAGGCCAGCACCCCGCTCTTCGACACCAGCCCCGCGCACTTCGACCAGCAGCCCTCGGCCCGGGGCGGTCTGCTGGTCTTCACGAGCCTGCGCGACGCCGCCTACCCCCAGGTGTACCTGCGCGACACGGACGGTTCCGTACGCAAGCTGACCACCGGACTCGACGCCGAGCACCCCGAACTCTCGCCGGACGGGAGCACGGTGGTCTTCGACGCGGTGGCCGCCGACGAGGCCGGGACGGACGCGCCACGGGACCTGTGGACGGTCGGCGTCGACGGGTCCGGTCCGCACCGGCTCACCGTCACGGCCGCCGACGAGGTCTCGCCCACGTTCTCCCCGGACGGCTCCCGGCTCGCCTACTCCAGCGACGCCGACCCGGCGCGCGGACGGCAGATCTACGAGCGGGCCCTGTCCGGCGGCCCGGAGCGCCGGATCAGTGACACCCCGGCCGGCGACGCGACCGAGCCCGCGTGGAACCCGGTGGGCGACGGCGACCACCGCGACCTCGTCGCCTTCGTCCTGGAGACGCCCACGGACACCGAGCCGGAGGTGCGGCCCCATCTGTGGGTGACGGACGGCAGGGGCGGTGACCGCCCCCTGCTGGAGGACGACCCCGGCGAGCCGGGCAACCAGGCCGACTGGAGCACGAAGTCCCCTTCCTGGCTGCCCAACGGCGAGGAGGTGCTCTTCCTCAGCCCCGACCAGAACTGCACCTGCGACCCCTACGACAACGTCTACCGGTTCACGCCCGGACCCGCCGCGGACCAGGGCCTGAAGCGGATCCTGGGCGAGAACCGCGCGGTCGGCTCGCCGACCTGGCTGGGCCCTCAGGACGGCGGGTCCGCGGTGGTCGCCCGCACGAGCGCACCGTCGTCGCACGACGCGACGCTGCAGGACGTCCGGGTGGACGGTTCGGACCCGCGGGACCTGGGGGTCTCCGTCCTCCAGGAGGACCCGGAGGCGCTGGAGGACGCGAGCCGGCTGTTCGACCCGCACGAGGGGTACGACCCCTGGCACGAGCGGCAGACCTACACCCCGGACGGCCGGCAGATCGTGGTGACCCGGTTCGAGGCCGAGCAGGGCGCGCGGGTCGCCCGCATCTGGCTGACCGACGCGGACGGTTCGGCCCCCGCCCGGCTGCGGCTGGACGGACGCGCCCCTCTCGACTGGGACATCGACCCCGCCTTCTCCCCGGACGGCACGCGGATCGCCTTCACCCGTGTCTCCCACACCGGCCCCGAGGACAAGTCCGGTACCAGCCGCGTCCTGGTGGCGGACGCCTCCACCGGGGCGATCCTCGACGAGGTCGAGACGCCCGCCGGGGAAACGGCGGG
>NZ_KL585406.1:35703-39346 GCF_000721935.1 Streptomyces sp. NRRL WC-3549
CAGCGACTCGCATCCGGCCTGGTCACCGGATGGCGGCACCCTCGCCTTCACCCGCGACCACGTGATCCACGGTCTCGGCGGCAACAAGCACGTCTGGACCGTGCCGGTGGACGCACTCGAACAGCAGCGGGACCTGACCTCGACGGTCTGTCCCGGGCTCTGCAAGGTGATCGACGACAGTCCGGCCTTCTCCCCCGACGGCCGCACGCTCGCCTTCAACCGGAAGGACCGTCAGGACGGGCGGCTGACGGGCGTCGTCATCGCCTCGGTGGCGGACGGCTCCTGCGAGGTCGTGCTGCCGGGCAGTCTGCGGAACGACCCCGGCGCCTGCGGCAAGGACCTGCCGGACACCTACGAGACCGGGCCGTTCCAGCCCCGTGACGTCGCCTGGTCGCCCGACGGCAGCCGCCTGGTGCTGAGTTCGCGCCGTGCGAGCGCGCCGGAATCGCCGGAGGCGCTGTCCGTCCTCGACCTGGACTCGGGTGTGCTGACGCCGCTCACGGCCGGGCTGCCGGGCCGCCAGAAGGAGCCCGCCTACCAGCAGTCGGTCGACCTGGCGGTGACCGCCCCGCCCACCGGGCCCCGGGTGGAGGCCGGTTCGTCGGTCTCCCTGACCGTCACCGTCACCAACCACGGCCCGTCGCCCTCGCCGCGGACGACGTTCACCGCGGACGTGCCGCCCGGCGTCCGTCTCGACTCGCTGACCATCCCCTCCGGCCCGTGCCCCACCGGCTCCCCCCAGTGCGACCTGGGCGTCCTCGCGCCCGGGGCGAGCGTGCCGGTGACCGTCGGGCTGACCGGGGTGACGACGGGCGAGCAGCGCGTCGGGTGGTCCGTCACCGGGTCGGTCGTCGACCCCAGCCCCTCCGACAACGCCGCCGGCACCGTCGTCCCGGTCGACGCCGTGACACCGCCCCCGACGCCCACTCCCACGCCCACGGTCACCCCCGCGGTCCCGCCGGCACCGGCGCCGCCCGCGTCCTCACCGCCCGCCCCCGCCCCGGCTCCTCCGGTGCCGGCCCCTCCGCGGGCAGGGCCCGGCCTGACGGTCGCCGCCCAGCCGAACCCCGGCTTCGTGGGGGGCCGGGTCGTGGTGACGTACACCGTGCACAACGGGAAGAACGCCCTGGCGACCGGGTTGCGGCTGAGGCTCGGGCTGCCCGCGGGCATCCCGGCCGGACCGCTGCCCGCCGGTTGCGGCAACGGCGTGTGCGCGCTGGGGGACCTGGCGCCGGGTGCCTCCACGGTCGTACGGGTGGTGCTGGCGCCGGACAAGGCGCTGCGGGCCCGGATCACCGGCACGCTGACCACGACCGGCACCGACGCGGACCCGAGCGACAACACCGCCCGGACCTCGCTGCGGATCCTCCGGCCCGAGATCGTCGCGGTGCCGAACGTCGGCAAGCCCGGGTTCGTCACCTCCGTGCGCGGCAAGGACTTCCCGCCCGGCGCGCCGGTGACGCTGACCTGGAAGCCGGGCATCACGGCGGCGGCCCCGCCCGTGGTGCCCGGGTCCGACATGACGTTCACCGGGCAGTTGCTGATCCTGTTCAAGGACCGGACGGGCCCGCGCACCATCACCGCGAAGGGGCCCGGGTTCAGCCCGGTCACCACCACGTTCCTGGTCGTGAGCGGCAGTATCGGCCCGCCGGACGAGGTGGTGCGCCGGTGATCCACGAGGTCGACGAGGGACTGCGGCTGCTGCTCGTGGAGGCCGGTCTCCAGGAGAGCGGTGTCGAGATCGTCTTCGACGCCCCCACCCGTGACTGGGCGGCCCGGCGCAACGCCCCGACCATCAGCGTCTTCCTGTACGACATCCGGGAGGAGGTGACGCGGCGGCGGACCGGGACGGCGGAGGTCCACGACGGCGCGGGGACGGTCGTCGGCCGCCGCACCCCGCCGCGCTGGTTCGGGCTGACCTATCTGGTCACCGCCTGGACCAACCGGCCGCAGGACGAGCACCGTCTGCTGTCGGAGGTGCTGCGGTGCCTGATCCGGTCGGACGTCCTGCCCGCCCGGCTGCACACGGGCAGCCTCGCCGAGCTCGGGCTCACCGTCGGGATCGACGCGGCGGGCCCGGGCGCGGACGGCCCGTCGGCGTCGGACGTGTGGTCGGCGCTCGGGGGCGAGCTCAAGCCCTCGATCGTGCTGCGGGTCTCCGCGCCGCTGGCGGGCGAGCAGACGTCCGTGGGCCCGCCGGTCACCGAGGGCCTGGTGGTGCGGACCGCCACGGCGGTCGACGGCGCCGAGCCCGGCCCGGGACGCCGGCTGCGGTACGAGGGCGTGGACGACCCCGGCGCCGAAGGGTTCGCGGCCGAGCGTGAACGGCTGCCTCCGGCGGTCCGCCGGCGCCGCGGAGGTGGGCTGCGATGACGCAGGACGTACGGGAGCGGCCGGGGGCCGCCGTGCCGGGCCTCCAGGACCTGTGGGAGCGGCTGAGCGGTGTGGAGCGGCGGGTGCGGCAGGCCGTGGCCGCGCGCCGCGCCGTGGACCCGAACCCTGACGATCCCTACCGCGGGCAGTATCTGACCCCGGAGGCGGCCGAGCGCCTCCTCGCCTCCCCCTCCGCCTTCTTCCCGGCGCCGCCGGACGGTGGGGAACCGGAGCCGCCGGCGACGGACGGCAGGCTCGGCCGGCTCGCCCTGGACTTCGGGCTGCCGCCGCTGGACGTGGAACTGCTGCTGGTCGCGATGGCCCCGGACGTCGACGCCCGGTTCGAGCGGCTGTACGGCTACCTCAACGACGACCTGACCCGGCGCAGGCCGACCGTCGGCCTCGCGCTGGAGCTGTGCGGGCTGCCGGTGGCGGGGCCGGGGCGGTTCCGCTTCTCGCCGTCGGCGCCGCTCGTCGCGGGCGGCCTCCTGGAGGTCGACGAGGGCGGGCTCCCGCTGCTGTCACGGGTGCTGCGGGTCCCCGACCGGGTGACCGCGCACCTGCTGGGTGACGACGAGATCGCGGACACGCTGCGCGGAGTGGTCCGGACCGGCCGGGGGCGGCCCGGGCCGGACAGCGGACAGACCGCGCGGGTGGCCGCGGCGGTGGGGGCCGGCGGGCTGGTGTATCTGCTGGACAAGGGCGGTGATCCGGCCGGGCTGGCCCTCGACGCCCTGGTGGCCGCGGGCCGGCGCCCGCTGGTCGTGGACCCGGCGGCGCTGGTCGCGGACCCGGCACCGGCGCGGCTCGTGCGCACCCTGGTCACGGAGGCCCGGCTGAGCGGCGGAGGGCTGGTCCTCGGCCCGGTCGAGGCGCTCGAACCCCAGCTCCCGGAGCGGGCCCGGCTCCTGCGCGGCCTGTGCCGTGCGTCGGAGGGCGTCCCGCTGGTGGTCCACGGGACGAAGGGCTGGGACCCGCTGTGGACGCAGGAGAGCCCCGTGCTGTTCGGTGCCGCGCCGCCGTCGGCCGCGTGGCTGGTGTCGCTGTGGGGGCGGGCGCTGGCGGACGCCGCCGGGACCGCGCCGGGCGGGCCGGTCCCGCTCGGCGACGAACTCGCCGCCGCCGTGGCCGCGTACCGCCTGGACGCGGAGCAGATACGCAAGGCGGCCGGTGTCGCCACCCGGACGGCGGCCCTGGAGCGGCGGCCGGTGGGCGCGCAGGACCTGCGGGCCGCCGTACGGGGCCAGAACAGCGCGGGTCTGGAGCGGCT
>NZ_KL585406.1:39519-40772 GCF_000721935.1 Streptomyces sp. NRRL WC-3549
CCGTATCGAGCCCGCCGTCGGCTGGGACGACCTGGTCCTGCCGCCGACGACCCGCCGTCAGCTGGGCGAACTCGCGCTGCGGGCCCGCCACCGCGAGCAGGTGCTCGGGCAGTGGCGGATGCGTCCGGGCGGCGGCCGGGGGCGCGGGGTGATCGCCCTGTTCGCCGGTGAGTCCGGCACGGGCAAGACGATGTCCGCCGAGGTGGTGGCCGCCGAACTCGGCATGGAGCTCTACGTGGTGGACCTGTCCACCGTCGTGGACAAGTACATCGGGGAGACCGAGAAGAACCTCGAACGGATCTTCGTCGAGGCGGCCGAGGTGAACGGCATCCTCCTCTTCGACGAGGCGGACGCGGTGTTCGGGAAGCGTTCGCAGGTCAAGGACGCGCACGACCGTCACGCCAACGTGGAGTCGGCGTACCTGCTCCAGCGGATGGAGTCGTTCGACGGCATCGCGGTGCTCACCACCAACCTGCGGGCCAACCTCGACGAGGCGTTCACGCGCCGGCTCGACGTGATCGCGGAGTTCCCGATGCCCGACGAGGAGCAGCGGCTCGCCCTCTGGGACCGCTGCCTGGGCACGGACCTGCCGCGCGCCGGGGACCTGGACCTGTCGTTCTGTGCCCGGCGGTTCGAGCTGGCGGGCGGCTCCATCCGGGCGTGCGCGGTGACGGCCGCCTACCTGGCGGCGGAGGCGGGCGGTCCGCTCGGGATGGAGCAGGTCGTCTCGGCGGTCCTCCAGGAGTACCGCAAGCTCGGACGGCTGGTGCTGGAGAGCGAGTTCGGTCCCTGGCTGGGCGGCGGCCGGGACGGCGGGAACGGCCGGGACGGCGGGAACGGCCGACGGCCCTGAGCCGGTGCCGGCGCGCAGGGCCCTGACGGGCAGTTCCTCCCCGTGCGGGGTGCCCCGGAAGGCAGTGTCCTCTGCCCTGCCTCCAGGACCTTCGGGCCTGTTCCGCGGCGTGACGGCCGCGTGAGACTCGGCAGTGACCGAGTGGGCCATCTGAAGGAGCGAGCATGCCGTCGTACCTCACCCCGGGTGTTTACGTGGAGGAGGTGCAGTCCGGAGCACGGCCCATCGAGGGAGTCGGCACCGCCGTGGCCGCCTTCGTCGGCTTCGCGGCGTCCGGCCCCTTCCACCAGCCGACGCTGGTGACGAACTGGGACCAGTACGTCCAGCTCTTCGGCACCTTCACGCCGGACACCTATCTCGCGCACGCCGTCTACGGCTACTTCGCCAACGGCGGCGGCAC
>NZ_KL585406.1:40973-42747 GCF_000721935.1 Streptomyces sp. NRRL WC-3549
GTGTATAAGAGACAGTTCCTGGTGTCCGCGCGGGCCGGTGCCGGCGCCGACGTCTCCGTGGAGGTCGCCGACGCCGAGGGCGAGAACCCGCCGGAGGACCGCTTCCGGTTGCTGGTGCGGCAGGGCGGCAAGGTGGTGGAGAGCTACGAGGCGTCCACCCGTAAGAGCGTCAAGGGCTACCTGGTCAACCAGGTGCGCGAGTCGAAGCTCATCGAGGTCACCGAGCAGCCGGGTGCGGCGCAGAGCCGCCCGGAGCGGCAGAGCGTCGGCCTGGTGGCCGCCCCCGCGCCGGGCGCCGGTGTGGCCCGGCTCGACGCGGCGGAGTACGTCGGCGACGCGTCGGCCCGTACCGGGTTCGCCGGTCTGGAGGCGATCGACGAGATCACCATGGTCGCCGTGCCGGACCTGATGAGCGCGCACCGGCGGGGCGACCTCGACGCGGAGGGCGTCAAGACGGTCCAGCTCGCCGTGATCGCGCACTGCGAGCAGATGGGCGACCGGGTCGCCGTCCTGGACACCCCGCCGTCGATGAACGCGCAGCGGGTCCGCACCTGGCGCAACGAGGACGCCGGGTTCGACTCGCGTTACGCCACCGTGTACTACCCCTGGGTCAAGGTGTTCGACCCGGCGACCGGCCGGAACACGCTGGTGCCGCCGAGCGGTCACGTCGCCGGGGTGTGGGCGCGCAGCGACGTCGAGCGCGGGGTGCACAAGGCCCCGGCCAACGAGGTCATCCGCGGTGCGGTGGACCTGGAACTCCGCCTCAGCAAGGGCGAGCAGGACCTGCTCAACCCGATCGGCGTCAACTGTGTCCGTGCCTTCCCCGGACGCGGTATCCGGATCTGGGGGGCGCGGACCCTCTCCTCGGACCCGGCCTGGCGCTACCTCAACGTACGGCGGCTCTTCAACTACCTGGAGGAGTCGATCCTGCTGGGCACCCAGTGGGTGGTGTTCGAGCCGAACGACGACCGGCTGTGGTCGAGCATCCGGCGCAACGTCACCGCGTTCCTCACCGAGGAGTGGCGCCGGGGCGCCCTCTTCGGGCGGACGGCGGAGGAGGCGTTCTACGTCAAGTGCGACCGGGAGAACAACCCGCAGGAGTCGATCGACCTGGGCCGGGTGGTGTGCGAGATCGGCGTCGCCCCGGTGAAGCCGGCGGAGTTCGTGGTGTTCCGGCTCGCCCAGTTCTCCGACAGCACGAGCCTCGTCGACGAGTGACCCACCGGGTGCCGCGGCGCCCGGACCCTGACCCCACGTCTTCGGACACGAACGAAAAGGTGACAGAGAACCATGGCAGAGGGCGACGCTCTTTCCACCCACGTCTTCGGCGTGCAGCTGGGCGGCTATCTCGTCGAGTCCGTCCAGGAGATCAGCGGGCTGACCGTCGAGGAGGAGGTCGTCGAGGTCCGTCAGGTCACCGCGGAGGGCAAGCAGATCATCCGCAAGCAGCCGGGCGCACGGCAGGCCGGTGAGGTGACGATCACCCGTGGACTCGACAAGAGCAGCGAGTTCACCAAGTGGATCAAGGAGACCCTGAACAACGGGGCCGTCGACACCGCACGGCAGAACCTGACCATCGAGATCAAGGACTCGACGGGCAGCACGGTGCGGCGCATCCAGCTGATGCAGGGCTGGGCCAGCAAGTGGGAGGGCCCGTCGCTGAAGGCGGGCGAGTCCAGCCCCGCCACCGAGAGCGTGACCATCACCTTCGAGGAGATCGTGGTCGAATGAGGCGACGGACGGTCACGGCGGGCGGTCTGGACGAGATCCTCGC
>NZ_KL585406.1:42911-46159 GCF_000721935.1 Streptomyces sp. NRRL WC-3549
TCTGGACGAGATCCTCGCCGCCACGGCGCCCGCCGCGGCTGCGGAGGAATCCGCGCCCGCGCCCGCGCCGGCCCCTGTGCAGGCGCAGAACCGGCAGGAGCTGCGCGACGAGTTCGAGTTCGAGCTCCCGCGCGGTTACGTCGACGACGAGGGCACGGTGCACCGGCGGGGCACGATGCGGCTGGCGACCGCCCGGGACGAGCTGCGTCCGCAGATCGACCTGCGCGTCAAGGAGAACCCGGCGTACCTGAGCGTGGTGCTGCTGAGCCAGGTGATCACCCAGCTCGGCACGGTCACCGACGTGCACGCCGGGGTGGTCGAGCGGATGTACGCCACGGACGTGGCGTTCCTCCAGGACTTCTACCGGCGGATCAACAGCGAGGGGCACACGCACGCGGCCGTGACCTGCCCGCTGTGCCACGGCTCGTTCGAGGTGGACCTCTCGGGTGGGCGCCTGGGGGAATCGTGACGTACGCGCTTCCCCGGATGCGGGAGGAGATCGCGTACGTCGCCTACCACTTCCACTGGCAGCTCGAGGAGATCCTCGACCTCACCCACGGCGAGCGTCAGCAGTGGGTGAGGGAGATCGCGCGGATCAACACCCGCGCCAACGAAGGCGGTTGATCATATGGGCTTCGGCGGCTGGTTCCGGCGGGAGGAGCGCCGCACCGCGGCGGCCGTCCCGCCGGAGCGGCCCGGCGGTCCGGGCGGGGGGTCCTCGGACGCCGTCGCGGCGGCCGGAGCCCGGGGCGACGACTGGGACGGCGGCTGGCAGCGGGTCGCACCCGCCGCCGGTGACGGTGGCACGGTCGTCGATCGGGGTGAGCGACGGGCTGCGGTTCCGGGCGGGGCTCGCCTCGTGGCAGAACCCCGCGTTCGGCGGCGAACTCGGCCACGCGGTACTGCCGTCGGCCCCGGTGGGCCTGATCCACGGGGTGACCCGTCCGGCCTCCGAGGGCCGCCCGCCGTCCCAGGGCGGCGGGCCGCTGCTGCTGCGCGCGATCACTCCGGACGCGGGGCCGGGACCGGTACCGGGTTCCCCGGCGGGCCGGTCCGGTTCCCCGTCCCTGCCCGTCGCGTCCACGCCGCGCGGCCCGTCCGCCCCGGCGGCGACCGCACCGGGCCACGGGGCCCGGGCCGTCCAGCGGTCGGCCGGCGCGACGCGTACGTCGGCGGAGCGGGGCGGGGCGTCGGGGCCGGCGCCCCAGGGATCGGGTTCGGCGTCGGGGCCGGCGTCCCAGGGCGGTACGCCCACGGCTCCGGGCGGTGCGACGCCGTCCCGGGACAACGCGACAGCCGTACCCGGCCGGGCACCGGCGCCCCGGGGCGGTACGCCCGCACGCCGGGACGGGACGCCGGGTTCCCCCGGCGGGACCCCGACGTCCCGGGACCGCGCGACACCGGCTTCGGGCAGCACGTCGGCCGTCCCCGACCGGGCACCGGCGCCCCGGGCCGGCACACCGCCGCCCCGGGTCGGATCACCCGTGCCCTCCGCACCTCCCGCACCGTCCCTGCCGCTCGTGCAGCGACGCGCCCTCGACACCCCTGCGGCCGGTGCGCAGAGAGGTGCGGGGGCCGGGCAGGGGCACGGCGGGGAAGCCGCCGCGTCCTCCCCCGCCGCTGGTGGTGGCACGGCGTCCGGTGATGGCCCTGCGCCAGGTGGCGGCCCTCCCGGCGTCCGCCGACCGCACCCGGGGCGCGGGCCCCGCGCCCCGGGCCGAGGCGGCCGACCGGGTTTCCGCGCCGCCCGCCCCCCGGAGCGGGCCGGACCGTGGCGAGCACCGGCCCGGCGCCACCGCGCCGCGTCCCGAGGCGGTACGGCCGGCCCTGGGTGAGCCCTTGCGCGAACTGCCGCCCAGCGCCTCACCCGTCGCTCCGCAGAGCCGGCCGGCCGGTCCGGGCCCCGGTACGCCGGACCCCGGCGGTCCGGCCATGCCCGTCCTCCAGCGGTCGGTCCCCTCCGGCTCCACTCCGGCCCCTGCCCCAGCCCCAGCAGCGCCCCGTGGGTCCGCGCGGACCGGGGACGGGCCAGGGCCCCGGGACTCGGCGTCCCCTCCGTCCCCTCCGGCGTCTCCCGCCCGCACCGGGCGGCGGAGCTCCGACGCCTCCCCCACGCCGCCGTCGCGCCCCGGTACCCCGGCGGACCCGTCACGGGCGCGCGGGGGGATCGGCGCCCCGCTGGCGGCGCTGCCGCCCACGGCCGGTGCCGCGCCCACCACCCCGGGCGCCGCACCGCTGCTCGGTACCGGTCGGCAGGTGCAGCGCCGGACGGACCCGGCGAGCACCCCCGCCCCGGTGCGGGACGGCGGACCGGGCACCGGCCGCCGCTCCGTACCCGAACCGCCGCGGCCCGGTACGGGGGCCGGGATGCCCGTACGGGCGTCCGACGGCCCGCCGGCTCCCGGCGACTCCGCCCCGGCCCCGACCGCCGTCCGGCGCGCCGGACGGGACGGCACCGTGGTCCGGCGGACCGGCACCGCGCCCGGCCGTGAGCAGCCCGCAGGCCGGGACCCCGAGCCCCCGGGCGGGCCCACGGCCGCCGCACCCCGGCCCCCGGTCCCCGGTACGCGCGCACCACACGTCTCCGCCGCGTCCGGGTCCACGCCCGTGGTGGCCCGCAGGACGCCCTCGGTGCTCCCCGGCGCCGGCGGTGCTCCGGCGCCGGCCGTCGTCCAGCGCTCGCGGTCGCTCCTGGCGGACCGGCCGCTGGACGTCAGCACCGGTGCGACCGAGGGTTTCTCGGCGCCGGCCCCGGCCCCCGGTGCCGCCCGCCCGGTCGTGACGCCCTCGTGGCGGCGCGACACCCCGCCCGTACGGACACCCGACGTCCCCGGCACCCCGGCACCGTCGCCGGCACGGACGGCCCCGGCGCCCACCGCGGGCAGCGGCCTGCTCGGGCGCGTCCGGCGCTCCCGTACGGACCACCGGCCCCCGGCGGCGGCCGGCACCCCGGGGCCCCCGTCCTTCGGGACCGGTGGAGCGGGTGCGGCGGCTCTTCCGGCCGTGCAGCGTGCGACCGGCCTCGGCCCCCGCCCGCACGGCCCCCGGGCAGCCGGTCCGGGAGCGGCGAACGGTGTGCCGGTACGCCCGGAGGGCGCCGTGCGGGCGTCGGCCTCGCCGTCCCCGCCCCCGTCGCACCGGGCGCCGGCGGCCGCCCCGTCCGGTGCGCCCGTCCCGGTCGTACGTCCCCACCCCCCGACCCCCACCGGTCCCGGGTCCGCCGCCGTGCCGGTCCAGCGGCTGCCGAT
>NZ_KL585406.1:46311-49905 GCF_000721935.1 Streptomyces sp. NRRL WC-3549
CCAGCGGCTGCCGATGCCGGTCACCGCCGACCTCGGCCGTCCCCCGGTGCCCGGTCTGGCCGCCGTGGCCGCCGCTGGGCCCCCCGCACCTCCACCGCTCCCCGCCGTCCGGGTGGTCCAGCGCGCACAGACCCACGAGGCCGGGGCGGCGACGGCCCCGGCGGCCGCCGGGCGGCGCGGACGCCCCCCCGGCAGGCGGCCCTCCAGCGGGCGGCCTCCGCGGCGGGGATCGCCGGGGGCCCGGTGAAGGCCGTCCCCGCCAAGGCGCCGCCTGACCCCGGGACACGGGCCTCGGGGGCGGCGCAGCCCGTGGCCGGGCCGGATCTGGAGGAACTCGCCCGCAGGCTGCTCGAACCGGTGAGCCGGCTGCTGCGCGCCGACATGCGCCGGGGCCGCGAACGTGCCGGGCGGCTGTACGACGGCCGGCGCTGAGGGGCCCGCGCCCGCCCGGTGCCGACGGCGCCCGCACGGAATTGCAAGGAGAGAGAAGCGGATGAGAGACAGCGGATGACGGACAACATCTTCGCGACGAGCGTGTTCTTCCGGCTCGTCATCGGAGGCAACGACCTGGGGGCCTTCCACACCTGCTCGGGTCTCGGGGCCGAGGTGGAGATGGAGCAGTACGCCGAGGGCGGCAACAACGGCTTCGCGTGGCAGCTGCCGGGACGCATCACCTGGACCAACATCACGCTGACCCGGCCGGTCACCGCCGACACCGCCAAGATCGCGCGCTGGCTGAACGAGATCATCCAGCGGGTCGAGCCCAAGGACGGCGAGATCGTGGCACTCCGACCGGACCTCACCCGCATCATCAGCTGGCAGATCCAGGGGATCGTGCCGGTGCGCTGGCAGGGGCCGTCGTTCGATCCGGCCAACTCCCAGGCGGCCGTCGAGACGCTGGAGATCGCCCACGAGGGCCTTCGGGCGTCCTGACCCGCTCCCCGACCGTATTCCCGACCGCCCTCCCGGAAGGAGGATCCGCATGTCCCCCCTCGGCCGCAACGGCATGGCCCGCGCCCAGCTGACGATCATGGAACCGCCGGCGACGGTCGGGGCCCGGCCGGGCGGCACCCTCGCCCGGCTCACGCTGCAGTTCAACCCCTCCACGCTGTCCCTGAGCAAGAGCAACGAGTGGCGGCGCACCCCGTCCCGTATGGCCGAGGAGTCCGCCCTGCCGGAGTTCGTCGGCAGCGGGCCGCGCTCACTGTCCCTGGACGTCTTCCTCGATGCGACGGCCACCCACGACGACTCCGTGGAACGGGCGGTGGAACAGCTGATGGTGGCGTGCGTCCCCACCCCCGGCAGCCTGGCGAGCAAGACGCCCGCCAGCCCGTGGGTGCGGTTCGAGTGGGGCACGTCGAGGACGACCTCGTTCGACGGGGTGGTGTCCCAGCTCTCGGTCTCCTACACGCTGTTCGACGTCGACGGCAGGCCGTTGCGGGCCACGTGCTCCCTGTCCATCGAGGAGGCGAGCGTCGTACGGCTCGGCCAGAACCCCACCTCGGGCTCGCGCGAGGCGCGCCGTACGCACCGGGTGGTGGCCGGTGACAGCCTGGCGCTGCTGGCCTGGCGGGAGTACGGCGACGCCACCCGGTGGCGCACCATCGCGGAGGCCAACGACATCGACGACCCGATGGCGCTCACCCCCGGTACGGAACTGATCGTGCCCGCCGTGGAAGAGCCCGCGCGCAAGGAGTTCGGATGATCACCGGAGCCAGGTCGTTCGCGGCCGACCCGATCGTCGAGGCCCCCGGTGAGCTGCCGCCCGCCTGGGCGGCCCAGTTGGTGAGCTGTGTGGTCGACGAGAACGTCAACCTGCCGGACACCGCCCTGCTGACGTACCGCGACCCGGACCACAAGCTGCTCACCGCCACCGGGATCACCATCGGCACCCCGCTGAAGGTGTCGGTGGTGACCGTGGAGGACCGTGCGCGGGAGAGGCTGTTCACCGGTGAGGTGACGGCCGTCGAGCTGGACAGCGACACCACGGGCACGTTCACCGTGGTCCGGGCGTTCTCGAAGGCGCACCGCCTCCAGCGGGGCCGTAAGGTGCGGGCGTTCCGGAACATGCGGACCGCTGACATCGTGCGCAAGGTGGCCGCGGGGGCCGGGCTCGCCTGCGGGCGCGTCGAGGCGGCGCCGATCACCCACGAGCAGCTGACCCAGGCGAACGTCTCGGACTGGGAGTTCCTCCAGTACCTCGCCGGTGAGAGCGGCGCGCAGGTGCGCATCGACGACGAGGGCCTGCTGCAGTTCGTGGAACCCGAGCCCGCCTCGTCGGCCGGGCCGGTCGAACTGGCCTACGGCGACAACCTGTTGGCGTTGCGGGCCGTGCTGACCAGCGCGGAGGGGGCGGACAGCGTCGAGGTACGCGGCTGGAACGTCAGGACGAAGACACCGCTGGTGGCCCGGCAGCCGTCGGTGCGGAGCACGACCGTGGTCCCGGGGCTGGACCCCGCGGTGGCGGGGCGGGCGTTCGGCGCGTCCGCCCGGACGACCGTCACGGACACCCCGTACCGCACCCAGGCGGAGACCACGGCGGTGGCGAACGCCGCCGCCGCCGCGGTGAGTTCAGGCTTCGGCGAGATCGAGGCCGTCGCCAAGGGCGATCCCAAACTCCGCGCCGGGGAGCCGGTGACACTGGCCACCGTCGGCCCCGCGTTCTCCGGCCGCTACACGGCGACGGCGGCGCACCACTCCCTCGAACCGCACGGCGGCTACCGTACGACCGTCCTGGTGAGCGCGGCCTCCGACCGCTCGCTGGCCGGGCTGGCCGCCGGGGGCAGCGCCCCGGCCCGGGGCCCGCGCATGCCGGGGCTGGCGATCGGCGTCGTGACCGACGTGCGGGAGAGCGGCGCGGAGCGCGGCTGGGTCCGGCTGACGTTCCCGTGGCTCGACGACACGTACGTGACCGACTGGGTCCGTACCGTGCAGTGGGGCGGCCAGGGCGGCGGCGGGGTCTTCAGCCCCGAGGTCAACGACGAGGTGCTCGTCGGCTTCGAGCAGGGCCTGCTGGACAGCCCGTACGTGCTGGGCGGCCTCTACAACGGCGTCGACAGACCGTCGCCGCACGACGTCCCGCTGATCGACCCGGCCAGCGGCAAGGTCAACCGCCGTTCCGTGGTGTCCCGTTCGGGCCACCGCCTGGAACTGCTGGACGCCCCCCGGGGGCCGTCCGGTGTCCGGCTGGCCAGCGGCGACAAGCGGCTGGAGGTGATGCTGGACGAGCGCCGGGACCGGATCGAGCTGACGGTGTACGGACCGGGCGGCACCCGTGCGCTGAGCTCCGTCACGCTCTCGCCCACCGGCATCACGCTCGACGCGGGCACCGGGGACGTGACGATCAACGGCCGCTCGGTGACCGTCAACGGGAAGACGGGCGTCACCGTCGACGGCGGCCTGCTCGCCGTCCTGAAGGCCAAACTCATCCGCATCAACTGACGTACGCACCGGCGGGGCCGACCCCGCCTTCATCCGAGGAGGAGCGACGATGCCAGCAGCGGCCCGCGTGGGCGACAGCACCGTCCACGGCGGGGTGATCGGCACCCCGCCCCCGGGCGCCGCGGTCGCCGTCGCCAGTGTGCTGATCGGCGC
>NZ_KL585406.1:50132-52662 GCF_000721935.1 Streptomyces sp. NRRL WC-3549
TGCCCGGCCTGGTCCTCATCGGCGGGCTGCCCGCGGCCCGCGTGCGCGACACCACCTCCTGCGGGGCCGCCGTCCTGACCGGGGCGCCGAACGTGCTGATCGGGGGTCCGCTGTGAGCGGGCACTTCATCGGCCGCGGCTGGGGGTTCCCGCTGCGGGTGGGACCCACGGGCGGCATCGGCATGGTCGAGCGCGACCGGGAGATCGAGGAGGCGATCCGGCTGGTCCTGGGCACCGCGCCCGGCGAGCGCCCGATGCGGCCGGAGTTCGGGTGCGGCATCCACGACTACGTCTTCGCGCCCGCCGACGGCACCACGGCCGGACGCATCGCGCACGAGACGCGGACCGCGCTGGAGCGCTGGGAGCCGCGGATCGAGGTGAAGGACGTGGTGATCGCCTTCGACACGGTCGACGAAGGCACCCTCTACATCGATGTGCGGTACGCCGTGCGCTCCACCAACGACCTCCGCAACCT
Organism: Streptomyces sp. NRRL WC-3549; assembly: GCF_000721935.1. Taxonomy (GTDB): domain Bacteria; phylum Actinomycetota; class Actinomycetes; order Streptomycetales; family Streptomycetaceae; genus Streptomyces. Next base: position 50,607 of record NZ_KL585406.1, read on the forward strand.
CGTCTTCCCCTTCTACGTGATCCCGTCCTCGGAGGGCTCCGAGGACGCAGGAGTGAGCTGATGGCACTTCCCTCACCCAATCTGGACGACCGGCGCTTCCAGCAGCTGGTGGACGAAGCGAAGAGGTACGTCCAGCAGCGGTCGCCCGAGTGGACCGACCACAACGTCTCGGACCCCGGGGTCACCCTGATCGAGACGTTCGCCTACATGGTCGACCAGTTGCTGTACCGGTTGAACCGGGTGCCGGAGAAGAACTACGCGGCCTTCCTCGACCTGCTCGGCGTCACCCTGTTCCCGCCCTCCGCGGCGCGGGCGGACGTCGACTTCTGGCTCTCCGCGCCCCAGCCGGAGACGGTGAGCCTGGGCGCGGGCACGGAAGTGGCCACCGCCAGCAGCGAGACGCGGGAGGCGGTGGTCTTCTCCACCACCGAGGAGCTGCCGATCGTGCCGAGCTCGCTGGTCCGTCTGGTGACCGCGCCCGCGTCGGGCGGCCAGACCGACCGGACGGCCCACCTCACCTCCGGCGCGGACATCCCCTGCTTCCAGTCGCAGCCGGCCCCGGGGGACGCGGTCCTGTTCGGCCTGCCCAACGCCGTACCGCGGTGCATCGTCGCCGTACGGCTGGACAGCAGAGTGGAGGGGGTCGGGGTCGACCCCCGGCAGCCGCCCCTGGTGTGGGAGGCGTGGGACGGCGCACGCTGGGCCCTGTGCGAGACCGGCGAGGACACCACGGGCGGGCTGAACCGCCCCGGCGAGGTGACCGTGTTCGTACCGGCCGCGCACACCGCCTCGGTGGTCGCGGGGACCCGTGCGGGGTGGCTGCGCTGCCGGGTCGTGGAACCGGCCGCCGGACAGCCGTTCTACTCGGAGTCCCCGACGGTCCGCGAGGCCGAGGTGTTCACGGTCGGCGGCACCACGACCGTCGAACACGCGGAGGTGGTCCGGGACGTGCCCCTCGGGGTGTCCGCCGGGGTCGCCGGACAGCGCTTCGCGCTGAGCCGCCCGCCGCTGCTGCTCGACGGCGAGGCACCGGTGGTCGAGGTCTCCTCCGCCGACGGCTGGCAGACCTGGACGGCCGTCGAGCACTTCGGCGCGTCCTCGCCGGACGACCGGCACGTACGGATCGACGCGACCTCCGGGGAGTTCGCGTTCCCGCCCGAGGTACGCGAGCCGGACGGCACGATGCGGCCCTACGGCGCGGTCCCGGAGAAGGGCGCGCAGCTGCGGGTCCCCCGCTACCGGACGGGCGGCGGCGCCGCGGGCAACGTGGCCCGCGGCACGATCTCCGTCCTGCGCAGCTCCGTTCCGTACGTCGCCGGGGTCGACAACCGGGAGGCGGCCCGCGGCGGGGTCGACGGCGAGAGCGTCGAGAACGCCAAGCTGCGGGCCCCGAACGTGCTGCGGGTCCAGGAGCGGGCGGTCACCGCCCAGGACTACGAGGTCATCGCGGCGCAGGCGGCCCCGTCCGTCCGGCGGGTGCGGTGCCTGCCGGCCGGGTCCGGGGAACCCGGCGCCGTACGCGTCCTTATCGTGCCCGACGCGGTACCGGACGAGGACGGACGGCTGCGCTTCGAGCAGCTGATCCCCTCCGACCAGGTGCTGTCCGCGATCGCCGGGCGGCTGGACGAACGCCGGCTGGTCGGCACCCGGCTGGTCGTGGAGCCCCCGGCGTACCAGGGCGTCACCGTCGTCACGCGGCTGGTGGCGGCACCCGGCGAGGTGGACCGGGTGCGCGAGGACGCGCTCGCCGCACTGTTCGGGTACCTCGACCCGTTGCGCGGCGGCGCCGACGGCACCGGCTGGCCGTTCGGCCGGCCCGTGCAGTACGGGGAGGTGTTCGCCGTCCTCCAGCGGGTGCGGGGCGCCCGCCTGGTGGAGGAGGTACGGCTGTTCCCGGCGGACCCGGTCACGGGCCGGCGCGGCGCACCGGCCGACCGCATCGACGTGTCGCGCAACGCCCTGGTCTTCTCCTACCAGCACCAAGTGGTGGTCGTCGCCGCCGAACCGGACGGTGTCGCGTGACGCGGGCCGCCGTACCCGGCCTCCCGACGCGCTA
>NZ_KL585406.1:52931-53916 GCF_000721935.1 Streptomyces sp. NRRL WC-3549
GCTGCTGCCGGCGATCTACGCCGACGACGACCTGGCCCAGCGGTTCACCGCGGGACTCGACACCGTCCTGGCCCCGGTGCTGTCCACCCTGGACAACCTCCCCGCCTACCTCGATCCGGCCCTGGCGCCCGCGGACTTCCTCCAGTGGCTGTCGTCCTGGGTCGGGGTGGACGCCGACCCGGCCTGGCCCGAGGAGCTGCGGCGCGCCGTCGTCGTACGCGCGGTGGAGCTGCACCGGTGGCGGGGGACGCGCCGCGGGCTGGCCGAACGCCTCCGGCTCTGCTTCGGCGTGCACGCCGACATCACGGACGGCGGCGGCGCGGCCTGGTCGCCCGTGCCGGGCGCGGAGCTGCCGGGCGCGCCCACCGGTGAACTACGCGTGCGGGTCTGGCCGGTAGGCACGGCCCGGGTGGACGAGGCCCAGATCCTGGACGTCGTCACGGCGTCCTGCCCCGTCCACCTCAGCTGCCGGGTCGAGGTCCTGCCCGGCCCACCCGACGACCAGCCCCATCACCAGAGAGAGGCCTGAAACGATGCGCTCATGTCCCGCGTGCGGGTCGGCGAACGGGGAGAGCGACGACTTCTGCGGCAACTGCGGCTCGTACCTGGGCTGGTCGCAGGAACGGCCCACGCCCGCCCCGGCCCCGGAACCCATCCCCGAGCCCGCTCCCCATCCCGCTCCCGCGCCACCGCCCACGACGGCCCGGCCCACGGGCGCCCCACCGGCGACCCCGGCCCCCGCACCGGTTCCGGCGGGCCCCGCACCCGCACGGCCCGTCACGCCGCCACCGGCCACGCCCCCACGGCCGGTGACCGCACCGCCGGCCGAGGACGCCGAGTCCCCCGGGCCCACCCGCGCCGGGGCGGCGCCCCCCGCCGCGCCCGCGCCCCGGCCGCCGGCCGCGCCCCCGCGCACAGGCGCCGGCCCCGGTACCGGTTCCGGCACTTCGGGACCCGCCCCGCAGCCGCGCGCCCCGCGCCCGCC
>NZ_KL585406.1:54121-58762 GCF_000721935.1 Streptomyces sp. NRRL WC-3549
TTGCCAGCCCGCTCAGAGATGTGTATAAGAGACAGATCCCGCCCCGGTGCTCCCGGTGCAGCCCGCGAAACCGGTGGTACAGCGCCCCGTCGTACGCCCGGTCACGGCGGAGGAGGTCCCGGACGGCCCCCCGTGCCCGGCCTGCGGCACCCCGAACGCCCCGGACCGGCGGTTCTGCCGCCGCTGCGCCGCCCGGCTCAGCTCGTTCCGCCGCAGAGTACGCAACGGCTCCGACGGCAGGTGGCTGCGGCGGGGCATCCTGCTGCTGTTCGTGGTCGCGCTCCTCGTCACGGGCTTCCTGCTGCTCCCCGCGGGCCGCTACGTCTTCGAGGACGTCCGCGACAAGCTCGGCGGCACCGCGGCGGTCAGCCCCACCGAGGTCACGGCCAGCGCGCAGACACCGGGCCACCCGGCGAGCGCGGCCACGGACGGCCTCACCGACGCATACTGGGGCGCCCCCGCCCTCGACGCCTCACTGACCTGCGACTTCGGTGAACCGTTCCGGCTGGTGGGCATCGTCGTGCACACCGGCTCCTCCCCGGAACCCGAGGCGTTCAGGAGCACCGCCCGGCCCGTGCGGGCCGAGCTCCGGGTGACCACGGCGGACAACGAGGTGGACACCCGGACGGTGACGTTCAACGACAAGCCGGGCGAGCAGGAGGTACGGATGGGCATCAGCGACGTGGTCTCGGTACAGCTGATCCTGCGCGACGCGGCGGGCCCGGTGGGCGAACAGCCCATCGCACTCGGCGAGATCGAGTTCTTCAAGCGCAGCTGAGAACCCACCGGCCGCCCCGTGGCGGCCCGCGTGGCCGCCCCGTGGCCGTCCCCGTGGCGCGCTCGCCCCGCCGGGCCGGGCCACGGGGTCGGTCCCCGGCCGCGTGGCGCCCGGGAGGGTCCCGAGCGCCACGCCGACTGTCGGTCCAGGTCCATGCGGTCGAGCCGGCCCGCCCGGGTGAGGGTGCTCTGGATCCGCTTGCCGGCGTCGGGGACCTCCACGCGGTCGATGTGCTCCGGGCGGACCCCTTCCAGACGCACGGCCCGGGCGCCCGCACGTCACACCCGACCGCGGTGGCCGCCGGACGGCCCGGGCCGGTGCCACGGCAACCTCGGGGCTCAGCCGGACCGTTCGATGCGCTCGAAGATGTCCGCGTCCGTCTCCCGCTGCCAGCCGGGAAGGTCGTCCCAGTCCGCGACGTATCCGGGTTTCGGGTCCTCGAAGTGCTTGAACATCTGGGCGGTCCAGCAGAGGGCGACGAAGCGCCCCTTCTGCTCACGGGTGAGCCGCGCGGCGTGCCCACCGCTGACCCTGAGGAAGTCGCGCACCTGCCCGCACACGGCTGCGGCGGCCTCACGCTCCCACTCGGGTGTCTCCTCCCACGGCGTGACGTAGCCGGGTTTCGGCTCACCGGGGTAGTGCTCGGTCACACCGGCGATCCACGCCTCACGGAAGATCCGACCGTCGCTCATGCGGGTGCCCCTCTCGTCATGCGGTGCGCGAAAGCGCCGCGATGCGGTGATCCAGACATTCTCGGCCTCGACCGCGGGTGCCCGCAGTCGAGCGTGTCCGGCCGATCACCCCTTGCCCGTCAGTCTCCTCGGTCAGTCGGTCCGCAGGGTGCGCACCATCACCGCGTACGCGGGGGAGTCGTCGGAAGGCTTGGCCTCGTCACACTTCTCGTACCCCCACCTCTCGTACAGGGCTTGGACTTCGGGGTGCGAGGAATCGACGAGGAGCGTCACGAAGTCGACTTCGGCCGCCCGGACCAGCGCGTCGTGGATCCGCCGCGCCCGGCCCGTGCCCTGCCACCGGGGCACCACCATCAGCTCCGACAGGGCGAAGATCCGGCCGCGCACCCCCCTGGGCCGGTCCGACCCTTTCCACCAGCCGCCCGGCCTGAACCTCGACCCGTACGCGTACCCGACCGGACCGCCGCTCTCCCATCCCGAGACGCACCGCCAGTCCGCGCGCGCCGTCCAGAGGTCCACGAAGTACGAGAACCTCTCGCGCGAGTGGAACGGGTCGGGGTCGCCCGCGTAGACCTCGTCGTGTATGTCCAGGAGCAAGGAGCGGACGTCTGGTGCGTCGGCGTGCGTGTACCACTTCAGGTCCATCGGCGTGACTCCTGGATCCAGCTCACGACTTCGGGGGCCCTGGTGCCTGTCGCCTCGATGACCTGGCACGTCCTGCTCAGTGTGTTCACCGCGCGCCGGGACCCGGACGCCGACAGCAGCATCGCTTGAGCCTGCCGTCCGGTTGCGCACGCCAGCTCCACTTCCCCCTGCCTCGCCTGGCACAGCGACAGGTGCGCCGTGTAGAGCCCTTTGTCGCGGACCAGGTCTCCGGGAATCCCGGCGAGGGTGCGGTGCAGGCAGGCCTCTGCGCGCTCGTGTTCACCAAGCGCCGTCCAGACGTACGACGACAAGGCGTCGAACTCGGCCGGGCCGTAGAACGCGATCCACGCGGACGGCCGATTGCCCCCCGCCCGGCCGAAGGCCACCTCCGCAAGCCCCAAGGCCCGTAACGCCTCTCCGGGCCTGCGCAGCCTGGCCAGGGCATTGGCATTCCGCATGTGTCCCAGCGACGCGAACAACGGGTCCCGCCGGGCCGTCGGCGCGCGCTTCATCACCTCCGCGCCGGCCGCCGCTTCGGCGTGGTTCTCCCGCTGGCTGGAAGTAAGCGTCAGATGGTCCCAGACCCGGTACATGGCCTCGCCGTCACGTGCGAGTCCCGCCAGGGTGAGGGCCGTGTCCAAGTGGGCACGGGCACGTTGCGGAGCGCTCGCGTCGATGGCCCCGAAGGCCGCCAGACACGTGACATCGGACGCGAGCCGGTACACGCGACGCCGAACGCGGTCCGAAATGCCACCGGCGTGGAGCGAGGACTGGATACGCGCCGCGAGTTCCACGGCCTGGTTCTCGATCCGCCGTGCTCCGCCGAGCCGCTCGTCCCGCTGGAGTTCGGTGTACTCCCGGTGAAACCGGTCGGCGTCCGGCTGCCCCAGCCTGGGGCAACTCGCCTGGGCAGCCGCAGCGACGGCTGATCCGGTCGCCGCGGCGAGAAAAGTACGACGATGCACTGGGCCCTCCGCTGGTGCGGCGGTACGTGGTGGATCGAACCCTAAAGCCGATGCGGGGCAGCCGAACACCGCTTCCAGCGCGGCGCAGGTGCGACCGATCGACCTGCGGGTGCTCCCGTTGACCAGATTCCGCACCGTCCGTGCGGATACGTCACCAGGCTTACCCCCGAGCGCTTCGAGCGCGGAGTTCATCTGTCGCGCCAATTCTTCCTGCGTAAGACCGAGTTCACTCATTCGGTCCTTCAGGACGACGTTCGCTCCCATGCGGCAGAACGTAGCCGGACTCCCACCTCCGGAGCCAGACGCCGGGTAATGGGTACGCAAAGTCTTCCGGGTGACCGCGGACAGTTGAGAGCGGCCTTTCCTGTTCACCTCATCTCGGCAGCCGTTGACTGGTGTTCCGTTCGGACTACGGCAACCCGCCGCTTCCAGTGAGGAGTTTCCATGTGAGCCGCCCCGAACCACCCCGGAGGAACGACGGCGGCTCGGACGGCCGCCCGTACGCGCCGCCGGAACCCCGGCCTGGTGCGCCCAGCCGGGCTCTACGCAAGCGCGCGGCCGTCGGCTGGGAAAAGTTCATGCGCCGTGTCGAGGCCGGTCAGGAGACGAAGACGACCAGGTAGTGCGGTTGATCGCGCCGCGCCGCCCGGTGTAGACGAGCAGCCGGACCGTCACCTTGCGCCGGTCGTCGCGTGCGAGGTCGGGCTCCTCGGGATCCAGCCACGGCAGGGTCACTTCGATGGGTTCGAAATGCTCCTGATGCGTGAGCATCCGCTTCGCGATCGCCTGGGGCAGAGGTGCGTCGCGTTCCTTGCCGCCTTTGGGCGGACCGAAGTACAGCTGCGACTTGTACATGAGGATCTGCCGCTCCACGTGTACGAAGCCGTCGCGGACATCGTCTGGGCTGAAGCCGAAAACCTCACCCTGCCGGAGCCCGCACCCGACCCCGAGGTCGACCGTGATCCGGTACCGGGTGGCCAGCGCCTCCCGTATGGCGACGACACGGGCCTGCTCCCAGGCGCGAGGCTTGCGCTCCGGCTTCTTCGGTGGCTTGATCGAGCTGTTGCCCTTGCATGGGTTGCGGTACAACCGCTTGTCTTCGACCGCGGCCTGCATGATCGCCTTGAGGTACACCCACGCGACATAGGCCGTGCTCGATGCCACCGCCCTCTGCACGTCGGCCGACCACTTACGCAGCTCCGCGACGCCGATGTCCCTGAGCGCCAGGTCTCCGAGCTGCGGGAGCACCTGTCCCCAGATCCGGTGCCTCATGCTTTCCAGCGTCTGAGCCGGATGAACCTGGGACGGCCACCAGTGCTTCTCGACGTACTCGCGAAGGCTGATCGCACCGTCTCGCGCGTCGACGAAATCCCCTCGACGTGCGTCGGTCTGTGCCTCGGCCAGCCATGCCTTGGCATCCGCGACAGTGTCGAAAGACCGGTCGCGGACCCCCGGTATCCCGGGCCTTGACCCCTGATGTTGGACACACGAGACACTGGATCCTGAGGATCTGAGAACGGACATCTCGTGGTCATGAAGAACTATCCGCCGGAGTTCAAGG
>NZ_KL585406.1:59007-59260 GCF_000721935.1 Streptomyces sp. NRRL WC-3549
CGCCGATCTGGGAATCAACCCGGAGACCCTGCGGAACTGGGTTCGGGCAGCCGGAGCGAGCCGTCCCCGGGGACGTCGGACGCAGGAACCGGCCCAGCCGCCGGCACCACTGGAGGCGGAGAACGCAGCCCCTGCGGAAGAAGGTCCGCGAGCTCGAGGAGGAACGCGAAATCCTACGCAAAGCGGCGAAGTATTTCGCCGGGGAGACGCGCTGGTGAACCGCTTCCAGTGCGTCGCCGACCTCCACCGCCGC
>NZ_KL585406.1:59506-61863 GCF_000721935.1 Streptomyces sp. NRRL WC-3549
CCGCTCGAGCTTCTACTACTGGCGCCGGACCGCCGTGGACCGGGCTGCCCGGCAGCCGCGAGGCGTGTCCGTACAGCTCCGGCTGCCGGGCGGGGTCCAGGAACGGGGTCGGACTTGTTCATGCCGCACCCCCGATTGGGGGCGCGGACCAGTCAGGACTGCTCGGCGGCGACCTTCCGCAGCCAGCGGCGCGTCTGACGCCGGTTGGCCAGCAGCACCACGTCGGTGCCGGAGCCGAACTCCTCGATCTTCGCCATCACGCGGGGCCGCATCTTGCGCCGGTACGTGGCGACGTACTTGATCACGCCCCAGTGGATGCGGTTGTGCACCCCGTTGCCCTTGTGCCCGGCCCCGTGCCGGATCTGTCGGGAGAGGATTCCGTACAGCGCCGCCACGGTCGACACGTCCATCAGGACCACCGTGTCGCAGGCTTCGAGCCGTACCTGCAGCGTCGAGTTGTAGTTGCCGTCGATCACCCACCGCGGCTGCGCGACCAGTTCGCGCTGGACGTCGCTGAACTTGTCCATGTGCGACGCGTTCCACTCGTCGTCGTAGAACGCAGCGTCCAGGTGTGTCACAGGGGCGTCGAGGATCCTGCCCAGCTCGCGGGCCACGTGGGACTTGCCACTGCCTCCGCAGCCGACGATGGCGACCTTCTTCATGGTGCTCCAGCGTAGAGATGGACTTCGCCGCAGTCTGGTCAGTCCTGTGCTTCACCCTCGTGCGCGACGAGGAATTCGTGCGCACCGCGCAGACGAGTGTTCAACAGGAGCTGAGTCGTCCGACTGTCCAGGCGCACGTCGAGTGGGCCGGGCAGCGTGCTCTCGGCGCGCAGGCCGGCGGCCAGACGGGCAGCGTCCAGGCCGTCGCGCCGTGCGATGAGAACGCCGAGCTCGTGGCGGCTGACAGCGTCGATACCTGCTGCGTGATGGACTCCCGCGGTGCCGTGCTCCGCGAGCTCCAGCAGCGCGGCAGCCAGGTCCGAGACGTGCACCGGGCAGCGGATGTCGTCGGTGAACAGGACCCCGTCGGTGGTGCCGGCGGCGAGCTGGTGCACCAAGTGCTCGTGCACGGAACGGTTGTGCCCGATGATCAGGGAGGTGCGGACGACGGCGGCCTGCGGGTGCAGCGTGAGAACCCCGGTCTCCGCAGCGGCCTTGGCAGCGCCGTACGGGGTGATGGGGTCCGGAGGACAGGTTTCGTCGTAGCGGGACCGGCTGATACCGGAGAACACCGCGTCGGTGGACACCTGCACGAGGTGGCTACCGTGCTGCTTCGCGATCATCGCGAGGCGGACGGGCGCCTGCGCCGTCGTCGCCCACTCGGCTCCCCCGCTCGATGCGTTGATGATCAGACGCGGGCGTACCTCGGCCACGACCTCAGCTATGCGGTCCGGGTCTCGCAGATCAACGGGGTACCACTCGGCGTCGGAGGTACTCGCCGGAACGGTCGAGTGGTAGGTCGCGGCCATGCGGTGCCCGGCCGCTCTCGCCTGCCTGATGAGTTCGGTCCCGAGGAACCCACTGCCGCCGACGATGAGTGTCGTCATGTGTCTTGGCTCTCCTTGTGGTCGACGCCGTGCAGGATGGCCGCCCTGGCTGCCCAGGCCAGGATGCTCTGCCCGCGCATGGACAGGCCGAGCCGGTTCCAGTGGAAGATCACGTGGTAGCTGAGGACCTGCCGTAGCCCGCGGTCGAGTGTTCCCTCCTGGACTCCGTGGGCGAGGGCCCGGCCGGTGTTACGGAAGGCTGCGGCCCATTCGGCGGCGGGGCCCAGAGCGCCCTCGGGGCGCAGCAAGGCGTCGCTGTCGGCGAGTAGCAGGGGACGGATCTGCTGGGCTCTGGCGTTGAGTTGTTCTGCCGGGACGTCGCTGATGGCTGAGCGGTGTTCCGTCGTGATGACGCGGTCCCAGACGTCGCCCTGTTCGTACCACTCCAGCCGGGCGGCGCGCATCATGATCGTGCACAGGAGCACGGACAATTCCCTGGGCCCGACGGCGAGGCCGCCGCGCCGGTGCAACTGCTGGATCTCGCGGCTGTCGGTGATGAACAGGGCGTGTGCGGCATCCATGCTGGTCTTTCCTCCGAACGCTGGAGTCTCCGGTTCGTAGATGCCGGGCCACCAGCGCCGTAGGTGTCCTTCGGTAACGAGGCGGTCGAGGGCGTCCCCTATGGTCGGCTTGGCGTCGACCGCAGGCTGGATTCGGAGGCGTAGGCGCCAGCAGGGGTGCTTTCTGGTGTACCACCAGCCGTTGATCGCTCCGGCGGTCTCCGCCTCGTGCAGAATGGGCAGGACGTGGGTGGTGAAGGTGGTGTCGGCATTCGGCAGGTCGGTGAAGTGGAGGTACGCCTGCCACC
>NZ_KL585406.1:62080-77352 GCF_000721935.1 Streptomyces sp. NRRL WC-3549
CCAGTCGGTGGTGGCCGCGTGTCGGGCCAGTGCTTCCCGGCCGGCCCGGTCGTAGACCGCGACCGCGTCGGAGAGGACCACGGGGTCCATCCGATACTGGCGCGCCGCGACGGTGATCGGCAGGCCGGTGAGGACTGCGAGGACGGCGTGCTGTGTGGGGCTCGGTTCGGTCGCCTGGGTCAGTTGATCAAGAGACATGCGTCCCATCCGGTGCTCGGCGCCTGCTGCGAGGCGAGGGTGGTGAGGGCGAGGGCGGTGCCGGCCGCGCCGTTGATGAGCCCGGGAGCCTGGAGCGTGCCGGGCTCGCTCGGATTGGTGAGGGCGTCGCCGAGGCTGTCCGGGAGGGTGCGCAGCCGCGGGTCCAGCGCGTCCGCTGCTGCGCGGTGTGCGGTCTGGTAGATGCCCGCCCATCCGTGGCACAGGCCGGTGTCGGTGACGAGGGCGAGTTGCGCAGGGTCGGTCAAGGCGCGGTACAGGGCGTCCTCGTAGAACCTCTGGAGCGTGGGTGAGCGCAGGGCGATCCCGGCGAGCTGGCCGGCGCGCGCGATGCCTGTCGTGCCGTAGCACCAGCTCGGGCGTGTGGGTGCGTCGTGGTGGGGGTGCCTGCGGTCGAGGTCGCGCCGCGAGATGTGCTCGGGCCACCAGGGGCCGGAATCGCCGTGCTGGCACCAGGAGTCGAGGTGGGCGCAGATGGTGGACATCGCGTCCTGGTGGCCGTTGACGGTGATGCCGCGGCGCAGGGCTTGGGCCAGGAGGAGGAGCGGTCCGGTGATGCCGTGTGCGGCGCCGAAGTTGCCGTGCCCGCCGGGGAAGTGGGGGGACTCGCCGCGGGCGGGGTCGTGGTGGACCCACCAGCCGGGCAGCCCGCGACCGGCGGGGGCGAGCGGCTGGGTCAGGGCGACGAGGTACTGCAGGATCCTCTTCAGGGCTGGGCCTTCGGGGTCGGTGCGCAGGAGGTAGGCGCCGATCCCTGTGAGGCCGTAGAGGAGGTCGTACTCCGCGAAGTTCGGCAGGTCTCCCCTGTCGATGCGGGCGAGTGCGGCGTCCACGCGGCGGTGGGCGAGGTCGGTGATGTGCTGGTGCAGGGTCGTGCGCGCCGAGGCGTACAGGTGCTGGTAGGCCGGAGGAACGGTGGTGAGGATGAAGCCGACGGCCGGGGCGCCGAGGAACAGGCCCGTCTGATCGGCCGCGCTGATGGGGCCGGTGGTCGCGCTCGTGATCCATCGGTGGGCGGGGCGCCAGGGGCCGCCGTGCCGGCCGGCCATCTCGATGTGCAGCAGGCTGATTCCGGCGGCGCCGTCGGCGAGCGACTGCACCGCCCAGGGCTCCTCTGCGGGAGGGGGCTGGGGTTCCGCCAGGTGGGCGGTGTACCGCTGCAGGGTCGCTGCGGCGGTAGTGACGGTCGGTGCGGTCATCGGTCCGCCATCCGGTGCTGGAGGGCGGCGGTCCGTACGAGCCGGATGGTGGTCTCCTCGGCGCGCGGGTCGACGCCCAGGGCCCGGACGTGGTGCTGGTGCAGGAGCGACCGGGCGACGTCGAGCGGATCCAGCTGACCGGCCAGGGTCGTCCGGTAGGCGTCCACAGCGGTGGCGCGGGCCCGCCATGCTTCGGCGACCGCAGGGCCGCCGGGCAGGGACGCGAGCGCGGAGGCGCCGCTCGGTGCGGCGAGTTCGAGCACCTGGGTACGCAGGGCCCGGTCCAGTCGCCCCGTTCCCTGGGGGAGGTTGCGCACCAACCACTCTTCGGCTGCCGTGGTGTCCGGTGCCAGGGGGGTGACGAGGCGCAGGGCGCTGACTGCGGCGAGGGCCTGCGGGGCGAAGGCGCTGGCCCGCTCGGTGAGTTGGATCTGCGCGAGGGCGGCGATGGAGTCCGCTGCGAACACTTCGTGCACGGCGTCCATGGCCGACCCGCCGCCGAAGCGCCCGGTCTGCGGCTGATAGGGAGCCAGGACGAGCCCTGCCGCCAGACCGGTCTCGTGCAGGCTGTACGCCCACCTGCGGACGTGCCGGGCGGCTGGCCCGTATGCGTCCTGCGGCAGGCGCAGCGTGAGGTCTAGGTGCTGGTCGGCGTCCGGGCGGGCCATCTCCCGGTGCCGGGTGAACCACCACAGTGGCGGGGTGTCGCCGAACAAGGCGAGGAGGCCGGGCAGGTGGCGGCTCAGGATCTCGTCGTAGCGGCGCGGGTGGGCGTGGAGCTGCGCGTGCAGGACGTCGCCGGCGCCCGGAAGATGCCGCTCGGGGGTAGCCGGGGCGGTGGGGCGCGGCCGGGGCATTACGGGGGTGTCCGCCTCCGGCCGGCCCAGGGCGAGCCAGATCTCGTGGGCGCGCCCGATCCAGCCGTGGGCGTCTGCGTCCGGTAGCTCGCGCAGTTCCAGGCGCCGGGTGTTGTCGAGGTGGGCGCGCAGTACCCGGAGGTGGAGCGGGTGGGACAGGTCGAGGGGGAGGCGCTGGTCGTACTCGATCATGGCGACCTGCTTCGGGGCCCGCAGCCGGTCCCGCCAGGCGGCGAAGGCGCTCTCCCACTCCTCGGTCGAGGCTTTGCGGCCGGGCAGGTCGTCGGCCATCAGCAGCCATCGGGCCTGCGTGAGGATGGTGCGGCGGTAGCGCACGCGCGGGAGGAACGGGAGCCGGGAACCGGCGCCGAAGTCGAACGGCTTGTAGGCGGCGTACCTCCCGTTGGCCACCTCGGCGAGGAACCGGGCCAGTGGCGGAGTCTGGGTCCCGCCTTCCAGGGCATGCAGGACCCGCACATCGACGCGCCGACCGGTGGAGAGCTGCACGAGGTGGAAGCTGCGCGGGTCCGCGGTGACGGCGATGTCGGCGAGCTGGATCGTCGTCCCGTCCGTCTCCTGGTGGCCGGACAGCTCGATGACGTGCGGCAGCAGCCGCGGCGTACGGGTGACGTTCTCGTTGCGGTGGCGGCGCGGCGGGAACACGAGCTGCGCCGTCAGGCCGTCCGGCGCCCCCTGGTACGTGGCGGCGAGCGCGTCCTGATGGTCGGGCGGCAGGACATGGGCGAACCGGCCGGCCATGCTGCTGCCGGGGCGCGGAACCGCGGTGAGGAGGACGTCGAAGGTGCCGCTGGACAGTGCCCGGGTGCTGGGTGAGTGGACCTCGAAGGCGACCTCCACCCGGGGCACGAACAGCCGCTCGTCCTTCCCGGCGGCCTTCTCCAGGGCGTCGACCATGCCGTCCGTCAGCCGTAGTTCACGGCCGCCGTCCAAGAGGACCTGTTGCGTCAGTGCGAGCAGCAGTTCGTCGCGGTCGGTGCGCACCTTCAGGGCGGCGCCGCGTTCGGAGCCCACGTAGCCGGCGGGCAGGCCCAGGCCGCTGTCGGCGACCAGGTCCATCACCGGTACCAGGGCGCCGACGCCGTACCGGGCTCGGAAGCGGCGGTGGTAGTCGCGCCAGTGCTGGTAGCCGTAGGGCTGCGGGGTGGTCCGGTAGAGGGCCGACACGGCTGCCTGCACTTCCGCGATCACGGTCTGCGGGAGCTGGGTCTCGCAGTCGAGGGCGGTGTCGATGAGCAGCGGTGTCGGGGTGACGGTGGTGAGAGCGCGCATCCGTGCGGCGACGGCGCTCACGCTGGTGTCGCAGAGCGTCGGTTGGTGGGCGGACAGTTCGTCGCGCAGGGCGTACAGCTCGTGGACCAGGTCCTGCACTTCGGGGAGGTTGTCCGCCTGGTGCCGGTCCAGTTCGCGGCACAGGTGCTGGAAGGCGTCGACGGTGGTCATGGGCGCCCACAGGCTGGTGAGGAGGAACCGCTGCTCGACGAGGCTGGTGAGAACGGCGTCGATCTTCTCCGGGGCGGCCTGGGGGAAGCGGTCGCGCAGGTGGGTGTGGAGGTCGCCGTAGGCGATGGGGGTGCGGGCCGCGTCAAGGGCGGCGGCTACCGGCCGGGTGTTGCGTACGGATATCTCGACCGGGGCCAGGAGGACGGCGTGGCCGTCCGAGGGCGGGCCCGGGGCCACGAGTCGATCGCCCCGCGTGTGGGCGGCGTTGTTGGCGACCAGCGGTAACCGCTTCAACAACGCGGGGGTGTGCTGGAGGCGGAGCACCATGTCGGTGACCCATTCGGCGTCCGGCCGGATCAGCACGCGGTGCTTGTCGCGCCAACGTGCGCTCGCCCGGGGCCCGATGGACACCGGGGCGACCCCGGCGAACAGGCCGTGCGGGGTCGGCCTGTGCTGCCACCGCAGGAGGTAGGCGACAGTCGACAGCGCGGTGCGGCGGACATGACGGGGCTCGGTCTGCCGGCCCTGGACGACTGCCTCGATGGCGTCGGACAGGACCGGGGAGGCCGGCTCCAACGCGCTGCGGAAGTCCTCGCGCTGCCAGAGGCGGTCCAGCCACCCACGGGTGACGGCCCCGTCGTCCACGTCGAGGGTACGGGGGATGTCTGCCGGCCCGGGGCTGGTGGTGGCGCGCAGCATCGCAACGCCTTGCCACAGGTATCCGGCGGCTGCTCGGGAAGCCATGAGGCCCTTCCTTCTGGCGGCGCGGGGAGGGGAGCGGGGCCCGTGGGCCGGGCGAAGTGCTTCGCCCAGCCCACGGGTGCGGGGTGGGCCTGGATCAGGCCGGGTCCTCGGTGAAGGAGCCGCAGGCGGAGGCACCGGTCGCGCAGGTGGTGCCGCAGCCGTCGCCCGTCTGGCACATGAGGTGGCCGTAGGAGTGCTCGGCGATGACGACCTTCACGTCCAGGGGCGCGAAGTCGTCGTCCAGGTCCGCCGACGGCGTGACCGGGAGCGGGGCGAGAGTGGCGCTCGTCATGATGTGTGCCCTTCTTCTCTGTTGGGGTGGTGCGGGATTACCTGGCTCCCGGCGTTACGCCGAGGGCCAGGAGAGCGAGATCCGGCTGTGCACCTTGTCGATGACCCGGTCGGCCGGAATCTGCTCATCGGGGGTGCCGGCCGGGTAGATCCGGATGACCGGGCTGGGGCCACCGCGTCGGTTGGCCTCCCAGTCGCGGAGCACGCCGGCGACCTTGTCGGCGAACTGCTCCGCGTGCGGGCCGAGGGCGTGCACCCCGTACTCCAGGTGCTTGTTGTCCTCGGTGCGGCGGGTGACGAGGTAGGCGAAGGTGTCGTCCTCGACGGCCGCGAGGGCGAACCGCTTGTTCACGGGGTCGACCACGCGCGTGTCCGCGTTCTCGTCGACGGCCATCGTGCAGAAGCCCGGCAGGCTGATCGCCATCGCCATCTGGAGGGTGTCGATGAGCTCCTGGATGCGGACGGTGACCCCGGTCCACAGTTCGTGGCGCGGGTACGTGACGGCGTTGTCCAGCCGGTGCGGGTCGACGGGCAGGCCGTCATCGAACTTGAGCCCGATCTCCGGGGTGCCGTTGACGAGGAGGAGTTCCTCCCGGTGGGCGGTGGTGCCCTGCATCGGGACGAAGCCGCAGATTCTCGCCGACTCGCTCTCCAGGTAGGGACCGTGCTCGCCCTTGACCTGGGTGAAGGCGATCGAGCGGGTCAGGCCGCGCATCCGCAGCGGGACGACGAGCCGACCGCCCTCCTTGAGCTGGGCGGTCCAGGCCGGGGAGATGTCCCAGGCGCCGGCGGTCACCATCACGACGTCGAGCTCGCCGAGGCCCGGGACGGGTTCGGCGGCGTCGGCGGTGACGACGTGCACCCAGCCGTAGCCGTGCTCGTTCAAGAGCCGGCGCGCACGACCGGTGACGGTGGGGTCGATGTCCACGGTGACGACTTCACCGTCCTCACCGACGAGCTCGGCGAGGTAGGCCGCGTTCAGCCCGCCCGAGCCGATCTCCAGAACCCGCATTCCGGGCTCCACCCGGGCCTGCTCCAGCATCATGGCCTGGATCTGCGGCGCGGAGACGGAGCTGAGCTGCACACCGTGCTCGTCGGTCTTGGTGATCACGGCTGCGTACGTGTCGTACGCCTTGTCCAGCGGCGTGTCCGCGGGGGTGAACTCGTGCCGGGGCACCTTGCGCATCACCGCTTCGATCTCCGGAGAGGAGATGTTGCCGTCCGCGCACAGCTCGTCCACCACCTTGTTCCGCAGGCGGGTCGCCTCGTCGGGCTCGACGGTCGTGTTCGTCATGGACTTCCTTCGGTCGTTCGTGTTCAGGGGGTGAACCGATGGCGCGTTCCGGCGGGCCGGGAGGCTGTCGGCGCACGCTCCCTGTTCCGGGCTGGACCGCCGAAGGCCGGCGGTTTCGTGCTGGCCGGCGCACAAGGTCTCTGGCGCCGGTGGTGAGCCGCCCGGCGGTCCTGTCCGTACCGCTCAGGACTGCCGGGCGGCCGTCTAGGCGGCAGACACGAGATCGTCCAGATCGACGACCTCATAGTCCCCGAGTTCGCATATGAGTTGGCTCGCCAGGAACCAGCCCAGTTGGGGGTGCCCGTATGCCATGGGCGTGTCATCGGCAGGTAGCGGTGCCAGGCCCGTAGCGGTGAGGCGGTACCGGGTGCCGATGACGCCCCACGGCGAGGTCGCCCGTGCACGGAAGGCGACGTGCCCCTTCCGCAGGTGCGGGCACAGCTCCACGGCCGACCTCAGGTGCTTCGGGCACACCGGCGGCTGGGCCGTCCTCACCGGTTCTCCGACACCGTGGGACTCGTCTTCCGCTCGCCCGGAGAGGAAGACGTATCCCTGGTCGGTCTCGGCCGGGCAGAAGCCGATCTGGCACCGCAGCTGCTCCATCGCCTCCCGCTGCCTGCTGGAGTTGACCAAGCGCCACTGCGGCCTGCCCGCCGGCCTCCCGGCGGCGTTCAGCGACTGGGAGCATCGCGCCCACAGTTCACCGCGCGGCCCACGGTCCGCAGCGGTCTCCTCCCGGTAGGCGAGCCGTACGGCGCCGAAGGCGTTCACGCTCAGCGCGAGTTCCGACTCCAACCCGCCGTACTCACCCTCTCGCTGGGTGATGTACGGGACGAGCCGGGGTGCGGCGCTGGTCCGCTTCATGCGGCTGCCCTCGCCAGGTCGACGGCCCGCAGCGGGGCCATGACCCGGCCGTCGGGGAGGAGTTCGCCGGTGTCCTCGAAGAGAAGCACGCCGTTGCACAGCAGGCTCCAGCCCTGCTCGGGCCGATGCACGCGGAGACGCGCGGCCTCCCTGTCGGGAGCCTCAGCCGTGGGGCACGGCGGGTTGTGCGCACACATGGTGCTCGTCCTCTCGGGTGGGAAGTTGGACCCTCTTCGGCCGGCTACTGCCGTGGGGGAACACGGTTTCGGCACGGCCGAAGAGAGGGACTTGTGGCACCGCCCCGTGAACGCCGCCAAGGCTGCTTCGTTGTAACCGTAGAAGCGCCCCAGGGTGACGGCAGTGCGGTCGCCCTCGAACGCGGGTGATCTCTCCCCCACTTGACAACGAAGCACATATCCGGGCGAGACGACCACTGCACGCGCAGGTCTCACCAATCGCGGTCATGCCCGCTCTGCGGGTCACCTGCAGGCACTATGCAAAGCCGAGTCCGACCTCACGGGGCGGCAGGAAACGTATTGCCTGATCGGTGTACCCCTCGAACGTGAAAACGGGCCTCCGGTCAGGCGGATCGGTAGGCCGTGACGAGCAAGGCGAACACGGCGACGACGAGGAGAACCTGAGCACTGGCCTGTCTCCAGCCCCAGCCCTTCGCATCCATCCGCCGCAACGGTCGCCTTCAAGTCGGACCGGGCGGCTCCTCGGGGATCACGAGGTGAATGAACGCCTGGTACCGCTCGCCCAGCTCCTTGATCACGGCGCGGTACTCGTCGTCATCGGAGCTGATGTTGTGCCGGTCCAGGACGATCACGCCGTCCGCGAAGCCGCCTCGGATCAGTCGCTCGACCTCCCCCCAGCCAGGGCGCTTCCAGGGCGGTGTGTAGATGCCACGGCCGGCACCCGAGCCAGGGCGGTACGTCGTGGTCACGGGAACGGCTACGTCGTGAAACCTTGCTCCCATTGCGTAGCCATGCTGCTCGGCCTCGGCCTGGAGGGTGTTCCAGTCCTCGTCCGGGGTGGCACTCCTGCTCGTCACCAAGCTGTACGCCAGCACCCGCAGACGGCGATCACCAGAGCAGCGGTCGCGCCTTTCGGTCGCCTCGCGACAGAACTGCTGACGGAGCCGGACGAACTCGCCGCTGCGCGCCGGACGCTCCAGCGGGGCGGGTTCGCGGTGCCTCTCCTGGGTTTGAACAGTGTCGGTGTCCGTTCGGTCCCGGGATCCCATCAGGCTGATCCGTGGACTGGAGACGGCGATCATGTCGCCCAGGCTTTTGCTTGTCTTCATGGTCGCCTTCCCCTAGATCGTGCGTGCTCAGCCCGCGCAGGGCTCATCCGACGGTTGCGCAATACGTTCGGTCCGACCGACCACTACGTTCACCACTGACGTGAATCAGGTCCGTGTCAGGCGACGTTCGGATACCGTGTGATCAGCTCGTACCGACGATGAAAGCGGTACGGAAGCCCCATGGACAGGCCCTGGATGGAGCCCCGCACGCTGGCTCCGCAGGCGCCATGGAGAGCCGCCCGTGTCGCTGGCTCGACCGCGGGTGAACGAAAGTCCACGGTGGAGGAGGAAGCGTGGGGCAGCAGCCGAACGAGCTGACTCCGGACGCCGGCCCATGGCATCGCTGGGGTTACGAGCTACGCCAGTTCCGCGAGGCCCGTCTGCTGTCGCAACAGGCTCTGGCTCGTAGGGTGTTGATCGACCGTGCACATCTCGGGCGCTTCGAGCGCGCTGAACGCCCCGTCCCGAAGCACGCGGCCATCGCTCTCGATGATGCCCTCGATGCCGCCGGCGCATTGGTTCGTGGCTGGGAAAGCGCGGAGCGCGAGGCTCCCCAGGACTGCTCCGCCCCGGTGTCCAGAGCCGGGACATCGGCTCATGGGGCCAGCACACGGAGCCATGGGGCCAGCGCCCCGGAGACCCTGGCCATGAGCGCGGTCGTGCGGGCAGGCTCTCTCGCAGACGACACGGACACGGTCGTCGTCCCCGCCCGCATCCACGGAAGGATCCTCTTCGTGCCCGTGCCCCGCCGCGCTGTTCTCGCCTCAGGGATCGCCGGCCTGGCTGCGACAGCCATGCCGGCCGCGACGCCGGCGGCTGCCACCGAACTCGCCGACATGGGGTCTCCCCTCGAGCACTTCGCGCAACTCCGCCGGGTGATGATCCAGACCGACAACCTCATCGGCCCCCGGCACGTGTTGCCCGCCCTGCAACAACACCTCGTCTCCCTTGCCACGAGACGCCGAGCCGCTCGTGGCACCGACGCCATCAAGCTTCTCGCCCTGGAAACGCGATACGAAGAGCTGGCAGGCTGGTTCGCCCAGGACATCGGCGACGAGCGCACCGCCCACGGCCACACCGCGAAAGCACTGGACGCTTCCCACATCACCGGCGACACCGATCTCACCGCGTACATCCTCGGCCGTAAGGCACAGCTCGCGGTCGACACCGGTCATCCTGCCGACGCTCTCGGCCTCGCCGCAGCCGCCCGACGCACCGCCCGCCCCGGGAGCCGCCTCGAAGTCATCGCCGTTCTGCACGAGGCCCACGCGCACGCCGTACTCGGTGAAGGCGGTGAAGCCCACAGGGCGTACGACACCGCGCTTGCTCTTCTCATTCGCGCGGGCTCCGATGGCGTCTGGGGTTCCTGGCTCGATACGGCGTACATCAGCACCGCCCGGGCCCGCTCCCTCGCCGCACTCGGCGAGTATGCGCAGGCCGCAGCAGGCTTCGACAGCGCCCTAACAGTGCTCCCGCCCGCATATCGCCGGGACCGCGGTGTCTACCTCGCTCGCGCTGCACGTGCCCACGCGGGCACAGGCAACGTAACCCTCGCTGCCCGAATCGGCGGGCAGGCCGTCGGGATCGCCGCCGAGACCGGATCTGCCCGCATCTTCGGACAGCTCGACCGGCTCGACCAGGCACTGGCCCCCGCAGCCGGCGAGGACGGCGTCGCCGAGTTCCGAGCCTCACTCGACCGAATCGTTCTGCATCCCGCCTGACTCACCCGCGCACGCCGCCTGGAGATACCGTGCCCCGCCCGTACGTCCTGCTGTCCGCAGCTGTATCGATCGACGGCCACCTCGACACCCGCCCGGGCGAGGACCGGCTCCTGCTCTCCAACAAGGAGGACTTCGAACGCGTCGACTCCGTACGAGCCAGTGTCGACGCGATCCTTGTCGGCGCCGGCACACTCCGCGCCGACAACCCCCGCCTCCTCGTCAACTCGGCGGAACGCAGGGCGTCCCGGGTCGCCGCTGGCCAGCCGGAGTACCCGCTGAAGGTCACCATCACAGGAACGGGCAACCTCGACCCCGGCTGGAAGTTCTGGCACCACGGAGGCGACAAGCTCGTCCTGGCCGTGGGCCACGAGGCCACCGCGAAAGCTCGCGCCAACCTCGGCGACCTGGCTACCGTTCAGAGTGTCCCCACTGAGGCCGTATGGCCCGCCACGCTCGACATTCTCGGCGACGAGTACGCCGTCAGGCGGCTCATGGTCGAGGGTGGCGGAACCGTTCACACACAGCTCCTCGAAGCAGCTCTAGCCGACGAGCTCCAACTCGTCATCGCCCCGCTCCTGGTCGGTCAGCCGGATGCAGTGCGCATGCTCGGCCCAGCGAGCTATCCCGGCGGGCCCGCCGCCCGCCTCCGACTTCTCGAGGCCCGCCAGATCGGCGACGTGGTACTCCTGAGGTACGCCCCCAAGGACACCTCGACGGAGCCCCGATGAGCACCACCCCTTCAGCCTGCGCTCCCGGCACCGGCCGCGAGCCCAACACCGCAGACCGCAACTGGCTCGCTCTCGCCTGTGAGCTGGCCGCCCTCTGCCCGCCTTCGGAGACCGCCTTCAGCGTGGGGGCGGTCATCGTCGCGGCCGACGGGACCGAACTCGCCCGCGGCTACTCCCGCGAGAGCGACCCCCACGACCACGCAGAGGAAGGGGCCCTCGCCAAGCTCCCCGCCGAGGACGCCCGGCTCGCCACCGCCACGATCTACAGCTCCCTGGAGCCATGCGCCAGACGGGCATCCCGCCCTCGCCCCTGCGCCCAGCTCATCCGCGACGTGGGCCTCCGCCGCGTCGTCACCGCGTGGAGCGAACCCGATACGTTCGTCGTCGGCGCCGATGGCACCGAGGTCCTCGAAGACGCCGGCGTCGCAGTTCTTGCACTGCCTGAGTACGCAAACGCTGCACAGGCGCCGAACCGGCACCTCCTCTGATCCTCGGGGGTGAGCAGTTGCGGGTACGACACTGATTCCTCCTGGTTGTGTGGTCCAAGGGGTGCCTGCGGAGACGAGCCCGTCGCTGTTCGGCGGGGACGGGCTGGCCCCAGGCTCGGTCTGGCCTGGTTCAAGCCGCGCGCATGGCGGAGCGGCCGTTGGCGAGCATCCCATTGGTCACGTCCGCTGCACGGCCATTGCGGTGCTCAGAGCGGCCGGGCGGTGAACGGCACAAGCTCACCCGAGCGCGTGATGGGTGCGGTGATGTGCTGGCCGCAGGCGACGTAGGGCTCGGCGTCTCGCTCGGGGGTGACCTCTCAGCGGAGGGTGGCGCCACAGGTGCGGTTCCCATCCACGGGTGGGGCAGGTGTCGGTGCTCGGGTCGGCCATCACGCCTCCTCAGTCTTCTGGCCAGGGCTGAACGCGGCTGCGATGAGTTCGAGCGTTACCTGCGCCTTCGGGACGTGAGCGTCTGTCGGTTCGTCGACGTCAGCAGCGCGGAGGTTCTCGATCACCAGCTTCCCCATCGGGTTGGTGCACAGGACGACGCGACGGTCCTGGCTGGTGGGGATGGTCGGCGGGAAGTGCAGGATGCCTGCGCGGGCGAGCTCGGTCTCGATGGTGCGGGCGACCGTGCTGCCGGTGCGGCTGGCTCCAAGGATGTCCCGCAGGCGGCGGACGTGGACCTGGGGACTCCGTCCTTCTCCTCGATCGCGGCGACCAGGGAGGCGTAGATGGACATGGTGGTCTGGCTGGTCACGATCGAACGCCCTGTGTGCGGAGCTGATTCTCAGGGTGGACGAAGGGAAGGCCGTCCGCGGTGTAGACGGTCTCGGTGAAGGTCTGGAAGCCGAGGTTGTCGAACGCCTTCATGGCACGCGGGGAGTCGACGTTCCCGAGGTCGTCGTTGCCGACGACGGTCCGCAGCAGGTCCTTCGGCGCCCAGAGCACGGAGCCGATGAGGACGCCGTGGCGTCGGGGACGAACGTTCGGGCGAGCGTCGGCGGCGGCCAGAAGGACACCCTTCTGGGTGATGGTCACCTTCTCGCCGTTGATGGTGAGGGTGTGCGTGGGCAATGCACGTTCCTTCCGAGACGACGAGGGCCTCGGCCACCGAAAGGCGACCGAGGCCGATCGTAGGACAACCTGCTGGAGTGTCAGGCCGCGAGCGTTCGGGGGCAGCGGCGAAATCTCGTCCACCTGAACGACGGGGACTGTGTCGAGGATGGCTCCTGTTCACTCTCAACGAGCTCGGCCAGCGCGAGGACTCCCGGGGTCTCGACCTCGACGACGAGCGTTGCGGCTCGTCGCGTCATCGGCACGTTCCCCGAGCTCCCACAGGCCGCGCGCTGAGGCCAGAAGAAGCCTGATTACCCCAGGCCAGAGGCGTCCTCCGTGCCTCCGCGCCAGGGACTTTTTCAGGGATTTTCAGCGCTGTCCGAGGGACTTCCGAAGGACTTTCCGCCGCCTAACGCGGCAAGCCCTCGAAAGACCGGAAAGGGCCTCCGACGCAGGTCAGAGGCCCTTTCCAAGGCGAAGCCGCAGGTAGCGGCAGACGAGTCGGGCTGTACGCCGGGTTCTGTCACCCGGTCGCCTCGCGGCGGCCGGGGAGACGGCCATCCATCTAGGACCGGCATTGCTGCCGGCCTCGTGCGGTCTACCCGCGAACTCGGGCGGGCAGCCCTCGGTCGTTCGCGCAGGAGCACCGGGGTGCTCCCTCTTGACCTTGCTCCGGGTGGGGTTTACCTAGCCGCCTGAGTCACCTCAGGCGCTGGTGGTCTCTTACACCACCGTTTCACCCTTACCGAGGACCGAGGTCCCCGGCGGTCTGTTTTCTGTGGCACTGTCCCGCGAGTCACCCCGGGTGGCCGTTAGCCACCACCCTGCCCTGTGGAGCCCGGACGTTCCTCGGGAGGATCCGAGGATCCCCACGCGGCCGTCCGCCCGGCTCGTCTGCCGTACCGGCCATGGTACCCGGCGGAGCGAGGCCGTCCGCCCGGCCCCGTACCCTTGCTGACGGGCTCCCGCGCGTGTGGGGCCCCGTGTCGCGTCCGAAGGAGAATCCCCGTGCTCGTGCTGTTGCCGCCCTCCGAAGGAAAGGCCGCACCGGGGCGCGGAGCACCCTTGAAGCCCGAGTCCCTGTCCCTGCCCGGCCTGGCCGAGGCGCGGGCGGCGGTCCTGGACGAGCTGGTCGAGCTGTGCGCGGGCGACGAGGAGAAGGCCCGCGAGGTGCTCGGTCTGAGCGAGGGGCTGCGGGGCGAGGTCGCCAAGAACGCGGAGCTGCGGACGGCCGCGGCCCGGCCCGCGGGGGAGATCTACACCGGGGTGCTGTACGACGCGCTCGGCCTGGCCACGCTGGACGCGGCGGCCGGTCGGCGGGCCCGTGCGTCGCTGCTGGTGTTCTCCGGGCTGTGGGGCGCGGTGCGCGTGGGCGACCGCATTCCGTCGTACCGCTGCTCGATGGGCGTGAAGCTGCCGGGGCTGGGGGCGCTCGGCGCGTACTGGCGCGGCCCCATGGCGTCGGTGATGCCGGAGGCGGCCGGGGACGGGCTGGTGCTGGACCTGCGGTCCGCCGCGTACACCGCCGCGTGGAAGCCGGCGGGCGAGGTGGCGGAGCGGACCGCGAGCGTGCGCGTGCTCCACTCGCGGATGGTCGACGGCGTGGAGAAGCGCTCCGTGGTCAGCCACTTCAACAAGGCCACCAAGGGCCGGATGGTCCGCGACCTGCTGACCGCCGGGGCGCGGCCGAAGGACCCGGCGGAGCTGACGGAGGCGTTGCGGGACCTGGGGTACGTCGTCGAGGCGCAGTCCCCGGCGCGTCCGGGCCGGGCGTGGTCACTCGACGTGGTGGTCACCGAGATCCACTGAGATCCGCTGAAATTCGCCGAGATCCGCTGACACCGACGCCGAGGTGTTGCAGCATGCGCAACGCCCGTTGCGCGGAGTGTGGGGTGCGCGGCAGGATGAGCGCATGACCTCCCCCGCGCCCGCCGCCGTGCCCGCCTCCGCGTCCGTCCTGGACCTCGCCCCCGTCATCCCCGTCGTCGTCCTGGAGGACGCGGCCGACGCGGTTCCGCTGGCCAGGGCGCTGGTCGCGGGCGGGCTCCCGGCGATCGAGGTGACGCTGCGGACGGCCGCCGCGCTCGACGCGATCCGGGCGATCGCCGCCGAGGTCCCCGAGGCCGTGGTGGGCGCCGGGACCGTGATCTCCGTGGCGAACGTGTCCGAGACGGTCGCCGCCGGCGCCCGCTTCCTGGTCAGCCCCGGCTGGACGGACACGCTGCTGGACGCGCTGAAGGCGTCGGGGGTGCCGTTCCTGCCGGGGGTCTCGACGACGTCCGAGGTGGTGGCGCTGCTGGAGCGCGGCGTCACGGAGATGAAGTTCTTCCCGGCCGAGGCGGCCGGCGGCACCGCCTATCTGAAGGCCCTGTCCTCGCCGCTGCCCCAGGCCCGGTTCTGCCCCACGGGCGGTGTCTCGCTCGCCTCCGCCCCGTCGTATCTGGCGTTGCCGAACGTCGGCTGCGTGGGCGGTAGTTGGATGGTCCCCGGGGACGCCGTGGCGGCGAAGGACTGGGCCCGGGTGGAGCGGCTGGCGGCCGAGGCCTCGGCGCTCGGGCGCGGTTGAGGGCCGGGGCGCCGGGCGGGCCCACCCGGGCACGGTCGAGCCCCGGGGCGGGCCCGCCCCGGGGCTACCGCAGGTGTGACGTGTCGTTCAGCAGCCGCAACGAGGGGTTGCCGTCCGCGTAGTACGCCACCGTCGAGACGGAAGCCGGTGCCAGCTCCATCCGGAACAGGGATTCCGGCGGGGCCCCCAGCGCCAGCCTGACCAGCGTCTTGATCGGCGTGACGTGGGTGACCAGGAGCGCGGTGCGGCCCGCGTACGCCGTGATCAGCCGGTCGCGGGTGGCCGACACCCGCTCGGCCACCTCCGTGAAGCTCTCGCCGCCGCCCGTGGGGGCCACGTCCGGGGAGGCGAGCCAGGCACTCAGGTCGGCGCCGAAGCGCTCCCGCACCTCGGCGAACGTCAGCCCCTCCCAGGCACCGAAGTCCGTCTCGCGCAGCCCTTCCTCGACACGGACCCTGTCTCTTATACACATCTCTGA
>NZ_KL585406.1:77551-77702 GCF_000721935.1 Streptomyces sp. NRRL WC-3549
CCCCCCGGCCCCAGCCGGTCCGCGACGGCGGTGGCCGTCTCGCGGCAGCGGCGCAGCGGGGAGCTGACGATCTCCTGGACCGTGCCCCGGGCGGCGAAGGCCTCCGCCGCGCAGGCCGCCTGGTGGCGGCCGGTGGCGGACAGTTCGGGGT
>NZ_KL585406.1:77965-78229 GCF_000721935.1 Streptomyces sp. NRRL WC-3549
GGCCGGTGGCGGACAGTTCGGGGTCGCTGCCGCCGCTGCCGGAGAACCGCTTCTCCGGGGTGAGGACCGTCTCGCCGTGCCGCAGCAGGACGAACGTGGCGGGCGCCCCCAGATCGGGCGCGCTCGCCCAGCCCACCTGCGGGACCTGCGCTCGCTCTCCGGCCTGCGGGGCATGGGCGTCCTGTGGGGCCCGCGCGTCCTGCGGCGCCGTGCCGGGCGCGGCTGCCGGACGGGCGGCGGCCATCGCGGCGCGGACCCTGGCGG
>NZ_KL585406.1:78435-78689 GCF_000721935.1 Streptomyces sp. NRRL WC-3549
GGCCATCGCGGCGCGGACCCTGGCGGCGCCCGCCGTCGCGTCTCCGGGCGGACCGGCCGGTTCCGGGTCGGGGGCGGTACGCGGCGCGTCCAGCTCGGCGGTCGAGGCCGCCGGGTCCCACTGGCCGCCCCGCTTTCCCGCGTCCATCGCCTCGTTGGCGAGCCGGTCGGCGTGCTTGTTCTCGGCGCGCGGGATCCATTCGTACGTCACCGAGGACGCGGGCAGAATGCCCGCGGCCCGGGCCGCGAGCGGCT
>NZ_KL585406.1:78886-82737 GCF_000721935.1 Streptomyces sp. NRRL WC-3549
GCCCGCGGCCCGGGCCGCGAGCGGCTTCATGTCGGGGTGCTTGATCTTCCAGCGGCCCGACATCTGCTCGACCACCAGCTTGGAGTCCATCCGGACCCGGACCCGCACGGGCGTGTCCGGGAACAGGTTCCGCACCGCCGTGAGACCGGCGATCAGACCCCGGTACTCGGCGACGTTGTTCGACGCGACGCCGATGAACTCGGCGGCCTCGGCGAGCACTTGTGCGGTGTCCTGGTCGATGACGACGGCACCGTACCCGGCGGGCCCCGGATTGCCCCGGGACCCTCCGTCGGCCTCGACGACCAGCTGGCGGGGGGCGGACATTAGAGGCCCGACTCCGAGGTACGGACCAGGATGCGGCGGCAGTTCTCGCAGCGCAGGACGGCGTCGGGGGCCGCCGCCTTCACGTCGTTGACCTCGGTGATGTTCAGTTCGAGGCGGCAGCCCTCGCAGCGGCGCTGGTAGAGCCGGGCGGCGCCGACACCGCCCTGCTGGGCCCGCAGCTTGTCGTAGAGCTTCAGCAGGTCGGCGGGGACGGCCCCGGCGACGACCTCGCGGTCCTTCGCGACGGTGGCGGCCTCGGTGTCGAGCTCCTGGGTGGCGGCGTCCCGGCGGGCGGTCGCGTCGTCGGCCTTCGCCTGCACGGCGGCCACGCGGTCGGTCAGCTCGGTGACGCGCTCCTGGGCGGCCTCGCGGCGCTCCATGATCTCCAGGACGACGTCCTCCAGGTCGCCCTGGCGCTTGGCGAGCGAGGTGATCTCGCGCTGGAGGTTCTCCAGGTCCTTCGGTGAGGAGACCGCGCCGGAGTCGAGCCGCTGCTGGTCGCGGACGGCCCGCTGGCGGACCTGGTCGACGTCCTGCTCCGCCTTGGTCTGCTCGCGGGCGGTGTCGCTCTCCTCGGTCTGCGAGGCGACCAGCAGGTCGCGCAGCTGCGCGAGGTCGCTGGTGAGCGAGTCGATCTCGGCGTGCTCGGGCAGGGAGTTGCGCTTGTGCGAGAGCTGCGACAGACGTACGTCGAGGGCCTGGACTTCGAGGAGTCGGATCTGGTCGGCGGGCGCGGCGTTCAGTTGGGGGCTCCAGAAGAGTGGTGGGTGGTCCAGGGGTCGGTGACCTGCTTCGAGACGTGGACCCGCAGGTCCCATCCGTGGCGGTCGGAAATCGTGTCGAGCTGCGCGGCGGCCTGCTCGCACCAGGGCCACTCGGTGGCCCAGTGCGCGGCGTCGACCAGGCCCAGCGGCGAGTGCTGGACGGCCTCGGAGGCCGGGTGGTGGCGCAGGTCGGCGGTGAGGAAGGCGTCCACACCGGCGGCGCGTACGGCGTCGAAGAGGCTGTCACCGGAGCCGCCGCTCACCGCGACACGGCGCACGAGGGCGTCCGGGTCGCCGGCCAGCCGGATGCCCTGCGCGGTGGCGGGGAGCCGGGCGGCGGCGCGGGCGGCGAAGTCGCGGAGGGTCTCGGGGCGGTCGAGCTCGCAGATCCGGCCGAGGCCGCGACGGCCGGCGGGGTCGGCCGGGTCGGGTACGAGGGGCCCGGCGACCCGCAGGTCCAGGGCGCCGGCCAGGGCGTCGGAGACGCCGGGGTCGGCGGTGTCGGCGTTGGTGTGCGCGACGTGCAGGGCGATGCCGTGCCTGATCAGCTCGTGCACGACCCGGCCCTTGAAGGTGGAGGCGGCGACCGTCGTCGTACCCCGCAGGTAGAGCGGGTGGTGGGTGACGATCAGCTGGGCACCGAGGGTGCGGGCCTCTTCGGCGATCCGGCGCACCGGGTCGACGGCGAAGAGGACCCGGTCGATCTCCGCGTCGGGGTCGCCGCAGACGGTGCCGACCGCGTCCCAGCCTTCGGCCCGCTCGGGGGGCCAGAGGGCGTCGAGCTCGGCGATGACTTCAGACAGACGGGGCACGGGGGAAAGGCTACCTGCCCTCGGTACCCGGTCGTCCCTGGCGGGGAGCACCAAGGGGGCACCACCGGAAGCCCGGCGAGCAGCACCCTCAGTGGCCGGCCGCCCGGGGGCGGGGCCGCGCGCGCCCGGCCGCACGCGCCTCCGGGGGAGGCGGACGCACGGACGGGCACGGAACGTTACGGTCCGCTACCGCACGAGGCCGGCGCGGGGGCCGTCACAGGGGTCCGCCGCCGGACCCCTCACTCCACGGGTCCGGCGCGGAGAACCGCCGCAGAGCCCGGCGCGGAAAGCTGCCGCAGACGACCCGGCGCGGAGCCCGTCACTTCACCAGGTCGGCGCGGAGGTCGTCACTTCACCAGGTCGGCGCGGAGGTCGTCGAGGACCAGGTTCGCGGAGGTGACGCCGAGACCGAGGTACCAGGTCTCGTCCGAGACGTCCTTGGCCCGCCCCGCCTTGACCGCCTCCAGGTTCTTCCACAGCGGGTTGGACCGGGCGGTGTCGCGCTTGGTGGCCTTCGGGTCGCCGTAGACGCCGGTGAAGATCCAGTCGGCGTCGGCCTGGTCGATGTTCTCGGGGCTGATCTCGGCGGCGAGGTCGTCGATCTGCTGGTTCTTCGGCCTCGGCAGGCCGACGTCCTCCAGGATCGTGCCGATGAAGGACGCCTTGGCGTAGAGCCGGATGCGGTCCGGCAGGTAGCGGACCATCGAGACGGTCGGCTTCTCGGGACCGATGTCCTCGCCCAGCTTCCGGGCCTTCGCCTCGTAGGCGTCCAGCTCGGCCTTCGCCTCGGCGGTCTTGTCGAGCGCGGCGGCGTTGAGGAGGTAGTTCTCCTTCCAGGTGAATCCCGGGCGGATGGAGAACACCGTCGGCGCGATCTTGGAGAGCTCGTCGTACTTGTCGGCCGCGCGCAGCTGGCTGCCGAGGATCAGATCCGGCTTCAGGCCGGCGATCGCCTCCAGGTTGAGGTTGTTGATCGTGCCGACGCTCTTCGGGGCGCCCGCCTTCTTCTCCAGGTACGAGGGGATGGCCGCGTCGCCCTCGGAGGGGGCGTAGCCGACGGGCTTCACGCCGAGGGAGACGACGTTGTCGAACTCGCCGACGTCCAGGACCACGACGCGCTGGGGAGCGGCCTTGAGCTCGGTGGTGCCCATGGCGTGGGTCAGCGTGCGGGGGAACTCGCCGGCCTTCGCGTCCGTGCCGAACTCCGCCGTCTTCTTCGCCGCGTCCCCGAAGTCCTTGCCGCCCGTGGCGACGGCCGCCTTCTTGTCGCCGCCCGCGTCCCCCTCGGCCGATCCGCCCGTCCCGTCGCCGCCACCACAGGCCGAGAGGGTGAGGGCGGCTGCTACCGCCAGGCCGACTGCGGCTGCGCCGCGGCGTCCAAGGGACATCTTCTGCTCCAGATCAGGCGTCACACAAGAAACACTAAGGAAAGCCTCACCTTAGACGCAGCGATCGTGCACAGCACACTCACCCGTGCTCTCTCCGTCGGTTACGGACATCACCACCCTTATGTGTGAAGTGCGGTGGCTGTTGTTGTTCGGCAGCGAGTACGAAACCTAGCTTCGGTTGCCGGAGGTGACCGCACCATGACTGCCTGTGCCGTCGAGAAGGAGACCGCCGGGGCCGCGAAGGCGGCCACGGCGGTGGAACCCGCGCCCGAGCCGGCGGAACCGGACGAACCCGGCGAGCCCGAGAAACCGGGCGCCGCCGGTACGCCGGGCGAAGGCACGGCACGCCGTGCGCCGGCCCCGGATGCCGCCCCCGGCGGGCCCACGCCACCGTCCCGGTCCGCCGGTACGGGCTGGACCCGCGTGGCCACCGCTCCCGCCAGGCCCCCGGCACCCGGCACGGCCACGGTGGCCACGCCGTCGCGCGCGCGTCCGGCCACGGATCCGGGCGCCGGCCCGGCGCCGCGCGTACCCGCCGTGCGCCCCGCGTCCCCCACCGGCCC
>NZ_KL585407.1:0-437 GCF_000721935.1 Streptomyces sp. NRRL WC-3549
ACAGGTCGGACTCCTGGAAGCACGAGAAGCCCGAGGGCGGCGTGCACGCCGGTGGCGGCGCCATGGCGCTGTCCGGTGGCGGCCTGGCCGCAGGTTCGGTGCTGATGCTCGGTGGCATCGGTGCCGCCGCCTACCGTCTGCGCCGTCGCAACGCCGCGGGTACCGCGGCAGCCTGACGGGCGACCGCATCGCTGAGTGAATCCTGTCGTGGCCGCCGTCCCCTTCCGGGCGGCGGCCACGCCGATTTCCCTTTCCGCCGCCCCGCACCCTCCGCCAGACGAAAGGCAGCAAGCGCATGGCCGCCCCCCAGCCGTCCGAAACGGACTCCGCGCCGTCCCCGGCACCCGCCCGATCCCTGCTGTGGCCCGCTGCGGCGGTAGGGCTGGGATTCCTCCTCGTCTACAACTCCCTCGACGCCTCGGCGGGCGTCCCTCCGC
>NZ_KL585407.1:636-15902 GCF_000721935.1 Streptomyces sp. NRRL WC-3549
GAGTCCCTCCGCCGGTGACCGCCGTCTCCGCCCCCGAAACCGGCGCGTCGTCGTCCGCCTCGTCGAAGGTCGCGCCGTCACCGTCCGCGGCCGCCGCCAACCCGGGACTGCCCGGGTCGGAGCCCTCGCGCATCTCGATCCGGTCGATCGCCGTCGACGCGCCCTTCACACCCCTCTCCATCGGTTCCTCGGGCCAGCTCGACGCGCCGCCGGCCAACGACGCGAACCTGGTCGGCTGGTTCAAGGACGGGGCGACCCCGGGCGAGCGCGGCACCTCGGTGGTCGCCGGACACGTCGACACCAAGACGGGACCCGCGGTCTTCCTGCTCCTGAGCACCCTCAAGACGGGGAACACGGTCGACATCACCCGCAAGGACGGCGTCGTCGCCACTTTCAAGGTCGACGCCGTCGAGACCTTCAGCAAGGCAGACTTCCCCAGCGACCGTGTCTACTCGGACAACGGCACCGCCCAGTTGCGGCTGATCACCTGCGGCGGTGTGTACGACAAGAAGGCGAAGGACTACAAGGACAACGTGGTCGTCTTCGCCCACTTGGACTCCGCCGGGAAGGCCAAGAAGGGCTGAGCCGCGCCCGGCCCGGGAACGCAGCCGCCCGGGCGCGCACGACGAAGGGCCGCCCGCGTGCGGGCGGCCCTTCGCCTGTGGCCCGGCGCTCACTCCAGGTTGTCGTCGCGGTGCGGCGGTCCCGGGCGGTGCGCCGCGTCCGGTGTGCCGCCCGGGGACTCCGAGGCGGGGACCGGCGGCCGGTCGGCCGCCGCGTGGTCCGTGCCCGGCAGGCCGTGCGTCAGGAAGTGCACGACGACCGCGATGACCGCGCCCACCAGCGGGGCGACCAGGAACAGCCACACCTGGCTCATCGCGTTGTTCTCGGCGAAGACGGCCGGGCCGAGGGCCCGCGCCGGGTTCACCGAGGTGCCCGTGAGCGGAATGCCCAGCAGGTGGATGACGGCGAGGCTCAGGCCGATCGCGATACCGGCCGGTCCCTTGGCGCCCTTGCCGTGCGTCGTGCAGAGCACCACGAAGACGAGCAGGGCGGTGAGGATCGTCTCCGCGAGGAAGGCGCCCCCCGCCGAGATGCGCACGAGGGAGTTGGCTCCGTACCCGTCGCTGCCGAAGGAGCCCCGCCCGGCCACCTGGAAGACCGGGACGCTGTCGGCCAGCCAGGCCAGCAGCCCGGCCCCGGCGAGACCGCCCGCGAGCTGGGCCACCCAGTAGCAGAGGCCCGTGACGGGCGTGATGCGCCGGCCCAGCACCATGCCCAGGGTCACCGCCGGGTTGACGTGGCAGCCGGAGATCGGGCCGATCGCGTAGACGAGGGCCAGCAGGACGAAGCCGAAGGCGAGCGCGATGCCGAGGACCCCCACGAAGGGCTCGGCGAAGACCGCCACCCCGACCGCGAAGAAGACCAGCAGGAGGGTGCCGAAGAACTCGGCGACGAGTGCGCGCGGGTCGACCTCCAGGGCCCGCCGTCTCGTGGCGGACGGGGAGGAGGCGTCCTGTGGAGCCGTCGTGGTTGTGCTCATGAAAACCTCTTCGTGGGTGATCGAGAGCCGGGCGCAGCAGGGCCGGGAACTACTCCTTTCACCCTTTGTGCGCTTATCAGGTTTTTTCCACCGTAAGGGCAGGGCCCTCCGGTGTCGCGCAGGGCCATGGGAGGCCCCGAGTACATGGGGGAGTGCGGTGGTCAGCC
Organism: Streptomyces sp. NRRL WC-3549; assembly: GCF_000721935.1. GTDB lineage: Bacteria > Actinomycetota > Actinomycetes > Streptomycetales > Streptomycetaceae > Streptomyces. The sequence goes on from NZ_KL585407.1 coordinate 2,347, forward strand.
GGTGCTGTCGCCGTCTTCCTCCGCGAGGGCCACCTGGTGCAGGGTGCGTCCGGTGCGGGCCGAGCGTGCGTGGCGGGGGTCGGGCGTGCCCGGCCGGTCGTGGACGGCCTCGCGGTCGTTGGCCTTGATCAGCAGCCAGGCCTCCGGCCCCGGGTTGTCCTCCTCGTCGCCCACCCGGAAGCGGGTGAGGGCGAATTCGCCGTGCAGCTTCGTCCCGTCCAGCCAGAACGTCGCGTGCCCGCGCTCCAGGGACTCGTCGAACGGCAGGGGCGAGCCGTCCGGCGCGTGGCCGAGCGGCCGGTAGGTCCCCTGGTCCCAGACGATGACCGTGCCGCTGCCCTGCTCGTCCGCCGGGATGACCCCTTCGAAGGTCCGGTACTCCAGCGGGTGGTCGTCCGTCGGCACGGCCAGCCGTTTGTCGCGTGGATTGTCCGACGGGCCGCGCGGGACGGCCCAGGATCTGAGCACGCCGTCCACCTCCAGCCGGAAGTCGAAGTGCATCCGCCGGGCGTCGTGGATCTGCACCACGAAACGCTGTGCGCCGTCACTGCTCACGTGCTGCTCCTTCCGCCCCGCGGGAAGCGTGGCCGCGACGCCCGCCCCGGCGCCGTCGCGTCCCCGTCCCCCACTGTGCCGCCGCGCCGCCCCGTCCGCCTCCGGTGCCGTCCCGTCCGTACCGCACCCTTGACGGCTTTCGCCGCGCCCCCCTTAAATCAAGTGTTGAAGCATTCGCGCCGGGGCAGGTGTGTCCGTGTTCACTTCTCGGCGCGGGTGTGTCATGAGCATGACCCCACTCGTGCTCCGTCCGCCTCCGGAAGAGAAGTGATGACCGTGCCCACCTCCCCCCACGACGGCAGGCCGGCGGCGAAGCCGCGCCGTGCCACGCTGTACGCGCTGTCCCTGCTGTGCTGTTCGGCCCTCCTGACCGCACTGCCGGCCGGAGCCTCCGCGGCACCCGCCTCCGGCGCCGCCGGCCCCCTTCCCGCCCGTGACGCGGCGGCGTCCGCCGCCGTCGTGTTCGCCGACGAGTTCGACGGACCCGCGGGCTCCGCGGTGGACGGCGGCAAGTGGCAGATCGAGACGGGTGACAACGTCGACAACCACGAGCGGCAGTACTACACGCAGGGCAACGACAACGCCGCCCTCGACGGCCAGGGACACCTCGTCATCACGGCCCGCAAGGAGAACCCCGGCAACTACCAGTGCTGGTACGGAACCTGCGAGTACACCTCGTCACGCCTGAACACCGCCGGCCGGTTCACCCAGACCTACGGGCACGTCGAGGCCCGCATGAAGGTGCCGCGCGGGCAGGGCATGTGGCCCGCCTTCTGGATGCTCGGGGCCGACATAGGTGACGTCGGGTGGCCCAACAGCGGGGAGATCGACGTCATGGAGAACGTCGGTTTCGAGCCGGACACCGTCCACGGCACCCTGCACGGCCCCGGCTACTCGGGATCCGGCGGCATCGGTGCCGGCTACACGCTCCCGGGCGGGGCGGCGTTCGCCGACGACTTCCACACGTTCGCGGTCGACTGGGCCCCCGACTCGGTCACGTGGTCCGTCGACGGCACCGTCTACCAGCAGCGCACCCCGGCCGACCTCAACGGCAGCCCCTGGGTGTTCGACAAGCCGTTCTTCCTGATCCTCAACCTCGCCGTCGGCGGCTACTGGCCCGGCGACCCGGACGGCGGCACCGCCTTCCCCCAGGAGCTCGTCGTGGACTACGTCCGCGTCACCACCGACGGCTGACACCGCCGTCACGGCCCCGGCGTCCGGCCCCCGGGAACGACTTCCGGGCCGGGCACCGGGGTACTTCCGCCGAGGCCGCGCCGACGTAGAGTGACCCGCATGGAGCAGCGCACACTCGGCAGGACCGGCCGTGACGTATCGGTCGTGGGACAGGGCACGTGGCAACTGGGCGGCGACTGGGGCGAGGTGCGGGAGGCCGACGCCTTCGGTGTTCTGGACGCCGCGGTCGAATCAGGCGTCACCTTCTTCGACACCGCGGACGTGTACGGCGACGGCCGCAGCGAACAACTCATCGGCCGCTACCTCAAGGACCGGCCGGACGCGGACGTCTTCGTCGCGACGAAGATGGGCCGGCGTGCCGACCAGATCCCGCAGAACTACGTACTCGACAACTTCCGTACCTGGAACGACCGCTCACGCGCCAACCTCGGCGTCGACACGCTCGACCTGGTCCAGCTGCACTGCCCGCCGACGGCCGTCTACGCGTCCGACGAGGTCTACGACGCGCTGGACACGCTCGTGGCCGAACAGCGCGTCGCCGCCTACGCGGTGAGCGTCGAGACGTGCGCCGAGGCGCTCACCGCCATCGCCCGGCCCGGTGTCGCGAGCGTCCAGATCATCCTCAACCCGTTCCGTCTCAAGCCGCTGGACGAGGTGCTCCCCGCGGCCGTCGAGGCGGGGGTCGGCATCATCGCACGGGTTCCCCTGGCCTCCGGCCTGCTGTCGGGGAAGTACACCGCTGACACCGTCTTCGCGCCCGAGGACCACCGGACCTACAACCGCCACGGCGAGGCGTTCGACCAGGGCGAGACGTTCTCCGGCGTCGACTACGCGACCGGTGTGGCCGCGGCGGCCGAGTTCGCGGGGCTCGCCCCCGAGGGCGCCACCCCCGCGCAGACCGCCTTGCGCTGGGTCGTCCAGCAACCCGGTGTCACCAGCGTCATCCCGGGGGCGCGGTCGGTGGAGCAGGCACGCGCCAACGCCGCGGCCGCCTCACTGCCGGAGCTCCCGCAGAGCACCCTGGACGCGGTGCGCGACCTGTACGACCGGAGCATCCGCGCACAGGTGCACGACCGCTGGTGACCTACTCGTCGTCGTCCTCGTCCTCGTCGTCGTCCTGCTGAGCGTTCTGCCGGGGCTCGTCCCCGGCGGAACCGGCGGCCGGTGCCTCGACCCCCGCGGTGGGGGTGGTTCCCTGCTCGGGGGTGTCGGGGGTGTCCGGCGAGAACAGCACCGTTCCGAGGTACACCGCCGCGATGAAGGCGATCGTCCCGGCGACGGCGCTCGCCACACGCGGGCGGCGCCGGATGGCCTCGCTCGTGCTGAGTCTTCGGGTGGGAGCCGACCTCGCGGCCCGGGGGGCCGGCGCCGCCCGCCGGCCGGTACGTCGACACGCCACCCGTGGCCGGGTTCACCGGGGACGCCGAGGGCGCCGGGGGGGCCGGCCGGGGGGCGGACGGCACCGGCGCCGGCCGGTGCTGGGGCAGCGGCTCGGGGCGGCCCCGCCAGGCGTCCGTGCGGAACCAGTCGGAGACCTGCTGGGCGGTCGGCCGTTCCTCGGGCTTCTTCGCCAGCAGACCCAGGAGGTACGAGTCGAAGGCGGGGGAGATGTCGACCCCGCGCCGGCGCACCGGGACCGGCGGTGTGTCCACGTGCTGGTAGAGCGTCGCCGTCGCCGTGTCCGACCGGAACGGCGGCTGCCCGACGAGCAACTGGTAGATGACACAGCCGAGGGAGTACATGTCCGAGGCCGAGTCGGCCGTGCGCCCCAGCGCCCGCTCCGGGGCCAGGTACAGGCTGGTGCCGACGATGTGGCCGGCCGTGGTCAGCGCCGTCGAGGGGTCGTCGACGAACTGGGCGATGCCGAAGTCACCGATCTTCACCGTGCCTTCGGCGTCCAGCATCAGGTTGCCCGGCTTGATGTCGCGGTGCACGATGCCCTGGCGGTGCGCGGCGGCCAGCCCGGCGGCGGCCTGGCCGGCGATGTGGGCGACCTGCTCGGGGTCGACCATCTCCTGGGACTCCAGCAGGTCGCCCAGGCTCTGGCCCTCGACCAGCTCCATGACCAGGTAGAAGCGGTCCTCCCACGCCCCGAAGTCGAACACCGCGACCAGGTGAGGGTGGCTCAGACGTGCGGCCGTCTGCGCCTCCAGACGGAACCTGGCGGTCGCGGAGGCGTCGGCCTGGTCGCCGAGCAGCAGCTTCACCGCCACGGCCCGTCCCAGTACCTCGTCCGTCGCGCGCCACACCTCACCCATGCCGCCACGGCCGATGGGGGATATCAAACGGTACCGACCAGCTACCAGCACCTGTGCACACCAATCTCGAACTGTGGCCTGCTCTCCGACTGCCGCGGCGGCGACCTCATCGGGCTCAGCGGCTCGGTACGGTGCGTGGGGGTGCGCGACATGATCAGCTTATCGGTCCCGTGGACCTGTGTTCGCCCGGGCGGCCCCATCCGGCTCAGGTCGGCCGGTGCGGGGCCCCGGCCACCCGGCCGAGTGGCCGGTTCCATTCGCCCGTGAGCCGTTCGAGCACCGCGTCCGCCTCGAACTCCCGCTGTCCGCCCGGGAAGAGGAGATCCGCGGAGCGGAACGCGGGGTCGTCCGCGCTCGCCTCGGCGTACGGGACCGCCACACAGCGCATGCCCGCGGCCCTGGCGGCCTCGACGCCCGGCACGGCGTCCTCCAGCACCACGCAGGAGGCCGGTTCGGCTCCCAGCCGCCGGGCCGCCTCCAGGAAGACGTCGGGCGCCGGCTTGCCGTGCGCCACCTCCTCCGCCGACACGTACAGCGGCAGATGTGCGTCCAGCCCGGTCACCGCGAGCGTGGCCGCGATCACCGCCCGGGAGGAGCCCGAGGCCACCGCCATCGCCACCCCGCGCGCGTGCAGCCGCTCCACCAGGACCCGCATCCGGGGGAAGGCCTCGGTCGACCGGCCGGCGAGCTCCAGGTACAGGGCGTTCTTGCCGGCCAGCAGTTCGTCGACCGGCGCCTCGATGCCGTACTCCGCGCGCAGGGCGGTGAGGGTCTCGCGGGTGCCGACCCCGATGAAGCGGGCGTGGTCCTCCCAGCCGAAGTCCTGGACGCCGTACCGGGCGAGGAGGCGGCGCCCCGCCTCGTAGTAGTTCGGTTCGCTGTCGACGAGGGTGCCGTCGAGGTCGAAGAGGACCGAGGGGGCCGGGGTGTGCGCGGAACTCATGGGGCCAGCATGCCAGGGGCCGGCCGGCCGGAACTCTCGGCGGTCCGGCCCACGGCCTCGACCAGCGGCAGGACCCGGTGGGGCACCCGCTCGCGGAGCGCCACCTCGGTACGGGTCCTGACCACGCCCGGGAGCTGGATCAGCCGCTGGATCACGTCTTCCAGATGGCCGTTGTCACGCGCGACGACCCGGGTCAGGAGGTCGCCGCCTCCTGTGGTGGAGAACACCTCGATGATCTGCGGGACGGCCGCGAGGGCTTCCCCGACCTCGTCGAGGTGGCCCTGGGTGACTTCCAGGTGGACGAAGGCCAGCACCGGGTGGCCGAGCGCCGCGGGGGAGAGCGAGGGCCCGGTGCCGGTGATCACACCGTCCCGCTCCAGCCGGTCCAGCCTGGCCTGGAGGGTGCCGCGGGCCACGCCGAGGATGCGCGCGTACTCCCGGACGCTGGTGCGCGGCTGCTCGATGAGCAGCCGCAGGATGCGGGTGTCGAGGACGTCCACCGCCATGTCTCCGACTGCCTCCCGCCGACCGGGACCCACGGCCCGCTTCCGGGACAGCTTACGGCCCGGTGCGCGGGAGGGCGGATCAGACCGCCGGAGGGCCGTGCCGCCGTTCCCGGCGGGTGTGCGGCGACGGCTGCGGCACCTCGCCGGGACCTCCTCGTCGGACCCCGGCCGCCCGGCGCGGGGGCGCGGTGATGGCCGATGGCTGCTCCATGGCACCCGTCCACACCGATGAGCTGGGCCATTGGTACAGCGCCACGCGGCCGAGTTGAACCATTAGCCGCGCGGGTGGTGTGATGGAAATCCAATGGCGCTGCGGATCTCCGCGGCGCCTTTCTCGTGCGAAAAGGCAGGTGGCTGTGGTCAGGACGGCGTTCGTGGCTCCGGATCCGGGGCGGCTGCGGCTGCGCAACGCGACCAGGGCCGTCCTCGGCATCGGGTCGGCGGTCGTCCTGTGCGCTCTGGCGGGCCACACGCTCGCCGCCGCCGTCACGGGCGGGCTCGCGGCCCTGCTCGCCCTGTTCACCGTCACCGACGCCACCGTCCGGGACCAGGCGGTCACGACGGCCGCCCTGCCCGTGGCCGGCTTCCCCGTGCTGGCCCTCGCCGCGGGGCTCCACGACCACCCGGCGGCCCGGGGCGCCGCCCTGCTGGCGGTCGTCGGCCTCGGGGTCTACGCCCGCCGGTGGGGGCCGCGCGGCCACTCCCTCGGCGTGTTCGCGTTCATGACGTTCTTCATCGCCCAGTTCCTCCACACGACGACGGAGCAGCTGCCCGAGCTGTTCGCGGCGATCGCGCTCGCGCTGGCCGCCTCCTCGGCGGTCCGTTTCGGTCTCTGGTGCTTCGAACGGGGCACGGCGCCCGCGCCCGCCGTCCAGCCGCCGACCGGAGGGACGGGCCTGGCGAGGGTGACGACCCGGCAGGCCGTCCAGGCGACCGCCGGCGGCGCGTTCGCGCTCCTGGCGGGCCAGCTGGTCTCCGACCAGCGCTGGTACTGGGCCGTCGGCGCCACCTGGTGGGTCTTCGTCAACACCACCTCCCGCGGCGACACGCTGGTGAGGAGCTTCCGCCGGGTGCTGGGCACCCTGATCGGCCTCGGGGTGGGCGTGGCCGTGGTCGTGCCGCTGGAAGGAGCGGCCGTTCCCACCGCCGCGGTCGTCGCGGTCTGCACGTTCGGCATCTTCTACACGGCCCCGGTCTCGTACACGTGGATGATGCTCTCGGTCACCGTCCTGGCGGGCTCCCTGTACGGGGTGCTCGGAGTGCTGGACACCGGTCTGCTCGTCCTGCGGCTCGTGGAGACGGGCGTCGGGGCGCTCGGGGCGATGCTGGCGGTGCTGGTCGTCCTGCCCGTCACCACCCACGCGACGACCGACGGCTGGATCCAGCGCGCCCTGCGCTGTGTGCACGCCTGCCGACGGCCGACCCGGCCCCCCGGGTCGCGGAGCTGGAGGTGCTGCTGGGGCGCGTACGGCTGTCGCTCGCCCCCCTCGTGCACCCGCTGAGCCCGTCCCGGGCCCGCAGGGCGCGCGCCCGGCAGGTCCTCGCCCTGCTCGACGCGTGCGCCCGTGAGGTACGCGGGCTGGCCGCCGTCGCGGCAGACCCCCAGGCGTCCCACGACGACCGGCTGGCCGCCGCGTGCCGACGGGTCGAGGCCTCCGTCGAGGCGCTCACCGCTCCCCGCCGCGAGGCGCGCCGGGCGGACGTCGCGGCCGCCGCCCCGACAGCCGACGCCCCCGGGCCCGCGCTCGCCCATCTGCACGGCCTGGAACGGGCGCTCGCCGAACTCGCCGCACCTCTGCACAGCCCGCCGCGCGCGCCCCTGATCGGCGCCTGAGGCTCCGCGCCCCTCCCGCCCGATTGGTCTGGACCAAAAAGCGGTGCCTGCTACCGTCGGCAGGGAAGATCGTGACGGACGCGAAGAGGGGCAGCGCGATGGACGGCAACAGCGCCGGACGGGCATACATAGGGTCGTTCACCTCGGCCGGCGGGTACGGCGTCACCGCCGCGGCCGTCGACCGGGACACCGGGGCGCTGACCGTGCTCGGGTCCACGGACGCCGTCCCCGACCCCTCTTTCCTGGCCGTCGGACGGGCCCCCGCCACCGGGGCCCAGGTGCTGTACGCGGTCAGTGAGACCTCCGAGGGGGCCGTCGCGGCCTTCGCCACCGACGGCGACGGAGCCCCCCGGCCGGCGGGACCGGCGCGGCCGGCCGACGGGAGCGGCCCCACCCACCTGGCCCTCGCGGGGGAACACCTCCTCACCGCCAACTACGGCTCCGGCAGCGTCACCGTGCTGGCCGTGGGCGGCGACGGTTCACCCGGACCCGTCCTCGACGTGTTCCGGCACGAGGGCGGCGGCCCGGACCCCGAACGCCAGGAGGCCCCGCACGCCCACCAGGTGCTGCCGGACCCCTCGGGCGCCTGGGTGCTCAGCGTCGACCTGGGAACGGACTCCGTACGCGTCTGCGCGATCGACCCCGCGACCGGTGCGCTGCGGCTGCACACGGAGACCGCGCTGCGGCCGGGCACCGGACCCCGGCATCTGGCCTTTCACCCGTCCGGGCGACACCTCTACGTCCTGAACGAGCTGGAGCCCACGGTCACCGTCTGCCGCTGGGACGCCGCCGCCGGGGCGCTCGACCCGGTCGGTGAGACGCCCGTGCTGCCCGAGGACGCCGGGACGGAGGACGCCCGCAGTTACCCGTCGGAGGTCGTGGTCGCCCGGGACGGGCGGTTCCTGTGGACCGCCAACCGGGGGCACGACAGCATCTCCGTGCTCACCCTCGACGAGAGCGGCGAGAAGCCCGCCCTGGCGGCGGCCGTGGGCTGCGGCGGGCACTGGCCCCGCGACCTCACCCTCGACCCGTCCGGGCAGTGGCTCTACGTCGCCAACGAGCGCTCCGGTGACGTCAGCTGGTTCGCCGTGGACGCCGGGACGGGCGTCCCGGCCCACGCGGGCTCGATCGAGGCCCCGGCCGCTTCCTGCGTGGTCTTCGGCTGACCCGCCCGCGTACGTGCGCCCCCGGCGGGCCCGTACGCGCACGGGCGGCACGGTCCGGCCGAACCGGACCGTGCCGCCCGTCGCGGCGTGGGTCAGAGCGCCGGGGCGCCCTGCGGGGTCGCCGGGGTGATCCCGAGCGCCGTCGCGTAGAGGGAGAGGGCCAGCTTGCCGATGGCGGGGTACGCGCCGAGGGGCTCGGCGGTGGCGCAGCCCACCTCCTTGGCCGCGTCCTCCAGCAGGCTCGCGTCGATCTCCGGCCCCACCAGGTACGGAGCGAGCGCGAGCTGGGCGGAACCGGCGTCCCGCAGTTGCTCGGCGATCGAGGCGACCGAACCGTCCACGTCGAGGGCGGCGGCCATCACGGGCACCGCGAGACGGGCCGCCAGCAACATGCCGGTGATCCCCGCGGCCTGGACGGCCTCCTCGCCGCCCACCGTGGCCAGCACGATGCCGTCGGCCGCCGTGGCCACGGTGAACAGCCTGGCGCGGTCGGCGCGCGCCAGCCCGGCCTCCGAGAGGCGTACGTGCAGGGCCTCGGCGAGCAGCGGGTGCGGACCGAGCACGTCGGTCAGCTCGACCTGCGTACCGCTGTCCATCACGGCCTGCCGTATGCGCCGGACGTGGGCGCTGTCCGGCCCCGCCAGCAGCGGCACCACGACGGCCGAGGGGCCCTCGGGCGCGGCCGCTTCGAGGCCGGCCGCGGTGGCCTGCTCGTAGCGCGCGGTGCGCTCCTGGGCGGCCTGGGTGAGGACGGAGGCGAGCGCGGGGAACTCCGCGTCGTCACCGTCGAGGTAGCCGATCCGCGCGTTGAGGCCGGGCAGCTCGGAACGGGCGATGCTGATCACTTCCTCGGCCAGGCTGCGCGTGGCCGAGGAGGGGACACCGGGAACGGCGAGGACGAGCGCCGCGGCGCCCTCGGGTGCGACCACGGGCTCCGGGCGGCGGTGCCGTCCGGACTGGCGAGGTCGCGGCATTCGTACTGGCAGGCCGGAAGCGGGCCCAGTGGGGGTGCTCATGGCGCCGCATGCTACTGGTTTCGGGTCCCCCTCTGTTCGGGGAGGGGGTGGTCGGGCGTCATCTGTCCGCTTATGTCTGCCGGGTCGCTCACCCGGTGCCAGCCGGGTCCCGTCCGGGCCGGCGTCTGCCCGTACTCCTCAGGCCGGCACGGGCAGGAACAGCAGCGTCGGATGGGGCGGCAGCCGCAACTCCCCACGGGCCAGGGCCCGGCCGATCTCCAGTGAGCCCGCCAGCGGATCGCCCGCGCCCCGCACGACGCGTGCCTGCGGTACCTGCCGGGCCAGTTCGGCGTGCAGCGGCCCGAGAAGCGGGTCGCCCATCTTGAAGAGTCCGCCGGTCAGGGCCACTTCGCAGGGCTCCCCGTCGTGTTCCCGGCTTCCGGCGGGGCCGGTGTGCGGCGGGGGGCAGGCCGCGGCGGCGGCCTCCGCGATGTGTGCGGCGGCCGCCCGCAGGATGCCCGCCGCGACCCCGTCCCCGGCGGCACAGGCCGCCACCTCCGGGGCGAACGAGGCGAGGACGGCGGGACGGTTCGTACGCGGGTAGAGCAGGCCCGGGAGTCCGGCCGCGGGGCCGAAGACCGCCTCCAGCCGCGCCAGCAGGGCCGCCGAACCGCCCCGCCGCCCGTCGTGGGCGCGCATCGCCGCGTCGAGCCCGGCCCGGCCGATCCAGGCGCCTCCGCCGCTGTCGCCCAGCAGGTGGCCCCAGCCGTCCGCCCGGCGCCACGTCGCGAGGTCGGTGCCGAGCGCGATCATGCCCGTGCCGCCCGCGACCACCGCCCCCGGACGCTGTCCGAGCGCGCCCGCGTACGCGGTCACCGCGTCGGCGGCCAGCGCCACCCGGCGCACGCCCAGCGCGTCGGCGAGCGCGGTGGGCAGTTGGGTGCGCAACCCGTCGCCGAGCGTGGCCCGGGCCAGCAACTCCCGTGCCACCGGCAGCACCTGGGCCAGCAGGTGCGCCGGGTCGATGCCGGAGGGGCCCGTCCGTACGGGTTCGGCGCAGGCGGCCGTGAAGACCTGGCCGCCCGGGTCGGCGGAGCCGAGCGCCACCCGCAGACCGGAACCGCCGGAGTCCACGCCGAGGACGAACGCGTCCGGGCCGCCGGCGGTCACGTGCGCGCCTCCACGGCTGCGTGCGGGGCCCGGGGCCCGGACGTACGGCTGCGCGACCTCATGAACCGGCTCCGGAGGAAGGAGGAGTGGGACGACGCAGGCACCCTATCCATGGCCCCGGCCTCGGGGGCACCCTCATGATCGCCGGATGCGTGTGGGCCGGTAGAGTGACGGACTGTGGCAGCACGACCGTTGAGTGAACTCGTCGAGCCCGGCTGGGCCGAGGCGCTGGCCCCCGTCGCCGGGCGGATCGCGGCGATGGGCGACTTCCTGCGCGCGGAGATCGCGGCCGGCCGCACCTACCTGCCGGCCGGACAGAACGTGCTCCGCGCGTTCCAGCAGCCCTTCGACGACGTACGCGTACTGATCGTGGGTCAGGACCCCTACCCCACACCGGGGATGGCCATCGGCCTGAGCTTCGCGGTGGCGCCGGACGTGCGGAGGCTGCCGGGCAGCCTGGAGAACATCTTCCAGGAGCTGAACAGCGACCTCGGCCTTCCCCGTCCCTCCAACGGCGACCTGACGCCGTGGACCCGCCAGGGGGTCCTGCTGCTCAACAGGGCGCTGACCACGGCTCCCCGCAAGCCCGCGGCGCACCGGGGCAAGGGCTGGGAAGAGGTCACGGAGCAGGCCATCCGGGCGCTGGTGGCGCGCGGCAAACCGCTGGTGTCCGTCCTCTGGGGGCGTGACGCACGCAATCTGCGGCCCCTGCTCGGCGACCTGCCGGCCGTCGAGTCCGCCCACCCGTCCCCGATGTCCGCCGACCGCGGCTTCTTCGGTTCCCGTCCCTTCAGCCGCACCAACGACTACCTGACCCGGGCCGGTGTCCAGCCGGTCGACTGGTCCCTGCCGTAGCGCCTGGGCGTGCCCGCCGTGCGGGGACGCGTCGGGGCGTACCTCTCCCCGGCCGGCGCGCCCGCGCGCACGGGTGAGGGCCCGCGGCCGTCTGCGGCGGCGAGCCCTCACTCCGCGGTCCCGGCTCGGTGGAGACGGAGTCCACCGCCGGACCCGGGTCCTACCGGCCGCGCGTGTCCCGGGCGGCGTCCTTACCCGCTTCGCGCAGGCCGCTCCCGGCTTCCTGGCCCGCGCTCCGGGCCCGTTCCCCGGTCGTCCGCGCCGCGTCCTGCGCCGTGCTCTTCACGGAGCCGACGGCTTCGGCGGCCGGTTCGCGCATCTCCTCCTTCACGTCCTGACCGATCTCCTGGGCCGTCTGCCGTACGGGGCCGAGCAGTTCGTCGGAGTGGTCACGGAGCCGCGCCCCGGCCTCCTCCTCGGCCTTCGTCGTCGGAAGAAGTGCGGCGGCCAGCATGCCGGCGCCGAAGGCCATGATCCCCGCGGCGAGTGGGCTGCCCTGCGTCTGCTCGGCGGCCCGGCCCGGTGCGGCGCGGACGGCTGCGCCGGCGTGGTCCACCGCGTGCCTGGCCGTCTCCCGTGTCTGGTCCGCGGCCTCGGTGGCGGACCCCCTGGCGTCCTGGGCGGTCTCCGCTGCCGTGGCCCGGGCGTCACTCGCCACACCCATGACCCGCTCCTTCACTCCGGTGAGCCTGTGCTGGGCGGCGCCGGCTTTGCGGCGTGCCACCCTGCCGGGGGCCACCCGGTCCGCGAGCTGGTCCACGTTACGCGCCAGGTGCGCCCGGGTGTCTTCCACTTCGGCCTTCAACTTGTCGGGTTGCGAGCCCATTTCGCGTCCTCCTTCAGCGTCTCGGCGGTCCGTTCGGGCTTGACCCGCACCGTCTTGAGGCGGTTGCGGCCGGACACGAAGAGCACCGCGCCCACGATCAGCCAGATCCCGGTCACGATGAGCGCGGCCCACGCGAGGCCGACCAGGTGCGCGAAGCCGAACATCGCGGCCAGGCTGCCGAACAGTACGACCAGATGCATCGTGTAACCGGAGCCGGCGAGCATGCCGCCGGCCTTGCCCGCCTTGGCCGCTTCCTGCTTGACCTCGGCCTTCGCCAGCTCGATCTCCTCACGCACCAACTGCGTCAGGTCCTCGCTGATCTCACCGACCAGGTCCCCGATGGACGGGTCCGACGAGGGGGCCGGGTGGGATCCCGCGGAGGGGGTGTCCGACCGGGCGGCCTCGTTCTTCGGGTATGAGATGGCCACGTCTCTGGCTCCCTTACGGCTCTCGCAGGTACGGGTCGGCGCGGGTCACCGGTTCCGGGCCCGGGCCGCCGGAGGGCGGCAGACTGCCGCCGTCGCCCGTGGAGGGGCCGTAGGGATCCCGGCCGCCGGACGCCGAGCGGTTCCCGGTGGCGCCGTCCGCGGACTTGATCCCCTTGCCGATGCGGGCGGTGGCGAAGCCCAGGAGCGCGGCTCCCGCCAGGAACGCCCCGGGGCGCCTCCGGGCGAAGTCCTGCAGATCACCGACGAGCCCTTCGGGCCCTCGGCTCTGGATGCGGGAAGCCGCCTGGTGACCGCCGTCGGCGACCTGCCGTACCGCACGCGCGGCCGAAGAGCCGCTCCGGTCACCGTCGCTCATGTCCTGCAGTTCGTCGGCCAGCCGCCGGACGTTCTCCGCCAGGCGGTCGGTCTGCGCCCGGGCCTGTTCCTGCAGGTTCTCCCGCAACTCGCCCGCGACGTCACGGGCACGGGCCGTCGCCTCACCCGCGACGTCGGACATCTGGTCCCTCGCGGTGCCCGCGACCGCGCCCGCCTTCTCGCCCACCAGGCCGGCTCCTTCACCGGCCTTCTCGCGTACAGCGGGTGGTACGGCCTCGGATGCCTTGCTGCTCAAGCGGTTCGAACCGTCGAAGTCACTCAATGTTCCTCCTCGGTCGGTCCTGCCGGTCTCCGGCTGGATGGTCAGGGGGGCCGAACGGCGGACCGCGCCCTTCCCATCATGACAACTCTCACAACATGCGCAAAAGGGGCGTCCAGGTCTGGTGGTGAGGGCACTTCGCTCCGCGTACCCGCTTCCCCGCCGCAGCGGGGACCGTCCGTCGAGTGGACACCCCGGGCCATCCGTGGC
>NZ_KL585407.1:16137-16317 GCF_000721935.1 Streptomyces sp. NRRL WC-3549
CCCCCCGGGCCATCCGTGGCAGCGCCTTCGGCGCCCCCCCAGCAGCCGCGCACGGCAGTCCGCGACCTGGTGGTCCGGGCCGGGCGGCAGGTGGTGCCCGCCGCCCGGCCTCCTCGACGCTCCGGATCTGCCGGAGGCCGCCCGGAGACGCCGGGAACCGGCTCTCAGGCTCGCGGCGGG
>NZ_KL585407.1:16537-19653 GCF_000721935.1 Streptomyces sp. NRRL WC-3549
CGGCGGGAGCCGCTCGTCGGCGGTCACGGCGGCGGGGGAGGGGACGAGGTCCGCGTCGGTGACGGCGCGCACCTCGTCGAGGCTGACGCCGGGGGCGAGTTCCACGACCGCCAGGTCCTCGGTGGCGGTGACGTCGAAGACACCGAGGTCGGTGATGACACGGTGCACACACGCCTTGCCGGTGAGCGGCAGGGTGCAGGCGCGCACGATCTTCGGGCTGCCGTCCTTGGAGGTGTGCTCCATCAGCACGATCACCTTGCGGGCGCCGTGCACGAGGTCCATCGCCCCGCCCATGCCCTTGATCATCTTGCCGGGCACGGTCCAGTTGGCGAGGTCCCCGCCGGTGGAGACCTGGAGGCCGCCGAGTATCGCGGTGTCCAGATGGCCACCGCGGATCATGCCGAAGGACAGCGCGGAGTCGAAGAACGAGGCGCCGGGCAGGACGGTGACCGTCTCCTTGCCCGCGTTGACGAGGTCCGGATCGACCTCGTCGGCGAGCGGGTAGGGGCCGACGCCGAGCAGCCCGTTCTCGGAGTGCAGGACCACGTCGACGCCGTCCGGCAGATGGTTCGGCACCAGCGTGGGCAGGCCGATGCCGAGGTTGACGTAGGAGCCGTCGGTCAGCTCCGCCGCCGCGCGGGCGGCCATGGCGTCACGGTTCCAGGGCATCAGCGCACCGTCGCCTTCTCGATGGTCTTGTCCGCACTCTGTTCGGCGGTGAGAGGCACCACCCGCTGCACGAACAGGCCGGGCAGATGCACCTCGTCCGGGTGCAGGGCGCCGTCCACCAGCTCCTCCACCTCGGCCACGGTCACCGTGCCGGCCATCGCCGCCAGCGGGTTGAAGTTGCGGGCGGAACGGTGGAAGACGAGGTTCCCGTGGCGGTCGCCGCGCTCCGCCCGGACCAGGGCGAAGTCGGTGGTGACCGACTCCTCCAGCACGTACGCCCGGCCGTCGAACGCGCGCTGCTCCTTCGGCGGGGACGCCACCTCGACCGCGCCGTCGGCGGTGTACTTCCACGGCAGTCCGCCGTCCGCGACCTGGGTGCCGATACCGGCCGGGGTGAAGAACGCGGGGATGCCGCAGCCCCCGGCCCGCAGCCGCTCCGCCAGCGTGCCCTGGGGGATGAGCTCGACCTCCAGTTCGCCGCTCAGGTACTGGCGGGCGAACTCCTTGTTCTCGCCGACGTAGGAGGCCGTCACCCGGCTGATCCGGTGGTCGGCGAGCAGGACGCCCAGACCGTGGTGGTCGGTGCCGCAGTTGTTCGACACCACCCGCAGACCGCCGACGGCCCGCTCGTGCAGGGCGTGCAGCAGGACCGAGGGAATGCCGCAGAGGCCGAAGCCGCCGACCGCGAGGGAGGCGCCGTCGCCGATGTCGGCCACGGCCTCCCGTGCGTCGGTGATCACCTTGTCCACCGGTTCAGCCCTCCTGACCGGCGACGACACGGCTCCGGACCTCGCCGAAACCGATACGGGTGCCGTCGGGGCCGGGCGCGGTCGCCGTGATGACGACCTCGTCGCCGTCCTCCAGGAACCCCCGGGTGGACCCGTCCTCGAGGACCAGCGGGTCCCGGCCGTTCCAGGTGAGCTCCATCAGGGACCCGCGCTCCCGCGGCCCGGGGCCGCTGACCGTGCCCGAGGCGTAGAAGTCGCCGGTGCGCAACGAGGCTCCGTTGACCGTCATGTGCGCGAGCATCTGGGCCGGGGTCCAGTACATCGAGGTGAACGAGGGAGCCGCCACCACCTGCCCGTTGAGGCGTACTTCGAGGTCCAGGGCGAGTCCCCAGTCCTCCCCGTCGCGCAGGTACGGACGCAGCGGCTCGGTACGCGCCGGCGGGGCGGTGCGGGCGGCGGTCAGCGCGTCCAGCGGCACGATCCACGGCGACACGGACGTCGCGAACGACTTGGCGAGGAACGGGCCGAGCGGTACGTACTCCCAGGCCTGCAGGTCCCGGGCGCTCCAGTCGTTGACCAGGCAGACCCCGAAGACGTGGTCGGCGAAGTCGTCGACGCCCACCCGGCTGCCCTGCGCGGACGGCACGCCGACGACGAAGCCGACCTCGGCCTCGATGTCGAGGCGCTCGGAGGGGCCGAAGCCGGGCTCCCCGCCGTCGACCGGCCGGCTCTGCCCCCACGGGCGCACCACGTCCGTACCGGAGACCACCAGGGTGCCCGCACGGCCGTGGTAGCCGATCGGCAGGGGCGGCGTGGTGTTCGGAGGCGTAGAAGTCCACGTAGTCGGCCGGTTCGAACGGCATCAGCATCCGGACGGCGTCGAGGCGGTGCAGCGCCGGGCGTACCGCCTCCTCGTGGGCGGCGTCGGTGAGCAGGGCGGTGATCTCGGCCCGGACCTCCTGCCAGCGGGTACGGCCCTGGGCCATGAAGGCGTTCAGGCCGGCCCGCGCGAACGTGGCGTCGTCGAGGGCCCGCGCGAGGTCCAGGACGTGCTCGCCGACGGCGACGCCGACCCGGGGCGCTTCGCCCTCCGGGGCGAACACCCCGTAGGGGAGGTTGTGCAGGGGGAACGGGGAGCCTTCGGCCACGGGGAGCCAGCCGGGGGAGGTCATGGTGGAGCGGTCCTTTCAGACGGTGTCGAGGAGGGTGGCCGCCTCGGACACCGGTGTACGGGTGGAGCAGGAGCCGTAGGAGACGAGCAGGGTCCGCGCGGCGTCCGCGGCGGACACGGGCAGTGCGGCCAGCTCGCCTGCCAGGGCCTCGGGTGCGGTCATCCGCAGGGCTTGCGGTACGCAGGCCGGTGCGGCGGGGGCCGCCGGGTCGGCCGTCGCGGCGCGCGCGGCGGCGAGCAGCAGGTTCAGACAGCCGTGGTGGGTGAAGCCGGTGTCCGGGTCCCGGTGGCGGACCGCGTGGTGCAGTCCGGCGGTCGCCTTGAACGGCACCCGGGCCCGCGCGCACGCCCACACGAAGTGGGCCACCTCGGCCGTGGTGGGGAACAGGTCGGCCCGCACCCCGCCGCAGCGCAGCTTGGCGCCGGTTGCCGGGGCGCCGGCGAGCGCGGTGAGGAGGGCGTCGACTCCGGCCGGGGCGGCCGGCTCCAGGAACACCGGTACGTCCGTGCCGGCGGTGGCGGCCAGCACCGCCGGCACCCCCTTCGCC
>NZ_KL585407.1:19880-21940 GCF_000721935.1 Streptomyces sp. NRRL WC-3549
GGCCAGCGCGGCGCGCAGCCGCTCACCGGGGTCCCCGGGGCCGGCGGCGTCGGCGATCAGGCCGAGCCGGATCCGGTCCTCCGGCCGCAGTTCGGCCCGTACCTCTTCGAGGCGGCCCACCGGCACGAGGAACCGCAGGGTGTGCATGGGGTGGCCGGCGGCCTGGTCGTCGCGGTGCCGGGCGACCGCCTCGGCGGGCGGCAGCGCGGTCGGCGGGAACAGGCCGGCGTCGTCGACGAGCCCCTTCAGCACCGGGTTCACGAGGCCGGCCCTCGCCCCGCCCAGGTCCAGGCGTAGTCCGGGTCCTGGGCGGCGTGCGCGCCCTCGCCCAGTTCCAGCGGCCGGAAGGTGTCGACCATGACGGCCAGTTCGTCGAAGAACTCGGCGCCGATCGAGCGCTCGTAGGCGCCGGGCTGCGGTCCGTGCGCGTGCCCGCCGGGGTGCAGCGAGACGGAGCCCTGGCCGATGCCGGAGCCCTTGCGGGCCTCGTAGTCGCCGCCGCAGTAGAACATCACCTCGTCGCTGTCCACGTTGGAGTGGTAGTACGGCACGGGGATGGCCAGCGGGTGGTAGTCCACCTTGCGGGGCACGAAGTTGCAGATGACGAAGTTGTCGCCCTCGAAGACCTGGTGCGCGGGCGGCGGCTGGTGCAGTCTGCCGGTCAGCGGCTCGAAGTCGTGGACGCCGAACGTGTACGGATACAGGCAGCCGTCCCAGCCCACCACGTCGAAGGGATGGGTGGCCTGCGTGAACACGGTGCCCAGGACCTCCCCGCGCGGCCCCCGGTGCTTGACGTACACCTCGACGTCGGTGCCGGTGGCGAGCAGCGGTCCGGCCGGGCCGTGCAGATCGCGCTCGCAGTACGGCGCGTGCTCCAGGAGCTGGCCGTGGCGGGACAGGTAGCGGCGCGGGGCGGAGATGTGCGAGTTCGCCTCGACGCAGAGGAGACGCAGCGGTTCCCCGCCCTCGGGCAGCCACCGGTGGGTGGTGGCCCTCGGGAGCAGGACGTAGTCACCGGCCCGGGCGGAAAGCGCCCCGAACACGGTCTCCACGGTGGCGCTGCCGGCCTCCACGTAGACGCACTCGTCACCGATGCCGTTGCGGTACAGCGGCGAGACGGTGTCGGCGACGACGTAGCCGATGCGTACGTCACCGTTGCCGAGCAGCAGCCGCCGCCCCGTCACCGCGTCGGTGCCCCGCCGGGCGTCGTCCGGGAAGAGGTCGTGGGTCTTGAGGTGGCGGGGCTTGAGCGGGTGGTTGGCGGTGGTGCCCTGGCCGGGGATGTCCCAGACCCGGGAATCGGTGATCGCCGAGGGGATCTCCCGGTGGTAGAGCAGCGAGGAGTCGGAGGAGAACCCCTCCTCGCCCATGAGTTCCTCGTAGCGGAGACGGCCGTCCGCGTCAGGGTGCTGGGTGTGCCGCTTGGGCGGGACGTCGCCGACACTGCGGTAGTAGGGCATGGGGATGTCCTTGGTTCACGGGGCCGGGCCGCGCGAGGCGGCCCGGCCCGGACGGGGTCAGACGGACGCCGTGGTGGCCGACGGGACCGTTGCGGTGAGCCGCGGCTCCTTCGGCACCTTGAGGAAGGAGAGCATCACGGCACAGACGACGAGGCAGATGATGGGGAAGTACAGGCCGACGGTGACGTCGTCGGCGGTGGCGTTCCTGCCGATGATGTACGGGCTGAAGAAACCGCCCAGAGCGGCGATGGAGTTGATCCCCGCCAGCCCCACCGCGGCCTGCCCGCGCGGCAGCACCTGTGCCGCCAGCGCCCAGTACGGGGCCATGTAGCCGAGCACACCGACCGCGACGAGGGAGAGACAGATCATCGCGGGCACCGGATCGTGCCGGAACACCATCGTCCCGATCAGCCCCACCGCCGCCACCAGCATCAGCCCGACGACGTGGAAGCGCCGCTCGCCCGTGCGGTCGGAGGTCCGCGCCACCAGGAGCATGCCGGCCGCGCCGACCAGGTACGGGACGGCACCCAGGAAGCCGATGTTGGTGGCCGAGTAGGACGGGTCGAGCTGCCGGACGATCTGCGGCAGGGAGAAGAAGTT
>NZ_KL585407.1:22131-28469 GCF_000721935.1 Streptomyces sp. NRRL WC-3549
CGAGAAGCCGTAGAGACCGCAGGCGGCGAAGAAGTTGGCGACCGCCATGTAGAGCACCCTGCGGTTCTTGAGCGCCCGCAGCTGCTCCTTGACGGTCTCCTTCTGCGAGCCGTCGGAGTCGTACTCCTTGTTGATCTCCGACTCCAGCCAGGCGCGCTCGTCGGAGTCGAGGAAGCGCGCGTCGGACGGCCGGTCGGGCAGCCAGACCAGGGTGACCAGGCCGATCAGCACCGCGGGTGCGCCCTGGAGGATGAACACCCAGCGCCAGCTGCTCAGGTCCATCCAGTGGGCGTGGTCCAGGATCCAGCCGCCGGTCAGGCTGCCGAGGATCATCGCGATCGGCTGGGCCAGCGCCAGGGTCGCGATGGCCCGGCCCCGCTCCTTGCCCCGGTACCAGAACGTCAGGTACAGCAGCAGGCCGGGGAAGAGGCCGGCCTCCGCGATGCCCAGGGCGATCCGCGCGATGTACAGGTGTGTGACGCTCTCGACGAACCCGGTGACCACGGTCACCAGGCCCCAGCTGATGGCGATCCGGGCCAGCCACAGCCGGGCCCCGACCTTCTTCAGCATGATGTTGCTCGGCACTTCGAGGCCCACGTAGGCCAGGAAGAAGATCGCCGCGACACTGCCGAACATGGCCGTCGTGATGCCCAGTTCCTCGCCCATGCCCAGCTGGGCATAGCTGATGTTGGACCTGTCCATGTAGTTGAACACGTACAGCAGCAGGATGATCGGGAAGATCCGGTACGAGACCTTGCGGATCGTCCTTCTGCCGATGTCGCTGCCCTCGGCGTCGAGGTGCGCTCCCATGACGGCTCCTAAGGATGATGAGAGGGGTGCCCGCAGGCGGAAGAGGGGCGTCAGCGGGCGCCGGCAGCCGTGCGGCCGGCGACGCGTCCCAGGGTGAGGGCGTTGGCAACCGCGTTGCCGCCCCCGACATAGCGCATGCCGAGCACGCCGCCGCCCGCCTCACCGGCGGCGAACAGCCCGGGGATCACGGCGCCCGTGCGGTCCAGCACGGCGGCCTCGTGGTCGATCTCCAGACCGGTGTGGGTGCACACCAGTTCGGCGGGGAGCACCCGGGCCGCGTAGAACGGCCCGGTCGCGATCGGGTCGGGCGCCCCGGGCGATCCCTTCGCGGCGAGGGACTCCTCGCGCAGGAACTCCGGGTCGGTGCCGTCCGCGGCGAGCTGTGCGTTCCACCGGGCGACGGTCGCGGTGAGCGCGTCGTCCGGTACGTCCATGGCGGCGGCGAGACCGGCCAGGGAGCCGGCACGCAGTGTCCGGCCCGCCCGCGCCTCCTCGGCCACCCGTGCGGGGGTCCAGTCCGTGTACCCGGTCGGCAGCGCCAGCCGGGCCTTCTCGTCGAACACCGCCCACACGGGCCCGTCCTGCGCCAGGATCAGGCCGCCGGAGACGGCATAGGACGCGTCCTCGTCCATGAACCGGCGCCCGGCGAAGTTGACGTAGACCCGGGACTTCGGCGGGAACCCGGCCTGCCAGTGGTGGTGGCGCTGGAAGTAGGCGGTGGGCAGCATCAGGCCCCAGCCGTGCCCGGCCAGCGAGCTGCCGGTCTGCTCGGCGAAGGCCAGGTGGTCGCCCCGGCTGCCCGGGGCCGCCACCACGAACAGCGAGTCACCGGCCTCCCGCGCGGCCGGGTAGTACCGGTCGAGCAGCCCGGGGTCCTGGGCGAACCCGCCGCTGGCGACGACCACCGCACCGGCCCGCACCTCGATGCCGTCGGCGACGACGCCGGTGACCCGGCCGTCCTCGAACAGCAGCCTCTCCACCCGGGTGTCGAGCACGGCCTGGACCCCGCGCTCGCGGCGCGCCCGGTCGAGTACCTGTACCAGGCCGTACCCCTGGTCACGCGGCACGTGGCCGCGCCAGACGTCCTCCACCCCGGCCCGGCACAGGCCCGGTGTGTGGGCGTCCGGCGAGATGGCCGCGGGAACGTCCAGGCCGAGGTCCAGCAACCACTCCAGGGTGGGCCCGGCGGCGGTGCAGAAGGCCCGGATCAGGCCCGGCTTCAGCAGCCACTGGTTGAGGTCCATGTAATGCTGGAAGTACCGCTCGGCGGTGTCCTCGACGCCCAGACCGCGCTGCACGCTGGTGCCGGCCGCCGTGAAGAGACCGGCGGACAGCTGCGTGGAGCCGCCCAGCTCACGCTCGGACTCGAACAGCAGGACCTGCGCCCCCTGTTCGGCCGCGCTGACCGCGGCGGCCAGACCGGCACCGCCGCCGCCCACCACGATTACGTCCAGCGCGTCGAGATCGGTCATCACAGAGCTCCTTCGGCGTCGTCGAGAATGCGGTGGTAGAGCCCGTTGGAGACCAGACCGCCGTCCAGGGTGACCTCGGTGCCGGTCATGTAGGCACTGCGGTCGCCGAGCAGGAACAGCACGGCGTCGGTGATCTCGCGCGGCTCCCCCAGCCGGCCGGCCGGGATACTGCGCCGCGCGGACTCCACGAAGCCGTCGGACCCGGCGAGCAGACCGGTGGAGACCAGGCCTGGGTGCACGGAGTTGACCCGGATGTTCCAGGCGGCCAGCTCGCCGGCCGCGGACTTCGACAGCCCGGTGAGCCCCCACTTGGCGGCGGAGTACGAGGGCGAGAAGTAGCCGATCTGCCCCGAGACGGAGGAGATGTTGACGATGGAGCCGCCGCCGCTGTCCCGCATCAGGGGCGCCACGGCCTGGATGCCGTGGAACGGGCCGAAGAGATTGACGCGCATCACCCGCTCCCACACCTCCTCGGTGGTGTCCATGAAGCGCAGCCGACGGGACATGCCCGCGTTGTTGACCAGTCCGCCGAGCCGGCCGTCCGCCGCCCGCACGGCGTCCACGACGCGCCGCCAGCCGGCCCGGTCGGTGACGTCGAGGGCGTGCCCGGTGGCCCGGCCGCCGGCCTCGGTGATCTCCCGTACGAGGGGGGCGCAGTCGGCGACGTCGGCCAGGTGGACGTGGCTGCCGCGACGGGCCAGGGCGCGGGCGTGCTCGGCGCCCATCCCGGCCGCCGCGCCGGTGATGAGCACGACCGACGGGTAGCGCACGGTCTCGGAGTGCTCCGCCGGGCCGTGGCCCTCGCCGGGCCGGTCCGGGAGGGAGGCGGCGTGGTCCGGCTCAGACATGGCGCGAACCGCCGTCCACGGCGATGCTGTGCCCGGTCACGTAGCGGGCGCTGTCGGAGAGCAGGAACAGCAGTACGCCGAGCACCTCCTGCGGGGAGCCGAGGCGGTGCAGCGGCACGCTGTCCAGGGCGTGCCGGAGCGCGGCCGGGTCCTCGCGCACCCAGCGGGTCATCTCGGTGTCGATGTAACCGGGGGCGATCGAGTTGACCCGCAGGCCCTGGTCGCCGTACTCCACCGCGAGCGACTCGGTGAGGTGCGCCACCGCCGCCTTCGAGGTGCAGTAGGCGCCGCGCCCCTTGCGCACCCGCAGAGCGGAGACCGACGACATGTTCACGATGGAGCCGCCGGGGCCCATGTGCCGGGCGGCGGCCTGCGCGCCGAACAGCACCCCCTGCACGTTCACCTTCAGTACCGAGTCGATCTGCTCGGGGGAGATGTCCTGCGCGAAGGCGTGCGGGAAGATACCCGCGTTGTTCACCCAGTGGTCGAGACGGCCGAACTCGCCGAGGGCCAGCTGCGCCAACGCCTCGTGGCCTTCCGGGTCCACCACGTCGACGGCTGCCGGGACGACCCGGCCCCGCCGGCCGCCCTCGGGCAGCACGTCCGCCTGGGCGTTGATCTCCTCGGCGGTCCGCTTCATCGCGTCGAGGTCGATGTCGGCGGCGACCACGTTCACCCCGCGCAGGGCCAGGCCCTCGGCGAACACGGCGCCCATGCCGCGCCCGGCGCCGGTGACCACCGCGGTGCCGCCGGCCAGTTCGGGGTACTGGACGCAGGGCCGCCGGTGGTCGACCCGGCCGGGGTTCTCGGCGTCGGCCGCCTGCGGGGTTGCGATGTCGTTCATCAGTGCTGGTCCTTGCTTGTCGGAGTGTCACCGCGCGCGACGTGGCGCGACGGGGGCGCCGTGCCGCGTCGACCGCGCACGGCCCGGACACGCGTCCCCGAGGGGCGGGACACGGGCACGGGGCGGCGGCCGTCACGGGAACGGTTGCGGAGGGGGAGAGCGAGAAGGAGGGCCGGGGTGAGGCCCGGGGGTAGGGCGGGCCCGGAGTCCGGTTCGGCGCCGCCGCACGGGCCCGTGCCGGTGAGGCTCGGGGCGGGCGGCGTGCGAAGGACGCGGCGGGGGAGGGCCGGTCCGGACGGGCGGCGATGCGGAGCGGGCCGGCTCGGGGTGGCCGAACCGGCCGGCCGAGGTCCGTGCGGACCCATGGGGGAGGTGTCCGTGCGGACGGAGTCAGCTGTCGGTGCCGGGGCGGTCGTCACGGCGGACGGTGCGGGTGGCGATCAGCCACCGGTCACCGTCGCGCACGACACGGTCCGTGAGGGTGGTGAACCGTTCGGTGCGCGGGGTTCCGCCGCGGGGGGTCGCGATGATCTGCAGGTACGACTCCACGCGGAGGGCCCCGGCACCGTCGCCGCCGGTGACGGCGACGGTGCCGATCGCGTGGCGCCGTACCACGTCCTCGGCCCGGCAGGCGGCCGTGAACTGCTCGGCGAACGCGGTGAGTGCGGCGGTGCCGGTCACCGGTGCCGGATAGCTGGGTGAATCGAAGGTGGCACCGGGGGTGAAGGTGGCGGCCCAGTCCGCGGCGTGACCGCCGTCGATCAGATGACTTTGAAGGTGGTAGAGCTGCTGGATCTCGGCCAGCCGGGTGCCGTCGAGAAAGGCCGGCGTGGAGAGGTTCATGGGAGTGTCCCTTCGGCACATGATCCCGCGTCGGCCGCTGTCCCGATCGGCCGGTGCGTGGGTTGTCCCCCACAGAATTGCGTGCGATAATCGCACTAGCTGTGCGACTAATGTGAGCTTATGCAGGCTCCGCGAAGCCCGTCAAGGGATGGATTTCATGAACCGATCAGCCCAGAGCCCGCCTGTGTCCGACATCGCCGTCGACACCGGCATGTCGAAGACGCTCCATCACGGGCTGTTGATCCTCAAAGTCCTCTCGGAACACCCTGGAGGTCTGACCGTCAGCGAGCTCGCCGTCCGGATCGGGGTCCATCGCACGGTCGCGCACCGGCTGGTGAGGACCCTGGAGGCGCACCAGTTGTGCCGCCGTGACTCCCAGCGCCGGATCGTCCTCGGGACCGGCCTGGTCACCCTCGCCGAACCCGTCCAGCAGGACCTGCGCACCCTGGCCCGCCCCATCCTGGACGAACTGGCCGACGTCACCCGGGCCACCACCCACCTGCTCGTCCGCGAGGGAGCGTCCGAGGTGCGCGCACTGATGGTCGTGGAGCCGCGCGGCGCCCTCGTCCACGTGTCCTTCCGGCCCGGGCACACCCATTCCATCGAAGAGGGCTCCGGCGGTCTCGCCCTGCTCGCGCAGGGCCCGCCCGTGGAGGGGGAGCGCGCCGAGGTCACCGAGGCCCGCGCCCGGGGCTACGCCGTCACCATGGGCGAGGTCATCCCCGCCGTCATCGGTGTCTCCGCGGCCGTCCCGGCCCGGGGCGGTGAAGCGACCACCAGCATCGGCGTATCGGTGTTCGAGCCCACCCGCATCGACGACCTCGGCGCCACGGTCGCGGATGCCGCGAACCGTCTGGGAGCACTGCTGGGCTGAGCGGCCGGCTCCTCGCCGGAGGCGTGAGCCTGAGGCGCGGGGGAGGGGCGGGGCCGCGGCGGCGGTGCGGAGTTGCACGGCGCGGGGCGCGTGCGAACCGCCGGTCGTTCCCGTCCCCGGGCCGCTGTCCCGTGTCGCGCCGTTCGGGCGGGCCCTGCGGCTCGCCCGGTCGCACCGTACGAGGTGCGCGAAGAAGCCGCGCGAACGGCGCCGGGCACCTCCGTGATGCGGCCTCCGCGAGGCGGCGGGCGCCGGGGTGGCAGCCCGTGGGCGGACGCGCCGGCGCGGGGGCGGCCCCGGCCCCCGCGGGACCGCGGCGGCGATACCGACGGGCCGCGGGGCCGTCGGCCGCCGGGGTCAGCGCGCGGCCGGCGGAGCCGTACTGCTGCGCACCACCAGGCTGGTCGCCAGGTCGACCCGGGTCGTCGCGGGCTGCTTGCCCCGGCCGAGGTCGAGCACCAGGCGGGCCGCCGTCTCGGCCATCTCGATGAGCGGCTGGCGCACCGTGGTGAGCGGCGGACCGATCCAGCGGGTGACCGGCAGGTCGTCGAAGCCGACGACGCTGAGGTCCTGTGGGATGCGCAGACCCAGTTCGCGCGCGGCCTCGTACACGCCGAGCGCCTGGAGGTCTGTCTCTTATACACATC
>NZ_KL585407.1:28692-35149 GCF_000721935.1 Streptomyces sp. NRRL WC-3549
CCGGGAGCCGCAGCAGCTCCAGCGCGGTGCGGTAGCCGTCCTCGTGGTTGAACTCGCCCTCGCGGACGAGCTCGGAGTCCATCGGGAGCCCCGACGTCTCCAGTGCGGCGCGGTAGCCGTCGAGCCGGGCGCGGCTGCACATCATGCGGGCCGGGCCTCCGATGACGCCGATGCGCCGGTGCCCGAGGCCCGTCAGGTGACGGGTCGCGGCCAGCCCGCCCTGCCAGTTGGCCGCGCCCACGGAGGGGATGTCGTCTCCCGGGTCGCCGGCCGGGTCCACCACGACGAACGGGATGGAGCGGCTGTTCAACTGGGCGCGCTGGGCGGCGTCGAGGTCCGACAGCACCAGGATGACCCCGGCCGGGCGGCGTGCCAGGACGCCGTCCACCCACGTCTGCCCCGGGGTGAGGCGGCCGGCGCTCTCCGAGAGCACCAGGCTCATGCCCTCGTCCCGGGCGACGTTCTCGACGCCGCGTACGACCTCCATCGCCCAGGCGCTGTCCAGTTCGTGGAAGACCAGGTCGATGAGCTGGGACTGCTGGGAGGCGCCGCGGCGGCGGCGGTAACCGTGCCGGAGCAGCAGTTCCTCCACCTTCGTGCGGGTGCCGGGGGCGACGTCGGCGCGGCCGTTCAGCACCTTCGAAACTGTCGGAGCCGAGACTCCGGCCGCTCGGGCGATCTCTGCCAGCGTGGCGGTGCTCTCCGACGACGCGCCGGTGGACGCCTTCTCCTGTGGGGGCTGGACCTTTGCGGGGCTCATGCACGAATCGTAGCCGCACATCCCGTCCGGCAGGCGACCGGGCAAGGATCGTAAATCCTTGGTCCTACCCTCTTGACGGGCCCGAAACACGACCGTACGGTTCCGGCAACATTCGATAGGCACGCCGAAACATTCGACAGAGGGTGCGGTCATGCGGTCGGGGATTTTCAGTCAGGGCACACGTACGACGAGATGGGCGGCCACCGCCGCGGCGATGGCGATGACCGGCCTGCTGGCCGGTTGCGGTTCCGGGGACGGCGGATCGGACGGCGGGACCATAACCGCCTACGTCTACGGTGACGACTCCGTCAAGATCCAGCAGGCCGCGGTCGATTCGTTCAACAAGACCTCCGAGGTCAAGATCAAGCTGGTGTCGGTCCCCGGCACCGACTACGTCAACAAGCTGCGCAGCGCCATGGGCTCGCCCAACGCCCCGGACGTGTTCTACAACTGGGGCGGCGGCTCCATCAAGCCGTACGTCGAGGCCAAGCAGCTCGTCGACCTGACCGACACGGTCAAGAACGACCCCGCGCTGAAGAACGGATTCATCCCCTCGATCATGACGGCCGGCGGCCTCGACGGGAAGGTCTACGGGGTGCCGATGCGCGGCATGCAGCCCGTGATGCTCTTCTACAACAAGACCCTCTTCGAGAAGCACGGCCTGCAGGCGCCCAAGACCTGGGCGGACCTCCAGAAGGCGATCACCACCTTCAAGGACGCCGGCATCACCCCCTTCGCGCTCGGCGGCAGTGACAAGTGGCCCGAGCTGATGTGGATGGAGTACCTGCTGGACCGCATCGGCGGCCCCGAGGTCTTCCAGAAGATCCAGAGCGGTGACACCGACGCCTGGGGCGACCCGGCGGTCCTCAAGACCGCGCAGACCGTCAAGCAGCTGATCGACGACGGTGCCTTCGGCAAGAACTTCAACTCGGTCGACTACGGCAACGGCGGAGCCCCCACCCTCCTCAACAAGGGGAAGGCCGCCATGCACCTCATGGGCTCGTGGGAGTACTCGACGCAGCTCGGCAAGGCGCCCGAGTTCGCCGAGAAGGACCTCGGCTGGACCACCTTCCCGACGGTGGACGGCGGGGTGGGCGACCCGGCGAACATCGTGGGGAACCCGACCAACTACTGGTCCGTCAACTCCCGTACCAAGCACAAGGACGCCGCCATCGAGTTCCTGAAGACGATGGCGTCGAAGGAGTACGCGCAGGCCCTCGTCGACAACGGCGACGTCCCCACCACGTCGAACGCCGCGTCGATGCTGAGCGGCTCGCCCAACCCGCAGTTCGCCACCGACCAGTACGAGATGGTCCAGAAGGCCCCCAGCTTCACCCTCTCCTGGGACCAGGCGCTCGAGACGCAGTACGCCACCCCGCTGCTCACGGAGATCAGCAAGCTGTTCGCGGGCAAGACGACGCCCGAGAAGTTCGTCGAAGCGATGAAGGCCGCACAGTAGACATGTCCCTCCACACTCCGGTAGCGAAGAGGCGCGGAGACAGGCTGTCTCTTATACACATCTCCGCCCCCCGGTCAGCTGGGCCGTGCCCGGCATCGTCTTCTTCGCCGTCTTCGCGATCATCCCGCTCGGGATCGCCGTCTACCTCTCCTTCTGCGACTGGGACGGCCTCAACTCGCCCTCCCCGACCGGCCTGGACAACTGGACCCGGCTGTTCAAGGACTCGGAGTTCGGCCAGGCCGCCTGGCTGAGTCTCCTGCTCACCACGATCAGCTGGGTCTTCCAGACCCCGGTGGCCCTGCTGCTGGGCGTCTGGGCGGCGGGCCGCCGGCGCAGCCGGGCCGTGCTGTCGGCGATCTTCTTCATCCCGCTGCTGCTCTCCACGACCGCGATCGCCATGCTCTTCCACGCCCTCCTGGACCCGAACTTCGGCGTCATCAAGGAGATCGGCCCCTGGATCGGAGTCGATCCCAACGTCATGGGGTCGTCCACCGGTGCCCTGCTGGTGGTGGCGTTCGTCGGCGGCTGGCAGTTCATGCCCTTCCACACGCTCATCTACCAGGGCGGCGCCCGGCAGATCCCGGAAGTCCTCTACCAGGCGGCCTCCATCGACGGCGCCGGCATGGTGCGGCAGTTCTTCCACATCACCCTGCCGCAGCTGCGCCACACGATGACGACCTCCTCGGTCCTGATGATCGTCGGCTCGCTGACGTACTTCGACACCGTCCTCATCATGACCAAGGGCGGCCCCGGCACGGACACCACGATCCTGCCCTACCTGATGTACCGGACCGGCTTCCAGACCTACGACCTCGGATACGCGGCGGCCATCGCGACCGCGCTCGTCGTCGTGGCCACCGGTATCTCACTGATCATGGTGCGCCTCAGCGGCTTCGGCTCCATGCGGTCCACCCGGGAAGGAATGTGACGCCCATGTCGATCGACACCCGTCCCGCCGCGCCGCAGCACCGCTCCGCGCCCGCCCCGGGAACCGCCGGACGTACTCGGCAACCCGGTGGCCGGCGTCGGCTCACTGGTCTGGCTCGTCATCGTCCTGGTCCCGCTCTACACGCTGGTCTCCGCGTCCCTGATGCGCCAGGACCAGGCGTTGAACGGCGACCCGCTGGCGTTCCCCACGGACCCGACCCTGGAGAACTACCGCACCGTGCTGGACAGCGGGTTCCTCTCGCTGCTCGGCAACACCGCGATCGTCGCCGTGGTCACGGTCGTCCTCGTGCTGGTGTTCTCCGTCCCGGTGGCGTACGTCGCCGTGCGCACCCGCAGCCGCCTCTCGTCGCTCGCCTTCCGGACCTTCCTGCTGGGCGTCGCCATCCCGGCGCAGGCGGTGATCGTGCCCCTGTACCTGCTGATCGGGAGGATGGGCCTGTACGACACCCTGTGGGCGATCATCCTCCCCACCGCGGCCTTCGCCATGCCGGTCGCGGTCCTGGTGCTCAGCGGCACCATGCGCGACGTCTCCGAGGAGATGTACGAGGCGATGGCGCTGGACGGCGCCTCACCGGCGCGGATGCTCTGGCAGCTGGCCGTGCCGCTGTCGAGGGCCGGGATCTCGACCGTGGCCATCTTCTCCGCCCTCCAGGCGTGGAACGGCTTCCTGTTCCCGCTGATCCTGACGCAGTCGGAGGAGAACCGCGTACTGACGCTCGGGCTCTTCAACTTCATGACCCAGTTCGGGGTGAACATCCCCGCCGTGCTGGCCGCGATCGTCCTCTCCGTCGTGCCGATCTTCGTCGTGTACCTCGTGGCCCGGCGGGCGCTGATCAACGGACTGATGGGGGTGGGCGGCAAGTAGCACACCCCTGCCGCCCCGCACCACCGCACTCATGAGAGGAACCCCTGCCGCCATGGCAATCCACCCCGTCCCGCCCGCCCGACAGACCGAGCAGCTCCCCGCCGCCGACGGCCCGTGGCGCGACCCTTCGCTGAGCCCCGAGGAGCGGGTGGCCGATCTGACGGCCCGGATGACCCTCGAGGAGAAGACCGCCCAGCTGTACGGCATCTGGGTGGGCGCCGACGCCGAGGGCGACGGAGTAGCGCCGCACCAGGACGAGATGGTCGACGCGGTCGACTTCGAGGAGATCACCACCCGCGGACTGGGCCAGCTCACCCGGCCGTTCGGCACCGCCCCGGTGGACCCGGGGGTCGGCGCCCTCGCGCTGGCCCGCGCCCAGGCCCGGATCGCCGAGGCCGGCCGGTTCGGGATCCCGGCGCTCGCCCATGAGGAGTGCCTGGCCGGATTCACCGCCTGGGGCGCCACCGCCTACCCCGTCCCGCTCGCCTGGGGCGCCGCCTGGGACCCCGAGCTGGTCACCGAGATGGCCCGGCGGATCGGCGAGGACATGCGGTCGGTCGGGATCCACCAGGGGCTCGCCCCCGTCCTGGACGTGGTCCGCGACCTTCGCTGGGGCCGGGTGGAGGAGACCATCGGCGAGGACCCGTACCTGGTCGGCACCATCGCCACCGCCTACGTCAAGGGCCTGGAGTCCGCCGGGATCGTGGCCACGCTCAAGCACTTCGCGGGCTACTCCGCCTCGGCCGGCGCCCGCAACCACTCGCCGGTCCGGGCGGGCGCGCGTGAGATGGCCGACGTCATCCTGCCGCCGTTCGAGATGGCGGTGCGCGAGAGCGGCGTACGCTCCGTGATGCACAGCTACGCCGAGATCGACGGCGTCCCCGTCGCCGCCGACCCGGCGCTGCTCACCGGACTCCTGCGCGACACCTGGGGGTTCACCGGGACGGTGGTCGCCGACTACTTCGGCATCGGCTTCCTGGAGACCCTGCACAAGGTCGCCGCCGACCGGGGCGACGCCGCCCGCCTCGCCCTGACCGCCGGCGTCGACGTCGAACTGCCGACCGTGCGCGGCTACGGCGACGCGCTGGTGGCCGCCGTGCGCGAGGGGGCCGTCCCCGAGGAACTGGTCGACCGCGCCCTGCGCCGCGTCCTGCTGCAGAAGTGCGGACTCGGCCTCCTGGACCCGCGGGACACCGCTCTGCCGGCCGCCCTCGACGGGGTGGACCCCGAACGGGCCCGCGGCGCCGTGGACCTCGACCCGCCGCGCAACCGCGCGCTGGCCCGGCTGCTGGCCGAA
The DNA here is from genome assembly GCF_000721935.1 of Streptomyces sp. NRRL WC-3549. GTDB lineage: Bacteria > Actinomycetota > Actinomycetes > Streptomycetales > Streptomycetaceae > Streptomyces. The sequence continues at coordinate 34,022 of NZ_KL585407.1, forward strand.
CGCTCCTGCGTCCTGGTGGCCAACCGGGACGGCGCGCTGCCGCTGACCGGGACCGGACGGATCGCGGTCGTGGGCCCCCGCGCGGACGACGCGCTGGCCATGCTGGGCTGCTACTCCTTCCCCAGCCATGTCGGCGTCTCCCACCCGGACACGCCCATGGGCATCGAGATCCCCACGGTGCTGGACGCCCTGCGCGAGGAGTTCCCCGGCGCCGAGGTGGACTTCCGGGAGGGCTGCGACGTGGACGGGGACGACGGCTCCCGTATCGCCGAGGCCGCGGAGGCGGCGGCCCGGGCCGACGTGTGCGTGGCCGTACTCGGCGACCGGGCCGGGCTCTTCGGCCGCGGCACCTCGGGGGAGGGCTGCGACGCGGCCGACCTCGCCCTGCCGGGGCGTCAGGCAGCACTGCTGGAGGCACTGCTGGAGACGGGGACGCCGGTCGTCCTGGTGCTGCTCACCGGACGTACGTACGCCCTCGGCGCGCAGGCCGGCCGGCTGGCCGGCTGTGTGCAGGCCTTCTTCCCCGGCGAGGAGGGCGCGGGGGCCCTGGCCGGCGTGCTGTCGGGGCGGGTCAACCCCTCGGGGCGGCTGCCCGTCGGCATCCCCGACCGCTCGGCCTGGCCAACGGGGTCAGCAACCTGGACCCGAGCCCGCTCCACCCCTTCGGCCACGGGCTCTCGTACACGTCGTTCACCTGGGAGCCGGGCGCGGGCGCACCCGCCGAACTGCCCACCGACGGCGAGACGGACCTCGACCTCACGGTCACCAACACCGGTGACCGCGACGGCGCCGAGGTGGTCCAGCTCTACGTGCACGACCCGGTCGCCCAGACGACGCGCCCCGACGCGCGGCTCATCGGCTACGCGCGGGTGCCGCTCGCCGCCGGGGAGTCCCGGCGGGTCCGCTTCCGCTTCCACGCGGACCTGGTGTCGTTCACCGGGATCCGCGGGCGCCGGATCGTCGAACCGGGCGACCTGGAGCTGCGCTTCGCCACCTCCAGCGCCCCGGCGGACGTCCGGCACACGGTGCGGCTGCGCCTCACCGGCCCCGAGCGCACCGTCGACCACCGGCGCACCATGGTCTGCGCCACCTCCGTCGAGCCGGCGGCCACGGCCGACTGACGGCACG
>NZ_KL585407.1:35281-35705 GCF_000721935.1 Streptomyces sp. NRRL WC-3549
GAGACGGGGACGGGGGACGCGGCGGCGGAGCCGACCGGGCCCGACCGAGTTGCCTTGGACATGACAGGTCTCATTCCGTGGGGGCGGGCGCGCGGCCACAGGGCGCGTGGGGGCCGGCAGGACCGCCTTCGAAAGTTTCGGTGCCGTACCCCGCGCGCCTCGGGGCGGGCGGGCGCGCGGGGAAGGCCGGGGCGGCCTCGGCCGGTCCACCGAGGCCGCCCCGGCCTTCCCCGCGCGCCCGCCCGCCCCGAGGCGCGCGGGGTACGGCACCGAAACTTTCGAAGGCGGTCCTGCCGGCCCCCACGCGCCCTGTGGCCGCGCGCCCGCCCCCACGGAATGAGACCTGTCATGTCCAAGGCAACTCGGTCGGGCCCGGTCGGCTCCGCCGCCGCGTCCCCCGTCCCCGTCCTGTCTCTTATACACA
>NZ_KL585408.1:0-1189 GCF_000721935.1 Streptomyces sp. NRRL WC-3549
GAACCGGACAGTCGGGGGAGCCGGGCGAGCCCGTAGGGGGAAGGGCGAGGCCGCGCGGGAGAGCGGTGCTCACGGGAGGACGGCGCTCTCGGGAGAACGGCGCTCTCGGGAGAACGGTGCTCATGTACCCGAGCAGTGCTCACCTATCGGAGCAGCGTTCACGCACCGGAGCAATGCTCATGTATCCGGGCGGCGCTCACGTACCCGAGCGTCGCTACGCCCCCGCGGCCACCACTCAGCCCGCCCCGGGGACTCCCGTACGGGGGACTCCCGCCCCGGACCGGGAGCGGTGCTCACCCATGTGAGCACCGCTCCCGGTTCCGTACACACGCCCTCAGCGGCCCGGCCTCCGGGGCAGGCCCTGCAACGCGAGGTCGAGCGCCTGCAGAAAGCGGTTGGTCGTCGCGCGGTCGCGTACCGCCAGCCGCAGCCACTCGGGCCCCAGCCCGGGGAACGTGTCCCCGCGCCGGGCCGCGAACCCCCGCGACCGCAGCCGTTCCCGCACCTCGTCGGCCCGCTCCAGCCGCACCAGGACGAACGGCCCGGCGGCCGGCTCCACCACCCGCACCTCGCCGAACTCCGCGAGCCCCGCCAGCAGATGCGCCCGGTCCACCGCCACCCGGTCCGCCGCGTCCGCCGCCTCGGCCAGCGCACGCGGCTCCATGCAGGCCTCGGCCGCCGCCAGCGCCGGGGACGACACCGGCCACAACGGCTGCGCCTCCCGCAGCAGGCCGATCGTCGCCGGATCGGCCAGGACGTAGCCGATCCGCAGCCCCGCCAGTCCCCAGGTCTTCGTCAGGCTCCGCAGCACGACGAGCCCGGGCACGTCCGTACGCCCGCACAGGGCCTCGCGCTCCCCGGGCACGGCGTCCATGAACGCCTCGTCGACCACCAGCGTCCGCCCGGGCCGCGCCAGCCGCTCCAGCACCCCGGCCGGGTGGAGCACGGACGTCGGATTGGTCGGATTGCCGACCACCACCAGGTCCGCCTCCTCCGGCACCGCCGCCGGATCCAGCCGGAAACCGTCCTCCGGGCGCAGCACCACCCGGTCCACCTGGTGCCCGGCCGCCCGCAGCGCCGCCTCCGGCTCGGTGAACTGCGGATGCACGACGACCGGACGCCGCGCCGGAACCGCCCGCGCGATGAGGACGAACGCCTCGGCCGCGCCCGCCGTCAGCAGCACCCGCTC
>NZ_KL585408.1:1337-7220 GCF_000721935.1 Streptomyces sp. NRRL WC-3549
ATGAGGACGAACGCCTCGGCCGCGCCCGCCGTCAGCAGCACCCGCTCCACCGGCAGCCCGTGCCGCGCGGCGACGGCGGCGTGCGCGGGGCCCCCGTCGGGGTAGGCGGCCAGCGATCCCAGCGACGCGGCTATCCGCTCCCGCAGCCAGCCGGGCGGTGTACCGGTCCGTACGTTCACGGCGAGATCGGTCAGATCCAGACCGCGTACCTCAGCGTCGCCGTGGTGCCGCAGATCCGGCTCGGCGCTGTCGATGTGCTCAGTGGGGGGCAGCATGGGAGCCATGGTGAACGGCGCGACGCCATGCGTCGACGCCGGGGTGCCCATCGACGGGACCCCGCGGGCCACCGCGCACGTCGCCGACGCCGACTTCCGCTTGCGTACCAGCAGTTCGGCGGGGTCCGACGCGCCCCGCGCCTCCGCCCCTGATCCGCGCGCACCCGTGAGCGCCGCCGCCTCCGCCACCGAACCGGTGGCCACGGCGGCCCGCACCACCCGCGACGGGTGAGGCACCCGCACCCGGGCCAGCACCCCGGCCGGATACGCGAGCACGGGCACCCCGAGCCGCGCCGCCGCGCCGGTGATCCCCGGCTCGTCCGCCCGGGCGTCCAGCGTCGCCACGGCGGTCACGTCCCCGGCCCGCAGCCCGGCCTCCTCCAGCGTCCCGAGCACCAGCCCCAGCACCTCCTCGGGAGGTACGCCACGGCGGGCGCCGACCCCGACGACGAGCGGCTGACGGGGCATGGAACGGGCCTTCCGGACGGGGGCGGCACGGCGACCCCGGTGAGGGCGGCCTGAGGTGCGGGGAGCGGGGCCTATCCGCTAGCAAGGGCCCATGGCGGTATTCGTCGCGCTCGGCGCGTTCCTGATGACCCTGGCGGGCGGCTGGGTCGCGCAGCGCGTCAGCGACCGCAGACACCTGGTCCTCGGGTTCGCCGGAGGGCTGATGCTGGGCGTCGTCGGTCTCGACCTGCTGCCCGAGGCACTGGACGCGGCGGGCGACGAGGTCTTCGGTGTGCCGGCCGCCCTGCTGCTGTTCGTGGGCGGCTTCCTGACCGCCCACCTCGTGGAGCGCTCCCTGGCGGTACGCCAGGCCGCACACGGCGCGGGCGAGGAACGGGTGCCGCAGGTCGGGCTGACGGCGGCGGCGGCGATGGTGGGCCACAGCCTGATGGACGGTGTCGCGCTGGGCGCCGCGTTCCAGATCGGTGGCGGAATGGGCGCCGCGGTCGCGCTCGCCGTCATCACCCACGACTTCGCCGACGGTTTCAACACGTACACGATCACCAGCCTCTACGGGAACGCCCGACGCAAGGCCCTCCTGATGCTGTTCGCGGACGCCCTGGCCCCGGTCGTGGGCGCGGCGACCACCCTGTTCTTCACTCTTCCGGAGCAACTGCTCGGCTGCTACATCGGTTTCTTCGGCGGGGCGCTCCTCTACCTCGCCGCGGCCGAGATCCTGCCCGAGGCGCACCACGACCACCCCGCCCGCTCCACGCTGCTGTGCACCGTCGCCGGAGTGGGCTTCATCTGGCTGGTGGTCGGCGTCGCGGGGAAGTGAGGCCCCGCCCCCACCGAGGGCCGCGGCACCGTCCGCCCCGGCCCCGCCGCACCCCCACCGGTCACACCGCCCGCCGGCGGCAGTGGTCCACGAAACGCCGGGCCACACCGGGAGCCGCCGCCCAGTGCGTGTGCACATAGCTGGCGTGCACGCCGCGCTGGACGAAACCCTCCACCCGCCGCTCCGGCTGGTGCAGCCCCCACGCGGGCACGGCACCGGCGCCCGGCTCCAGCACGGTCCGGTGGAACTCGTGCCCCCGCAGCCGGGTGCCCGCCTCCGCCAGCACGCTGTCCGACACCGCCACCGCCGACCGGTAGCCGAGCGTCAGCCGCCGGGACATCCGGGCCGAGGCGTCCAGCACCCCGCACATCGGCCGCCCGTCCAGCTCACGCGCCAGATACAGCAGCCCCGCGCACTCCGCCGCGACCGGCGCACCCGCCGAGGCCAGCTCGGTGACGGCCGCGCGCAGCGGCTCGTTCGCCGACAGCTCGGGGGCGTACACCTCGGGGAACCCGCCGCCGATCACCAGGCCCGCCGTGCCCTCGGGCAGCTTCTCGTCGCGCAGCGGATCGAAGACGGCCACCTCCGCGCCCGCCGCTCTCAGCAGCTCGGCGTGCTCGGCGTACGCGAACGTGAAGGCCGCCCCGCCCGCCACGGCCACCACCGGCCGGGCCCCCGCGACGGGCCGCTGCTCCGGCTCCCACACCGCGCCGGGCAGCCCCGGAGCCGTACGGGCCAGGGCCAGCAGGGCGTCCAGGTCGCAGCCCTCCCGCACCCGCTCCGCCATCGCCGCCACGGCCCCCACCGCGTCGGCCTGCCGCTCGGCCACCGGGACCAGACCCAGGTGCCGCGACGGGGTCGCCACCTGCGGAGCCCGCCGCAACGCCCCCAGCACCGGCAGTCCCGTCTCCTCCAACGCCTCCCGCAGCAGCGCCTCGTGGCGGTCGGAGCCCACCTTGTTGAGGATCACCCCGCCGATGCGCACCTCCGGGTCCCAGGAGGCGAAACCGTGGACCAGCGCCGCGACCGAACGGGACTGCGAAGACGCGTCGACGACGAGCACCACCGGCGCCCGCAGCAGCTTCGAGACCTGCGCGGTGGACGCCAGCTCCCCCTGCCCCGAGGCCCCGTCGTACAGCCCCATCACCCCCTCGACGACCGCCAGGTCGCACCCGGCGGCCCCATGGCCGAACAGCGGGGCGATGAGTTCCGGCCCGCACATGTACGCGTCGAGGTTGCGCCCCGGGCGGCCGGTGGCGAGCGCGTGGTAGCCCGGGTCGATGTAGTCGGGGCCCACCTTGTGCGGGGACACGGCGAGCCCGCGCCCCGCGAACGCCGCCATCAGGCCGGTGGCGACGGTGGTCTTGCCGCTGTTGGACGCGGGCGCGGCGACGACCAGACGGGGGACACTCACCACTCGATGCCCCTCTGGCCCTTCTGACCGGCGTCCATCGGGTGCTTGACCTTCGACATGTCGGTCACCAGGTCGGCGGCCTCGATCAGCTTCGCCGGAGCGTTGCGCCCGGTGATCACCACGTGCTGGGTCCCCGGACGGTTCCGCATCACCTCGACCACCTCGTCGGTGTCGATCCAGCCCCAGTGCATCGGGTAGGCGAACTCGTCGAGCACGTACAGCTTGTACGTCTCGGCGGCCAGGTCGCGCTTGACCTGCTCCCAGCCCTCCCGCGCCTTCTCCTCGTTGTCCAGCTGGTTGTCGCGCTGGACCCACGACCAGCCCTCGCCCATCTTGTGCCAGTCGACCGTGCCGCCCTCGCCGCTCGCCCCGAGCACCCTCAGCGCGTTCTCCTCGCCGACCTTCCACTTCGCCGACTTCACGAACTGGAACACCCCGATCGGCCAGCCCTGGTTCCAGGCCCGCAGCGCGAGCCCGAACGCGGCCGTCGACTTGCCCTTGCCGATGCCCGTGTGCACGAAGAGCAGCGGACGGTTCCGCCGCTGACGTGTCGTCAGTCCGTCGTCCGGTACCGATACCGGCTGTCCCTGTGGCATTACGCGGCCCTCCCGGCGGCTTGTACGTCCTTGACCAGCCCGGCGATCGAGTCGGCCCGCAGCTCGTCGAGCGTGACCGCGCCGCCTCCCAGATCCCGGGCGAGCTGTGCGGCGAGACCGAGGCGTACGACGCCCGTCTCGCAGTCCACGACGACCGAGGCGGTTCCCTCGGAGGCGTGCAGCCGGCCCGCCCGCCCGGCCAGCGCCACCGGGTCCGGGCCACCGGTCGCCCGGCCGTCCGTCACGACGACCAGCAGCGGACGCCGCGAGGGATCACGCAACCGCTCCACCCGCAGCACGTCGTGCGCCTTCAGCAGCCCGGCGGCCAGCGGGGTACGCCCCCCGGTCGGCAGCGACTCCAGCCGGGCCGCCGCGGCGTCCACCGACGAGGTCGGCGGCAGCGCCACCTCGGCGTCCTTCCCGCGGAACGTCACCAGCCCCACCTTGTCCCGCCGCTGGTAGGCGTCCAGCAGCAGCGACAGCACGGCACCCTTGACCGCGCCCATCCGCTGCCGGGCCGCCATCGACCCGGAGGCGTCCACCACGAACAGCACGAGGTTGCCCTCACGCCCCTCCCGGGTGGCCTGCCGCAGATCGTCACGGCGTACGACCAGTCCGCGCCCGGACCGCCCGCGCGCCCGCTGATGGGGGGCCGCCGCCTGCACGGTCGCCGCCAGATGCAGCTTCGTCAGCGCACCCTCGGGCCGGCGCGCCCCGGTCGTGCGCCCGTGCTCGGTACGGGCCCGTGAGCGCCGTCCGGCCGCGCCCTCACCCAGGCCGGGCACGCTGAGCATCTTCGCCCGGAACGGCTCCGACGCCCCGACGGGCTGCTGCTCGGGGCCGGCCCCCTCGGCCGGCGCGGAGGGCGGCTCGGACCCCGCCCCCTCGCCCCCGGCGGGCGTGTCGCCGCGTTCCGTCTCGCCGCGGTCCGGCGCGTCGGGGCCGCCACCCTGCGCCTCCGCCACCGCCGGGTCCGTCGTCGTCCGGCCCCCCGTCCGGCCCGTCGGTGTCGTCCCCCGACTCCCGGAGGGCGTCGTCGAGCTTGTCCTCGTCCAGCCCGGGCGCGTCGAACGGGTTGCGCCGGCGCCGGTGGGGGAGCGCCAGGAGCGCGGCCTGCCGCACGTCCTCGGCGGTGACCTCCTCACGCCCCGCCCACGCGGCCAGCGCGGTCGCGGTACGGGCCATGACGATGTCGGCCCGCATCCCGTCGACCTCGAACGCCGCGCAGGTGGCCGCGATCTGCCGCAGCGCCCCGTCGCCGAGCACCACCCGGGGCAGCAGGAGGCGTGCGGCGGCGATCCGCTCGCGCAACGCCGACTCCTCCCCGGCCCACCGGGCGGCGAACGCCTCCGGGTCGTCGTCGTACGCCAGCCGGCGCCGTACGACCTCCACCCGCTGGTCGGTGTCCCGGGACGCGGCGACCTCGACGGTCAGCCCGAACCGGTCCAGCAGCTGGGGCCGCAGCTCGCCCTCCTCCGGGTTCATCGTCCCGACGAGCAGGAACCGCGCCGCATGCCGTACGGAGACGCCCTCGCGCTCGACGTAGGAGGCACCCATGGCCGCCGCGTCGAGCAGCAGGTCCACCAGGTGGTCGTGGAGGAGGTTGACCTCGTCCACGTAGAGGATCCCGCGGTGGGCGTCCGCCAGCAGTCCCGGCTCGAAGGCCTTCACGCCCTCGGAGAGGGCCCGTTCGATGTCGAGGGCGCCCACCAGCCGGTCCTCCGACGCGCCGACCGGCAGTTCCACGGTCCGGGCGGGCCGCGACACGCCCGGACCTGCCTCGTGCGGACCGTCCGGACACGCCGGGTCGGGCGCCGTCGGGTCGCAGGAGAACCGGCACCCGGACACCACCCGGACCTCCGGCATGAGCGCGGCCAGCGCCCGCACGGCGGTGGACTTGGCGGTGCCCTTCTCCCCGCGTACGAGGACCCCGCCGACGGCCGGGCTGACGGCGTTGAGCAGCAGCCCGAGCCGTAGGTCGTCCTGCCCGACGATGGCGGTGAAGGGATACGGCGTACTCACAGGGCCTCCTCGTTCGCAGAAACATCAGTGCCGGACTCCGGGTCCCGGGGCGGCGTTCCGAGCCCGCCCGGCGATCGGGGCCCGGGGCGCGGGGCGGAGCCGTGCCCACGGGAAGGGACGGAGCGGGGAGGGAACCCCGCCGCAGGCGCCCCGAACCCCGTCGCAGGTGCCCCGGGCCTCACTTCCGGCACCCCGGCCCCCACTTCCGGCGCCCCGGCCCCCATTTCCGGCACCCCCGGCGCCGGCGGCGCCCCGGGCGGCACGAACGGCAGCCCCGGCGGCGCCCCCGCT
>NZ_KL585408.1:7395-7870 GCF_000721935.1 Streptomyces sp. NRRL WC-3549
GACCCCGCCTCGATCAGCCGCCACAACGCGTCCGTGTCCGCGTGCTCCTCGATCAGATCCCCCAGCCGGTCCAGCTGCTCCTCGCGCAGCGCCGCGAAACTCGTGTCCGGCGCGGCCGTGAAGCGCCGCCCGGAAGCCCGCGCCACCTCACCCAGGAACGCCCGCCGGAACGCGTCGCTCTCCAGCGAGCCGTGCCAGTGCGTCCCCCACACCGCGCCGACCCGGCACCCGTCCAGAAAGGGCTCACCGCCGCGCACCTCGGCGACGCCGTGATGGATCTCGTACCCCTCCACCGGCTCACCGAGCGCCGAACCGGACGGCCGGGCCAGCACCTTCTCCCGGCCGAAGCGGACCCGCACCGGCAGCAGGCCCAGACCCTCGACCAGCCCCGCCCGGGACTCCACGTCGTCCTCGACCGACTCGCCCAGCACCTGGAACCCGCCGCAGACGCCCAGCACCGGCCGCCCCTCGGCGG
>NZ_KL585408.1:8112-23332 GCF_000721935.1 Streptomyces sp. NRRL WC-3549
GGCCAGCCCCCGCTCCCGCAGCCACGCCAGCGCCCTGACGGTGCCCCGGGTACCGGGCACGACCACCAGATCCGCGTCGGACAGCTCCTCCGCCCGGTCCACGAACCGCACCACCACACCCGGTTCGGCCGCCAGCGCGTCCACATCGGTGAAGTTCGACATCAGCGGCACCGCGCACACCGCGACCCGCAGCACGTCCTCGCCGTGCGGGGGCGCGACGACCGACTCCCGTACGGTGCCGCGCATCGACACCCGCAGCCCGTCCTCCTCGTCGATGCCCAGCCCGTGGGCGTACGGCAGGACCCCGTACGTACGCCGTCCGGTGATCCCGTACAACATGTCCAGTCCCGGCTCCAGCAGCGAGACGTCGCCCCGGAACTTGTTCACGAGGTACCCCGCCACCAGGGACTGGTCCTCGGCGCCCAGCAGGGCCGTCGTGCCGAAGAACGAGGCGAACACCCCGCCCCGGTCGATGTCCCCGACGACCAGCACGGGGAAGCCGGCGGCCCGGGCGACGCCCATGTTCACGATGTCGGTGCGCCGCAGATTGATCTCCGCCGGAGACCCCGCGCCCTCGCAGATCACCGCGTCGTACTCGCTCCGCAACCGCTCCAGGCAGTCCGCGACCGTCCCGAACAGCGCCTCCTGGCGCCCGCCGTGGTAGCCGCGCGCACTCATCTCGCCGACCGGTCTGCCCATCAGCACCACCTGGCTGGAGCGGTCGCCGCCGGGCTTCAGTAGCACCGGGTTCATCAGCGCCGTCGGCTCCACCCGGGCGGCCTGCGCCTGCATCGCCTGGGCGCGGCCGATCTCCGCACCCTCGCGGGTGACGAAGGAGTTCAGCGACATGTTCTGCGCCTTGAACGGAGCGACCTTCACCCCCTGGCGCACCAGCCACCGGCAGATCCCGGCCGTCACGACGCTCTTGCCCGCGTCGGAGGTGGTCCCCGCCACCAGCAGCCCGCCGCTCATGCCCGCCCCTTCCCGGCCCTCGTACGTCCCCGTCGAAGGCCCGCACGTCCCCACGCCAGCCGCCCGGCCACACAGACCCCGAGCGCCAGCACACCCACCCGGCGCGAGAGCCGCACCGCGCGTTCGACGTCCTCGACCCGCACGTCCCGGCCCCGCTCCCCGTTGAGCACGGGCCGGTGCTCGACCCGGCCGCCGTACGCCAGGGTCCCGCCCAGCCGTACGCCCAGCGCGCCGGCGAACGAGGCCTCCACCGGGCCCGCGTTGGGGCTCGGATGCTTCCCCGATGTGTATAAGAGACAGTCCCGGAACCCGACGAGCCCGGGGACGCCGCCCAGCGCACCCCACACCAGGGCGCCCACCACCGCGTCGGAGGTGTTCTCGGCGACGGACTCCACCACCGCGCGGGCGATCGCCGGCCCGTCCAGGGAGTGCGGGTCCCGGCCGCACAGGTGCGGCAGCCGTTCGCGGGCCCGGTCGAGGTCCCCGGCGGCCAGCGCGCCGCCGATGGCACGGGCCTCACGGCCGAGGGAGGTGCCCCCGACGACGGACCAGGTGGCGGCGGCGGTCAGCGCCACGGCCGCGGCGGGACGGCCGCGCACCGCACGGGCGGCCAGCGCGGCACCGCCGGCGGCGCCTCCGGCGCAGACCAGCGTGTGCAGGGCGCCCCAGCCGCGGTGATCACGCCACAGCCGGTTCTCGACGCCCGCCGCGGCCCGCCCGAAGGCGGCCACCGGGTGGCCCCGGCGGGGGTCACCGAGCAGCAGGTCGCCGATGAGACCGGCGGTGGCGCCGTACGCGAAGATGCGGTCGGCTCGCACGGTTCAGCCGGCCGTCACGCCTCGGAGGGGCTGGACCAGGGGCGGGGGTACGGGCGCACGGCGGCCGGGCATGGCAGATGTCCTCACTCAGGGTCCGCGCCCTGGTTCGACGTGACCGGCGACGAGAGTCTCCTGGCTTCCGGATCCGCAGCGTCCCCCGGCCTTCCAGCCCGCGGTGGCGGGCCGTGACGTCCGTGTGGGGGACTGCTCCCCGGTGACAGTGGCGGGACCGCGCCGGATTCGCACCGGCTTCCTCTTCTGTCGCCGTAGTTGGCCCCGGCAGTCCACCACGCCCCGCGAACGCCCGTCAACCTGCCGCTGACCTGCGGGGCTGTGGTGTGCGCAGACGCACACCGGGCCGGACGCACGGCAGGTGCGTCCGGCCCGGCGGGAAGAGCGGGGGAGTCAGGCGACGATCAGGTAGATCCCGTACGCGACCGCCGCCGTGCACAGCGCGAAGCAGGCGTACGCGCCGACGCGCGCCGGGATCGGGGAGCCGCCGCCCCGCTCGGCCGATGCCTGCCTGGCGAGGGAGACGATGCCCAGGCTGAAGAGCCCGACCAGTGCGACGGTGACGACGAGAGAGACGCCGAAGACGGTGGCGAGTGCTGCCCAGTCGATGTTCATGCGGATCTGTCCTTACACCGTGGCCGGTCGGGGCGGGTCGGCGGGCGTCTCGGTCGCCGGGGCCGGGATGGTGGCCTTGAGCTCCGGGACGCCCATACCGATGGGCGGCGGGCTGACGGCCGCGATGGCGGTGGTGACGACGCCCGCGGGCTCCGCCTCGGTCCCGGCCGCGGTGACGTTGGTGTGGTCGACCGGCTTGCGGCGCGAGAGCAGCCAGATGGCGCCGGAACCCGCGACGAGCAGCACCGCCACCACCGCGACGCCCCAGGGGCCCTGCTTGGTCAGGAACTCGGCACCTGCGCCGACCAGTCCGGCGGCGGGCAGCGTCAGACCCCAGGCGACGAACATCCGGGTGGCGGTGGACCAGCGGACCACGCCCCCCTTGCGGCCCAGACCCGCGCCCATCACGGCGCCGGAGCAGGACTGTGTGGTGGAGAGGGAGAAGCCGAGGTGCGAGGAGGCCAGGATGACCGTGGCGGCGCTGGTCTGGGCGGCGAAGCCCTGCGGCGGCTTCAGCTCGGTGAGCCCGCTGCCCATGGTGCGGATGATGCGCCAGCCGCCGAGGTAGGTGCCCATGGCGATGGCGAGACCGGCGGAGGCGATGACCCACACCGGCGGGTTGGAGCCGGGGGCGAGGACGCCGCCGGTGACCAGGGCCAGGGTGATGATGCCCATCGTCTTCTGCGCGTCGTTGGTGCCGTGGGCGAGCGAGACCAGGCCGGCCGAGGCGATCTGCCCGGCCCGGTAGCCCTTGGCCGTCGACTTCAGCTGGGCCTCGTCGGTGATGTTCCGGTTGATGCGGTACGTCAGCCTGGTGGCCAGCAGCGCGGCCACACCGGCGACGAGCGGGGCGGCGACGGCGGGCAGGAGGACCTTGGTGACGACGGTGCCGCCGTTGATCGAGGACCAGCCGGCCGACATGACGGCGGCGCCGATGAGGCCGCCGAAGAGTGCGTGGGACGAACTGGAGGGCAGACCGACCAGCCAGGTCAGCAGATTCCAGAGGATGGCACCGACGAGCGCCGCGAAGATGACCTCGGTTCTGAGGCCGTTCTCGTTGACGATGCCGCCGGAGATCGTCTTGGCGACCTCCACCGACAGGAACGCGCCGACCAGGTTGAGAACGGCGGACATGGCCACCGCGGTCTTCGGCTTGAGGGCGCCGGTCGAGATGGTGGTGGCCATCGCGTTGGCGGTGTCATGGAAACCGTTCGTGAAATCGAACACGAGAGCTGTTACGACCACAATCGCAAGCAGCAGGGTGATGTGTTCCATTTACCCAGACAATCGTTCGGCGTCATTGGCAGTTGGAACGTAGGCAAGCTGGATGAACAGAAGGTGAACTGAGCAGGGCGCTGTGGTGACCCCAACCGTGAGCGGACGTTCCGCTTGCGCGTCCGGCAGGTGGCGGGACCCTCCCGAGGCCGTGCGGGGCCCGGCTTTTGCCCGTTCTTGGTGAACGCTCGACGAAGGCTGTGCGTCCCGTTCGGGACCGTCGAGGAGACATCTCTCACCCCCTGGCTACGATCCCCGCATGACGGACCAGCCGCGGGACGCGATCGGACAGGTGTGGGAGGGCGTCGTCGCGACGGCCCGCAGAACCGCCGCGGAGGGCCTCGTCGTCGGCACCTCGGGCAACGTCTCGGCCAGAGCCGGCGACGTCGTCCTGGTCACCCCGAGCGGAGTGCCCTACGACCGGCTCGGCCCCGAGGACGCGGTCGGCGTCGACCTCGACGGCCACCAGGTGCTCGGCAGCCTCGCCCCGACCAGCGAACTCCCCCTCCACCTCGCCGTCTACCGCGCCACCTCGGCCGCCGCCGTCGTGCACACCCACGCGGTCCACGCCACCGCCGTCTCCACCCTCGTCACCGAGGTCCCGGCGGTGCACTACGCCACCGCCCTGCTCGGCGGCCCCGTCCGCACCGCCGCCTACGCCCGCTACGGCACCCCCGAACTCGCCGCCCACATGCTCGACGCCCTCCGGGACCGCACCGGCTGCCTCCTGCGCAACCACGGGACCGTCACCTACGGGGACACCCTCGACCAGGCCTACGAACGCACCGCCCAGCTGGAATGGCTCTGCCGGCTCTGGCTCACCGCGAGCTCCGTCCCCGGCCACCGCCCGTCCCTGCTCTCCCCGGCCCAGCTGCGCGACGTCCAGGACGCCCTGGAAAGCTACGGACAACCCGGCTGAACTCCACGCCCGGTCAACGGAACGGGGACACCGGACGGCCCGGCCCGCTGGCCACGCGGCCGGTGGACCGGGAGACTGGGGCGATGCGCCCGGCAACAGCGACGGCAGCAGCCGTCACCACGATCCTCGGCATCGGCGCGGCAGCGGTCGCGGCCGGCCGGTACGCCAGCGACGCCGCCCTCGCGGGGGGCCCGCACCCCTTCCCCGGCGACCGCCGCCTCACCGTGCACGCCACCGCGGCCGGACAGGTCACCCTGACCCGCTCCTTCGCGGCCCTGCGCCCCGGGACGTACGGGCTGACCGGCCGCGACGTCCACGCCATCGTCGGCCCGGTCCTCGACCAGGGACCGGACGGCTCCGCGGACACCGTCGTACGCCGCCTGGAGCGGGTCACCCGGGGCAGCCTCGAACCGGGCGCCAAGGTCCGCCTCACCCCGCAGCTGCACAGCGGCGACCCCCTCGGCGGGCTCGGCCTCACCTACCAGGACGTCGAGATCCCCGGCGAGCTGGGCGCCCTGCCCGCCTGGTTCCTCCCCGGCGACCGCACCACCTGGGTCATCACCGTGCACGGCCTCGGGACCACCCGGGAGCAGCCGATGAACGTGCTGGCCTTCCTGGAGTCGCAGCGGCTCCCCGTGCTGGACCTGGCCTACCGGGGCGACGCCGGCGCCCCCCGGTCGCCCGACGGACTGGCCCACCTCGGCGAGTCCGAGTGGCGCGACCTGGACGCCGCCATCCGCCACGCCGTGCGCCACGGGGCCGAGAGCGTCGTCCTCCACGGCTGGTCCACCGGCGCCTCGATGGCCCTGCACACGGCCGTGAACTCCGCGCTCCGCGACCGCATCGCCGGCCTCGTCCTCGACTCCCCGGTCATGGACTGGCAGGTCACCCTCCGCGCCCTGGCGGGCGCCCGCGGGGTCCCCGCCGCGCTGCTGCCGCTGGCAGTCCGGGCCGCGCAGGGCCAGACCGGGCTGCACGGCGTACGGCTGATGGACACCTCGGTGCCGACGGCCCTGAACGTGCCCACCCTGGTCTTCCACGGCCCCGACGACACCCTCGCGCCCTGGCAGCCCTCCCGGGACCTCGCCGCCCGGCGCCCCGACCTCGTCACCCTGCACCCGGTGCCGCAGGCCCAGCACGGCGCGATGTGGAACGTCGACCCGGCCGGTTACGAGGAGGCCCTCCGGCGCTTCCTCACGCCCCTGATGTGAGCGGATGGGACGGAACGGCCCGGTTGGTGACGGGCCGGCCGGCCGTCCCACGCGCCCGGATCCGGCCTCCGTTTGGGCTTTCGGGCCGTCAGAGGCAAGACTGCTCCCGTGACGTCCCGTACTCCGCGCGACTCCAGGCTGCGACTTGTCCGCCCGCGACCCCTTGCCACCGCCCGCAAGGCCGTGACCACCCGGCGTACCAGGCCGGCCCCCCGCCCGCCCCAGGGCACCCCGGCACCCGCCGAACTGGCCCGCCAGGCCAGAGCCGTGCTGGCCGACGCCGTACGGATCGCCCGCTGGGCCGCCGACGGCGCGGGCCCGGGTACCGCCCCGCTCGCCGCCGGGGCCCTGGAAGCGGCCGCGGCCGCCATGGAACTCTCCCCCGCCCAGGTACGGGCCGGCTGGGACCGGGCCAGGCTCGCCGGGCTGATCGAACTGCACGGTGACACCGCACGCCCCGGCTGGCGGCTGCGCGCCTGGAACCGGGACGACTCCGCGGTACTGCGCGGCTGGGTGGCCCTCTTCGACGCCTGGTCCCTGGTGCACCCCTCACCCGAGGGCATCGAGGCCACCGCCGTCGCCGAGGCCGTCGAGGCCGTCCCCCAGGTCCTCTCCCTGCTCCAGCTGTCCGCGGGCCCCGTCCCGGTACCCGCCCTCCTCGACCTCCTCGGCCAGCGCGTCGCGGAACTCCACGAGGAACGGTGCGAGGTGCCCTACGGTCCGCAGGCACCGCCGGCGCCCGCCACCGAGACCTCGGCGGACCTCAACACGCTGCTGCTCGACTGGGCCCTGGAAGGGCTCGCCGCCGTCGGCGCCCTCACGCTCGGCACCGGGCACGCCACCCTCACCCCCCTCGGCAACTGGGCGGTCTGGGTCAAGCTGGAGCAGATCTGTGTGGCCGCCCAGAGCCCGGCCGGCAACATCGAGCAGTCCGCCGCCGACATGCTGCTCGGCTGCGCCCGGCTGACCCCGGGACCGGCCCGCGCCGAGTACCGGGCCTGGCTCGCCGCCCGGCCCGTCGGCAGCGCCGTGGCCGAACTGCTGGCCGTCGCCCGCGGCGAGGACGCGCTGCTGCGCGGCCTCGCCTTCGAGGCGCTGCGGGTCGTCGGCGCCCCCGCGGAGCCGGTGGTCAGGTCCGTGGTCAGCGAGGCGCCGCTGCGTCCCTACGCCCTGCTCTGGCTCGCCGAGTACGAAGGCGCCGACCCGGACGACGCCCAGGACGTCCTCAGCCGTGAGGAGGCCACCTGGCTCTGGGTGGACACCGCCGCGGCCGTCGCCGACCACGGCGAGACCGGGCTGCTCGTCCGCCACCTCGACTCCGCCGTCCAGGGCACGGTCCCGGCACTCCTGGACGAGGTACGGGCCGTCGGGCACCCGCGCACCGTCCAGGTCCTGGTGGCCCTCGCGGCGGCCCACCCCGACCCCGCCCTCGCCAAGGCCGTCCGCCGCGCCGCCTTCCAGGTGCACACCGGCGGCGCCTGAGCGGCGGACGCGGGACGCGGCGCCCCCGGCGGCCGCGGTGTCCGGCCGCGGCCCCCGGGACCCGCGTCCGGGGGCCCCGCCCGCCGTCCGCCGCGTCCCGCGCACGCGGCCCCCGGTCACCGGAAGGTGTCGCAGCGGCTCACGTCCCCCGTGCGGAAGCCGGTGGTGAACCACTGCTCGCGCTGCGCCGACGAACCGTGCGTCCAGGACTCCGGGTGCACACCGCCCTGGAACCTCTCCTGGATGCGGTCGTCCCCGACCGCCGCCGCCGCGTCCAGCCCGTCCCGGATGTCCGCCTTCGTCAGCTCGGTGACGAGGGGGCGTCCGGACTCGTCCTTCGTGGCCGTCGCGTGGTGTGCCCAGACACCCGCGTAGCAGTCCGCCTGGAGCTCCACCTTCACCGAGGCGCTGTCGGCGCCCTGCCGCCCGTCCTGAGCCCGGGCGAGGGTGCCCAACTGGTTCTGGACGTGGTGCCCGTACTCGTGCGCCACCACGTACGCCTCGGCGAACGACCCGCCGCGGGCCCCGTACGCCGACCGCAGCTCGTCGAAGAAGCCCAGGTCCAGATAGACCTGCCGGTCGCCCGGGCAGTAGAACGGCCCCACCGCCGAGGTCGCGGCCCCGCAGCCGGTGGAGACCCGGTCGGTGAACAGGACGGTCTTCGCCGGGGTGTACGTCTCACCGGAGCGGTCGAACTCCTGGCGCCAGTAGTCCTGCACGTTGTTGACCACGGCCACCGTCCGGCAGTCCTGTCCGGAGTTCGCGTCCGAACCCTTCAGGCAGTCGCGCTGGACCCGCCCGGCCGAGGACGCACCGGGCTCCGCCGCCGTATCGCCCGAGGAGAGGCCCAACTCGTCCGGGCCCACCCCGAAGAAGAGCCCGAGGACCAGCACCACGACGCCGACGACACCGCCGCCCACGGTGACCCTGCCGCCGGGGACACGGCTGCCGCGTACATCACTGACCTCCGACGTGTCCAGATCGGCGTCGTCGTCGAACCGCACGGTCGTACCACCTCCACCGGGCCGCGGCCCGCCCGCCGCCCTGGGGCGAGTATCGCCCGTCCCCGCGGGGGCGACCGCCCCGCCCCACGCCGCGGTACGGGCGGCCGGCCGGTTCCGGCGGTACCCGGAAGAGCAGAGGGACAGCGCCGGTAGACTGACCCCATGGCATTTCTTCCAGTGCATGAGTAACGGCGTCGAGTCGTGAGCCCGTAACCACCCTTCCGCCGTCCGAACCGCCCTGGAGTTTTCCGTGATCACCGCTTCCGGCATCGAGCTGCGCGCCGGCGCCCGCATCCTCGTCGAGTCCGCCTCCTTCCGTATCGCCAAGGGCGACCGCATCGGCCTCGTCGGCCGCAACGGCGCGGGCAAGACCACCCTCACCAAGTGCCTCGCCGGTGAGGGGACCCCGGCCGGCGGCACCATCACGTGCTCCGGCGAGGTCGGCTACCTCCCGCAGGACCCGCGCACCGGCGACCTCGAGGTCCTGGCCCGCGACCGCATCCTCTCGGCCCGCGGCCTCGACGAGATCCTGCGCAAGATGCGGGAGAACGAGGAGCGGATGGCGAACGGCAAGGGCGCCACCCGCGAGAAGGCGATGAAGAAGTACGAGCGCCTGGAGACGGAGTTCCTCACCAAGGGCGGGTACGCCGCCGAGGCGGAGGCCGCCACCATCGCCGCGGCGCTCAGCCTGCCCGACCGGGTGCTCGGCCAGCCGCTGCACACGCTCTCCGGTGGTCAGCGCCGGCGCGTGGAGCTCGCCCGCATCCTCTTCTCGGACGCCGACACCCTGCTCCTCGACGAGCCGACCAACCACCTGGACGCCGACTCGATCGTCTGGCTGCGCGACTACCTCAAGAACTACCGCGGCGGCTTCGTCGTCATCTCCCACGACGTCGAACTCGTCGAGACGGTCGTCAACAAGGTGTTCTACCTGGACGCCAACCGCTCCCAGATCGACATCTACAACATGGGCTGGAAGCTCTACCAGCAGCAGCGCGAGGCCGACGAGAAGCGCCGCAAGCGCGAGCGCCAGAACGCCGAGAAGAAGGCCGCGGCGCTCAACTCGCAGGCCGACAAGATGCGCGCCAAGGCCACCAAGACCGTCGCCGCCCAGAACATGGCCAAGCGGGCCGAGCGCCTGCTCTCCGGTCTGGAGGCGGTCCGGGTCTCCGACAAGGTCGCCAAGCTGCGCTTCCCCGAGCCCTCCCCGTGCGGCAAGACGCCGCTGATGGCCGAGGGCCTCTCCAAGTCCTACGGCTCGCTCGAAATCTTCACCGATGTGGACCTGGCCATCGACAAGGGCTCCCGCGTCGTCATCCTCGGCCTCAACGGCGCGGGCAAGACCACGCTGCTGCGGCTGCTCGGCGGTGCCGAGAAGCCCGACACCGGCCAGGTCATCGAGGGCCACGGACTCAAGCTCGGCTACTACGCGCAGGAGCACGAGACCCTCGACCCGGAGCGCACGGTGCTGGAGAACATGCGCTCGGCGGCGCCCGACCTCGACCTCGTCGAGGTGCGCAAGACGCTCGGCTCGTTCCTCTTCTCCGGCGACGACGTCGACAAGCCCGCCGGGGTGCTCTCCGGCGGTGAGAAGACCCGGCTCGCGCTGGCGACGCTGGTCGTCTCGTCCGCCAACGTGCTCCTCCTCGACGAGCCCACCAACAACCTCGACCCGGCCAGCCGCGAGGAGATCCTCGGCGCCCTGCGCACGTACAAGGGCGCGGTCGTCCTCGTCACCCACGACGAGGGCGCGGTGGAGGCGCTCCAGCCGGAGCGCATCATCCTGCTGCCGGACGGCGTCGAGGACCTGTGGGGCGCGGACTACCGCGACCTGGTCGCCCTCGCCTGAGGCCGGAGCGAAGGCTCCGGACACCCGGTGATCCGTCCCGTCCGGATCATTCGGCCGATGTGTGATCCATCATCTGGGTGAGAACGTCTCGTACCCCGGAACAGCGCCCGGCAGATGTCTGCCGGGCGCACGCGTTTCGGTGCCTCACCCCCGTACGGTCCTGACCTGCCCGTTCTTTTCGATGTTCCGGCCAGACCCTCCCGGAGCCCCTTGGAATGGGGGATTCCGATTGTGTCGGCCGGAATCGGGACGGGGAATCGGGTCGTACGGACCTTGCCGAATGGGTGGCCAGGAAGGCCGCTAGGGGTGATCATGAGAGTCCAGAGCGCACTTCCTTGAGGAGGCACGGGTGGCCGAGACTCTGAAGAAGGGCAGCCGGGTGACCGGCGCCGCGCGCGACAAGCTCGCGGCAGACCTGAAGAAGAAGTACGACTCCGGTGCGAGCATCCGGGCGCTGGCCGAGGAAACGGGCCGCTCCTACGGATTCGTCCACCGGATGCTCAGCGAATCCGGTGTCACGCTGCGCGGACGCGGCGGAGCGACACGAGGCAAGAAGGCCGCTTCGGCCTGACGGCGGTGGTCCGGGGCGGGTGGAGGCCGGCCCCGAGGGTCCGCCGGAGCATCGGGTGGCCACCCGGTCGGCCGTGAGGCCGTCCGGGTGGTTACTGTTCAGTCACTTATCAGTACGTGCTGACTGCACCCGACCCGGAGGCGCCCATGACCTCGCACGACTCTGTGCTCGACAAGGACGGCGTACGGCTCACCGTCGACGATGCGGTCGCCACGGTGACGCTCACCAATCCGGCCAAGCGCAACGCCCAGTCTCCCGCTCTGTGGCGGGCGTTGACCGAGGCCGGCCGGGCGCTGCCCGGCAGCGTCCGGGTGGTCGTGCTGCGCGGCGAGGGCAAGTCCTTCTCCGCGGGTCTCGACCGGCAGGCGTTCACCCCGGAAGGGTTCGACGGCGAGCCGTCCTTCCTCGACATGGCGCGCGGGCCGCAGGACGAGCTCGACGCCACCATCGCCGCGTACCAGGAGGCGTTCACCTGGTGGCGCCGCAACGACCTCGTGTCGATCGCGGCCGTCCAGGGCCACGCCATCGGCGCCGGCTTCCAGCTCGCCCTCGCCTGCGATCTGCGGATCGCCGCCGACGACGTGCAGTTCGCCATGCGCGAGACCGGCCTCGGTCTCGTCCCCGACCTCGCGGGCACCCACCCCCTGGTGAGCCTGGTGGGATACGCCCGCGCGCTGGAGATCTGCGCCACCGGCCGTGCCGTGCACGCCGAGGAGGCCGAGCGCACCGGCCTGGCCAACCTCGTCGTCCCGGCGGACCAGCTCGACGCGGCGGCCCGTGACCTGGCCGCCGCTCTGCTCGCCGCCCCACGCGACGCCGTCGTGGAGACCAAGGCCCTGCTCGCGGGCGCCGGCTCCCGCACCTACGAGGAGCAGCGCGCCGCCGAACGCGCCGCGCAGGGCCGCCGGCTGCGCGATCTGGCGGGCCTCGCCGACTGACGAGGCGGCATCCCCCGCCCCGGCTCCGGGGCAGGGACGTCAGTCCCGGTCCACCACGGCCGTGACCAGTACGGCGACCGTGGGGCGGCCCTCCACGGCCGCGGCCACCGCCCCGCGCACCGCCCGGGCGACGTCGAGGGCCCGGTGGTCCGCCTCCGTCGCGAGCTCCACGCGGACATGGCCTTCCGCGATGTGCACCGCGCTGCCCAGCACCCGGGTCAGGGCCGCGACCCCGGGCACGCCGGCGGCCGCGGCCCCGGCGGCCCCGTCCGGCTCGGCCGCACGGAGGTCGACGGGCGCCGGTGGTGTCCGGGCCGGCTCCTCCTCGAGCAACTCGGACACCTGGAGGTCCACCTCCTCGACCTCCAGACCGAGCCGGGTGGCCGCCGCCGTCGCCAGCGCCGCCCGCAGGGTCTGTGCCGTCGCGTGCAGCGGGTGCCGTGCCGTGGTCGCGAAACCGGCCTCGATCCGCAGCGGTCCGGGAGGCAGCGCGCTGGGCGGCCCAGGAACCGCGGGCGTACGGGGGTTCTCCGGGTCGGCCGGGGCGATCCTCAGCCGGCCCAGTACCGAGCCCGTGTCCGCCGCCGCCTCCCGTAGTACCGCCTCCGCGGCCCGCTCGGCGATCCACGCCCCGTCATCGGCACCGCCCAGCGGCAGCAGCCTGCCGAGGCCGAGTCTCCGGCGTACCGCCGCGGTCCATCCATCGGCCCGGTGGGGGCCCTCAGCCGTTGTCATTCCCCCAGCCTGCCGTATCCACGGCGCGGGACACGGCAAGCGCACTTACGGTGACAGCAGAAGTCCAACCTTGCCCCCGAAGGGAAGAGCGGCGATGACCGAGACCCCACAGCGGAACCGGCCCGACAGCCCCGGCAGTGCGTCCGGCGGGGACGACGGACGGGGGAGTTCCCTGAGCAAGCGAGGCGGCGGATCCCCCGCCGGCCGAGGCCGCACCACCATCGCCGACGGAGTGGTGGAGAAGATCGCCGGAATGGCGGCCCGCGACGTCATGGGTGTCCACGCGATGGGCAGCGGTATCTCCCGCACGCTGGGAGCGGTGCGCGACCGTGTCCCCGGCGGCGGGAAGTCCGTGACCCGCGGCGTCAAGGCGGAGGTCGGCGAGTCCCAGGCCGCCCTCGACCTGGAGATCGTCGTCGAGTACGGCGAGGCGATCGCCGATGTCGCCGCGGAGGTCCGGGAGAACGTCATCGCGGCGGTCGAGCGGATGACCGGCCTGGAGGTCGTCGAGGTCAACATCGCCGTCAGCGACGTCAAGCTCCCCGACGAGGACGACGACGAGGACGAGTCCGAGTCACGCGTCCAGTAGTCCTCTCCCCCCGAGGCAGTTGAGGAGCACAGATGAGCATGGCTGTGGTCGGCCTGATCGCCGGCATGGCGCTCGGCTTCGCCGGGTACTTCGGTGGGTTCGGCGCGTTCCTGCTGGTCGCCGCGTTGGGAGCGGTCGGCTTCGTCGTCGGCCGCTTCCTGGACGGTGACCTGGAGCCCGGCGACTTCTTCCGGAGTCGCGAGCGCGGCGAACGGCGGCGGTGACGGCGGTGACGGCGACGGACGAACGGGTCGCCGCGGCGGACCGTGGCCAGACCCGGATCGCCGACCGGGTCGTCGCGAAGATCGCCGGGCAGGCGGCGAAGGAGGCCGTCGGCACGTTGCCCGGGGACGCGTCCGCGCCCCGGGCGACGGTCACGGTGCACCGGAACACCGCCCGGGTACAGGTCAGCGTCGAACTCGGCTATCCGGGTGACATCGGCCGCCGGTGCGGGGCGGTGCGCCGCCGGGTGACCGAGCGGGTGGAGACCCTGGCGGGCATGGACGTACCCGAGGTGGCGGTGCAGGTCGAGCGGCTGCACGCGGTGGACGCGGGTGCCGGAGCGGAGGGGAACGGCCGATGAGCGAGCCCCATGACCCCGAGGCCGGCACACGGCGCCCGCCCCCGGACGGCCCGGGCGGGCAGCCCCCCGGCGACGTGCTGGAGGCGGACGCCGACCGGTCGGCCCCCGGTCCCGGTCCCCGGCCGGAGCACTCCGGCGGACGGGCGAGCCGTTTCCGGTCGGCGCGCCGGATCCCCGCCGTGCTGACGTCCCTGGTGCTCCTGGGAGCCTCCGGACTCCTGCTCTACGACATCGCGGCGGTACGGGCCGGCCACCCCGCCATGCAGTGGCGGCGCACGCTCGCCGACGAGCTGGCGACCCGGCGCATCGACGACGTGTGGGTGCTCACCGGATCGGCGGTCGCGGCGGCCGTCGGCCTCTGGCTGCTCCTGCTCGCCCTCACCCCCGGGCTGCGCTCGCTGCTGCCGATGCGCCGCGACCAGGAGGGGGTACGGGCCGCGCTCGACCGGGGCGCCGCCTCGCTCGTGCTGCGCGACCGCGCGGTCGAGGTGGCCGGGGTGCAGTCCGTGCGGGTGAAGGTGCGGCGCCGCAAGGCCTCCGTGTCGGCGGTCTCCCACTTCCGTGAACTCGACGACGTCCGGGACGACCTGGGCACCGTACTGGGCGCGGGCATCGAGGAGCTGGGGCTCGCCAGACCGCCCCGGCTGTCCGTGCACGTCCGCCGGCCGAAGAAGGGGTGAGCCGCGTGATCGGAAAGGCCAACCGGGTACTGCTCGGGCTGGCGGGGCTGATCCTCCTGGTCGTCGGCGGCGGTGTACTCGCCACCGGGCTGGGGGTGTCCGTGCCCTCCTGGTGGCCCTTCGACGGCAAGGGCGACGTCCTGCTCAGCAAGGGCGACCGCTACCGGTGGCGGGGCGAGGGCTGGTGGTGGCCGACCGTCATCGCGATCCTCGCCGTCCTGGTCCTCGTCGCCCTGTGGTGGCTGCTGGCCCAGTTGCGCCGCGCGCGGCTGTCCGAAGTGCTGGTCGACAGCGGTGACGGCGAAGGCGCGGTGCTGCGCGGCAAGGCCCTGGAAGGCGCGCTCGGCGACGAGACCGCCGCGCTGGACGGTGTGGCCGAGTCCAAGGTCCGGCTGGACGGACGGCGGAGGGCGCCCCGGGCCCGGATCCGGTTGCGGCTGGAACCGCACGGAGCCCCCGCCCAGGTGCTGCGCGGGCTGTCCGACGAGGCGCTGGCGCACGCGCGGACCTCGGCCGGTCTGGAGGAACTCCCGGCCGAGGTACGGCTCAAGGCGGTCAAGCACCGCGCCGAGCGGGTGACCTGACGGACCCCGCTCCGGCCGGGGCCGTCAGAAGCCGTGCCGGAAACCGCCGTCGACGGGGACCATGACGCCCGTCAGGTACGACGCCGCGGGGGAGAGCAGGAAGGCCGCGGTCTTCCCGAACTCCTCCGGGGTGCCGTAGCGGCGCAGCGGGATGCGCGCCTCGTTGGCCGTACGGGCCGCCTCCGCGTCGCCGGACAGCGCGTCCAGCTCACGGACGCGGTCCGTGTCGATGCGCGCCGGCAGGACTCCGACGACGCGGATGCCGAGCGGGCCCAGCTCGTCGGCGAGGGACTTGGCGAAACCGGCGAGCCCCGGCCGCAGGCCGTTGGAGATGGTCAGGCCGGCGATCGGCTCGTGTACGGATCCGGAGAGCACGAAGCCGA
>NZ_KL585408.1:23513-30184 GCF_000721935.1 Streptomyces sp. NRRL WC-3549
GCGGCGGCGGCCGTGCGGGCCAGCCGGACGGCACCGAGGAAGACCGACTCGAAGGCGGACTGCCACTGGTCGTCCGTGTTGTCGGCGACGAAGCCGGGGGCGGGGCCCCCGACGCTGACGAGGATGCCGTCCAGCCGGCCGAAGCGTTCCTTCGCGGTGTCCACCAGGCGCTGTGCGGCCGACGGGTCGGCGTTGTCGGCGACGACACCGACGGCGTCCTCGCCCAGTCCGGCTGCGGCGGCCGTGATGGCCTTCTCGTCCCGTCCGGAGACGACCACCTTCGCGCCGTCCGCGACGAGGGCGCTCGCCGTGGCGTTGCCCAGCCCCCGGCTCGCACCGGTCACGATGTACACGCGGTCCTTCAGTCCAAGATCCATGGTCCTATCCTGCCGCCTCGTGCGCCGCGAGGTCGACCGCGCTGTTCACCAGTCCGATGTGGCTGAAGGCCTGCGGGAAGTTGCCCAGCTGGCGTCCGGCCACCGTGTCGTACTCCTCGGCGAGCAGCCCCACGTCGTTGCGCAGGGCCAGCAGCTTCTCGAAGAGCTCCTCCGCCTCCTTCCTGCGGCCCGTCCGCAGAAGCGCGTCGACCAGCCAGAAGGAACAGACGACGAACGCGCCCTCCTCGCCGGGCAGGCCGTCCACGGAGGGGCCCTCGGTGCTGTAACGGCGGACCAGCCCGTCGGAGGCGAGTTCGGCGCGGACGGCGTCGACCGTGCCGATGACCCGGGGGTCGTCGGTCGGCAGGAACCCGGTCCGCACGACGAGCAGGACCGATGCGTCCAGCTCCCGCGAGCCGTAGGACTGGGTGAAGGTGTTCCGTTCGGGGTCGTAGCCGCGCTCGCAGACCTCCGCGTGGACCGCGTCCCGCATCGTCCGCCAGCGGTCGGCGTCGCCCGGCAGCCCCGGGTTCTCCTCCAGGGTGCGTACCGCGCGGTCGGCGGCCACCCAGGCCATCACCTTGGAGTGCACGAAGTGGCGGCGCTCCCCGCGGATCTCCCACAGGCCCTCGTCCGGCTCGCGCCAGGCGGACTCCAGGAAGCCGAGCAGGCTGAGCTGCAGGTTCCAGGCGTGCGGCTTGTCCCCGAGCCCGGCCTCGCGGGCCACCCGCAGCGAGTCGATGACCTCGCCGTACACGTCGAGCTGACGCTGCTGCACGGCCGCGTTGCCGGTGCGGACGGGGCGGGAGCGCTCGTAGCCGTCGAGCCAGGGCAGCTCCGTCTCGGGGAGTCTGCGTTCCCCGGCGAGGCCGTACATGATCTGGAGGTCCGCCGGGTCGCCCGCGACGGCGCGGAGCAGCCAGTTGCGCCAGGCGCGGGCCTCCTCCAGATAGCCGGCCGAGATCATGGCGCCGAGGGTGAGGGTGGAGTCCCGTAGCCAGCAGTAGCGGTAGTCCCAGTTGCGTACGCCGCCGATCTCCTCCGGCAGGGAGGTGGTCAGGGCCGCGACGATGCCGCCGGTGGGGGCGTAGGTGAGTGCCTTCAGCGTGATCAGGGAGCGCATCACGGCCTGCCGGTGACTGCCGTGGTACGTGCACCGGGCCGCCCACTGCGCCCAGTCCGACAGGGTGTGCCTCAGCGCCTTGTGCGGGTCGATCAGCTTCGGGCGCGGGGAGTGGGAGGCGTGCCAGGTCAGGACGAAGGCCACGCTCTCGCCCTCCTTCACCGTGAAGGACGAGCAGGTGCTGAACTGCTGGCCCCAGGTCTTGACCGGAGGTTCGCTGCGCAGCCAGACCGAGTCGGGGCCCGCCACCGCCACCCGGTGGCCGTGGGAGCGGCGCATCCAGGGCACCACCTTGCCGAAGTCGAAGCGCAGCCGCAGGACGGACCTCATGTCGACGCTGCCGCTGACGCCCTCGACGATCCGCATCACGTCGGGTGCCTTGTCGCGCTGCGGCATGAAGTCGATGACCTTCACCGTCCCGGTCCGGGTCTCCCAGAACGTCTCCAGGACCAGCGAGTCGTCCACGTAGGCGCGGCGGGTGCAGGTGTCGGCGGGGCCGGCGCCCTGGGGGGCGATCCTCCAGTGGCCGTTGTCCTCGTCGCCGAGCAGGGCCGCGAAGCAGGCGCCCGAGTCGAAGCGGGGCAGGCACAGCCAGTCGACGGAACCGTTCTTGCCGACCAGGGCACCGGTCTGGAGATCACCGATGAGCGCGTAGTCCTCGATACGTGGTGTCACGTACCGGCGTCTTCCCGGACCGCGGCCCCGCTAAGCAGCAGGAGCGGGGAAGGCGTCTCAGGCGGTGGCCGGCTCCGGCGCCCCGGCGCTCTCGCTCTCCTTCGCCGCCTGCTCCTCACGGTCGCGCTTCTCGCGGCGCAGGAGGATCACCCAGCCGACCGGGACGCCGGCGGCGAAGAGCCACCACTGGACGGCGTAGGCCATGTGCGGGCCGATGGAGCCGTCGTCGGGGGCGGCGATCGTCTCGGGGCTGCCGTCGGCCGGCGCGGGGTCGGTCAGCTCGAGGTATCCGCCGAGGACGGGACGGCCGAGCAGGTGGGCCTGCTGGGCGCTGTTGATGAGCATCACCTGGCGGTCCGGCAGGCCGGCCAGGTCCTTGATGCCGCTGGCGCCCGTCGTCTCGTCGGCCTTGAGCCGGCCGGTGACGGTGACCTCGCCGCGGGGCGGGGCCGGGACCTCGGGGAAGGCCTCCTGGGTGGCGGCGGCCGGGACCCAGCCCCGGTTGACCACGACGGTGCCGCCGCCCTTGAGGTCCAGCGGGGTCAGGACCAGGACGCCGATGTGCTCGTCCCGCGAGGTGCGGCGGCGCACGACGACCTCGTGCTCGGTGTCGAAGGTGCCGGTGGCCGTCACCGTACGCCAGTAGTCCGAGCGCGGGACGGTGTGCCCGGGGGAGGTCAGGCGGGAGACGGGGACCGGGGCGGCTTCGAGGTTCTTCGTGATCAGCGCGTTCTGCTCGACCCGGTGTTCGTGCCGGTGCAGCTGCCAGAAACCCAGTTCGACCATCGTGGGAATCAGGACGAGGACGATGAGGGTGAGGATCACCCACTGCCGGGTCAACAGGAAGCGGTACACCCCATGACCGTACAGCCGGGGTCATGGGGTGCGGCACGGAGGGTCCCCGTCGGGGCGGACCGGACCGTCATACTTTGTCCACGATCCCCGTCCTTCCCTCGGCCCGCGCGCAGTGGCCGCCGCAGTACCAGTGGCCGTCGGCCTCCACGCCCTGGCCGATGACCTGGACCCGGCAGTGCTCACAGATGGGCGCCATGCGGTGGATGGCGCAGGAGAAGCAGTCGAAGACGTGCACCGCGCCCTGCGCGTGCACCTCGAAGGACATCCCGTAGTCGTTTCCGCATACCTCGCAACGTGCCATGCGCCACAGGGTGGGACGCCGGGCGGCGGCGGGCGAGTGGATGGCGGGCGAGTCGCGTCCGGTTCACTCCGATGACGGTGACGGGGGCGGCACCGCGACGGACCGGGCCGGGGCCACGTCCCTCAGCAGATGGGTGAAGGCGCTCTCCTCCAGGATCGGCGTGCCGAACGACTTGGCCTTCACCGTCTTGGACGTCGCCGCGTCCGGGTCGTTGGTGACGAGCAGGCTCGTCAGCCGGGAGACGCTGGTCGCCACGTGCAGACCGGCCTCGACGGCGCGGTCCTCCAGGAGTTCACGGTCGACCGAGGTGTCCCCGGAGAAGGCCACCCTCATGCCCTGCATGAGCGGTTTGTCCGGCTCGTATCGGCCGGGGTTGGGATACGGGCACGCGGGGCGCTTACGGGAGGCACGCCAGGTGCCCTGGCCGCCCGGCGGCCGGTAGCCGACGCGCGGGGCGACCGGGGAGTCCGTCCACTCGGTCAGCGGCCGGCCCTCCAGCAGCGGCAGCCGCATCCCGCCCCGGGCCGCCGCGTGCAGGCTCGGCCGGAACGCCTCGGCCAGCACCCGCGCGTCGTCCAGGGCGTGGTGGGCGCGCTGCTGCACCACGCCGAAGTGCGCGGCGAGCGACTCCAGCTTGTGGTTGGGCAGCGGTAGCCGGAGCTCCTTGGAGAGCGCGATCGTGCACAGCCGCTGCCGCACCGGCGCGGTGATCGCCGCACGGGCGTACTCCCGGGCGAGCATCGACCAGTCGAACGCCGCGTTGTGGGCGACGAGCACCCGGCCGTCGAGCCGCTCGGACAACTGGGCGGCGACCTCCGGGAAGAGCGGTGCCCCCTCCAGGGCCTCGCTGGTCAGCCCGTGGATCCAGACGGGACCGGGATCCCGCTCGGGGTTGACCAGCGTGTACCAGTGGTCCTCCACCTCGCCCCGTGCGTCCAGACGGTAGACCGCCGCGGACACTATCCGGTCGTCGCGGGCGAGTCCGGTGGTCTCCACGTCGACGACCGCGTACCCCTGGGGGTAGGCGGTCGGCCACGGTGCTGCGGTCTGACGGTCGTCGAGCATGGTCACAGAGAATACGGGCCGCGACTGACAGCGCCCCAGCCGGGCGCCCCGGGTCCGTGAACCGGGAGGGGCCGGCCCTCCGTCGGCCGAGGGGCCGGCGGTGCGGGTCGGGGGTGCGTCCGGGGCCCGGGCGGTGAGACCCTCCCGGGGTGAAGGAGACTCAGGCGCAGAGGCACGAGGAACCCCACGAGAGCGGTCTCGGAACCCGGCTCAACTGGCTGCGGGCGGCGGTCCTCGGCGCCAACGACGGCGTGGTCTCCACCGCCGGACTGGTCGTCGGCGTCGCCGGGGCGACCGGCGACCGGGCCACCCTCCTGACGGCCGGTCTGGCCGGGCTGCTCGCGGGGTCCATGTCCATGGCGGCCGGCGAATACGTCTCGGTCTCCACCCAGCGTGACTCCGAGAGGGCGGCGCTGGCCATGGAGAGGCGCGAGCTGGAGGAGACGCCGGAGGCCGAACTCGACGAGCTGACCGAGATGCTGCGGGGGAAGGGGCTGAACGCCCGGGTCGCCCGCGAGGCCGCCGTCCAGCTCACCGCACGCGACGCGCTGCGCGCCCACGCGGAGGTCGAGCTGGGCATCGACCCGGACGCGCTGACCGACCCGTGGCACGCGGCCGGTGCGAGCTTCGTGGCCTTCACGGTCGGCGCGCTGCTGCCGCTGCTGGCCATCGTGCTGCCGCCGGACTCGCTGCGGCTGGTCATCACGGTGGTCTCGGTGCTCGCCGCGCTGGCCGTCACCGGCTGGTGGAGCGCGCGGCTGGGTGAGGCGCCCGTGGGGCGCGCGGTGCTGCGGAACATGGGCGGGGGAGCGGTCGCCATGGCGGTGACGTACGCGGCGGGGGCGCTGCTGGCGGCGGCGGGGGCGTGAGGCCCGCGCCCCGAGGAGGGACCCGCCCCCCGGGGGGGCGGGTCTTGGTCGGCGTACCGACGCCGTGAGCCGTGCTTCGAGTGCCGTGCTTCGAGTGCCGGCGTCGCCGGGCGGTCCGGCCTCGCCGGGCGGGGGAGCGGGCGTACCGGGTCCGGGGGCCGGTCCGGCACCCGGCCGGGTGCCGACCCCGGCCTCGGTGACGGCCGTGGCGGCCGGCCGGATCAGCACAACGTCCGTACCCGGCACACGTGTTCCTCCCCGATGACCTCCGGAGGCGGAATCCTGCGGAGCGGCGTTCTTGGCGGGTTCCGCCAAACGCTGATGACTTCGCGTCTCACATACTTGTGGGTAACAACGTCTATCCCCCGCCCGCACGACGGCTCTACGGTGCTCGCATGGAGCCGAACCTGCCCGATGTCGTGCTGTGGTCCATCCCGGCCTTCGTCCTGCTGACCGTCCTGGAAATGGTGTCCTACCGGCTGCACCCGGACGACGAGGCCGCCGGGTACGAAGCCAGGGACGCGGCCACGAGCGTCACCATGGGGCTGGGCAGCCTGGTCTTCGACCTGCTGTGGAAGATACCCGTCGTGGCGATATACACCGCCCTGTACGAACTGACCCCGCTGCGCGTCCCCGTGCTGTGGTGGACGGTCCTGCTGATGCTGCTCGCCCAGGACTTCTTCTACTACTGGTCGCACCGGGGCCACCATGTGATCCGGATCCTCTGGGCCTGCCACGTGGTGCACCACTCCAGCCGGAACTTCAACCTCACCACGGCGCTCCGCCAGCCCTGGACCTCACTGACCTCCTGGCCGTTCTACCTCCCGATGATCGCCCTCGGCGTGCATCCCGCGGCGCTCGCCTTCTGCTCCTCGGCGAACCTCGTCTACCAGTTCTGGGTGCACACCGAACGGATCGGCAGACTGCCGCGCCCCTTCGAGTACGTCCTCAACACGCCCTCGCACCACCGGGTGCACCACGCCTCCCAGGGCGGCTACCTCGACCGCAACTTCGGCGGCATCCTCATCGTCTGGGACCGGCTCTTCGGCTCCTTCGCCGCCGAGGACGAACGGCCCGTCTACGGCCTCACCAAGAACATCACCACCTACAACCCGCTCCGTGTCGCCACCCACGAGTACGCCGCCATCGCCCGGGACGTACGGGCCGCCGGCAGCTGGAGCGAGCGGGCCGGGCGGGTCTTCCGCGGGCCGGGGTGGCAGCCCGCGCCTCCCGCCGGGGCCCCCGCGCCCGCCCGCCGCGCCGCCAGGCGTGCCGCATGAGCGCGCTCCCGCGGGCACCCCGGCTCGTCCGCCCGCTCCTCGCCGCGTTCCTCGCCGTCGTCGTGGTGGACCTGGCCGGCCTCCTCGGCGGGGTGCACGCCGTCCACCTGGTCGCCAAGCCGCTGT
>NZ_KL585408.1:30337-32419 GCF_000721935.1 Streptomyces sp. NRRL WC-3549
GTGCACGCCGTCCACCTGGTCGCCAAGCCGCTGCTGATGCCGCTGCTCGCCGCCTACGCGGCGGCCCGGGGCGGCCCCCGGCTGCTCGTCGCCGCACTGCTGTGCGGGTGGGGCGGGGACGTGCTGCTGATGCCCGACGCGGACGCCGCGTTCCTCGCCGGAATGGGGTGCTTCGCCGCGGGACACGTCTGCTACCTGGTGCTCTTCGGGCGCGCCCGCGCCTCGCTGGCGGCAGGGGCCGGGTACGCGGTGGCGCTCGTCGTCTTCCTCGTACTGCTGTGGCCGGACCTGCCGGGCGGTCTGCGGGCCCCGCTGACCTGCTACAGCCTGCTCCTGACCGCGGTGGCCTGGCGGTCCGGGGCCCTCGGCCGGCGGGCCGGTGCCGGCGGGGCGCTCTTCCTGCTCTCCGACGCGCTCATCGCCACCGGCGTCGCCGAGTGGCCGCGGCTCCCCGGCCACGACTTCTGGGTGATGCTGACCTACGCGGCCGCCCAGTACCTGCTGACGGTGGGGGTACTCGCGGGCCGCGGCGCGCCGCACCGCGTCAAGGGCTGAGACCGGCCGGTCGCCGCGACGCCGGAGGGGCCGGGGACCGTCGGTCCCCGGCCCCTCCTCACGTCCTCACGCGTGTGCCGCGGGACTACCTGCGGACCGCGTCCAGCGCGTCCACGACACCGGCTCCGTAGAAGCCGTTGTAGCTCTTGCCGCCCTGGCAGACGGCGTCGACGGTGCCGTCACCGTCGATGTCGTACGGCGCGCCGCACGCGGTGGCGTCCGCCTGGAGGGTCAGCAGCGCCTTCACCACCGCCGGTGAGGCGTACGGGTGGGTCGACTTGATCAGGGCCGCGACGCCCGCGACGTGCGGGGACGCCATGGACGTACCGGCCTTGTAGCCGAACTTGCCGCCGGGCAGCGTGGACAGGATCAGCCCGTTGTCGGCCGGCGCCTCGGGCTTCTGGTAGGCGGTCGAGTCGCCGCCGGGGGCCGCCACGTCGATGACGCCCAGACCGTAGTTGGAGTACGAGGACTTGAGGCCCTTCGCACCCGTCGCCGAGACCGTCACGACACCCGGCAGCATCGTCGGGATGTCCAGGCACTTACGCGGGTCGATCGTGCGGGTCACCGTCGTCGAGTCGTTGGGACTCGTCGTGTCCTCGATGGCGCGCAGCGCCAGGTCCTGGTCGGAGTTGCCGGCCGCGGCGACGTTCACCACGCCCCTGCTCTCCGCGTACCGGCTGGCGCGGTTGACCGCCTCGACCAGGGCGCCCTGGTCCGGGTCGTCCTTGCAGTTGAACATCCACGGGTCGGTGTAATAGCTGTTGTTCGTCACGTCGACGCCGTGCTCGGCGGCCCAGACGAAGCCGCAGACGACCGCCTCGGTGTAGAAGAAGCCGTCCGGGTTCGACACCTTGATACCGGAGACCTTCACACCCGGCGCGACGCCGGTGATGCCGGTGCCGTTCTTCGCCGCGGCTATGGTGCCCGCGACGTGCGTGCCGTGGTCGCTCTCGTTCGCGGCCGGCCGCCAGGCGCCGTTCGTCGTGTCCGGCGCGCCGGACACACAGTTCACCGACGCCTTGCGGTCGAAGTTCGGGGCCAGGTCCGGGTGCGTGTCGTCCACGCCGGTGTCGATGACGCCGACCGTGACCTTGCTGCTGCCGAGCGACTTCTGGTGCGCCTTGTCCGCCTTGATCGCGGGCAGGTCCCACTGCAGGGGCTCCAGCTCGTCCTGGCCGGCCTTCGCCTTCGCCGACGCCGCATCGGCCTGGGCGGCGGTGAGCGGCTGCGCGACCCCGATGTCCGTGGTGGCCTGCGGGACGATCGGGTTGGTGCGGGTCGCGCCCGCCGACTGCACGCCCTTGGCCTTGCGAATCGCCGGTCCGAAGTCCGGGTTCTGCGAGTGGACGACGATCACGCCTATGCGGTCGTACGACGTGACGACGGTGCCGCCCGCCTTGGCTATCGCCTTCTTCACCTGCTTCACCGTGCCGAGGCCGACGCGCGTGTTCACCACGTACGACAGCTTCGGACCGTCCGTCCGGACCACCGCCGTCGGCGTGTCCGCCGGAGCGGCAGCCGCGG
>NZ_KL585408.1:32645-46115 GCF_000721935.1 Streptomyces sp. NRRL WC-3549
AGCCGCGGTCCCCGGCAGGAAGCCGAGCGAGGCCGTGAGCGCCAGTCCGACGGGGAGCGTGAGTGCGCGTGTCCGTCTGGATGCCAGATGAGCCATGGGTTCTCCACATCATCCGTGCCCGAGGATCCGGACGCGAGGTGCGTCCGGATCTGTACATGACCATGGAAGCTATCGCTGATCATGCCGGAGCATCAACGCATACGGGCAAGTGAGTTCGAGGTGTGACCTAGGACCTCTCACGTGGACACCTGCCGGGCCGCGGTGCTCACCGCCCCGTCCCGAACCACGCGGAGGACCCGGGCGCGACGACTACTCCGTACGTGGGTGCGAGAAGAGTGGATCCGTGGTGAACCGCTTCGCCGCGCCCTCCGTGCCGTTGTCAGGGAGTCATGTGCCACCCCCCGACGCACCGAGGACTCCCCCTGTGAAATCCACCGTCGAGACCACCGCACCCGTGTCGCGAGGAGAATCCGTGGCTACCGAAGCACCGCCGCCCCAGGGCAGTACGGACCACCGTCCCGCCCAACCGACGACCCAGGCCTTCGTCGAGACGCAGAAGAGCACGGAGTTCGGTGAACTGCGCCGTGCCCACCGGTCGTTCGCCTTCCCGCTGACCATCGGCTTCATCGCCTGGTACCTGCTGTACGTGCTGCTGTCCAGCTATGCCGGTGACTTCATGGGTGCCACCGTCTTCGCCAACTTCAACGTGGCCTTCGTCTTCGGCCTCGCCCAGTTCGCCACCACGTTCCTCATCGCCTGGTTCTACTCGCGCCACGCCGCGACGAAGATCGACCCCAAGGCGGAGGCCATCAAGTCCCGTCTGGAGGCCGACGCATGAGCGCCGCAGCCCACTCCGCCGTCCTCGCCGCCTCGTCCACGACCGAGCACCGGCCCCTGATCATCAGCCTCTTCGCCGTCTTCGTCGCCGCGACCCTGGCCATCACCGTCTGGGCCGGACGGCAGACCAAGAGCGCCTCCGACTTCTACGCCGGCGGCCGCCAGTTCACCGCCTTCCAGAACGGCCTCGCCGTCTCCGGCGACTACATGTCCGCGGCCTCCTTCCTCGGCATCGCCGGTGCCATCGCGCTCTTCGGATACGACGGCTTCCTCTACTCCATCGGCTTCCTCGTCGCCTGGTCGTCGCCTGGCTGGTGGCCCTGCTGCTCGTCGCCGAGCCGCTGCGCAACTCCGGCCGCTACACCATGGGCGACGTCCTCGCCTACCGGATGCGGCAGCGCCCGGTCCGTACCGCCGCCGGTGTGTCCACCATCGTCGTGTCGATCTTCTACCTGCTCGCCCAGATGGCCGGCGCCGGCGTCCTCGTCGCCCTGCTGCTCGGGATCACCGGCGACACCGGCAAGATCCTCATCGTGGCGCTGGTCGGCGTCCTCATGATCCTCTACGTCACCATCGGCGGCATGAAGGGCACCACCTGGGTGCAGATGGTCAAGGCCGTGCTGCTCATCGTGGGCGCCCTGCTGATGACCTTCATGGTGCTGTGGAAGTTCGACTTCAACGTCTCCGACCTGCTGGGCACCGCCGCCGAGAAGAGCGGCCACGGCAAGGCCTTCCTGGAGCCCGGCCTCAAGTACGGCGCCACCGGCGTCTCCAAGCTGGACTTCATCTCGCTGGGCATCGCCCTGGTCCTCGGCACCGCCGGACTGCCGCACATCCTGATCCGCTTCTACACCGTGCCCACCGCGAAGGCCGCCCGTAAGTCCGTGAACTGGGCCATCGGCATCATCGGCGCCTTCTACCTGATGACGATCGCCCTCGGCTTCGGTGCCGCGGCGCTCATCGGACCGGACGAGATCAAGGCGAAGAACCCGGCGGGCAACGCGGCGGCCCCCCAGCTGGCCGAGTACCTCGGCGGGGTCGGCACCACCGGCGGCGCCATCCTGCTCGCCGTGATCTCGGCGGTCGCCTTCGCGACCATCCTCGCCGTGGTCGCGGGACTCACCCTCGCCTCCTCGTCCTCCTTCGCCCACGACATCTACGCCAACGTCATCCGCAGGGGGAAGGCCACCGAGAAGGAGGAGATGCGTGCCGCCCGCTGGGCCACCGTCGCGATCGGCATCGTCTCCATCGCCCTCGGCGCCATGGCCCGCGACCTGAACGTCGCCGGGCTCGTCGCCCTGGCCTTCGCCGTCGCCGCGTCGGCCAACCTGCCGACCATCCTCTACAGCCTCTTCTGGAAGCGGTTCACCACCCAGGGCGCCCTCTGGTCCATCTACGGTGGTCTCGCCTCGTCCGTCGTCCTGGTGCTGTTCTCCCCGGTCGTCTCCGGGAAGGCCAGCTCGATGTTCCCGGACGTCGACTTCGCCTGGTTCCCGCTGGAGAACCCGGGCCTCATCTCCATCCCGCTGGGTTTCCTGCTCGGCTGGATCGGTTCCGTCGTCTCCAAGGAGGAGCCGGACCCCGACAAGTACGCCGAGCTGGAGGTCAAGTCCCTCACCGGCACCGGGGCCCACTGACGTCCCACCGTGCGGCCCCGGCCCCGTCGTAGGTCCCTACGACGGGGCCGGGCCGCATCTCGTGCCGTTCGGCCCCGCCCGTTGTCACAGGTCTCGCGTAGGGTCGAAGACGCCGGACCACAACCGCGGACATCACCGGGAGGGGGCCACGTGCTCATCGACACCTATGGCCGGGTCGCCACCGACCTGCGTGTCTCACTGACCGACAAGTGCAACCTGCGCTGCACCTACTGCATGCCCGAAGAGGGCCTCCAATGGCTGGCCAAGCCGGACCTGCTGAGCGACGAGGAGATCGTCCGCCTCGTCCGCGTCGCCGTCACCGCACTCGGGATCACCGAAGTCCGCTTCACCGGCGGGGAACCGCTGCTGCGCCCCGGACTCGTCTCCGTCGTCGAGCAGTGCGCCGCCCTGGAGCCCCGGCCCCGGATGTCGCTCACCACCAACGGCATCGGCCTCAAGCGCACCGCCGCCGCCCTGAAGGCGGCCGGCCTCGACCGCGTCAACGTCTCCCTGGACACCTTGCGCCCCGACGTCTTCAAGACGCTCACCCGCCGCGACCGCCACACGGACGTACTCGAAGGACTCCTGGCCGCCCGCGACGCAGGCCTCACCCCCGTCAAGGTCAACTCCGTCCTCATGCCCGGACTCAACGACGACGAGGCCCCCGACCTGCTCGCCTGGGCCGTGGACCACGGCTACGAGCTCCGCTTCATCGAGCAGATGCCGCTCGACGCCCAGCACGGCTGGAAGCGCGACGGAATGATCACCGCCGAGGACATCCTCGCCTCGTTGCGCACCCGCTTCACCCTCACCGCCGAGGGCGGGGACGAGCGCGGCTCCGCCCCCGCCGAGCGCTGGACGGTGGATGGCGGTCCGCACCGCGTCGGCGTCATCGCCTCCGTGACCCGGCCCTTCTGCCGGGCCTGCGACCGTACCCGGCTCACCGCGGACGGGCAGGTCCGCACCTGCCTGTTCGCCCGGGAGGAGACGGACCTGCGCGGCGCCCTGCGCTCCGGCGCGTCCGACGAGGAGATCGCCGGGATCTGGAAGCACGCGATGTGGGGCAAGAAGGCGGGCTCGGGGCTCGACGACCCCGCCTTCCTCCAGCCCGACCGCCCGATGTCAGCGATCGGCGGCTGACGGCTCCCACTCGGCCAGCGGCACGACGTCCTTCAGGAAACCGCGCACCCCGAGGAACGAGGACAGGTGCTCACGGTGCTCCTCGCAGGCCAGCCACGTCTTGCGGCGCTCAGGGGTGTGCAGCTTCGGGTTGTTCCAGGCGAGCACCCAGACCGCGTCGGCACGGCAGCCCTTGGCGGAGCAGACGGGTGCGCCGGTGGCGCTCTCGGCGGGGGTATCGGGGAAGTTCACGACACCAACCCTACGGGCCGCCCCACCGCGTCCCCGCCGGGCACAAGGCGACGCCGGGCAGCCACGGGGGGAGCTGCCCGGCGTCGGTCCGTCGCTCCGACGGGGGATGCGGAGCGCGTACGCAGTATGTCACGGGCACCGGGGCGCGGTGCACGGGATGCCGATGATTGATCTGAGCTTTTCTTGAGCTTTCCCGCTCCGGGTGGACACCGGGGGAACTCATTCCGGGCCGGGTGCGCCTTTGGCGGTACCGGATGTCCCGGATTCCGGGACAGGCCCGGCGACCCCGTCCCCGGGAGCCGCCCCCAGGGCGGGACGCATCGGTGCGGGCACGAACGTCGAGGGGAGCGAAGGGGCGTTCTCACGGCCCGCGTTGGCGATGACCACCGCGACATAGGGGAGCAGGGCACCCAGTACGAGCGCCACCACCGCCACGTGCCTCTCGACGTTCCAGAGCGTCGCGGCCAGCACCACGGAGACGGTCCGCACGGACATCGAGATGATGTAGCGCCGCTGCCTGCCCCGCACGTCGTCGGCGAGTGACTGCCGGGCGCCGGTGATCCGGAAGACCTCGGCGTCCCTCTGAACTCGCATCATGTCCCACCACCAGATCGCTCCGCCGGCCGCCTCCGTACCGGGCGGCTCCTACGGTACGCCCGATATCCGCCGGGTTGGGGACCGGGGGCGTCCCGCCCCGGCCGGGCCACGTCCGCCGCGCCACGTACGGCCCCGTCCGGCATGCGCCGCACGCCCGGTGGGCCGAGACTGGTCGAACGTGCGCACACCGCGCAGCACGAGGAGGCGACATGGGCTGGCTGTGGGCAATCATCGTGGGTCTCGTACTGGGTGTCATCGCCCGGGGGATCCTGCCGGGCAAGCAGAACATCCCGCTGTGGCTGACGGTGGTGTTCGGCATCCTGGGCAGCATCCTCGGTAACGCCGTCGCGGGATGGCTCGGCGTCTCCCACACCAAGGGCATCGACTGGACGCGCCATGTGCTCCAGCTGATCGGCGCCATCGTGATCGTCGCGGTCGGCGACATGCTGTGGCAGGCGATCAGGGGCCGCAGGGGCGACAGGCAGAGGACCTGACCCGGAGAGCAGAGCGCCGAGGCCGGTCACGCGTCACGCGTGACCGGCCTCGGCGTCCGTCCGGCCCCCGGCCGGGGGTCAGCCGGCCGCGACCTCGACGGCCGCCAGGTTCTTCTTGCCCCGGCGCAGGACCAGCCAGCGCCCGTGCAGCAGCTCCTCGCGGCCCGGAGCCGCCTCGCCGTCCGTGACCTTCGCGTTGTTCACGTAGGCCCCGCCCTCCTTGACCGTGCGGCGGGCGGCCGACTTGCTGGCGGACAGTCCGACCTCCACCAGCAGGTCCACCACCGGGCCCAGCTCGGCGACCCGGGCGTGGGGCACCTCGGAGAGCGCCGCCGCGAGCGTCGCCTCGTCCAGCTCGGCCAGGTCGCCCTGGCCGAAGAGCGCCTTCGACGCCGCGATGACCGCCGCGCACTGCGCGCCGCCGTGCACCAGCGTCGTCAGCTCCTCGGCCAGCGCACGCTGCGCCGACCTGGCCTGCGGACGCTCCTGGGTGAGCTGCTCCAGCTCCTGGAGCTCCTC
This sequence comes from Streptomyces sp. NRRL WC-3549, assembly GCF_000721935.1. Taxonomy (GTDB): domain Bacteria; phylum Actinomycetota; class Actinomycetes; order Streptomycetales; family Streptomycetaceae; genus Streptomyces. Next base: position 38,101 of record NZ_KL585408.1, read on the forward strand.
GCGGCTCTTGAAGCTGAGGATGCGCATGTACGTCGAGATGTCCCGGTCGTCCACGTTCAGCCAGAACTGGTAGAACGCGTACGGCGTGGTCATCTCCGGGTCGAGCCAGACGGCGCCGCTCTCGGACTTGCCGAACTTGGTGCCGTCCGCCTTGACCATCAGAGGCGTCGCCAGCGCGTGGACCTGGGCGCCCGGCTCCAGGCGGTGGATCAGGTCGATGCCCGCGGTGAGGTTGCCCCACTGGTCGCTGCCGCCCTGCTGGAGGATGCAGCCGTGCCGCCGGTACAGCTCCAGGAAGTCCATGCCCTGGAGCAGCTGGTAGCTGAACTCGGTGTAGCTGATGCCCTCCTGGGACTCCAGCCGGCGGGCGACCGAGTCCTTGGTGAGCATCTTGTTGACCCGGAAGTGCTTGCCGATGTCCCGGAGGAACTCGATCGCGGAGAGGCCCGCGGTCCAGTCCAGGTTGTTCACCATCGTCGCGGCGTTCGGGCCCTCGAAGGTGAGGAAGGGCTCGATCTGGCCACGCAGCCGCTGCACCCAGGCCGCGATGGTCTCCGGGTCGTTCAGCGTGCGCTCCGCGGTCGGCCGCGGGTCACCGATCTGGCCGGTGGCCCCGCCGACCAGGGCGAGCGGCTTGAGGCCCGCGAGCTGGAGCCGGCGCATGGTGAGCACCTGGACCAGGTGGCCGACGTGCAGGCTGGCCGCGGTCGGGTCGAAACCGCAATAGAACGTGACGGGGCCGTCCGCGAGAGCCTTACGCAGGGCGTCTTCGTCCGTGGACTGGGCGAACAGCCCGCGCCACTTCAGCTCGTCGACGATGTCCGTCACGGTCGTTTCTCTCCTCGAAGGGTTCGAATGATTGCCCGGTCAGTCTATGGGGGTCACACGCCCCGGCTGACCGAGCTCATGTGGAAGTCCGGGATGCGCAGGGCCGGCATCGCGGCCCGGGTGAAGTAGTCGCCCCACTCGCGCGGCAGTGTCCGCTCGGTGCGGCCCGCCTCCGAGACCCGGGACAGCAGGCCGACCGGCGACTCGTTGAACCGGAAGTTGTTCACCTCGCCGACGACCTCGCCGTCCTCCACCAGGTACACCCCGTCCCGGGTCAGCCCGGTCAGCAGCAGCGCCGCCGGGTCCACCTCGCGGATGTACCAGAGGCAGGTCAGCAGCAGGGCCCGCCCGGTCGTCGCGGCCACCATCTCCTCCAGCGACCGGTCGCCGCCGCCGTCCATGACCAGGTTGTCCACCGCCGCCGTCGATCCACCGGGTCGGCTCCAGCGGCAGCCCGTTGTCGAAGACCGAGGCGGAGTCACCGGAGGAGTGGGCGAGCACGAACGGCGCGCACTCCAGACCCGGCTCGCGTGGGTCGCTGCGGAGGGTCAGCGGGAGCTGCGACAGCGTCTCGCCGAGCCGCGTCCCGCCGCCGGGCCGCGAGAAGACCGTACGGCCCTCGGCGGCGTCCCGGGCGGAGGCCGACCAGTACTGGTAGATCAGCAGGTCGGCCACCGCGGTCGGCGGCAGCAGCGTCTCGTACCGGCCGGCCGGGAGCTCGGTGCGGCGCTCCGCCCAGCGCAGCCGCCGGGCGAGTTCCGCGTCGAGAGCGGCCGGGTCCACGTCCTCGAAGTCGCGGGTGGCCCGCCCGGCCCAGGCCGACCGGGTGCGGTCGGGGGACTTGGCGTTCAGCTCCAGCGTCCCGTTGGGCTGGTCGTGGCGCAGCCGCAGCCCCGCCGACGTACCCAGGTAGGTGGAGGTCATCTCGTGGTTGGCGAAGCCGTACAGCTCGCGTCCGCCGGAACGGGCCCGTGCGAAGGCGTCGCCCAGAGCCGGGGCGAAGTCGCCGAAGACGGCGGAGCCGGTCTCGGCCGGGGCGTCCGTGAAGCCCGCGGACGCCGGGACGCCGGAGACCGGCGGCTGGGCGTCCTCGGCCGGTCCGGCGGCGCGGGCCGCCGCCTCGGCGGCCCGTACGAGCGGTTCCAGGTCGTCCGGGGTGACGGCCGACCGCGACACCACACCGGACGCCGTCCCCTGCGCGCCGTCCACCGTGGCGACGACCGTCAGGGACCGGCCCCGCGTCACCCCGTTCGTGGTGAGCGCGTTGCCGGCCCAGCGCAGATTGGCGGAGGAGTACTCGTCCGCGATGACCGCACAGCCGTCGGCGGTGGACAGTTCGAGCGCCCGCTCGACGATCTCGTGAGGCTTGCTGACGCGGCTCATCGCCCGCCCTCCTGCGCCGTGTTGAGGATGTTGACGCCCCGGAAGAGGGCGGAGGGGCAGCCGTGCGAGACGGCCGCGACCTGGCCGGGCTGGGCCTTGCCGCAGTTGAAGGCGCCGCCCAGGACGTAGGTCTGCGGGCCGCCGACCTTCTCCATCGAGCCCCAGAAGTCCGTGGTCGTCGCCTGGTACGCGACGTCCCGCAGCTGGCCGGCCAGCCGGCCGTTCTCGATGCGGAAGAACCGCTGGCCGGTGAACTGGAAGTTGTACCGCTGCATGTCGATGGACCAGGAGCGGTCGCCGACCACGTAGATCCCGCGTTCCACCCCGCCGATCAGGTCCTCCGTGGACAGCCCGCCCGGGTCGGGCCGCAGGGAGACGTTCGCCATCCGCTGTACGGGCACATGGCCCGGGGAGTCCGCGTACGCGCACCCGTTGGAACGGCCCAGACCCGTCAGCCTCGCGATCCGCCGGTCCGTCTGGTAGCCCACCAGCGTGCCGTCCTTGACCAGGTCCCACGACTGCGCCTCGACGCCCTCGTCGTCGTACCCGACGGTCGCGAGCCCGTGCTCGGCGGTGCGGTCGCCCGTCACGTTCATCACGGGGGAGCCGTACGCCAGTCTGCCGAGCTGGTCGAAGGTGGCGAACGACGTGCCCGCGTACGCCGCCTCGTAGCCCAGCGCGCGGTCCAGCTCGGTGGCGTGGCCGATCGACTCGTGGATCGTCAGCCAGAGGTTGGACGGGTCGACGACCAGGTCGTACGTCCCCGCCTCGACGCCCGGCGCGCGCATCTTCTCGGCCAGCAGACCGGGGATCCGCTCCAGCTCGCCGTCCCAGTCCCAGCCGGTGCCGGTGAGGTACTCCCAGCCGCGTCCGACCGGCGGCGCGAGCGTCCGCATCGAGTCGAACTCACCGGTCGAGGAGTCCACGGCCACGGCGTTCAGCTGCGGGTGCACGCGCACCCGCTGCTGCGTGGTGACGGTGCCGGCGGTGTCCGCGTAGAACTTGTTCTCGTGGACGGTCGTGAGGGAGGCGTCCACGTGCGCCACGCCGTCGGCCGCCAGCAGCCGGGAGCTCCACTCGGCGAGCAGTCCGGCCTTCTCCTCGTCCGGTACGGAGAACGGGTCGACGTCGTAGGAGGAGACCCAGGTCCGCTCGCCGTGCACCGGCTCGTCCGCCACTCCACACGCTCGTCGGAGCCGGCCGCGGCGATCACCTTCGCCGACAGCTTGGCCATGGCGACGGCCTGGGAGGCGACCTTCGCCGCCGCGTCCATCGTCAGGTCGACCCCGGACGCGAACCCCCAGGCCCCGCCGTGCACGACCCGGACCGCGTACCCGAGGTCCGTGGTGTCCGACGCGCCGGACGGCCGGGCGTCCCGGAGCCGCCAGGAGGCGGTGCGCACGCGCTCGAACCGGAAGTCGGCGTGCACCGCGCCCAGCGCGCGGGCCCGGGCGAGCGCCGCGTCCGCGAGGGCCCGCAGCGGCAGGGCCAGGAACGACTGATCTACCTCGTGGACCACGCGGGCCTCCCCTTCTGAGACGGTCCTGGAAGTGAATCATGGAGGGCGGCCACGCCGGGCGGCCACCGGTTCGCGGGCCGGGGCCCCCTCCGCCCCGGTGCGGCGTCCGGTTCCTCGGCCAGGTGTGCGGACCGCGTCCTGCTGTAGGAACCCGACAGTGCCGTGCCGAAGGCGCTGTCAGGGGCCGAGTCTCCTCGCACGGCACGGTACCGATAGGTTTTCGGCGTACCAGACCGTCAAGGAAAGGGTGATCCGTTGAGCCGCTCGGTTCTCGTCACCGGAGGTAACCGGGGCATCGGCCTCGCCATCGCCCGCGCCTTCGCCGACAACGGCGACAAGGTCGCGATCACCTACCGCTCCGGCGAGCCGCCCCAGGCGCTCACCGACGCGGGCTGCCTGGCGGTCCGGTGCGACATCACCGACGCCGAACAGGTGGAGCAGGCCTACAAGGAGATCGAGGAGAAGCACGGCCCCGTCGAGGTGCTGGTGGCCAACGCCGGTATCACCAAGGACCAGTTGCTGATGCGGATGTCCGAGGACGACTTCACGTCCGTCGTGGACACCAACCTCACCGGCACCTTCCGCGTCGTGAAGCGGGCCAACCGCGGCATGCTGCGCGCCAAGAAGGGCCGCGTCGTCCTGATCTCCTCCGTCGTCGGCCTGCTGGGGTCGGCCGGACAGGCCAACTACGCGGCGTCCAAGGCGGGCCTGGTCGGCTTCGCCCGGTCGCTCGCCCGTGAGCTCGGCTCGCGGAACATCACGTTCAACGTCGTGGCGCCCGGGTTCGTCGACACCGACATGACCCAGGTGCTCACCGACGAGCAGCGCAAGGGCATCGTGTCGCAGGTGCCGCTCGGCCGCTACGCGCAGCCCGGCGAGATCGCCGCCGCGGTGCGTTTCCTGGCGTCCGACGACGCGTCGTACATCACTGGAGCCGTCATTCCCGTTGACGGCGGATTGGGCATGGGTCACTGATCACCATGAGCGGAATTCTCGACGGCAAGCGCATCCTCGTCACGGGTGTGCTGATGGAGTCGTCCATCGCCTTCCACGCCGCGAAGGTGGCCCAGGAGCAGGGCGCCGAGGTCATCCTGACGGCCTTTCCCCGGCCGACGCTGACCGAGCGCATCGCGAAGAAGCTCCCCAAGCCGGCCAAGGTCATCGAGCTCGACGTCACCAACGACGAGCACCTGGACCGCCTGGCCGGCCTGGTCCGGGACGAACTCGGTTCGCTGGACGGCGTGGTGCACTCCATCGGGTTCGCGCCGCAGGACGCGCTCGGCGGCAACTTCCTGAACACCCCCTTCGAGTCGGTCGCCACGGCGATGCACGTCTCGGCGTTCTCGCTGAAGTCGCTCGCCATGGCCTGCAAGCCGCTGATGAGCGACGGCGGTTCGATCGTCGGCCTCACCTTCGACGCGCAGTTCGCCTGGCCCCAGTACGACTGGATGGGCCCGGCCAAGGCGGCCCTGGAGGCCACCTCCCGCTACCTCGCGCGTGACCTGGGCAAGGACGGTCTGCGCTGCAACCTGATCTCCGCCGGACCGCTCGGCTCCATGGCCGCCAAGTCCATCCCGGGCTTCGACGGTCTCGCGGACGTCTGGAACCACCGCTCGCCGCTGGAGTGGGACATGGCCGACGCCGAGCCGGCCGGCCGGGGCATCGTCGCCCTCCTCTCGGACTTCTTCCCCAAGACGACGGGCGAGATCATCCACGTCGACGGTGGCGTGCACATGATGGGCGCCTGACCCGGCGGACCGCCCACGGCCGCGTACCGCTCCTCCGCGCGGAGGAGCGGTACGCGGCCGTCGTGCGTCCGGGAGGACGGTGGTCACCGGCGGAGCCGTGTCTCAGGTCGAAAAGATGACCGCCTCACCGCAGAATGTGGAGGAACCGGACTTTTGGTCAGGCTGTGGGGAGGAGAACGTTGTGCGCTCCACACGTCGCCGAACCTGGGCCCTGGTGGCCGCGGCAGTGGCCGTCGCCGGTCTCCTCACCCCCGTCGCCGTCAGCGCGGCGAGCCGGGTCGCCGGGGGAGGCGCCGCGGCGCCCGCGGCGCCGTCCCCGGAACCCTCGGGCGCGGAATGCCGGACGACCGTCGACGGCTCGCGGGTCGTCGCCTACTGCCACAACCCCTATCCCACGACGGACCTCGTCCAGCTCCACACCGAGTGCACCCGCTGGTGGGACGTCGACGCCGACGCCGACGCGGTCGCGGTGCAGCCGGGCCGCACCGTACGGCTCGAGGACCGGTGCTGGAAAGAGGTCGGCCGGGCCTGGGTCAGCCACCACGTCTCGTGAGACGGCCGGCCCTCAGACCCGGTCCCGCAGGCAGTTCAACGCGTGACCGGCGGCCTCCGCGGCGGCGGCCTCCGCGTCGCCCGCCCGGATCGCCTCGACGAGCCGGGCGTGGTCCACGTGGTCCTCCGGGCGCAGCTCCGTCCCCACGTCGCCCCGCAGGTAGTCACGGAGCAGATCGTTCAGGTCGGCGTAGAGCTCGGTCAGTACGTCGTTGTGGGAGGCCGCGACCACCGCCAGGTGCAGGGTCGCGTCGGCGGCGACGAAGGCCTCCGCGTCCCTCGCGGCCCAGGTCTCCTCGCGCCGCGCCATCAGCGCGTCCAGCTGCCGCAGGTCCCGGTCGGTACGCCGGAGGGCGGCCAGCCGGGCCGCCGAGGACTCCAGCGTGGAGCGCAGCTCGGCGATGTGCCGGGGGTCGGCGTCCGCGAACCTGCGGTGCATCACTCCCGCCAGCTCGCTCGTGGCGACCACATACGTACCGGAGCCCTGGCGGATGTCCAGCAGCCCGTTGTGCGCCAGGGCGCGCACCGCCTCACGCACCGTGTTGCGGGCGACCCCCAGCTGCTCGACCAGCTCCGGCTCGGTCGGGATGCGGGAGCCCACCGGCCACTCGCCCGTCGTGATCTGGTTCCTCAGCTGGGCAATCACCTGGTCGGCGAGAGCCGAACGCCGCGGAGACGTCAGCGCCATGGTGCTCCTTGCTCGTTGCCCCGGAAGGGATCCCCCGGGGTGTCTGGGCTGTCGGATCGACCGTCCGCCCCGATCCGGCAGGGAGGTCGAAGTGGACAGCCAATCATCCCATGATTCTATGATGGACCCCATGCGTCATGACGAGTCTCCGACCCTGAACCCCACACCCGCCCCGCCCACGGCCTCCGGCACGGACAAGGCCGCCTCCGGACCGTCCCCCTGGCTGCTGCGTCTGGTCACCGTCGGCCTCGTCCTTGCCGCGCTCAACCTGCGGCCCGCCATCACCAGCCTCGGCCCCCTCCTGAAGGAGGTCCGTGACGGGCTGCACATGAGCGGCAGCCTGGCCGGCGTCCTCACCTCCGTACCGCCGCTCTGTTTCGCTCTCTTCGGCTTCATGGCGCCGCGGCTGGCCCGCCGGTTCGGCCCCGGCGCCGTCGTCTGCGTGGGCATGATGGCCATCGCGGCGGGGCTGCTGCTCCGCCCGTATGTGGGCGGCGCCGCCGGCTTCCTCGCCGCCAGCGCCCTCGCCCTCATGGGCATCGCGGTCAGCAACGTCCTGATGCCCGTCATCGTCAAGCGCTGGTTCCCCGACCGCGTCGGCTCCGTGACCGGCCTCTACTCGATGGCCCTGGCCCTCGGGACCTCGCTCGCCGCCGCCCTCACCGTGCCCATGACCGACGCGCTGGGCGGCAACTGGCGGACCGGACTCGTGGTCTGGGCCGCGCTCGCCGGGGTCGCGATCCTCCCCTGGACGCCGTTCCTGCGGGCCGGCAGGGACACGACCGGACCGGTGGCCGGGAGCCCGCCGCCCGTCGCTCTGCGCATCACCAGGAGCCGGACCTCCTGGGCGATGGCCTGCTTCTTCGGCCTCCAGGCCACGGCCGCGTACATCACCATGCAGTGGGTGCCGCAGATCTTCCGTGACGCCGGGGTCTCGGCAGGCACCTCCGGTGTCCTGCTTGCGGTGATCATGGCCATGGGCGTACCGCTCGCCTTCGTCATCCCGCGGGCCGCCGCCCGCCTGCGCAACCAGGGGCCGATCGCCCTGGTCCTGGGCGCCTGCGGACTCGTCGGCTACCTCGGCCTCTACCTCGCGCCCGTCGGCGGCGCCTGGCTCTGGGCGCTGCTGCTCGGCATCGCCAACTGCGCCTTCCCGCTCGCCCTCACCATGATCGGTATGCGGGCGCGGACCGGAGCCGGAGTGGTCAGGCTGTCCGCCTTCGCCCAGTCCACCGGCTACCTGATCGCGGCCCCCGGCCCGCTGCTGGTCGGTGTGCTGTACCAGCAGAGCGGCGGG
>NZ_KL585408.1:46312-48923 GCF_000721935.1 Streptomyces sp. NRRL WC-3549
GGGGCCCTGCCGATCGCGCTGATGGCGGCCCTGCTGATACCGCAGATGGTGGCGGGCGTACTCGCCGGGCGGAACCGGGTCATCGAGGACGAGTGCTGAGGTGCGACACTGAACCCATGAAGCCAGTGCTCGATCCGAACCCTCAGAACGGCCAGAAGAAGCTTCTCCTCGTGCTCGGGGCGATGCTGCTCATCTCGGTGGTCATCGGAGTGATCGCGACGATCGCCTCCCCCTGATGACGATCGCCTCCCCCTGATCCCGTACCCGCCCGCGCGCGAGGGTGGGGCCTGCCCCACCGTCCCCTAGGGGGCCAGGTTCAGGGTCGAGTGGGTGGGTCGCCGGATGGGCCCGGCCCCGGCGGATCCGTAGGTTCTCGGTATCGGTACCGAAGACCCAGGAGGCGGACATGACGGCCCGTACACAGCCCCGGACCCACCGTGCCGCCCCGGACGACGCCGTCGAGGTCCGGCTGCCGTGGTGGGCCGTCGCGCTGCCCGCCCTCGCCTTCGCCGCGCTCCTGCTGCTCATCGCGGGACCCGGGCAGGCGCAGGCCGCCACCGCCGACCCGGCGGTCGGCAGGCTGCTCGGCCGGATCATGGAGCTGCTCTCCAGGTGACGGTGGTGCGGCGGCCTCTCATCCGTACCGGGGAGCCTTCCAACACCCTGCGCCCGGCAGTGCGTTTCATGCGAAGCTGAGAGGTATGAGCGCCGAAACACCTCGCAGGATCGTCCTTCTCAGGCACGCAAAGGCGGAGTGGTCGCAGCAGTCCGACCATGAGCGGCCTCTCGCCGAACGGGGGCGCAAGGAAGCCCCCGTGGCCGGCCGCCGGCTCGCCGATTCCGGTATCGACTTCGATCTGGCTCTGTGCTCGACCGCCACCAGGACCCGGGAGACCTGGAAGCTCGCGGTCCACGAATTCCCGCAGCGCCCCAGGACCGCGTACGAGGAGAGGCTGTACGAAGCCTCCGTCGGCGAGCTGATCGCCTTGTTCGGTGAGATCCCCGACGACGTCCGTACCGTGCTGGTCATCGGCCACAACCCGGGCATGCACGGGGTGGCGGACGTCCTGGCCGGCCGGGCCGAGGGGGACGCGCTGTCCCGGATGACCAGGGACGGCTTCTCCACCGCCGCCTACGCGGTCATCGACTTCCAGGGTCCCTGGAAGAGCCTGGAGCCAGGCGTCGGCACGATCGTCGACTACTGGACGCCGACCGCCTGAGCGGGACGCGCGGGCCCCGGCACAGCGACCGTGCCGGGGCCCTCGTACGTCCGGGACCGCGGGCCCCGGAGAGGCGCTCACTCGACGAGACCGTCGGCGGCCTCGACCTCCTCGCGGGTGATGCCCAGCAGATACAGCACGGTGTCCAGGAACGGCACGTTCACCGCGGTGTGGGCCGCCTCCCGGACGACCGGCTTGGCGTTGAACGCGACGCCCAGCCCGGCGGTGTTGAGCATGTCCAGGTCGTTCGCGCCGTCCCCGATCGCGACCGTCTGCGCCAGCGGCACCCCGGCCTGCTCGGCGAAGCTCCGCAGCAGCCGTGCCTTGCCCGCCCGGTCCACGACGTCCCCGACGACCCGGCCGGTGAGCCTGCCGTCGACGACCTCCAGCGTGTTGGCGGAGGCGAAGTCGAGCCCGAGCCGCTCCTTGAGGTCATCCGTGACCTGGGTGAATCCGCCCGAGACCACGCCCACCTGGTAGCCGAGGCGCTTGAGCGTACGGATCAGGGTGCGCGCGCCGGGGGTCAGCCGGACCTGGGCCCGCACCTTGTCGACCACCGACGCGTCGAGCCCGGCCAGCAGCGCCACCCGCGCGTGCAGCGACTGCTCGAAGTCGAGCTCGCCGCGCATCGCCTGCTCGGTCACCTCGGCGACCTTGTCCTCGCAGCCGGCGTGGCCCGCGAAGAGCTCGATGACCTCGTCCTGGATGAGCGTCGAGTCCACGTCCATCACGACCAGCCGCTGGGCCCGGCGGCTCAGCCCGGCCGACATGACGGCGATGTCGACGCCTATGCCGGCGGCCTCCGGCGCCAGCGCGGTCCGCAGCCGCTCGGTGGCGGTGCCGGACACCGCGAACTCGACGGCCGTGACCGGGTACTTGGCCAGCCGGAAGATACGGTCGATGTTGCCGCCGGTGGAGGTGATCCTGGCCGCTATGGCCGCCGTGGACTCCGCTGTCAGCGGGTTGCCCAGCACGGTCACATGGGAACGGCCGAAACCGCGCGGACGGTTGTCGCCGGTGCCCGAGATGATTTCCGCCTGGAGCTTCAGCGACTCCGCCCAGCTGTGGACCGTGGACCGCAGCCCGCCCTCGGTCGCGCCGCCCGCGGCCGGGTCGGTCACCAGCGCGCACAGGACGATGCGGCCACGGGTGACGACCTGCTCGATGTCGACCACGTCGACGGAGAAGGCGGCGAGGGTGTCGAAGAGACCGGCGGTGATCCCGGGCCGGTCCTTCCCGAAGATCTTGACGAGAAGCGTGGGCGTGCCCGTGCCCTGCGGGGTATCGGGAAGCTCAGGAGACCGGGGTGACCGAAGGGGCTCAGATGCGCTCATGGTGGAACCACCGTATAGGGCCCGCCCGGCTGCTCCCACGCCTGTCCCGAGTGGCGG
>NZ_KL585408.1:49092-49868 GCF_000721935.1 Streptomyces sp. NRRL WC-3549
TCCCGAGTGGCGGACAGCCGACGGCCGGGCGGCCCCGGCCGCTCCCTCCGGGCCGCGCGGTCACAGGGCCCGGCGGAGCCCGGCCGGGCGCCGGAACCTCCGCCGCGGGCCCATTCCTCCTGAGTCGGCCGAGGCCCCGTGAGCCCGGGCGCGGTCTTCACACCGCCCGGCTTTCCGTTCCGGGACCTGTCCTGGAATAGTTCCCCACGATGTTCAGCATCCCTAGGCCCTCCTCGGAGGGGGCGACACGGGGGACAACTAGTGGGGCGCGGAGTGCCGGAACTCGTACTGGAATTCAACGGAAGGACCTGGACGCTCGATCCGTCCAGGCCGTACACCCTCGGACGTGACCCGCAGGGCGACCTGACGGCCGACGACGCCAGGGTGTCGTGGCGGCATGCCACCATCAGCTGGAACGGGCGGAGCTGGTCCATCGAGGACCACGGGAGCACCAACGGCACCTATGTGCAGGGCCGGCGGATCCAGCAGACGGAGATCGGCCCCGGTGCCGCGGTGAACCTGGGCAACGCCAACGACGGGCCGCGGCTGAACTTCACCGCCGCCGCGGGCGCCGGTGTGTCCGGCGGGCAGCAGCCCGTCGCACAGCCGGGCCCGGCGCAGCCGCAGCAGGGCGCGCCCGCGTGGCCGGATCCGGCGCACGGGCAGCACCCGCGGCAGGCCGCCGCCCAGCAGCAGGTGCACTACGCCCCCCCGGTCCCGCACCAGCAGGGCCCGACGCCCGGAGCGGGCGGACCGGGCGCCGGCGGCGGGGGGGC
>NZ_KL585408.1:50045-52060 GCF_000721935.1 Streptomyces sp. NRRL WC-3549
CCCGCCGGTCCACGGCGACCGCAGCCCGACCACCTTCCACCAGCTGGACCTCGGCCGGGTCATGCGCATCGGCCGTGCCCTGGAGAACGAGCTGGTCGTCTCCGACCTCCAGGTCTCCCGGCTGCACGCCGAATTCCGGGCGACGCCCGACGGCCGCTTCGAGATCCGCGACCTGGGCTCGCACAACGGCACGTACGTCAACGGCCTGCCGCTCAGCAAGTCCGGCTCGGCCCTCATCGGCCCCAACGACATCGTCGGCGTCGGCCACTCGACCTTCCGGCTGGTCGGGGACCGGCTGGAAGAGTTCGTCGACACCGGTGAGGTCGCCTTCTCCGCCCGCCACCTCACGGTGACGGTCGACGGCGGGAAGGACATCCTCAAGGACGTGTCGTTCGGCGTCCCGGAGAAGTCCCTGGTCGCGGTCATCGGCCCGTCGGGCTCCGGCAAGTCCACCCTGCTCAAGGCGCTCACCGGCTACCGGCCCGCCAACCAGGGCGACGTCCTCTACGACCACCGGAACCTGTACAAGCAGTTCGCCGAGCTGCGGCAGCGCATCGGCCTGGTCCCGCAGGACGACATCCTGCACAAGGAGCTCACGGTCAGCAAAGCCCTCGGCTACGCGGCCAAGCTCCGCTTCCCCGCGGACACCACCGAGGCGGAGCGCACCGCGCGGATCCACGAGGTCCTCGCCGAGCTCAAGCTCGACGTCCACAAGGACAAGAAGGTCACCTCCCTCTCGGGCGGTCAGCGCAAGCGCGTCTCGGTGGCCCTGGAACTGCTCACCAAGCCCTCGCTGATCTTCCTGGACGAGCCGACCTCCGGTCTCGACCCGGGCATGGACCGCGACGTCATGCAGCTGCTGCGCGGCCTGGCCGACGACGGGCGTACGGTCCTGGTCGTCACGCACTCCGTCGCCGAGCTGGCGATCTGCGACAACCTGCTGGTCATGGCCCCCGGCGGGGCCGTCGCCTACTTCGGCCCGCCCGAGGAGGCGCTGAACTTCTTCGGCTACGCCAGCTGGGCCGACGTCTTCTCCGCCTTCGAGAACTACCGCGACTACGACTGGGCGGGCCGCTGGCGCGGCTCGCAGCACTACCAGATGTACGCCGCGGACATCGACGCCGTGGCCGTCCAGCCCGCCCCCACGCCCACACCGCGGCAGATCCGGCCGCGCAAACCCCAGGGGTGGACGGCGCAGCTGCTGACGCTGATGCGCCGCTACATCTCGGTGATCGCCTCCGACAAGGGGTTCCTCGCCCTGATGGTGATCCTTCCGGCGGTGCTCGGTGTGGTGAGCGTGGTCATCCCCGCGGAGTTCGGCCTGGCGGCTCCGGACGTGGCCGGCAAGCGGTTCAACAGCAAGGCCGGGACGATCGTGCTGATCCTCGCGGTCGGTATGTGTTTCGCCGGTTCGGCCAACTCCGTACGAGAACTGATCAAGGAACGGGTGATCTACGAACGGGAACGGGCCACCGGCCTCTCCCGTTCCGCCTATCTGACCTCCAAGGTGATCGTCCTCGGCGTGATCACCGCGTTCCAGGGGATGGTCATCTGCGGCATCGGCCTGTCCACCCGGCAGCTGCCCGCGGAGGGGCTGTTCCTGCCCCCGGCCGTGGAGCTCTGCCTGTCGATCATCGCGCTGGGGCTCACCTCGATGATGGTCGGCCTGATGATCTCCTCGCTGGTGAAGACCGCCGAGAAGACCATGCCGCTGCTCGTCATGTTCGCCATCGTCCAGGTGGTCTTCACCGGGGTGCTCTTCCAGCTCTACGGATCGCCCGGTCTGGAACAGTTCGCCTGGCTGATGCCCTCGCGCTGGGCGGTCGCCGCGGCCGGGGCCACGCTGGACCTCAGCCGGCTCATGCCGCCCTGGGACGCCGGCGACCCGACCGACCTGGACCCGCTCTGGGCGCACTCGGCCGGCCAGTGGGCCATGAACATCGCGGTGCTGCTGTTCATGGCCGTCGTCCTCTTCGCCGCCGTCTCGCGGCTGCTGCGCCGCCACGAGCCCGAGG
>NZ_KL585408.1:52253-62629 GCF_000721935.1 Streptomyces sp. NRRL WC-3549
GCGCCGCCACGAGCCCGAGGTGATGCGCAAGTAGCGCCCGCGGGGCCTCGTACCGGGGCCCGGAAACGCCCGAGGGCGGCACCCCGCGGGGTGCCGCCCTTCGGCATGTGCCGGCCCGGTCACGCGACGCCGCGGACCGGCGGTCCGGCTGCTCTGCCGGGCCTCGCTCGGTGCGTGGCTCAGTACGCGCTGTCGACGTTGTCGATCGAGCCGTACTTGTCGGCGGCGTAGTTGGCCGCGGCGGTGATGTTGGCGACCGGGTCGTACTGGTCCTTCTTGGTGCCGGCGACGTGGTAGAAGTCGAACGTCGGCTTGATGACCTGCAGCAGGCCCTTGGACGGGACGCCGTTGATGGCGTTGATGTCCCAGTTGTTGATCGCGTGCGGGTTACCGCTGGACTCACGCATGATGTTGCGGTGCAGGCCCTCGTACGTGCCCGGGATCTTCTTCTGGTGCATGATCGACAGGGCCTCGCGGATCCAGCCGTCGAGGTTGTTCGCGTAGACCGGCTTGCGGACGGCCGCACGGCTGGACTTCTCGGAGGAACGCTTCTGCGCGTCCGCCTTGGCCTTTGCGGCGGCCTTGACCTTCGCCGCGGCCTGGTCGGCGGCCTTCTTCTTGGCGTCGGCGGCCTTCGCCTTGGCGGCGTCGGCGGCCTTCACCAGCTGTTCGGCGGTGGAGTGCTGCTCGATGACGCTGGCCTGGAGGGAGTCGGTCTTCGCCTTGCCGGCGAACGTGGCCGGCGCACCGGAGACGGCCTGCGGCTCGGTGGTCGCCGACGCGTCGTCGTGGGGGACCAGGGAGAAGGCGACAGCGGCGGCGGCCAGGGTGGACACACCCGCGACGGAGAGCTTCTGCGCCTTGTTCAGGCGACGGCTACGGCTGGTGATGCGGGAGATGGACATGCAGTCGTACCTCTTCGAATAGCAGGGCCCTCGGCGAGGACGCGGACGGAAGCGCCGAAGCACATCTCCGTCGGGGACGCTTGCAATTCTTAGCGCCAGCAAAATGCGCTGGCAAAGGTGTGACGTACGAAGCCGGGTAGTGGAGGGGAGTGGTGTTCCTGCCTCTCTGTCCGTTTTGGGTGCAGCCCTAATGCCCGCTTTGGTGCAACTATCCGTCTTCGTAAGTGACGTGGGTCCTATGCCTGGGCTCACACGGGGAGGCCCTCATGCTTACGAAAGGTTGCTTACGTAATGCGGAGTGTGACGTTCCGTGCGAGGGGTGGGGAGGGGGGTGCGCCCTCCTCGGCCGGGCAGGGGGCGCCCGCCCCGGAGGGCGTGCGGCGCGGGGCCGGGGAGCCCTCCGGCCTACGACCGACGCCCCATGCGGCAGGGGTCCCCGGTCCGATACGGCCGCCCCGGCCCCGCCGGTACCGTGAGCGCATGAGTCACCGCCCACCGTCAGGCCTCGCCGCGGTCAGCGCCGCGCTGCTCGCCATGAGCCGGCACCTGGAGATGAGGGACGTCCTCAAGACGATCGTCGCCTCCGCGCGCGAGCTGCTGGACGCCGAGTACGCGGCCCTGGGCGTCCCCGACGACCACGGCGGCTTCGCCCAGTTCGTCGTCGACGGGGTCAGTGACGCGCAGTGGAAGGCCATCGGCCCGCTGCCACGGCAGCACGGCATCCTCGCCGCCATGCTCCGCGAGGCCACCCCCCAGCGCCTCGCCGACGTCCGCACGGACCCCCGGTTCGAGGGCTGGCCCGACGCCCACCCCGACATGTCCGACTTCCTCGGCCTGCCGATCCGGGACGGCGAGGAGACCATCGGCGCCCTCTTCCTCGCCAACAAGCGCTGCCCCAAGCCCTCCGGCGGCTGCGGCTTCACCGAGGCCGACGAGGAACTCCTGGGCATCCTCGCCCAGCACGCGGCGATCGCCCTCACCAACGCCCGCCTGTACGAGCGCAGCCGGGAGCTCACCATCGCCGAGGAGCGCTCCCGCCTCGCCCACGAACTCCACGACGCCGTCAGCCAGAAACTCTTCTCGCTCCGGCTGACCGCCCAGGCCGCCGCCGCCCTCGTCGACCGCGACCCCGCCCGCGCCAAGGGCGAACTCCAGCAGGTCGCGGCCCTGGCGGCCGAGGCCGTGGACGAACTGCGCGCCGCCGTCGTGGAGCTGCGGCCCGCGGCCCTGGACGAGGACGGACTGATCGCGACCCTGCGCAACCAGATCCAGGTCCTGGACCGGGCCCACACCGCCCGGGTCACCTTCGAGAGCACCGGGGTACGGGCGCTGCCCTCGGCCCAGGAGGAGGCCCTGCTCCGCGTCTCCCAGGAGGCCCTGCACAACGCCCTGCGCCACTCGGGGGCCGGGCACGTCTCGGTGAGCCTGTCTCTTATACACATGTGTATAAGAGACAGCGTCTCGATGCGGCACCGGGCCGGCAGCGTCGGCGGCAGGCTCACCGTCGAGTCCGAGCCCGGAGAGGGCACCACGATCACGATGGAGGTCCCCGGTGGCTGACAAGATCATCAAAGTCCTGCTGGTCGACGACCACCAGGTCGTCCGGCGCGGACTCCGCACCTTCCTGGAGGTCCAGGACGACATCGAGGTGGTCGGCGAGGCGTCCGACGGTGCCCAGGGGGTCAGCGAGGCCGAGTCGCTGCGGCCCGACGTTGTCCTGATGGACGTCAAGATGCCGGGCACCGACGGCATCGAGGCCCTGCGCCGGCTCCGCGAGCTGGACAACCCCGCCAAGGTGCTGATCGTCACGAGCTTCACCGAGCAGCGCACGGTCGTCCCGGCCCTGCGCGCAGGCGCCTCCGGATACGTGTACAAGGACGTCGACCCGGACGCGCTCGCCGGCGCCATCCGCTCCGTCCACGCCGGCCACGTCCTGCTGCAGCCCGAGGTCGCCGGGGCGCTCCTGGCCCAGGAGGACGCGGGCCAAGGCACGGGCCGGGGGAGCACCCTGACCGAACGGGAACGCGAGGTGCTGGGGCTGATCGCCGACGGCCGCTCCAACCGGGAGATCGCCCGCGCACTGGTCCTGTCCGAGAAGACCGTCAAGACGCACGTCTCGAACATCCTGATGAAGCTCGACCTGTCCGACCGGACCCAGGCCGCCCTCTGGGCCGTACGGCACGGGGCGGCCGGCTGAGCCCCCGGGCCCCTCGTCAGCGCCCCCGCTCCTCCAGATACGCGTTGTACGCCGCGACCTGGGCCCGCCTCGCCACCCGCTCCACCGGCCGCAGCGCCTCACTCCTGGCCGCGATCTCCGAGGCGCTGACCGCGCCGCCGTGGCCGTACCCGTGGGCGACCGTCACCAGCAGCCCCACCCGCTGGGCCAGCTCCAGCACCCGTACCGCCCGGGGCGGGTACCCCGGCGCCAGCACCTCGCGGCCCCGCTCCGCCCGCGCCCGGTACGCGTCCAGCGCGGCCTCCGCCACCGGTCCGGACGCGGCGACGTCCAGCCGCGACAGCACCGCCGTCGCGTCCCGCAGCGCCTCCGCCAGCTCCCGCTCGGCCTCGCCCAGCGACGGCACGTCGGCCGGCGGCGCCTCCCGTACCGGCAGGCAGTGCCACACCACCTCGGCGTGCACGTCCCCCTCGGGCCCCGCCTCACTCACCTCCGGCACCAGGCCGTACGGAACCCCGAAGGCCACCACCGCCTCCTCCGCGTCGAGCGCACGCGCGTTGAAGTCCGGGGGCCCGCTGAGGCCCAGCGGATGGCCGGGCACCGGGAGCGCCACCCGGAATCCCGTCGCGCCGAGCGCCCGCAGCCGTCCGAGCGCCAGCGTGAGCCCGACCGGCCCCGTCTCGCCCGGCACCCCCTCGACGCGGTGCACCGCGTCCTGGCCGACGATCGCGTGCGCCGCGTCGTCCGGCGGGACGAGACCGGCGAGAAGCGCGTTTCCCCATGCGGCGAGCCGCCCTGAGCGTGGTTCCGAAAGCATGCCGACAGCCTAGGGAACGGAGCGCGGACGGGCCCTAGGAGTCGGAGCACTCTCCGGGTGGCGTAGGTTTTCCTTGGGAGCCGTGCCCACAGGCACGCGACGATCTCGACACTGCATGGGGAGACAACGCGCCATGAGCGATGTACTGGAGCTGGTGGACGTATCCGTGGTCCGCGACGGACGCGCTCTGGTGGACGACGTCTCCTGGTCGGTCAAGGAGGGGGAGCGCTGGGTCATCCTCGGCCCGAACGGGGCGGGCAAGACCACCCTGCTCAACATCGCCTCCAGCTACCTCTTCCCGAGCACCGGCACGGCCACGGTCCTCGGCGAGCGGCTCGGCGGAGTCGGCACCGACGTCTTCGAGCTCCGGCCCCGCATCGGCATCGCCGGTGTCGCGATGGCCGACAAGCTGCCCAAGCGCCAGACGGTCCTGCAGACGGTCCTCACCGCCGCGTACGGCATGACCGCCACCTGGAACGAGGACTACGAGGCCGTCGACGAGGAGCGGGCCCGCGCCTTCCTCGACCGGCTCGGCATGACCGACTACCTCGACCGGAGGTTCGGCACGCTCTCCGAGGGCGAGCGCAAGCGCACCCTCATCGCGCGCGCCATGATGACCGACCCCGAGCTGCTCCTGCTCGACGAGCCCGCGGCCGGCCTCGACCTCGGGGGCCGTGAGGACCTGGTCCGCCGGCTCGGCCGGCTCGCCCGCGACCCGTACGCCCCCTCCATGATCATGGTGACGCACCACGTCGAGGAGATCGCCCCCGGCTTCACCCACGTCCTCATGATCCGACAGGGCAAGGTGCTCGCCGCCGGCCCCATGGAGACCGAGCTCAGCTCCCGCAACCTCTCCCTCTGCTTCGGCCTGCCGCTCGTCGTCGAGCACCACGGCGACCGCTACACCGCCCGCGGACTCCCCCTCGGCAAGTAGGTTCCGCGCCACAGTCGGCTTCCCGGCGCCCTGTCGGGGAAGGCACCCGCGGTCCTACGATGGCGGGGTGGACATCGACGCGTGGGTGTGGTGGCTGATCGGCGCGGTGGGACTGGGCATCCCCCTCGTCCTGACCGCGATGCCCGAATTCGGAATGTTCGCCGTCGGAGCGGTGGCCGCGGCCGTCGTCGCCGCCCTCGGCGGGGGAGTCGTCGCCCAGGTCCTGGTCTTCGTCGTGGTGTCGGTGGCGCTCGTCGCCGCCGTACGCCCGATCGCGGCCAGACACCGAGCCGGCCGGACCGGCCACGCCAGCGGCATCGACGCGCTGAAAGGCCGTCAGGCCGTCGTCCTGGAACGCGTGGACGGCAGCGGCGGCCGCATCAAGCTGGCCGGGGAGGTCTGGTCCGCCCGCTCGCTCGACGGCGACCAGAGCTACGAACCCGGCCGGCAGGTCGACGTCGTGGACATCGACGGCGCGACGGCCGTCGTCATGTGAGCGAACCGTTCACACGGCGGGCCGGGGTCTGCCACACTCGAAGTCGATCATCATGGAAATGCGATCGCCCGTCCTGAGAACGCGACTTCCAAGAAGCGCGACTCCCATGGCAGCGCGACCTCGATCATCGCGATCCGTCGGCAAACGAAGGGCTCGAGGCACACGATGCAGATCATCATCGTCCTGGTCATTCTGGTGGTGCTCGTCTTCATCGCCCTGATCAAGACGATCCAGGTCATCCCGCAGGCCAGTGCGGCCATCGTGGAGCGCTTCGGCCGCTACACCCGCACCCTCAACGCCGGGCTGAACATCGTCGTCCCGTTCATCGACTCGATCCGCAACCGGATCGACCTCCGCGAACAGGTCGTCCCCTTCCCACCGCAGCCGGTGATCACCCAGGACAACCTCGTCGTCAACATCGACACCGTCATCTACTACCAGGTGACGGACGCCCGCGCCGCGACGTACGAGGTCGCCAGCTACATCCAGGCGATCGAGCAGCTCACCGTCACCACCCTGCGCAACATCATCGGCGGCATGGACCTGGAGCGGACCCTGACCTCCCGCGAGGAGATCAACGCGGCCCTGCGCGGTGTCCTCGACGAGGCCACCGGCAAGTGGGGCATCCGCGTCAACCGCGTCGAGCTCAAGGCCATCGAACCGCCCACCTCCATCCAGGACTCGATGGAGAAGCAGATGCGCGCCGACCGCGACAAGCGCGCCGCGATCCTCACCGCCGAAGGCATCCGGCAGTCCGCGATCCTCACCGCGGAGGGCGAGAAGCAGTCGGCGATCCTGCGCGCCGAGGGTGAGGCCAAGGCGTCCGCCCTGCGCGCCGAGGGCGAGGCCCAGGCCATCCGTACGGTCTTCGAGTC
Source organism: Streptomyces sp. NRRL WC-3549 (assembly GCF_000721935.1). Classification (GTDB taxonomy): domain Bacteria; phylum Actinomycetota; class Actinomycetes; order Streptomycetales; family Streptomycetaceae; genus Streptomyces. Next base: position 58,457 of record NZ_KL585408.1, read on the forward strand.
CATCCACGCCGGGGACCCGGACCAGAAGCTCCTCTCGTACCAGTACCTCCAGATGCTCCCGAAGATCGCCGAGGGCGACGCCAACAAGCTCTGGATCGTGCCCAGTGAGATCGGGGACGCGCTCAAGGGCCTCAGCGGCGCCTTCGGCAACCTCGGCGGCGGCGTACCCGGCTTCAACACCGGTGCGGAGCGCCGGGAAGAGCCCCCCGTCAAGTGACGCGGTCACCCCTTCGTGCATGATCGGTCCGGCCCCTCGACCTCCATGGCGGGGAGGCGTCACTGACCACCGAAGGGGATGGCCTTGTCCATCTGGGAAATGCTCGCCGTGTTCGCGGCGGGACTCGGCGCCGGCACGATCAACACCATCGTCGGTTCCGGCACGCTGATCACCTTCCCCGTGCTCCTCGCGACCGGCCTCCCGCCGGTCACCGCGACCGTCTCCAACGCACTCGGCCTGATCCCCGGATCGATCAGCGGGGCCATCGGCTACCGCAAGGAGCTCGCGGGCCAGCGCCGGCGCATCCTCAAGCTGGGCGTCGGCGCGCTGATCGGCGGACTCACCGGCGCCACCCTGCTGCTGTCCCTGCCCTCCACGGCGTTCGAGACGATCGTCCCCGTCCTGGTGGCCCTCGCCCTGGTCCTGGTCATCCTCCAGCCGAGGATCAGCAAGGCGGTCCAGCGCCGCCGTGAACAGACCGGGACCACCGCCCGCCCCGACGGCGGCCCGCTGCTGTTCACCGGACTCATGCTCGCCAGCGTCTACGGCGGCTACTTCACCGCCGCCCAGGGGATCATCTACCTCTCCCTCATGGGCATGCTGCTCGACGACACGATGCAGCGCCTCAACGCGGTCAAGAACGTCCTCGCGGCCGTCGTCAACAGCATCGCCGCGCTCTTCTTCCTCTTCGTCGCGGACTTCGACTGGACGGCCGTCGTCCTCATCGCGGTGGGCTCGTCGATCGGCGGCCAGATAGGCGCCAAGGTCGGCCGCCGTCTCAGCCCCCGGCTGCTGCGCGGGCTCATCGTCGTGGTCGGCACCGCGGCCATCGTCCAACTGCTGCTGCGCTGACGGGAACCGGCCCGCCTCGCAGGCCGGGGGCGGGCCGAACCACAGGTGCTGGGAAGCGATGGGTCAGGCGGCGGACCGGGCCAGCCACTCGGGCAGCGAGGTCGGGTCACCGGCTCCCAGCGCGAGCAGCATCGCGTCGGCCGGCGAGGGGACGAAAGGCTGCCGCAGCAACGGCATGCCCGCCTGCTCCGGAGTCCGGGCCGCCTTGCGGTGGTTGTCCTCGGCACAGGAGGCCACGGTGTTCAGCCAGGTGTCCTGGCCGCCCTGGGCGCGCGGCACCACGTGGTCGACGGTGCTCGCCCGCCGCCCGCAGTACGCGCACCGGTGCTGGTCCCGTATGAGCACACCCCTCCGGGACCAGGGGGCGTGTCTTCGGAACGGCACCCGTACGTACCGGCAGAGCCTGATGACCCGCGGCACCGGGATGTCGATGGCGGCACCCCGCATGCGGAGCCCGGGATGCGACTGCTCGACGACGGCCTTGTCCTGCAGGATCAGAACGACCGCGCGGTTCAGCGTCACCGTCGACAGCGGCTCGAAGCTCGCGTTGAGTACCAGTGTGTCCCGCATCCCGCCCACCTCCCGTGTGCTGCCCGCCGGCCGGCAGGCCCGGATCAACTCTGGCCGGGGGAGCCGCGAGGGACAACGCAATAAAAAGTGCCCTGCCTTGATCTCTCCAAGACCAGGGCAGGGCAAACAGCGGGTGAACCGTCAGCTCGCGGGAGCGGCGTACTCACCGATCAACCGGGCGCGCCCCAGGGTGTGGAAGCGCAGGTTGAATCCGACCACCGCGGGCGAGGCGTCGCTGTCGGGGCCGAGCTTCTCACTGTCCACCGCGTACACGGTGAAGACGTAGCGGTGATTCTCTCCGGCCGGGGGAGCGGCACCCCCGAAGTCCTTCGAGCCGTAGTCGTTTCGGGCGTGGACGGCCCCCTGGGGGAGCCCCTCGAACGTTCCCGTGCCCGCACCGGCCGGGAGCTCGGTGACGGTGGCCGGGATGTCGAAGAGCACCCAGTGCCAGAACCCGCTGCCGGTGGGGGCGTCGGGGTCGAAGCAGGTGACGGCGAAGCTCTTCGTCTCCGGGGGGAAGCCGTCCCACCGCAGCTGCGGGGAAGTGTTCCCCGCAGCCTGCACCTGCGCGTCGGCGAGTACGGCGCCGGGTGCGAGATCATCGCTCACCACGGTGAACGAGGGCACCTCGGGATGGAAGTCGTGCGGCAGCGGCGCCTTCTTCTGCTGGGTCACGTCAGCACCTCTCCTGGTCGGCTGTGGAACGGACGTCTCACCATCGACCCTAAGGGCCCCGGGGTCCGAAACGCTCCGCGACCTCGGGCGTCGCGGAGCCGTCGCGGAGCCGCGCGGAGCTATCGCGGAGTCAGAGCCAGTTGCGCCGGCCGCCGACCTGCGAGAGCCACTGGTTGAGGTAGGCGGCCCAGTCGGTGCCCTGGTAGTCGTGCAGCCCGACCTTGAACGCGCGGTAGGAGTCGCTGCCCTCACTGAAGAGGCCCGGCTTCTTGTCCATCTCCAGGACGACGTCCATCTCGCGGTCGTCGGCGACGAAGGTCAGCTCGACCTGGTTCAGCCCGCGGTACTGCTGCGGCGGGAAGAACTCGATCTCCTGGTAGAAGGGCAGCCGCTGGCGCGTGCCGCGGATGTGGCCGCGCTCCATGTCCGCGCTGCGGAAGCCGAAGCCCAGCTGCCCGAAGGCGTCCAGGATGGCCTGCTGGGCCGGGAGCGGGTGCACGTCGACGGCGTCGAGGTCCCCGGAGTCCAGGGCACGGGCGATGTCCAGCTCCGTGGTCACCCCGATGTCCATGCCGCGCAGGTGCTGCCCGGCGAACATCGTGATCGGCGTCTCCCAGGGGATGTCCAGCCCGAACGGGACGACGTGCACGGCGCCGGCCTGGACCTGGAAGGCACCGCCGAGACGCACCTTGGTGAACTCGATGTCCTGCTTGGTCTCGTGGTCGCCGCTCTCGACCTCGACCCGCGCCTGCAGTCCCACCGAGAGGCCCTGGATCTGCTGTTCCACGGCGCCGCCCTGGATGCGCACCTCGCCCTGGACGACACCGCCGGGGACGACGTTGAGTTCGGTGAGCTCGGTCTCGACCGAGGCACCGCCCGCACCCATGCTCGCGAGCAGCCGCTTGAAGCCCATGTTTTCCTCCTAGGTTCTGACCCCTACATACGCGCGACGACCGTAGACGGTTCCGCCGCCGCCGTTCCCCAGTACCCTCGGACGGCATGGAAAAGTGCTTGGACCGAACACCGCTCACACGCGACTTCTTCGACCGATCCGTCCTGGACGTGGCGCCCGACCTGCTGGGCCGCGTCCTGGTGCGCACCTCCGAGGAGGGCCCCATCGAGCTGCGCCTGACCGAGGTCGAGGCGTACGCGGGTGAGGTCGACCCCGGGTCCCACGCGTTCCGTGGGCGCACTCCCCGCAACAGCGTGATGTTCGGCCCGCCGGGCCACTCGTACGTCTACTTCACGTACGGGATGTGGCACTGCCTGAATCTGGTGTGCGGGCCCGAGGGCACGGCGAGCGGGATTCTGCTGAGGGCGGGGGAGATCAGGGTGGGCGCCGAGGCCGCCCGTAAACGTCGGTTCTCGGCCCGGCACGACAGGGAACTGGCCAAAGGCCCAGCGCGTCTGGCCACGGCCCTCGATGTCGACCGCGCACTGAACGGAGTCGATGTCGTCGCCGGCCCGCTGGGCCCGCTGTCCGTCCTGCACGGCACTCCTCCCACGCCTGACCAGGTGCGCAGCGGCCCCCGTACGGGAGTGGGCGGGGACGGGGCCCACCAGCCGTGGCGCTTCTGGATCGAGGGCGACCCGACGGTCAGCCCCTACCGGGCGCATGTACCGCGCCGCCGACGCACGTCTTGACCAACTTGACTCGCGTCTGCTGCTTCCCTAATGTAGTCCGAGCCGCTTGAACGGATGCAGTTTTCGGTGAGGTCCAGCAGGACCGGGCCGGAGTGCCGTGAGAGGGCAACCCACTACCTACGATTCACCCCTGGCGGGTGTGATTCCGGCATGCCGGAATTCATCACCACGGCTCGATTATGAGTCGCCGAGGAAATCGGTTAACGTAGTGACCA
>NZ_KL585409.1:0-638 GCF_000721935.1 Streptomyces sp. NRRL WC-3549
GATGTGTATAAGAGACAGGCCCGGCCTCGCCCCGACCGGCGGCGGCGAGCTTGACCGCCGCGTCCGCGAGGTCGGCGGCCACGAACGCGAGGCGCGCGGCGAGGGGTTCGCGGCCCACGCGCAGGGTGTGGGCGACGTCGGCCAGCCTCGGGGCGTCCGCCTCGGCGAGGGCGCGGCCCAGGTCGGCCGCGCGGGCGCGCAGCCGGTCCTCGTCGCGGGCGGACAGGACGATCAGCTCCGCCTGCTGGGGCCCGGCCGGGACCGGCTCGGGGGTCAGGTACTCCTCCAGGATGACGTGCGCATTGGTTCCGCCCGCCCCGAACGAGCTGACGGCGGCGCGGCGCGGCAGCGGACGGCCGTCACCGTCGTACGCGCGCGGCCACGGCGCCGTCTCCCGCTGCACGGTGAACGGCGAGCTCTCGAAGTCGATGACCGGGTTGGGCTCCTCGGCGTGCAGCGTGGGCAGCAGTGTGCCGTGGCGCAGCTGCAGGACGGCCTTGGTGAGTCCGGCGATCCCGGCGGCGCCCTCCAGGTGGCCGATCGCGGACTTCACCGAGCCCAGGGCGCAGAATCCCGTGTCGCCGGTGTGCCGGGCGAAGGCCTGGGCCAGCGCGGTGTGCTCGATCGGGTCGCCCAGG
>NZ_KL585409.1:840-4560 GCF_000721935.1 Streptomyces sp. NRRL WC-3549
GCGGGCGTCGATGCCCGCGGCGGCCAGCGCCTGTTCCACCAGGGCCTGCTGGGCCTGTGGGTTGGGCACGGTGTAGCCGCTGGTCCGGCCGCCGTGGTTGACGGCGCTGGAACGGATCACGGCGTGCACGGTGTCGCCGTCGCGGACCGCGTCCGACAGCCGTTTGAGTACCACCGCGCCGACGCCCTCGCCGGGCACGTACCCGGTGCCGCCCGCGCCGAAGGCCCGGCAGCGGCCGTCTGCGGACAGCATGGTCCTGCGGCTGAGGTGCACGTACTTGTCCGGGTGCACGGCGACGTTGACGCCGCCGGCGACGGCGTACGAGCACTCGCCGCGGCGGATGCTCTCGCAGGCCTGGTGCACGGCGACGAGGGACGCGGAGCAGGCGGTGTCGACGACCACGCTGGGGCCGCGGAAGTCGCAGAAGTAGGAGACCTGGTTGGCGATGGCGGAACGGTTGGCCAGTACGACCTGGTGGTTGCCGCGGGCCGACTCGACGGCGGCGAGGATCGCGTAGTCGTCCCACATGACACCGGCGAACACCCCGACATCGTGCCCCTGGCCGCCGTGACGGGGCGCCGGGATCCGGGACGGCGGGTAGCCGGCGTCCTCCAGGGCCGACCAGGCGGTCTGCAGGAAGAGCCGCTCCTGCGGGTCCATCGTGCGCGCCTGCTTGGGCGCGATCTGGAAGAACAACGAGTCGAAGGCTGTCTCTTATACACATGCCCGGTGCGGCCGGGTCCGCGTCGAACAGGGCGTCGGCGTCCCAACGGTCCGCGGGGACCTCGGTGACGCAGTCGCGGCCGTCGGCGAGGTTCCTCCAGAACTCCTCCAAGGTGTCTGCCTGGGGGTACCGGCCGCTGATACCGATGACGGCGATCGGCTCGTCGGCGTCCCGGCGGGCGGACGGGGCTTCCGGCCCCGGGTCGGGCGCGGGCCCGGACACGGGGGCCGCGTCGTGCCGCGACGGCCGTGTCTCCGGCCGCGAAGGAACGGTCTCCTCGGGGAACAGCCGGGCGACGGCGTCGGCCTGCTCGGCGAGGATGTGGCCGGCCAGCTCGTCGACCGTCCGGAACTCGAAGAAGACGGTGCCGCGCAAGCCCGGGAAGTCCTTCCCCAGCAGCGAGTTGGACTCCATGACCAGCACCGAGTCCAGGCCGTAGTCGTCCAGGGGGACGCGGCTGTCGAGGCGCCCGGAGGGCAGCTTGAGCACGCCCGCGAGGACCTCGCGCAGGTGCTCCACCAACCGGGCCCGGAGCCGGCCGGTGCGGGCGGCGGGCGCCGGCGCGGCGGGCCGGGCCGCGCCGGGCGTACCCGTCAGCGCGGCGTCGACGACCGCCGGCTCGCCCCAGGCGGGCACGAGCCATGGGGCGCCGGGGGCGAAGGAGCGGGCGAGGAGGTCGAGACCCGCTTCTGCGGTGAGCGCCCGCATACCGCTGCGGCGGGTGTACGCGGCCAGTTCCTCCTCGCGGACCAGCCCGTCGACCCCGCCGACCGCCCACAGCGGCCAGGCCAGGGACAGGCTGCGGCCGTGCCCCTCGCCCCGGCGCACCCGGCGGTCCCGGAGCACCGTGTAGAGGTCGGCGAAGCGGTTGGCGGTGGCGTAGCCGGCGGCTCCGAAGTCGCCGATGAGCGAGGAGACGGAGGAGAAGACCACGAAGAGGTCGAGAGAGTCCCCGCGGGTCAGCCGGTCCAGGTGGACCAGGCCGTGGGTCTTGGCGCCGAGGAGACGGGCGAATCGCTCCCGGTCGCCGTCTGCGCGGCCCTCGTCGGCGACGCCTGCCAGGTGGAACACGCCGTGCAGAGCGCCGAACCGGTCGCGGGCGGCGGCCAGCGCCGCACCGAGTTCGTCTGCCCGGGCCACGTCGGCGCGCAGCGCGAGTACCTCGGCGCCCAGGCCGGTCAGTGTGCCGTGCCAGGCCCGGGTCGGCTCGTCGGGCTCGGAGCGGCCGATCAGGACCAGCCTGGCCGCGTGGGTGCGCGCCAGGTGCTCGGTGAGGACGCGGCCGATGGCACCGGCGCCGCCGGTCACGACGTACACGCCCCCGTCCCGCAGGGGCACGTCGGCCGCGCCGACCGGCCCGGTGAGCGGGCGCAGGACCCGTATCTGCCGCTCGCCGGAGGCCGTACGGCGGACCTCCAGGCCCGCGGCGCGGGGCGCGGCGCGCAGTTCCACCGCCACGGCCCGGGCGACCTCGGCGGCCGGGGCCGCGGTGTCCACGCCGAGGGTGAACAGTTCCAGGCGCGGCGCGACCGGCCCGGTGGAGCGGGCGAACCCGGCCAGGGCGGCCCACTCGGGCCGGTCCTCGCCGGCGTTCTGTGCGTGCAGCACCAGGCACCGCACCCGGCCTGGCAGCACGTCGGTGCGGGCCGCGTCGAGCACGTCGAGGACGGGGGCGCAGGCGCTGTCGAGCAGGTCGGCGGGCGATCCGGCGTCCGCGTCACCGAGGACGAGGGCGAGGTCGAGTCCTTCCTCGCCGACGAGGGAGGAGAGTCTGCCGGTGTCCTCGCCGACGGCGACGACGCGCCGCCACACGCCGGTCGCGGCCAGCGCGGACTCCAGTTCCGGGTGCCGGCCGAGCAGGGCGAGGGTCCCGGCGGCGTCCGCCGGTTCCGGATCGGCGGCGGAACGCCAGTACGGCTCGTACAGGCGGGGTTCGCCCGAAGCGGGCCCGGACACGGCCCGCGCGGGCTGTGCGGCGGACGCACGGCCGGGCAGCGCCGCCTGGGCGCCGGACGCAGGTCCCGCAGGCGCCGCCTGGGCACCGGGCAGCCGGCCCGCGAAGTCCCGTACGGAGGCGAGGACGCGGCCCTGGTCGTCGTACACGGTCAGATCGAAGCGGCGCACGCCCGCCGACTCGCCGGAGAGCCGGGCGTGCGCGTGGCAGACCTCGGGCAGCGGGGCGAAGGAGTCCAGGGCGCCGAGGCTGAAGGGGACGGCGAGTTCACCGGGGAGCGGCGCGGTGCTCCGGCCGGTCCAGTGGCAGGCCCGCAGGGCGCCGTCGAGGAGCGCCGGGGGCAGCTGGGTGTCCGGTGCGGCACCGGACCGGGTCAGTCGGACCAGTGCCTCGCCGGGACCGACCCGGATCTCGTCGATGACGCGGAACGAGGGGCCGTACACGAAGCCGGCCGCCGCGTACTCGGTGTACGCGGTGGGGCCGTCGCGTACGACGGACGTCCGGGCGCGCAGCGCGGCGAGGTCCTCGGCGGCCTCGGGGGCGTCGGGGGCCGGGACGGCACTTCCGCGTACGTGGGTGGTGCGGTCCGCACCGGTCCCGGTGTACACCTCGAAGACCAGCCCCGTGCCGTCCGGGCGGAAGGAGACGTACAGCTCCGTCTCACGGTCGTCGAGTCCGACGGCTCGGCCCCACACCACCTCGCGCAGGGCGTGCCGGGTGCCGGGCTCGGCGAGCGCGGCGGCGGCTCGGACGAACTCCAGTGTCGCCGCGCCCGCGAGCACCGGCCGGCCCTCGATCAGGTGGTCACGCAGCAGCGGGTCGTGCGCGCGCAGCGTCTTGCGGAAGCGCACCTCGGTGACCGTGGACTCGTTGGCGTCGACCAGCGGATGCGGAGCGGCCGCGCCCAGGTCGGGGTCGAGGGGGATCCAGTGGCGCTCCGCGGCGAACGGGTACCGCGGGGCGCGCACCCGGCGAGGAGCGGGCCCCGGCCGGCCGGCGTGCCAGGCCGCCCAGTCCACGTCGGCGCCGGCCAGCCAGCGGC
>NZ_KL585409.1:4739-6679 GCF_000721935.1 Streptomyces sp. NRRL WC-3549
CCAGCCAGCGGCGGGCCGGCTCGGTTGCCGGGCCGGCGTCGACGAGGTCGGGGGACGGACCGCCTTCCGCGAACCGTCCCAGAGCGGCGGCGAGTTCGCCGCCGTCGGTGACCGCCACCGCGAGCCGGGCGTCGAGGGGCTCGCGGCCCACCTGGGTGGTGAAGCACAGGTCGGCGAGCGGCACACGCTCGGTCCGGACGAAGCGGGCGGCCGACTCGGCGTAGGCGCGCAGCCGTTCCTCGTCGCGGGCGGAGAGCAGGAACAGCACGGGCTCGCCGGTGCGCTGCTCACCCGCCGGTACGTCGGTGACCGGGTCGGGGTTCGGGGACTCCTCCAGGACGAGGTGCGCGTTGGCGCCGCCCGCGCCGAAGGAGCTGAGGCCGGCCCGGCGCGGCCGGTCCCCTTCGGGCCAGGCGGACAGCTCGCGCTGGACGCGGAAGGGGGAACGCTCGAAGTCGATGTTGGAATTGAGCTCGTCCGCATGCAGCGAGGGGACCAGGGAGCGGTGCCGGAACTGCAGCAGGACCTTGGTCAGTCCGGCGATGCCGGCCGCGGACTCGAGGTGCCCGATGTTGGACTTGACCGAGCCGATCGGCCAGGTGCCGGGGGCCGCGTCCGCGGACCGGTACGCGTGGGTGAGGCCGGTCAGCTCGATCGGGTCGCCCAGGGCGGTGCCGGTGCCGTGCGCCTCGACGTAGCCGATGTCCTCGGGGGTGACGCCGGCCCGTTCCAGGGCGGTGGTGATCGCGCTCTGCTGGGCGCGCGGGTTGGGCACGCTGTAACCGTTGGTCCGGGCACCGTGGTTGACGGCACTGCCCAGGATCAGGCCGTGGACGCGGTCCCCGTCGGCCAGCGCCTTGCGGTAGGGCTTGAGCAGGACGGCGCCGACGCCCTCCCCGGGCACATAGCCGTCGCCGCCCTCGCCGAAGGCCCGGCAGCGGCCGTCGGAGGAGAGGAAGCGGCCCTGGCTGAGGAACGCGAACTTGTACGGGTGGACGGAGACGTTGACGCCGCCGGCGACGGCGAGTTCGCTCTCTCCCCGGCGCAGGCTCTCGCAGGCCAGGTGGATCGCGGTGAGCGAGGAGGAGCACATGGTGTCCAGCGCCATACTCGGACCGGAAAGGTCCAGGGCGTGGCTGACCCGGTTGGCGATGGTGGCGAAGGACGAGCCGGTGAGCGGCCGCCCGCCGCGCAGGGCGTCCAGAGCGCCGTGGAACTGGTACTCGCCGTACATCACGCCGACGTACACGCCGACGGACCGGCCGGCCAGGTCGGAGCGGCGGTAGCCTGCGTCCTCCAGGAGGTGCCAGAGCCGGCGTCCTCCAGGAGGTGCCAGGCGTTCTGCAGGAAGAGGCGCTCCTGGGGGTCCATGAGTTCGGCCTGGCGCGGGGAGATGCCGAAGAACAGCGGGTCGAATCGGTCGACGTCGCGCAGGAATCCGCCCCACCGGGTGTGCGCGAGGCCGGGCGCCGCCGGGTCCGGGTCGTACCAGCGGCGGCAGTCCCAGCGCTCCGCGGGTATCTCCGTGACGGCGTCGCGGCCCTCGGCCAGGGTGGTCCAGAGCTCGTCGAGGTCGTCGGCGGCCGGGTAGCGGCCGGCCAGGCCGACGACGGCGATGGCGTCGGCGTCGTCCTCCGCGGATTCGGCGGTGCCGGCTCGTGCGGTACGGCGCGGGGCGCGGGGCGGGCGCGCGGCGATGCCTTCGGCCGTGGCCGTGACCGGTGCGGCCGCCGGTGTGCCGCCGGTCAGCTCGGCCGCGTGGTGCTCGGCGAAGTAGCCGGCGAGCTCGCCCGGGGTGGCGTATTCGAAGAACAGGGTCTTGGACAGGGCGTCGAAGTGCCGGTCCAGCTCGCGGTTGAGCTTGGCGATCATCAGCGAGTCGATGCCGAGCCGGTCGAACGGAGCGTCCTCGGCCAGTTCGGACGGCTCCAGGCCGGTCT
>NZ_KL585409.1:6909-9255 GCF_000721935.1 Streptomyces sp. NRRL WC-3549
CCGCTCCCGACCGGCGCGGCGGCCGTGGTGACGGCGGACCGGGCCGCCCGGGCGACGGGCGCGGTGAGCGCGGTGGTGACGGTGCGGAGATCTCCGTAGGCGGCGATGAGCGCGCCGGGTGTGCCGAGGGCCTGCTCGAACAGGGCGAGGCCGGTCTCCGTGGGCAGTACGCCGAAGCCGGTGCGGGCGGCGATGTCCGCGGCGGCCTCGGTGCTCTGGCGCATCCCGCCCTCGGCCCACATCGGCCAGGCGATCGCGGTGATCCGGCCATGCCGTTCGGCGTACGCCTCCAGGTAGGCGTTGGCGTAGGCGTAGTCGGTCTGGCCGGGGTTGCCGATGTGGGCGGCGATGGACGAGAAGGCGACGAAGAAGTCCAGCGGGTCGTCTGCGGTGGCCGCGTCCAGGGCGCGCAGCCCGGCGGCCTTGGGGGCGAGGACGGCGGCGAAGTCCTCGGCGGACTTGGTCAGGGCGAAGCCGTCGCGCAGTACGCCGGCGGCGTGGACGACGCCGGTGAGCGGCCCGAACTCCTCCCGTACGGCGGCGAGCCCCGCGGCCAGGGCGTCCGGGTCGGAGACGTCGACGCTGCGGTGGAGCAGGCGCTCGTCCAGGTCGGCGGGCCGCTCGCTGCGGCCCAGCAGGACCACGCGGGCGTCGCCCCGGGACAGCAGCCGGCCGGCGACGGCGCGGCCCAGTCCGCCGGCGCCGCCCGTCACGACGTACACGCCGCCGTCGCGGACTGCCACCGGAGCGGCGGCCGGGGCAGGCTCGGCCCGCGGGATCCGGCGGCCCCGTGCGGTGTGGGCGACCTCCGGGTCGAGGCCGTGGCCGGACAGTTCGCCGGCGAGCGCGTCGGCCTCGGCCACGTCCTCGGCGAGGCCGACGGCCTGCACTTCGAGGAGTGGGTTCTCCGCTCGGACGGTCCGGGCGAAGGCGGCGAGCGCGGCACGTTCGGGGCGGGGACCGTCGGTGTCGTGGCGGTGCAGCAGCAGGACGCGCACGGGTGCGGTGGGGCGGGCGGTGAGAAGCGTGCGGACGACGTGCAGCGCCTGTTCGGGGGCCGGTTCGTCGACGAGGACGACATCGGGCGCGGTGGCCGGGGCCAGGTCGCGGCTGACCGTGCCGAAGCCCAGGGCGGTGAGGTGCGCGGCGAGCTCCGCCCCGCGCGCCGCGTCGGCGGTGACGACGGCGGCCGTGCCGCCGAGGGGGGTGCCGGTGGGCTCGGCGGGCGCGGCGGTCCAGCGGCGGACCAGCAGGGCCGACTCGCGACGCTCGCCGAGGACGCGCACGGCGAGGTCGTGCAGTCGGACCAGGACCTGGCCATGGGGGTCCACCACGGTGAGGTCGGCGTGCGCGGTCCGCTCCCCCAGTCGGCCGGCCGTGACGTGGACGTGGCCGGGCCCGGTCAGGGGGGCGTGCACGGTGAGTTCGCCCAAGGCCAGCGGCAGGAAGCCGCCGGCCCTTTCGCCGTAGGCCCGGGTCAGCAGCACGACCAGGGCGTGCAGGGCGCCGTCCAGGAGTGCGGGGTTGAGCGCGGCGCCGTCGAGCGCGGCGCCGTCGGGGAGTTCGAGGGTGCCGAGGGCCTCCCCGTCACCGAGCCGGACCTCGGTGAGGGCACGCATGCGGGGGCCGTAGTCCAGGCCGTGAGCGCGCAGGACGTCGTAGCAGTCGGTGTGGGTGACCACCTCGGCGCAGCGGGCGGCGAGGGCGGCCGGGTCGGCCGGTGCCGGGCGCTCGGCGGAGCCGGGGAGGATCTCGCCGGCCGCGACCACCCGCTCGTCGGCGGTCAGGTCGAACCCGACCGTGTCGCGCTCGCGCCACAACTGGATCCTCGCGGTGCGCGGCCCGGTGGCGTAGGAGAGCAGATGCTCGAAGGAGACGCCGCGCAGCCGGACCGGGCCGCCGAGGGAGAGTTCACCGGCCGCGCGGGCCAGTTCCAGCTGTCCGGCGGCGGGCAGGACGGGCTCGGCGACGACGCGGTGGTCCGCGAGGTAGAACTCGGTGCCGGTGCGGGAACTGCGGTAGGCGAGGGTGTCCAGGGTGGAGACGTTCTCGTCCAGCATGGGATGGGGACCGGGGCCGGCGACCCGGTCGGCGGGTGCGCTGCCGTCCGGGCCGGTCAGCCAGCAGCGGCGGCCCTCGAAAGGGTACGTCGGAAGCGGGACACGGCCACGCTCCTCCCCCTCGAACCAAGCCGCCCAGTCGACGGTGCCGCCGGCCTGCCAGGCACGGGCCACGCCGCCCCAGGGGCCGTCGGTCACTCCGAGTGCGACACCGCGGACCTCGTCGTGGGCGCCGCGTACGGGGATGCGCACGCGAGCGGCGGGCGGTACCCGGCCGTCGCCGGTG
>NZ_KL585409.1:9510-24716 GCF_000721935.1 Streptomyces sp. NRRL WC-3549
CCGCAGAGCCCCGGTCACGCAGGCGGCGGCCCGCGCCGCGAGCCCGTCCCCGTGCACCGCGGCCGGGGTGAGGCCCCAGTCGAGCCAGAGCTTGCCGAGGGCGTACTGCACGGCGAACGCCCGACCCCGCTCGCCGAACCGGTCCGCCCCCGCGGCGAGTGCCGCCTCGTGGTGCCTGGTGAAGGCCGGCTCGGCGGCGGCCCACCGGTCGGCCAGGCCCGCCGCGTCCGGGACGTCCTCGGTGAAGGCGAAGGAGACCTCGCCGGGGCCGGGCCGCTCGGGGACCGGGGTCCGGCGCAGCGCCCGGGCGAGGGCCGCGCGGTCGGATCCGGTGACGGCGATCCGGTACTCGTGGGCGCGACGCCCCACGGCCAGGGTGTAGGCGATGTCGGCGAGCGCCGCCGGGTCGTCGCCGTCGAGGTGGGCGGCCAGGTTCTGGGCCGCCGCGGCCAGCGCGGTCGCGGTACGGGCGGATACCACCAGCGGGTACCGGGTGCGGTGGGCGTCACCGGTGACGGGTGCGGGCGGGGCCTCCTGGAGGATCGCGTGCGCGTTGGTGCCGCCGATGCCGAACGAGCTGACGCCCGCGCGCAGCGGCCCCTCTCCCGTCCAGGGGGCGGTCTCGGTGCTCACCTTGAAGGGTCCGGCCGCGAAGTCGATGGCCGGGTTGGGGGTGGTGTGGTTGACGGTCGGCACCAGCGTCCGGTGCTTCATCATGAGCACCGTCTTGAGGACGCCCGCGACACCGGCCGCCGCGTCCAGGTGGCCGATGTTGGACTTCACCGAGCCGATGGCGCAGAACCCGGTGTCGGCGGTGGACTCCTTGAACGCCCGGGTGAGCGCCGAGACCTCGACCGGGTCGCCGAGGCTGGTGGCGGTGCCGTGTGCCTCGACGTATCCGATGGTGCGGGGGTCGACGCCGGAGACGGTGTGCGCCTCGCGGATGACGGCGGTCTGACCGGCGGCGCCGGGCGCGGCGAAGCTCACCTTGCCGGAGCCGTCGTTGTTGGTGGCCGTGCCCTTGATGACGGCGTGGACGGTGTCCCGGTCGGTGAGGGCGTCCCGCAGGAGCTTGAGGACCAGGACGCCGACACCGTTGCCGAGGACGGTGCCGCTGGCGTCCGCGTCGAAGGTGCGCACGTGCCCGTCCCGGGACAGGATCGCGCCCTCTTCGTACAGGTACCCCTTGGCCTGCGGCAGTTTCACGGTGACGCCGCCGGCGAGCGCCATGTCGCACTCACCGTTGATCAGGCCCTGGCAGGCCAGGTGGAGGGCGACGAGGGAGGTGGAGCAGGCGGTCTGGACGGCGTAGCTGGGGCCTTTGAGGTCGAGTTTGTACGACAGACGGGTGGCCAGGAAGTCCTTGTCGTTGCCGACCATCACCGCGAAGTGCCGGGAGGTGGTGGTCTGGTCGACGTGGGGCAGGACCTGCTGCTGGAGGTAGGTGTTGATGGCCGCACCGGCGTAGACGCTGATCAGCCCGTCGTAGCGGGTGGGGTCGTAGCCGGCGTGCTCCAGGGCGGCGTGGCCTGCGGTCAGCAGGATGCGGTGCTGCGGGTCGGTGATCGCGGCCTCGGCCGGGGTGAACTCGAAGTACCCGGTGTCGAACAGGTCGACGTCCGGGATGACCCCGTGGGCGGGGACGTATCCCGGGTCGTCCAGCAGCCGGGTGGGCACCCCCGCCGCCGCCAGTTCCTCGCGGCTGAAGCGGGTGATGCCCTCGCGTCCCTCGACCAGCAGGCGCCAGAAGGAGTCCAGGTCGTCGGCTCCGGGGAGACGCCCGGCCATGCCGATGATGGCGACGTCCGTCTCGGCAACCACCGGAAGCGGGTTGTTCACTGACCCAACACTCCTTATTCTCCTGCGCTCACGTGGGGAAGGGGCGGTGCTCCGGCTCGCGGCGCACCTAGCGGGCGGCCGCTTCCGCGAGGATCGTGTCGCCGTGGTACCAGGGGTTTCCCGCGGCCTCGGAGATGAGGTTGCGGGACTGCGTCTCGTGTGCGCGGCCGAGCGCCAGCGTGAGGTGCTGCACGAACTCCAGGGCGGTGAAGTACTTCCGCATGAAGGTGGGTTCGGCCATGGGGATCTCGATCACCTCGATGTTCCTGTTCTCCGGGCGGTCGCTCGTGAGCAGGCCCGTCAGGTTCTTCCGCTTCGCCTGCGTGTACTCGTCCTCGTCCGCGTCGGCGAAGAGCAGCACGCAGTGCTTGCGCGTCGGGTCCGACAGGGTCGCCACCTCGCTGTGGCAGAACTCGTGGAAGTAGTTGCGGGTGGCCGGCACCATGGCGATCTCGTTGAGGTGCATCTTGGCCAGCTTGAGCAGGCTCTCGTGCCACACCGGAGAGGCGATCATGATGATGTTGGCGTCCCGGCTCCGCAGGGCCGCCGTGCGCGCCAGCTCCCGGTGGGCGTCGGTGAAGTCGTGGGCCAGGGAGTCCGGTAGTGCCCGCACCTCGTCGCCGAAGTCACGCGTGACCAGGCCCAGCCGGAAGAACACGTCCAGCAGGATGGCGAAGTACTGCCCCACATGGAACAAGGGGTACTCACGGTCGGGCTCGCTCAGCTCCCAGCGGAGGATGGACACACCGGCCTTCCGGCCCAGTTCGGCCAGGCGCCCGCCGGAGGTGAGCAGGACCATCCGGCCATGGGCGTGTGCGAGAGCGTGGAAGGCCCGGGCGGGCTCCAGGGAGTGGCCGCTGTAGGAGCTCAGGATGATCAGGGTCCGGTCGTCGTCGATGACGGAGGACGGCAGCAGGTAGGCGTGGTCGTAGTCGTTGAAGACGTGGAACTCCACCTCGGTGCCCGTCGAGATGAAGAAGGCGCGGACGACATCGGAGACGATCGCCGAGCACCCCATGCCGGTGAAGACCACACGCTTGAAGTGACCTGCGGCGATACGCTCGCGCAGGCTGCCGGACAGCTCGTCCAGCGAGTATTCGTCCGACTTCGTGAATCCCTTCCGGTAGTTCTCGGAGAGGAACTCCTCGTACCGGTCCATTCGAGTACGCACGTACACAGCCTCTTCTCGGAAAATGGGGGTGCGGATGCCTTTTCGATCACGCCCTGAGAATCACCACATGAACTGTCCGCCGTCCACGATCAGTTTCTGACCCGTGACATACGAGGATTTCTCTCCGATCAGGAACTCCAGCGCGTCGGCCATCATGTCGACATCCCCGATGCGCCGCTGCGGGATCTCGTCGAGCAACGTGTCGCGGTAATGCGCTTCGTCCGTCCGGAAGCGCGTACGCATCTCCTCGGTGTCGATCATTCCGGGGATGAGCGAGTTGACACGAATGGTCGGGGCGAGTTCCATCGCGAGGCATTTCGTGAAGTGCAGGAGCCCCGCCTTGCTGGCGCAGTAGTTCAGCCCGTCGAGCCTCGGGCGGATCCCCGTGGTGGCCGCGACGTTCACCACCGACCCACCGCCCGCCTCCAGCATCTTCGGCGCGAGCGTCCGCGTGAGATAGAACGGCGCGGACAGGTTGGCCGCGATCACCTGGTCCCAGTCCTCGAACGACATGTCGAGGAAGGGGCGGTCGATGTTCCGGCCGGCGTTGTTGACCAGCACTTTCGGCGCCCCGTACTCCGCGAGCAGTTCGTCGGCGACGGAGACCACCGCGCCGGGGTCCGCCAGGTCGGCCCGCAGGGCCCGGAACGGGTCGCCGAGCCGGCGCTCGGCCGCGGCCGCGGACTCCTTGTCACCCCGGTAGAGCGCCGCGACCCGGTACCCCAGTGACACCAGTCGCCCGCTCAGCGCGAGCCCGATACCTTTGGTGCCGCCGGTCACCACCGCGAATTCCTTGTGCACTCTCATGTCTCCTGTACGCATCGACGGACTCACCGGAAAAAGAAACTCACCTGCTCCTGGAACACCCCGGAAGAAAGCAGCCGCGGGATGCCGTCAGGGGCGGAAACACCGGTCGGACACCGACGGACCGGATGAGGTTACCTGCGAGAAATACGCGCCCATTCAAGAGATCTCGCCCACCCTAGCCCGACTGCATTCACTCCAGCAAGACCGATTTCACAGGGTGGCACCTCACCCGGAAAATAGGCCGCCCGTGCGGTCACGTGCGCGGCGTCAGTCTGCAACGCACCCGGCCGGTGGGCCGCAGAGTTATTCCGGTGTTCAGCGGGAGATCGGTGTCGACAGCGGTGAACGTGTAGTTCTGGAGCAGGACGCTCAGGGTGAGGGTGGCGTTCAGCATCGCCAGGTGCTGGCCGATGCACGCCCTCGGCCCGCCGCCGAACGGGAACCACGCGTAGCGGGGGCGCGCGGCCTCGTGCTCCGGCAGGAACCTGTCCGGGTCGAACGTGTCGGGGTCCTCCCAGATGTCGGGGCGGCGCTGGACGACTCCGGAGCTGACCACCACGTCGGCGCCGGCCGGAATGGTGTACGAGCCGACCTGCACGTCCTCCGTGGCGATGCGGCCCTGGGCCGGCGCGGCGGGGTAGAGGCGGAGCGTCTCCTTGAGCACCTGTGTCAGATAGGGGAGCTTCTCCAGGTCCTCGGCGACGGGCTCGCGACCGTTCAGGACCCTGTCCACCTCCTGGTGGGCGCGGGCCTGCAACTCGGGGTGGGAGGCCAGGAGGTGCAGCGTGAGACCCAGGGTGGTGGCGGTGGACTCGTGACCGGTGACGAGGAAGACGAGGACCTGGTTCCGGGTCTCCTCCGCACTGATCGGGTTGCCCTCGTCGTCGTGCGCCCGCGCCAGCAGGCTGAGCATGTCGTTCCGGTCGGCCGGGGCGGTCGCGTCCTCGGCGCGGCGGGCAGAGATGATCTCGTCACACACCTCGTACAGCTCGCGGTGCGCCCTGGCGGCGCGCAGATTGCCCGGCGTGGGCACCTTGCGGGACAGGTTCACCGGGGCGAACGCCCGCTTGACCGCGTAGGCGTTGATCAGCGGGAAGTTCCGCTGCACCGTGGGAACCATCGCGTCCACGTCGTCCTTCCGGCCGAAGAGGATGCGGGAGATCGTCCGCAGCGTGTGCCCCGTCATCTCCTCCGCGACGTCGACGGTCGCGTCCGGTGCGGTCCGCCACCGCTCGACGAGGCTGCCGGTCTCCGTGGTGATCTCCGAGCCGTACTCGTTGACCTGGCGAGGCGTGAACAGCGACTGGAGCATGCGGCGCTGGCGCAGGTACTCGTCCCCCATGCTCGTGAGCAGCCCGTTGCCGAACGACTGCCGCAGCTCACCGAGGAACCGGTTCTCCTTGGTGAACGTCTGCGCCGAGGACGCCAGCACCTGCTGGGCACCGTCCGCCGAGAAGACTCCGTAGAACTCCGCCCGCATCCCGGGGGGACCCACCGTGAAGCGGACCACGTCACCGTGGTCGCGCAGCGCCTTGAGGTAGGTGCCCAGCGTGTCCTTCTGGAGGTCCGTCATCGACCCGAACAGCGGGTGCCCCTCCATGGTGGGGGGCGCCGAAACCGTGGAAGTACTGGCGGTCATGTTGCTGTCGCTCCTTCTGCTGTTTCCGTACCGGGCCGCGTCCTGCGGGCCTGGCGCGTCGGGTGATGCGGGTGCCGGCCGTGCCGTGCGGTGCCCGACCGGGCATCCGCTCGGCGGAAGCGGATCCGCCCGGACCGTCGCGGTGAACTCCAGGCAGTCCGGTCGCCCCGCGGGCCCGAAGGCCACGGTCCAGCCGGCCGGCACCTTGACGGCCGACGGCCACAGCGAGTGCTGCCGGTGGTCGTTGACGAGGACGAAGTAGTCGGTGTCCGGTCTGTCGAAGGGATTGGTCATCGAGGCGTCCTCGGCGAGTCCGCTGTCGGCGCCGCGGCGGCGCGCAGGTGGGCCGCGTCCGACCGCGGGGACGCCACGATCTCCGCCAGCAGCCGCTCGTAGGTGCGGGCCATGCGCTCGGCGGTCCGCGGGGAGAAGAGGTCGGTGCTGAACTCCAGGTAGCCCCGCAGCCCCGACGCCGTCTCCTCGACGACGAGGTTGAGGTCGTACTTCGTCGTCGTCGTCGCGGAACGGATGGGCCGCACCTCGAGGTCCCCTCCGTCGCCGCCGGCCCCGGGACCGGAGGCGGGAAGCAGGTTGAACATCACCTGGAACAGCGGGGAGCGGTCCGGCTCGGGCTCGGGTACCAGGGCCCGGACCAGGTCGGGGAAAGGCAGGTCCTTGTGTTCGTGCGCCTCGGTGGCGACCCGCCGGGTCTGTGCGAGGAGGTCGGGGAAGGAGCGGTCCGCCGGCACGTCGACGCGGAGCGTCACCAGGTTGACGAAGGAGCCGACCACGCGCTCCAGTTCGGCCCGCGGCCGGTTCGACACCGCGGTGCCGACGACCAGTTCGCCGCCGTCCGTGTGACCGCCCAGCAGGACGGCGAAGGCCGACAGCAGGGTCATGTAGAGCGTGGCCCCCTGCTCCTGGCTCAAGCGGCGCAGGCCTTCCAGCAGTTCGGCGGAGACCCGGAGGTCCACCGACGCGCCGCGGTACGTCTTGACCGGGCACCGCTCGTAGTCGGTCCGCAGCATCGGACGGGCCGGTAGGCCGTCCAGTCGCCGCCGCCAGTAGCCCTCTTGGCGCGAGAGCTCCGCAGCGTCGGTCGTGCACGCCTGCCAGCGGGCGAACTCGGCGTACGAAAGCGGCAGTTCCGGAAGCTCGGGCGCTCTTCCCCGGCTGAACGCGCGGTACAGCTCGAGCAGCTCCGCCAGCACGACGTTCACGGACCAGCCGTCGAAGACTCCCCAGGGCCGGGTCAGGACCCCGATGTGCTGGTCGTCCGACACGGTGAGAAGGTGCGCGCGGATCGCGAACGGTCCCTGCGGCGCGAAGGGGCGCAGCCGTTCAGCGCGCAGCCACTCCGTGACCGCGTCCTCGTCGACGGCCGCCTGCCGTACCGCGAAGCCGTCGGTGGGATGGACGCTCTGGGTCACGTTGCCGTCCTGCCGGGCATAGCCGGTGCGCAGGACAGCGTGCCGTTCCACCAGCGCCTCCACGGCGCGCCCGTAGGCCTCGCGGTCCAGGGCCCCGTCGACACGGAAGGCCAGTTGGACGTTGTCGTGCGCCGCTCCCAGGTGTGGGGGCCGGTTGAGGAACCACAGGTCGCGCTGTTGGAGCGTGATGGGTGCCGGTCCCCGCTCCCCGGCCTCGTCGGCCTCTGCGCGGCCGGCCCGGACCGATGGTCCGCTCTCCCCCTCCTCGTACTGCTCCAGGACGGCGGACATCTCCTCGAGGGAGGCCCCGCTGAAGATCAGCTGGAGCGGAAGCTCGGCGCCGGTCTCCTGCTTGATCCGCAGGGTGAGCCTGGTCGCGAGCAGGGAGTGTCCGCCGAGATCGAAGAAGTTGTCCTGGAGTCCGACCTGGGTGAGACCGAGGACGTCGGCGACGATCCGGCACAGCGCGCGCTGCGCCTCGGTCCGCGGGGCGACGTACCGTTCCTTGGTCACGTCGGCCTCGTCCGGGACCGGCAGGGCACGCTTGTCGACTTTGCCGTTCGGCGTGACCGGCAGTGCGTCGAGCACCACGAACACGCCGGGCACCATGTAGTGCGGCAGTTGTGCGGCGAGGTGATCCTTGAGGGCGCGGGCCAGCGTCGGCCCCCTGCGGGCCAGCTGCGGATGGTTGGTAGCGGCGGGCGCCCGGTAGGGCTCACGCGCCCGCACGCGGGGCAGTTCCCCCCGGCCCAGTACCAGGTCGAGGCCGTCCGGCCGGGCCTGCGACCAGGTGGCCGCCACATGGAAGCCGAGTTCCTCGGCGTGCCGGAGGACGGCTTCGAGCTCCCGGGTCTCGTCCGCGGTCCGCGAGCGGGGCGCGAGCGGCTCGGCCGCGCGGGGGCGCGGCCTCTGCCCGATCTCCGCGCCGAGGCGCACGGCGTCGGTGACGCGGGGGTTCGTGAGGCCGCTCACCCCGAACCGGTCGGGGACCTCGCCGTCCAGGAGGGCGCGCAGCTCTGTCGGGGAGGCGGCCTCCAGCCACGGCAGGGAGGCGGCCGGCGCGCCGTCCTTGCGCAGGATCACGTCGTAGCGGTAGGCGAGTGCCTCCCTGTCGTACTCGCCCCGTCCGACGACGAGGTCGACCGCCCCCAGCTCGGGGAGTCGCTCCGGCAGCCGCGCGAAGTACGTCGGGCTGACGAGCAGTTCCCGCTCCTGGCGCCGGCCGCGCCGCACCCGGGTGGCCAGCTCGTCGACGGCGCCCCCGGGCGCCGTACGGGCCCTCTCGGCCGCGCAGAGTTCGGCGGTGAACAGGTCAAGGTTCCGGACGTCGCCGACGAGGATGCTGCCGCCGTCCTCCAGGAGCGGGGCCAGGAGTTCGAGCACCTCCTCCAGGTACTCCTCGTTCGGGAAGTACCGCACCACCGAGTTGAGCACGATCGTGTCGAACGTCTCGCCGCCCGGTTCCGCCACGGACCGTGCGTCCCCCTGGGCCAGGGTGACGTGCGACCATCCGCGACGTGCCACGGCGCGGCGGGCCGTGTCGAGGGCCGCGGCCGACGGGTCGACCGCGTGCACCGAAGCACAGCCCCCGGCGTAGCGCAGGAGCAGCTCTCCCCCGCCGCAGCCGATCTCCAGCACCCGCTTCGGGCGCAGGCTCTCCAGCTGCCGGGCCGCGGACTCGACGGGTCCCGGTTCGGTGGATCCGGTGCCGAGCGCGTACCGGTCGTCGGAGCGCTGCCGCCAATCTTCGAGGTGGGCGGCGTTCTCCTCCCGGAGAGCGGTGTGCAGCCAGCCGGAAGTCGGGCTCACGTAGGCGGTGAGCGTGCGGGCGGCACCGCTCCCCTGCGGGACGACCACGGCACGGTGCACCGAGGGGTGGGTGAGCAGCGCGTTCGCCACCTCGCCGGGCTCCACTCGGAAGCCGCGCACCTTGACCTGGTCGTCGACCCGGCCGAGGTAGTCGAGCGTGCCCTCCGCACGCCATCGGACCAGGTCACCGGTGCGGTACATGCGTGTTCCGGGGGCGAACGGATCGGCCACGAAGCGCTCGGCGGTCAGCTCCGGCCGGTTCAGATAGCCGCAGGCCGTGCCGTCACCGGAGGCGTACAGTTCGCCGGGCACTCCGAGCGGTACCTGCCGCAGCGCCTCGTCCAGCACGTACACGCGGGTGTTCCACACCGGCGGGCCGATGGGCACGGCTGTCGCTCCGGGCTCGGACCGGTAGCGGCAGGCGGTGAGCGGGCCGCCCTCGGTGGGCCCGTACAGATTGTGCAGTTCGGCGTCCGGTAGCACGCGTGCGAACCGCTCGGCGAGTTCGACCGGGAGCGCCTCGCCAGCGGTCTCGACGCGGCGCAGGCCGGTGCAGAGTCCCGCGGTCGGTTCCGACAGGAACTCGGCCAGCATGGACGGGACGAAATGGAGGTCGGTGACCCGCTCGTCGCGGATCAGCCGTGCGAGATACTCCGGGTCCTTTTGTCCGTCGGGACGGGCGATCACCACGGCCGCGCCGACCTGGAGCGGCCAGAACAACTCGGGCACGGAGACGTCGAACCCCACCGACGTCTTCAGCAGCATCCGGTCCTCGCCGCCCATGCCGTAGTGCCCCTGCTTCCACGCGGTCCAGTTCAGCCCCGCGCGATGGGGGATCACCACGCCCTTCGGCCTGCCCGTGGAACCCGAGGTGTAGAGCACGTACGCGGCGTCGTCCCGGCCCGCCCTGGCCCGGGGGTCGTCGTCCCGGCCGCCGGTGGTGTCGGGCAACTCCTCCAGGACGAGCAGCGGCGTGCTGTCGGCGAGGACCTGCTCCACGCGCTCGTCCGGGAGGTCGGTGTCCATGGGGAGGTACGCCGCTCCGGTCTTCACGACGGCGTACACGGCCACCACCAGGTCGAACGAGCGCGGCATCCGGATCGCGACCCGCTGCCCGGGTCCCGCACCCCGCTCGATCAGCCAGTGCGCGAGCCGGTTGGCACCGGCGTTCAGTTCCGTGTACGTCAGGGTGCGGCCCTCGAAGACCAGCGCGGTACGGTCCGGAGTGCGGGCGACCTGCGCCTCGAACGCGGCCGGCAGTGTCGCGTGCGGGAGGGCGGTCGCGGTGCCGTTCCACTCGGCCAGTCGCTGCCGGTCACCCGGCGGCAGGACATCGACGTCCAGCGCGGCGGTACCGGTCCCGTCGTCGGTGGCGAGGGCCTCGACCAGGCCGGCCAAGGCGGTTTCGAGGCAGTCGGCCACCGCCTCGCAGGTGACCGTCTCCTCGACCTGGATGTCCAGCGACAGCTCGGTGCCGAAGTCGTCGAGGGACACCGTCACGGGGTAGTTGATGGCGTCCACGGCCGCGAGGAAGTGCACCCCGTGGTCGTCGATGCGCGGCAGCGCCTCGTCGTGCTCCGCCTCGAAGTGACGGAAGTTGACCACGGCGCTGAACAGCGGGGCCTCGCCCTCCAGGCCGCTGCACCGCTGGACCAGGCTCAGAGGGCTCTGCTCCCGTGCGATCAGCTCCCGCAGCCCGGTGTCGACGTCGTCGACCAGCTCACGCACGGTCCGGCCGGCGAGCCGGGTGCGCAGCGGAAGCGTGTTGATGAAGTTGCCGAGCATGCGCTCGACCCCGGGCACGCCCTGCAGGCGACCGGACATCACGGCGCCGAACACCACGTCGTCGCGCCCGCTGGTGGCAGCGACGAAGCAGGCCCACGCCGCGTGGAAGAGACAGGCCGGACTCAGTCGCAGGCGCCGCGCCTGGGCGCGCAGGTCCCGTGCGAGGGGTTCGGGCAGCGCTCGGCGCAGCCGGCCGACGCGTCGGCCGTTGCCGTGCACGTCGGTGAGGCCGAACGGCGCCGTGGGTTCCGTGACGTCCTCAAGGACTGCCCGGAAGTAGGCCGCCGTGTCCTCGTCGGTGCGTCCGGCCAGGGTGTGGGAGACGAAGTCGCGGTAGGGCGCCGGGGTGGCCAACAGGTCGGCGCGGCCCGCCATGTGCACAGCGAGCTCCTGCAGGATCAGTCGCAGGGAGGTGGCGTCCTCGATGAGGTGGTGGGCGGTCAGGAGCAGGTAGCGCCGCGGCGAGTGCGGCTCCTCGGCGACGACCAGACGGAGCAGCGGCGCACTGTCCAGGCGCATCCGCTCCTGCCGCACGAGCAGTTCCCTCGCCTGCTCCTCGGGGTCCCGGCCGGCGGCGAGCGTGGTCCTCTCCACGGGGATCCGCGCGGCCCGGTGCACGACCTGGACCGGTTCGGGCAGGTCGGCTGTGAGGACGGCGGTGCGCATGACGTCATGGCGGTCGACGATGCGCTGCAGGGCGTCCATGAACCGGGCACACGCCTGCTCGTCGTCGGCCCGGTAGAGGGTGGAGACGAGATACGGGTCGTTGTCCGGGTCCATCAGGTGGTGGAAGAGGATGCCCTCCTGCGTGGGCAGCAGGGGGTAGGCGTCCTGGATGGCGGACGCCCCTCCGGGCACGGCGGCCACGACCGTGTCGATCTGCTCCTGTGTCAGGTCGATCAGCGGAAGCAGGTCCGGCGTGAGGCGCTCGCAGCCCTCCGGGACGGAGTTGGCCGGGACGGTGTGCGCGGGCGCCGCCGCGGTCGCGTCGATGCGCGCCGCCAGATCGGCCAGCGTGGACGCGGTGAAGACGTCTTGGACGCTGACGCGCAGACCGCTGTCCTTCAGCCGCGCCACCAGCACCGTGATCATCAGGGAATGGCCGCCAAGGGCGAAGAAGTTGTCCCCGGCGCCGACCCGGTCGCCGTCGAAGCCGAGCAGTTCGGCGCAGACGTCGGCCAGGCGCCGTTCGGTGTCGGTGACGGGGGCGACGTAGGCACGCTGGGCGAAGGCGTCGATGCCGGGGGCGGGCAGGGCGCGGCGGTCGAGCTTGCCGTGCGCGGTCACCGGCAGGGCGGCGAGTTCGACGTACGCGCTCGGCACCATGTGCTCGGGCAGGGCGCTTTCGAGGTACCGGATCAGGTCGGCGCGGTGGTCGGCGAGGGCGTATCCGGGTTCGGGCACCACGTAGGCGACCAGGCGGGGGCTGCCCGGCTGGTCCTCGCGGACCAGGACGGCCGAGGAGCGGACACAGGGGTGCTCCGTGAGCCGGTGCTCGATCTCGCCCGGCTCGATGCGGAAGCCGCGCACCTTGACCTGGTCGTCGGCACGGCCGAGGAACTCCAGGTCGCCGCCGGGCAGTCGGCGTACCAGGTCGCCGGTACGGTACATGCGGGCGCCGGCGGAGGCGTCGAACGGGTCGGGCACGAACCGTTCGCGGGTCAGCTCGGGCTGGTGCAGGTAACCGCGGGCCAGGCCCGCACCCGCGATGTACAGCTCGCCGACGCATCCGACGCCCTGGGGTGCGAGAGCCTCGTCGAGCACGTGCAGTCGGATGTTCTGGATCGGCCGGCCGATGGGGACGACGCGGGGCGTGCCCTCGGCGGGGACGGTCCAGTGGCTGACGTCGACGGCTGCCTCGGTGGGCCCGTACAGGTTGTGCAGCGGCGCGGTGTGCAGCTCGTAGTGGCGTGCGCACAGGTCCGCGGTCAGCGCCTCACCGCTGCAGAACACCTGCCGTACGGTCGTGCACCGCGCCCAGTCCGGCTCCTCGACGATGCTGCGCAGCATCGACGGTACGAAGTGCAGGGTGGTCACGCCGAACGCACGAACGGCGGAGAGCAGGTAGACCGGGTCGCGGTGCCCGCCGGGCGCGGCGATCGCGAGCCGCGCGCCGGAGAGCAGCGGCCAGAAGAACTCCCAGACGGACACGTCGAAGCTGTAGGGGGTCTTCTGCAGGACGACGTCGTCGCCGGTGAGCCGGTACTCGTTCTGCATCCACTCGATGCGGTTCACCACGGCCCGGTGCTCGGTCATCACGCCCTTGGGGCGGCCCGTGGAACCCGAGGTGTGGATCACGTACGCCAAGTGGCCCGGGTACACGGCCGGTTCGGCCGGGGTGTCGTCCGCGCCCCGGGCGTCGAGGAGGTCCGTGCCCGCCTGGTCGCGCAGGGTGCCGTCGGGGTGCAGGACGAGCAGGTGCTCGACGCAGTGCAGCGGTTCGGCGTCCAGGTGCGGCTGGGTGAGGACCACGGCGGCACCGGAGTGCTCCACGAGGTCGGTGCGGCGGGCCGCCGGGTAGGACGGCTCGATCGGCATGTACGCGCCCCCGGCCTTGAGGATCCCCAGGATGCCCGCGACCATTTCGGCGGAACGCTCGGCGTGCAGGCCGACCAAGGTGTCCGGTCCTACGCCGCGGTGGCGCAGTCCGCGGGCGATCCGGTCGGCCCAGGTGTCGAGTTCGGCGTAGGTCCATGAGCGGTCGGTGGTGAGCAGGGCGGTGCGCTCGGGGTGGCGGGCCACCCGCTCCTCGAACAGTACGTGCAGGCACCGGTCGTCGCTGAAGGGGCGTTCGGTGTCGTTGAACCCCTCGACCACCCGGTGACGCTCGTCGGCGTCGATCATGGCGAGCCGGGACACGGGCAGCGCCGGATCGTCGGCGACGGAGGTGAGCAGGCGGGTGTAGTGGCCGATGAAGCGGCGAACGGTCTCGCGGTCGTACAGGTCGCGGTTGTACTCGACGGTGCCGATCAGGCCGTCGGGGGCTTCCCGCAGGTCGAGCGTCAGGTCGAACTTGGTGAAGCTGAGTTCGACGTCGACCGGGGAGACCTCCAGGGCGCCGAGGGTGACCTCCCGCCGGGTCTGCGCCTCCTGAAGGACGAACATCGTCTGGAACACGGGCGAATGGGCGGTACTCCGTTCGGTGTCCAGGGCCTCCACGACGGCCTCGAAGGGGACTTCCTGATGCGCGTAGGCCTCCAGCGCGGTCTTCTTCACCTGGGCCAGCAGATCGCGGAAGTCCGGGTCGTCCGCGAGGTCCGCGCGCATGACCAGGGTGTTGGCGAAGAAGCCGACGAGGTCCTCTACCTCACGGCGCCCGCGGTTGGCGACGACCGTGCCCACGGCGATGTCCGTGCGGCGGGTGTAGCGGTTGAGGACGACCGTGTAGGCGGCCAGCAGGGTCATGTAGAGCGTGGCTTCGTGGACCTTGGCGACGTCGCGCAGGGCGCTCAGCAGTTCCGCCGGGCAGGTGAAGTTCTCGCGGGCCCCCGTGTAGGTCTTCACGCGCGGGCGTTCCCGGTCGGCGGGCAGCGTCAGTCGCGGGTCGACCCCGGCCAGCTGACGTCTCCAGTAGCCCGTCTGACGGTCGTGCAGGTCGCCGGCGAGCCGCTCGCGCTGCCAGTGCGCGTAGTCGGCGTACTGCACGGGCAGGGGCTCCAGCGGGTCGGGGCGGCCCGCGCAGAACGCCTCGTACAGGGCGGCCAGGTCGCGGAAGAACACGCCGACCGACCATCCGTCGGACACGCTGTGGTGTGTGGTGACGAGCAGGTGGTGCTCCTGATCCGACTGCCGCAGCAGCCGCACCCGGATCAGCGGCCCGCGCTCCAGGTCGAACGGGGCGGCGGCTTCCTCGCGGCAGACCGCGGTGAGCCGCGCGGGATCGGCCAGCTCCTCCTCGGTGACCGTGAAGTCGCCGCCGTCGCCGATGACCTGGTGCGGTACGCCGCCGTCGTCGGCGAATCGGGTACGCAGCACCTCGTGCCGCTGGACGACCGCCGCCAGGGCACGCAGCAGCGCGGGACGGTCGGGGCATCCGCGCAGCCGCATGGCCATCGGGATGTTGTAGGCGGCGCTGGTGCCGTCCAACTGGGCGAGGAACCACAGCCGCTGCTGGGTGAAGGACAGCGGTACAGGAGTGCCGTCGGTCCGGGGCAGCCGGGGGACGGTCTCCAGCGCGGAGAGGTCGACGCCCTGCTTGCGCAGCAGCGCGATCAGGGCGCGCTGCCGCTTCTGCGGCAGGGAACGGATCCTCCGGATGACGTCGAGGCCGGTGTCCTGAGTGGTGGTGTCCATGGTCGTCCCCCTGCCTCAGCTCTCGATGTCCAGTGCGTCCAGCTCCTCGTCGCTCATGTGCTCGACAAGGGCCATGCTTTCGAGGATCAGATCCAGTTCGGGTCTGTTCGTGTCCCCCGCCACGAGGAGCCGTTTCCGCAGTTCCCCCGCCATGTCGGCATGGCGTGGGGCGGCGAAGACCGCTTCGACCGGCAGCTCGACGCCCACCCGCTCCTTGAGCAGGTTGATCAGCCGGGTGGCCAGCAGCGAGTTGCCGCCGAGCGCGAAGAAGTCGGTGCGTGCGGTCAGGGTGGCGGCGTCGACGTGGAGGACGTCGGCCCATGCCTGTCCCATGACCTGCTCGGCGTCGGTGACGGGGCCGGTGGGCGGCACGGGTTCCGGTGTGCTCGTCTCCGGTACGGCCGCCCGTGCGTCGCGTCCGACCCAGTAGCTG
>NZ_KL585409.1:25001-28137 GCF_000721935.1 Streptomyces sp. NRRL WC-3549
GGCCGCCGTCCGGCGCCGTCCGGTGTGCAGCGCGCTCCAGGGCACCCGGACCCCGCGCACCCAGAGAGCGGCCAGGTCCTCCAGGGCCCCGTCCTCGGCGAGCCCGGCGAGGAAGGCCTGGCTCCGGGCGCCGGACAGGACGGAGGTCCATGGTCCGTCGTCGTCTTCGGCGTTGCCCCGGTACGCGGGTACGGGAGTGTGTATAAGAGACAGGTGTACGCGATGTCCGCGAGGCTCGTCGTGTCGTCGTCTTCGAGGAAGGCGTGCAGGCGGCGTACCGCCGTGTGCAGGCGTTCCTGGGTCCGGGCCGAGACCACGACGATCTGCGGCGCGGTGTCCGGGTCGTCGGCCCCGGGCTCAGCGGCGGCCGGAGGTGCCTCCACGACCATGCTGATGTGGGAGCCGCCCGCCGCGACGCAGTTGATGAGGGCGCGGCGAGGGTGGGACGGGCCGTCGGTGCCCGTGCCGCCGCGCGGCTCCCAGTCCGTCAGCCGGTCGCACAGTTCGAGTGGCGAACCGTCTAGGTCCAGACGGGGGTTGGCGGTGCCGGCCTCGACGAGCGGTGCTATCTGGCCGTGCTGGAGCTGGAGGACGACCTTGGTCAGCTGGGCGATGCCGGAGGCCGCCTCGGGGTGGCCGAGGTTGGACTTCACGGCGCCGACCGGCACCGGGGGCGTGACACCGGTGAACACCTCGCGCAGGGCGCGGAGTTCGACCTCGTCGGAGAACGCGGTGCCGTTGGCGGCGGACTCGACGTAGCCGATGGACCCGGGGTCGGCACCGGCCCGCTCCAGCGCCCGGTGCATGGCCGCGACCTGGGTGCGGTGGCTGGGCGTCATGAAGCCGTTGGAGCGGCCTCCGTGCAGCGAGGAGGTGCTCTTGAGGACCGCCAGGACTCTGTCGCCGTCGCGCAGCGCCGCGTCCAGCGGCTTGAGCAGGACGGCGCCGACCGCCTCGGCGGGGAGGTAGCCGTCGCCGTCGCGGAAGCTGCGGCTGCCGGGGTGGGTGCCGAGCAGTTGCATCTCGCCGAGGGCCAGGTACTTGTCCTCGTGCACGGTCAGGTTGACCCCGCCGGCGACGGCCAGCTCGCACTCGCCGCGCAGCAGGTCGGCGCAGGCCAGGTGGACGGCCATGGCGGACGAGGTGCACATGCTGTCCACGGCGAGGCTCGGGCCTTCGAGGCCGAAGAAGTGGGAGACGCGGTTGGCGATGAGGTTGTAGGAGGCGGAGGAGGTGAGGGCCGCGAGCACCGGTTCGGAGGAGTCCGCCCGGTACATCTGGTAGGCGGCGCCGACGTACCCCCCGACGCGCCGCCGGTAGCGGCTCTCGATCACCTCCTGGGTGATCCCGCCCTGTTCGAGCAGGTGCCACACGGCCTCCAGGAACAGCCGCTGCTGCGGGTCCATCGCGGCGGCCTCGCGGGGCGAGATGCCGAAGTGCAGCGGGTCGAAGCGGTCGATGCCGTCCAGGAACGCCCCCCACTGGGCCCTGCCGCCGGTGTCCCAGCGCTCGGCGGGGACCTCGGTGACGCAGTCACGTCCCTCGCGCAGCGCGGCCCAGAACTCCTCCAGGTCGTCGGCGTGCGGGTAGCGCCCGCCGATGCCGATGACGGCGATGTCCCGGCCCGCCGGTGTCGGGACCGGGGCGGGAACGGGGACCCGAGCGGCAACGACGGCACCGGACCCGGCCGTTACGGGCGGGGCGGTCTGCGGCCGGGCGGCCCCGGGCGCCGGCTCTCCGACGAGTGCGCGCAGCGCCTGCGGGTGCTCGTCCGCGAGGTACCGGGCCAGCCCGCGCACGGTCCGCGCCTCGAAGAGCAGCGTCCGCGACAGCGGCCCGAAGGTGTCCTCCAGCGGTTCGACCATGGCCACGGCGAGCACCGAGTCCATGCCGTACCGCTCCAGCGGTGTGTCGGGGTCGAGGCGTTCGGGGCCGAGCTTGAGGGCGGCGGCCAGCACACGCCTGAGGTGAGCCACCGCACGGTCCTCGACGGACCGTGCGGAACCGCCGCCGAGGACAGCACCGGGGGCGGGGGCATGCGCGGTCGTACCCGTCGTGGTCCGCGCTGCCACGTCCTGCGGTAGGGCGGCCGGCGGTACGGCGGCCCGAGGTGCCGCCTCCCCGGCGCGCTCCGTCAGCAGGGTCAGCAGGGCCTCACGGTCGCCCGCGACGACCAGCAGCCTGTCGTCCCCTCGGACGTCCTCGCCGACGAGCGCGTACCGCAGGGCGGCGAGGCCGCGCTGTGTGTCGAGGGGGGCGAGGCCGGCGGCGCGCAGCTGCTCGCGGACGGGGCTGTGGGCGCCCATGCCGCCTTCGTCCCACAGCGGCCAGTTGACGGACACGGTCCGGCCGCTGCGCAGGCCCTCGCCGGCGAGCTGGTTGCGGTGGGTGGCGTAGGCGTCCATGAAGGCGTTGGCGGCGGCGTAGTCGCTCTGGCCGGGGTTGCCGAGGGCGCCGGCGAGCGAGGAGAAGCAGACGAAGAGTTCCAGGGGCTGGTCCCGGGTCAGCTCGTCCAGGTGGACCAGTCCGGTGACCTTCGGGGCGAGGACCCGGTCGAGCTCCTCGGTGCTCTTGCGGACGACGAAGTTGTCGTGGATCACGCCGGCGGCGTGCAGCACGCCGGTCAGCGGGCCGTGCTCGTCGGCGACGCGGGCCAGCAGTGCGGCGAGGGCGTCCCGGTCGGTGACGTCGACGGCTTCGTACCGGACGGTCAGCCCGGTGGTGCGCAGATCCCGCAGCGTGGCGCGTCGTTCCTCGGTCAGCGGGGAGCGCCCGGTGAGGACCACCGTGGCCTGCGCGGCCGAGGCGGCGATGTCCCGCGCGACATGCAGGCCGAGCCCGCCCATGCCGCCGGTGACGAGGTAGACGCCGCCCTCTCGCCAGGGTGCGGCGGTGAGGGGTCCGCCGGTGACCTCGGTGAGGCGGCGGACCTGGCGGTGGCCGTCGTGGTGGCGTACCTCCGGCTCCGGGTCGGTGGTGGCCTCGGCCACGAGGCGGGCGGCGACGGTGGCGGGCGAGGCGCCGTCCAGGCACTCCAGGTACTGGGTGCGCAGCTTCGGGTTCTCCAGGTGGGCCGTGCGCAGCAGTGCGCTCAGACCGCTGGAACAGGTCGGCCGTCCGCCGTCGCCGACGGCGG
>NZ_KL585409.1:28351-29076 GCF_000721935.1 Streptomyces sp. NRRL WC-3549
CACCTGGAGCAGCACGGGCCGGCGCACGCCCTGTTCCAGCAGCCGCCGGGTCAGCGTGAACACCTGCCGCACGGCATCGGAGTACTGCCGGTCCGGTGGGCCGTCGGCGAGCGGGAGGAAGGTGCACTCCGTCCCCGCGGGCAGCGCGGCCCGCAGGGCGTCGTGCGCGTCGGCGGCGAGGCCCAGCACCACGACGTGCCGTTCCGGGAAAGCGCCCGCCGCCCCGGCCTGCCGCTCGGCCCATTCGGGTCGCAGGAGCACGACGTCAGGGGTGTCGCCGTCGGTGGCGGGGGGCACGGTGTCTGGTGCCGGCCGGTGGGGTGCGCCGTCGGTGTCGAGGTCGAACCAGCAGCGTTCGCGGGCGAAGGGGTAACCGGGGAGGCTGACGCGGCGCACGGGGGTGCCGGCCGGCCAGGCTTCCTCCCAGCGCACCTCGGCGCCGTCGGCCCACTGCGCGAGCAGGCCTTCACAGGTCGCCTGACGGGTCCAGGCGTTCAGGGCGGCGTGCAGGGCCGGGGCGTCGGCGGGCCGGTTGGGACGGACGGTCCCCCTGTGCCAGGAGCCCTTCGCGGTGGGGTCGGCGGCGAAGGCGGCGAGCTGCTCGCGGGCCTCGGTGAGGGAGGACGCGGCGAAGGCGAGGCGCTCCTCCAGCGCCATGCGTCCGGTCTGCAGGGTCCAGGCCCTGTCTCTTATACACATCTCTGATGGCGCGAGGGAGGCGTGTA
>NZ_KL585409.1:29220-31917 GCF_000721935.1 Streptomyces sp. NRRL WC-3549
GTCAGCCGGCCGAGGCGGGCGTGCAGGCGGCGGGCCTGCTCGGTGAGCCGGCTCTCGCTCCTGGCGGAGAGAACCAGCAGCGCGGGACGCGCGTCGGCCGGGAGCTCGGCCGGTCGGGCGGGCGGCGGCTGATACTCGGCGATGACCAGATGGGCGTTGGAGCCGCCGCCGCCGAAGCTGGATACTCCGGCGACGCGTGGCTGGGTGCGGCCCTCCAGCACGGGCCGGTGCCAGGGCTCCAGGACCTGCTGGACGCGCAGCGGGGTGCGGTCGAAGTCGATATGCGGGTTGAGCCTCGCGGAGTGCAGGCTCGGCACGAGCTCGCCGTGCCGCATCTGGAGCAGCACCTTGGTGAGGGCGGCGATGCCGGCCGCGGACTCCAGGTGCCCGATGTTGGACTTCACGGAGCCGATGGCGAGGTGCTCCGGTGCGCCGCCCGCACGGCGGAAGGCCTGTTCCAGGCCGCTGACCTCGATCGGATCGCCGAGCGACGTACCGGTGCCGTGCGCTTCGAGGTAGCTCAGCGAGCGTGGCTCGACACCGGCGGCGGCGAGCGCGTCCGCGATGACCTCGCCCTGCGCCACCGGGGTCGGCACCGAGTAGCCGCTGGTGCGCCCGCCGTGGTTCACCGCGGTGCCCTTGATCACAGCGTGGATCTGGTCGCCGTCGGCGACGGCCCGCTCCAAGGGCTTGAGGAGGACGGCACCGACCCCCTCCCCGGGGACGTAGCCGTCACCGCCCTCACCGAAGCTGCGGCACCGGCCGTCACCGGCCAGGAACTTGCGCTGTCCCAGCACCAGGTGCTTGTTGGGATGCGGGGTGAGGTTGACGCCGCCGGCGAGCGCGGTGTCGCACTGGCCGCCGCGGATGGCCTCGCAGGCCAGGTGGATGGCGGTCAGGGAGGAGGAGCACATGGTGTCCACGGCCAGGCTCGGCCCGTGGAAGTCGTAGAAGTACGACACCCGGTTGGCGACCGTGGAAGCGCTGCCCCACAGAGCCGCGGACTGCCCGCGTTCCTGCGCCTGGGCGCCCAGGAGCTGGTACTCCTGGTACATCACCCCGACGAACACCCCGACCTTCGCGCCGCGCGAGAGCCTGTCCGCGGTGTATCCGGCGTCCTCCAGTGTGTGGTGAGCACACTGCAGGAAGAGCCGCTCCTGCGGATCGAGGTGGTCGGCCTCCAGCAGTGAGATCTGGAAGAACAACGGATCGAACCGGTCGATGTCGTCCAGGAAACCGCCCCAGCCGCCCGCCCCGGACCCGGCGTACCGGCCACGGTCCCAGCGACCGGCCGGTACCTCCCGTACACAGTCCCGGCCCGCACGCATGTTCTGCCAGAACTCGTCCAGATCTGTCTCTTATACACATCGTGTATAAGAGACAGGGAGGAGGCATCCCGCGAATCCCGCAAGCGACGCGTGGACAGACCGGTCAACTCCGCGCACACCCGACCCCGTTCATCGAGAACGGTGACGTCCAACCGGGCGGATGTCCCGTCGGCTCCGCCGCCGGGCTGATGACGGATCCAGGCGTACGCCCGGGCGGGCGAGGCGGCGAGGGCATCGGCCCGGGTGAGGGCGAATGGCAGAGCGAGC
Organism: Streptomyces sp. NRRL WC-3549; assembly: GCF_000721935.1. Classification (GTDB taxonomy): domain Bacteria; phylum Actinomycetota; class Actinomycetes; order Streptomycetales; family Streptomycetaceae; genus Streptomyces. Next base: position 30,816 of record NZ_KL585409.1, read on the forward strand.
GCCGCCGAACCGCCGTCGCCCAGCCACAGACCGATGGTGGCCTGGAGGGCGCCGTCGAGGACGCTCGGGTGCAGCAGACCACCGGGCAGCGGCTCGGCCGTCTCCGGCAGGCGCAGCTCGGCCAGGACCTGGCGGCGGCCCTCCGCGTCCCTTCCGGTGCGCAGCTCGGTCAGGGATCGCTGCGAAGGGCCGTACTCCAGGTCGAGGCCGCCGTAAAGCCCGTAGACGTGCTCGCCGCTGTACGTCGCCTCTGTGCACGTTGCCCGCAGGTCGTCGAGGGACAGGCTGCGCCCGGTGGCGTCCTCGACCAGGCTCGCGCGGCCCTGACCGCTCAGGGTGGTGGCACCGTCGGCTCCGACGGCGAGGATCTCGTACGCGCAGCCCTCGCCGTCGGTACGCACGCGCACACGCAGCGTCAGCCCGTCGGGGCCGGAGACGGCGCCCCGGAGCCACACCACGTCGGTCAGCCGGAGGGCGGCGGTGTCCTCCCGGCCCAGCGTCCGGGCGACCGCCACGCGCGCCATCTCCAGATGAGCGACTCCCGGCAGCACCCGGCCGCCGCGGACCCGATGGTCGCGCAGATACGGTTCCGATCCGTCGAAGCGGGTCTCGTACGTCACCTCGTCCGCCGGGCCCCCGGGCACGGTCCGCTGGAGCAGCGGGTGGATCCGCGGGGCGGGGGCGCTCGGCGTGTCGACGCGGGCGGCGTGCGTGTTCCGCACGCCATGGGCGTCGACCAGGTGGCGGGCCATGGCTCGCAGCGTGCGGTGCTCGCCGAAGACACCCGGCAGCAGCACCGTTCCGTACCGCTCGTTCACCCGCTCGGCGAGCCGCGCGCACCCGCCGAGGTCGAGCCCGAACTCGCCGAGTTCAGCGTCGGGGTGCAGGTCGCAGGGGCGTACGCCCAGAAGGACCGCCACCTCTTCGGTGAGGGCGGTGCGTACGGCCGTTAGGGAGTCGGAGGCGTCCGGGGCCGGCGGAGCGGGGGCCCTTTCAACCGGAGCCTCGTCGTCCGGAACCTGCACGGGGACGAACGGTTCGGCGGCAACGGCGACGGTGGACGCGACGCGAACCGTCGCGGCGGGGACGGGCACGACCGGTG
>NZ_KL585409.1:32071-37700 GCF_000721935.1 Streptomyces sp. NRRL WC-3549
TCCCGCAGCACGACGGACACGGGCGGCGTGGCGGGGGCGGACGGTTCGGCGGGAACGGGCACGACCGGCGCCGCCACGACGGCACCGGCAGGCAGCTGAGGCTCCAACCACGCCGCGAGCTCCGCGATCGTCCGATGCTCGAACATCACCGTCGGCGACAACTCCACCGACAGCCGCTCCCCCAGCTCCCCCACCAGAGACAACAGATCAGCCGACCCCAACCCCAACTCGTAATACCCCGCACCCACATCCACCGCATCCACGGACACACCCAGCCGCGCGCCCACCAACTCCCGCAGCACGACGGACACGGGCGGCGAACCCCCCGCCGACGCGGCAGTGGGAGCGGGCTTCTCGGCCGGTGAGGCGGGTGTGTCGCCACGGACGTCGAGCGCGTCCGCCGCCCGGATGCGCTTGGCGACGAACTGCCCGACCTCGGCGATCTTCCGACCGTCCTCGTCGTAGAACTCCACGACCAAGCGGATGAGTTCGTCGTCGCGGCGGACGGAGTCCGCGGGCACCCGGACGCGGCCCGGCCGCGCGGAACCGGTCGAACATCAGCGGAAGGTAGAGGCCAGGGCCGTCGTTGTCCCCGTGCAGCATGCCCAAGGCGACACCGCCGCCGAGGAGACCTGCTTCGAAGAGGGCCGGGTGGAACAGGAACGCAGGGGTGGATGACTGGTGTTCGGGAGCGAGTTCCAGCTCGGCGATCCAGTCGCCGGGACGGTGGTGGACCGCGCCGCCGAGTTTCATCAGGCCCGAATGGTAGAGGTCGTACTCCCGGCACCAGGTGTAGATCTCGTCCATGGTGGTGCGTCGGGTCACCTCCTGGACGGGCAGCGGGAGCCGCTCCGTGTAGGCGACCGGACCACGGTGGTGCGCGGTGACAGCGGCGTGCAGAACGTCGGTGGCGTCCTGGTCGCGTCGGCTGCGCACCTCCACCCGCCACCCCCCGCCTGCCACGGGACGCCCCTCGACGGTGGTCAGGACGGCCTCACCGGGCCCGGCGACGAGCGGCGCGAGGATGGTGAGGTTGCGCAGCTCCACCTCGGGCATGGGGTGCCCGTGCCGCGCCAGCACCTGGAGAACCAGGTCCACGTAGCCGACACCCGGCAGCAGGCTGCGGCCGTACACGACATGACCGCGCAACAGCGGGTTGTCGGCGGTGACGGTAAAGGTCTCGGTGAACGTGGCGGATGCGGTCATCTGATTTCCGTCCCAGGAAGAAGACGCACGGGGGTGCCCGAGTGTGCGTGGCGCGAACCGGGGGTTCTTCTACGGACAAGGGGAGGGCGGTGGCTGCCGGAACGGATCCGTCGCGGTGCGCCCAGGGCCCCGTGAGCCGGCATCCGCCGGGTGAGGGGGGACCAGGCGCTGTGACGGCCTTCGTGCAACTGACCAGCAGACACGGGGAGGCCCCATGGCATCGCGTCACTTCGCGCGCCGAGCCGTTCCACGAGGTCTCGTTCGGTCGGCAGGGCGGTCAGGTCCAGCAGGGATCCTGGGCGCGGGGCGCCTACCTCGGCGTCGATGCCCACGGAGTGCAGTCGGCCGGCCCCCGCCACCGCGGCCGCGGGGCACCGGGAGCGACACGCCGAGCTGCCGACCGTTTCCGCCGGCCATTGCGGGCTGGTGTGCCACCCGGGCGGCAGCAGAACCGAAGGATTACCCAGTTCACCGAGCGCGGCACGAGCACACCGGCGCACCGCCGCAATTTCCCGTCGATTCCGTGGAGCACTATAGGCGACGGCCCCGCGCTCCTCGGCGAAGAAATGAATTTCCGCGTCACCTAATACCTCCGCGGACCCCACGTGGACGTGAAGTAACTCCTCGATCACTGTTTCCCCCGTGCCCGCTCTCCAGCCGTTCACCAGATGGTCAGCGAGAAGCGCTCGGCGAGTTCCTGAACTCAGCGAATTTGACGGCCTGGACAACGGTCGAGTTCGGTACGTCCGAGCATGTGTGAGCGCACACGTTTCCCCCTTGGTTGTCTGCGCCTTCCGGATGCGAGAAGGACTCACACAAGTGACGCGGCACCCGGGCGGAGGCTGTGCGGCCACACAGCGGTCCGGTTCCCCGTAGTGAAGGGGGCAGGACGCTTCCAGGCCAGACAGGCCGCATTGCCGATGCCAGGATCCAGTGACCGCAGAATGAACCAGAGAAAGACAAACACCGAAGTGCCCCCCGTTCATGCGGCGTGAGGTTCCCCAGCCGCCCCCCATTTCGAATCGAGAGCTTAGGTTGACTGATCAGGACCGTCAACCGTCTACCGAAGGTCACACAGCTTGGAACTCCAGCCCGGCCCCGCCGCACAACATCCGGTCTCCGGGCACGGAAAAGAGGGAAGCGGAATTCGCTCATGCAGCCATTAGGCCTGGCCAGCAAGGGCCTTGACGGCAAACAGGACTCGGGCGCGCGCTGCCGTGATCCTCACTTCGGCACCCGACCCTGATGCACACCGGGGGGCGTTCAACGAGCACGGCCACCCCGGCACTTCGGTCCGGGACATCGCCGGCCGGGTCGGCTCCACGGCGCACGCCCTGTTCGCCGAGTGCGCCGAGTGCGCCGAGTGCGCCGAGTGCGCCGACGCCATGGTGGAGGGATGGACGGACTGGTCACCGCGCTCGACGAGGTGCCGACCGGGGCGCCCCCGAAGGACGCGCTCACCACCGTCACCAGGATCACCGTCACGCATCGCGCGTCAGGCGGCGTGGCCCCAAGGGGTGGGGGCAGCGTCCGCGCGGGGTCACCAGCCCGCGCAACGGCGTCGTCGCTCCGACAGTGACGTATGTGGCCCACAGCGCGTACACCGGAAGCCTGCACCGCGAGGAGGAGGCGATTCCGCTTCGACGTACGGGGGCCCAGTCGCCGCGGCGAAAAGCTCACCGGGCCCCATTCGCATCAACGCGGGTCAGCGCACCCTTCCTCGCGGCTTCAGCGCCACCGGCGGGAGTTGCGGAGCGGGCAGCCGACCCCCGTCGTAGCCCTCCACTTCACCGAACCTGTCACTGGCCATCCAGTCCGCACGCGCCTGTGCGATCTCCTCGTGGGACCGTCCGACGAAGTTCCACCACATGACGATCTCCTCCTCGAACGGCTCGCCACCCAGAAGCATCAGCCCCGCGTCGGACTCCGCACGCAGGGGCAGTTCGGTACGGCCGCAGCCAAGGTAGAGCATCGAACCCGGCAGCACCGGGACCCCGTCCACCTCCGCCTCGCCGGACATCGACAGCACCGCGTACTCGAAGTCGGGGCCCAGGGGCAGCCGGGCGTCGGCGCCCCGGGTGAGAGCGAGGTCCGCCCCGACGATCGGGGTGTACGCCGTACCGGGCGACCTGGCACCGTCCAGTTCGCCGAGGATCACGGTCGCGGTGAGTCCCGGCGCCGTGACGGCGGGAAGGTCGGCGTGGTGCTGGAAGTGCGGTTCCACGTTCCGGTGGGCGTCGGGCAGGGCGACCCAGAGCTGGGCGCCGTGCAGAAATCCGGCGTGCGGCTTCGGGCTCTCCTCGGAGTGGCTGATGGCCCTCCCGGAGGTCATCAGCCCCAGTTCCCTCGGCCGGATCGTCCGCAGGCTGCCCAGGCTGTCGCGGTGCAGGACCTCGCCGTCGTGCAGCCAGCTGACCGTCTGCAGACCCATGTGCGGGTGCGGAGGGACCTGCATCCCAGGCTCGTCGGCGATGTCGTCGGGGCCGTAGTGGTCGACGAAGGCCCAGGCCCCCACCATGCGACGCCCGAGGTTGGGCAGCAGCCGGCGGACCTGGGTCGACTCGCCGAGCTGCACATGGCGCGGGGAGAGGAGCTCCCGCACCGGCTCGGCGACGACGAAACCCCGCCCTCCGCAGACGGTGGGGGTGGCCTGGCGATCGAGATTGCTCATGGCGCTCAACCTATTCCCGAGTGGGCACGGAGCGGCCGCCCCCACGCCGATAATTTAGTGGAATGTTAAACTACTTCCGGTGTCGGCGTCACTGCCCACCACCCCGGTCAAGGAGGAGAAGTGGACGAGACCTACTACGAATTCGGTACGCCCGCCGATCGCTGGGACCGGGCGAACATGTTCTTCGAGGCGAAGGAGTACGTGACCGCTGCGCGCATCCTCGGCGGCCTCGTCGAGGAGATGCCCGAACAGGTCTCCCTGCGGCTGCTGCTGGCGCGGGCCTACTACCACTCGGCGCGGCTCACCAAGGCCGAAGGTGAATTGCGTGAGGTGCTCGAACGCGACCCGGTCGAGCACTACGCGCGTCTGATGCTCGGACGCACCCTGGAACGCCAAGGCCGGCAGTCCGAAGCGGCCACGCACCTGCGCATGGCCGCGGCGCTGTCCGGGGAATTCGACGCGCCGGGACCGACAGCGCGGTAGACGCGGGCCGGGCGGGCGGCGGTGTCCCACGGAGAGCCGCCGCCCTGCACCCGACCCGGCCCGACCGAACCCCGGAGTCGGATGCGGCCCCGGTGAACGGGTGCGGGGGAGAACGCCGGACCCGCCTCCCCACGGCGTCGAACGCCGTCGGGTCCCTCGCGCACGGCGGCGATGGCTCGGTGACTGCCGTAACGGGCCGCGCGCCGACGGGCGCGCCCATGGGCCGCGGTCAGCGGGGCTCCGGGCACGGCCGGCGCCGCATCGCGGCCAGCAGGGCCCGGCCGGCGCGCAGGACCGCCCCGGGGGCGCCGGGGCCGGCGGCGGTGTTCGCCGGAACGGGTACGGAAGGGGCGCTCTCCCCCAGCGCGGCCAGCGCCCGCGAACAGCACAGGGCGTCCGGGCGGCCGTGCTCGGACGGATCGGTCATGGCGCGCAACAGCTCCGCCAGGTCCGCTGACAGGTGGGAGGGTACGGCCGGCGGACGGTGCAGCCGCGCCATGGCGGACTCCAACGGCGCTCCCCCGTACTCCACCTCGCCCTTGAGAGACTCGATCAGCACCAGCCCCAGGCTGTAGACGTCCGCGGCCGGCCCCGCCCCCCTGCCCTGCACCTGCTCCGGCGCGAGGTACGCGGCGGTTCCCACGAGCGGGCCGGTGGTGGTGCGGGCAGCGGCGTCGAGCAGCTCGGAGATCCCGAAGTCGGTCAGGTGGGGGTGGCCCGTCTCGTCCAGGAGTATGTTCGCGGGCTTGACGTCACGGTGTATGACACCGGCCGCGTGCACGTGCGCCAGCGCCGAGGCCAGCGCGGACCCGGCCCGGCCGACCTCGGCCGGAGTCATGCGGGCCGCCGCGATACGGCGCCGCAGGGTGGCCCCCTTGATCAGCTGCATCACCAGGTAGGGGCGTCCGTCCTCCTGACCGGAGTCGTACACGGAGACCAGCCCGGGGTGGTGCAGCTGTGCCAGCAGCCGGCCCTCGTCGCGGAAGCGTTCCTCCGTACTGTCTCTTATACACATCCCGCAGATCGAGCGCCTCGTACACGTCGGCCGCACCGCCGCGCCCCAGCAGGTCGCCGAGCCGGTACCGGTCCGCGAGCACACGGGTGGTCAGCCGGAGATCGGGGCGTGTCGCCCCTCCCGTCGGCCACTGCGGGACCTTCATGTGCACCTCCTGTGCTCGCCGGCCGTCCGGCCTGCCCCGCCCGCCCCCGCAGGGCCGCGGAGCCGGGTTCCGGGCCTTCGGGGCCCGGCCTGTCGTCGCCCCCTACTCC
>NZ_KL585409.1:37893-52465 GCF_000721935.1 Streptomyces sp. NRRL WC-3549
CCTGTCGTCGCCCCCTACTCCGCAGGCGCCGCCGTGAGGGACGCGTAGTACGCCCCCAGCCTCCTCAGGTAGAAGAGGTCGTTCGTGTCGTGGTCACGTTCGAAGCGCGGTGCCGCCTTGATCTGGTCCCTGGTGCACCCGACCTTCACGGTCCGGCCGCTCGCGTCGACGGCGGTCACCAGCCCCGCCGGGACGACCACGCTCCGCCCGAACTTCCATACGCCCGCATCGACGACCAGGTGGTCGTAGCCCGGGGTCTGCGACAGCCTGACGACGGTGCCGAGATTCCCGTCCACCGCCTCGACGCCGTAACCGATGACGTCCTTGAACCGCTCCGCCGCCGGGCCTCGCCAGATCCACACCGTGTCCATGTCCTTCACCTTCCGCGCTCCGGGCTGTCGTCACTTCGGCCGGAACCGTCCGTATGCCCCGTGAACCCGGAACGAAAGCGCCTGGCGTGAGCGGTGCGCGGACGAGCGGCCTGCAGACGGCCAGGCGGGGCAGGAGCGAGGACGAGGCAGCGGGCAGGAACGGAACGCCCCGCCCGGAGGATCACACGCCTGAATCGAAAAGGGCCATTTATCAGCACTCGTACTGTTTTCTGATCTTCGCGCCGGGTACCACGCACTGAGGGCGGAACGCACCATTCCGCCATGCCCGACCCCCGTACTGGAGATTCCATGTCGGATCAGCGCAAGAGTTCGTTCGCCACCGTCAGCCCGTACACCGGGGAGACCCTCGCCGAGTTCCCGGAAATCGAAGGCGCAGAAGTCGATTCCGCCCTCGAAACCGCAGGTCAGGCGTTCGACACATGGCGGAAACAACCGATCGGGGAACGCGCCGCGGTGATCGGCCGCGCGGCCGGACTGATGAGGGAGCGCAAGGAGCCACTGGCCCAGCTCCTCACCCAGGAGATGGGCAAGCTGATCTCCGAAGCCCGCGGTGAGGTGGATCTCGCGGCGTCGATCCTCTCGTACTACGCCGAGCACGGCCCCGGCTTCGCCGCAGACGAACCCCTCGACGTCGAGGAGGGCGAGGCCTACCTCGTCAACGAGCCGCTCGGTGTCCTGCTCGGTGTCATGCCGTGGAACTTCCCGTACTACCAGGTGGTGCGCTTCGCGGGGCCGAACCTCGTGCTGGGCAACACCGTCCTGGTCAAGCACGCCGGGATCTGTCCGCAGTCGGCTCTCGCCCTGGAGACGCTCTTCCGCGACGCGGGAGCGCCCCGGGGTGTGTACACCAACCTGTTCGTGAGCCATGACGAGGTCTCGCGCATCATCGACAGTCCGGTGGTGCGGGGCGCCTCGCTGACCGGCAGCGAACGTGCGGGCGCCCAGGTCGCCGAACGGGCCGGGCGCAACATGAAGCCGAGCCTGCTGGAACTCGGCGGCAGCGACGTCTTCATCGTCCTGGACGGCGAAGGGATGGAGCGCACGGTCGGCGCCGCGGTGGCCGGCCGTATGTCGAACACCGGCCAGAGCTGCGTGGCGTCCAAACGGTTCATCGTGCTGGAGGACGTCTACGACGACTTCGTGGCCGGCATGCGCCGCGCGTTCGAGGCGCTGACACCGGGCGACCCGGCGGACGAGGCGACCACGCTGGGTCCCCTCTCCTCGGAGCAGGCGGCGGCGGACCTGGCCGATCAGATCCGCGAGACGGTCGACCAAGGGGCCGAACTCGTCGTCGGGGGCCACCGGATCGACCGCCCGGGCGCCTTCGTCGAACCGACCGTCCTCACCGGCGTCGAGCCCGGAATGCGCGCCTACGCCGAGGAGCTCTTCGGACCGGCCGCGGTGGTCTACCGGGTGGCGGACGAGGACGAGGCGGTCGCCCTGGCCAACGACAGTCAGTACGGTCTGGGCGGCTCCGTCTTCTGCTCGGACGTGGAGCGCGCCCGCCGGGTGGCGGAGCGGGTGGAGACGGGCATGATCTGGATCAACCACCCGACCTCGACCCAGGCCGACCTGCCGTTCGGCGGGATCAAGCGCTCCGGCTACGGGCGTGAGCTCGCCAAGCTCGGCATGCAGGAATTCGTCAACCGCAAGCTCGTGCGCGTCCTGCCCCCCGACGCGGAGCTGCACGGCATCGCGGGCTGAGCGACTTGGCAGGAAGCGACGCCCGGGCGGCCGGCCCCGCCGAGGCGCCCCACACCCCACGTACCCACACCCGTAAGGAGCCACCGTGCCCGCAGTACCGGACGTGACCCTCAACAACGGCGTGCAGATCCCCCAGCTCGGGTTCGGAACCTTCCAGATCCCGCCGGAGCAGACGCGCGAGACGACCCTGGCCGCGCTGGAGGCCGGTTACCGCCACATCGACACGGCGCAGATGTACGGCAACGAGAAGGAGGTCGGCCAAGCGGTCCGGGACTCCGGCCTCGATCGCGCCGATGTCTTCGTGACCACCAAGCTCGACAACGGCGCCCATGCGCACGACGCCGCCCTCAAGGCGTTCGACCGGAGCATGGAGCAGCTGGACCTGGACTACCTGGACCTCTTCCTCATCCACTGGCCCCTGCCGGACAGGGGGGACTTCGTGGAGACCTGGAAGGCCCTGGAGGAGATCTACCGTTCCGGGCGGGTCAAGGCCATCGGGGTGTCCAACTTCCAGCCGCACCATCTGCGCCGGCTCCTGGAGGGCAGCGTGGTGGTGCCTTCCGTCAACCAGATCGAGGTGCACCCCTACCTCACCCAGGACGCCGTCCGGTCCTTCGGGGCCGAGCACGGAATCGCCACCGAGGCCTGGTCGCCCATCGCGCAGGGCAAGGTCCTCGGGGACCCGGTGATCGGGAGGATCACCGAGCGGGTCGGCAAGTCGACGGCGCAGGTCACCCTGCGCTGGCATCTGCAACGCGGGGACATCGTCTTCCCCAAGTCGGTGACCCGCAAGCGCATCCTGGAGAACTTCGACCTGTTCGACTTCGAACTCACCGAAGGCGACATGGGGGAGATCTCCGCGCTGAACCGGGACGAGCGGACCGGGTTCGACCCCGACCGGTTCAACGGCTGAGCGATCGGCAGGCCGGGGCCGGGCCGCGAAGCGGCCGCGGACCGTCGTGGTCGGAGCACTAGCTCCGGCCGCGGTACGTCTCCAGCAGCCGCAGCCAGACCTCGCTGATCGTCGGGTACGACGGGACGGCGTGCCAGAGCCGCTCGACGGGGACCTCCCCGGCGACCGCGATCGTCGCGGAGTGCAGGAGTTCGCCGATCCCCGGCCCCACGAACGTGACACCGAGCAGGACTTCGCGGTCCAGGTCCACCACCATCCGCGCCCGGCCCTTGTAGCCCTGGGCGTACAGTCCGGATCCGGCGACGGAGGCCAGGTCGTAGCCTCCGCCTCGGCCAGGGTCAGGCCGACCGAGGCGGCCTCCGGGTCGGTGAAGACGACCTGCGGGACGGCCGCGTGGTCGGCGGTGGCGGCGTGCGCGCCCCACGGTGCCGTCTCCGGCGGGGCTCCCTGTGCGCGGGCGGCGATCACGTCTCCCGCGATACGTGCCTGGTACTTGCCCTGGTGGGTCAGGAGCGCCCGGTGGTTGACGTCGCCGACGGCGTACAGCCAGTCGCTGCCCTCCACCCGGCAGCTGTCGTCGACGTCCAGCCACGAACCGGGCCTGAGGCCCACGGTGTCGAGGCCCAGGTCGTCGGTGCGCGGGGCGCGGCCGGTGGCGAACAGGATCTCGTCGGCCTCGACGGTGTCGCCGTTGTCCAGTTCCACGGTGACGGGGCCGTCGTGCCCGGCCCGGCTCACCGAGGCCGCCGACACCCCGGTGAGGACCCGGGCGCCGGCCTCGGTCAGCGCCTCACCGACCAGTTGCCCGGCGAACGGTTCCATCTTGGGCAGCAGCCGCTCGCCGCGGACCAGCATCGTCACCTGGGCGCCGAGCCCCTGCCACGCGGTGGCCATCTCCACGCCGACCACTCCCCCGCCGACGACGACGAGCCGGCCGGGCACCTCCTTGGCGCTGGTCGCCTCGCGGCTGGTCCACGGCCGTACGGTGTCGACGCCGGGCAAGGAGGGGACGACGGCCCTGCTGCCGGTGCACACGGCGACGGCGTGCCGGGCGGTGAGGCGGGTCTCCTGGCCGTCGGGGCCGGTGACGGTGACCTCCTTGGGACCGGTCAGCCGTCCCTTGCCGCGGTGGACGGCCGCGCCGATCCCGTCCAGCCAGGAGACCTGTCCGTCGTCCTTCCAGTGGGAGGTCTCCTCGTCGCGGAACGCGAGGACGGCGTCCGCGTCCAGCGGTCCCCGCACCGCACCGCTGAGGCCCGGGACCTTGCGGGCGTCGGCACGGGACACGACCGGCCTCAACAGGGCCTTGCTGGGCATGCAGGCCCAGTACGAACACTCGCCGCCGACGAGTTCGGACTCCACCACCGCCGTGCTGAGCCCGGCTGCCCTGGTGCGGTCCGCCACGTTCTCACCGACGGGCCCCGCACCGATCACCACGACGTCGTATGCGGTCTTCTCCGTTGCGTCAGTCATGGGGCCAGTGTGATCGTGGGTGTGCGCCGCGGCCACATGGGCAGGCGGAATAGCGCAAGCGACGTCGCGGTTGTGCGGGACAGGTCCGAACGGACCCAGGAAGAGGTATCAGCGTATGAGCACCGTAGAGCTCACCAAGGAAAACTTCGATCAGGTCGTGACCGACAACGACTTCCTGCTGATCGACTTCTGGGCTTCCTGGTGCGGTCCGTGTCGGCAGTTCGCGCCGGTCTACGATTCGGCGTCCGAGCGCCACCCCGACCTGGTCTTCGCCAAGGTCGACACGGAGGCGCAGCAGGAGCTCGCGGCCGCTTTCGAGATCCGTTCCATTCCCACGCTGATGATCGTCCGCGACAACGTGGCGGTCTTCTCGCAGCCGGGGGCGCTTCCGGAGGCGGCGCTCGAGGACGTCATCGGGCAGGCGCGGAAGCTGGACATGGACGAGGTGCGCAAGTCCGTCGAGGAGCAGCAGCAGGCTCAGCAGGAGAAGCCGTAAGGTCCCTGGACCCGTACGGCGGCAGGGGCCGGGCCCTCGGGGCCCGGCCCCTCGCGCGTGCTCGGCGGGGGCGCGCAGGGGCGTCCGGCCCGCCGGGTGGGCTGGTGGGGCGTCAGGCCGTCCGCCCGGCGGCTCCCCCGTCCTTCCCCTCCCGCGCGGCGCCGTTCTCCTCCCGTGTGCCCCCGGTGTGCTCCGCGATGCGGACCGTGAGGCCGTAGTCCAGCTCCGCGCCGTCCACCAGGAGCGCTTCCACGGTGTGCGTGGCCGGATCGATGTCCGCCTCCACGCCCTCGCCCGTGTAATGGGGGTACCCCGAAGCCCCCGTCTCGCCGGTGGCCGCGACGACCGCCGAGCGCAGGGCCGTGCCGGGCTCGGCGGCCCGGGAGTCGCTCTGCCTGTGTTCCGGGACCAGCAGGATCTCGTAGCTCTGCGGATGGCTCATGGTGCCGACGCTAGACATCCGTCGTCGGCCGCGCACGTCGTGACACGATCCCCCGTCAGCTGGACTCACGCGCCACGGTCGTGGCCCGCAGCAGGTCGTGGCGCTCCGGTGCACCGCAGTGGTTCGTCACCAGACGGTCGATCATCTCGGCCGGCGGCTGTGCGGTGGCCAGCTCCATCCTGACGCTGCTGAGCCGCGGCCTGAGCAGCCTGCCGAGCATCAGGTCCCCGGCTCCGACGACCGCCGCCTCGGCGGGCACCTCGACGCCCGCGTCCTGCAGGGCCCTCATCAGCAGCATCGCGTACTCGTCGTCGTAGGCAAAAACGGAGTCCAGCCCCAGCGTCCGCCAACGGGCGGCGAGTTCCCCGGCCGAGGCCTCGTCGTACCGCAGGGGCAGCGGCCGGACACGGGCGCCCGTGGCGGACGCCTCGGCCGCGTCGAGGGCTCCCGCCAGGCGCGGCTCGGAGAAGGGTGCGAGACCGGCCTCCCGGGGCATGACCACCCCGATCCGGCGGCGGCCACGGGCGAGGAGATGGCATACGGCGCTGCCGCCGACCTGCCGCTGGTCCAGGACCAGGGCGTGGGCGCCCTCCACCGGCTGCGGGCCGAGGGTGATCACCGCCTTGGCGCCGGACCGTGTCAGCAGGGCTATGCCCCGGGGGGTGAGCCGGACGCCGCTGGGCGCCACGACGGCGACGGGGCGGAGTTCGGCCCAGGCCCTCACCGCCTCGTCTGCCTCCAGTCCGTCACTTCCGTACTGCACGACGGTGTAGTCCAGCCGCCGCAGATCCGACTGCAGGTCCGTGAAGAAGCGCTGCTGGAGAGGGGCGGCCGGCAGGTGCGCGGCGGGCAGCAGCACCATTCTGCTGTGCCCGGCCCGCAGACTGCGGGCCGCCGCGTGCGGGACGTAACCGAGACCGGACGCGGCCTCCCTGACCCGGCGGCGGGTGGCGTCGCTGATCCGCACGCTGGTGTTGTCGTTCAGTACGTAGGACACGGTGGCCCGGGACACCCCGGCGGCCCGCGCCACGTCGGCACTGGTCGGGACGGAGGTACGGGAGGACTGCTCGGGTAACTGGCTCATGGCGTCGGGCAGTCTTCCAGACCCGGTGAGCGGTCCTCCGAGCCGGGGCACCGCTGCCGGACCCTGTCCCTCACGCTGAAGTAGAGGTCGATGGTTCGTCGCGGGGAGCCCGCGGTCCGGTCCTCCCGAATCGCGGGGAGCCCGCGGTCCGGCCCTCCCCTCCCGGGGCCGGCGGGGCGTCACCGGCCCCGCTCCCCAGGCCGTTTCCGGCTGGCCATACGGTATTGCGATGACGTTTCACCAGGACCACAGCAGCGACAGCACCACCGACTTCCCCGGCCGGACCGGCCGGGGTGCCACCACCGAGGCCGATCCGCTCGACGTAGGCCCCGTACGCACGTCGTACGCGCCCGACCGCGACGGCGACCCCGACCCCGGGGAGATCGTGTGGACCTGGGTGCCGTTCGAGGAGAACGACGGGCGGGGCAAGGACCGCCCGGTGCTGGTCGTGGCACGGGAGGCGGCCGGCACGGTCCTGGCGGTGCAGCTGTCGAGCAGGCAGCACGACGGGGACCACGAGTGGGTGTCGCTCGGGGCCGGGCCGTGGGACAGCTCGGGGCGGCCGTCGTGGGTGGACCTGGACCGGGTGCTGCGGGTGCACGAGGACGGGATGCGGCGCGAGGCCTGTGCCCTGGACCGGGGCAGGTTCGACCTGGTCGTGGGGCGGCTGCGGGAGCGCTACGGCTGGAGCTGAGCGGCGAACACCCGGGCGAAGGCGTCCCGGAAGGGGGTGTGGGGGCCGCGCTCCAGGACGGCGAAGACGATCTGCTCGAAGTGGCCCGCGAACCGTCCCCCGTGCGTCAGCGGTGCGTGGAACGCCCCGGCCACCTCGGCCGGGTCGTTCCGGAAGACCCCGCACCCCCAGGCTCCGAGCACCAGTCGGCGGTAGCCGCTGACCGCCGCGACTTCGAGCACCCGTTCGGCCCGGCTCGCGAGTGCGGCGGGGACGAGGTGGGCCCGCTGCGGCTCCTGACGGTGGACGACCCCCGCGTTGGGGGCGGGCGAGGTCAGGAACCCGGCGGTGTACGGCGTGTCCAGGAGACGGCCCTTGTCGTCGCGGAAGACCGGCACCCCGGGCGAGTGGATGACCCGGTCGCTGTAGAGCGCACTGCGTTCGGCGCGGTGGTGGGCGTAGTACCCGGGGGCGCGCAGCAGGGTGGCGTACAGCGCGGACCCGCGGCACAGGGATTCCTCCTGGGCCTGCGCTCCGTTGAGGTAGCCGCCGCCGGGGTTGCGGGCGGAGGCGAAGTTCAGCACGGCCACCTTGCCGGGTGAGGCGGCGGTCATCCGCCGGGCCGCCCGCAGACTGCTCTCGCCGGTCACCTCGAACCCGGGGACGCGGTCGGTGTCCAGGACGGCGACGGGTACCGGCTCGGGGCCGTACAGCCGGGTCCCGGAGAGCGCGGTGGCCAGCGCGCGCTCGATCGTCACCTCGCGCCCTGCGGGTGTGCGGTAGCACCCCGCCTCGACAACGGCCTCCGTCTCGCGCGCGATGGCGCACATCCGTGCGCTCATCGGCGCTCCCCCGTGTGGTGCATACGGGGGATGCTGGCCGCCCCGACGGCAGGAACGCAACCGGTTTTCCGTCGTCCGGGGGCACCCTTGCGCGAACTCCGGTATCGAGTTTGGGTGGTGAGGACGCACCCGAGAGGAGCCCCCAGAATGCCCCTGGACACTCCCGGCGCGCACGGTCCGGCCGTTGAGGCCGAGCCCCTCGGCGAGGGCGAGGCACAGGACCGGCTGCGCGGCATATGTTTCAAGACGGGGCCGCCGCGGACCGTCGGTGTGGAACTCGAATGGCTCATCCATGACCGCGAGCGTCCGGAGGTCGCGGTCTCCCCCGAGCGCCTGACCGCCGCCGCCGACGCCGTGCGCGCCACCCCGCTGGACTCGGCTCTGACGTTCGAGCCGGGCGGACAGCTGGAGCTCAGTTCCCGGCCCGCCGGCTCCCTGACGGCGTGCGTCGACGCCATGTCGGCGGACCTGGCCGCCGTGCGCACCGTCCTCGCCCGGTCCGGGCTCGAACCGGTCGGACTCGGTGTCGACCCGTGGCATCCGCCCCGACGGCTGCTCCAGGAGCCTCGTTACGCCGCCATGGAGGCGGTACTCGACCGTTCGGGCGGCTCCGGCCGCGCCATGATGTGCACCTCGGCCTCCGTCCAGGTCTGTGTGGACGCCGGCGAGGAGGAGCCGGGTCCGCTGGGGTACGGCCGGCGGTGGCAGCTCGGACACCTGCTCGGTGCGGTACTCGTGGCGGCCTTCGCCAACTCACCGTTACGGCAGGGTGTCCGCACCGGCCTGCGTTCCACCCGGCAGGCGCTGTGGACCGACCTCGACCCGGCCAGGTCCCTGGCTCCTCCGGCCTCCCTCTCCCCCCGGGACGCGTGGGCCGGCCATGTGCTGGACGCGCCCGTGATGTGCGTCCGCAGCGACGACGGCTCGCCCTGGGCCGTTCCCGAGGGGCTGACGTTCCGGGACTGGATCCGGGGCGGCGGGCCCAGACCCGCGGTGGGTGCCGATCTCGACTACCACCTGACGACGCTGTTCCCGCCGGTGCGCCCGCGCGGCCACCTGGAACTGCGCATGATCGACGCCCAGTCGGGCCCCGACGGCTGGCTGGTGCCGCTGGCCGTCACCACTGCTCTCTTCGACGACCCGGAGGCGGCCGAAACCGTGTACCGCACCGTGAAACCTCTGGCCGAGACGGCGGGCCCGTCTCCCGCGCCCCGCAACCCGCTCTGGGCGACTGCCGCCCGGGACGGGCTCGCCGACCCCGAACTGGCCGCCGCCGCCGCGGTGTGCTTCGCCGCCGCCTCGCACGCGCTGCCCCGGCTCGGTGCGAGCAGCCGGGTGCAGGATGCGGTCGCCGCCTTCACCGACCGGTACGTGGCGCGTGGCCGTTGCCCCGCCGACGACCTCACCGACCCGCCCCGGGTCCGGCACGGAAGGGGCCCGGCCCGATGACCGATCAGGCAGCCGTTCCTCCCCTCGGTGAGGACGTCGACGCGGAGATCCTGCGCGTACACGCCCGCACCGCGCTCGCCACCGCGCGCACCCGCACGGCGCTGCTGACCGACAGCGTCGACGACCACGACCTCACCGCCCAGCACTCCCCTCTGATGTCGCCGCTGGTCTGGGACCTGGCGCACATCGGGAACCAGGAGGAGCAGTGGCTGCTGCGCGCCGTGGGAGGGCTGGAGGCGATGCGGCCGGAGATCGACGGACTGTACGACGCGTTCGAACACCCCCGGGCCAGCCGGCCCTCGCTGCCGCTGCTGCCCCCCGCCGAGGCGCGGATCTACGCCGCCGACGTACGCGGCAGGGCCCTGGACGTCCTGGAGGGCACGCCGCTGCACGGCGGGAGCCGCCCGCTCGTGCGTGCCGGTTTCGCCTTCGGCATGATCGCCCAGCACGAGCAGCAGCACGACGAGACGATGCTGATCACCCACCAGCTGCGCTCGGGGCCCGCGGTGCTCGACGCACCGGAGCCGCCCCGGCCGACCGACGCGGCAGGTCTCCCGGCCGAGGTCCTGGTCGAGGGCGGACCGTTCACCATGGGGACCTCCACCGAGCCGTGGGCGCTGGACAACGAACGGCCCGCGCACCGGCGGGAGGTGGACGCGTTCTTCATCGACACCGCCCCGGTGACCTGCGGCGCCTACCGGCGTTTCATCGAGGACGGGGGGTACGGCGAGGAGCGGTGGTGGGCGCCCGAGGGCTGGGCGATGGTCCGCGCGCACGGACTCTCCGCCCCCCTGTTCTGGCGCGAGGACGCGGGGCAGTGGCTGCGCAGGCGGTTCGGGGTGAACCGAACCGGTGCCTCCGGACGAGCCGGTGCTGCACGTGAGCTGGTACGAGGCGGACGCGTACGCCCGATGGGCGGGCAGGCGGCTGCCGACCGAGGCGGAGTGGGAGAAGGCGGCCCGGCACGACCCCGCGTCGGACCGTTCGCTCCGCTACCCCTGGGGTGATGCCGACCCGACCACCGAGCACGCCAACCTGGGTCAGCGCCATCTCCGTCCGGCGGCGGCCGGGGCGTACCCGGCGGGGCGCTCGTCCGCGGGCGCCGGGCAGTTGATCGGTGACGTGTGGGAGTGGACGTCGAGCGACTTCCTCCCCTACCCGGGGTTCGTCGCGTTCCCCTACCCGGAGTACTCGCAGGTGTTCTTCGGGCCGGGACACAAGGTGCTGCGCGGAGGGTCGTTCGCGGTGGACGCGGTGGCCTGCCGCGGCACGTTCCGCAACTGGGACCTGCCGGTGCGCCGTCAGATCTTCTCCGGTTTCAGGACCGCGAGGGACGCCTGATGTGCCGTCATGTGGCCTACCTCGGCCCGCCGGTGGCCCTGGGGGAGATACTCACCGATCCGGCGCACTCGCTCGTACGCCAGTCCTGGGAGCCGCGGCGTCAGCGGTCCGGCACGGTCAACGCGGACGGTTTCGGGGTCGGCTGGTACGCGCAGGGCGACCCCGTGCCCGGCCGCTACCGCCGCGGCGGCGGGCCCGTCTGGGGCGACGAGACCTTCGCCGATCTGGCCCGGGTGGTGCGCAGTACGGCGCTGCTCGGTGCCGTACGGGACGCCACCCGGGCGGGTGCGGACGGCGAGGCCGCCACCGCGCCGTTCGCCTCGGGCCCCCTGCTGTTCAGCCACAACGGGGCGGTGCGGGGCTGGCCCGGCTCACTGACCTCGCTGGCCGGTACCCTGCCTCCGGAGCGGCTGCTCGATCTGGCGGCGCGCAGCGATTCGGCACTGGTCTGGGCGCTCGTGCTCCGCCGGATCGCCGAGGGCGAAGAGCCCTCCGGGGCGCTCGCGGACACCGTGTACGACATCGCCGCGGCGGCCCCGGGCTCCCGGCTCAATCTGCTGCTCACCGACGGTGCGGTGATCACGGCGACCGCGTGGGGCGACTCGCTCTGGTACCTCCACGAGCCGGGCGTGCGCACGGTGGTGGCCTCGGAGCCGTACGACGACACCCCGTACTGGCACGAGGTCCCCGACCGCACGCTGCTGGCCGCGACCCGCACCGACGTCCTGCTGACCCCGCTCAAGGAGCCCCCCGCGTGAGTCCCTTCCTGCTGACCCGCACCCTGCCGCTGGACGCGACGGACGCGGCGCTGCGCGCCGACGTGCTCGACGGCTTGACCCGGAACCCGAAGACGCTGCCGCCTAAGTGGTTCTACGACGCCCGCGGCAGCGACCTGTTCGAGGAGATCACCCGCCTGGAGGAGTACTACCCGACCCGCGCCGAACGCGAGATCCTGCGCGCAAGCGCCGGGGACATCGCGGCGGCGTCCGGGGCCCGCACCCTGGTGGAGCTGGGCTCGGGTTCCTCGGAGAAGACCCGGTACCTGCTGGACGCCCTGCCGGAGCTGGACACGTATGTGCCGGTCGACGTCAGCGAGAGCGCCCTGA
The DNA here is from genome assembly GCF_000721935.1 of Streptomyces sp. NRRL WC-3549. Taxonomy (GTDB): domain Bacteria; phylum Actinomycetota; class Actinomycetes; order Streptomycetales; family Streptomycetaceae; genus Streptomyces. The sequence continues at coordinate 49,809 of NZ_KL585409.1, forward strand.
CGCACGCGGCCGGGGCGCTGCTGGCCGAGCGCCCGGGGCTCTCGGTGCACGCCCTGATCGCCGACTTCACGCAGCCCCTGGAGCTTCCAAAGACCCCGGGGCCCCGGCTCGTGGCGTTCCTGGGCGGGACCCTGGGCAATCTGCTGCCCGGCGAACGCGCCGAGTTCCTGCGGGACGTACGGGACCGGCTCTCGCCCGGTGACGGTCTGCTGCTGGGGACGGACCTGGTGAAGGACGAGGCGACGCTCGTCGCGGCGTACGACGACGCACGGGGGGTGACGGCCGCGTTCAACAAGAACGTGCTGTCGGTGGTGGACCGCGAGCTGGGGGCGGACTTCGAGCTCGACGACTTCGACCACGTCGCCCTGTGGGACGCGGAGCACGAGTGGATCGAGATGCGGCTGCGCGCCCGGCGGGCGCTCACGGTGAAGATCCGGGAGCTGGACCTGGTCGTGCCGTTCGAGGCGGGCGAGGAGCTGCGGACGGAGATCTCGGCGAAGTTCCGTGAGGAGGGCGTGCGCGGGGAGCTGGCCGTGGCGGGGCTGCGGCTGGACGGGTGGTGGACGGATACGGCCGGCCGGTTCGCGCTGTCCCTCTCGACGGCCCGCTGAGCGGCGCGCACCGCCGTCGGACGGGGTACGGCACGTGCCCGGGGACTGTGTGCCGTACCCCGTCCGACCGGGGGTTCAGCCCGTGATGAGCTTGGCCGTGATGCGTTCGGACGCCTTCCTGGCCTCGTCGGCGGGGTCGCCGCCCTCCAGCACCGCGGTCATGTAGGGCTTGATCGGGTTGACGGCCTCGACGGCCGCCCAGTGCGGCGAGTTGGGGGTGGCGCGGCCCTGCGCGGCGCCTTCGGCCATCGCCGCGGTGCCTTCCTGGCCGTCGATGACGTGGGCGAGAGAGGGCTTGTTGGGGACGTAACTCATCGTGCGGGCGAGCTCCTTCTGCCACTCCTCCCCTGCCAGCGCCTTGACGACCTCGATGCCCTCGCCGCGCTGCCTGCTCTTCTCCGGGACGATCAGGTCCGAGCCGCCGGTGAAGACGGCGCCCGGCTTGTCCGCGCGCTTGCCGGGGATCGGGAAGAACCCGAGCTTGCCCTTGAGCGCCGGGTTCTTCTCCTCGATGGCCGCGGCGTCGCCCGGCGTGGTGATGATCTGGGCGACGTCCCCCTCGGCGAACACGTCGGTCTGCGGGGGCGTCACCTCGTCGGCGTCCTTGGGACCGTCACCGTGCTGCTGCAGCTGCTTGTAGAAGTCCATGCCCCTGAGCGCGGCGGGTGTGTCCAGGGCTCCCTGCCAGTCACCGCCGCTGTCGTCGGCCAGTTCCCCGCCCTCGTCCCAGATGAACCCGGACAGGACGTACCAGTTCTGGCCCGCGAGATAGATGCCCTGCTGCCCGGCCGTGTTCAGCTTCTCGCTGACCTCCAGCCACTCCTTGCGGGTCTTGGGCGTCTCGGTGATGCCCGCCTGTTCGAAGAGGTCCTTGTTGTAGATGACGACGCGGTTGGCGGCGTACCAGGGGATCCCGTACTGGCCGCCGTTGACACTGCCGGGCTCGGCGAGGCCGGGGAGCCAGTCCTCACCCCCGAGGTCGCGCATCGACTCCAGGGTCAGGTCGCGCAGGGCGCCGCTCTGCGCGTACTGGGCGACCTGGGTGTTGCCGACCTCGATCACGTCCGGCGCGTCGTTGCCGTCCAGCACCTCCATGATCTTGGGGCCGATGCCGCTCCACTCCTGAATGACGAACTCCAGTTCGACCGAGGAGTGCTCCTCCTCGTACGCCTCGGCGAAGCGGTCCAGGAAGTCCTGGGTGACGCTGCCCTTCATCAGCCACACCTTCACCGTACGGCCGTCGCCGCCCAGGCCGGGAAGATATCCGCAGCCGGTCAGCGCGAGGGAGGAAACGAGCACGACGGCTCCGGCCAGAATGCGGTTCTTCACTGGAGTCACCTTCTGCGAAACGGCACGACGGAACACAGGACCCGGGTGGGGGGCTGCGGGCGGCGCTCGCACGGGTGTGTGGCTGGATTTTGGTATGGACCAATGAGGAGGTCAAGCCCCGGCCACCGACGGCCCGGCGGCCCCCCAGCCTCGCGCGGCAACGCGGAGTAAGGCACCGTGGAAGGACGAAAGGAGACAATAGATGTCCAATCACACCTACCGGGTCACCGAGATCGTAGGAACCTCCGAGGAGGGCATCGACGCGGCGATACGCAACGGCGTCGCAAGGGCCTCCGAAACGTTGCACAATCTCGACTGGTTCGAAATGACGCAAGTGCGTGGTCATATCGAGGACGGTCGGATCGCCCACTTCCAGGTGGGCCTCAAGGTGGGCTTCCGTCTCGACGGCGACACCTGACGGATGCGTGCAGTGGCCGGCCCGGATGCCCGTCTGCGCAGGTCCGGAGCGAACCGTTCAGGTACGCCCCTGGCGTTCCTGGGCGTCCCTCATCTCCGGCGACGGGACGGCCCACCGGGCCCGTACGACGGTGAAACCGGCGCGCTCGGCCGCGTCACAGACCAGCTCGTCGTCGTCGACGAGAAACCGGACCGCCCGGTGCCGGGCGAGCCGCTTCAGGAGTTCCAGCTTGGTGTGCCGGGCCGGGCGGCGGTCGTCGTCGCGGCGCATGTGGACCTCGCCTCTCGGCAGGCCCTGCC
>NZ_KL585409.1:52655-56854 GCF_000721935.1 Streptomyces sp. NRRL WC-3549
CTGCCGCTCCAGCCAGGACAGCGTGTCGCGTCGGCACCGCTCGGGCCGGCCGGTGAGGTAGACGACCTCGCACTCCTCGGTGCTGGCCAGGGCCAGCTCCACCCCTTCGGCCAGCGGAGGGTCGTCGGTGGCGGCGGAGAAGAAGGCGGCCCAGTCGCGGCGCCGTCCCTCCAGGAAGTGCTGCCGGTGGCCGGCGTCCGCGAGCGTCCCGTCCAGGTCGAACACGGCCAGCGGCCGAGGGGCGTCTCTCACACCGCCCATCCTAGAAGCCACAGGTCCCGCGGACAGGAAGAACCGGTCAGGACATCGGAGAGGACAAGAACATGACGGACACCGACCTCAGCGGACGCCGTGTGCTGGCGATCGTCACCAACTACGGCGTCGAGCAGGACGAGCTCGTCGTCCCGGTGCGGCACCTGCGGGACGCGGGCGCCGCCGTGGACGTCGCGGCGGTCTCGGCGGACGCGGTCCGGACGCTCGTCGGCGACAAGGATCCCGGAAAGACCGTCCAGCCGACCCTCACACTGGGCGACGCCGACCCGGACGGCTACGACCTGCTGCTCGTGCCCGGCGGCACCCTCAACGCGGACACGCTGCGGCTCCAGGACGACGCCCTGGAGATCGTGCGGACGTTCACGTCCTCCGGCAGGCCCGTCGCCGCCATCTGCCACGGCCCGTGGGCGCTCGTCGAGACCGGGGCCGTCAGGGGCAAGACCCTCACCTCCTACGCCTCGTTGCGGACGGACGTCGAGAACGCCGGCGGTACCTGGGTGGACCGGCCGGTGGTCACCGACCGGGCCGAGGGCTGGCTCCTGATCACCTCGCGCGACCCCGGCGACCTGGAGGACTTCCTCCGCGAGATCGACAAGGAACTGGCCGGCACGTCCGGCTCCTGAGTACGGCCGGAGCCCCCGCCGGAAGGTCGGCGGGGGCTCGTCGGCCTTTTCGTGGCCTCAGCCGGACTGTTCGTCCGGCACCGGGTGCTCGGGGTGGGCCCCGGCTTGCCGCGGCTCACCCCGCCCCGCGCCGGACTCGTCCAGGCTGGGCAGCCTGGACGCCTCGTCGGCCGAGCCGCCGCCCCACGTACCGTCCTCCGGCGGGGAGGGCACGTCGAGGGGATCCTCACCGGGCTGCACCTGCTGATCGGGCATGTCCCGGGGCAGCGGCGCCGCGGCACCGCCCGTACCGGTGGACTCGGTCGTCCCGGACCGTCGGTCGCTCATGACGTCCTCCTGTCGCTGCTGCCAGCGTCGCCTACCCGGCGGTGAGTGGTCAAACGTTCGGCTTCAGGGCACTCGAGATGCACACGGGCCCCCGCGCTGCTTCGCTGGGCCTGACCGCTCCCCCACGGACCCCAGGAGGGATCATGAGCGTTGCAGGTGAGTCCGGCGGCCGCGTCCAGCAGATGCGTGCCAAGGCCCAGGAACTGAAGGACGCCGCGGAGCACGCCACCGACCCGGAGCGGCGCCGGCGGCTCCAGGACAAGGCCCGCCGCCTGCGGGAACAGAGCGAGCAGGAGAGCGGCATGCGGGACCGTGGCATGGACCCCATGGTGTAGGCCCCGCCCGTACCACACTCTGCCGGTGGGCGTCCCGCGGCCGACGCGTGCGGGATGATCACCGGCAGAAGCACGTCCCGCCACCGATCCGTACGGAGCCCTACCGCCATGCCCACCACCGACGACCCGTACGTCCGGGTACGCGGCGCCCGGGAAAACAATCTGCGGGATGTCGACGTCGACATCCCGCGCGACACCCTCACCGTCTTCACGGGCGTCTCCGGCTCGGGGAAGTCCTCGCTCGCCTTCGGCACGGTCTACGCCGAGGCGCAGCGCCGCTACTTCGAGTCGGTCGCCCCTTACGCCCGCCGGCTGATCCACCAGGTCGGGGCGCCGGACGTCGGGGAGATCACCGGCCTGCCGCCCGCGGTCTCGCTGGAGCAGCGCCGGTCGGCGCCCGGTTCGCGGTCCTCGGTGGGCACCGTGACCACGCTCTCCAACTCGTTGCGCATGCTGTTCTCGCGGGCGGGCGACTATCCCGAGGGCGCCGAACGGCTGGACTCCGACGCCTTCTCCCCCAACACGGCGGCCGGTGCGTGCCCGGAGTGCCACGGGCTGGGGCGTATCCACCGAACGACCGAGGAGTTGCTCGTCCCGGACCCGTCGTCGTCGATCCGGGAGGGCGCGATCGCGGCCTGGCCGGGCGCCTGGCAGGGCAAGAACCTCCGTGACGTGCTGGACGCCCTGGGGTACGACGTCGACCGGCCGTGGCGGGAGCTGGCCCTGGAGGATCGCGAGTGGATCCTGTTCACCGACGAGCAGCCGGTGGTGACGGTGCACCCCGTGCGTGAGGCGGGCCGGATCCAGCGCCCGTACCAGGGCACGTACATGAGCGCGCGCCGCTATGTGATGCACACCTTCGCCGATTCCCGGAGCCGTACGCTGCGGGCCAAGGCGGAGTCCTTCCTGACCAGCGAGCCGTGTCCGGTGTGCGGGGGGAGCCGGCTGCGGCCGGAGGCCATGGCGGTGACCTTCGCGGGCCGTACCATCGCCGAGCTCGTCGCGCTGCCGTTGGCGTCCCTGGCCGAACTGCTGCTCGCGGCGGGCGGGGCCGGTGGCACGGCCCGGGTGCTCACCGCCGACCTGCTGGCCCGGATCGAGCCGGTCACGGAGCTGGGTCTGGGCTACCTCAGCCTCGACCGTACGGCGCCGACCCTGTCGTCCGGCGAGTTGCAGCGGCTGCGGCTGGCGACCCAGCTGCGGTCGGGGTTGTTCGGTGTGGTCTACGTGCTGGACGAGCCGTCGGCCGGCCTCCACCCGGCGGACACCGAGTCGCTGCTCTCGGTGCTCGGCGGGCTGAAGGACGCGGGGAACTCGGTCTTCGTGGTGGAGCACCAGCTGGAGGTGATGCGGCGGGCGGACTGGCTGGTGGACGTGGGGCCGCTGGCCGGTGAGCACGGGGGCCGGGTGCTCCACAGCGGGCCGCCCGCGGGGCTCGCGGGGGTGGCGGAGTCGGCGACGCGGCGTTTCCTCTTCGACGAGGAACCCCCGCCGGCGCGGCGGCCGCGTACGCCTTCGGGGTGGATCGGGCTCCACGGCGTCGACCGGCACAACGTGCGCGGGGTGGACGCGGAGTTCCCGCTGGGGGTGCTGACGGCGGTCACCGGCGTGTCCGGGTCGGGCAAGTCGACCCTGGTGGGCCAGGTGCTGGCCGGGGTGCTGGCGGACCGCCAGGCGCCGGAGACGGCCGAGGCGGACCGGGTGCGGCCGGCGTGGGGCTGCGCCTCGGCCCGAGGGCTGGAGGCGGTGAACCGGCTGGTGCAGGTCGACCAGAAGCCGATCGGGCGGACCCCCCGGTCCAACCTGGCGACGTACACGGGGCTGTTCGACGTCGTGCGGAAGCTGTTCGCCGCGACGGACACCGCCCGGGCCCGTGGCTACCGGGCCGGACGGTTCTCGTTCAACGTGGCGGGCGGGCGGTGCGAGACGTGCCAGGGCGAGGGGTTCGTCTCGGTGGAGCTGCTCTTCCTGCCGAGTACGTACGCGCCCTGCCCGGACTGCCACGGGGCGCGGTACAACCCGCAGACCCTGGAGGTCACGCTGAACGGGCTGACCGTCGCCGGGGTGCTGGACCTGACGGTGGAGGCGGCCGCCGGCTTCTTCGCGGGGACGCCTGCGGCGGAGCGTCCGCTGCGGACGCTGCTGGACGTGGGGCTGGGGTATCTGCGTCTCGGCCAGCCGGCGACGGAGCTCTCGGGCGGGGAGGCGCAGCGGATCAAGCTGGCCACGGAGCTCCAGCGGATCCGGCGCGGACACACCCTCTATCTGCTGGACGAGCCGACGACGGGGCTGCATCCGGCGGACGTCGAGGTGCTGATGCGGCAGTTGCACGGTCTGGTGGACGCGGGTGACACCGTGGTGGTCGTGGAGCACGACATGGCGGTGGTGGCGGGCGCCGACCATGTGATCGACCTGGGGCCGGGCGGCGGTGACCGGGGCGGCCGGATCGTCGCCACCGGTACCCCTGAGGAGGTGGCGCGGGCGGCGGGCAGCCGGACCGCCCCGTATCTGGCGAGGGCGCTGCGGGCGGACGGCTGACCCGTCCGCCCTCGACGGGCGGACGGGTCCGTGGGGCGCGCGGGCGCCGGGTCAGCGGCGGACCTTTCGGGCGGCCCGCAGCCACTCCTTGTTCATGGCGGGG
>NZ_KL585409.1:57034-57913 GCF_000721935.1 Streptomyces sp. NRRL WC-3549
AGCCACTCCTTGTTCATGGCGGCGATCGACGGCAGCGGAATGCCCTTGGGGCAGGCGGTGGCGCACTCGCCGGTCAGGGTGCAGCCGCCGAAGCCCTCGTCGTCCATGGTGGCGACCATGTCCAGGACCCGGGTCTCACGCTCCGGCGCGCCCTGCGGGAGCACGTTGAGGTGGTTGACCTTGGCCGAGGTGAAGAGCATCGCCGAGCCGTTGGGGCAGGCCGCGACGCAGGCGCCGCAGCCGATGCACTCGGCGTGCTCGAAGGCGAAGTCGGCGTCCGGCTTGGGCACCGGGGTGGCGTGGGCGTCGGGTGCGGTGCCGGTGGGGGCGGAGACATAGCCCCCGGCCTGGATGATCCGGTCGAACGCCGAGCGGTCGACGACCAGGTCCTTGACGACCGGGAAGGCGGAGGCGCGCCACGGCTCGACGTCGATGGTGTCGCCGTCCTGGAAGGACCGCATGTGCAGCTGGCAGGTGGTGGTGCGCTCCGGTCCGTGGGCGTCGCCGTTGATGACGAGGCTGCACGCGCCGCAGATGCCTTCGCGGCAGTCGTGGTCGAAGGCGACGGGCTCGTCCCCGGCGAGGATGAGCTCCTCGTTGAGGGTGTCGAGCATCTCCAGGAACGACATGTCCTGGGAGATGCCGTCGACTTCGTAGGTGGCCATGGCGCCGGGCGCCTCGGCGTTCTGCTGGCGCCAGACGCGCAGGGTGAGCTTCATGCGTAGCTCCGCTGAGTGGGGTGGACGTACTCGAAGACGAGGTCTTCCTTGTGCAGGACGGGGGCCTCACCGGTCGCGGTGAACTCCCAGGCCGCGGCGTAGGAGAACTCCTCGTCCCGGCGGGCGGCCTCGCCGTCCGGGGTCTGGGACTCCTCACGGA
>NZ_KL585409.1:58138-64177 GCF_000721935.1 Streptomyces sp. NRRL WC-3549
CCGCCGCAGGACTCGGCGCGGTGCAGGGCGTCGAGGCACATGAGCTCGGCCAGTTCGAGGTAGTCGACGATCCGGTTCGCCTTCTCCAGCGACTGGTTGAACTGTTCGCCGGTGCCGGGCACCTTGATGCGGCGCCAGAACTCCTCGCGGATGGCCGGGATGCGCTCCAGGGCGGTGCGCAGGCCCTCCTCGGTGCGGGCCATGCCGCAGTACTCCCACATGAGTTCGCCGATCTCCCGGTGGAAGGAGTCGGGGGTGCGGTCGCCGCCGACGGCGAGCAGCAGGCTGAGCCGGTCCTCGGTCTCGGCCACCGCCTCCGCCACGGCCGGGTGGTCGGCGTCGATCTCGTCGGTGTGCGGGTTGCGGGCCAGGTAGTCGTTGATGGTGGACGGCAGGACGAAGTAGCCGTCGGCGAGGCCCTGCATCAGCGCGGAGGCGCCGAGCCGGTTGGCGCCGTGGTCGGAGAAGTTGGCCTCACCGATCGCGAACAGGCCCGGGACGGTGGTCTGGAGGTCGTAGTCGACCCAGAGCCCGCCCATGGTGTAGTGCACGGCGGGGTAGATCCGCATCGGGGTCTCGTACGGGTCCTCGGCGGTGATCCGGGCGTACATGTCGAAGAGGTTGCCGTACTTCTCCTCGACCTTGGCGCGTCCCATGCGTGCGATGGCGTCGGCGAAGTCCAGGTAGACGCCCTGGCCGCCGGGACCGACGCCACGGCCCTCGTCGCAGACGTTCTTCGCGGCGCGGGAGGCGATGTCGCGGGGGACGAGGTTGCCGAAGGACGGGTAGATCCGCTCCAGGTAGTAGTCGCGCTCGTCCTCGGGGATCTCGTTGGCCGGCCGGTCGTCGCCCTTGGCCTTGGGGACCCAGATGCGGCCGTCGTTGCGCAGCGACTCGCTCATCAGGGTCAGCTTGGACTGGTGCTCGCCGGTGCGCGGGATGCAGGTGGGGTGGATCTGGGTGAAGCAGGGGTTGGCGAAGTGGGCGCCGCGGCGGTGGGCGCGCCAGATCGCGGTGGCGTTGGAGTTCATGGCGTTCGTCGACAGGTAGAAGACGTTGCCGGCGAAGTGGGTCTCGGTCTTCCCGGTGATCAGGTCGCGGGCGACGATGCCGCGGGCCTTGCCGTCGACGACGATCAGGTCGAGCATCTCGGTGCGCGCGTGCATCTCGACGTTGCCGGCCGCGATCTGGCGGGACAGCGCCTGGTAGGCGCCGAGCAGCAGTTGCTGGCCGGTCTGTCCGCGGGCGTAGAAGGTACGGGAGACCTGGACGCCGCCGAAGGACCGGTTGTCGAGGAGACCGCCGTACTCGCGGGCGAAGGGGACGCCCTGGGCCACGCACTGGTCGATGATCTCGACGGAGATCTCGGCGAGGCGGTGGACGTTGGACTCGCGGGCGCGGAAGTCGCCGCCCTTGACGGTGTCGTAGAAGAGCCGGTGGACGGAGTCTCCGTCGTTGCGGTAGTTCTTCGCGGCGTTGATGCCGCCCTGGGCCGCGACGGAGTGGGCGCGACGGGGCGAGTCCTGGAAGCAGAACTGGACGACGTGGTAGCCCTGTTCGGCCAGGGTCGCGCCGGCCGATCCGCCGGCCAGGCCGGTACCGACCACGATGACGGTGTGCTTGCGGCGGTTGGCCGGGTTGACGAGCCTGGCCTGGAAGCGGCGGGTGTCCCAGCGCTCCGCGACGGGGCCTGAGGGCGCCTTGGTGTCGATGACGGGTTCCCCCGTCGTGTAGGCGGTGTAGTCGGCCATGTCAGCTCACCAATCCGGTCATGACGGCGACGGGTACGGAGACGAAGCCCGCCGTCAGCACCACGGCGAGGAGGTTGGCGAGGGTCTTCAGGACCCGGTCACGGGTCGCGTTGCCGACGCCCAGTGTCTGTGCCGCGCTCCAGAAGCCGTGCTGGACGTGCAGGCCCATGGCGAGCATCGCGACGATGTAGATGACGTTGCCGTACCAGGTCGAGAAGGTGTCGACCACGTTCTGGTACGGGTGGCCCTCCTGGAAGCCGCCGCTGTGCACGGTGCCGGTCGTCAGGTCGAGGAGGTGCCAGAGGATGAACAGGGCGAGGATGACGCCGCCCCAGCGCATGGTCCGGGTGGCGTAGCTCGCGCGGGGCCTCTTGTGGACGTACTTCGCGGGGCGGGCCCTGATGTCGCGCCGGCTGAGCTGGTACGCGGAGACGCCGTGCAGCACGACGGCGGCGACCAGCACCACCCGGACGATCCACAGCCCCCAGGAGTAGTGCAGGACGGGTTCGCCCATGGTGCGCAGCCAGTGGCCGTACCGGTTGTACTCACCGGGCCCGAAGAAGATCTTCAGGTTGCCCACCATGTGGGCGACGAGGTACCCGAGCATGATCAGGCCGCTGACGGCCATGATCGTCTTCTTGCCGACGGTCGAGTCCCAGAGCGTACGCGTCATCGACGGCCGTCGGTCCGTCCGCGTTGCCAATGCCATGGCCACGACGCTAGGGCCGAAAGGTACCATCAGTCCAAGACATGAAAGGTCTCATCTCCATAGGGGTTACCTATGAAGGGTGGCTATCCTGGCTTCATGCACTTCCAACAGCTCGCCTATTTCGTCGCGGTCGCCGAGGCCAGGCACTTCACCCGGGCCGCCGAGATCGTGCACGTGTCGCAGCCCTCGCTCTCCCAGCAGATCAAGGCCCTGGAGAGCGAGCTGGGCGCCGAGCTGTTCAGCCGGGCCAGGGGCAACATCACCCTCACCGACGCGGGTGAGGCACTGCTGCCGCTGGCCCGCCGGATCCTGGCGGACGCGGACACCGCCCGGCACGAGGTGCAGGAGCTGGTGCAGCTGCGCCGGGGGCGGGTGAGGCTCGGTGCCACTCCGAGCGTGTGCACCGGACTGCTGCCCGACGTGCTGCGCGTCTTCCACGACCTGCACCCGGGTGTCCAGCTGCTGATCGAGGAGGGCGGCTCGCACGACCTGGTACGGCAGCTGGCCAGGGGTGCGCTCGACCTCGCCCTGCTGGTGCTGCCGCTGCCCGCCGCTTCCCCCGTGCTGACCACGGTGGAGCTGCTCCAGGAGGACCTCGTGGTCCTCTCGTCCACGGCCCGGCCGGCCCCGGGGAGGAGGGGCGCCGTACGGGTCGCCGACCTCCAGGACGAACCGATGGTGATGTTCCGGCACGGCTACGACCTGCGGGAGCTGACGGTGGCCGCCTGTCGCGCGGAGGGCTTCGAACCCCAGTTCACGGTGGAGGGCGGCGAGATGGACGCCGTGCTCGGCTTCGTACGGGCGGGCCTGGGGATCGCGGTCGTGCCCAGGATGGTCGCCGCACGGGCGGGCCAGGACCTGCGGGTCACACCGCTGGCCCCGCCGGGGCTGCGGCGCACCATCGCGTTGGCGCACCGCAGCGACGTGGCTCCGCCGCGGGCCGCACGCGAGCTGCAACGCCTGCTCCTGGCCCGCCCGGACGCCCCCGCCGGCCCCCGGCCGCCGGCGGTTGAGGGGCCGGCGGCGGAAGGGTCCGCCTCAGACGGCGTCGGCCAGCAGCAGCGAGTGGATGCGGTCCGGCGCCCCGGGCCGCGCGTAGTACCACCCCTGGGCCGTGTCGCAGCCGATCTGCCTCAGCTGCTCGGCCTGTGCCCCGGTCTCCACGCCCTCGACCGTGACCGCGAGGCCGAGGCTGTGGGCGAGCGAGACGATGCCCTCGACGATCTTCAGGTCCACGGGGTCGGCCGGGTGCTGCTGCATTCCCTGGGTGAAGGAACGATCCAGCTTGAGCACACTCACCGGAAGCCGGCGCAGATTGGCCAGGTTCGAGTAGCCGGTACCGAAGTCGTCGAGCGCGATGTCCACGCCCATCTCCGCCAGTTGCCGCAGCGGCTTGAGCAGGTCGTCGTCGGCGCCGATCAGCGCGGACTCGGTGACCTCCAGGCAGAGCGCGCCGGGCTCCAGCCCCGAACGCTCCAGCACGTCCACGGTCTCGGCGACCAGTCCGGGGTGGTGCAGCTGGGTGGGCGAGAGGTTGACGTTGATCCGCAACGGGCCGCCGTCGGTGTGCCGTTCCTGCCAGAAGTTGGCCTGGTGCACCGACTCCTCCAGCACCCAGCGGCCGAGTGGCACGATCAGCCCGGTGTGTTCGGCGAGCGGGATGAACCGGTCGGGGCCGAGGACCCCGTGCTGCGGATGGCACCAGCGCACCAGTGCCTCCGCGCCGTGCACACTGCCGTCCCCGAGGTGCACCAGCGGCTGGTACTCGATGAAGAACTCACCGCGGTCCAGCGCGGTGGGCAGGGCCGTGGTCAGCCCGTGCCGGGTGATGGCCCGGGCGTCGGCCTCCGCGTCGGCGAGCGCGAAGCGGTTGCCGCCCGCCGCCTTGGCCCGGTACATCGTGATGTCGGCGCTGCGCAGCACCTCGGCCGCCGTACGTTCGCCCGAGGGCCCTTCGACGACGCCGATGGAGCCGCGCACGGTCAGCTCACGACCGTCGAGGCGGACGGGGGTGGCGAGCGCGGACAGGATGCGTCCGGCCAGCTCGTGGACCTCGTCCTGGGTGCGTGGCCCCGTCGTCAGCGCCACGAACTCGTCCCCGCCGAGCCGGGCGACCATCTCCCCGGGCGCGGTCGCACAGCTCTGCAGCCGGTCGGCGACCTCGACGAGCAACCGGTCGCCCGCCGCGTGCCCCAGGCTGTCGTTGATGGCCTTGAAACCGTCGAGGTCGAGGTAGCAGAGCCCGAAGCGCATGCCCTCCCGGTGGGCGAGCGCCTTCTCCAGCCGTTCGAAGAAGAGGGTCCGGTTCGGCAGCCCGGTGAGGGCGTCGTGCGTCGCCTCGTAGCGCAGCCGCAGGTTGAGCAGCCTCCGCTCGGTGGTGTCCTCCATGAGTGCCAGCTGGTACTCCGGACGGCCCTCCGCGTCCCGCAGCAGCGACACCGTGAGGTTGGTCCAGAGCACGGTGCCGTCGTTGCGGTAGTAGGGCTTCTCGACGCTGTAGTGCTCGCGCTCACCACGCACGAGTTCGTCGTAGTACTTCCACACGTGCGGTGAGTCCTCGGGGTGGACCCACTCGTTGACCTTGTGGCTGCGGACGTGGTTCTCCAGGCCGCCGAACATCCGGGTGAGGGTGTCGTTGATCTCCAGGATGTTGCCGTCGAGGTCGGCTATCCCGATCCCGATGGCCGCGTCCTTGAACACCGCGCGGAAGCGCGCCTCGGTGGCGTGCAGTGCCTGTTCGGCCTGCGAACGGGCGGCGAGGGCCGAGCGGGCGATGGCCTCCTGCTCGGCCAGGGTGCGCTCCCTGAGGGCCTGGGTGAACCCGCCGGCGAGAGCGTGCTGGATCCGCGCGCAGCGGGCCCGGCCGTCCTCCGTCGACAGCCCCACCGGGCCGTTGCCGCCGCAGTAGAGCACGAGGTACGAGTCCACCACGCCGAGGGTGGAACTCAGCGCGTCGGGGTCCGTGCAGTGCGCCTCGACCAGCGCCGCTCCCACCCGGCCGGCCGGCGCCGCGTCGAAGGGCCGGGCGTGGAGTATGCCGCTGAGTTCCCGGGCGAGCGGCAGCAGATGCCCCTCGAACTCGGGCCGGGTCATCGACGTCGCCGTGGACGGGAAGATCGCCCGGCTCCAGATGGTGGCGAATCTTCGGAGCCGGCCCTCGGGCCCGTCCGGTTCCGCGTCCGGCGCGCCGGACGCCTGGGCGGGAATGCTCACGCCTTGCGCCCAACCCCGGCGAAGCCCGAGAAGGCGTACGGGTCTTCCTGGGCCCTCACCGCGGGCGACTCCGGCCGCCAGTCGGGCATCGGGACGAGCCCGGGCTCGACCATCTCGTACCCCTCGAAGAAGCGGCTCGTCTCCGCGCGCGAGCGCATGATCAGCGGGTTGCGGATGTTCCGGTAGACGCCGACCGCTCCCCCGGCCTCCTCCTGGTACCGCGGGATCCCCTCGTACGAGGCGTGGGTCACGACGAGGAGGCTGCCGGGCGCCAGCGCCTCGCGCAGTTCGGCGACCGCCGCGTAGGGCTCGTCGGCGTCCTCGATGAAGTGCAGGACCGCCACGAGCAGCAACGCCACCGGCTTT
>NZ_KL585409.1:64377-65625 GCF_000721935.1 Streptomyces sp. NRRL WC-3549
ATGTGTATAAGAGACAGGTCGAGGAGGGCGCGGACTTCCGGGTGTTCCAGGATCTCCTTCGGCCTGCGCAGGTCCGCGGCGGCGACCATGGTGCGGTCGTTGCCTTCGAGCACCGCCTGGCTGTGCGCCACCGCGACCGGGTCGTGGTCGACGTAGGCGACCTTGGCCTGGGGGTCGGCCGCCTGGGCGACCTCGTGGACATTGCCGAACGTCGGTATGCCGGAGCCTATGTCCAGGAACTGCGTGACCCCCGAGGCGACCGCGAAGTTCACGGCCCGTCGCATGAAGGCGCGATTGGCCTGCATGATCTTGGGGAGGCCCGGCAGGAACTCCATGGCCTTGCGGGCCGCTTCCCGGTCCACCTCGAAATTGTGCGAGCCGCCCAGATAGAAGTCGTACATGCGAGACACGCTCGGCACCGAGATGTCAATGCCCTGCGGTGCCCAGGCGGGACGCTCCATCGATGTCTCCAACAAGTCGCCACGGCGATCCGGCCATGTTCATGGTCAGTGTGGACCAGAGGCTACTGATCGACCGCCAAGAGAGCGAGTGGAAACGGAAATTAGAGATCCGTTATTGGTCACACACCAGTGGCATGTGCATCAGGATCGTCGCTGCGTGTGAACACGGCGCGACGGAACGGCACCACGGCGCCCGTTTTCCCGGCCCGTGAAGCGCCGGCCGGATTCGCACCGAGGGGTGCCGTACGCCATCTCCCGTTGTCGCGACGGTCGTTGGAAGAAGCGCGACGGGACCTCGTGCACACCGGGGGCCACCTGCGCCCCGGCGTTTTCACGGATGCACCGAGCCGTCGGTGGAGCGTTAAACCATTTTCCGTCGAAGACGATATCTATGATTTAGGGGCCGCACGGACCGAAAAGTCCGACTGCCACCCGGAGCTGGGCAACGACCGGAACCATCTCCGTTCAACGGGGCCGCTTTTGCCTTAGCTGATCGCGCGCCTCGGGTGAACCGCCCTGCGCCGATTCACCCGACGCCGGTCACCGGGGCCGGGTCCGCGGCCGGGGCGCTCGGCGCCGGGCCGCCCGACGCCGGCGGACGGGCTTCCGCCTGTTCCGGTTCCGCCGCGAAACCGTCCCGGGCCCGCAAACACCCGGCCGGGATTTCCCCTCCATCAGGCGAACGAGGCCCCGTACCGGCGTGTCTCCCGATGGCGGGGAACATGCTCCCCGGCGTGTACGGATCACGCATACGGCGGCTCGCAGCCGTCACCGCCCTGCTCTGGCT
>NZ_KL585410.1:0-2124 GCF_000721935.1 Streptomyces sp. NRRL WC-3549
GGCGGCTCCAGCTGCGGGGGCGGCGGCGGCTCCTGAAAGACGGCTTTCAGCCATCCGGGACCGACTGTGACCACCCTTTGTCCGAATCGTGAACAGACCGTGGCGCTCACACGCCCGTCTCGCATAGAAATCCGACATGCTCTGGGTCTTGTTCCTCCTGGTCGCGTGGGGCGTGGCGGCCATCGCCTGTATCCGGCTCTGCCTGGTCACTGCGGGCGCCGCGCTGCGGCCCACCGGCCCCGCGGGGCCGCCGCCGCGTGAACTCAGCCTGTACGAAACGGCGTTCCTGGCCGGTGGACCGCACCGGGTCGCCGACCTCGCCCTCGTGTCGATGCACCTGCGTCGCCGGCTGCTGCTCGCCCACACGGGCTGGGCGACGGTCGTCGACCCGGAGGGCCGGGACGAGGTCGAGCGCACCGTGATCCGGGCGATCGGCCCGGAGGGGCAGTCCCGGATAGCCCCGGTACGGGCCGCCGCAGCCGCCGCCGACACCGTGCGCGCGCTCGCCGACCGCCTGGTGGCGGCGGGACTGGCCCTACCGCACGGCACACGGACCGCCCTGGAGTCGGCGGCGCGGACCGTGCGGGGCGCGACGGTGCTGGTGGTGGTGCTGGCCGCGGTGACCGCGCTGATGCCGGGTCAGAACACGGGGGACGCGGGCCCCGTGGTGGCGTGGTTCGGGCTCCCGCTGGTGCTGACCCTGGGCTGCCTGGCCATCGCACGGGTGGAGAACCAGCCGTACAGCCCGTGGGCCTCACCGTCCGGGCAGCGGTGGCTGGACTCCCTGCCCGCCCCGGCGCACGGTGCGGACCGCGACGTGCTGGCGGCGGTGGCCGTACGGGGGGTGGCGGCAGTCGGCGACCCGCGGCTGCGTGCGGCGCTGCTGGACGGCGGACGTACCGCCCGCCCGCTCGGCAGGGCGCCCCGCGCCGGGATCTGAGACCCCGCGCGGCGCCCTGGGAAGCACCCGGGTGTGCCGGGAAGCCATACGGCCCGGGACACATCGGCCGCACCCGGCACGAGGCGGCGACCCGCGGGGAGGAATGGCTGACTCCCCCGCGGGCCCCCGCACTTCGCCGGTCGGTACCGATGTGCTCCCGGAACCGGACCCGGTGTCGCTGGAACGACGGGCGGCGTCACACGCGCCGTTGCCCGCCAACTGATCTTCCGGGTCGGGGTGACCGTGAAACGCTGGCTATGCGAGCCCGGCCACCAAGTCTGCGATCGCCTTCCGGCGGCCGGTGTAGAACGGGACCTCCTCGCGCACGTGCATCCGCGCCTCCGAGGCCCGCAGATGACGCATGAGGTCGACGATGCGGTACAGCTCGTCCGCCTCGAAGGCCAGGATCCACTCGTAGTCGCCGAGCGAGAAGGAGGGGACCGTGTTGGCGCGCACGTCCGGGAAGCCGCGGGCCATCTTGCCGTGGTCCGCCAGCATCCGGCGGCGGTCCTCGTCCGGCAGCAGGTACCAGTCGTAGCTGCGCACGAAGGGGTACACGCTGACGTAGGCGCGCGGCTCCTCGTCGGCGAGGAAGGCCGGGATGTGCGACTTGTTGAACTCGGCCGGCCGGTGCAGGGCCATGTTCGACCACACCGGGTCCAGCGCGCGGCCCAGCGCGGTGCGCCGGAAGAGGTTGTACGCCTCCTGGAGGGCGTCGGCGGTCTCGGCGTGCCACCAGATCATCAGATCGGCGTCGGCGCGCAGACCGGAGACGTCATAGGTGCCGCGGACGGTGACGTCCTTGGCCGCGAGCTGGTCGAACAGCTCCTGGACCTCTTCGGCGTGACCGGCGCGGTCGGCGGGAAGCACATCTCGCAGCTTGAAGACGGACCACAGCGTGTAGCGGATGACCTCGTTGAGGTCCTTGGCCTTCTTACCTGCGTTCGGAAGCTTTTCTGGCGCACTCATACGGCTATTGTCCCGCCTCGCTCCGCGTGCCCTGAACCCGGGTCGGCGTGGCGGTGATCTCCTCCGCGATCTCGTCCGCCGCCCGCCGGGCGCTCGCCACGCAGGCGGGGATGCCGACGCCGTCGTAGACCGCGCCGCAGACCCGCAGCCCCGGCAGTTTCGCCACCTCCTCGCGGATCCGGGCCACCCGCCCCAGGTGGCCGACCGGATACTGC
>NZ_KL585410.1:2346-3319 GCF_000721935.1 Streptomyces sp. NRRL WC-3549
CCCGCCGATCCACCGGGTGACCACGGTGTCCACGGGCCGGGCCGCCAGCCCGGTCGCCTCCGCGAGGGCCCGCAGCGACACCGCGACCAGTTCGGAGTCCTCGCGGTGCAGATGGTCCTCCTCGCCGTAGCGGCCGACCGAGGTGCGCAGCACGAAGAGGTCCGGAGCCGCCTCGGCTACCCAGCGCCACTTGTTGCTGGAGAAGGTGGACGCCTTGATGGCACGCCCGTCGACCGGCGGCACGAGGAAGCCGGAGCGGCCCGCGAGCGCCTCGGTGCCCTCGACGTCGGAGCGCCGGAAGGCCAGGGTGACCAGGGCCATCGAGGCGTACTCGACGGCGGCCAGCTCGACGGAGGCGGCCGGGCACTCGGCGGCGAGCAGGGTGGAGGCGGACCAGGCCGGCGCGGCCATCACCACGCCGTCGGCGGCGATCACCCCGGTCTCGGTGCGCACGTCCCAGCCCCGCCCGCCACGGGTGAGGCCCAGGACGGGGGTCCCGGTCCGGATCTCGGCCCCTCCCGCCCGTACGGCGTCGGCCACGGCGCCCGGCAGCGTACCGATGCCGCCGGCGATGCCCTGGAAGACCGGTCCCGTCTGCTGCCGGGCGGCGGCCCTCTCCTGGATGCGCAGGACGCCGTCGAGGAGCGAGCCGCCCTCCCGGGCCGCCTCGAAGAGCTGCGGTACGGCGGCCCGCATCGAGATCCGGTAGGCGTCGCCCGCGTACACCCCGCCGAGCAGCGGCTCCACGAGCCGGTCGACGACCTCGCGGCCGAGCCGGTCGGCGACGTAGGCGCCGACCGCGACGTCGTCGCCGACGGCGGTCGGGGTGAGCTCGCGTTCCTCGGCGATGCGGGCCAGGCCCTCGGGGGAGAGCAGGCCGCTGAGGGCCGCCGGGTCACCGGGGACGCCCATGACGTGGCCCTTGGGCATGGGGCGCAGGGCGTCACGGGTCCAGACCTGTCTCTTATACACA
>NZ_KL585410.1:3525-9431 GCF_000721935.1 Streptomyces sp. NRRL WC-3549
ATCGCCGAGGCCGGCGGCGGTGGCCAGCTCGACCGCTTCGGGCCGGCGCGCGAGCATCGACTCGGCCCCGAGGTCCACCTGTACGCCCGCGACCTCTCCGGTCATCAGCTTGCCGCCGAGCCGCTCGGTCGCCTCCAGGACGGTGACCCGCAGTCCGGTGGCGAGGAGCCGGTGGGCCGCGGCGAGACCGGCGATGCCGCCGCCGATGACGACGACGTGCCCCCTGCCCGAGGTGTCGTGCTGAAGAGAACGCTGCATGGGTCCACTCTCTCAAACCCCCGACGGGCCCCGGACACGGCCGCTCGGGCCGGGGCGGGGCGCCGCCGGCCCCCCGCGCGCCGTAGCGTGGGCTCCCTGGTACGTCGACGAAGGGAGCCGGCATGGCGGCGGAGCGACTGGTGGTCATCGGGGGCGACGCGGCGGGCATGTCCGCCGCGTCGCAGGTCCGCAGGCTCAGGGGGCCCGACGAACTGAGCATCGTCGCCTTCGAACGCGGCCACTTCACCTCCTACTCCGCCTGCGGTGTCCCCTACTGGGTCGGCGGGGACGTCGAGGGCCCGGACGCCCTGGTCGCCCGTACGCCCGAGGAGCACCGGGAACGGTCCATCGACCTGCGCATGCGCACCGAGGTGACGGAGATCGACGTCGCCGGGCAGCGGGTGCGGGCCCTGGACCGGGAGAGCGGCGAGACGTACTGGACGGACTTCGACAAGCTCGTGATCGCCACGGGGGCCCGTCCGGTCCGCCCGGAGCTGCCGGGCATCGACGCCCCCGGGGTGCACGGGGTGCAGACCCTGGACGACGGCCAGGCCCTCCTGGAGACGCTGGAGCGGACCACGGGCCGGCGGGCGGTCGTGGTCGGCGCGGGCTACATCGGCGTCGAGATGGCGGAGGCCATGCTCAGGCGCGGTTACGAGGTGACGGTCCTCAACCGGGGTGCGCAGCCCATGGCCACGCTCGACCCCGACATGGGGCGCCTGGTCCACGAGGCGATGGACGGTCTGGGCATCACCACGGTCAACGGGGCCGCGGTCACCCGGATCCTCACCGGCGACGACGGCCGGGTCTCGGCGGTCGCCACGGACGACGCCACCTATCCGGCGGACGTCGTGGTGCTCGGCATCGGCGTCGAGCCGGAGACCGGCCTGGCCCGCGCCGCCGGCCTGCCGACCGGCCCGAACGGCGGGCTGCTGACCGACCTGACGCAGCGGGTGCGGGGCCACCAGGACATCTGGGCGGGCGGCGACTGCGTCGAGGTCCTGGACCTGGTGGCCGGCCGCACCCGCCACATCGCGCTGGGCACCCACGCCAACAAGCACGGCCAGGTCATCGGGTCGAACGTCGGCGGCGGCTACGGCACGTTCCCGGGGGTCGTGGGGACGGCGGTGAGCAAGGTCTGCGACCTGGAGATCGGCCGCACCGGTCTGCGCGAGAAGGACGCGGCGGCGGTGGGACTGCGGTACGTCACGGCGACGATCGAGTCGACCGGGCGAGCCGGCTACTACCCGGGGGCCCGGGCGATGACGGTGAAGATGATCGCCGAGTACCGCACCGGGCGGCTCCTGGGCGTGCAGATCGTGGGCCGCGAGGGGGCGGCGAAGCGGGTCGACGTGGCCGCCGTGGCACTGACCGCGGGGATGACGGTGGAGGCCATGACGGCGCTCGACCTCGGCTACGCCCCGCCGTTCTCCCCGGTCTGGGACCCGGTCCTGGTGGCGGCGCGCAAGACGGTGACGGCGGTACGGCAGGCGGGCAGCGCCTGACGGACGGCGATTTCCAGCCGAAATTCGGGGGCCCGGACCGCACGTCGGCGGCCCGGGCCCTCGGCGCTCAGTGCGCGGTCTGCTCGTGGACGTACTCCACCAGGCGCGTCAGCGCGTCGGCGTCGGTCGTCGGCATGACGCCGTGTCCCAGGTTGAAGATGTGGCCCTCCAGGCCGGCGGCGGCGTCGAGCACCTCCCGGGCCTTCTCCTCCACCGTCGCGGTCGGCGCGAAGAGCACCGCCGGGTCGAGGTTGCCCTGGAGCGCCTTGCCGGGGCCGACCCGGCGCGCGCCCTCGTCCATGGGCACCCGCCAGTCCACGCCGACGACGTCCGCACCGGCCTCGCCCATCAGCCCCAGCAGTTCGCCGGTGCCCACGCCGAAGTGGATGCGCGGGACGCCGTACCCGGCGACCGCGTCGAACACCTTCGCCGAGGCGGGCAGCACGGAGCGCCGGTAGTCGGCGGGGGCCAGGGCGCCCACCCAGGAGTCGAAGAGCTGGACCGCCGATGCGCCGGCCTCGATCTGGACCTTGAGGAACGCCGAGGTGATCTCCGAGAGGCGGTCGAGCAGATCGGCCCAGAGCTCGGGGTCTCCGTACATCATCGCCTTGGTGCGCTCGTGGTTGCGGGACGGGCCGCCCTCCACGAGGTAGCTGGCGAGGGTGAACGGCGCCCCGGCGAAACCGATCAGCGGCGTCGCGCCCAGCTCGGCGGTGAGGATGCCGATCGCCTCGGTGACGTAGGAGACGTCCTCGGGCGTGAGGTCGCGCAGCCGGGCCAGATCGGCGCGGGTGCGGACGGGCTCGGCGATCACCGGCCCGATGCCCGGCTTGATGTCGAGGTCGATGCCGATGGCCTTGAGCGGCACGACGATGTCGCTGAAGTAGATCGCGGCGTCGACCTTGTGCCGGCGCACGGGCTGCAGCGTGATCTCGGCGACCAGCTCCGGCATCATGCAGGAGTCGAGCATCGCGATGCCCTCGCGCACCTTGAGGTACTCGGGCAACGAGCGCCCGGCCTGGCGCATGAACCACACGGGGGTGTGCGGCACGGGTTCACGCCTGCACGCCTTGAGGAAGGCCGACTCATGGGTGGCGGATGTCGTCTGCAGCCCCGAGGGGCCGTGGTTGGCACTCACACCTGGAATCTTCGCATGGAGCGGCATGGAGCCGGCCCGGCCGGGTGTCCTTCCCTGCGCGACGCCCCCGTTCCGCCTACTCTTCCCCGCATGGCTCCGGCTCAGGGACAATTCTCCGAACATTCCGAAGGCGCCGACACCGAGGGGAGCGGGGAGGGCGAACTGGTTCCGCCCGCGTTCCGGTCGGCGGTCGAAGGGCTGCGCTCGGCGCAGCTGCGCCCCGAACTGGAGGTCGAACCGACACGGCCGCCCCAGCGGCTCGCGCCCCACGCGTACGCCCTGGAGGCCGCGGTCGTGGACGGGGACGAGGATCTCGCCGACGGGCGCCTGGTCCTCCTGCACGACCCGTCCGGACACGACGCCTGGCAGGGCACGTTCCGTCTGGTGACCCTGGTCCGGGCCGAGCTGGAACCGGAGATGGCCACCGACCCGCTGCTGCCCGAGGTCTGCTGGACCTGGCTGACGGGCGCCCTGGACGCCCGGGGCCTGTCGTACGGGGAGGCCGGGGGCACCGTGACCCGCGCCGGCTCGCACTACTTCGGCGCGCTGTCCGCGCGCCGGCCCGCGACCCAGATCGAGATCCGCGCCTCCTGGACTCCGCGCGAGGGCCGCGGCGGCGTGCCCGACATGGCGGCGCACCTGGCCGCCTGGGGGGACCTGCTCTGCCAGCTGGCCGGCCTGCCGCCGTCGGAGTCGGCCGACGCGGCGGTGGTGACGCTGCCCCAGCGGCGGGGGCCCCAGGCCCCGTAACGGTGCGTCACATTCGGGAGGGCCGGTCGCACAGGCACCGGCTCTCTTTTCGTACAATCGATCGCCCGTCCGATTTGCCCGAATTGTTACTCACCAAATCGTGATCTTCCCCTAAAGGAGCACGGCACTGCTGCCGAAGAGGTCAATGACCCTTCAAGCACGGTTCGCCCCGGCTTCACCCCCGAGCCGGCCCGTCCCGCCACTTCCCAGGAGGCCTGGTGTCCGTTCTCCTCGAGCAGCCCGCAAGCCTGGTCGCCTACCGCCCGAACAAGCCGACGGCCATGGTCGTCGTGGCCGACCCGCGCGTCCGTTCCACCGTCACCCGCCATCTGTGGGCGCTCGGGGTACGTGACGTCATCGAGGCGTCGTCCATCGCGGAGGCCCGTCCCCGCGTCGGCAACCCGCGCGACATCTGCGTTGCCGACGTCCACCTGCCCGACGGTTCCGGGCTGACCCTGCTGTCCGAGACCCGAGCCGCCGGCTGGCCGAACGGCCTCGCCCTGTCCGCCGCCGATGACATCGGCGCGGTGCGCAACGCCCTCGCGGGCGGAGTGAAGGGCTATGTCGTCACCGGCACCCGGACCAACATCGGCCACCCCGGCCGTCTGGGCATGGCGCCCATCGGCGCCAACGCCGCCCGTATGCACCGCAGGCCTCCCGGGTCCCCGAGCCACCCGGGCGGCTACCGCGAACTGTCCGGCCGTGAGGTGGAGGTGCTCCGCCTGGTCGCCGAAGGCCAGTCCAACAAGGCCATCGGCGTCTCGATGGGCCTCTCCGCACTCACCGTCAAGAGCCACCTCGCCCGCATCGCCCGCAAGCTCGGCACCGGGGACCGCGCCGGAATGGTCGCCGTCGCCCTGCGCACGGGCATCATCCACTGACCCCACGACCGCCAGGCACCCGCGCCGGCACACACCCGGCCGGTTCACGTGCACGGCGCACGTCGACGGAACGTTCCGTCGACGTGCGCCGTGCATACACAGATACCCTTGGCATGTGACCGACGCCCAAGAGACCGCAGCAGACACATCACTGCGAACCACCGGGGGCGCTCCCCCGGACGACGTCGCCCCGGCGCCGATCCCCTTGCTCGAACCGCGCGAGGGCATCCCCCCGGTGGTGGCGACCGACGACGCGCTGGCCGGGGTCGTCGCGGCGTTCGCCGCGGGGACCGGCCCCGTCGCCGTCGACGCCGAGCGGGCCTCCGGCTACCGCTACGGGCAGCGCGCCTACCTCGTGCAGCTGCGCCGGGAAGGTGCCGGGAGCGCGCTGATCGACCCGGTGGGCTGCCCGGACCTGTCCTCCCTGGGCGCGGCCCTGACCGGTACCGAGTGGATCCTGCACGCCGCGACCCAGGACCTGCCGTGCCTGCGCGACATAGGCATGGCCCCCACTTCGCTCTTCGACACGGAACTCGCCGGGCGGCTGGCCGGATTTCCGCGCGTCGGCCTCGGCGCGATCGTCGAGAACCTCCTGGGGTACGCCCTGGAGAAGGGCCACTCCGCGGTCGACTGGTCCACCCGTCCGCTGCCCGAGCCGTGGCTGCGCTACGCCGCGCTCGACGTCGAGCTGCTGGTGGACCTGCGGGACGCCCTGGAGGCGGAGCTGGAGCGGCAGGGCAAGCTGGAGTGGGCCCTGGAGGAGTTCGAGGCCATCGCCTCCGCGCCCCCGGCTCCCCCGCGCAAGGACCCGTGGCGCCGGACCTCCGGCATGCACAAGGTCCGCCGGCGCCGTCAGATCGCCGTCGTACGCGAGCTGTGGACGGCCCGGGACCAGGTCGCGCAGCGCCGGGACATCTCGCCCGGCAAGGTGCTCGGCGACGCCGCGATCATCGAGGCGGCCCTGGCCATGCCGGTCAACGTGCACGCCCTGACCGCGCTGCCCGGCTTCGGCCACCGCATGGGACGCCGCCAGCTGGAACAGTGGCAGGCGGCCGTCGACCGGGCCCGCCGCCGCGCGCCTGGGCCGACAAGGACCCGGCCGCCGCGGCCCGTCTCTCGGCGGCCCGCGCCGCGGTCTCGGCGCTCGCCGAGCAACTGCACATGCCGCAGGAGAACCTCATCACCCCGGACACCGTGCGCCGGGTCTGCTGGGAGCCGCCGAAGGCGCTGACACCGGCGTCGGTCGAGACCGCCCTCGCCGGGTACGGCGCCCGCCGCTGGCAGATCGAACAGGTCGGCCCGCTGCTGCTGCACGCACTGGCGACCGGGGCCTGAGCGGTCCCCGGGTGTGCGGGAGGGCCGGGCCGCGCGGCC
>NZ_KL585410.1:9543-13151 GCF_000721935.1 Streptomyces sp. NRRL WC-3549
GTGCGGGAGGGCCGGGCCGCGCGGCCCGGCCCTCCCGCACACCCGCCTCCGGCGGTGTACGGCCGACGGTCGCGGGCACCCGCCGCGATGTGACCTTCGACGCTCCGGGCACGGGGGGTGGGCAGCTTGGTTACCCGCAAGTAGCATGAGGAGGGTGGCGCGCTCATCGGCGCGCCCCGCAGCAGTGCCATCCCGCACCCTGGAGGAGAGCCACCGTGCCTCGTACCATCCGGGACGTCGTCTTCGTCGACGGCGTCCGCACCCCGTTCGGCAAAGCGGGCCCGAAGGGCATCTACCACGAGACCCGCGCCGACGATCTCGTCGTGAAGGCCATCCGGGAGCTGCTGCGCCGCAACCCGGACCTGGACCCCGCGAAGATCGACGAGGTCGCCATCGCCGCGACCACGCAGATCGGTGACCAGGGCCTGACGCTGGGCCGTACCGCCGGAATCCTGGCCGGTCTGCCGCAGTCCGTCCCGGGCTACTCCATCGACCGCATGTGCGCGGGCGCCCTGACCGCCGTCACCTCGACTGCGGGCTCCATCGCCTTCGGCGCGTACGACGTCGTCGTCGCCGGCGGTGTCGAGCACATGGGCCGCCACCCGATGGGCGAGGGCGTGGACCCCAACCCGCGCTTCGTGTCGGAGAAGCTGGTCGACGAGTCCGCCCTGTTCATGGGCATGACCGCGGAGAACCTGCACGACCGGTACCCCACCATCACCAAGGACCGTGCCGACGCGTACGCGGTCCGCTCGCAGGAGAAGGCCGCGAAGGCGTACGCGAACGGCAGGATCCAGCAGGACCTGGTGCCGGTCGCCGTACGCCGCACCAGCGAGGAGGGCGGGGAGACGGGCTGGGGCCTGGTCACCGCCGACGAGCCGATGCGCCCGGGCACCACACTGGAGAACCTGGCCGGCCTGAAGACCCCGTTCCGCGCCCACGGCCGGGTCACGGCCGGTAACGCCGCCGGGCTCAACGACGGCGCCACCGCCTCGCTGCTCGCCGCCGAGGACGTCGCCCGCGAGCTGGGCCTCCCCGTCAGGATGCGCCTGGTCTCCTACGCCTTCGCGGGCGTCGAGCCGGAGGTCATGGGCTACGGCCCCATCCCGGCCACGGAGAAGGCCCTGGCCAAGGCCGGTCTCTCCATCGACGACATCGGTCTCTTCGAGATCAACGAGGCGTTCGCCGTGCAGGTGCTCGCCTTCCTGGAGCACTACGGCATCGCCGACGACGACGAGCGCGTCAACCAGTACGGCGGCGCGATCGCGTACGGCCACCCGCTGGCCTCCTCCGGCGTCCGGCTGATGACCCAGCTGGCCCGCCAGTTCGAGGAGCACCCCGAGGTCCGCTACGGCCTGACGACCATGTGCGTGGGCTTCGGCATGGGCGCGACGGTCGTCTGGGAGAACCCGCACTTCGAGAACGCCGGAGGCACCAAGTGAGCACCACCACCGCCGAGCTCCTGAAGGGCGCGGCCGAGCTGTTCCCCGGCGAGGTCGTCACACAGGCGCACGTGCGCCACCTCGACCTTCCCGGCGGCGCGGGCAGGTTCGCCCTGATCACGCTGGACAACGGCCTGGACCACACCAAGCCGACCACCATCGGCCCGCAGTCGCTGGCCAACCTGAACGCCGCCGTCGACCAGGTCGAGAAGGAGGCCGCCGAGGGCACCATCACCGGTGTCGGCGTCACCGGCAAGCCCTTCATCTTCGCGGTCGGCGCCGACCTCAAGGGCGTCGAACTCCTCAAGAGCCACTCGGACGCGCTGGCCATCGGCAAGGGCGGCCACGACGTCTTCCGCCGGCTGTCCGGCCTGGCGGTCCCGACGTTCGCGTACTACAACGGCGCGGCCATGGGCGGCGGTGTGGAGATCGGTCTGCACTGCTCGTACCGCACCGTCTCGCAGGCCATCCCGGCCTTCTCGCTGCCCGAGGTCTTCCTCGGCCTGGTCCCGGGCTGGGGCGGCTGCGCGCTGCTCCCCAACCTGATCGGCGCCGACCGCGCCGTGTCGGTGATCATCGAGAACGCCCTGAACCAGAACCGTCAGCTCAAGGGCAAGCAGGTCTTCGAGCTCGGGATCGCCGACGCGATCTTCGAGGGCGCGGACTTCCTGGAGCAGTCGCTGCTGTGGACCGCGGCCGTCCTCAAGGGCGAGATCGCCGTCGAGCGCCCCGAGGTCGACCGCGGGGAGGCCTGGGACCAGGCCGTCGCGCGGGGCCGGGCGATCGCCGACTCCAAGGTGCACGGGGCGGCCCCGGCCGCGTACCGCGCGCTGGAGATCATCGCCGCCGCCAAGAGCGGTGACCTGGGTGCCGGCTTCGACGCCGAGGACCAGGCGCTCGCGGACCTGATCATGGGCGGCGAACTGCGGTCCGGGATCTACTCCTTCAACCTGGTCCAGAAGCGCGCCAAGCGCCCGGCCGGTGCCCCGGACAAATCGCTGGCGCGCCCGGTCACCAAGGTCGGCGTGGTCGGCGCCGGCCTGATGGCCAGCCAGCTCGCGCTGCTCTTCCTGCGCCGTCTGGAGGTCCCGGTCGTCCTCACGGACATCGACCAGGAGCGCATCGACAAGGGTGTCGGCTACGTCCACGCGGAGATCGAGAAGCTGCTCGGCAAGGGCCGCATCAACCAGGACAAGGCCAACCGCCTCAAGGCCCTGGTGACCGGTGTGCTGGACAAGGCGGAGGGCTTCTTCGACGCCGACTTCGTCATCGAGGCCGTCTTCGAGGAGATCGGCGTCAAGCAGCAGGTGTTCGCCGAGGTCGAGGCGGTCGCCCCGGCGCACGCGATCCTCGCCACGAACACCTCGTCCCTCTCGGTCACCGAGATGGCGTCGAAGCTGAAGCACCCGGAGCGGGTCGTCGGCTTCCACTTCTTCAACCCGGTCGCCGTCCTGCCGCTGCTGGAGATCGTGCGCGGCGAGCAGACCGACGACGCCTCGCTGGCGACGGCGTTCGGTGTCGCCCGGAAGCTGAAGAAGACCGCGGTCCTGGTGAAGGACGCCCCGGCGTTCGTCGTCAACCGCATCCTCACCCGGTTCATGGGCGAGATCCAGAACATCATCGACGAGGGCACCCCGGTCGAGACGGCGGAGAAGGCCATCGAGCCGCTCGGCCTGCCGATGTCCCCGCTGGTGCTGCTGGAGCTGGTCGGCCCGGCCATCGGTCTGCACGTCTCGGAGACCCTGAACCGCGCGTTCCCGGACCGGTTCACGGTCTCCGAGAACCTCGCGGCGGTCGTCAAGGCGGGCAAGCGCGGCTTCTACGTCTACGACTCCGGCAAGCCGGAGCTGGACCCGGAGGTCGCCGCCCTCCTGAAGCAGGGCGGCACCGTCCTGACGGAGGAGCAGGTCCGCGACCGCGTCCTGGACGCGGTGGCCCAGGAGATCGGCCTGATGCTGGACGAGGGCGTCGTCGCCGAGGCCCAGGACATCGACCTCTGCCTGATCACCGGTGCGGGCTGGCCCTTCCACCTGGGCGGCGTCACGCCGTACCTGGACCGCGAGGGCGTCTCGGAGCGGGTCAACGGGAAGCGGTTCCTGGAGCAGGGCGTGGCGAGCGTTCCGGCGTAACACGCGCACAGTGACGGCCTGTCTCTTATACACATCT
>NZ_KL585410.1:13306-28020 GCF_000721935.1 Streptomyces sp. NRRL WC-3549
GGCCTGCGACTCCCATCGCACGGCCCGCCGTTCCTGTCCTCGTGTCATGTCGCACGCGGGTTGTGAAACGATGGTCCTTCCGTCTCTCCGATGCCGCGAAGGATTTCCGTGCCCGTACGCGCCCGCGCAGCGGCTGCTGTCATCAGCGTCGTGGCCCTGCTGGCGGCGGGAGCGGTCTTCGCGGACCGAGCCACGCACGAGGCGCCCGGGCCCCGGGGGGAACGTGGCCCGACGGTCCTGCGTGTCGTCACCTGGAACGTCTGTGGCGAGGCGGGCGGGAAGCGCGGCGAGGCAGGCTACTGCCCCTACCGGAACTCTCCCGCGGAGAAGGTCGAGCAGATCACCGAGCTGGCGCACGAGCGCGACGCAGATGTGATCGCCCTCCAGGAGATCTGCGGGGGCGCTGCGGGCAGCCACCTTTCGCTGCTGCGGACGGCCTTGGGCCCTGAGTGGTCCGTCCGCCGTGCCGAGGGGGCCCGGCCCGACGGCCGGACCCGGTGCCGCGGCGGCCTCTCAGGGCACCTGGGCGTGGCCATCGCGGTCCGTGGCAAGGTGGTCGGCGCCCGGTCCCGGAACGCGCTCCCGCCGGACCCCGCGGGCCACAGCCACGAGACCCTGCCGGTACTGTGCGTCCGCGTGAGCGGCTGGTCGTACACGCCGTGCACCACGCACATACTCCCCGGCGAGGAGCCACGGGTGCTGGAGCAGATCACCGGGGTGCGGGACTTCGTGCGGCAGGAAGACCGTCCCACCGTACTGACCGGGGACTTCAACCGGAACTCGGGTGCCTCCCAGCTGAAACCGCTCGTCTCCGCGTTCACCGAGTGCCCGGAGCTGCTCGGCACCGGACAGGGCACATCTACCTATCACCAATGGAAGCCCGCGGAAGGTACCCACTCCTTCCACACCCTCGACCACGTGTTCGTCAGTAAGGCGTCAGAGGTGCGAGCGCCGTTCGCCCGGTGTGGTGTCGACCGCGACCGGATGGACACCACGCCCAACGAACCCGGCGGCGTGGAGCCCGACGGCTACTCGGACCACGCTCCTGTGTTCGCCGACATCCGTACGGGCGGCTGAGCCGTCCGCAGACGCGCTCCCGCGCGGACAAGCGGGCCCGCGGGCAGGGCCGACGACGCCCCGGGGCAGACCCGCCGCCGGTCTCAGGGGCCGGCGAAGGGGTGGTGCTCACACGCGTCGCCACCGCACGGCAGCCGGGATCCCGCCGACTCCCTGAGCCAGTTCCCGTCCGGGATGCCGAGGACCCTGAAGGTGCGGCGGGCCGGTTCGGAGTGGATGGCACTGAAGACGGAGACGAACTCAACGGTGTGGAGTCCCGGCCGCCAGTCGTGTGGGTGGGTGACGTTCCACGTGCCGTCGTCGCGAACCGGCGCTTCGGCGATCATCCGTTCCCCCTCCAGCACCATCACTTTCCTCACACCCTTCGGTGCGGTTCCCGAGAAGCGGGGCCGCGGGCCGCTCCACGCTCCCTCCGCGGGCCCGTTGACCCGCGGGGGCGCGATCCGGTCCAGCACGGTGAAGGGGAGTTCGGCAGCGGGTGTCACGCCGTGTCCCGTCAGACCGACCGCCTGGAGCAGGTGGTCCCCCTCGGGCCACTGCACGGCGCGTCGCCACTTCCACGTGCCGGCCGGCCCGACGCCCGTGCCTCCCGCGTATACGCCGTTCGCGAAGAAGAGGACATAATCCGTACCGGGGTCGACCGTGCCGCTGAACTTCAGCGATGCGCCGACGAGCGCCGCCCTGTCCGGCTTCGCGATCGCCGGTGCGGCGCCGGTACGTTCCGTGGCGTAGAGCGCGTAATCCGGATTTTCCACCGTGAATTCCGGCAGCACCGGTGGATAGACGGCGGGGACCAGGGTCTCAGGACGCACGACGCCCTCGGGGAGCCCCGGCAGTTCGTGAAGGGCAGAGGCGAACATCTTCGCGACCGCCTGAGCACCCGCCTCGTTGAAGTGGGAGGCGTCGATGATGCCTTCCGGGTGATTCGGGTGCTCGCCGGCATCGACCCAATGGAAGAACTGCTTCGCGCGTGTGGGGCCGAGACCCCGCAGGAAATCCGTGGTGAGGGTGTTCAGGTCGATGAGCGGAGACTCCGTCTCCGCCGCGACCTGCCGGACGACGTCCGGATAGCCGTCACGCGTGTCGAGCACATTGCCGTCGATGTCGAACGTACAGCGGGCGGCGGGGGTGACGAGCACGGGAATGGCATTCTGTGTGCGTATTCCCTCCACGTACAGCCGGAGGTATTCCTTGAACTCCCTGCGGCTGTGGTAACGGATCAGCATGTTGATCCGCTGCTCCACACCGCCGAAGTCGATGGCCACGACGTCGCCCGGCTTCAGCATGTTCAGCAGGGCGACGAACCGCCCGGGGTAGTAGTCGCGGGCGGTCATCGCGTCCCGCGCGTAGTTCTTCACTTCCCATTGGTCCGTGAAGAACTCGGCAAGGTACTGGCCCCAGCCGGCAAGCGGCGACTCCGCGGGGGTCCTGGACGCGGCGACGGAGTTGCCGATGATGCAGATCTTCCTCATGACGTTCTGTTCCTCATTGGCCCTGTTGTCCTGGCATGGATCCGACTCGTACCGGTGTGGTCAGACGGTCGTCCAGTCGGCGAAGCCACTCTCGGCGAACGGCTCTCTCTGCCGCCGGACACGCAGTTGCCCGTCGATACCGACCGCCGCTGTGACCACGCGCCCTTGGCAGTCGGCAGCCAGGGACGGCGCTCCCACGGTCAAGAACCGCGACTCCTCCCAGAGAGGCACCCCGCGCCGTCGGTCGTTGGCCAGGACGGCGACTCCGACCCCGCCGGCGGCGTTACGTCGGGCCAGCACGATCGCATCCTGTCCCTCTCCGAGACGGCGCAGTGCCGCCACGGGACCGGTGCCCCCGGCACCTCCCAGGTTCTCCGCCTCTGCGGGCCATCCCCCCGGCCCAGGCTGCTGCCGGTGTTCACGGATCTCTCCCGACTCTTCCTCGCGGTAGAAGAGGGACATCCGCGAACGCCCGGTCTGGAGCGGAGTGATGCCGCCACCGGGCCGCCAGGTGTCCTGCGTGGGCACGAGCAGCCCGCTGTCATGGCTGAAGGGGCCGTAGACGGCATCCTGCTTCCAGCGCGAAGCGCCTTGGCGGGTCGGGGCGTAGACCTCGATGCGACCGGTGGACGTCAGAACGGCGGACGGTGCGTCCTGCAGCCCGGCGCCGCCGAGGTCCTCCCAGTCGGACCAGCCCTCGTCGGTCTCCCGGCGGGCGCTCAGGCCGAAGCCGAAGTTGCGCACGAACACATGGAGCCGACCGGCCGGGTCGGTCACCGCGGCCGGTACACCGACCTCACGGCACCGCTGCCAGTCCCCCGTGTATCCCTGCGGGTTGCCGACGACTTCCCACGGAGAGGCTTCCTCGCCTCTCAGCCAGGCGCGGACCACCTCCACATCCGCGGTGCCGCCCGGGCCCGACGTACGACGCAGGCCTACGAGGTGAACGGAACCTCGACGGTCGGGCGCCACAGTGAGCGCCGGCAACAGTCCGGCCCCCTGCAGGAAGAGCGGTCCGACCCATTCCGGTCCGCCGGGAACGGACTCGGTCCAGACGGCGACCCGCCCACCCATGACCGCGTAGGCGGCCAGCCGCCCATCGGGCCGGAGTCGCAGCCAGCCGGTACCAGGTGCATAGCGCGAGGCCGTGCTCCATCCGTAGCGGCGGATGTCCGCTCCGTCGCCGAGCTGGCGGTCACCGCAGTGACGATGGGTGCACGGATGCCCGTCCGCGCCACCGTAGACGTCGATCAGACGCTTCTTCTCGGCATAGGCGGTCTCGGTGAGGTTGCTCGGCCAGAGCTTGTTGGCATAGCCCCGGTAGTGCTCCACCAGAGGCGGTACGCCTCCCGTACGTTGATAGCGGTCCACCGCTTCCAGGGCGAACTGCGCGGTGGCCGTGTGATCCTGATGATCGCTGGAGGACGGTCCCTTGGCTTTGTCCCAGGCGGTGTGCTGCGGGTCGGGATCCATCGTCCAGACCACCGTGGGCCGGAAGTACCGCATCATTTCGACCAGACAGAGCAGGACGCTCTCGCTGCTCAGTTCCTGCACCTGCTGCAAGGGCGAGTCCTCGGCGACGAGGGTAGGCGCGACCGGCGACCGGCCGCTCCACAGAGTCGCCAGCCTGGAGGGGGGAACATCCGGGGAAAAGCCGTGCGCGGCGTCCACCATCCGCACGCCGAGGAAGTACAGCTGGATGTGAGGTGCCGCGAGAAGCGTGGACCGTTCGGCCAGTACTCCTGCCGAGAACTCGACGACGTCGCGTGACCACGGGCTGTCCCGCTCCCCTGTGGCCATGACCGCGTACGCCGCGCGCAGTCCGTTCTGCCGGGCAGCCATGTAGCCCGAATAGTCCGGCGGAACCGTGCCACGCGTCTGGTCCCGCGTGTCGATGTTCCGGCCGTCCGCCTCGGCGGCCGTCAGATAGACGCTGGCGATCGGGTGCCTGGCCTCGACGGCACGCTGGAGGTCCGGATTGACGAAGTACAGGTCGTCATCCGGGTGGGCGAGGATCTGGACGACCGATGCCTGACGCGGCGGCTGGGCTGGAGAGTTCATGCGGTGGGCCTTCTGTGCGTCTCCGGACGGCTCGACGGGAGGTGTCACCGGGTACGTCACATGGGCCACCCCGGGAGGCTGCCGACGCGGGCGCGCTGATTGCGTGGCGAACCCTTCTCGAACTGGCTCGCGACGGGGAAGTAGCTGGGGAGGAAGGCCGTGAGTATCGAGTCCTGCTCCTCCTCCGGGACGTCCCCGTCATGGAAGTCGTTGAGGCAGAAGACGTCGTGCGGACGGGCTGTCAAGATGCGGTTCAGACGCGGTTTGTGGTCGCTCAGGCCGACGTTGACGAAGCCGCAGGAGATGCTTCCCGGCACACTGCGCAGTGTGTGATAGCCGTAGTAGTGGTGCAGCGACGAGGCGACGGAGACATCGCTGTGGTTGCGTAGCTGGTTGGCGGCCGTCGTCGCCATGGGCCCCTGGTAGTACTCCTCGATCTCCTCCAGCACGCTGCGGCGCAGCGGGTGGGGGGCGTGCAGGAAGGAATGCGCCAGCACCTGACCGAAGGTGGCTTCGATGAGCGCCCGGTTGTTCTTGGCCGCACTGATGTTGAACTCGTCGGCGTAGCTCGCCGGAGCCATCGGCACGGCGGTGGGCGACATGAAGTGCTTCGCCTGGCCGTTGCTGTGGAAGAACATTCCGGGCTGGAGGGTCCGTCCGACGAAGACGTCGTCGTTGAAGTAGAGGAAGTGCTCCGCCAGGCCTTCGATGTGGTGCAGTTGGCTCTCGATCGCGTGGGAATTGTAGGTCGGCAGCATCCCGCGCGGTCCGAAGATCTCCCTGTGGTCGACGACCCGGACACGGGGGTGCGCGGTGTCGAGCCAGGACGGCACCTGCTGGTCGGTGACCAGGTAGATGTTCCGGATCCACGGCGCGTACATGTCGATCGAGCGCAGCGAGTAGCGCAGTTCGTCCCGGTCCCGGAACCTGGCCGCGCTCGTTGCGGCGTCCTCGGTCTCCAGACCCAGCCCGGCCAGGGCTGTGTTCTTGCGTCCCAGCCAGTCGAGGTCGGCTCCGTCGACCCATGTGTACACGGCGTCGACGGGGAACGTCACATCGCCGTGCAGGGGACGGGTGAAGGGCGTGATCGAGGGATAGACGCGCGCCCCCAGGGTGAGAGGGGTACGCGTCATGGCCTGCTTGGGCACCCGGTCACCGATGAGGGTCCGGGTGGGAGAGGTGAGGAATGCCCCGTCCTCCGGGTCGTCGTCCCAGAACGAGATGGTGCAGCCGTAGACGGCGCCGAGCCTGAGCGTGCGGGACCGGGCCACGGCACTCCGGTAGACGCGTACCCCCGAGCCGGGGGTACCGAGGTAGTTCTCGAGGAGGCCCGCAAGCACCGTGGCGACCGCGTTCTGGTTCTCGTTGAGCACCGACGCGTACACCGCCTGGTCCCGGTAGGCGCCGGCGAGTGACTTCAAGGTGGCCTCCCAGTAGGAGGCGTGCACGGCGACGGTGTGCCTCACCAGGGAGTCACGCACCACGAAGTAGGGGATGTCCGCACCCTCCAGCGCATCGGCGGCGAGCGCCAGATTGGCCTGGACGATGTCCCACGGAGATTCCCATTCGATGACCTTGCACACCTGTCCGCCGTCCCGGACCAGCCCGCGGTCGTTCTTGAGCAGGCGCTCCTCCGACGCGCGCTGGTTGCCGGTCCGCACGGTGCTGGCGGGCGCCGGGGAGGCGGCCGGCACGGTGCCGTCTCCCCCGCTGAGCAGGTCATGCATGGCCTGCCGCTCGGTCTTGGCCGTGTCCCGACGGCCGGCTTCCCGGTCAGCGACGAGTTCCGAGAAGATGCGTTCCCACTGGCCGGTGACCACCGCCGGAGCGAAACGCCCGACGACCTCCAGGGCGGCCTCGCCCATGCGGTGGCGTAGCGGTGCGTCCTCGATGAGCCGGAGCAGGCAAGCGGTCAGCGCGTCGATGTCGCCGGTGGGCACCAGCATCCCGGAGTGACCGTCGATGATCACCTCACGGGGCCCGTTGGGCGAGTCGTAGGAGACCACCGGTACACCGGCAGCCTGTGCCTCGGCGAGGACGAGACCGAAGGCCTCGTTGCGTGAGGTCAGCAGGGCGATGCTGGCCTTGGCCCACTCCTCCGCGAGATGCGGCGAGTTGCCGTTGAGCTGGACACAGTCGTGCAGGCCGAGCGCGTCGATCTGACGCCGGAGCGCGCCGCTGAGCGGCCCGTCCCCGAAGATTCGCAAGGTCCACGACGGGTGCCGCCGCGCCACCGTCGCCCAGGCCGTGACGGCGTGGTCGATCTGCTTCTCGCCCACCAGCCGCCCGGCGATGACGACCGTCCGGGTCTCAAGGGTCGACCTGGGGCGGAATCCACCGGGGAGGGCGTTGGGAACGACTTCCAGCCTCGGAGCGGCCGTCCCCAGGGTCTCCGCGAACCATTCCCGGGTCCGCTCGCTCAGCACGCCGAGGGCGTCGAGCTTGGCGGAATAACGCAGGAGCGGCTCGCCGCTGGTACCGCGCAGTTCGGACACCCGGTGCTCCTGATGCACCGTGACCACCCAGGAGGGCGCCAGGTGAACCGCGAGGGCCATGAGTGCGGGTGTGGTGGTGATCAGTACGTCGGTGTCCGTGTCCTGCAACGCCAGTTCGAGTTCCAGGTCCGAGACCCGGTTGAACGCGGCCTCCCAGGCGCGGTCCACGATGCGACTGGGCTGCGCGGACAGTGCCGCCCAGACCGCGTCGTCCACCGTCGTGTCGCGCAGGGGGCGCTGAACAGGTCCCGTGAGGTCGACGAGATAGTCGACGCGCACTCGTTCGTCGGGCGAGAAGAACTGGGCCGCCTTGGACTTGAAAACGCTCAGCACGCGCACGTCGTGGCCTGCCGCGAGTTCCGACGCCTGGTTGAAGACGGCGCGTTCGGTTCCTCCCACGGCATCGGCGGTAGTCAGCAGGAAAGTGATCTTCATCTGGTCTTTCAGCCGATTTCTGGCATCGGGGTGCAGGTGATGCGGAGGTTGCCCGCAGGCGTGTAGCGGGGCTGGACGAGCAGGGGGCGCTGCCCCCGCGGCGCGATCGCCGTCGCACGCATCGCGAAGACCCGGAGGGGGTTACGGACGTCGTGCAGACGACGCCCCAGCCGGAAGGTGCGGCCGGACGCACCGGTCACCGCGACGTCCCAGTGTTCGGGCCGGCTCCGGCGCGGGCCCATGCCCTCCAGCGGGACCTCGACCCTGGCGGTCCCGTCGGCCAGCACGGTGACGGGCTGTCGCAGCCGGCGTCCCGAGGCGATGAACTCCGCCCTGGGCTCGTCGATCCGGATACCGAGAAGCCGGAAGTCGACGGAGATCCCCGCGTGGGTGATGTGCACCTTGACGACTTCGGCGCCCGGCTTGGCGACTGCGGTGACCACACGCATGTTCCCGGTGACGGACCGGCCGATCCGGTGGCGTTGACCGGTCACGCCGGATGCCGTCATCGGCTTGGTCGGGCCCTCGTACGGAGTGGGCAGTTCCACCAGCAGCAACGGTATGCGGCGTGTCCGGCGCCCTGTTCGCAGCTGCAGTCTGACCTGCCAGCGACCGGGGTCCACCGGGGCACCACCCACCTCGGCCCCGAGCAGTACGGCCGCGTCCATGAGCAGGGTGCCGTCACCGCCCTCGTAGACACGGGCGGGGCTCTCGTGGTGCCGTCGACCGCGCGTGAGGACGAGTTCCGCGTGGTCCGGCAGCCGGACCGACCGTGGCAGCTCGGCGTGGAGGTTGACCGTCTGGCCGTCGAGCACGGCGGCGTACTTCAGCCGTGCCGTGCGCCTGGAACGGCGCGGCAGGAAGACGCGCAGGATGAGCCACGAGCGCAAGGCGGTGGCGCGGGCCTCCAGTCGGCCCCGAGCCGCACGGAGGTGGGAACGTCGAAGTATCACTGATGTGTCCGTCCCAGCTCGGCGGTACGCCTGGTCGGCAGTCCTTCGGTCCCAGGCAGCTCGTACGGACTCGGCACGGGGAAGTAGCTTTCGAGGAAACGTTTCACCATGCGCTCCTGAGCGGCGGGGTCCGCCGGAACCACCGTGTCGTTGATGCAGAACGTGTCGAAGTCCCGCCTGGCGACGAGCCGGTCCAGCCGGCGCTGCGCCAGGGCGTCACCGATGTCGATGTAGACGTACCGCAGACTGCCCAGCGTGGCGCGCGCCAGGTGGTAGGCGAAGTAGTGGTGGAGCGACGACGCGATGGGTATGTCATTCGGCGAGCGAAACGTCGAATGCTGTGTCACCCAGTGGGCGCGGGAGTACGTCTGCTCGATCTCGTCCAGCACGGAACGGCGCAGAGCGTGCGGCGTGTGCTTCATCTTCTGCGAGATGACCGTGCCGAACTGCTGGGCGATCAGCCCGCGGCTGTTCTTCCCGGCAGCGTCCACCGGGAGATCCTCGGGCGTGGTGGTGCCCGGGGGTATGAGCGCCTTCGACATGAAGAACTTGGTCAGGCCGTTGGGATGGAAGAAGAGGTCCGGCTGTATCGGACGGCCGAAGAACACGTCGTCATTGAGGTAGAGGAAGTGCTCGGAGAGATCCGGGATGTGGTGCAGCTGGCTCTCGATGGCGTGCGAGTTGAAAGTCGGCAGGGCCGACGGAGCGGAGAATATCTCCTCGTGGTCCACCACTCTGATCCCAGGATGTTCGATGTTCAGCCAGCCCGGTGTCTGCCCCGCGGTGACGAGGAAGATGTTGCGGACCCAAGGCGCGTACTGGTGGATCGACCGGAGGGAGTACCGGAGTTCGTCACGGCTCGTGTACCGGGCGGCGTTGTCGGCCTGCTCGTGCAGGCGCACCCCGGTGTCCGGCTTCAGGCCACGCCGGACCGCCTCCTTGCCCGCGCGCCAGACCGGATCGTCGGCGTCGACCCAGGTGTACACGACATCTATGGGGTAGGCGTGGTCCTCCGGCAGCCGGACGGTGAAGTCGGGAAGCGTACGGGCATACCCCGTGTGGTACTGACTCGGAACCGGGCTGAAGAGCTTCTGCTCAGCCATCCGGCCTTCCGCGGCGACGGATACCCGCGCCAGCACGGAGTTCGGCCTGGGGGCGATCAGCGCGCCTTCTTCCTCGGACCAGAATTCCAGATCGCAGCCGGATTCCGGGCCGAAGATCAAATGCCCGGTCGGATCACAGACGTTCCAGGAAAGCCGTATCACCGCACTGGAGCGGAGCCGCCGCCACGTCTGCGCCGACGAACCGGCCCTCGGCTGTCCACCTGCCCCCTCGGCCGCGTAGCCGGGATTGCGTCCGAAGGCGAGCTGGAGGATTTCCTCGACGTCGTCGCGCAGCCGCGCGGACACGGCGACGCACGGAATGCTCTTCCCGGTTCCCCGCACGGCGAAGTACGCGATCTCCGCCTCTTCCAGGATTTCGACAAGCATGTGGAAGTTCCTGGCCCGCGCGGCCCACTCGGTGGCTCCGCGCACCACTGCCGCGCGGACGTGCTTGCCCTGGACCCGGACCACCCGGAGGGAAGCCTCGGCGCTGTGCCTGGCGGGCTTCCGGCGACCACCCAGCGCCCGTACGACGACGGCTGAACGGGCGGAGTCGAAGCTCGCGAGCGCGTGCATGACCAGGTTGCGGAGTGGGGCGGGAACGCGTCGTACGAGTCGGCGACGGGCTCGAACCGGAACCAAAGACCGATATGTCGACACAAGCGCACTGGTCTCAGGATTGCTGCCGCTCACAGAACTTCGCCCCACCCATACACAGGGGCCGCAGCCCCGTCTCACTCTTCGGTCCCACCGAAAGCTTCATCGCGCGGGACCTGTCACCAGAAGCAGACGGGCCGCCACAAGATCTTCACATCCTGGTCGACTTTTGTCCATCCGTGAACAAGTTAGATGCGCGTTCGTTACACCTTGACCCCATATGCGACACCGTCACCGACAGGCAGCGCGGACCACATCAAGAGGTGGACCCACCGGCCCAGGGAACGACAGCGCGTCAGACCCTCACCGAAGGCGCCATCGCCAGACCGGCTTCGTCCGTCTGCCGGGCGACGCGCAGCGCTCCGTCGTCACCGATCATCGCCAACACGACCCGGCCTTCGGCGTCGCACGCCAACGCCGGCGACCCGGCGGCCTTCTCCCCGGTCGGTGACCACCAAAGGCCCCCGCCCTCGTTCTCCGTTCCACAGGCGGCGATCATGATCCGGCCGTCCAGGCCCCGGTGGGCGAGCACCGTGCAGTCGTAGCCGTCCAGCCAGGTCCGGAGAGCCGCGACGCGCCCGTCGACCTGTCCGTCCCCCAACGGAATCACCCAGCTGCCGGGCCGGTGCGCGACAAGAGCGCCTGTCCCGGCGTCCGCCCAGTAGTACGTCACACGGTCCGGCGCGGTCTCCAGCCCCCTGGCACTTCCGGGACCCACTGCGATCTGCAGGTCGGGGCATCGGTCCATGGCGCCGTCGGGCTCAGTCTGCCGCCAACGCATGACGGAGCCCATACCGGGCACGAAGAGCTCGATGCGCCCAGAAGCGAGGGAAGAAGCGACCATCCCTTCCTGCGCACCACTCCCCTGGAGATCACGCCATGGCTCCCACGCGCCGTTGGAGCCCTCGCGGCGCATCGACACCCCTCCGCCGGCGTTCGTGACGAAGGCGTGGACACGACCCGATCCGCTCACCGCGACCACCGGGGCGCCCATGCGCCCGGCACTGCCGGCGTTGCTGTGCGGATTGCCCA
The DNA here is from genome assembly GCF_000721935.1 of Streptomyces sp. NRRL WC-3549. GTDB lineage: Bacteria > Actinomycetota > Actinomycetes > Streptomycetales > Streptomycetaceae > Streptomyces. The sequence continues at coordinate 24,592 of NZ_KL585410.1, forward strand.
CGGTCTTCCATTCCGTGACCGGCCGGCCCGTCTGGAATTGAGTGGCCTGGACCACGGCAGCGGCACCGCCCTCACGGGAAACACGACGCCCGAGGAGGCGGACGAATCCGTCCACGCCCTGCGCCACCGACAGATGCGACAACGGCGGAGCGGAAAAGGAGTCAGGTCCGGTCCACTCCCGCCCAGCAGGGCGGACTTGCGTCCAACGCCGCAGTCCCCCGTCGACGCGCGTGAACACGGTCAGCCGACCGTCTTTACCCATGGAGAGCCACGGTCCTTCCACGACCACGGCGCGGGGCGTCGAAGCGGACCCCCCCTTTTCCGTGTCGGCCGTGTCGCCTGGGCGGCTCACCTGCGCCGCGCGCCCGGACCTCACTCGCATGCCCACGCCCTTCTCGTCACATCTCGCCCGGTTCCCAGGGTCACCCCCCGAGCTCCGGCTCACGGGACCGTGGTGCGACGGATCCCGTCGAGAACGGTGTCCCCCCGGAGGCCCTTGTCGAACAGACCTACGCATCAGAATTTTGTCACATGCTTCACCTGGCCCACACAACTCCACGACGCGTCGTCCCCGGAGTCCAGTCCGCCGCCACCGTGCGGCGGTCGCGGGGGCATCGGCGCGACCAGTCCGCCTCGTCCCGGCAGGGCACGGAGGCTGCGACGACGCATCCACACGGCCGTGGCACGGCCTCCGGTCGCACGACCGTCGGGCACCGCGTGCGGTCACCTGTTCTATAGTGCTCGGTCAGTCATGCATTCACGGACCGGTCACACCCCCCACCCGAGTCCCACGCACTTCACCGCCCATGCCGGGCCATGAGATTTGAGGACTCGAGCAGGATGAGCCACGACGTCATGACGCCGGATTCGCACGACGGCCCGGACGGCCCCCGCTCGCGGCGCGCGGCCAAGCCACGCAAGCGTCACCGCGGCCTCAAGATCACCCTCGCGGTGCTGGTCGTCCTCCTGCTCGCCGCGGGCGGCACCGCCTACTGGCTCTACAGCCGGCTGGACGGCAACATCAACGGCGTCGACATCGACAAGGCGCTCGGCGAGGACCGCCCCGAGAAGCTGCCCACCGCCGGACAGAACCTGCTCGTCCTCGGCTCCGACTCGCGGGCCGGGGCGGAGAACAAGGAGCTGGGCGGCGGCGGTGCGGTCGGTGGGGCCCGGTCGGACACCGCGCTGGTGGTGCACATACCCGAGGGCCGGCAGAAGGCCGTCGCGGTCTCCATCCCGCGCGACACGCTGGTGACGCGGCCGGAGTGCGCCAAGGACGACGGCTCCACGATGCCGTCCGCCGAGCGGGTCATGTTCAACTCCGTGTACTCGCAGGTCGGCCCGGCCTGCGTCGTCAAGACCGTGGAGAAGATGTCCGGGGTCCGCATCGACCACTACATGGAGATCAACTTCGCCGGGTTCAAGGACCTGGTCGACGCCATAGGCGGGGTCACCGTCGACGTCGAGGAGCCGATCCACGACAAGTCCTCCGGGCTCGACCTGACCGCCGGCACCCACAAGCTGGACGGCACCGAGTCGCTCGCCTACGTCCGGACCCGGCACGGCATCGGTGACGGCAGCGACCTCGGCCGCATCGGGCTCCAGCAGCAGTTCCTCATGGCGCTGCTGACGGAGGTCAAGTCGCAGGACCTGCTGGGCAGCCCCACGACGACGTACAAGATCGCCGACTCCGCCACCAAGGCGCTCACGACGGACGAGGGTCTCGCGTCGCTGACCTCGCTCAGCGAGTTCGCCCGCTCGATGAACGGCGTGGACCCGTCCTCCATGGAGACGATCATGCTGCCGGTGGCGTACGACAAGACCGACCCGAACCGTGTGGTGGCCGCGCAGCCGCAGGCCGACACCCTCTGGAAGGCGGTCCGCGAGGACGCCGCCATCCCGGAGTCCGCGAAGAAGTCGCCGGCCACCGGGGGCTGATCCCGTGACACCCTTCGGGGATGACGGACGAACACACTCTGGTCGTGGTCGACGCGGCGAACGTCGTCGGGTCGGTCCCGGACGGCTGGTGGCGCGACAGGCGCGGTGCGGCCGAGCGGCTGCGGGACTCGCTGGTCCCGTACGCCGCCGCCGGGCTCCCCGGCCTCGCCGGGCCGCTCGATCTCGTGCTGGTCGTCGAGGGTGCCGCCCGGGGCGTGGACTCCGTACCGGGCGTACGCGTGGAGAGCGCACCCGGCGAGGGGGACGACAGGATCGTCGCACTGGTCACCGCATGGGCCGCCTCACCGGCCGGCCGGGGGTGCCTGGTGGTCACCGCCGACCGGGGGCTGCGGCAGCGGGTCGAGGCGTACGGGGCCCGGTGCGCGGGGCCGCGTACGGTACGGCCCCGCGGCTGAGCGGCGGCGCCTCGGTCAGCGGCGCCGCGCCTCCTTGGCCAGACCGCTGTTCCGGCGGCCGTACGCGGCGTAGATGACGACCCCGATCACCATCCAGGCGCCGAACCGCAGCCAGGTCTCGGCCGGCAGGTTGAGCATGAGCCAGACCGAGGCCGCCACCGAGAGGACCGGGAGCACCGGCACCCACGGGGTACGGAAGGCCCGGGGCAGGTCGGGGCGGGTACGGCGCAGGACGATGACGCCCAGGGCGACGACGACGAACGCGAAGAGCGTGCCGATGTTCACCAGGGTCGCCAGTTCGTTGATGCTCGTGACCCCCGCGACGATCGCGATGACCACGCCGAGCAGGATCGTCGGGCGGTACGGGGTGCCGAAGCGCGGGTGGGTCTTGGAGAAGAACCGCGGGAGCAGCCCGTCGCGGCTCATCGCGAAGAAGACCCGGGTCTGGCCGAGCAGCAGGATCAGGCAGACCGTGGTGAGCCCTACGGCGGCGCCGAAGCTGATGACGCCCGCGTAGAAGGGGTGCCCGATGGCCTTGAACGCGTCGGCGAGCGGGGCGGTGACGGAGAGTTCGGTGTAGTGCTGCATGCCGGTGACCACCAGGGACACCGCGACGTAGAGCACGGTGCAGATGAAGAGCGAGGCGAGGATGCCGCGCGGCATGTCGCGCTGCGGGACCTTCGTCTCCTCGGCCGCGGTGGCCACGACGTCGAAGCCGATGAAGGCGAAGAAGACGATGGACGCGGCGGTGAAGATGCCCATGAGGCCGAAGTTGGTCGGGGCGTAGCCGAACATCAGCTGGACCAGCGGCGCGTCCCAGCCGCCGCCGGAGGGCTGGGGTTCGGCGGGGGGGACGAAGGGCTTGTAGTTGGCCGCCTTGACGAAGAACAGGCCGGCGACGATCACGATCCCGACGACGGCCAGCTTGACGACGACCACGACCGTGGTGACCCGGGCGGAGAGCTTCATGCCGAGCACCAGGATGACCGTCAGGACGAGGACCAGCGCGAACGCGAGGACGTCGAAGCCGAAACCGGCTGCGGCGTCGGGTCCGGACAGCACCGCGGGCATCGAC
>NZ_KL585410.1:28175-31447 GCF_000721935.1 Streptomyces sp. NRRL WC-3549
GGTCCGGACAGCACCGCGGGCATCGACCAGCCGATGTTGTCCATGAGCGAGCGCACGTAGCCGGACCATCCGACCGCCACGACCGCCGTCCCCAGGGCGAACTCGAGTACCAGGTCCCAGCCGATGATCCAGGCGACGAGTTCGCCGAGCGAGGCGTACGAGAACGTGTACGCGGACCCCGCCACCGGCACGGTCGAGGCGAACTCGGCGTAGCACAGCGCCGCCAGGGCGCAGACGATGCCGGCAACGACGAAGGCGAGGGCGGTGGCGGGCCCGGCCGTCTCCTTGGCGACCTTGCCCGTGAGGACGAAGATCCCCGTGCCGATGACCACCCCGACCCCGAACACCGTGAGGTCGAGCGCGGAGAGGGACTTCTTCAGGGCGCGCTCGGGTTCCTCCGTGTCCCTGATCGACTGTTCGACCGATTTCGTCCGGAACAGTGTGCTCATCGGTCAGCCTCCGTGACGTCCGTCGCCGCACCTCGCGTTACCCGCATCACGGTCATGATCGAGAGGGCACGCGGCCGAAGGGCGGCGGGGCGGGGCGATTCACCCGATGGGCCCCGGGAGAGGGAAACGCACTCGGCCGAACGGCGGTGTACGAGGGTGTAGGGGGTGGGAGCACCGCACGCACCGGAGGGCCGGGCGGTCAGGGCCGTACGCGAGCCACCGTGGGCACCGGACGCGCGGAGAGGACGGCGCCGGGCGCCGTACGCGTCGTACGGCAAGCCCCGGCGCCGCCTACGCACAGGGGGCCGGCCCCGGACACGGACGCGCCCCCACGGCCGGGCGGGCCGAGGGGGCGCGGTCGCCGAGCGCCCGTCAGTCGCGGACCGGGGCCGCGGCGGCGCGGCTCTCGTAGCGGCCGTCGAGCTTGGCGACCAGACCGGTCACCTGGCGGGCGATGTCCGGCGCCGTCAGCCCGATCTCGGCCATGACCTCCTTGCGGGAGGCGTGGTCCAGGAAGACCGGCGGGATGCCGAAGTCGCGCAGCGGTACGTCGACGCCCGCGTCGCGCAGCGCCTGGGCGACGGCGGAGCCGACCCCGCCGACCCTGCTGTTGTCCTCGACGGTGACGACGACCCGGTGCTGCGCGGCGAGCGGGGCCATCGCCTCGTCGACGGGCTTGACCCAGCGCGGGTCGACCACGGTGGTGGAGATGCCCTGCGCGTCGAGCAGTCCGGCGATCTCCAGGCACATCGGGGCGAGCGCGCCGACCGAGACCAGCAGGACGTCCGGGGCGTCCGTGCCCGCCGTACGCAGGACGTCCATGGAGCCGACCGTGCCGACGGCCTTGACCGCCGGGCCGACCGCGCCCTTGGAGAAGCGGACCACGGTCGGGGCGTCGTCGACGTCCACGGCCTCGCGGAGCTGGGCGCGGACCTGGTCGGCGTCGCGCGGGGCGGCGATCCTGAGGCCGGGTACGCACTGGAGGATCGACATGTCCCACATGCCGTTGTGCGAGGCGCCGTCCGTGCCGGTGATCCCGGCGCGGTCCAGGACGAAGGTCACGCCGCACCGGTGCAGGGCGACGTCCATGAGGACCTGGTCGAAGGCGCGGTTGAGGAAGGTGGCGTAGACCGCGAAGACGGGGTGCAGACCACCGGTGGCGAGGCCCGCCGCGGAGACCGCGCCGTGCTGCTCGGCGATGCCCACGTCGTAGATGCGGTCCGGGAAGGCCTCCTCGAACTTGCCGAGCCCCACGGGCTGGAGCATGGCCGCCGTGATGGCGACGACGTCCTCGCGCTCGTGGCCCAGCTTGACCATCTCCTCGCCGAAGACCGACGTCCAGTCCAGTCCGGAGGTGGAGGTGGGCAGCCCGGTGTCCGGGTGGATCTTGCCGACGGCGTGGAAGCGGTCCGCCTCGTCCTGGAGGGCGGGGGTGTAGCCGCGGCCCTTCTCGGTGATGCAGTGCACGATGACCGGGCCGCCGAAGCGCTTGGCCCGCTGCAGGGCGGACTCCAGGGCCTCGATGTCGTGGCCGTCGATGGGGCCGACGTACTTCAGGCCGAGGTCCTCGAACATGCCCTGCGGGGCGATGAAGTCCTTGAGGCCCTTCTTGGCGCCGTGCAGGGTCTCGTAGAGCGGCCTGCCGACGACGGGCGTGCGCTCCAGGATGTCCTTGCCGCGGGCCAGGAAGCGTTCGTACCCGTCCGTCGTGCGCAGGGTGGCGAGGTGGTTGGCGAGGCCGCCGATGGTCGGGGCGTAGGAGCGCTCGTTGTCGTTGACGACGATGACGAGGGGGCGGTCCTTGGCGGCGGCGATGTTGTTCAGCGCCTCCCAGGCCATGCCGCCGGTGAGCGCGCCGTCGCCGATGACGGCGACGACGTGGTCGTCCTTCTTCCGTACCTCGTTGGCCTTGGCGAGGCCGTCGGCCCAGCCGAGCACGGTCGAGGCGTGCGAGTTCTCGATGACGTCGTGCTCGGACTCGGCGCGGGACGGGTATCCGGAGAGCCCGCCCTTGCTCTTGAGCTTCGAGAAGTCCTGCCGGCCGGTGAGCAGCTTGTGCACATAGCTCTGGTGGCCGGTGTCGAAGAGCACCTTGTCCTGCGGGGACTCGAACACGCGGTGCAGGGCGATGGTCAGCTCGACCACGCCCAGGTTGGGGCCGAGGTGGCCGCCGGTCTTGGAGACCGCGTCGACGAGGAAGGTCCGGATCTCCTCGGCCAGCTGGTCCAGCTGCTCGAGGCTGAGCCGGTCCAGGTCACGCGGTCCCCCGATGCGGGTCAGCAGGTCCACCCGTGCCTCCTTGCGTTTGAGCTGATCGAGCTTGCCGATCCGATGAGTCTAATGTTCCCCGGGCGGCCCCGGGCATCGGGCGGGGGTTTGCGCCGTCCCCCGGGCCTCGTCGCCCGGCGCCCGGCGCGCCGCGCGGCAGGTCGCGCCGGGTGGCCCCTCCCCGGGCACGTGTCCGATCCCACCCGGGTGTCGCCGGGGACGGGCACACAGCGGTGCCCGGCGCCTGTCCGAGGCGCCGGGCACCGCTGTTCCGACCGGGGTTCCCCCGTACGCGGTCCGGGCGGGCCCGGAAGCCGGGCCGGTCCGCGTACGGGGGGGGAGCGGCTAGGCGCGGCCCGCGGTCTTCTGCGTCTTACGGCTGATGGAGTCGATGACCACCGTGGCGAGGAGCACGGCACCCGTGACCATGTACTGGATCGGGGTGGCGATGCCCTCCAGGGCGAGGCCGTACTGGATCGAGACGATCACCATGACGCCGAGCAGGGCGTTCCAGGTGCTGTCTCTTATACACATCTCTGAGCGGGCTGGCAAGGC
>NZ_KL585410.1:31639-37440 GCF_000721935.1 Streptomyces sp. NRRL WC-3549
GAGGCTGGTGCCGCCGATGACGGCCGCGGCGATGACGTTCATCAGGAGGTCGCCGGTGCCGGATCCCTGGTTGACCGCCGCGATCTTGGAGGCCCAGAACAGGCCGCCGACGGCCGCGAAGGTACCGGCGATGGCGAACACCGAGACACGGATCGCGGTGACGTTGATGCCCGCGCGGCGGGACGCCTCGACGCTGCCGCCGAGCGCGAAGATCTTCCGCCCGTACGCGGTGCGGCGCAGGAGGAAGTCCGTGCCGACCAGGACGACGAGGAAGAGGACCAGGGCCAGCGGGAGGCCCCGGTGCTGGTTGAACATGAAGGCGGCGGCGAAGGCGAACACCGCGAGCACGACGGTGCGCACCACGATGTCGGTCACCGGCCGGGCGGGGATGCCCGCGGCCTCGCGGCGGCGGCTGTCCAGGAAGGCGGACAGGAAGAACGCGATGACGACGAGGGCGGCGAGGCCGTAGGCGGCCGCGACGTCCGTGAAGTAGTACGTGGTCAGCTTGCCGACGACGCCGTCGCTGTCCAGGTTGATCGTGCCGGTGTCGCCCAGGAGCTGGAGCATGAAGCCGAGCCAGAACAGCAGGCCGGCCAGGGTCACGGCGAACGCGGGGGCGCCGATCCGTGCGAAGAAGAAGCCGTGGATCGCGCCGATGACGGCGCCGCTGACGATCGCGATGACGATGGCGAGCCACTCGTTCATGCCCTGCGACACGCTGAGGACGGCGACGACCGCGCCGGAGACCCCGCTGACCGAGCCGACCGAGAGGTCGATCTCGCCGAGCAGCAGCACGAAGATGACGCCGACGGCCATCATGCCGGTGGCGACCATGGCCACGGCGATGTCGCTGATGTTCTTCGCGGAGAGGAACTCGGAGTTCAGGCTCTGGAAGACGACGCAGATGATGATCAGGCCGATGATCACCGGGATGGAACCGAGGTCGCCGCCGCGCATCTTGCGCTTGAACTCGGTGAGGTACCCGCCGAGGCCCTGCTCGCGGACGAGCAGGCGGGGGTCGACCACGGTGTCCGCGCCCTTGGCGGCCTCCGGGTTGACCACGGGTGTCGAGGTCTTGTCGGTCGTCACTTCTGGGCCTCCGCGTTGCGTGCCGCACGACGGGTCACGGCGTTTTCCGTGGCGCCCGTGATGGCGGAGATGATCTCTTCCTGCGAGGTGGTCCTGACGTCGAAGATCCCGTTGTTCCGGCCCAGCCGGAGCACGGCGACCTTGTCGGCGACGGCCTTCACATCGGCCATGTTGTGGCTGATGAGAATGACCGCGTGGCCGCGCTCGCGCAGCCGCTCCACGAGGTCGAGGACCTGCGCGGTCTGCTCGACGCCCAGGGCGGCGGTGGGCTCGTCGAGGATGACGAGCTTGGGCTCACCGAGCATCGAACGCGCGATGGCCACCGTCTGGCGCTGGCCGCCGGAGAGCGAGGCGATCGGGATGCGGACGCTCGGGATGCGGATCGACAGCGTGCTCAGGAGCTCGCGGGAGCGGCGCTCCATCTCGATCTCGTCGAGGACCCCGAACCGGCGGATCTCCCGGCCGAGGTAGAGGTTGCCGACGACATCGATGTTGTCGCACAGCGCAAGGTCCTGGTAGACGGTCGCGATGCCCAGGTTCTGGGCGTCGTTCGGCTTGTTGACCTGGACCGGCCGGCCTTCCCACTCGATGACCCCGTCATCGATGGGGTGAACGCCGGCGATCGTCTTGACCAGCGTTGATTTACCGGCGCCGTTGTCGCCCACCAGGGCGACGACTTCGCCGGAGTGGACCTCAAGCTCGACATCGGTGAGCGCCTGGACGGCACCGAATCGCTTGGAGACCCCTCGCAACGCCAACACGGGCGTAGCGGACACGTGAACCATCTCCTTCGCCGCCTGACCCGGCGGGGATGCCGTGCCTGGGGGAAGGCACGGTGGTCGAGCAGGAAAATTGAGAACAGCGGAAGCGTTCCATCCGGTGCCCCGCCCGGTAGCGGGACAGTTGGTGGGCGAGGCACCGGACAGGCTCTTCGCCTGCGGCCCGGCCGTACGGCGGGCCGGCGGCGGCAAGGACTACTTCAGGCCGATCGCGTCGCAGGCGGCCTTGTACTTGGCCGTGCAGATCTCCTCGATCTTCCAGATGCCGTCCTTGATGATGGTCTCCTTGATGTTGTCCTTGGTCAGCGAGACGACCGGGACGAGCACGGTGGGCACGTCCTTCTGGCTGGCGTTGTCGACCTTGGACGTGGCGATGGAGTCGAGCTTCTCGCCCTTGGCGAGCGCGACGGCCATCTCCGCGGCGACGATGCCCTCCTGGGGGTACGACTTGTAGACGCTCATGAACTGCTCACCGGCGACGATGTGCTGCACACCGGCGAGTTCGGCGTCCTGGCCGGTGATCGGCGGGAGCTTGGAGACACCGGCGGACTTGAGGGCCTGGATGATGCCGCCCGCCAGACCGTCGTTGGCGGAGTAGACGCCGTCGATCTTGTCCTTGCCGAGGGCGGTGATCGCGCCCTCCATGTTGGCGTTGGCGTTCTCCGCCTTCCACTCCTTGGTGTCGTACTCCTTGCCGTAGGTCACCTTGCCGTCGAGCACCGACTTGGCGCCCTTCTTGAAGAGCGCGGCGTTCGGGTCGGTGATCGCGCCGTGCATCATCACGACGGTGGGCTTGGTCTTGCCCTTCAGGGCCTCCAGGAGGGCGGTGCCCTGGGCGCGGCCGACCTCTTCGTTGTCGAAGGAGGTGTAGGCGTCGATCGGGCCCTCGGCGAGGCGGTCGAAGGCCACGACGGGGATACCGGCGTCCTTGGCCTTCTTGACGCTGTTCTCGATCGCCTTCGAGTCGACGGCGTCGATGATCAGCGCGTCCACCTTGTTGGTGATCATGGTCTCGACCTGCTGCGCCTGCGTGGTGGCGTCCTGCTTGGCGTTGGCGTAGACCACCTTCGCCTTGCCGTCGGTGAGCTCGTCGACCTTCTTCTCGATGATCGGCTTGTCGAACTTCTCGTAACGGGCCGTCGCGTTCTCGGGAAGGAGCAGACCGATCTTGAGGTCGTCGCTCTTCTTGCCCGAGTCCGTCTCGGCCTTGTCGCCCGACTCCTTGGCGCTCCCGCAAGCGGCGAGCGAGACGGCCATCGTGGTGGCGGCGACGGCAACGGCGGCACGGCGTATGCGCGTGTTCATTTCGAACCTCCCTGACGAGGCCGCGACGTTGCGGCCGAGGTGGCTGGAAGTCAACTCGGCCGCAGGGCCGCCGTCAAGGAGTAAATTCTTAACGAGATGACAACGGTGCCATCCGTTATCTAAGTGAAGGCGGGGGACGCCGTGGGGAGGGTGCTCTCCAAAAGTGTCGAATCCCCCATCTCGCTGAGCACCAGGGCCAGGGCGCCCAGCACTTCGGCCCGTCCGCCGAGCGCGCCGGGCAGCACCGAGAGCTGCCGGGCGGCGCTGGGGATGGCGTACCGGGACACCGAGTCGCGGATGGGGCCCAGCACCAGCTCGCCCGCCTCCGCGAGGGAGCCGCCGAGCACCACCCGGCTGGGGTTGAGGAGGTTGCACAGGTTGGCCACACCGCTGCCGATGTGCCGGCCGACGTCGCCGATCACCCGGCGGCAGCCCGGATCGCCTTCGCGGGCCAGCTGGACGACCCGGTCCATGGTGAGGTCGGCCCCGTGGCTGGGCCGGAGCAGCGGCAGGACGTAGCGGGCGGCGGCGAAGGTCTCCAGGCAGCCCCGGTTGCCGCAGCGGCAGACGGGGCCCGACTCGTCGAGCGTGATGTGCCCGATCTCGCCGGCCGTCCCGCCGGGGCCGCGGTAGATGTGCCCGTCGATCACCAGGCCCGCGCCGACCCCGCTGGCGACCTTGATGTACGCGAGGTCCTTGACCCCCCGGCCGGCGCCCCACACCAGCTCCCCCAGGGCGCCCAGGTTGGCGTCGTTGTCCACGTACACGGGGACCCCGAGGCGGCCCGCCAGCTCCTGGCCCGGGTTGATGCCCGTCCAGCCCGGCAGGATCGAGGTGGAGCCCAGGGTCCCGGACTCGACGTCGATCGGGCCCGGCACGCCGAGCCCGACCCCGATCACCTTTCCGGGGGCGATGCCGGTGGTCTCGACCAGGCGGTTGACCAGCTGTTCCGCCCGGCCGAAGCCGTGTGCCGACGAGGCGTCCACGTCCAGCGGCTCGGACTCCTCCGCGAGGACCTGGTGGGCCAGGTTGCCGATGGCGACCCTCAGGTGCGTATGCCCGAAATCCACCCCTATGACGATGCCCGCGTCCCCGCTGAGCGAGACGCTCCGGGCGCGGCGCCCGCCCGCCGAGGTGGGGGTCACCTCGACCGTGCCGCCTTCCTTGAGCTCCCGGACGATGTTGGAGACGGTGGCCGCGGACAGGCCCGTGCTCCTGGCGATCTCGGCCTGGGTCAGCGACCCCGCCATCCTGACCGCGCGCACGACCCGCTCAAGGTTGGCCCGATGCAGAGACGTCTGCGACCCCGGAGTCTCCATCGACTCTCCCACTCCTGCCATATTCTCCAACATGTGAACTCTAAGCTGAGCGTTTTGGGGTGCCCCCCGTCAAGACCTTGAGCAGTCGGAGCCTCCGATGAGCATCGGGCCCCACCCTCCGGGCACCGGCGAAGGCCCTGGAAACACCACGAACCGCCCCCCGGCGGATGACCGGGGGGCGGTTCGCGGCCCGGAGGCCGTGTTCGTTCGCGGTGAGAGTTGTAGCCGGTGCGCCGGGTGCCGTTGTCACTTGAACACGGCCCCGAAGGGTCTCCGCGGGCCGGCTACTTGAGCGCCCCCGCCGTCAGACCCGCCACCACCTGGCGCTGGAAGACGATGTAGGCCACGAGGACCGGCAGCATCGCCATGACCAGGCCGGCGAAGAGCCCCGACCAGTCGCCCTTGTACCCCTGGCTGGTGGCCAGCTCGACCAGCCCCTGGGAGAGCACCTTGCCGTCCGGGTCGGTGTTGAGCACCGTCGGCAGCATGTACTGGTTCCACTGGCCCAGGAAGTTGAAGATACCGACGCTGATCAGCCCGGGCTTCGCCATCGGCAGCATCACCTGGAAGAACGTCCGGGTGTGCGAGGCGCCGTCGAGCATGGCCGCCTCCGCGATGGAGGTCGGCAGGGTCCGGAAGAACGAGGTGAGGAAGAAGACGGTGAAGGGGAGTGAGTAGGCGATGTAGACCAGGATCAGCCCGTGCACCGAGTTGAGCAGGCCCATGTTGTTCATGACGAAGAACAGCGGGACCAGTGCCAGGATGACCGGGAAGCTCATCCCCCCGATGAAGAGGTAGTAGATGAAGCGGTTCCCGGGGAAGTCGAACCGCGCCAGTACGTACGCCGCCATCGATCCGAGCAGCAGCGTGCCGACGAGCGAACCGCCCACCACCATGATGGTGTTCAGGAAGTAGTCGCTCATGTGGGCCTGGGTCCAGGCCCGGGACCAGTTCTCGAAGTGGAGCGAGTCGGGCAGCGACCACGGGGTCGACAGGATCGCGTCGTCCGTCTTGAAGGACGCCACCACCGCCCACAGCAGCGGCATGACGACGAGCACGGCCCAGATGATCAGCATGCCGTGCGAGAACACGTTGAGGACGGCGCCCTCGGTGCTCTTCGCCGGTTCGGCCGAGGCGTCGGTCTTCGTCACCGGCGAGCGCGGCGCCGGGACGGTGGGAGGGGTCTCAGTGACCTTCACGTGTGCTCACCTCGTACAACTGTCGGGCCGGTCACCAGGATGGGACCGTGCTGCGCTCCGCCGCGGTACCTCACGCGCTCCCCCATCAGAACTCCAGCCGCTCCCGCCGG
>NZ_KL585410.1:37656-45260 GCF_000721935.1 Streptomyces sp. NRRL WC-3549
CGCCGGCCCAGCCGCATCACGATGCCGGCGAAGAGCATGGTGACGATGAGGAGTCCGACGCCGATGGTGGTGGCGTATCCGGCCTGGGCGTCCCGGAAGGCCGTCTGGTAGACGTACAGCGGCAGGATGGTCGTGGAGTAGTCGGGGCCGCCCGGGCCGACGGTCATGACCTGGACGGCGGTGAACGCCTCGACCCCGAGGGCCAGGATGCCCATGTAGACCCAGCCGGACTGCACCGTGTCCCAGAGCAGCGGAAGCGTGATCTTGAAGAACGTCGTGATGCGGTCGGCCCCGTCCAGCAGGGCCGCCTCGTAGAAGTCCTTCGGTATCGAGGCCATTCCGGCGGAGAACAGGACGACGAAGAATCCGACGGTCGACCAGATGAGCACCACCATCACGCAGTACAGCGCGAGGTTCGGGTCACCGAGCCAGTCCGGCTGGAGGCTCTTCAGCCCGACGGCCTTCAGCGCCGAATTCAGCATGCCCGACGTGGGGTTGAAAGCGAACTGGAACAGCAGGGCCACGATCACGATCGACAGGACCTGCGGGAAGAAATAGGCGATCTTGTAGAACGAGGAGCCCCGCACGCCGGCGACCGTGGCGTTCTTCCGCCGCCGGCCGCCGACATTGAGCATGAAGGCGAAGAAGAGTGCGAGCCCCAGCGTCACCAGCGGCAGCAGCAGCACGAGCAGCACACTGTGCTGCAACGACTTCCAGAAGATGTCGTCGTCGAGCATGCGGCTGTAGTTGTCGAAGCCGACCATCTTGAAGTCCGGGCTGAGCCCGGTCCAGTCCGTGAACGAGTAGTAGATGGACTGGACGAACGGCCAGATGACGAAGATGGCGTACAAAGCCAGTGGGACCGTCAGGAATCCCACGATGAAACGGTACTTGCCGTGCTGCATCGTTTTACCGACCCCGATCTCTGAGCGGGTGCCGCCGCTGGTGACGGTGGCTCACTGGTGCTTGTAGCGCGTGATGGACTGGTCCTTGGCCGCCGCGTCGGCGAAGGCCTGGATCTTCTTGATGGTCTCCGCCGGGGTCGCGCGGCCGGCCATCATCTCGCCGATTCCGGCGATACCGATCTGCTCCTTCTGGAGCTTCACGTACCAGTCCTGCATACGGGGGTTCACCACGTTGTCGCCGGCCTTCTTCAGCACGTCGACACCCGACTGCAGGGCGGTGGAGAGCTCCAGCCCGTCGGTGCCTCCGTTGAAGGCGCTGAGGGACTTGACCGACCGGGTGAAGTTCTTCGAGGACTCCTCGGAGAGCATGATGCGCAGCTGCTCCATGGCACCCTCGGGGTTCTTCGACTTCGCCGGGACGATGAACGGTTCGCCGCCGGAGGCCCAGATGGTGCCGAAGGGCAGCTTGTCGGACGAGTCCAGGCTGGAGGGCGCCCCGACCATCATCTTGAAGTCGTCCGGCGTGGTGGGCGCGGCCTCGTTCTCCACCCACGAGCCGTTCGGGATGAAGAGCGCCTTGCCCTTGGTCCACTCGGTCTGCGACTGGATGTGGGTGAGACCGGGGGTGCCCTTGAGGATGTAGCCCTTCTGGAAGAGCTCGTAGTACGCCTCGAACGCGGCCTTGACGGCCGGGTCCTTCCAGGCGTTCGGCTCCAGGTTGTCGATCTTGTCGAGGACCTCGCGGCCACCGATCTTCCCGATGAAGGGGTACAGCGAGAACGGCAGGTAGTACGGGTACTTGCCCGGGTAGGTCCAGCCGGCGACGCCCTTCTTCTTCGCCTTGGCGCAGAGCGCGAGCATGTCGTCCCAGGTCTCCGGGTACGTCGCGTCCAGCTTCTCCAGCTCCGTCTGCGAGTACCAGACGCCGTAGACCGTGTACGCGTAGTACATGATCCAGACCGGGTCGCCTTCGAACTGGCCCATCTCCAGGACACCGGGGCGCAGCGTGTCGCGGACCTTCTTGGCGGGGTCGTCGATGGACGGGGCGTCCATCAGCGGGGTCAGGTCGAGCAGTTGCTTCTTGCCGACCAGTACGCCCATGTCCATCTGCTCGGCGCCGGAGTTGTCGATCAGGTCGGGCGGGGTGCCGCCGTTGAAGCGCGGCTGCAGCGTCGACTGGATCTTCTCGGTCGCGGCGTGCTTGACCTTCGGTGCCTTGGGGAAGGCCTCGTTGTACTTCTTCTCCGCGTCGATGGCGTACTGCTCACCGAAGCCACCGTTGAAGATGACGACCTCGAGGGGGGCGGTCTCATTGACACCGAGCGGGTTCTTCGCGCTCTTGGTGCCCTTCTTCACCTTGTCGTCGGTCCCGCTGTCGCCACTCGCGCAGGACGTCAGGAAGCTCATCGTCGGGACGGCGATCAGGCCGAGTGCGGCCGAACGCTTGATCACATCGCGACGGCCAAGGCCCTCATTCTTGTGGGCGGAGGTGGATCCCATGCTCAAGTCCTCGCCTTCTCCAGGACTCAGGCGGTGTACCGGTCACCCGTCGTGAATTCGCCTCAGGCGAAGGGCCCCGCCACCGCGGTCAGTTGCGCTTGGGTCGTGCAGATTGCCGGATCGTGCCAGGTGCAGTGGGGGAGTTTCCGGGAGAACGGCGCAGTGGGCACCCCTATCGGCACACACAGACGTGACCCCGTCCCCCGTCCCCCGTATCCGCCGGCCGTGGGAAACAGCTGTGCGGACGCCGACAGGTATAGTCCACTTGCTGCCGACTGAGCAAGATCGAATGCAGGTTTGAGCGGCAGTCTTTCCCGAGTTGAGACCTCACGGGCGTGTCGGCACCGTGTGCCCGGAGAGCGGCCGGTGCACCGGAATGCCCATTTCCGCTTTGTCGGTCGACTCGGCCGGTGATCGACGTGCAACACCCTTGACACATCCCGCCACTTGACTCCCTACTGGTATCCGCGTCCCCACAGTGACAACGTTGTCCATGCGTGCCCCCAGGAGGATTTGCTTCGTATGCAGTCCCTACGCGCCTTTCGACCGGACTTCCGGAAAAGACACGGCTACGGGGCCTCGGTCACCGCGGCCTCCGTCGTCCTCGCCCTGGCCGCTCCGACCGCCGCCCTCGCGCAACCGGCCGGCCCCGCACGGAAACCCGCCGGGAACACCTCATTCCACTCCTCCTTCGAAGCCGATGAAAAGCAGCCGGATTGGCGGAATACCGTCGAAGAAGGCCCCGGCGGAAAGAAGAAGGCTTCAGGTGTCGACGGCGGATTCTCCGCCGGAATACCGGGCAACGTCACCGACCGGGTGACAGGGATACGGGCCGGCGGTGAGAACGTCGCCGGCGGCGAGGTGAAGGAGAACCTCGTCGACGTGGAGCCCACCACGAAGTGGCTGGCCTTCGCGCCCACCAGCTGGGTGGAGTTCGACCTCGCAGAGCCGGTGAAGCTCGCCACCTACGCCCTGACCTCGGCGAACGACCACGCCGAACGCGATCCGAAGGACTGGACCCTGAAGGGCTCCACCGACGGCAAGACGTGGAAGGACCTGGACACCCGGACCGGCCAGTCCTTCTCCGAACGGTTCCGCACCACCTCGTACGACATCACCCCGGACCAGGCCTACCCGCACTACCGGCTGGAGTTCACGAAGAACAACGGGGCGTCGGACGCGATCCAGCTCGCCGACGTCCAGTTCTCCGACGGCGACACCTCCGCCCCCGCCCCCGCCGAGATGCGCACCCAGCCCGACCGCGGCCCGTCGGGCTCCCCGACCGCCAAGGCCGGTGCCGGGTTCACCGGCACGAAGGCGCTCAAGTACGCGGGCACGCACCAGCCGAAGGGCCGCGCCTACTCGTACAACAAGGTCTTCGACGTCGACACGGCCGTCACCAGGGACACCCGGCTCTCCTACCTGGTCTATCCGCAGATGGGCGAGACCGACCTGAACTATCCGGCCACGCACGTGGCGGTGGACCTCGCGTTCACCGACGGCACCTACCTGAGCGACCTGAAGGCCACCGACAGCCACGGCGGGCTGCTCACCCCGCAGGGCCAGGCGGACGCCAAGCGGCTGTACGTGAACCAGTGGAACAAGGTCGAATCGTCGATCGGCACGGTCGCGGCGGGCAAGAGGGTCGACCGGATCCTGGTGGCGTACGACTCCCCCCAGGGCCCCGCGAAGTTCCAGGGCTGGATCGACGACATCACGATCGCCCCGAAGGCGCCGGAGAAGCGCAAGGCGCACCTGTCGGACTACGCCTCGACCATCCGCGGCACCAACTCCAGCGGCAGCTTCTCGCGCGGCAACAACATCCCCGCGACGGCCGTCCCGCACGGCTTCAACTTCTGGACCCCGGTGACCAACGCCGGCACCACGAGCTGGCTCTACGACTACGCGCTCGGCAACAACGAGGACAACCTCCCGACGCTGCAGGCGTTTTCGGCCAGTCACGAGCCGAGCCCCTGGATGGGCGACCGCCAGACCTTCCAGCTGATGCCGTCGGGGGGGCCGTCGGCGGCCTCCGGTACGCCGGACGCCTCCCGCACGGCCCGCGCGCTGCCGTTCCGCCACGAGAACGAGACGGCGAAGCCGCACTACTACGGGGTGACGTTCGAGAACGGCCTGAAGGCCGAGATGACGCCCACCGACCACGCGGCGCGGATGCGCTTCACCTTCCCCGGCGACGACGCGAGCGTCGTCTTCGACAACGTCAGCAACGACGGCGGCCTCACCCTCGACGCGGCGACCGGCTCCTTCACGGGCTACTCCGACGTGAAGAGCGGCGGATCCACGGGCGCCACCCGGCTGTTCGTCCACGGTGTCTTCGACGCGAAGGTGACCGACAGCGGCCGTCTGAAGGGCGGCGGCGGTGACGACGTCACCGGGTTCTTCCGCTTCGACGCCGGGAAGGACCGCACGGTCGGCCTGCGCCTGGCCACCTCCCTGATCAGCGTCGACCAGGCGAAGAAGAACCTCGCCGCGGAGCTGCCCGCGCGGCACTCCTTCGAGCGGGTGCGCAAGGACGCGCAGAGGTCCTGGGACGAGATCCTCGGCAAGGTCGAGGTCGAGGGCGCGAACGCGGACCAGCTGACCACCCTCTACTCCAGCCTCTACCGCCTGTACCTCTACCCCAACTCCGGCTTCGAGCAGGTGGACGGCAAGAGCGTCTACGCCAGCCCGTTCTCCGCGCCCACCGGCACCGACACCCCGACGCGGACCGGGGCGAAGATCGTCGAGGGTGAGGTGTACGTCAACAACGGCTTCTGGGACACCTACCGGACGACCTGGCCGGCGTACTCCTTCCTCACCCCGAAGCAGGCCGGCACGATGGTCGACGGCTTCGTCCAGCAGTACAAGGACGGTGGCTGGATCTCGCGCTGGTCCTCCCCCGGTTACGCCGACCTGATGACCGGCACCAGCTCGGACGTCGCCTTCGCCGACGCGTACGTCAAGGGCGTCGACTTCGACGCCGAGGCGGCGTACGACGCGGCGGTCAAGAACGCCACGGTGGCCCCGCCGTCCTCCGGCGTCGGCCGCAAGGGCATGGAGACCTCGGTCTTCACCGGGTACGCGGACACCTCCACGCACGAGGGCCTCTCCTGGTCGCTGGAGGGCTACCTGAACGACTACGGCATCGCCCGGATGGGCGAGGCGCTCTACAAGAAGACGAAGAAGGCGCGCTACAAGGAGGAGTCGGAGTACTTCCTCAACCGGGCGCAGAACTACGTCAAGCTCTTCGACGAGGAGGCCGGCTTCTTCCAGGGCAGGAAGGCGAACGGCGACTGGCGGCTGCCCTCCGACCAGTACGACCCGCGGGTCTGGGGCTACGACTACACCGAGACCAACGGCTGGGGTTACGCCTTCACCGCACCGCAGGACAGCCGCGGTCTGGCCAACCTCTACGGGGGCCGCGACGGCCTCGCGAAGAAGCTGGACACCTACTTCTCGACACCCGAGACCGCCGGCCCCGAGTTCGTCGGCTCGTACGGCGGGGTCATCCACGAGATGACCGAGGCGCGTGACGTGCGGATGGGCCAGTACGGCCACAGCAACCAGGTCGCGCACCACGCCGCGTACATGTACGACGCGGCCTCCCAGCCGTACAAGACGCAGGAGAAGGTGCGCGAGGTCCTCGGCCGGCTGTACACCGGCAGCGAGATCGGCCAGGGCTACCACGGCGACGAGGACAACGGCGAGCAGTCGGCCTGGTTCCTCTTCTCCTCGCTCGGCTTCTACCCGCTGGTGATGGGCAGCGGTGAGTACGCGATCGGCTCGCCGCTCTTCACCAAGGCGACCGTGCACCTGGAGAACGGCCGCGACCTGGTCGTGAAGGCGCCCGGGAACAGCGCGAAGAACATCTACGTCCAGGGCCTGAGGGTCAACGGCAAGAAGTGGACCTCGACTTCGCTGCCCCACGACCTGCTGGCCAGGGGCGGGACGCTGGACTTCGACATGGGTTCCAGGCCGTCGGCCTGGGGCACCGGCAAGAACGCCGCCCCGGTCTCCGTCACCCAGGACGACAAGGTCCCCGCTCCCCGGGGCGACGTCCTCGACGGCGACGGCGCGCTCTTCGACGACACCTCGGCCACCTCGGCGAGCGTCGAGTCGGTGGATCTGCCGGTGCCCTCGAAGACGAAGGCGCTCCAGTACACCCTGACGTCGGCCACGGCGGACGCGGCCCCCACGGGCTGGGTGCTCCAGGGCTCCTCGGACGGGACCCGGTGGAAGGACCTGGACAAGCGGTCCGGACAGACGTTCTCCTGGGACAGGCAGACCCGGGCGTTCTCGGTGGCCAAGCCGGGGATATACGCCAAGTACCGGCTGGTCAGCACGGAGAGGGCGACGCTCGCGGAGGTCGAACTGATCTCCTGACCCGCTCACCCATCCCGCAGAAGGACGGGCCGCCCCGGCACGGGGCGGCCCGTCCGCGTGTGCGAACCGCCGCCCCTGACCCCGTATCGGCCAGTCAGGGTACTTCTGGGCGCTTTTACCGTGTCCCTACACACTCTTTTGACGATCCATGGCATCACTTAGGCGATCAGGTGATCAGTACGACAATCATCTCGGCTTGAAGGAGCCCAGCATGCGCATTTCCGCTTCCGTCCGCTCCCGCAGCGTCCGTGCGGGCACCACGGTGGCCACCGCGGTCGCCGTCGCCGGAGCCACCCTCGCCGGGGCACCCGCCGCCTACGCCGCCCCCGGCGACAGCGGTGACATCGACGTCCGCTCGGTCGGCTGGCACTCGCGCGGCGACCGCGACGGGGTCGAGGTCTGCAAGTTCGTCCTCGTCGCCAGCAACTTCGAGTCGTTCCCGTCGGTGCCGTGGACGATCACCGCGCAGCCCCCGACGGTTCCCCCGGGGGACACCCTGCAGAGCACGCTGCCGCTGGTGAACGGCTCGGCGCGCAGCCAGGAGTACCTGCTCCCGGAGGGCACCTACCAGCTGGTGTGGACCGTCCCGGCGGGCCCGAAGCAGAAGAGCTTCGAGGTCGACTGCTCCCGGCCCGCCGACAAGGGCGACCGTTCGGAGGGCAACGGCCGGGGCGCCTCGGAGTCGGGTGCGGAGAAGGGCGGCTGGGAGAAGCCGTCCGGCGCGGTGCCCGCGGGCGGCGGCGGCGTCCCGGACATGGAGAGCGTCAGCGCCGAGAGCGACTCGAACGTCGGCACCACCTGTCTCTTATACACATC
>NZ_KL585410.1:45480-47638 GCF_000721935.1 Streptomyces sp. NRRL WC-3549
AGATGTGTATAAGAGACAGGGCCCGAGTCGCGCGTGCCGTCTCACGATGACGCTGTCCGTGACCTTCTCGCTGGTGACCGGCATCGTCTGGGCGAGCTCGGACTCGTCCGACGACCCGTCGGTCACCGCCGCCCGCGGCGCTGACGCCGCGGGCGGCGGGGCGGCGCCGTTCCGACGGGCGCCGCACAAGCCGCCGGAGAAGGTACCGGCCTCGCACGCGCCCCTGGTGCACTCCCGGCCGGTGAAGGTCGCCGTCCCCGCCATCTTCATCGAGGCCCCGGTCACCGGCCTCGGCCTCGACAAGAAGGGCCGGCTCGGCGCCCCGCCGCTGAGCAAGCCGAAACTGGTGGGCTGGTACGAGAAGGGCCCGTCGCCAGGGGAGGCGGGCACCTCCCTGATCGTCGGCCACCGCGACACCGAGACGGGCCCGGCGATCTTCCTCAACCTCAACGCGCTGCGCCGGGGCGACACGGTGAAGGTCACCCGGGCGGACAAGAAGACCGCGGTGTTCAGCGTCGACGAGGTGAAGACGTACACGAAGGAAGAGTTCCCGGACGACAAGGTGTACGGCGCCACCGGCCGCCCGGAACTCAGGCTCATGACGTGCGGCGGACGCTTCGACAAGAAGAACGGCTACTCGGCCAACGTCGTCGTCTTCGCCCACCTCACCTCGCTGAAGAAGCAGGCCGCCTGAGAGCGGCCGACGCACGGAACGGGCCGGTACCCCGGGGGCGAGGTACCGGCCGTCCGCGTGTCCGGGCGCCCGGCGTGGGCGTACGAGGCGCACGCCGATCGCGTCGCGGGGCCTCGGAGCGCGTGCGGGACGCCCTGCGGCCGGAAGCGACGGGCCGAGCCGGCGGGTCCCGCTCAGCACCCCGCCGCGTCGAAGAGGCTCTTCGGGATGGCGACGTTCCACGCCGTGATGACCGGCTTGCCGTGCTCCCGGCCGAGGCGGGAGACCGCGCCCGTGGCGAGCTGGAACAGTTCGCCGCCGGTGGCCGGCAGGCCCAGGTAGCGGGCCGTGAGGACGCGCAGGAAGTGGGAGTGCGCGACCAGGGCGATGTCGTCGTCGCCGATACGGGAGGCCGCCGCCCGGACCTCGGCCAGGACCCGGTCCGCGCGGGCCGCGACCTCGTCCGGGGATTCGCCGGGGTGGTCCGCGGGGCCGGGGGCGACACCGTCGGTCCAGAGGTTCCAGTCGGGCCGGGTGCGGCGGATCTCGACCGTGGTGACGCCCTCGTACGCCCCGTAGTCCCACTCGTGCAGGTCCGGCGTCACCCGGGGTGCGGCCAGGCCGGCCAGCTCGGCGGTGCGGCGGGCGCGCAGGAGGGGGCTGACCAGGGTCAGACCGATACGGCGTTCGGAGAGGACCGGGAGGAGCGCGCGGGCCTGGCGTTCGCCCAGGTCGGTCAGGGGCAGGTCCGTGTGGCTCGTGTGCTGCCCGGAGCGGGACCATTCCGTCTCACCGTGCCGGATCAGAAGCAGCTCACCCATGACTCCACCTTCGCGACTCTCGTGCCGGTGGGCCGGCCCCGGGCGGGGCCGGCCCGAAGGATCAGCCTACGACCGTGACCGTGTACGGCCGGTCCGTGTCGGTCGTGACGCGGACCTCGCCGCCCTCTCGGACCACTTCGTACGTCGCGGCGACCGCGCCCGTGTGGTCGGGGACGGTCACCGTGCGGGTGAAGTCGCCCGTCCCCTCCGGGGCGTACACCCGGAGTTCGAGGTCGTCGAGCCACGCGCCGTCCGGGCGGGTCTCGTCCGCCCCGAGGGCCAGCACCGCGCCCTGGCGCACCAGGAGCGGAAGGCTGTCGTAGCCGTGGGTCTCCCGGCGCCAGGCGGGCCCGGTGACCGTCTCCCCGGTGAGGAAGCGGGTCCAGGTGCCCTCGGGCACGTAGTACTCGACCTCTCCGTCCGCGGCGAAGACCGGCGCGACCAGGAGGTCCGGGCCCAGCAGGTACTCGCGGTCCACCACCCGGGCGGTCGGGTCGTCCGGGAACTCCAGCAGCAGCGGCCGCATGGTCGGGACGCCGGTGCGGTGGGCCTCGACGGCGGCGCCGTACAGGTACGGCATCAGCCGGTGCTTGAGCCGGGTGAACCGACGGGCCACGTCCACCGCCTCGTCGCCGAACTCCCACGGCACCCGGTACGAGGACGA
>NZ_KL585410.1:47916-48511 GCF_000721935.1 Streptomyces sp. NRRL WC-3549
CCGCCGATGTCATGGCTCCAGAAGCCGAAGCCGGACAGCGAGAGGGAGAGTCCGCCGCGGAGGGACTCGGCCATGGCCTCGAAGGAGGAGAAGCAGTCGCCGCCCCAGTGGACCGGGTACTGCTGGCCGCCCGCGGTCGCCGAGCGGGCGAAGAGGACGGCCTCCCCGGCACCGCGCTCCTGTTCCAGGAGCTCGAAGACGGCCTTGTTGTACAGGTGCGTGTAGTAGTTGTGCATGCGCTCCGGGTCGGAGCCGTCGTGCCAGACGACGTCGGTGGGGATGCGCTCGCCGAAGTCGGTCTTGAAGCCGTCGACGCCCTGGTCCAGCAGCCCCTTGAGCTTGCCCTGGTACCAGGCCGTGGCCTCCGGGTTGGTGAAGTCGACCAGTGCCATGCCGGCCTGCCACTTGTCCCACTGCCAGACGTCGCCGTCGGCGGTCTGGACGAAGTAGCCCTTGCGCGCGCCCTCTTCGTACAGGGCGCCCTTCTGCGCGATGTACGGGTTGATCCAGACGCAGATCTTCAGGCCCTTCTCCTTGAGCCGGGCGATCATGCCCTCCGGGTCGGGGAAGACGGCCGGGTCCCACTCGAAGTCGC
>NZ_KL585410.1:48798-49063 GCF_000721935.1 Streptomyces sp. NRRL WC-3549
GTAGGAGGTGGTGAAGGAGGTGGTCAGCCAGAGGCCGAACGACCAGGCCGGCGGGAGGGCCGGGAGGCCGGTGAGGGACGTGTAGCGGGCGAGGACGTCCTTGGGGGTCGGGCCGGCGACGACGAGGTATTCGAGGGTCTGGTCCTCGACGCTGAACTGGACCTGGCCGACGGCCTCGGAGCCGACCTCGAAGGAGACCTTGCCGGGGTGGTTGACGAAGACGCCGTACCCGCGCGAGGACAGGTAGAACGGGACGTTCTTGTAG
>NZ_KL585410.1:49339-50277 GCF_000721935.1 Streptomyces sp. NRRL WC-3549
CGGTCTGGCCGTTCTTGACGTACGGCGTGAAGCGCTCACCGAGGCCGTGGACCGTCTCGCCCACGCCCAGGGCGAGTTGGGCGAACATGTGGTGACTGCCGTCGTCGAGGGTGGCGAACGCGCTGCCCTTGGGCCCGGCGGCGGTCAGGAGCCGGCCGTCCTGGTCGAGGAACTCCAGACCGAAGGCGCCTTCGGTGGGCAGCCTCAGGGTGAGCGGGCCGCTGGTCAGCTCGGCGGTGGTGCCCTCGGTACGGGTGGTCGCGGCGGACCCGGGAACGGCCGCGCCGGCGGGTGGGGCCACGGCTCCCGGCAGCCCGAAGTCGGGTCCCGTGCGGCGCTTGCCCGCGTGGTGGGTGAGGCGCACCGCGATGACACCCTCGGCCGGCGCGTGGGCCTCCACGGTGATCAGCGGGGCGTTCAGCGTGTCGCCGCGGCGCTGGACGCGCTTGACGGCGGCGTAGGCGGCGAGGCGGTCCTCGTCGAGGTGGACGTCGCGGACTTCGGTGGCGTACGAGGCGTGCACACCGCTGCGCAACTGCCAGAAGCCGTCGGTGAACTTCATGGGGGGGTCCTTAGCCGGATCAGAAGTGCTGGACTGCGGGACGTCAGGGCGCCTGCGGCAAGCGCGGCTGCGGGTCCTCTTCATTTTGATCGTACACAAAACAAATGTGGCCGACAGGCCGGTACGCGGCGGGAATTCCCGGATTGCCCAGGTAGCTGGCCTCAGGTGAAGCGCTTCCGAGCAGCCACGTTTGCGCCATGTGACCGAAACATTACGGAAACGGTCTAGAAACCCTCGACGGGATGGCGTATTAGTACTGCAAGCAAACAAATTGGGCCGGCCGGCAGCGCAGCCGACCGGACCCTCGTCGACAAGAGGCTGATCCATGTCGGAACGGTTCACTCCCACCCCTGAGGACAAGTTCACGTTCGGTCTG
>NZ_KL585411.1:0-1461 GCF_000721935.1 Streptomyces sp. NRRL WC-3549
GGGGCCGGGCGGTGGCGCGCCGCGCGGCCGTCCGGCGGCCCGCCTGCCGGCGGGCGGTTTCACCTGTTCCGGCCGTCCCCCGTGTCCTTGCCGGTGTCCTTGCCGTCCTTGGCGTCCTTGCCGTCCTTGGTGTCGCGGCCCGACGCGTGCAGCCGGGCCTTCACGTCGTCCGGGGGCAGGAAGCGCGACCAGCGTTCGGGGAACTCGGACGGTATCGAGGCGTCGTCGTCCTCCTCGTCGTCGTCGGCGTAGGCCTCCCAGTGCGCCGCCTGCACACGGGCGACGAGCTCCGCGGCCTGCGCGGCGCGGGCACGCCCGGTGGCCTCGCGGGCCTCGGCCGTGGCCAGCGACGGCCAGACGTGGTCGATCGCGGCGTTGACGGCGGCCCCGACGAGCACCGCGAAGGCGGAGACGCCTATCCAGAGCAGGACGGCGATCGGGGCGGCCAGCGAACCGTAGATCGTGGGGCCTTCCACCGTGCTGGTGAGGTAGATCCGCAGCAGGAAGCTGCCGATCACCCACATCGCGAGGGCCACGAGCGCGCCGGGCACGTCCTCCAGCCAGGGCGACCGCACGGGTACGGACACGTGGTACAGCGTCGTCAGGAACGCGATGGACAGCACGATGACCAGCGGCCAGTACAGGACGGCGAGCAGTTCGGTGCCCCAGGGGACGAACTCCACCACCCGGTCCGGCCCGACCACCAGCAGCGGCAGCACCACGGAGCCGAGCACCAGCGCGACCACGTACAGCAGGAAGGCCAGCAGCCGGGTCTTGACGATGCCGCGGTGGCCGTCGAGCCCGTACATCACGGTGATGGTGTCGATGAAGACGTTCACCGCGCGCGAGCCCGACCAGAGGGCGATCGCGAAACCGAGGGAGATCACGTCGGGGCGTGCCCCGGTGGTGACGTCCTCCAGCAGGGGTTTGGCGATCTCGTTGACGCCGCGCTCGGACAGCACGGTCTGCACGGCGGCGAGGATACTGCGTTCGGTGGAGGCGACCGTGGTGGTGGACGTCCACTCGTCGACGTACCCGAGCAGACCGATCATGCCGAGCAGCAACGGGGGCAGGGACAGCAGGGTGAAGAACGCGGCCTCGGCGGCGAGCCCGAGGATGCGGTACTCCATGCACGAGTTGACCGTGTCCTTGATCAGGTGCCACGCCATCCGCCGCTTGGACACGTTGCGGTAGAGGACGCGCGCCCGATGGAGACGGCCGGATGGGCGCTCGGGTGTTTCATTTGCTGCCTGCACCTCTTTACCGTATCGGCATGGCAGCAACCACCCACACAGTGACCAACCAGGTTCCGCCGCTGGTCGGCTATGACGTCTTCACGGCCGACCGGGCGCTGTCCGAGGCCGTCGAGCGGCACCTGGACCCCGGCATCCTGTCCGAGGCGCGGGGGGAGCTGAAGGCCCTCGGGCTCTCGGCGGGCTCGGCCCAGGCCCAGGCCTGGGG
>NZ_KL585411.1:1677-4120 GCF_000721935.1 Streptomyces sp. NRRL WC-3549
AGAGACAGGCCTGGGGGACGCAGGCGAACGAGAACCCGCCGCGGCTGCGGACGCACGACCGTTACGGGCACCGCCTGGACGAGGTGGAGTTCCACCCCTCCTGGCACCGGCTGCTCGGGCACGCGGTCTCGGCCGGCCTGACCGACGCCTGGGGCAGGCCGGGCGGGCACGTGCGGCGGGCGGCCGGGTTCCTGGTGTGGTCGCAGGTCGAGGCCGGCCACGGCTGTCCGCTGTCCATGACGCACGCGGCGGTCCCCGCGCTGCGGACCGACCCGGCCCTGGCCGCCGAGTGGGAGCCGCTGCTGACCTCGCACGTCTACGAGGAGGGGCTGCGGCCCGCCCGGCAGAAGGCCGGAGTCCTCTTCGGGATGGGCATGACGGAGAAGCAGGGCGGGACGGACGTACGCTCCAACACCACCCGGGCCGAGCCGCTGGGCGGCGACGGCGCGTACCTGCTGACCGGCCACAAGTGGTTCTGCTCGGCGCCCATGTCCGACGGGTTCCTCGTACTGGCGCAGGCGCCGGGCGGGCTGAGCTGCTTCCTGGTGCCCCGCGTCCTGCCGGACGGCACCCGGAACGTCTTCGCGGTCCAGCGGCTCAAGGACAAGCTGGGCAACCGGTCCAACGCATCCGCCGAGGTCGAGTTCGACGGCACCTGGGCCCGCCGGGTCGGCGAGGAGGGGCGCGGGGTGCGCACCATCATCGAGATGGTGGCGGCGACCCGGCTGGACTGCGTGCTGGGTTCGGCGGCGCTGATGCGGCAGGCGGTGGCGCAGGCGGTCCACCACAGCGCCCACCGCAGCGCGTTCGGCGGCCTGCTGATCGAGAAGCCGCTGATGCGCAACGTGCTGGCCGACCTGGCGGTGGAGTCGGAGGCGGCGACGACGCTCGGGCTGCGGCTGGCCGCCGCGTACGACGCGGACACCGAGCAGGAGCGCGCGTTCCTGCGGATCGCCGTGCCGGTCGCCAAGTACTGGGTGACGAAGCGGTGCACCGCGGTCGTCGGCGAGGCGCTGGAGTGCCTGGGCGGCAACGGCTACGTCGAGGAGTCGGGGATGCCCCGGCTGCTGCGGGAGGCGCCGCTCAACTCGATCTGGGAGGGCTCGGGCAACGTCCAGGCGCTCGACGTGCTGCGGGCGATGGGCCGTGAACCGCGGGCGCTGGACGCCTTCCTCCAGGAGGTGGGGAAGGCGCGCGGGGCCGACCACCGGCTCGACGCGGCGATCAAGGACCTGCTGACCGAGCTGGCGGACCTGGAGTCCGTGGAGGCGCGGGCCAGGCGGCTGGTGGAGCGGATGGCCCTGGTGCTCCAGGGCTCGCTGCTGCTGCGCTGGGCGCCGCCGGAGGTCGCCGACGCCTTCTGCGCGTCACGGCTGGGCGGGGACTGGGGTGCGGCCTTCGGGACGCTGCCGCACACCCTGGATCTGGCCGCGGTCGTGGAGCGCGCGCGGCCCCGGGAGGCGTAGGGCAAACGCCGGAGGGTGATGCTGCGCCGACACGGCACCACCCTCCACGCTTGTGCGCACCGCGCGGTGGTGTCCTGCGACCCCGCCGCGGGGTGTGCCGCCACTCTCGTACGGTCCGCGGCCGGTCACCAGAGTTGCAAAGGGTTGCACCCGATGTGCGGAGTACGAGGTGGAGGGGGTCGGGGAGCGGCAGGATGGGGCCGGGGGCCGGACAGCTCACTTCCGGGGAGCGGGCCACGCGTCGTCTTGGGGGAAGCGGTCATGGAAACACGTCCCGTCGTCGGGCCCACCGCCTCGGACCCGGCCCGTCTGGTGCACCGGGCCAGGGAGGCCCGGCTGGCGGGCGACCGCACGGTGCCGGCGCCACGCGCCGAGATCGACGCGTCCTGGGAGCGGGTGCTGCGCAGCGGCGTCGATCCCGAGCAGTCGCCGGAGAGCGAGCTGCTGGAGACGGACGAGATCGAGCACCGGCGCCGCAGCTCGGCGCTCGGCGAGGTGATGCCGCTGCTGCGGGACGGGCTGGCCGCCATCGCGGACGCGGCCCAGCAGATCCTCGTGGTCACCGACCCGGAGGGCCGGGTGCTGTGGCGCCAGGGCCACTCGGCGGTGCTGCGCCTGGCCAAGGACATCTGCCTGGAGGAGGGGGCCGCCTGGTCGGAGACGACGACCGGGACGAACGCGATCGGGACGGCGCTCGCCACCCGGGTCCCCGTCCAGGTCCATTCGGCGGAGCACTTCATCCGGGCCCTGCACGGATGGACCTGTGCGGCGGCCCCGATGCGCGATCCACGGGACGGCAGGCTGATGGGCATCGTCGACATCAGCGGCCCGGCGTCCACCTTCCACCCGGCGACGCTCGCCCTGGTCGGTTCCGTGGCGGCGCTCGCGGAGAGTGAGCTGCGGGCCCGGCACCTGGTCGCGATCGAGCGGCTGCGGTCGGTGGCCGCCCCGATCCCTGTCTCTTATACACATCTCTG
>NZ_KL585411.1:4339-11134 GCF_000721935.1 Streptomyces sp. NRRL WC-3549
CTGCCGCTGCCGAAGTCGTTGCGGCCCGGCCGGGTGTGGCTGGCCTCGCTCGGGATGTGCCGGGTGGAGCCGTTGCCGGGCGGCTGGCTGGTGCAGGTCTCCGAGGGCCACGGGGACACTCCGCCGCGCCGGGTCGTGCTGGACCTGAGCCGGGAGCGGGGGCTGCTGGCGCACGTGGCGGGGCCGGTGGGCACCTGGACCGTGAAGCTCTCGCCGCGGCACGCGGAGCTGCTGTACGCGCTGGCCGTGCACCGGGAGGGGCGCACCGCGGCGGAACTGGCCCGGGACGTCTTCGGCGACCCGACCAGGACGGTGACCGTACGGGCCGAGATCTCGCGGGTGCGCCGCCACCTGGCGGAGGTGCTCGCCCACCGCCCGTACCGCTTCGGCGACGGCGTCGAGGTGGAGGTGGTCCACCCCGCCCATCCGGCGGATCTGCTGCCCCGCTCGACGGCTCCGGTGGTGGTCAGGGCGCGTGCGGCCGCGGGGCCGGCCTGAGGGTTGCCGGGGCCCGGTGTGGGGGCCGGGAGGGGCGCGTGGTTTTCTGGCCGCCATGAGCAACGCCACGCGCCCCGCCGCCTCCGCCGCCACCTCCGAGGTGACGATCTGGTCCCTGGAGCAGACCTCGCCCTCCGATCTGCGTCCGGCCGCCGCCCCGGCGGGCGATGTGCGGATCGTACGGTCCGGTACCCCGCTGCCGGAGTTCAGCCGGTTCCTCTACACGGCCGTGGGCGGGGACGTCCGGTGGACCGACCGGCTCGGGATGTCGTACGCCCAGTGGCAGGAGATCCTCCAGCGGCCGGGCGCCGAGACCTGGGTGGCGTACGAGGAGGGGACGCCCGCCGGGTTCATCGAGCTCGACGCCCAGGAGGGCGGTGTGGTCGAGATCGTGTACTTCGGGCTGATCCCGGCCTTCCGGGGCCGCCGGATCGGCGGCCACCTCCTGTCCTACGGGGTGGCCCGCGCCTGGGACCTGGCCGAGCGGCACGAGGGCCTGCCCGCGACCACCCGGGTGTGGCTGCACACCTGCTCCGACGACGGCCCGCACGCCATGGGCAACTACCTGCGCCGGGGGTTCCGGCTCTTCGACACCCGGACCGAGCAGGAGCCCGACGTCGAGGCCCCCGGCCCCTGGCCCGGGGCGTACCCGGCTTCCGCTCCCGGAGCCTGAGACCGGGTCCGGCCGGGCCGCCCGCCGACTCGGCCGGACGTGACGGAGACCACCCATCTCGCATGTCGGGACCATCTCGTCCACATAATGGATCGTAGTGGACTGGCCCGAGATCCGCGTGCCACGCTTCCGCCATGCCTGGAACTGGAATTGCCTTGGTGAGTCGGCGGCACGTCGACCTCGGCCGCATGTCCAGCGCCATCTGTCCGGCCCGCTGAGAGTCTTCCAGCACCGCCGCGCCCCCTTTCCCCGCACCACCCCTGCGCACCGCCGCGCCTGACGCGAGTGTGCAGGTCAAAGCCGCCCTCCTGCAGTCCCGAAGGACGTATTCGCCATGTCCAGCACCGAACAGCCTGCTACTGCCACGCCCCGCCGCAAGGTGAGCCGGCACCGTGGTGAAGGTCAGTGGGCCATGGGGCACTTCACTCCCCTCAACGGGAACGAGCAGTTCAAGAAGGACGACGACAGTCTCAATGTCCGGACACGCATTGAGACGATCTACTCCCAGCGCGGCTTCGACTCGATCGACCCGAACGACCTGCGCGGACGCATGCGCTGGTGGGGCCTGTACACACAGCGCCGGGCGGGCATCGACGGCGGCAAGACCGCGGTGCTGGAGCCGGAGGAGCTGGAGGACTCCTACTTCATGATGCGGGTGCGCATCGACGGCGGACGGCTGACGACCGCTCAACTCCGGGCGATCGGCGAGGTGTCCGAGCAGTACGCGCGCGGCACCGCCGACGTCACCGACCGGCAGAACATCCAGATGCACTGGATCCGCATCGAGGACGTCCCGGCGATCTGGGAGAAGCTGGAGGCCGTCGGGCTCTCCACCACGGAGGCGTGCGGCGACTGCCCGCGCGTGATCATCGGTTCCCCGGTGGCGGGCATCGCGGCCGACGAGATCGTCGACGGCACGAGCGCGGTGGACGAGATCCACGAGCGGTACATCGGCAGCCCCGAATTCTCCAACCTGCCCCGCAAGTTCAAGACCGCCATCTCCGGGTCGCCCGTCCAGGACGTGGTGCACGAGATCAACGACGTCTCCTTCGTCGGCGTCGAGCACCCCGAGCACGGCCCCGGTTTCGACCTCTGGGTCGGCGGCGGGCTCTCCACCAATCCTCGGCTGGCCGAACGCCTCGGCGCCTGGGTGCCGTTGGAGGAGGTCGCGGACGTCTGGGCGGGTGTCGTCGGCATCTTCCGCGACTACGGATACCGCCGGCTGCGCAACCGCGCCCGGCTGAAGTTCCTGGTCGCCGACTGGGGTGTCGCCAAGTTCCGCCAGGTGCTGGAGGACGAGTACCTGAAGCGTCCCCTGCTGGACGGGCCCGCCCCCGCCGAGCCCTCCTCCCGCTGGCGTGACCACATCGGTGTCCACCCGCAGCAGGACGGCCGCTTCTACGTCGGCTTCGCCCCGCGCGTCGGCCGGGTGGACGGTTCCACCCTGGCCAAGATCGCGGAACTGGCCGAGGCGCACGGTTCGGGACGGGTGCGCACCACCGTCGAGCAGAAGATGATCGTCCTCGACGTGGAACAGGACCGGGTCGAGTCGCTCACCGCCGGGCTGGAGGCGCTGGACTTCCAGGTCCACCCCTCCCCGTTCCGGCGCGGGACGATGGCCTGCACCGGCATCGAGTTCTGCAAGCTGGCGATCGTCGAGACGAAGGCGCGCGGCGCCGCGCTCATCGACGAACTGGAGCGCCGCCTCCCGGACTTCGACGAGCCGCTCACCATCAACATCAACGGCTGCCCCAACGCCTGCGCCCGCATCCAGACGGCGGACATCGGCCTCAAGGGCCAGCTGATGCTGGACGCCGACGGCAACCAGGTGGAGGGCTACCAGGTGCATCTCGGCGGCGCGCTGGGCCTGGACGCCGGCTTCGGCCGCAAGGTCCGCGGCCTGAAGGTCACCTCCGCCGAACTCCCCGACTACGTCGAGCGGGTGCTCGGCAGGTTCCAGGAGGAGCGCGAGGACGGCGAGCGCTTCGCCGCCTGGGCGGCCCGCGCCGGTGCGGAGTCCCTGTCATGAGCGAGCGGGCCGCGCCGTTCCACTGCCCGTACTGCGGCGAGGAGGACCTGCGCCCGCACGAGGCCGGGCACGGCGCGTGGGAATGCGCTTCCTGCAACCGCGCGTTCCAGCTGAAGTTCCTGGGCCTGCTGACCCGCGGCCTGAAGCGCGACGCCGTGGAAGGGGACGGGGCATGACGGACACTCCGCAGACCGGCACGCTCACCGACGAGGAGCTGAGGGAGCTCGCCGAGCGGGCCGGGCGCGAGCTGGAGGACGCCTCCGCGCTCGACATCCTGAAGTGGGCCGCCGAGACCTTCGGCCCCCGCTTCTGCGTCACCTCCTCCATGGAGGACGCGGTCGTCACCCACCTCGCCTCCCGGGTGCTTCCCGGGGTGGACGTGGTGTTCCTCGACACCGGCTACCACTTCGAGGAGACCATCGGCACCCGGGACGCGGTGGACGCCGTGATGGACGTCAACGTCATCACGCTGACGCCACGTCAGACGGTGGCCGAGCAGGACGCCCGGTACGGGGCGAAGCTGCACGACCGGGACCCCGACCTGTGCTGCGCGCTGCGCAAGGTCAAGCCGCTCGAAGAGGGCCTGACCGGGTACACCGCCTGGGCCACCGGGCTCCGCCGCGAGGAGTCCCCGACCCGGGCGAACATTCCGGTCGTCGGCTGGGACGCCAGGCGCCGCAAGGTGAAGGTCTCCCCGATCGCCCGCTGGACCCAGGACGAGGTGGACGCCTACGTCGCCGAACACGGCGTACTGACCAACCCGCTGCTGACGGACGGCTACGCCTCCGTCGGCTGCGCGCCCTGCACCCGGCGGGTGCTGGAGGGCGAGGACGCCCGGGCCGGCCGCTGGGCCGGGCGCGGAAAGACGGAATGCGGGCTGCACGGCTGATGACGACTGATCAGGAGATACCGATGAGCGTGACGGAGACGGGGGCCACGGTGTGGCTCACCGGTCTGCCGAGCGCGGGCAAGACCACCATCGCCTACGAGCTGGCCGGCCGGCTGCGGGGCGAGGGCCACCGGGTCGAGGTGCTGGACGGCGACGAGATCCGGGAGTTCCTCTCCGCGGGCCTCGGCTTCTCCCGCGAGGACCGGCACACCAACGTGGCCCGGATCGGCTTCGTCGCCGGACTGCTGGCGGCCCACGGCGTGAAGGTGCTCGTCCCGGTCATCGCCCCGTACGCCGACAGCCGCGCCGCGGTCCGGAGACGTCACCTGACCGGGGGCACCACCTACCTGGAGGTGCACGTCGCGACGCCGGTCGAGGTGTGCTCGGTCCGGGACGTGAAGGGGCTGTACGCCAAGCAGGCGGCGGGCGAACTCACCGGTCTCACCGGGGTCGACGACCCCTACGAGGCGCCCGAGTCGCCGGACCTGCGGATCGAATCGCACCAGCAGACCGTGCAGGAGTCCGCAGCGGCGCTGCACGCGCTGCTCACCGAGAGGGGCCTGGCGTGAGCACCGTCACCACCGTGCCGGAAGGCACCGACCACCCGTACGCGCTCAGCCACCTGGACTCGCTGGAGTCCGAGGCGGTGCACATCTTCCGTGAGGTGGCGGGTGAGTTCGAGCGGCCGGTGATCCTGTTCTCCGGCGGCAAGGACTCGATCCTGATGCTGCACCTCGCGCTGAAGGCGTTCGCGCCCGCGGCGATCCCGTTCTCCCTGCTGCACGTCGACACCGGGCACAACTTCCCCGAGGTCCTCGACTACCGCGACCGCACCGTCGAGAAGCACGGTCTGCGGCTGCACATCGCCTCCGTCCAGGACTACATCGACGCGGGCACCCTGCGCGAGCGTCCCGACGGCACCCGCAACCCGCTCCAGACCGTCCCGCTGACCGAGGCCATCCAGCAGCACCGCTTCGACGCCGTGTTCGGCGGCGGGCGCCGCGACGAGGAGAAGGCCCGCGCCAAGGAGCGCGTCTTCTCGCTGCGCGACGAGTTCTCCCAGTGGGACCCGCGCCGCCAGCGCCCGGAGCTCTGGCAGCTGTACAACGGCCGCCACGCGCCCGGTGAGCACGTCCGCGTCTTCCCCATCTCCAACTGGACCGAGCTGGACGTCTGGCAGTACATCGCACGGGAGGGCATCGAGCTCCCCGGGATCTACTTCGCCCACGACCGCGAGGTCTTCGACCGCAACGGCATGTGGCTCACCGCCGGCGACTGGGGCGGCCCCAAGGAGCACGAGAGCGTCGAGCGGCGCCGGGTCCGCTACCGCACCGTCGGCGACATGTCCTGCACGGGGGCCGTCGACTCCGACGCCACCACCCTGGACGCCGTGATCACGGAGATCGCCGCCTCCCGGCTCACCGAACGCGGCGCCACCCGCGCCGACGACAAGATGTCCGAGGCCGCGATGGAAGACCGCAAGCGTGAGGGGTACTTCTGACGGCGCCGGTGCCGGCCGCGCCGGGGTCGCGTACCCCGGCACCGCACCCCGCCGCGTAGTCACCCCCGCCACGGTCCCTTCCCCGTCCTGCGCCCCGTGATGCCCCCCCACCGCCCGACCGGCGCGGGAGGGGCCCCACCGCCGTACCCCGCTTCCCGATCCGGCCTGATCCACACGAGAGGCCCGCCCATGACCCTCACCACCGAGCAGCTCTCGGCCACCACCCTGCTGCGGTTCGCCACCGCCGGGTCCGTCGACGACGGCAAGTCCACCCTCGTCGGGCGTCTCCTGCACGACTCCAAGTCGGTCCTCACCGACCAGCTCGAAGCCGTCGAGCACGCCTCGCGCAACCGCGGCCAGGAAGCCCCGGACCTCGCGCTGCTGACCGACGGACTGCGCGCCGAGCGTGAGCAGGGCATCACCATCGACGTGGCCTACCGCTACTTCGCCACGCCCCGCCGCCGCTTCATCCTCGCCGACACCCCCGGCCATGTGCAGTACACCCGCAACATGGTCACCGGCGCCTCGACCGCGGAGCTCGCCGTCGTCCTCGTCGACGCGCGCAACGGCGTCGTGGAGCAGACCCGCCGGCACGCCGCCGTCGCCGCGCTGCTGCGCGTCCCGCACGTCGTGCTCGCCGTCAACAAGATGGACCTGGTCGACTACGCGGAGCCGGTCTTCGCCGCGATAGCCGAGGAGTTCACCGCGTACGCCGCCTCGCTGGGCGTCCCCGAGATCACCGCGATCCCGATCTCGGCGCTGGCCGGGGACAACGTGGTGGAGCCGTCCGCCCACATGGACTGGTACGGCGGCCCGACCGTGCTGGAGCACCTGGAGACCGTGCCGGTCAGCCACGACCTGACCGAGTGCCCGGCCCGCTTCCCCGTCCAGTACGTGATCCGCCCGCAGACCGCCGAACACCCCGACTACCGCGGGTACGCCGGCCAGATCGCCTCCGGTGTGCTGCGGGTCGGCGAGAGCGTCACCGTCCTGCCGTCGGGGCGTACGTCGACCGTCACCGGGATCGACGCGCTCGGGGAGGCCGTCGACGTCGCCTGGGCCCCGCAGTCCGTCACCCTGCGGCTCGGCGACGACCTGGACATCTCGCGCGGCGACCTCATCGCACCGAGCGCCCACGCGCCGGGCACCACCCAGGACGTCGAGGCGACGGTCTGCCATGTGGCGGACCAGCCGCTCACCGTCGG
>NZ_KL585411.1:11309-21083 GCF_000721935.1 Streptomyces sp. NRRL WC-3549
AGCCCGCTCAGAGATGTGTATAAGAGACAGCTGCTGAAGCACACCACCCGCACGGTCAAGGCGATCGTCAAGGAGATCCCCTCGCGGCTCACCCTGGACGACCTCTCCCAGCACCCGGCCCCCGGGCAGCTGGCCGCCAACGACATCGGCCGGGTCGTGGTGCGTACCGCCGAGCCGCTCGCGCTCGACGCCTACGCGGACTCCCGGCGCACCGGGTCGTTCCTGCTCATCGACCCCGCGGACGGCACGACGCTGACGGCCGGTATGGCGCGGCACGACGCGGACGGCCGGTATGGCGGGCGCGTCGTTCGCCGCCGTGGACGCCCCGGACGCCGGGGACACCGCGGCCGAGGACGCGGAGTGGGACTTCTGATGACGACGGACGTGACGAGGGACTTCTTCTCGACCTTCGCGAAGGAGGGCGGCCGTGTCGGCGGCGGCGCCCTCGGGCGGGGGTGCCCCCCGGTCGAACGAAGACGAGAGCTCGGGGGAGGCCAGGGCGGGGTCGGGCGATGTGCGGCATGACGTACGCGCACTGCCTGCGCGCCCGCCCGTACCACCCGCAGCACCGTTTCGGACGAAGACGACCAGCCGACGACCCGGCCACCCCTCCGCGCCTTCGAGGGATGTGAGACCGGGCCGACGAGAGGAAACCCTCCCGTGCCAGCCCCCCGTACCACCCTTCGCCGCGGCCTCGCCGCTGCCGCCGCCCTGCCGCTGCTCGCGGTGGCCCTCACTGCCTGCGGCTACGGCTCCGAGGCGGAGGAGCAGGACACCACGCGTGTCTCCGCCGACGGGAAGAAGCTGTCCGCCGACACGGTGAAGATCGGCTACTTCCCGAACCTCACGCACGCCACCGCCCTGGTGGGCATCGAGGAAGGCCTCATCGCCGAGGAGCTGGGCGGCACCTCGGTCAAGCCCTCGACGTTCAACGCCGGGCCCTCCGAGATCGAGGCGCTCAACGCGGGCTCCATCGACATCGGCTTCATCGGCCCCTCCCCCTCGATCAACGGGTACACCAAGTCCAAGGGCCAGAGCCTGCGCATCATCGGCGGTTCGGCCTCCGGCGGGGTGAAGCTGGTCGTCAACCCGGACAAGATCAAGACGGTGGACGATCTCAAGGGCAAGAAGATCGCCACCCCGCAGCTCGGCAACACCCAGGACGTGGCGTTCCTCAACTGGATCTCCGAGAAGGGCTGGAAGGTCGACGCCCAGAGCGGCAAGGGCGACGTCTCCGTGGTCCGCTCGGACAACAAGGTGACCCCGGACGCCTACAGGTCCGGTTCCCTGGACGGCGCCTGGGTCCCCGAGCCGACCGCCTCGAAGCTGGTCTCCGAGGGCGCGAAGGTGCTGCTGGACGAGTCGACGCTCTGGCCGGACGACCGGTTCGTGATCACGAACATCATCGTGTCGCAGAAGTTCCTCACCGCGCACCCGGACGTCGTCGAGGCCGTGCTGCGCGGCACGGTGAACACCAACAAGTGGATCAACGCCCACCCCGACGAGGCCAAGGCGTCGGCCAACACCGCGCTGGAGAAGCTGAGCGGCAAGGCGCTGCCGGCCGAGGTCCTGGACCCGGCGTGGGAGTCCATCAGGATCACCGATGATCCGCTGGCCGCCACGCTCGACGCCCAGGCCCGGCACGCGGTGAAGGCCGGGCTGCTGGCGGAGCCGGACCTCAAGGGGATCTACGACCTGAGGCCGCTGAACAAGATCCTGAAGGCCGCGGGCGAGCCCGAGGCCGCCGACGCCGGTCTCGGCGTCAAGTAGCCCGTCCGGCAGCAACCGGACATCCGAAAGCACCGAGATCCCCAGGAGGTGACGACCATGGCGACCACCACCCTCACCAAGGCCGAGGACCGTGCGGCGGTCGAGCACGCCGCCCGTATCACGCACGTCTCCAAGTCCTTCGCAGGACCCGCGGGGCAGCAGCTGGTCCTGGACGACATCACGCTCGATGTCGCCCCGGGCGAGTTCGTCACCCTCCTGGGGGCCTCCGGGTGCGGCAAGTCGACCCTGCTCAACCTGGTGGCCGGGCTGGACCGTCCGAGCGCGGGGTCCATCGAGACCCCGGGCGGCCGGCCGGCCCTGATGTTCCAGGAGCACGCCCTCTTCCCGTGGCTGACCGCGGGCAAGAACATCGAACTCGCCCTGCGCCTGCGCGGGGTGGCGAAGTCGGACCGCCGCACGGAGGCGGAGCGGCTGCTCGAACTCGTACGCCTGGGCGGGGCGTACGGGAAGCGGGTGCACGAGCTCTCGGGCGGTATGCGCCAGCGGGTGGCGATGGCCCGCGCGCTCGCCCAGGACAGCCGACTGCTGCTGATGGACGAGCCGTTCGCCGCGCTCGACGCCATCACCCGCGATGTGCTGCACGACGAGCTGACCCGCATCTGGCGCGAGACGAACGCCTCGGTGCTCTTCGTCACCCACAACGTGCGTGAGGCGGTGCGGCTGGCCCAGCGGGTCGTGCTGCTGTCCTCGCGGCCCGGCCGGATCGCCCGCGAGTGGACGGTCGGCATCGAGCAGCCGCGCCGCATCGAGGACACCGCCGTGGCGGAGCTGTCCGTCGAGATCACCGAACAACTGCGTGGGGAGATCCGCCGTCATGGCCAGCACTGACACCAAGCCCGACGATCTCGCGGGGCTGGAGGCCGGGCTGGACGCCCTGGACGCCGTCCAGGTGCGGCGGACCCCGCTCCGCGAGGTCCTTCTCGCCAAGGTCCTGCCGCCGGTGGTCGCGGTGGTCCTGGTGCTCCTCGTCTGGCAGTTGCTGGTCCAGGCCGAGGTCACCGACGACTACAAGCTGCCTCCGCCGTCCGCGGTCTGGGACAGCGTGCGGGACATGTGGCTGAAGGGCACGCTCCTGGACGTCGTCTGGACGAGTGTGTCGCGCGGCCTGCTCGGTTTCCTGCTGGCCGTGGCGATCGGTACACCGCTGGGCCTGCTGGTGGCCCGGGTGCGACTGGTCCGGGCCGCGATAGGCCCGATCCTGTCGGGACTCCAGTCCCTGCCCTCGGTGGCGTGGGTGGCCCCGGCGGTGATCTGGCTCGGCCTCAACGACAAGATGATGTACGCGGTGATCCTGCTGGGCGCGGTGCCGTCGGTGGCCAACGGTCTGGTCTCCGGTGTGGACCAGGTGCCGCCGCTCTTCCTCCGCGCGGGACGCACGATCGGTGCGACGGGGCTGCGCGGGACCTGGCACATCGTCCTGCCGGCCGCGCTGCCGGGCTATCTGGCCGGCCTCAAGCAGGGCTGGGCGTTCTCCTGGCGTTCGCTGATGGCCGCCGAGATCATCGCCTCCTCCCCCGATCTCGGCCTGGGGCTCGGGCAGTTGCTGGAGAACGGCCGCAACAACTTCGACATGCCGGGGATCTTCCTGGCGATCCTGCTCATCCTGTTCGTCGGCATCGCGATCGACCTGCTGATCTTCAGTCCGCTGGAGCGGCGGGTGCTGCGCGGCCGTGGTCTCCTCGTCAAGAACTGAGTCCGGCATGACTGCCCCGGTCCTCCTCGTCACCGCCCACGGCAGCCGCGATCCGCGGCACGCGGCGACTGTGCACGCGCTCACCGCGCGGGTCCGGGCGCTGCGGCCCGGGCTGCGCGTGGAGACGGCATTCCTGGAGTTCAACGCGCCCTCGGTGCCCCGCGTGCTGGAGCGCCTGGCCGCGGAGGGGGCCGGTGAGGTCGTCGCCCTGCCCCTGCTGCTGACCCGGGCCTTCCACGCGAAGTCGGACGTCCCCTCGGTGCTGCACGAGGCCCGGACCCGGCTGCCGGGGCTGCGGATCCGGCAGGCCGACGTCCTCGGCCCGTCACCGCTGCTCAACGCGGCGCTGGAACAGCGGCTGTACGAGGCGGGGCTCTCGCCCGCCGACAAGGGCTCGACCGGGCTGGTCCTGGCCTCGGCGGGCTCCACCGACCCGGAGGCGAGCGCGGTGATCGCTGAAATCGCGCGGGAGCTGCGGCACACCGGTTGGTGCGCCGTGCGGCCCGCGTTCGCCTCCGCTTCTCTGCCCCGTACCGAGGAAGCGGTGCGGGACCTGCGGGCCGAGGGGGTGCGCCGGGTGGCGGTGGCCCCGTACGTCATCGCCCCCGGCCGGCTCCCGGACCGGATCGCCGCCGGGGCGGCCGGGGCCGATGTGCTCTCCGGCGTACTGGGCCCGTCCCCGGCCCTCGCCCGGCTGCTGCTGATCCGCTACGACGAGGCCTGTGCCCCGGCGGCCGGGGCGCGGTCGTTGAGCGCGTAGGGCGGTTCAGCCGCAGTCGAGGGTGCCGGTGCGGGACCGCTTCAGCTCGAAGAAGTCAGGGTGGCCGGCCAGCACCCGGAAGCTGTCGAAGAGCCGTGCCGCCTCCTCGCCCCGGGGGATCGAGTTCAGCACGGGCCCGAACCAGACAGTGCCGTCGACGTGGAGGGTGGGCGTCCCGACGTAGGAGCCGGCCGCCGGGTCCTTGCCCCGGTCGTGGCTGCGGCGTACGGCGTCGTCGTGGTCCTCGGTGTGCGCGGCGTCCGCCAGGGCGGCGGGCAGGCCCAGTTCGGCGAGTGCCTCGGCGGTGACGGCGTCGAAGTCCTCCCGTTCGCACTGGTGGATGCGGGAGCCCAGGGCGGTGTAGAGGTCACGCAGGACGCCCGGGCCGTGGGCGGCGGCCGCCGCGGCGGCGACCCGCACCGGGCCTCTCGAGCGGTCCACCAGAGCGCGGTACCAGTCGGGGAGTTCGTTGCCGGTGTTGTGCAGGTAGAGGCTCATCACGTGGAAGCGGAGGTCGATGTCGCGCCGCTGCTCGACCTCCAGCATCCAGCGGGAGGCGATCCAGGCGAACGGGCAGGCCGGATCGAAGTAGAAGTCGACGGCCGTGCTGCCCGGTGTATCGGTGTGCGTGGTCATGGCAGGAGCCTAGAGAGACGGTGGCCCGGGGCGGTGGGCCATTTCACCACCGGTCCGATGGGCCATCCGAGGGGGCAGGCCGCTGCCCCGCGTGGTGGCCGTGAGCGGGGTACCGGCGGCTCGGGCCACCCGGGCGCACTCGGCCATGTGTGCGTACGCGGTCTTCACGGCTCCACGGTGGGCGCGCCCACGGTCTCGGACGAACACGACAACGGGCCGCGCTCCAGGAGCGCGGCCCGCCGTGTCGAGCCGGGTCGGTGATGCGTCAGCCTCAGAAGACCTGGACGCCGTAGGCGTTCAGCGCTTCCACGACGGGCTGGAAGAACGTGGTGCCGCCCGAGGAGCAGTTGCCGCTGCCGCCCGAGGTGAGGCCGAGAGCGGTGCTGCCCGCGAAGAGCGAACCGCCGCTGTCGCCGGGCTCGGCGCAGACGTTGGTCTGGATCAGGCCGGAGACGATGTCGCCGCCGCCGTAGTTGACGGTCGCGTTGAGGCCGGTGACCGTGCCGCTGTGGACGCCGGTGGTGGAGCCGCTGCGCTTGACCGACTGGCCGACCGTGGGGTTGGCGGCCGAGGTGATGTCCTGGTAGCTGCCGTTGTAGAGGTAGACCCGGCCGTCCGCGTTGGCGGAGTTGGAGTGCCGGATGATCCCGTAGTCGTTACCGGGGAAGCTGGAGCCCGCACGCGAACCGAGGGTCGCGGTCCCGGCGGAGTTGGTGTACCAGGTGCTGCCGATCTGGGTGCAGTGCCCGGCGGTCAGCGCGTAGTAGGTGCTGCCGCTGCGGACGTTGAAGCCGAGGGAGCAGCGTCCACCGCCGGCGTATATCGCCTCGCCGCCGGCGATGAGCTTGTTGAACTGGCCCGGGGTGTGCTTGATGTCGATCTTCGCGCCGGTGTCGGTGACCGACTTCTCGATCGTGGCGACCTCGGCCGCGGAGACCGTGCTGTCGACGGTCACGACGACCTTGCCGGTCGCCGCGTCGGAGTACCAGGCGGTACCGGCGATGTCCGCACCGCGCACGGCGGTGCTGGCGTCGGCGAGCGCCGCCTTGGTGACGGCGGTGTCCTGGGTGGGCTGGGCGACCGCGGTCGGCGCCGCCAGCGCGACGGCGGTGACCAGGCCGGAGGTGACGGCGATGAGCCGGGCACGTCTGGAGAGGGAGCCGAGGGGGGCGAGGCGCTTGAAGGTCACGGAATCCTCCATGGATGGGGGGGTGTCGCCGACCGCTGGGTGGACGGCCGCCGTGTGCGGTCGTCCACGGACCAGATGGGTCTGATCGTGAACCTGCCAACCGCACGGCCTGAATATGTGGCTCCGCTTGATCCGGTGACAAGAGGCCCGCCCGGCTCCGTGACGAAAAACGGACGGTGAACCCCGATACGCGGCGAGGTGGCCCGCGGACGGCTTCGTCCGCTCATCGGACGGGCGGTGCCCGCGCGGCACCAGGGCGGGCGGCGCGGGGGCACGACGAGGGCTCATGCCCTCCGGCGCCATGCCGTCCGGGGCCGGGTCCGCCTGCCCGGAGCGGGCGGGCCGCACCCGCCCCGCGCCGGTACGTACGACGGTCTCGGCGGCGGTTGGCCGCGCGGTCGCGATTGGCCGAAAACAGCCCCTACGGCCCCGGGCTCCCCGCTCCGGGATCCCCGACGTCCGGCTCACGGACACCCCCGGCGCCCGGATGGCCGGCGGCGCCCGGGTGACCAACGACGCCCGCAGGTCCCCTTCGGACGTCAGATCTCGGCGAACGGGTCGTCGATGAAGGGGGTGGCCTGGTGGAAGTAGAGCCGCCAGTCGCTGCCGGTCAGCCGCCACAGCGAACTGCGGTGCGAGCGCAGCCCCCCGGACTCCGTGTCGAAGGTGAGGTGCACCAGGTCTTCGGCGAGTTGCTCCCCGCGCATCCGTGACGCCGTGAGCGGGCCGGGGCGCGGGGCGTCGGGGTCGGGGGCGGTCAGCGCCACGATGATGGTGTCGCGGTCCCAGAGGCGCCCGCTCGTGCCGATCTCCCGGAAGCCGGGGTGCAGCATCGTCGCCAGCAGTTCCGCCGAGGCCCGTACGACCGGGTCGAGGAGGCGGAGTTCGCCCTCGATGGCTGCGGCCACGGCGGGCGAGGGGTCAGTCACGCGTCATCTCCACGAGTCGGGCCACGGTGTTCCAGTTGCGGGTGGTCGCGAGGACGCCCCGGTTGAGGGCGGGGCGGGCCAGGGCGTCGGCCAGCTTGGAACGGCCGAGCCCGTCCGGCGCGTACAGGTAGAGCTCCCGGGCTCCGAGCCTGAACTCCTCCGGGAGGAACGCGGCGGCGTCCAACGAGGCGAAACGGGCGGCGTCCACGGACCGGTCGAAGAAGGTGACGTGCAACTGCCTGCCCTCCAGCCGGTCGGCCGGGAACGGGCAGGCCTCGGCCACCTGGGCGAGATAACGGCCGGTGCGCACCAGGACGTCGACCCGGAACCCGAAGTGTTCCTCGACGGCCCGCTCCAACTCCGCGCCCAGCGTCCCCTCGTCGCCGGACGCGCTGCCGAACACGGCGTTACCGCTCTGCAGATGCGTGGCGACACCGGTGTGCCCCAGGTCCGTGAGCAGCGCCCGGAGTTCGGCCATCGGGACTCTCCGGTGACCGCTGACGTTGATCCCGCGCAGCAGCGCCGCGTACCTCGTGCTCATACTCCCCACCATAGAACGGTCCTCTCGGCCGGTGAGAGCCGCCGCGCCCCGTGGGGAGGGCGCGGCGGCCGGTGTCACCGGTGGTGCCGGGCGGTTACTCGACGATCTTCAGGAGCTTGTTCGCGGTGCCCGCGGTCGCGTTGGAGATGGCGTCCGGGGTGGCCCCCTCGGTGAGAGCCGTGGCGACCTGCTCCGGGGTGGCGTCCGGGTGCCCGCCGAGGTAGACGGCCGCGGCACCGACGACGTGCGGGGTCGCCATGGACGTCCCCGAGATGGTGTTCGTACCGTCGTCGCTGTCGTTCCAGTCGGACGTGATGTTCGAGCCGGGGGCGTAGATGTCGACGACCGAACCGTAGTTGGAGAACGACGACTGCTCGTCGTCGACCGTGGACGAGGCCACCGTGATGGCTTCGGGGACGCGCGAGGGCGAGCCCTGGCCGGCGTCGGAGGACTCGTTGCCCGCGGCCACCGCGAAGGTGACGCCGGACGCGATGGCCTTCTGGACCGCGGCGTCGAGGGCCGGGTCGGCGCCGCCGCCGAGGCTCATGTTGGCGACGGAGGGGCCCTCGTGGTTGGCGGTGACCCAGTCGATGCCCGCGACGACCTGTTCGGTGGTCCCGGATCCGGAGTCGTCCAGCACCCGGACGGCCACGATGTCCGCCTTCTTGGCGACCCCGTGGGCGGCGCCCGCGATGGTGCCGGCCACGTGGGTGCCGTGACCGTTGCCGTCGTCGGCGTCGTCGTCGTCGTCCACGGCGTCGAAGCCGGAGGTGGCCCGGCCCTCGAAGTCCTCGTGCGTGACCCGGACCCCGGTGTCGATGACGTACGCCGTGACGCCCTCACCCGCGGCGTCCGGGTAGGTGTACGCGCCGTCACCGGCGGTCTCGGTCTGGTCGATCCGGTCCAGGCCCCAGGAGGGGGGGTTCTCCTGGGTGGCGTCTATATGGAACTTCTTGTTCTGCACGACCTTGGAGACGGCCGGGTCGGCGGCGAGGCGCTTGGCCTCGGTCTCGGAGAGACCGCTGGCCGAGAAGCCGTTGATGGCGGAGCTGTAGTTCCTCTCGAGCGTGCCGCCGTAACTCTCGGCGAGCTTGCTCTTGTCGGTCTTCTCGCTCAGCATGACGATGTAGCTGCCGGACACGGCGGTGGCCGCGTCCGCGCCGTAGACGATACCCATGGCGGGGGCCGGGGCGGCTCCCGCGAACGACGTGCCGAACAGGGTCACACCGGCGGCCGCCGCCACGGCGGTGATGGCGGCGGTGAGCTTCGTCCGGCGGGCGCGCTGGTGAATGGCCATGAAGAGGGGTTCTCCTCGTCATTCTTTGTGGGGGGATTGGCCCTCGGCCGGAAAATCTCCGGGGGCTGCCTCGAAACCCTGCTCGATTGACGCGCCCAGATCAAGGCCTTCATGTAGACGTCACGCAGTCACCCGGTTCTCTCCACAGGAAACCGAAACACTTACGACCAAGTCGGACACCCCCCTCAACTGCCCTTGCAACGACGGCACTTCGGCCGTACCACCGGCCGGAGCGCGGGCGGGATCCGGGCGCAGGGCACCGCCGGGACCCTCGTACCGGCGGTCAGGCAGCAGGCCCTGGAAGTCGGGCGGGCCGGTCCATCGGGTGGAGCGGGGGTGCGGCCGGACCGTGCGTCGGTGGAGCCCGGCGCACTGCCGCACAACGAGACCCGGCGCC
This sequence comes from Streptomyces sp. NRRL WC-3549, assembly GCF_000721935.1. Classification (GTDB taxonomy): domain Bacteria; phylum Actinomycetota; class Actinomycetes; order Streptomycetales; family Streptomycetaceae; genus Streptomyces. The sequence goes on from NZ_KL585411.1 coordinate 20,543, forward strand.
GAGCAGCGGGACCGGACTCCCCGTTCGCCTGTTGAGCACCGTTTCCTACCGGTATGACCGTGTACACGGGCCGTGCCACCGTCCCGGCGTGCCCTCCGACCGTCGAGGTGGCCTGCGCGGATGCGAAAATCGGGTCATGGACGAGATGCGTGCCCGCGAGGTACTGACCGCCGCGGGGCTGCCCGCCGACGCCGGGCTGCTCGCGCTCGGCGAGAACGCGGTGTTCGCCGTCGGCGACCTGGTGGCCAAGGTGGGCCGCGCCGCCACCTCGCACCCGGAGCTGCGGGAGCGGGCCGAGCGCGAGGTGGCCGTCGCGCGGTGGCTCGCCGACGCGGGTGTGCCCGCCGTCCGCGCCGCCGAATCCGCGCCACGGCTGGTCGAGGGGCACCCGGTGACGCTGTGGCACCGGCTGCCGGACGCCGTACGCCCGCCCGAACCCCGGGACCTGGCGCCGCTGCTCACCCGGGTCCACGCGCTGCCCCCGCCCGAGCACTTCACGCTGCCGCGCCGCGAGCTGCTGGGCGGCGTCGAGCGCTGGCTG
>NZ_KL585411.1:21309-21773 GCF_000721935.1 Streptomyces sp. NRRL WC-3549
CGCCGATGCCGACTACCTGCGCGGCCGGCGCGACGGCTTCGCCAAGGCCGCCTCGGCCCTGGCCCCGCATCTGACGCCCGGGCCCATCCACGGTGACGCGCTCCCCCGCAACGTCCACGTCGGCCCGGACGGGCCGGTCCTCGTCGATCTGGAGACCTTCTCGGCCGATTTCCGGGAGCACGACCTGGTGGTCCTCGCCCTCTCCCGTGACCGCTACGGCCTGCCCGCCGAGGCGTACGACGCCTTCACCGCCGCCTACGGCTGGGACGTGCGCGACTGGGCGGGGTGCGCGGTGCTGCGCGGGGCCCGTGAGACGGCGAGCTGCGCCTGGGTCTCCCAGCACGCGCCGACCAACCCGAAGGCGCTGGCGGAGTTCCGCCGCAGGGTGGCGTCCCTGCGCCAGGACGACCCGGAGGTCCGCTGGTACCCCTTCTGAGGGGTGACCGAGGGGCCCGCCGGCTGCC
>NZ_KL585411.1:22004-22953 GCF_000721935.1 Streptomyces sp. NRRL WC-3549
GGCTCACGCGACGGCCGGCGGCCGTCGAGCACCGGGCCGCCTGCCCGCCGACGAGGACATACGCCGACGGCGCCCCGGAACGGGTCTCCTCCGGACGGGTCTCCCCCGGACCGTCTCCCCCCGGACCGGTCCCCGGCGGGACGGATAGAGCCCGCCGGGGAACCTCACGGGGAACGGCCCGGGATCAGAGGGCGGTCAGCACGGCGCGCAGCCGCTCGTCCTCGCGGATGATGCTGTTCGCGAGGCCCGAGTCGACGATGCGCCGGTCCTGCTCGGCGAGTTCGGTGACGCGCCGGCGCCGGCGGGTGTTCAGGGCCGTGGCACCGAGGGCCTGGAGGGCCTCGCAGGCGCCGGAGACATCCGCGCCGGTTTCGGCGGAGTCGGCGGAGTGGAGGGCCGCCTCGGCGAGCCGGCCGAGGTCGACGTCGTCGGGACCGGTGACGGCGAGCAGTGCGAGGGCGGCGGCAGGGGCCTTCTCGGGGGCGACGAGCAGGTGCTCCAGCCGGGGGACCAGGGGCCGGGCGGCGGCACCGAGGAGGGCGGTGGCGCGGAGGGCGCGGACGACGGTCCACCGGTACCAGAGCTGATTGCCGACGGTGCGGTCGAGGACGGAGGCCAGGATCGTGACGGCTCCCTCGGCGTCACCGCCTATCTGCCACAGGGCGGTGGCGATCGCGGTGTCGCGGTCCAGTTGCGGGATGGTCGGCTCGGCGTCCTCGCTGACGGCCGCCCGCAGGGCGGGGAGCAGTCCGGCGGCCGTCGTGCCCAGGGGTGCGGCGGCCTGGGCGGCCTCGGCGACCTCCTGCGGGCCGGCGGTGAGTGCCCTGGTGACGGCTTCGAGGAGGACGCCGGCCTCGCCGGTGAGGTCGTGGTGGGCCCGCGCCACCACCAGCGACCCGGCGGCGGCACGCAGCGCGGCGCCGGCCCGCTCACGCTCGGCCCGCGGGCC
>NZ_KL585411.1:23178-26752 GCF_000721935.1 Streptomyces sp. NRRL WC-3549
AGATGTGTATAAGAGACAGGCCGCGTAGGGGAAGCGGGGCAGCACGGCGCACAGCTCGGGCAGGGCCGCAGCGGCCTGCGGGCCCCACTGGCGCAGCAGGTGGACCAGGGCGGCGGTCTCGTTGTTGCCGAGCCCGTCCGAGGCCAGGCGTGCGCGGACGGCGGCGAGCAGGACCGGGTCGAAGGGGAAGTCGGGAGCCTGGAAGCCCCCTGCGGCGTCGAGCGCGCGGGGGCGCCGGTCGAGGCCCCGGGCCAGCAGCGGGGCGGCCTGTCGGGGCGCGACCCGGACGAGCACGGCCAATGCCTGGTCGGCCGCCTCGTCGTCGGGTCGGGCGGCGAGTTCGGCGAGGACGGGCGCGGCCTCGGCGGCGGCCGGGCCGAGCTGGCCGAGCAGGGTTGACGCCGGGTACTCGGCGACGAGTGGGGCGATGGCCGGGACGAGTCGCCGGGGAGCGCTGCGGGAGAGGTAGCAGGCGTGGTCGGCCGCGGAGAGCGCCTCGGTCCGCACCTCGGGGCGGCCGTCGCGCAGGGCGGCGTCCAGCAGGGCGAAGGCGCTCTCACGGTCTGCCTCGGTCTCGCGGCGCAGCAGGCTGTCGACGAACGCGGGCAGCGGCTCCGTGTGGTCCATGCTGTTTCGGTCGACGGTGAAGTCGCGGGCCGGCAGCAGCCCGAGCGCGGCATCGTGGTGGGCGTCGGTCCACGGCTCCCCGGCGGCCAGAGCAACCAGGAGCGCGGCCAGGCGCAGCGGCGCGGGCGTGTCCGCGCCGAGCAGCGCGCGGGCCTCGACGGCGGCGCCGGAGACGTCGACCCGGCCGAGGGCGATGAGCAGTTCGGCCCGGACACCGGGGTCGGCCTCGGCCGTCCACCGGCTTCGCAGGGCGACCAGGGCGGCCTCGGCACTCCGGGTGTGACCGAGCGTCCAGGCGGCGAGCAGCCGGACCTCCGCGTCTTCATGGGTCAGCAGCGGTATCAGCAGGGGGACCTGGGCGGCGACGGCGGCCCGGACGGCGCCCGGCGCGATCTCCCATGCGTCATCGCTCTCGGCCAATCCGCCGAGCAGGCGGAGGACTTCGGTCGTCCCGGGCCGGGCGGCGGCGGCGATCCGGGCGAGGTACGGGACGGCGTCCACGCTGGCGGCGTACACCGTGCCCTGGTGGAGGATGCACGAGTACAGCTCCGAGATCGCCTCCTCGGCGTCCCCGCCGCCCTCGGCGAGGGCACGCAGCAGGTCGGGGAGGTCCTCGGCGGGGCCGTAGGCGTGCGAGACGGAGGCCCAGGAATGGGCGTCGAGGCCAGCGAGGGCGTCAGCGAGATCCATGCGCGTGATCTTCGCAGCCAGGTCCGACAGAACGGTCAGGGGCCTGTGACGACCTGCGTCAGCGCGCCTGCTGCGTCCCCTTCTGCAACGACCCGAAGTCGGCGGAGCACCGGTTTCACCCCGCCCACGCACGCGGGGCCCGGGAGCTCCGCTTCCCCGTCGATGTCCTCGCACAGCAGGTGCGACGCCTCACCTCGGAGAACCGGATCTGCTGCTGAGCGCGGACCGCCCGGTCCCGGGGAGCGGTGTGCCGCGTCTCGCCTGCCGCATCACCACGTACGATCCGGCCGATCGGGACGACCACGGCCACTCCCTCGGTCTGGAGCAGCCGGCCAGCGGCCACGGGGGCCGGTAGAGGAGGCCTACCAGCGGGCTGGCGACCTACCGGCGCCCCCTCCCCCTGGGCTCCCGCGACCCGAAGTCGTGAACCGGCCCCGTCTACCGGCTTCGCGGGATGACGGGCCAGGCCGACTCGACGACCGCCCTCGGGTTCGTGGTCCGGCGCAGGTAGGCCTGCAGAGAGGCCGACTGCACCGCCGCCGCGCGCACCTGGAGGTCGTGCAGGGCCGTCGAGGACATCGTCCCGACGGGCCGGTGCCTCTCGGCCATGCGTCGCACCACACGCGCGGCAGCCACCGCGTCCGCCCTCGCGTCGTGCGCGTCTTCGAGTGACACGCCGTAGTGCGCGCACAACGCGTGCAGGGCACGCCTTCCCTTCCGGTACTGGTCGACGTGCTTGTCGATCACCAGAGGATCGATGACCGGCGAGGGCACGACGCCCAGCCGCTCGCTGACCGACTCCAGCCCGTACCGGCTGCACTCACGGTCCAGCAATGACAGGTCGTAGCGTGCGTTCATCACGACCAGAGGTGTCCCGGAGCGCAGCTCCTCGGCGACGGCCTGAGTGATTTCCTCGACCGCGGACGGTGCCGAGACCCCGTGCTCGCGGGCATGAGCCGTCGAGATGCCGTGGATCGCCGAAGCCTGTTCGGGTATCCACACCCCCGGGTCGAGCAACCACGTGCGCTCCGCCGAGACGGTCCCGTCCGGCTCCAGTCGCACGACCGCCGCGGTGACGATGCGGTCGGTCTCGACGTCCGTACCCGTGGTCTCCAGGTCGAAGGCGGCCAAGGGCCCTGCCATCCAGCTCATCGCCCGGCCCCCGCTCCGGCGTGAGCCGGAAGCCCGCGTCCCGGTACCGGATGAGGCGCCCGAAACGCGGCTGAACCGCGGGAACCGCGCCTCGCGTTGTGTGCGACGACCGGCCCATCGGCGCTCCGGCACTCCCCGAGGGCCCCGGCGACGGCGTCCGCCACCTCGCGCACCGGCCGGCCCCCCTCCGCCGTCCGCTCGCCGCTGTCGCCGTGGGTCGCCGACGCCAGATCGGGGATCCGGACGCCCGGGTCCGCCGACCGGGCGCGGCACCGGACGGGCTCTCGGCCGGTGCTCCCCACCGCGGCGCCCGCGGCGGTCACGATGCGGGCCTCCAGCGGGTCCGTGCCGGTCGTCTCCAGGCCGAACCCGGCCCGACGCTCCCGGTGCCAGCTCATCCCGTACCTCCTTCGGTGGTGCTCTCCCCCTCGTGATGACCACCTTCGCACGGGCCACTGACAACGCAGGAGGGGGCGTCAGAAGAAGGACCGCGTCAGGAGACAGGCCGCGAATCGGTCCAAACCGACTCGAATTCCTCACGGTAGGTCTCGAAGAGCCCGTGCTCGCTGTCCTGCCCCGCACGGACCACGGCCCGTCCCCCGCCCCGCAGCACGAACACGGGTGCCTCCATGCCCCGCGCTCGCCGCAGGTAGGGCTGCACGACCCCGACGGCGTCGGGCCCGTCCCCGTCCACCAGGTAGGCCGTGAAGCGCGGCGTCTCGTCGAAGACCTGGATCTGGAAGGCGCCCGGATCGCGGAGCTTGGAGCGGACCCGGCGCATATGGAGGATGTTCATCTCCACCGAACGGCTCAGCTCCCCCTTCTTGAGGCCGAGTTCCCGCTCCCGGCGCTTGACGGCGCTGCTCGCCGGATTGATGAACAGCAGCCGCACCCGGCACCCCGACTCGGCGAGCCGGATCAGCCGGCGCCCCGAGAAGTTCTGGGTGAGGAGGTTGAGGCCTATCCCGATCGCGTCCAGCCGGCGCGCCCCGCCGAACAGGTCCTCGGCGGGGAGCTGGCGCTGGAGCCGGACCCGGTCGGGGTGGACGGAGACGACGTCGGCGTACCGGTCGCCCACCAGCTCCTCGACGGCGTCCACCGGCAG
>NZ_KL585411.1:26944-28191 GCF_000721935.1 Streptomyces sp. NRRL WC-3549
CCCCCGGCAGCCGGTCGGCGGACGGGACGGCCGCGCCGTTGCCGAGGATCTCCAGCAGGCGCGCCGAGGCCCGCTCGGCCTGCGCCAGGACCGCCTCGTTGAGGGCGCGGTTGCGCGAGACGACGTTGCGGGCCACCTCCAGCTCGTCGAGGGCGAGCTCCACCTCGCGGCGGTCGTCGACGTACGGTTCGAAGCAGGGCCAGTGCTGGACCATCAGCTCGCGCAGTTGAGGGAGCGTCAGGAAGCTGAGGACGTTGTCGTCGGCCGGGTCCAGGAGGTACCCCTTGCGGCGGGAGACCTCCCGGACGGCCACGGCGCGCTGCACCCACTCCTGCCCGGCGGGTCCCGCGGCGGCCACCACCCAGTCCTCGCCGTGCACCGGCTCGTAGATCGGACGGACCACCGCGGAGACCACGGCGCGCAGTCGCTGTTCGACGAGATTCAGCCAGATGTAGGCCCGGCCGGCGCGCTGGGCCCGGGTGCGCACCTCGTTCCAGTCGTCGGCGCCCCAGTCCAGCTCCACGCCGATCTCCATGGGCTGCGCGAGGGAAACCGCCCCCGGCGGGGCATCGGTCGACTCCCCCTCGTGACCTGTGTCACCTGGGGGCAGCTCGAACCCTCCCGAGCTCACCCGCGCACCGCCTTCCGATCCCCCACCAACGATCAAGGAAGGGTACTCCGGGAGCGGGAGCCGGTGCAGCCGGATGCACAGGCTCATCACTCAACTCCCCAGCATCCCCGGCACCTTCCCGCTGCCCGCATCGCCGGGAGTGAGCTGATTCATAGGGATTGGACACGCCGCGTACCCGGCGAACCGGGCGCCGGGGCGGTCGGGCGGCCGGTGTCACCTGCCGGGCGACGGCGAGGTGTCCGAAGTTGACCGGCCGGGCGGCGTCCGGGACGACGGGACCCGACCGCACCGGCCGACCTACTAGGCACAGACGCATCTTTCGGGGATTATCGGGTCAAGAACCCCGAAGCACCCGGATCAGAAGTGGAAGAGTCCTATCTATGCAGGTCTGGCCGGGACAGGCGTATCCCCTCGGTGCCACGTACGACGGCGCCGGGACCAACTTCGCGGTCTTCTCGGAGGCCGCCGACCGGATCGAGTTGTGCCTGCTGCACGACGACGGTTCAGAAACGGCGGTGGAGCTCCGCGAGACCGATGCCTTCGTCCGTCACGCCTTTCTGCCCGGCGTGATGCCCGGTCAGCGCTACGGCTTCCGGGTGCACGGCCCGTACGAGCC
>NZ_KL585411.1:28360-31393 GCF_000721935.1 Streptomyces sp. NRRL WC-3549
TCAGAGATGTGTATAAGAGACAGGTACGCACGTGCGATCTCCGGGCAGATCCAGTGGGGCGAGGCGGTGTACGGCTACCCGTTCGGCAAGCCGAACGAGCGCAACGACCTCGACTCGGCGCCGCACACCATGAGCTCGGTGGTCGTCAACCCGTACTTCGACTGGGGCGACGACCGCCGCCCCCGCACCGACTACCACCGCACCGTGATCTACGAGGCGCACGTCAAGGGCCTGACGATGCTTCACCCGGGGCTGCCCGAGGAGCTGCGCGGGACCTACGCGGGGCTCGCGCATCCGGAGATCATCGCCCACCTCACCGAACTGGGCGTCACCGCGATCGAGCTGATGCCCGTCCACCAGTTCGTCCAGGACCACCGGCTCGCCGACGCGGGCCTCGCCAACTACTGGGGCTACAACACGATCGGCTTCTTCGCCCCGCACAACGCGTACGCCTCCTGGGGCGATCGCGGCGAACAGGTGCTCGAATTCAAGCAGGCGGTGAAGGCGCTGCACCAGGCGGGCATCGAGGTGATCCTCGACGTGGTCTACAACCACACGGCCGAGGGCAACCACCTGGGGCCGACGCTCTCCTTCCGCGGACTGGACAACGCCTCGTACTACCGGCTGACCGACGACCCGCAGTACTACATGGACACCACGGGCACCGGGAACTCCCTGCTGATGCGGTCCCCGCACGTCCTCCAGCTGATCATGGACTCGCTGCGGTACTGGGTGACCGAGATGCACGTGGACGGGTTCCGCTTCGACCTGGCGGCCACGCTCGCCCGGCAGTTCCACGAGGTGGACCGGCTGTCGTCGTTCTTCGACCTGGTCCAGCAGGACCCGGTGGTCAGCCAGGTGAAGCTGATCGCCGAGCCGTGGGACGTGGGCGAGGGCGGCTACCAGGTGGGCAACTTCCCGCCGCTGTGGACCGAGTGGAACGGCAAGTACCGCGACACGGTCCGCGACCTGTGGCGGGGCGAGCCGCGCACCCTGGCGGAGTTCGCGGGGCGGCTGACCGGCTCCTCCGACCTCTACCAGGACGACGGCAGGCGCCCGCTGGCCTCGATCAACTTCACCACCTGCCACGACGGGTTCACCCTCCACGACCTGGTCTCGTACAACGACAAGCACAACGAGGCCAACGGCGAGGGCAACCGGGACGGGGAGAGCCACAACCGCTCCTGGAACTGCGGCGCGGAGGGCCCCACGGAGGACAAGGAGATCCTGGAGCTCCGCAGCCGCCAGATGCGCAACTTCATCGCCACCCTGATGCTCTCCCAGGGCGTCCCGATGCTGAGCCACGGCGACGAGTTCGCCCGTACCCAGCGCGGCAACAACAACGGCTACTGCCAGGACAACGAACTCTCCTGGGTGCACTGGCCCGACCCGGCCGCCCGCACCCGGGAGGACGGCGGTAACGGCGTGGACCCGGCGGGGTCGGACACCAGCCTGCTGGAGTTCACCCGGGCCATGGTCTGGCTCCGCCGCGACCACCCGGTCTTCCGGCGCAGGCGGTTCTTCCACGGCCGCCCGGTGGAGGGCACGCACGACGAGCTGTCGGACATCGCGTGGTTCACCCCCCGGGGCGACGAGATGACCCAGCGGGACTGGCAGGCCGCCCACGCGAAGGCCATGACGGTGTTCCTGAACGGGCACGCCATCTCGGAGCCGGGCCCGCGCGGTGAGCGGATCTCGGACGACTCGTTCCTGCTGATGTTCAACGCGAGCGCGGAGACTCTGGAGTTCACGGTGCCCACCCACCACGGCAGGCGCTGGCAGGTCGTCGTGGACACCGGGGTTCCGGACGGGGTGCCCCCGGGGGCCGGACCGAAGGTCTCGGCCGGCGAGCGGGTGACGCTCGTCGGGCGCAGCCTGACGGTGCTCAAGCGCCCGGCGTGACCCGGGCGGCGGCCGCCCCCGTAGCCCGTTCGGGTCACGGGGGCGGGCCGCCCGCCGCACCGGGGGCCCCGGGTGACACGGAAGGCGCCGGGCTGGGTACGTAGGTGTCCATGACGCCCACCGCCACCTACCGGCTCCAGCTCCAGCCGGACTTCACGTTCGCCGCCGCGGCGGACGCCGTGCCCTACCTCGCCGGGCTCGGCGTCTCGCATCTGCATCTCTCCCCGGTCTTGGAGGCCGTGCCCGGTTCCGGGCACGGCTACGACGTGGTCGACCACAGCCGCGTGCGGGCCGAGCTCGGCGGCGAGGAGGGGCTGCGGGAGCTGTCCGCCACGGCACGCGCGCACGGTCTCGGGCTGGTCCTGGACATCGTGCCCAACCACATGGCGGCCTCCCCCCGGTACAACCGGCCGCTGTGGGAGGTGCTGGGCGAGGGCCGGGAGTCCCCGTACGCCCGCTGGTTCGACATCGACTGGGAGGCGGGCGGCGGAAAGGTGCTGCTGCCCGTCCTGGCGGGGCCGGTCGGCGAGGAGTCCGGCCGGTTCGAGACCGGTACCCGTGAGGACGGCACCCCGGTGCTCCGCTACGGGGAGCAGGAGTTCCCGCTGCGCGCGGGTACGGCTGACCTCCCGCTGCCCCGGCTGCTCGCCGCCCAGCACTACCGGCTGGGCTGGTGGCGGCTGGCCCGGACCGAGCTGAACTACCGGCGCTTCTTCACCATCTCCGACCTGATCGGGGTCCGGGTCGAGCACCCCGAGGTCTTCGAGGCCACCCACGTCAAGATCCTCGAACTGCTGAACGACGGCACCGTGGACGGGCTGCGCGTCGACCACCCGGACGGGCTGGCCGACCCCGCCGCGTACCTGGAACGGCTGGGCGAGGCCACCGGCGGGCGGTGGACCGTGGTGGAGAAGATCCTGACCGCCGACGAGGTCCTGCCCGCCGGCTGGGCGGTCGCGGGGACGACCGGGTACGACGCGCTGCACCGGATCGACGGCCTGTTCACGGACCCGACGGGCGCGGCGGACCTGCTGGGCCGCTACCGGGACTCCGCGGGGCCTCCGGGGGACCGGGGCGGCTACTGGACGGCGACGGTGCGGCGGGCCGCCTACCGGGTGGTCACCCATGAGC
>NZ_KL585411.1:31566-39882 GCF_000721935.1 Streptomyces sp. NRRL WC-3549
CCTACCGGGTGGTCACCCATGAGCTGGCCGCCGAGACCCGGTGGCTGACCCGGCTCGCCGTCCGGGCCTGCGCCGGGGACCTCGCCCTGCGGGACCACGCCCCCTGGGCCCTGCACACGGCGATCCGGGAGCTGCTGGTCCGGGTCCCCGTCTACCGGCCGTACGTCACCGCGGGGGGCCCGCCGACGGAGCTCGCCGAGTCGGCGCTGCCGCCCCAGGCGGTACGGGACGCGAAGGCCGCGTTCTCCGTGCCGCAGGAGGCCACGGCCGTGGACGTGGTGCGGGAGCTGGCGCTCGGCCGGCTGGGCGCGGGCGAGGAACACGCCGAGTTCTGTGCCCGGTTCGCCCAGACGGCGTCGGCACTGCACGCCAAGTCGGTGGAGGACACGGCGTTCTACCGGTACGTCCCGTTGCTCTCGGCGACCGAGGTGGGCGGCGACCCGGGCCGGCCGGCGGTGTCCCCGGAGGAGTTCCACGCGTACTGCGCCCGCGTCGCCCGCGACTGGCCGGCCACCGGCACGGTGCTGACCACGCACGACACCAAGCGCAGCGGTGACGTCCGGGCCCGGATCGCCGTCCTCTCGGAGTGCCCGGAGCGCTGGGCCGCGCTGGTGGCGCGGCTGTCCCGGGCGGCCGGGGTGGCGGCGCCGGATCCGCAGCTGGCCTGGCAGGCCTGGCAGTCGGCGTACGGCTGCGCGGGGCTGCCGGCCGCGGAGGCGGCGGGCAGGCTGGAGCCGGCGCTGCTGAAGGCGGTCCGGGAGGCGGGCCTGTTCACCAGCTGGACCGAGCCGGACCCGGCGTACGAGCGAGCGGTGACCGACTTCGTGGCGGCGGGCCCGGGCAGCGGCACCGGCGAGGTCCGCTCGGCGCTGACCCGGTTCGCGGCGGCCCTGGAACCCTTCGTGCGGGCCAATGTGCTGGGGGCGGCGCTGGTGCACCTCACCATGCCGGGCGTGCCCGATCTCTACCAGGGCACGGAGCGGGAGTACCTCGCCCTGGTGGACCCGGACAACCGCCGCCCGTTCGGCCGCCCGCCCGAGGGGCGCGACGACGACCCCAAGGCGGAGGTCACTGCGGCGGCGCTGCGGCTGCGCCGGGAGCGTCCCGGGCTCTTCGGCGAGTCGGGCACCTACGCCCCGCTGGGGGCCCGGGGCCCGGCGGCCGCCCACTGCCTGGCGTTCTGCCGGTCCGGGGACGTGGTCACGGCGGTGACGCGGCTGTCGCTGCGGCTCGCGGAGGAGGGCGGCTGGCGCGGCACGGCGCTGACGCTGCCCGACGGTGGCCGGTGGCGCGATCTGCTCACCCCGGGGCGGGAGTTCACCGGCCCCGAGGTGGCCGTGGCGGAGCTGTTCGCGGACCGGCCGGTGGCGCTGCTCGTCAGGGCCTGACGCGACGCGCCGTGGGCACGGGGGTCACTGCGGCGGGAGCTGCGCGGGTGAGGTGAGCAGGAAGGCCACCCGGCCGAAGCTGACCTGGTCACCGGCGCGCACCGGGACGGCGCCGATGACCCGTCGGCCGTTGACGCAGGTGCCGTTCGTGGAGCCGAGGTCGCGGAGGATCCACCGGCTGCCGTGGGCGGTCAGCTCGGCGTGCCGGCGCGACACGGTCTCGTGGCTGAGCCGCAGTCCGTTGCCCGGGTCGCGGCCTATGTGCAGCGGGTGCGGACCGGGCACGGGCAGCAGGAGCTTGGGCAGCCGCTCGGACTGCCAGGCCCGCCGCAGCCGCGCCGGGAACGCGGAGGCCCCGCCCACCGCGCGGAGGAGTCCACGGCTCCAGCGTCCGCCGGACTCCAGGTCGGCGGTGAGCACCGCGAGGTCCTCGGACCGCCGGGCGGTCAGCGCGAGTTCCATCCGCCGCAGGAAGGTGTCCTGGGAGAGCTTGCCCTGGGCCACGCCGTCCCTCAGAGCGTCGAGAGCACGGTCGCGCTGGGCGTCCGACAGCCGCGCGGGGTACGTGGAGTGCTCGAAGGATGACGTCACGGTCCGATTGTCGGGCCGACAGGGCTGGGGTGTCCAGCAGAAGGCCGCTTCGGGCCGCCCTGACCTGCGCGGCAGCGGAAAAGCGGTAGGCCGTGGGCGCGGGGGTTGCTACCGTCACGCCCGCCGCCGCCCCCGCGCCGGCGAACCGCGCCCTGGAGTACCTGTGCCCCTTGCCCCACTGGACCTGATCATCCGTCACCTCGAAGGGCCCGAGGAGCTCGGCCTCTTCCTCGGCCTGCCGTACGTCCTGGACCACGAGGTGGCCGACGACCTCGCGGCCGGCCGCCGCCCTCCCGAGTGGATGTGGGTGGCACTGCGCGGTGGGCGGGTGGCCGCCCGGCTCTCGTGGTGGACCGATGAGCGCGGGGGCGGCCCGCGGTTCCTGGACTTCTTCGACCTGGACGACACCCTGCCGGAGCCGGAGCGCGGTGAGATCGGGCTGCGACTGCTGGAGACGGCGACGGCCGCGGTGATACCCGCCGGGGCGCCCCGTCCCGAGTACGGACGGTTCGTCCCGCCGGACTGGCGTAAGGATCCCGCCGCCCGTGAGGTGGTCGAGGCGCGGCTGCGGGTCATGGCGGCGAGCGGTGCCCGTGTCCTGGTGGAGCGGCTGCGCCTGGAGTGGCGCGCGGGCACGCCCGTGCCGAAGGACGAGGGCCGGCTGATGTTCCGTCAGGTCAGGGACCGGGAGGACCTGGTCGCCCTGATGGCCGCGGTGGTGGACGGCACCCTGGACGCCCACGGCCGGGCGGACCTGGCGTCCGGGCTGACCGCACGCGAGGCCGCCGAGAAGCAGTACGAGGAGGAGTTCGCGCAGCTGAGGTCCCCACGGGAGTGGTGGCGGGTCGCGGAACTCCCGGGTGGAGAACCGGTCGGCTTCGTGGTCCCGGCCCGCAACAACTACCACCCGATGATCGCGTACATCGGAGTGCTGCCGGCCCACCGGGGCCACGGCTACGTCGACGACGTCCTCGCCGAGGGCACCCGGGTGCTCGCGGCCCGGGGCGTGGAGCGGATCAGGGCCGCCACCGACCTCGGCAACGCGCCGATGGCGAAGTCCTTCGCACGCCTGGGATACGTGAACTTCGAGCGCGCCGTCGACATGGTGTGGGACTGACCGGGGCCCGCCGGGCGGGGCCCTCAGCCGGTGCCCGCCGCGCGCTGGGCGCGGATCAGGTCCCGGTACCAGGTGTACGACTCCTTGGGCGTGCGCCGGAGCGTCGCGTAGTCGATGTGGACGAGCCCGAAACGCTTGCCGGCGCCCTCGGTCCACTCCACGTTGTCGGTGAGTGACCAGGTGAAGTAGCCGCGTACGTCGACGCCCGCGTCGATGGCCGACCGCAGGGCCTTCAGGTGTCCCTCCAGGTAGGCGATGCGGCGGCCGTCGGCGACGGGTTCGTCGACGGCGCAGCCGTTCTCGGTGATGTAGACGGGGGGCAGCCGGTCGCCGAAGCGGTCCCGGAGCTGCCCGAGGGTCTCGGTGAGCCCTTCGGGGACGACGGGCCAGCCGAAGTCGGTGGTCTCGTACCCCTGTATCTCCCGGATTCCGAAGGGCAGGCCCTCCGGCATGCGGTAGCCGGAGAAGGAGTCCAGGGCCTCCGGCTTCGGGGCGCCGACGAGGGTGGGGTTGTAGTAGTTGACGCCGTACCAGTCGAGCGGGGTGGAGATGACCCCGAGGTCGTCCTCCACGGGACCCGGCATGAGGGAGGCGAAGCCCTCGTCGGGGTAGCGGCCGGTCAGCACGGGGTCGGCGAACAGCCAGTTGGTGAGGGTGTCGTAGAGCTCCGCGCCCATGCGGTCCTCGTCCGTGTCACCGGCCGTCCAGACGGGCGTGTGGGACAGGGCGAGGCCGATGTTCCCGGCCCCGGCCGCGCGCAGCGCCCGTACGGCGAGGCCGTGCGCGAGCAGTTGGTGGTGGGCGGCGGGCAGCGCGTCGAAGAGCAGGGTGCGGCCGGGGGCGTGCTCGCCGAGCGCGTACCCGAGCATGGTGACCTCGGCCGGTTCGTTGATGGTGATCCACATGGGGACGCGGTCGGCGAGCCGTTCCGCGACGATGCCCGCGTACTCGGCGAAGCGGTAGGCGGTGTCCCGGTGGAGCCAGCCGCCCTCCTCCTCCAGCGCGAGCGGGGTGTCCCAGTGGTAGAGGGTCGGGGCGGGGGTGACGCCGCGGGCGCAGAGCTCGTCGACGAGCCGGTCGTAGAAGTCCAGCCCGGCGGGGTTGACCGCGCCGCTGCCGCCGGGGACGACCCGGGGCCAGCTGACGGAGAAGCGGAAGGCGTCCGCGCCGAGTCCGGCGAGCAGGGCGACGTCCTCCCGGTAGCGCTCGTGGAAGCCGGTGCCCCGGGTGGTGTCGGTGCCGTCCTTGATCCTGCCCTGCGCGGCGAAGGCGTCCCAGCCGGAGAGGCCCTTGCCGTCGGTGTCGTGCGCCCCTTCGGTCTGGAAGGCTGAGGCGGACGCGCCCCAGAGGAAACCGGGGGGAAAGATCGGCACGGTCATCTCGGCCTCCAGCAGCCGTCAGAGGGACCTGGTACTCGTTCCGGGTGCTCCTGCCCATGTCCGCCGCGTATGAGCACCCGCCGGCAGGGCAATGATCAGGACCAGACCTTAATCGCCAGGTGCGGATCCGCTCCAGTGCCCCGGGGCCGTGCGTGCGCCTTCCGCCGGTCATGGGCCCGGGGCGGCCCCGCCGGTTCGTGGACGAGGAGTGGTGGATGCAGTTCGAGGTGTGGGCCCCTCAGGCCGCGTCGGTCCTGCTGGCGACGGCGGGCGGGCGGCGGCCGATGGAGCGTGATCCGCTGCGTGCGGGCTGGTGGGCGGCCGAGGCCGAGGCGGTGGACGGCGACCGCTACGGCTTCGTGCTCGACGACGGCCCCGTCCTGCCCGATCCGCGCTCCCGCCGCCAGCCGGACGGTCCCGACGGCGAGAGCGCGGTGGTCGACCAGGAGGCGTACGCCTGGCGCCACCCGTGGGCCGGACGCGGACTGCCGGGCGCCGTGCTGTACGAGCTGCACATCGGGACGTTCACCGAGGCGGGCACCTTCGACGCGGCGGCCGGACGGCTCGGCCATCTGGTGGACCTGGGTGTCACCCATGTGTCGCTGATGCCGGTCTGCCCCTTCCCCGGCACGCACGGGTGGGGGTACGAGGGCGTGTCGCTGTGGGCGGTGCACGAACCGTACGGCGGGCCGGAGGGCCTGAAGCGCTTCGTGGACGCGGCACACGGTCTGGGCCTGGCCGTCGTGCTGGACGTGGTCCACAACCACCTGGGCCCCTCCGGCAACCACCTCCCGGCCTTCGGCCCGTACTTCACCGACACCCACCACACGCCGTGGGGCTCGGCCGTCAACCTCGACGCCCCGGGCTCGGACGAGGTCCGCGCGTATCTGCTGGGCAGTGCGCTGGCCTGGCTGCGGGACTACCGGCTCGACGGGCTGCGGCTGGACGCGGTCCACGCGCTCGCGGACGACCGGGCGCTGACCTTCCTGGAGGAGCTGTCCACGGCGGTCGACGCGCTCGCCGTGGAGGTGGGCCGCCCCCTGCCGCTGATCGCCGAGTCCGACCTGTGCGACCCGCGGACGACGACGCCGAGGCCCGAGGGCGGCCTCGGGCTGCACGCCCAGTGGAACGACGACTTCCACCACGCGCTGCACACCGCGCTGACCGGTGAGTCGCAGGGCTACTACGCCGACTTCGCCGCCGCCCCGCTGGCCGCGCTCGCCAAGACGGTGACCGCCGCGTTCTTCCACAACGGCACGTACTCCAGCTTCCGGGGCCGCACGCACGGCCGGCCCGTGGACATCACCCGGACCCCCGCCCACCGCTTCGTCGGCTACGCCCAGACGCACGACCAGATCGGCAACCGCGCGCTCGGCGACCGCCTCGCCTCGTCCCTGTCCCCCGGACTCCAGGCGTGCGCGGCGGCCCTGGTGCTCACCGGGCCGTTCACCCCGATGCTCTTCATGGGCGAGGAGTGGGGCGCCCGCACTCCGTGGCAGTTCTTCACCGACCACACCGATCCGGAGCTCGCCCGTGCCGTACGCGAGGGCAGGAGACGGGAGTTCGCGGCGCACGGCTGGGCGGCCGAGGACGTCCCCGACCCGCAGGACCCGGACACGCGGGCCCGTTCGTGCCTCGACTGGAGCGAACCGGAGCGGGAACCGCACGCCCGGATGCGGGCCTGGTACCGCGAGCTGATCGCGCTGCGCCACGCCATGCCCGACCTCTGCGATCCGGACCTGGCCGCGGTCCGGACGGCGTACGACGAGGGGGCGCGCTGGATCGCCTACCGCCGGGGCGACCTACGGGTCGCGGTCAACCTCGCCGACGCACCGGCCGCCGTCCCGCTGGGGCTCGGACGGCACCGCGCGGGCGGGGGCCGGGTACTGGCCGCCTGGACGCCCGTGGAAGCCCCGGGCGCCGACGGGGTGCTGCGCCTGCCGCCCGAGTCGTGCGTGGTGCTGGCCGACGACTGACCGCCGGGGACGCGACCGGTCCTACTCGACGACCGCCAGTTCGCGCGGGGTGGTGTTCAGCCGCCGTCCGCCGTCCTCGGTGACGGTGACGATGTCCTCGATGCGGACCCCGAAGCGGCCCGGGAGGTAGATACCCGGCTCGACGGAGAAGCACATGCCCGGCACCAGGGGCTGCTCCTCGCCCTCGATCATGTACGGCGGTTCGTGGGTGGTGACACCGATGCCGTGGCCGGTGCGGTGGATGAACCGTTCGCCGTAACCGAATTCGGTGATGACGGCACGGGCCGCCCGGTCGACGTCCTGACAGGCGGCGCCGGGGCGTACGGCGCGGCACCCCGCCTCCTGCGCCTCCCGCACGATGTCGTGGACCCGCTGCTCCTCGGTGGTGGGTTCGCCGACGTGGACCGTACGGGAGGTGTCGGAACCGTACCCGTGTTTGAGGCCGCCGAAGTCCAGCACGACCATGTCGCCCCGCTCGATGGTGCGGCCCCCCGCCTCGTGGTGCGGGTTGGCGCCGTTCGGGCCGGAGCCCACCACGGTGAAGTCGACCTGCTCGTGGCCGTACTCCCGTAGGAGGGCGGCGAGTTCGGCGGCCACGTCGGTCTCCCGGCGGCCGGAGAAGCGGACCTCCAGGACGCGCTCGTACGCGGCGTCGGCGGCGGCCCCCGCTGCGGCGAGCCGTTCCAGTTCGGCCGCGTCCTTCACCGCGCGCAGCATCGGCAGGGCCTCGGTCAGCGAGGCGTACGAGGTCCCGGGCAGCCGCTGCTGCAGGGCCAGCAGATGGAGGGCCCAGGTGTTGTCGCTGACCGCGAACCGGCCCTCGGCGTCCAGCGATGCGGCGGACAGGGCGTACGGGTCGGCGGCGTCGGTCCAGTCCCGCAGGGTGAGCGCCGGGGCACCGGCGGCGCGTTCGGCGTCCGCGGCCTCCAGTGCGGGGACGACCAGGACGGGGTCGTGACCGGCCCGCAGGACGAGCAGGGTGAGCCGCTCGGTGGCGGCGGTCGGGCGGTAGCCGGTGAGGTGGACCAGGTCGGGCCCGGGGGCGACGAGCACGCCCGCGAGGCCGGCGGCGTCGGCGGCCTCGGCGGCACGGGCCATCCGGGCCCGGTAGTCGTCGGCGGTGAAGGGCACGGGCCGGTCGGTACCGGGGCTGGTCATGGGGGCCTCCTCGGGGGACGGCTGGACGGCTGGACGGCGGGACGGCTGGACGGCGGGACGGCTGGACGGCTGGACGGCTGGACGGCACCCAGCATGCTCCGCTCAGGACATCCGTACCACCAGGTCGGCCCGGTCGCGGTGCCGCTCCACGAGGCGGGCGTTGCGCTCGTCGGAGCCGGCGACCCAGCGTTCCGCGTGCGGGCGGGGCTTGCCGAACCGCACGTGCCGGTCCACGAGCCGGCGCACCCGCACGTCCGGGGCGGCGTCCAGGAACCACACCTCGTCGAGCAGCCCCCGCACCGGCGCCCAGGGCCCCTCGTCCAGCAGCAGGTAGTTGCCCTCGGTCACGACGAGCGGGACGTCCGGGGGCACGGGCACGGCTCCGGCGACCGGTTCCTCCAGTTCCCGGTCGAACGCGGGCGCGTACACCGGGTCCGGCCCCTCGGGGTGCCGCAGCCGCCTCAGCAGCGCCGCGTACCCGGCGGCGTCGAAGGTGTCGGGCGCGCCCTTGCGCTCCGCCCGTCCGAGGCGCGTCAGCTCGGCTCCGGCCAGGTGGAAGCCGTCCATCGGGACGAGGACCGCCTGTCCGTCGAGGGCGTCGACGAGCCGGGCGGCCAGGGTGGACTTCCCGGAGCCGGGCGCGCCCGCGATCCCGAGGAGGCGCCGGGTGCCGTCGGCGGCGAGGCCGCGGGCGCGGTCCGTCAGCC
>NZ_KL585411.1:40088-46350 GCF_000721935.1 Streptomyces sp. NRRL WC-3549
TGTGTATAAGAGACAGGGTCGAGACCGGGCCGTGTGCGGAAGCCGGAGTCACTCGTGTCCATGGCGGCATTGTCCCCAGCCGATCCGGCACCGCGTTAGTGTTACGTATAACCGCCTGCAGGGCCACACCGCCCGCAGGCGGGCACCGCACCGCCCGCACGGCCCACCGAGGAATCCGGAGCACCCATGTCCCTCATCGCCCTGGTCACGCTGGTCGTCCGCGACTACGACGAGGCCGTCTCCTTCTACACGGACGCGCTCGGCTTCGAGCGGGTGGAGGACACCGACCGGGGCGACGGCTCGCGCTGGGGGGTCGTCCGGCCGCGCGGTGGGGCGGGCCCGGGGCTGCTGCTGGCCCGCGCCAAGGACGAGGCGCAACGGGCCGCCGTGGGGGCGCAGACGGGTGGGCGGGTCGGCTTCTTCCTGCACACCGACGACTTCGCGGGCGACCGGGAGCGGATGCGGGCGGCCGGGGTCCGCTTCCTGGAGGAGCCGCGGCGGGAGGCGTACGGCACGGTCGCGGTCTTCGAGGACCTGTACGGCAACCGGTGGGACCTGCTGCAGCCTGCCTGAGCCTCCCCGCCCCCGTTCCGGGCACCCTCAGGCCGCCCCCAGGCGCTCCGGGCGGACCTGAGGGTGACCGCTCCGGCGCTGGGCGCCGACCGCGCCGACGGGCCGGCCGCGCGCGTCGGCGACCGGGCGGGGAGCTGCGCCTGGGCGACGGGCGACGCCCCGGGTCGTCGCCGTCTCCGAACGCTCCCTGGGCATCGGGGAGTTCCGTTCCCCCGGGAGGCTCTCGCGGGCCGGGTGTCGGCCGCCCGTGACCAGGCGGTGCCGGGTCCCGCACGGACGGCACCGGCCCGGACGCGGCCGCCGCGGCGCTGCGGGACGCCCTCGTGCTCCTTGCGGTGGTCAGCACGCTCACCCTCAGGCTGGTGGGCGCCGGACGCGGGCGGCTGACGCGGATGCTGGAGCCGCAGACGGCGCTGGTGGCCTTCGCCGGGCCGGCGACCGGCACCCTGGCCGCCGCGATCCCGCGCACCGCCTTCTCGGAGGCGCCGGGGGATCGGCGCCGTACATGGAGCCCGCCCGGTACAGGGCCGCCGGTGGCGGCCGTGGCGGGAACGCTCCTGCCGGCCCGGCGGGGGCACAGGGAGGAGGCCTTCAGGCCCGGGCCGGGGCCGGGGCCGCCGCCGCCCTCAGCGCGTCCAGGACGGGCTTGATCAGGGGATGGTCCTCGGCCCCCCGCCGCACGGCGGCGAAGACCCGCCGGGTCGGCGCCACCCCGTTCACCGGGCGCACGACGACATCGCCCCGCTCCGGGCCGCGCAGCGCCGACCGGGGCACCAGGGCCACTCCGGCGCCCGCCCCGGCCAGGGCCAGCACGGCGTGGAAGTCGTCCGAGGAGTGCTCCAGCCTCGGTTCGAACCCGGCGTACTCGCAGGCCAGGACCACCACGTCGTGGCAGGGGTTGCCGGGGTAGGGCCCGATCCAGGGGTCGTCGGCGAGGTCGGCGACGGCGATGTGCCCCCGCCCGGCGAGGCGGTGGCCGACCGGCAGCACGGCGTCGAAGGGCTCGGAGTACAGCGGGACGCGGGTCAGCCGCCGGTCGTCGTCACCGGGCGCGCCCCGGTACTCGACGGCGACCGCCACATCGACCTGCCGGTCCAGCACCATCGGGACGCTCGCGTCGCCCTCGGCGTCCTGCACCCGGACCCGGATGCCGGGCGCGGTGCGGGTCAGCTCGGCGATGGCCGGGGCCAGCACCAGGCCGATGCCGGTGGCGAACGCGGCCACGGTGACCGTGCCGGCGACACCCGCGGCGTAGTCGGCGAGCTCCGCCTCCGCCCGCTCCAGCTGGGCCAGCACCTCGTGGGCGTGGGTCAGCAGGATCTCGCCGGCCGCCGTCAGCCGTGCGCCGCGCGCCCCGCGCTCGACCAGCCGGTGGCCGGTCTCCTGCTCCAGGGCGGCCAGCTGCTGCGAGACCGCGGACGGGGTGAGGTAGAGCGCGGCGGCCGCGGCGGTCACCGTACGGTGATCCGCCACCGCACGGAGAATGCGCAGCCGCCGGGCATCGATCATGTCCTCATTGTCCCAGGTCGCGACGGGTGCCCCGAACCGCCACCGGGTCATGCCCCCGGTGTCGTGCCACCCGCCCCCGGGAGCCGGGTCACGCCTCCAGGGCCGCCCGCGCGTCGACGAACGCGTCCACGGCGCGGTCGACGTCCTCGGTGGAGTGCGCCGCGGACAGCTGGACCCGGATGCGCGCGGCGCCCTGCGGGACGACCGGGTAGGAGAACCCGATGACGTACACGCCGCGTTCCAGGAGCAGTTCGGCCATGCGGGCCGCCTCCGCCGCGTCCCCGATCATCACCGGGGCGATGGCGTGGTCGCCGGGCAGGACGTCGAAGCCCTCCGCGGTCATCCGGGAGCGGAAGAGCGCGGTGTTGGCGTCGAGCCGCTCGCGCAGCTCGCCCGCGGACTCCAGCAGGTCGATGACCTTGAGGGAGGCGGCGGCGATGACCGGCGCGAGCGAGTTGGAGAAGAGGTACGGGCGCGAGCGCTGGCGCAGCAGGGCGACGATCTCGGCGCGCGCCGCGACGTAACCGCCGGAGGCGCCGCCCAGCGCCTTGCCGAGCGTGCCGGTGATGATGTCGACGCGGTCCATGACGCCGTGCAGCTCGGGGGTGCCGCGGCCGCCGGGGCCGACGAATCCGACGGCGTGCGAGTCGTCGACCATGACCATGGCCCCGTGACGGTCGGCCAGGTCGCAGATCTCGGCGAGCGGAGCGACGTAACCGTCCATGGAGAACACGCCGTCGGTGACGATCAGGCGGCGGCGCGCGCCGGAGGCCTCCTTGAGCTGCTTCTCCAGGTCGGCCATGTCGCGGTTGGCGTAGCGGTACCGCTGCGCCTTGGAGAGGCGGATGCCGTCGATGATGGAGGCGTGGTTGAGGGCGTCGGAGATCACCGCGTCCTCGGCACCGAGCAGGGTCTCGAAGACGCCGCCGTTGGCGTCGAAGCAGGAGGAGTAGAGGATCGTGTCCTCCTGGCCGAGGAAGGACGAGAGCCGCTGCTCCAGCTCCTTGTGGACCTCCTGGGTGCCGCAGATGAAGCGGACGGAGGCGAGCCCGTAGCCCCAGCGGTCCAGCGCCTCGTGGGCGGCGGCGACGACCTCCGGGTGGTCGGCGAGGCCCAGGTAGTTGTTGGCGCAGAAGTTCAGCACCTCGCCGGGGCGGCCCCCGGAGGTGACGGCGACGTTGGCGGACTGCGGGGTGCCGATGACCCGCTCCGGCTTCTGGAGCCCGGCCTCCCGGATCTCGTCGAGGGTGGTGCGCAGGTCGTCGCGTACGGAGTCGAACATGAGGGCTGTCTCCCGGTCGGATGGTGGGGTGGGGCGGGGCGGCTGGGCTGCTCAGACGGTCCAGTCCAGCAGGACCTTGCCGCCCAGCCCGCTCGCGGCGTCGTCGAAGGCGGCCTCGAAGTCGCGGTAGCCGTAGCGTCCGGTGATGACCGGGGCGAGGTCGAGCCCGCCCTCCAGCAGCACGGACATGGCGTACCAGGTCTCGTACATCTCGCGGCCGTAGATGCCCTTGATGGTGAGCATCGAGGTGACGACGCGGGACCAGTCGACGGGGAACTCCTCGGACGGCAGGCCGAGCATCGCGATCCGGCCGCCGTGCGTCATGTTCGCGATCATGTCCCGCATGGCCTCGGGGCGGCCGGACATCTCCAGGCCGATGTCGAAGCCCTCGCGCAGACCGAGGCGGCGCTGGCCGTCGGCGACGGTCTCCCGGCCGACGTTCAGGGCGAGGTCCACGCCGACCTTCCCGGCGAGCTCCAGCCGGGCCTCGCTCACGTCGGTGATGACGACGTTGCGGGCGCCCGCGTGACGGGCGACGGCGGCGGCCATGAGGCCGATCGGACCGGCCCCGGTGATCAGGACGTCCTCCCCGACCAGCGGGAAGGACAGCGCGGTGTGCACGGCGTTGCCGAACGGGTCGAAGATCGCGGCGACGTCGAGGTCCACCTCGTTCCGGTGCACCCAGACGTTGGAGGCGGGCAGCGCCACGTACTCGGCGAACGCCCCGTCCCGGCCGACGCCGAGCCCGAGCGTGGAGCGGCACAGGTGGCGCCGCCCGGCCAGGCAGTTGCGGCACTTCCCGCAGACGAGGTGGCCCTCACCGCTGACCAGGTCGCCCACCTTGACGTCGGCGACGTCGGCGCCCACTTCGGCGACCTCGCCGACGAACTCGTGGCCCAGGACCAGCGGGGTGCGCACGGCCTGCTGCGCCCAGCCGTCGTAGGCGCGGATGTGCAGGTCGGTGCCGCAGATCCCGGTGCGCAGGACCTTGATCAGGACGTCCCCGGGGCCGGTCTCCGGCTCCGGTACGTCCGTCAGCCAGAGCCCCGGCTCGGCCTTCTGCTTCACGAGTGCCTTCACGGCTGCGGCTCCCTGTACCTGGTGCGCGTCGAACGCCCCGATGACACAGGCATGCGGAAGGCAGCCGGCGGCCCGGGGTGACTGGAGGGGCGACGGTCCACGGACGCCGGACGCGCGTGGTCCCGTCCCGGGGCCACCGCGGTGCGGCGTTCCGTACCGTCACGGAGAAATCTGCCGCACACCGGTGCCCCGGGTCCATCGAGGATTTCTTAAGCGCCCTCGCAGTTGTGCTTCACGCCCCGACGCGGGCACGCCCCCGTGCGCTCCGCGCGGCCCCTCGGCGGGAGGCGCGGCCGGGCGGCACGGTGCGGTGCGGGCCGGGTGCGGCGGCCGTCAGGACCGGGGTTTGTGCGCGAACACCCACCGGTTGCCCTCCAGCGCGTCGTTCGGCTCGGGGAGCGGGCCGCGCCCGTGCCGGTGCGTGAAGTCGAAGGGTGTGTGCGTCGAAGTGGACCAGCCGCGGGCTGCCAGGTCCCCCGCGGAGTCGGGCCGTGGCCCCTTGTCGAAGAGGTGGAGCAGGTCGATGCCGATCTGCTCCCGCGTCGCCGTGTAGAGCGGGCTGTCGCGGTACACCAGCAGGTCCTTCTCCAGCTTGGCCTCGAACGCCAGGGCGCTCCCCCCGGCGCTCAGCCGGTCCACCGTGTCGACGAGGTACGTCTCGGCGGGGCCCGGCAGGTAGAAGAGCAGTCCTTCGGCCAGCCAGGCGCTCGGCGCCCCCGGGTCGAAGCCGGCGTCGGTCAGCGCCGTCACCCAGTCGGCGCGCAGGTCGACCGGTACCGGTACGCGTTCGGCCTTCGGCTCGGCCGCCCGTTCCGCGAGCACGTGCTGTTTGAACTCCAGCACGCCTGCCCTGTCGATCTCGTAGACCACGCGGCCGGACGGCCAGTCCAGCCGGAAGGCGCGCGTGTCCAGCCCCGCCCCCAGCAGGACCACCTGGTGGGCGCCGGCGCTGACGGCGCGGAGGAGGAAGTCGTCGAGGACCCTGGTCCGCAGGCCGAAGTAGCGGGCGAATCTCCCCCACAGCGGGTTCCGGTCCCCGTCGGGGACCCGCTCGATGCGCAGGGGCCAGTCCGTGCACGCCGGTGCGGCGCGTACGAAACCCTCCGCGTAGACGTCCTGCGCCAGGCTGTCGGGGCGGTGGGTCTCGATGGCCCGTGCCGCGGCGACCAGCAGCGCCGTCAGGCCCACGCCTCCGTCCACCCCTTCGACGTCCTCGTGTTCGACGTCCTCGTGCTGTCGTGCCGTACCGACCATGTTTCCTCCGTCATCAGAAAGGGGGGCCCAGGATTTCCGGCTCCTCGTCGTCTCCGGTGGGCAGGCGGCGCCGCGTACCTCGCTCATCTCTTCCTTCTCTCCGGGAGCAGGACGGGTTTGACCACGCGGCCCGCTTCGCAGTCGCGTTCCGCCTCGTCGACGTCGGCCAGCGGATAGGTGCGGATCAGCTGGTCGAAGGGGAACAGCCCGGCCTGCCACAGCGCGGTCAGCCGGGGGATCAGCAGCCCTGGCACGGCGTCTCCCTCGCAGATGTGCCGGATGCCGCGGCCCCGGTCAAGCGTGCCCGGTTCGAGGGGCAGTGGGGTGTGGAGCCGTGCCACCAGGCCGAGACGGCCGGTCGGGCGCAGCGCCCGCAGGGCGTCGTTCACGAGTGAGGGCGAGGCGGTGGTGTCCAGCGCGTACCGGGTGCCGCCGTCGGTCAGCCGCCGGACGCGTTCGGGCAGGCCGGACTCTTCGGCGTACAGCGGGAGGGCGCCGAAACGTTCGGCCAGGGCCAGCCGTTCCGGGTGCCGGTCGACGGCCACCGTCACCGCTCCGGCGGCG
>NZ_KL585411.1:46582-47022 GCF_000721935.1 Streptomyces sp. NRRL WC-3549
AGAGATGTGTATAAGAGACAGGACCGCGAGAGTGTCGCCGGGGCCGATGCCGAAGGTGTTCAGCACCGCTCCGGCACCGGTGAGGAAGCCGCAGCCGAGCGGCCCGAGCAGTTCCAGGGGCAGCGCCGGATCGACCCGGACGGCGTTGCGGGCCGGGACGAGGGCGTACTCGGCGAACGACGACTGGCCGAACCACCGGGGTGCCAGCGCCTCTCCGGCCGCGTCGGTGAGCCGCGGCGGGTCCTCCTCGCGCCCCCCGAACAGGTTCAGGGAGGCGAAGGAGTCGCAGTAGGCGGGGGCCGCGCCCGTGCAACTGCGGCAGTGTCCGCAGGAGTCGAAGCTCAGCACGACGTGGTCGCCGATGCCGACGCCGGTGTCCGGGCCGCCGGTCCGCACCACCACCCCGGCCCCCTCGTGGCCGAGTACCGCCGGCAGCGGGC
>NZ_KL585411.1:47222-47783 GCF_000721935.1 Streptomyces sp. NRRL WC-3549
ACCGCCGGCAGCGGGCTGCGGCCGGCGGATCTCCGGACGGCGAGATCGGTCCGGCACATGCCGCAGCCCGCGATCTCGACCAGGATCTCGCCGGCGGCGAGTTCCGTGTGCAGCAGCACCTCCTCGACCGTGAACGGGCTCTCGGCGGAGCGCAGTACGGCCGCCTGGAATCTCATCCTCACTCCTGCCGTGGGCGGTGGACGACAAACGGCCGGAGGTTGCCGTAGAACCCCCACGGCCCTCCCGCGACGCCGACACCGCTGTTCTTGACGCCCGAGAAGGGCTGGGCGAGGGACAGTTCGGCGTGGTGGTTGATCCAGGCTGTTCCGCAGTCGAGCCGGTCGGCCACGGCCTCGGCCCGGTCGAGGTCGGTCCCCCACACCGAGCCGCCCAGCCCGAAGCCGGTGCCGTTGGCCGCCTCGACCGCCTCGTCGAGGCTCCGGTAGGGCAGGACCGGCAGCACCGGGCCGAACTGCTCCTCGGTCACCACCGGGCTCTCCGGCGGGACATCGGTCAGGATCGTCGGGGCGTAGAAGCTGTCTCTTATACACATCTCTGATG
>NZ_KL585411.1:48000-62705 GCF_000721935.1 Streptomyces sp. NRRL WC-3549
ATGTGTATAAGAGACAGCTCGTGCACCGCTCGACGCGGGCCAGCTGGGGTGCGTTGTTGACCGGGCCCAGCTGGGAGTCCGGTTCGAGTCCGGCCCCGACGACGACGGTCTTCGCCCGCTCCGCGAGGGCCTCGACCACCTGGGCGTGGATCAGGGCCGGGGCGTACACGCGTTTGACGGCCATGCAGACCTGCCCGCAGTTGCGGAACGCGGCCCAGAACAGCTTCTCCGCGATCGCGTCCACGTCGACGTCGTCCAGCAGGACGGCCGCGTCGTTGCCGCCCAGTTCGAGGGTGACCCGGGCGAGCGAGGCGGCCGCGCCCTGGGCGACGGCCCGTCCGGTGGGGACCGACCCGGTGAAGGTGACGTGGCGGACGCCGGGGTGGGACGCGAGCCGGGCACCGAGGGGCTCGCGTCCGGTGACGACGGTCAGCACGTCCTCCGGCAGAGCGGTCGCGAGGACGGAGCCCAGCAGCCGGGTGGCGAGGGGCGTGTAGGGGGACGGTTTGAGCACCATGGTGTTTCCCGCGGCCAGCGCCGGCGCGAACTTCGCCGCCGCGAGCTGGAGGGGGAAGTTCCACGGCACGATCGCGGCGACGGGGCCGAGCGACCGCCAGCGGATCTCGCTGTCCACCGGTCGGCCGTCGTCGATCCGCCGGGTGCGCGGAGCCAGCTCGGCGAAGTAGCGCAGGCGGGCCGCCGTGCGGGCGACTTCCGCGTGCGACTCGGCCAGGGGCTTGCCCTGTTCCCGGGTGAGCAGCCGGGCGAGGTCGTCGCCGGCCGCCTCCACGGCGTCGGCCGCCGCACACAGCGCGCCGGTACGGGCGGCCGGGTCGGCGCGCCAGCCGGCCCAGGCCCGGTGGGCCCGGTCCACGAGGGCGTCCAGCTCCTGAGGCCGCTGGTCGGGGGCCTCGTCGAAGACCTCGCCGGTGGCCGGGTCCACGACGGCGAGCCGCGCGCCCGGGGTGCCGGGGGTGGTGGGAGGGCGGGGTGGGGAGATCGGCATGCCGGCGGTCAGTTCGTGGCGGCGACGGCGGCCTCGTGTTCCCGGGCGTGCCGGTCCATCTCCTCCCGGAAGGCGGCCACCAGGTGCGGCTGGATCCTGCCGGCGTTGCGGTCGCCGCCCTCGCAGACCGCCCCGCGCACCCCGACGATGTCCGTGCCGATACGCGTCAGCGTGCCGAGGTCCGCCTGCTTGACACTGCCCGCGAGGGCGGCGAGCAGACCGGCGGCGTGGGCGAGCCGGACGAACTCGGCACAGGCGTCCGGCGGGACGTGGTCGAACAGGCGGGTGCCGTCCTTGATCGCGGTGTCGAGCATGGCCGCGTCCGCGCCGGCGCGTGCGGCGATGTCGGGCAGGGCGAGGGGGTTGACGCAGCCGATCCTGTGGGCGTCGGCATAGCCCGAGGCGACGACCAGCGCCGCCGGGTCGTGGTCCTTCACCGCCCGGACGACCCCGCGCATGACCTCGACGCCTTGGTCCGGCGTCGTGCACCCGTAGAGGCCGACCTTGATGTACGTGGCCCCGGAGACGGCGGCGCCGAGCGCCGCCTGGGCCACCGTGCCGGGCTTGAAGGGCACGTCTCCCACGGTGGCGGACACCGGCTTGTCCGCCGGGACCGCGGCGCGGATCTCTCTGATGACCCAGGGGAAGTTGGCGCCGAGCGAGCCCTCGTCGGGCTTTTTGACGTCGACGATGTCGAGGTGTTCGGCGGCCTTCGCGCACTCGAAGGCCTCTTCGACACTGTCCGGGGAGATGAGCAGCAACAACGTGGACTCCTTCCGCCGCGTACCCGCCCGACCTGGGGTCGGGGGGCGCGGATCGCCTGGTTCACGTGGGGCGGGCTCATCTTTTCCTCCGCCGGTGGGCACCGGTAGAGCGTGCGGAGTCCTCACGCGGTGCTCGGGCCATGGCGCAGTGCGCCGTACGCACCGGCGCGGACCGGCTCACGGCGGCGCGAACCGGCTCACGGCGGCGCGGAACCGGGCGCGGGGAGCGCGGGCCGGTGCGGTGCGGGCGGCCACCGGGCCCTCCTGGCCGGACATGGCGGTCCGGATCCGGCCAGGAGGGCTCAGGGGCGCGGCCAGGGGCGGCCGTCGAGGTTCTCGATGTCGATGTTGAAGCGCTTCAGGTAACCGGCGAAGGCGGCGACCTCCTCGGGGTCCCACCCGGCCATGACCCGCTCCAGGCCCTGGATGTTCCCGGTCCGCTCGGCGTCGAGGCTGTGCTCGCCCTCCCGGGTGATCCGGAACTTGCGGGCGATGCCTCCGTCGGGGTCGGGGATGCGCTCCACCAGGCCCGCGCGCAGCATGGCGGCGGTCTGCCGGTTGAGGGTGGAGGCGTCCAGCCCGAAGGCGTCGCTGAGCTGCCCGATGGACATCGGACCTTCCATCCGGATGCGGCTGAGCAGGGTGTACGCGCTCCGGTCCAGGTGCGAGGCGTTGCGGGCGCTCAGCTGGACATACCGTCCGAGCAGCATGGTCTCGAACTCGATCAGGTGCGTGGGCTTCTCCATGGTCCTTCTCTCGACCGCCTTCACCGTGCGCCGGGGCTCTCACGTGCAGATATACCACCCTCATCGACGTGGCCGGAATTTTAGGTATGTTTACATAGCTATATCTGCGTACCTAGACTGACGGCATGCCCGACTCCTCCGCGCCTCCCCAGGACATCGACCACGTGGCCTCCGTGCTCGTGGCGTGCCTGCCCGCGCTGCACCGGGGTCTGGAGCGGCAGATCGCGAAGGAGTTCCCGCACCCCCGGCTTCCCGAGGGCCAGCTGGCACTGCTGTTCCTCGTCGAGGAGCGCGAGGGCATCACCGTGCGGGAGACGGCCGAGGCCCTGCTGATGAAGCCGAACAACGTCAGTGCCCTCGTCTCCCAGCTCACCGGGACCGGCCTGCTCGAACGCCGCCAGGACGCGGCGGACAAGCGCGTCGCCCATCTGCACCCGACCGCAGTCGCGCGGGAGCGGCTCGCCGAGGCGCGGCTGCTCAAGGAAGCACACATGGTGCGCGCACTGCGCACCCTGACCGACGGCGACCTCGATGCCCTCGGTGCGGCTCTGGGTGCGCTGACCTCACTGCCGAGGCCTCTGCGCTCCCCCGCCGACTGACCTCCTCTGGCATGACGGCGCAGGTGGGGGCGGCCGTCGTCGAGGGCGGTGGCAACGCGGTCATGAACGGTCTCCACGCCGCGTGCTCGTCACCGCGGTCCTGCGCGTCGCCGGTGCGCTGCCGGCGGGGCCCGGCAGGCGGAGCAAGCCGGAAGGTCACCGCGCAGGGCTGACCGCGCGTGACGGCGTCGGCCGGCAGCGGGGTTCCAGGACCCCGCCCCGGCCGGCGCCGCCGGAGTGTCAGACCTGCTGCTGCGCCGGCTCCGGCCCGGCACCGCTCACGGGGGCCGCGCCGGTCCGCAGGATCGGCGCGGTGAAGCAGGCGACCGCGCAGAAGGCCACCGGCAGGAAGAACGCCAGGTTCAGCGGCATCAGATGGGTCATCGGGCCGATGACCGCCGGACCGGCGAGCATCCCGAGGTAGCCGAGCCCCGCCACCCGGGACACGTTGGCGCCGGCGGCGCCCGGGTCGGCGTGGCCCGCCACGCTGAAGAGCTGCGGGACGCAGCCGGAGAGGCCGATCCCGAAGACGGTCCAGCCGGCCAGGGCGAGCGGGACCGCCGGCGCGAGGGTGGCCACGGTCAGACCGATCGCGGCCACCGCCGACCCGTACCGCACCACCGCGACGGTGCCGAAGCGCGCGGCCACCCGGTCGGTGAGCAGCCGGCCGACGGTCATGGCCGTGGCGAAGGCACCGTAGGCGAAGGCCGCGGTGGCCTCGGGGGCGTCCAGGACGTCCTTCAGATGGAGCACGCTCCAGTCGTTGGCGACGCCCTCGCTGAGCATGAGCATGAAGGCCAGGGCCGCCAGGATCCAGATCTTGGCCGGGGTACCGCGCTTGGCTCCGCCGGTCTCCGTGGCGGCACTCTCCTCGGCCGGGACGGCTTCCGGCGCCAGCAGGGCGCGCGACGCCACGGCCGCGGCGACCAGACCGAGCAGGGCCATGCCCCCGAGGGTGCCGGCCGCGCCCCAGCCGAGGCTCAGCGTCAGGGCGCCCACCAGTGCGGCGATCACGCCGCCGATCGAGAACAGGGCGTGGAAGGCGGACATGATGGGGCGCCCGTAGCCGCGTTCGACCTGGACGGCGTGGGTGTTCATGCTGACGTCCAGGCAGCCGTTGCCGAAGCCGAAGACCAGCAGGGCCGGACCGAGCGTCCAGGCGCTGCCGGCCAGCCCCGGCAGGACCAGGGCCGCACTGCACAGCGCCGCGCTCAGCGGGACGACCTTGCGGGCCCCGAAGCGGTCGGCGAGCGGGCCGACCAGCTGCATGCCCGCGAAGGCACCGGCGCCCAACAGCAGGAGGAGCCAGCCCAGCACCGCGTGGCTGATGCCCGTGTGCTCCTCCACGGTGGGGATGTGGACGATCCACATCCCCAGCAGAAAGCCGTTGAGTACGAAGTACGCGAAGGTGGCCGACCGGCCGGCGCGCAGGCTCTTTTCCATGCCGAGAACCTATAGAACACCATTCATGTTCGTAAAGTTGCGTTTCGAACAGCGCCTGTGTTCAATACCGCGCATGGCGAGTGCGGACCGGCTGAAGCAGATCACCGACGCGGTACGGGAGCGCGGCAGCGTCGGCGTGGCGGAGCTGGCCGGGCTCACCGGCGCCTCGGAGATGACGATCCGGCGCGATCTGGAGACCCTGGCGGGCCAGGGCCTGCTGGAACGGTTCCGCGGCGGCGCCAGGAGCCTCGTACTCCGCGGCGAGGAGCCGCCGTTCGCCCTCCGCGCCGCGGAGGGCCTGGAGGCCAAGCGGCGCATCGCCGAGGTCGTCGCCTCGCTGCTGACGGACGGCGAATCGGTCGTCCTGGACAGCGGGACCACGTGTCTGGAGGTGGCGCACGCGCTCGCCGGCCGCCGGCTGACCGTCATGCCGCTCTCGCTGCACGCCGCCAACGCCCTGACCGGGGCCCCCGGCCCGGCCCTGCTGCTGCCCGGCGGGCGGCCCCGCCCCGGCGAGCTCGCGCTGACCGGCCCCCTGACACAGGCGTCCCTGGCCTCCCTGCGCTTCGACACGGCCGTCATCGGCTGCTGCGGCCTGACCGCGGCCGACGGCCTGACCGCGTACGACCTGGAGGACGCCGCCGTCAAGCGTGCCGCGATCGCGTCCTCCCGCCGTGTGGTCGCCGTGGCCGACGGCACCAAGTTCCCCCGGACCGCGCTGGCTCACGTGGCACCGGTGAGCGCCCTGCACACGGTCGTGACGGACGCGACGGCACCCGCCGAGGAGACCGAGGCGCTGGCCGCCGCCGGGGTGGACGTGCGCACCGCCTGAGGCCCGGCTCCCCGGACACCGTCCGCTTCCCCGACGGCGCGGGCCAAGACCCCGCGCCTTGATAGCGTCGCCCACGCGACTACGGACCGCTCCCCTCGCGGAGTTGTGACCGCGGTGGGCCCGGACGGACGTGGCACGGAAAAGGACCGACACACATGAGCCTCGCGCAGTTGCACTACACCGCCGCCACGGCAGGTGACGGGGGGTCGGTCGGCCGGTTCACCGCCGTCGACACCGCGATACCCGGGCCGGTGCGCACGGAGGCCGGCCCACTGCTCGCCTACGAGGCCCCGGCCGGCACCCCGGAGCGGCTCACCGACGGCGAACTCCGCGCCCTGCCCGTCGCGTTCGGCTTCAGCGCCCTCTCCGACGGCAGCCATCTGCTCAGCCGTACGGTGGCCGTCGGCGCCTCCGGTTTCCACGCCCACGCCGTCCATCTCCCGGCGGACGCCGTACTGCCCGGCCGGCTGCTGCCGGTCGCCGCGTGGGGGGCCTCCGGGTGGCTCTCCTCCGCGCCCGGACGGACACAGCCCGACCCGCTGACCTCGCTGGCCCTGTCGGGGTCTTCCGGCGGGCTCCCCCGCGACGGGCTGGGGGACTTCGCCGTGTCCCGCAGCCCCTGGCTCGCCGCCGTGCTCGGCGACATACGGCGGGCGAGCGAGGACCCGTCCGCGCCGCAGGTCGTGCTCGTGGAGCGGCACAGCGCCGACGTGGCCCGGTGGGTCGCGCTCGCCGTCGCCGTACTGCCGCGGGAGCACGCCGAACGGCTGACCTTCACCACGTACACCCGGCGCCCCGGCGGCGCCGCGCACCGGATCGTCGGCGTACTGCCGCAGGACGCTCCCGACGGGCGCGACCCCCGCTTCCGCGTGCATGTGACCGGCGGGCCGACCCCGACCGGCCCGGTGGCCGACGCCTGGGCCGGCACCGCCGCCCGCATCTGGCGCTACCGGGCCCCGGAACTCTTCCTGGAGGCGGCGGGACTGCCGGGCGACCCCTTCGCCGCCGGTCCGCTCGCCGTGACGGCCCTGGGCGCGGGCATCGCGCTGGGCTCGGTGGAGCGCGCCGCCGCGGCCGACTGGGCCGCGGTACGGCCGTACGCACTGGACGAGAAGCGGACCCAGCAGCTCACCGACGCCCTCACCGCGCCCGGCGAGCACCGTACGCCGGCCGAGTGCGCCGCCGCGCTCCGGCTCCTCACGGCCCTCGACGGCCGCGCCCCGGCCACGGTCACCGCCCCGCTGGCCGCGCTGCTGGTGACGGAGGCCGTCCACGGCGGCGACGTCACCCTGGAGCCGCCGGCCCGCTCCGCGTTCGCCGGACCGGCCGGGGAACACGCGGTCGGCGCGCTCGTCGCGGAACTGGGCGAGGACCTGCTGGCCGAACTCACCGCGGGGGCCACGGGGGGCGTCGCACGGACCGTGCAACTGCTGCGCGTCGCCCGGCTGCTGGACCTGGACCGCGCGGAGGTGCTCCCGGGGGTCGTACGCCGTCTGGCGGGCGCGCTCCTCGACGACCCGGAGGCCGGGGCCTGCCCGGCGCTGCCCGATCTCCTGGACGAGCAGTTCGACGTGCGGACGGCGCTGCTGGGTGAGCTGGACCGGCTTGCCCCCGACGACCCGGCGGGCGCGGAGCGGCTGCTGGCGCGGATCACGCTGCCGTTCACGGGCGCGCAGGCGCTCCCGCATCTGCGGATGTGCGCGGCGGCGCCCGGGGCGAAGGCACGGGGCGCGGACCGGGTGGACGTCCTGCACACCGTGCTGCGGGCCGCCGGCATGTCCCCGTTCACCGAACCGCTGGTGCTGCGCACCGCGGTGGGCCTGGTCTGGGGCGGGGACACCCTGACGGCGGCCGAGGGGCTCGCGCTGCTCGGCGAGACCACGTCGGACGCCCACCGGGCGGCCGGTACCTGGCGGCACCTGGTGGACGCCGCGCTCGCCGCACCGGCGGACGACGAGGACGGCCCCGCGCTCGCCCACGACGTGCTGCGCGCCTTCCCCCAGGAGATCGACGCCCGGGTACGCGCCCGTCTGCTCCTGCTGGACTTCGCCCGCGAGGTCCGGTCCGGGACGGCGGAGCCCGGCTGGGCCGAGCGGATCCGCGTCCTGCGCGACCGTGCGGAACCGGTGGAGCAGTCGGTCCGGGACCACGCCTACGGCGCGGTGGCCCGCCGGCTGCTCGCCCCGGACCGGCCGGAGGCGGAGCTGTTCGCCTGTGCGCACAGCGAGGACGCGGAGCTGATCGCCGCCTACGGCCGGGCGGCCCGCCGCGAGGAGACGGCGGCCCTGCTGCGCACCGACCCCGCGTACACGGCGAACTGCTTCGCCGTCTGGACCTCCCATCCCCACGCGGGCGGCGCCTGGACGCGGACCCGCACGGCGCTGCTCGACGAGGTCCTGCGGCCGGTGGTCCGCGCGCTGTCACCGGAGGAGGTCGCGGCGGTCGAGGCGTGTGTGGAGAGCGCGGGCACCAGCCGTACGCTCGACGCCTTCCGCGCCTGGAACCGCCCCTCCCGCTCACTGGGGCACCTCGGCAGACGCCTGGCGGGACGGGTCCGCCGGAAGTAGCCGCCGCATCCACCGGCATGGCAACGGCCCGCGCACGCGAAAGGCGCTCCGCTAAGGTGTCACGCGGTGTTGGGCGACCGCGTCGGTCGCGGCCGGCAACGCGAAGCGGACGAACCGTGTTCTCACCGCGGTGGGCGCCAAGTACGTGGGGCTCATTCCGGTCGGCGGCGACGTGGTGGGATGGATACAGGAGGACATCACGGACTCCGTCCTCAAGAAGGCGGAGAAGGACACCTCCGGCGAGGCCCGTCTGGAGTCCTCCATGGGGTATTCGGAATCCGAGGGCGCGGCGAAGAAAGCGGCCGCGAAAGCTGTGGAAACCGTCGGAAAGGCCGCAGGGCTCACGCCCGAGCAGTACCGGGACTACCAGGGCTACGCGTCCACCCAGACGGCGACGGCCCACTCCGTCGGGCGTGACCTGGTGGCCAGCTCACACCCGAGGGGCCATTGACCATGCGCCGACGTACGTAGCTTTCCACCGCAATTGTGGCCGGGTCGGTCCTTGCCGCGATGCTGACCGGTTGCTCACAAGAGACGAAGTCCGTGCCGGAACTGCCTGGTCGGCTCTGCTGGGGCAGTCTCCCTTCCGAGGACGTTGCGCCGCTCCTGCCCACAGGCGAGAAGGCTGTGGAGGAAGCGACTCCGCCCGTTCTCCCACGCCCTTTGGCCTCAGCGGCGTGCACCCTCCGCATCGACGGGCGGCCCTCGTTCCAGGTGCTGGCGTATCGACGGAGTTACGAGAAGTGGGTCAAGTGGGGATCCGTTGCCGGGCCTGACCCCGACACGATCGACGTAGGTGAGAAAGGCGTCATCTGGGACGAAGGAGCAGCCTCCTGTTTCGCATGCGAGACACCGGACCCCTCTTCCGGGCGCGGCTCCTTCATCGAACTGCGCCTCAGCACGTTCCGATCGGAGAATGCCCCAGAAAAGGAATCGCGCACTATTCTTCCGGATCTTTTGCAGCAGCTGGAAACCTTTGCCGGACGAAAGCTGGGATGCGGCGCACCGCGAAGGTGAGCACCAGGGGCGGGCCCCGGGGTGCGAGCCGACAGCCCCGCCGAGGCGGGTACCGTGGAGTGTTCCGATCTCGTGTGCCTCCGGTGGGCTGCGTGACACCCCAGGAGGAAACAGCATGACGACGAACCGTGGACGCAAGGACGTGATCCGGGACCGGATGGCGGCGACCGGGGAGTCGTACAACGTCGCCGCGCGCAATCTCAAGGCGATGAAGGACACGGCCGCGACCCGTGCCGCCGTCCTCACGCAGCGGTGGACGCCCGCCGGGTCGGCGGACGTGCCCTGTCCCTGCGGCAGCACCTGCGAGCCGGGCGAACCGTGCGGTCACTGCCACGCACGGCACCTGCACGTGAAGCGGTACCCGGGCAGCGTCACGGACGTGGAGGTCTGGGCGGACCGTTACGAGTGCACCGGCTGCTCGTCCTCGTACACGCTGACCGTCCGGCTGGCCGGACGGCCCTGGGGTGTCGCCGAGACCGTGGTCCGGGGCGCGGGCGCCGAGGAGAGCGTCCAGGCCACGGTGTTCCCTGGGGTCATGCACCCGCTGCTGCGGGCCGCGGCGGCCGAGGAGTCCGCAGACGCCTGACACCGGCCGCCCGGCCCGCTCACCGGGAAGCCGTCAGGCCTCCTCCGGCTCCAGCCGCAGCGAGATCGAGTTGATGCAGTAGCGCTGGTCGGTGGGGGTCGGGTACCCCTCGCCCTCGAAGACGTGGCCGAGGTGCGACCCGCACCGGGCGCAGCGCACCTCGGTGCGGACCATGCCGTGGCTGGTGTCCGCGATCAGCTCGACGGCGTCGGTGTCCTTCGGGTCGTAGAAGGACGGCCAGCCGCAGTGGGACTCGAACCTGGTGTCGGAGCGGAAGAGCTCCGCCCCGCAGGCACGGCAGGAGTAGACGCCTGCCGTCCTGGTGTCGGTGTACTCACCGACGAACGCCGGCTCGGTGCCGGCCTTGCGCAGCACCGCGTACTCGGCGGGGGTGAGCTCCGCCCGCCATTGCTCGTCCGGCTTCTCGACGTCGTAGGACACGGTGGCTCCTCAGTTCGACAGGTGGTCCAGGATCCGCGGGCCGAGGTCGGTGACGTCGCCCGCTCCCATGGTGAGAACGAGATCGCCGGGCTTCGCCATTCCCGCCACGGCGGCGGGGACCTGGGCCTTGTCGTGGACGGCCGTGACCTCGGCACCGGCCGCCTTCGCGGCGTCGATGACCAGCGCGCTGGTGACACCCGGGACCGGGTCCTCACGGGCCGGATAGATGTCCAGGACCAGGGAGGCGTCCGCGAGGGCGAGGGCCTGGCCCATCTCGGTGCCGAGCTCCTGCGTACGGGAGAAGAGGTGCGGCTGGAAGACCACCAGCAGCCGGGACGTGGCGGCCGCGCCCCGCATGGCCTCCAGGTCGGCGGCCATCTCCGTGGGGTGGTGCGCGTACGAGTCGATGACCTGGACGCCCGCCGCCTCGCCCTTGAGCTGGAGGCGGCGCTTGACGCCGGTGTACGTGCCGATCGAGGAGGCCAGGTTGTGGGCCGGGACACCGAGAGCGACCCCGGCGGCGAGGGCCGCGACCGCGTTGAGGGCGTAGTGGCGGCCGGGCACGGAGACGGTGAAGGTGAGGTACTTGCCGCCCAGGACGACGGTGACCTCGCTGGTCAGACCGCGCGGGGTGATCTTGTGCACCCGTACGTCGGCGTCCTCGGCCTCGCCGTAGGTGACGACCTGGAGGCCGTCCTGTCCACGGACCCGGCGGGTCAGCTCCACGGCGCCCGCCTGGTCGGCGGAGACGACGAGCGTGCCGCCGGGGACGACCTTGCCGACGAACGTGCCGAAGGACTCGTAGATCTCGTCCATCGACGCGTAGTTGGCGTGGTGGTCCAGCTCGACGTTGAGGACGATCGCGACCTGGGGGGCGTACTTCTGGAAGCTGCGGTCGCTCTCGTCGGCCTCGGCGACGAAGATGTCGCCCTCGCCGTTCGCGGCGTTCGTGCCGGGCCCCTCCAGGTCGCCGCCGATGGCGTACGAGGGGGCCAGGCCCAGGCCGGACAGGGCGACGGCGAGCATCGACGTGGTGGTGGTCTTGCCGTGCGTACCGGCGACGGCGATCGCGCGCGCGCCGTCCATCAGGGCGGCGAGCGCGTCGGAGCGGTGCACGACGGGGACGGACAGCTCCTTTGCGCGGACCAGCTCGGGGTTGTCCGGGCGGATGGCGCTGGAGACGACCACGCAGGACGCGTCGTCCGCGAGGTGACCGGCGGCGTGCCCGATGTGGACGGTCGCCCCCAGCGCGCGCAGCGCCTCGGCGCCGGCGGACTCCTTGGCGTCGCTGCCCGCCACCTTCGCCCCCCGCTGGGCGAGGATCTTGGCGATGCCCGACATTCCGGCGCCGCCGATGCCGATGAAGTGCGGCCGTTCCAGGGCGGCGGGAATACCGGGTGCCATCTGTGGGTCCTCCGAGGGTGTGCGGTTCCAGGGCGCGGACGGGGCCGGCCCGGATCCGCGAGGCCCCAGCCTATTCGTTGTGCGCGAAGAGCTTGAGCACCGGTACGCCCACCTTGTGACGGGCCCGTGACGCCCAGTCCCGGTGGAAGAACTCCTCGACGTAGTGCGGCGCGGTCAGCACGATGACCTCGTCGGCCCCGGACTCCTCGACCACGCTCTTCAGCCTGTCCAGGGGGTGGTCCTCGACCACCTGTCCGACCGCCTCGGCGCCGGCCTTGCGCAGCTCCTGGAGCGAGTACTCCAGCGCCACCGCGGCGGGCTCCTGGGCGTCCCGGCCCTCCGGTTCCTCGTTCTCCCGGACGGCTTCCTTCAGCTCCCCGAGCGCCACGTCGTCGATCGCGCGCAGCAGGACGTCGGCCTGGTCGCCGCGGGGCTGCATCAGGACGACGAACGAGATCCGCTCCTCACCGTGGAGCGTGGTGACGAACTCCACGTCCTCGGGGGTGAGGGGTTTCTCGATCATCAAAACGCTTGTGAACACGACAGGCGCCTTCCGCTTCATCTCTTCGACCGTGGTTCGGCCGCTGCTGCTGAAACCATCCTTCCCCGTAATTGCACGGGGTTGCAGGGTCAAGTCTGCCCATCCGGAGCTAACCGGAACGGAAAATTCCGTTACGTGTCAGATCTTTCCGTACCGACTGAAGAGGAATCCTGCCTCCTCCAGCAGCGATGTGAGGGCGAAACGTTCCGGCACGCTCATCGCGGGCCCGGTCGCGATACGCTGCGCGCCACCCGCGGTGAGCATCGGCGAGACGGTCAGGCAGAGCTCGTCCAGCACCCCCGCCGCCACGAACTGCCCGAGGAGCCTCGGCCCGCCCTCCGTGAGCAGCCGGGTGTGGCCGCGGGCGGCCAGCTCCGCCACCGCGCGCGCCGGCTCGACCACCGCCCCCTCCCCGGCGAACAGCACCTCGGCACCCGCCTCGCGTGCGGCGTGGACGCGGTCGGCCGGTGCGCCGGCCCCGGTGATCAGCAGGGTCGGGACCAGCGGCGACACGAACAGCGGCAGCGAGAAGTCCAGGTCGAGGCCCGCGCTCACGACGGCGATCGCGGGAGCGGGACCCTGCCCGGCCGCCGCCCGCCGGTCCGCGAACGCCTCGCGCGCGCGGGCCGGCCGGTAGCCCTCCAGCCGTACCGTCTCCGCGCCGACGAGGACGGCGTCGGCCAGGCCGCGCAGGGTGCCGAAGATCCGCATGTCCGCGGCGCAGGAGATGCCCTGGGAGCGGCCGTCGTGCTGGGCGGCGCCGTCCAGCGTGGACACCATGTTGGCGCGCAGCCAGGGGCGCTCCCGGCCGGGGTACGCGTAGGCCTCGGCCAGCTCGTCGAGCGTCCACTCGCGGCCGGTGGCCGCCTCCGGGCGGGGGGCCGGGGTCGTCAGGTCCGTCACAGGGAACAGGCGTCGCATGTGAGGCAGTCTGGCACGGCCCGTAAGCTGGGGAGTTGTGTCGTCCTCCTCCACCGCCAAGCCGGGGCAGAGCCCCATAGCCGAAGCGGCCCCGCAGTCCCTGTGCGCCCTCGAACCGCACGTCCCCGCCGACCGCCTGGTCGCGGAGATGGTGCCGCCGCCGCGCTTCGACTCGGTGCGCTTCGAGACGTACGAACCCGCCCCGGACCAGCCGAGTCAGCGCAAGGCCGTCGAGGTGCTCAGCGCGTTCGCGGCCGGACTCGGGGGTGCCCACGCCGCCGGTCCGGGCAAGCGCAAGTGGTTCGGGAAGAAGACCGCGGCTCCCGCCGGACCGCGCGGCGTCTACCTCGACGGCGGGTACGGCGTCGGCAAGACGCACCTGCTGGCCTCCCTCTGGCACGCCACCCCGGCCGACCCGTCGCTCAAGGCGTTCGGCACGTTCGTCGAGCTGACGAACCTGGTCGGGGCGCTCGGCTTCCAGCAGACCGTGCAGACCCTCGGCGGGCACCGGCTGCTCTGCATCGACGAATTCGAACTCGACGACCCGGGTGACACCGTCCTGGTGTCCTCCCTGCTCAGCAGGCTGGTCGAGGCGGGTGTGGCGCTGGCCGCCACTTCGAACACACTTCCCGGGAAGCTCGGCGAGGGCCGGTTCGCCGCCGCGGACTTCCTCCGGGAGATCCAGGGCCTCTCCGCGCACTTCCGTCCCCTGCGGATCGACGGTGAGGACTACCGCCACCGGGGACTGCCCGAGGCCCCGCCGCCGTACTCCTCGGACCAGGTCACGAAGGCCGCGTACACCACGCCGGGCGCCTCCCTGGACGACTTCCCGGCGCTGCTCGGCCATCTCGCCCGGGTCCACCCGAGCCGGTACGGCGCACTGACCGACGGGATCACGGCGGTCTGCCTCACGGACGTCGAGCCGGTACCCGACCAGTCGACGGCGCTGCGGCTCGTGGTGCTCGCGGACCGGCTGTACGACCGCGAGGTGCCGGTGCTCGCCTCCGGCCTCCCGTTCGACCGGCTGTTCAGCGACGAGATGCTGAACGGCGGGTACCAGAAGAAGTACTTCCGGGCGATCTCGCGGCTGACGGCACTGGCGCGTGACGCGAAGGGTCTGGTGGCGCAGTAGGTTCGGGGGGCGTACCGCGTCCGTTCCGGCTCCTGTGCCGTGGACGCGGCCCGTACAACCGAGTACACCGTTCGAAGGGACTCCGTATGGCTACCACGCGTCAGGCGCACACGGTCTGGGAAGGCAACCTGCTCGAGGGCACGGGTGTCGTCTCCCTCGACTCCTCCGGGATCGGGGAGTACCCGGTCTCCTGGCCGTCCCGCGCGGAGCAGGCGAACGGCAGGACCAGCCCGGAGGAGCTCATCGCTGCGGCGCACTCCAGCTGCTTCTCGATGGCGCTCTCCAACGGCCTGGCGTCGGCGGGCAACCCGCCGGCCCGGCTCGACACCAAGGCGGAGGTCACCTTCCAGCCCGGTACCGGCATCACCGGCATCCACCTCACCGTGGAGGGTGAGGTCCCGGGTCTGGACGAGGCGGGCTTCGTGAAGGCCGCCGAGGACGCCAAGGCGAACTGCCCGGTCAGCCAGGCGCTGACGGGCACGTCGATCACGCTCACCGCGTCGCTCGTCGCCTGACCTCATCCGCACGTGTCCCCGGGGCGGCGCCCGCCGCCTCGGGGACACGTGCGTCCGGGCCCGTGGCCGCCGCACCGTGTCCTCACGCCGCCGTCGCAGGCGAGGCGGCGGAGGGCCCGCCGGACGGGGCCGGGGCCGGGGCGGACGGGCGCAGCCCCCGGGCCGCCAGCACGGCGGCCACGGCGGTGACT
>NZ_KL585411.1:62872-71240 GCF_000721935.1 Streptomyces sp. NRRL WC-3549
CCCCCCCCCGCCGCGAGCGCGGTCACCGTCATCGCGTCGGTGAACGCCTCCCGTACGCCGAGGGCCACGGTGGAACGCAGGGGTTCCGGCAGCTCCGCCGGGCCGGGTCCGAGGACGTCGGTCAGCGGGGGTGAGGCGTTCCGGCGGCCCAGGGCGGCGGCACGGTCGGTGAAGACGGTCGTCAGGAGGGAGCCCTGGACGGCGATACCGAGGGCGGAGCCGAGTTGCCGGGTGGAGTCGTTGACGGCGGAGCCGAGAGCCGCCGCGTCGGACGGCAGGGACCCCATGACGGACTCCGTGGCGGCGGCGGCCACCAGACCGGCGCCGAACCCCGCGACCAGTTGGAAGACCAGGCAGCGGGGGTAGCCGGACGTGGCGTCGGTGGTCGCCAGGACGAGGAAGCCGAGGGTGACGACGACCAGCCCGCCGGTGACGGGGAGCCGGACGCCCGGGGCCCGGCCGGTGCCCGGACGCCGCGCCCGCCGCCAGTGCCGCGGGGAGCGGCATGGTCCGTACACCGGCCTCCAACGGCCCGTAGCCGAGCACCCCTTGCAGGTAGAGGGTCAGGACGAAGAGCGCGCCGAAGAGAGCGAAGGACATCAGGGTGAGGGCCGTCGCGGCCACCCAGACGTGCGGGGCGCGCAGGAGGCCGAGCGGGAGCATGGGGTCCGGGGTACGGGACTGCCACAGCACGAACGCGGTGAGCAGCAGAGCCGCGACGGCGAACCCGGTGAGGGTGGCGGCACTCGTCCAGCCCCGGTGCGGACCCTCGATCACCGCCCACACCAGGGCCAGCAGGCCGCCCGCGGACAGCGAGGCCCCCGGGGCGTCGAACCCCTTGCGCCGGGCGGCACGGGACTCGGGGACCAGGAACGCCGCCCCGGTGACGACCGCGGCGGCGAGGGGCACGTTGATCCAGAAGGCGGCCCGCCAGGAGAACTGCTCGACCAGCCAGCCGCCGATGAGCGGCCCGCCGAGTCCGCCGAGCCCGCCGACGGCCGCCCAGACGGCGATGGCCCGGGCCCGCTCCGCGGGCTCGGGGAACGTGTGGTGGATGACGGCGAGCGTGGCGGGCATCAGCAGGGCCGCTCCCGCCCCCATGCAGCACCGTGCGGCGATCAGCTGCCACGGCGCGGACGCCTCGGCGCCGGCCCAGGACGCGGCGCCGCACAGGGCCACACCGCTCAGGAACGAGCGGCGGCGCCCCCAGCTGTCGGTGAAGGCCCCGACGGACAGGACGGTTCCGCCCAGGACCAGGGCGTAGCCGTCGACGATCCACTGCACCTGGGCGGTGCTCGCCGGGAGGCCCTGCCGGAGGTCGGGTACGGCCACGTTGAGGATGGTGACGTCCATGCCCAGCATGAACAGTCCGGCGCACACCACGGCCGTGGTCCATACGCGCGGCGCAGGCGGCCGGTACCTCATCGGGACACCTCGACGGGCGGCCGGGTGGTGGTCGTCTCGCGCATCAGAACCCCCTCGAAGCCGCGTACGCGGAACACTTCCGGAACGATCGCCCCGCCGGAAAGTGACGGGTGACGAGGAGCCGCTTCCACCGGGTGCCCGACGCGGCCGCGGACGAGCGGGGCCCCGGTTCCGGACCGGGTCCTTCCGTCGCCGCGCCCATCGCCGAGGGCCCACCACGGCGGCTCGAACTCGACACCCGGCCCGGCCCCGGGTGCACGTTCCGGCCGCTGCTCCCCCGGAGTACCGGCCCGGGATCCGGCCCCTGACCACGGCGACGTTCACCGGGCGGGCCGGCCGGGCAGACCTGATGCCGACATCGTCACGTCACCCCGTCCCCCACAGGGAGTTGCCTCATGTCATCCGCGCCCCGCACCTCTTCCGTCCCGCACCCGGCGTCCACGTCCCGCCGGCCGGCGGGACGACGGCAGGTCCTCGCCACGAGCGGCGCCGCCGCCGCGTCCATCGCGTTCACCGGAGCCTTCACCGAGCTCTTCACCGGGACCTCCGCCGCCCGGGGGCACAGCGGTTACGGCCCCCTCCTGCCCGATCCGGACGGCCTGCTCGACCTGCCGAAAGGTTTCCGCTATCGGGTCCTCTCCCGCGAGGGCGACCCGCTGCGCTCCGGGGAGGGGCCGGTGCCCAGCAACCACGACGGCATGGCCGCCTTCGCCGGCCGTCGCGGCCGGACCCATCTGGTGCGCAACCACGAGAACCGGGACTACGCCGCGATCGGAGTCCCCACGGTCGAGGGCCTCACCTACGACCCGATGGGCAAGGGCGGCTGCACGGCCCTGGAACTCGACGGCCGGGGCCACGTCCTGGGCGAACGGGTCGCGATCGCGGGTACGGCGGTCAACTGCGCGGGCGGCCGCACCCCCTGGAACACCTGGCTGACCTGCGAGGAGACCGAGGACAAGGCCGGCACCAACGGGTACACCAAGGACCACGGGTTCATCTTCGAGGTGGACGGCGCGGACCCGCACCGC
Organism: Streptomyces sp. NRRL WC-3549; assembly: GCF_000721935.1. Lineage (GTDB taxonomy): Bacteria > Actinomycetota > Actinomycetes > Streptomycetales > Streptomycetaceae > Streptomyces. The sequence continues at coordinate 65,326 of NZ_KL585411.1, forward strand.
ACCGGCGCGGTGCCGCTGACCGCGATGGGCCGCTTCCAGCACGAGGCCGTCGCGGTCGACCCGGAGAACGGGATCGTGTACGAGACCGAGGACGCCTTCGAGCACCCGTTCGGCCTGTTCTACCGGTTCCTCCCCGAGAAGCCGCTCGGCGGGACCGGCTCACTGCGGGCGGGCGGCGACCTGGAGGCCATGCGGGTGCCCGGGGTGCCCGACCTCTCCACCGTCCAGGAGCCGGGTGCGCGGTTCGACCGGATCGAGTGGGTGCCGGTCCCGGACCCGCAGGCCTCCGGCACACCGATCCGGTTCCAGGACTTCGGCCCGAAGGGGATCACCCACGCCCAGAAGCTGGAGGGGTGTTACTGGGGCGGCTCGTCCGTCTACTTCGTCTCCAGCTTCGCGCACAGCGCCGAAGGGGCCGCGGCCGACCACTTCGGCCAGGTGTGGCGGTACGAGCCCCGGAAGCGCCGGCTGACCCTGGTGGTCGTCTTCGGCCCGGACACGGACATCGAGCTGCCCGGGGAGTCCCCGGACAACATCTGCCTGGCCGCCGACGGCGGGCTGATGGTGTGCGAGGACGGCGGCGGCGCGCAGCACGTGTTCGGGGTGACGCGGCAGGGCGAGGTCTATCCGATGGCCCGGGGGCGGCAGAACATCGGGACCGCCGAAGAGCCCGAATGGGGTGAGTTCGCCGGGGTCACGTTCGCACCGGACGGCAGGACGATGTTCGTCAACTGCTACACGCCGGGCACCACGTTCGCGGTGACGGGCCCCTGGCGCTGAGCGACCGTGCGCGGCGCCCCTCGGCGGCGGCCGGAGCGCCGCGCACGGAACCGACGACCCGTCAGCTAGCGTCCTTCAGTGATCAAATCAGTTCATAGGATGACAGCACTGGCGATTCTGGGCGGGGTGGTTCTCGCGGGCTGCGGCGGCCCGGAGGCCACCCGCGCCGGGACCCCGGCCCCCGCATCGAGTCCGGGCCCGGCGGCGAAGACGGCTCCGGAACGGATGGAGGGACCGCCCACCATGGCCCCCGGCCCGGCCGGTCTGACCCCGGTGTTCGAACGCCGGGCACCGGCCGGACCGGCCACCGGCCCCGGCTCCCCCACCCCCGGTTCCGCTGCCCCCGGGCGGGGCGGCGAGGCCGCGGACGACAAGGTCGTGGCACTCACCTTCGACGCCGACATGACCGCGGACCAGGGGCCGCGCGCCGAGGCCGGGGAGCACTTCGACAATCCGGAGCTGATCGCGCTGCTGCGCCGGCTGAAGGTGCCCGCGACCGTCTTCATGACCGGCCGGTGGGCCGAGGAGTATCCGGACCAGGCCCGCTCGATCGGCACCGATCCGCTGTTCGAGATCGCCAACCACTCGTACAGCCACTACGCCTTCTCCTCGCCCTGCTACGGGCTGCCGACCGTCGAGGAGGGCGGCATGCGGGGCGAGGTGGAGCGGGCGTTCGACGCGATCCGGAAGACGGGGGCGCGCCAGGTGGTGCCGTACTTCCGCTTCCCCGGCGGCTGCTACGACGACGCGTCGCGCAAGGCCCTGGCCCCGACGGGCGTGACGGCGGTGCAGTGGGACGTCGTCAGCGGCGACGCCTTCGCCACCGACGCGGACGCGGTGGCCGAACAGGTGCTGGACGGGGTCGAGCCGGGCTCGCTGGTCGTCATGCACTGCACGCGCAGTGCCGCGCCGGTCACCGGCGAGGCGGTACGCCAGGTGGTCCCGGCGCTGCGCGAGCGCGGGTACCGCTTCGTGAAGGTCTCCGAGCTGATGCGGGGCTGAGGCCACGGCTCCGGCTCAGCCGGAGCAGGCCGTGCGGCCCCCTTCCTGCCAGGCGCAGACCGGGCACAGGGTGGCGCCCTTCGTCGACTCCGGGTACTCCGTCGGCTCCCGGCACAGCACGCACTCGGCGTACGGCCCGCCCTTGCCCTCGTCCGCGTCCCCGGGCACAGGCCTCGGAGCGGGTGTCTCGCAGTAGGCGTCGTCCATGCGTACGAGCGTACTCAGCGCCGCAGCGAGGCGGGCCGTGCGGTGCCGGCGGCCGGCGCGGGGGCGAAGAGCACCCGCAGCGGGGCCGACCTGCCGGTGCCGTTGGCGCCTTCGACGTGCACGCGGGGTCGAAGCAGAGGACGTCGCGGCCGTTGATCGTCAGGACGCCGCCCCGTTGCCTCTCCACGCTGAGGCGATTCGCCGCCTCGTGGGCGAACCAGGCCTCGCCCTGACCGCGTACCGCCATGAGCGGGGAGGCCCTCGCCGGTTGCCGCGCGCTTGAGCAAGCCGCCGGTGCCCTGGCCCTTGCGTTCGAACTGGCGGTCGCCCCGGAAGGCGATCATCGATCCCTGACGTGCGTCTCACCGTCGACCGTGCACGTGACGGACTCGGCGTTCTCCAGGGTGATACCGGGTGCGGGGGCCTGCTGGGCCATGTGCGCGCTCGAAGAGAGGTCGCTCCCCAGGGCGTGCGCCCTCACCCGGCACCACTCGTTCCGCCACGAGCCGCCGTCCGGGGGCCTGGCAGACTGGACGCCGTGAGCAGCGACGACCTTCCCCAGCCCCTTCCCGCGACGCCCGCGGACAGCCCGTTCCGCACGGAGCCGACTCCCCGCGACGAGGCACCGCAGTACGTGCTTCCGCTGGTGGTGCACCTGGAGAAGACCGATCCCCCCGCGCGCACCGACGCCTTGGAGACCGCCGCGCGCGCCGTGCTCACCGTCCTCTCGGACGAACGTTCGCTGGGCGACGGGGAGTGGGCGCGGGCGATGCGGGACTGGCAGGACGCCCGGATCCGCAAGGTGGTGCGCCGGGCGCGCGGCGCGGAGTGGCGCAAGGCGTCGGCGCTGCCCGGGATCACGGTCACGGGCGCGCACGCCGAGGTGCGGGTGTTCCCGCCGATCCCGCTGGACGGCTGGCCCAAGGAGCTGGCCAAGCTCCAGGTGTCCGGTACGGAGCTGGACGACCCGGAGCCCCCGCCGGCGCCCGACGGGAGCGGTCCGGTGCTCTGGCTCAACCCGGAGCTGGACATGTCGGCGGGCAAGACGATGGCGCAGGCCGGGCACGGTGCGCAGCTCGCGTGGTGGGAGCTGTCGGACACCGAGCGCAAGGCGTGGCGCGAGGCCGGCTTCCCGCTCTCCGTCGCGGCTGCGGAGCCCGGCCGCTGGCGTGAGCTGACCGCGAGCGGACTGCCGGTGGTACGCGACGCGGGGTTCACCGAGATCGCCCCGGGTTCGTGCACCGTCGTGGCGGACCACCCGGCCCTGCGCCGCTGACCCCACGGGGCCGACGCGCGGGCCGGTGGCCCCGGGGCCGAACGGCGGTCCACGACCACGGGGCCCGGGGCACGGTCCACGACCGCGCCCCGCGCCCCGGGCCCCGTGGTCCGGGCCGGCGCCGTACCCGCGCGGTCCGCGGGGGCCGGGGCGCCGGCACCGCCCGAACACGTCCGTTCCGCGCGGCGGTTCGACGGTGCCACGGCGAATCCCGCCCGGGCCGTGACGTGGATCCGGCGGCCTCACCCCCTCCCGCGCTCACCGTGCACGGTGTGCGCGCAGGTCAGCTGTGTTCCGTCCGGCCCTCCCGAAGGGTCAGGAGCGGACAACGGGGCGGTCCGGGGGCCTGTGGCCCTCCCCGGGGGAGCCCGCGTCGCGGCCCGCCCCGGTGCGGGAGGCCGCGGCTCCGGGAACCTCAAATCCACCTCTGAACGTCCCCGCTTCGGGATTCGGTTCCGCCCCACGGGGCCATCACCCCTGCACGGAACGGGGAGGGGACACCATGAGGCTGGGAATCGGGATCGGCTGGCGCCCGGAGATCGCGGACGCCGTCGAGGAACTGCCGGGCATCGACTGGGTCGAGGCGGTCGCGGAGAACATCTGCGGGGACCATCTCCCCGGCCCCCTCGCACGGCTCAGGGAGCGCGGGGTCACCGTCGTCCCGCACGGCGTCTCGCTGGGCCTGGGCGGAGCGGCGAGACCGGACCCGGACCGCCTCGCCGCACTCGCCGCGCGGGCCACGCTGCTGGACGCACCGCTCGTGACGGAGCACATCGCCTTCGTACGGGCCGGCGGGCCGCTCACCGCGTCCCCGGGGCTGGAGGCGGGCCACCTGCTGCCCGTGCCGCGCACCCGGGACGCGCTGGAGGTGCTGTGCGAGAACGTCCGGATCGCCCAGGACTCACTGCCCGTACCGCTCGCCCTGGAGAACATCGCCGCGCTGATCGCCTGGCCGGACGAGGAGATGACCGAGGGCCAGTTCCTGGCGGAACTGGTCGAGCGCACCGGCGTACGCCTCCTGATCGACGTGGCCAACCTCCACACCAACCACGTCAACCGGGGTGAGGACCCCGCGACCGCGCTCGACGAACTGCCCGTGGAGGCCATCGCGTACGTCCATGTGGCGGGCGGCGTCGAGAGGGACGGCGTCTGGCACGACACCCACGCCCACCCGGTGACGCGTCCCGTCCTGGACGTGCTGACGGAACTGCGTGCGCGGGTGGACCCGCCGGGCGTGCTGCTGGAACGCGACGACGCCTTCCCGCCGGCCGGGGAGCTGGCGGGTGAACTCACCGCGATCCGGACCACACTGGCCGCCGCGGCGGCCACACCGCCCCCGCTCCGGACGCCGTCCCCCGTCCGGACGCCGGACCCGGCCGCCGCACGCCCGGTGTCCGCGCCGGGCGCCCGGGAGCGGGTCGCGGTGGCGCAGACCGCACTGCTCTCGGCGCTGGTCGCGGGCACGCCCGCGCCGGAGCGCTTCGACCACCGGCGGCTGGCCGTGCAGAGCCGCGCCCTGGCCGCCAAGCGGGCCGACGTCGTCGCCAAGGTCGCCCCGGAGCTCCCGCGGATCCTCGGCGACGGCTACCGGACCGCGTTCCTCTCGTACGCCAGGACGCGTCCTCTGTCCGGCGGTCACCGCCGCGACGCCCTCGACTTCGCGGAGCACCTGCTCATCGCGGGACGCCCGGCCGACGACGCGGCCCGGCGCGAACTGACCCGCTGGTGGCGGGAACGGTCCGCCCCGCGCCCGCCACGCCGCGGCACCCGCGTCGCCCGGGCGGCGCGCACCGCCCTCGCCGGAGCCCGGGCGGGAAGGGGAGCGCGTTGAACGCCCTCGCGTTCCTGCTGGACCTCACCGTGGTGGTCTCCTCGGCGCTGCTGCTCCTCCTGTCCGCGCGCGCCTCCCGCCGCCGGAGCGCCGGGAGGAACCCGTGGGTGCACGACCTCCAGGAGGCCGCCTTCCTCGGCGGAGGGCCGGCCAGGGTCGTCGACACCGCGCTCACCGCCCTGTACGCGGACGGCCGGATGGTGATAGGCGGGCCCGGCATCGTCGCCGTACGGCGGGCCGAGGCCCGGGACGCGGTGGAGCGCGCGGTGCTCCAGGAACTGGCCGCCGCGCCGAGCGGCGCGCTGCACACGCTGCGGGAGTCCGTCATGCGGCACCCGGCGGTGCAGGAGATCGGTGACGGGCTGGCGGCACGGGGACTGCTGACCGCGCCCGGCAAGAACCGGGCGCGCCGCCGCTGGGCCCTCGTCCTGGGCATCGGATGCGTGGTCGCCATTCCCGTCAGCATCGCCGCGACCGTGGCGCAGTACGCCCTGCACGAGGGGTACGCGGACGTCCCGTTCCCGTTCTTCGTCAAGGTGCTGCCGTTCCTGGTCGCCGGGGCGGCCGTGGGCCTGACCACCGCGTCGGCCGCCAGGGCGCGGCTCACCGAGGCGGGGCGCCTGGCCGCCCACCAGCACCGGGCCACCCACGCCCACGCGAGCGACCCGGCCCACTTCGTGGCGGCCCGGGGCCCCGGCGCCGCCCCCTTCCCGGAGCTCAGGGACCACCTGCTGGCCGCGGCCCGGCACCGCTCCCCCCGGCACGGTGGCAGGACCACCTCCGTCGGCGCGGGCGGGGCCGCTGCGTGGTGCGCCGGGG
>NZ_KL585412.1:0-769 GCF_000721935.1 Streptomyces sp. NRRL WC-3549
AGAGATGTGTATAAGAGACAGCATCTACGCGACCGCCCGGGACGACGACGGCACGAGGAACGAGGTGTCCTCGGCCGGCTCCACCGGCGGGAAGGAGGAGGACAAGGGCGGTGGCGGCAGCGAGAAGGCCCCGGCCCGGACCGCGTCCAAGGTCGGCATCCAGCTGCCGCAGCCGGAGTACCAGGAAGCGATGACGATCGCCGGTTCCTGGATCACCGACAAGGCGTACGTCAAGCCCGGCCTGTCCGAGGTCAACGGTTACGACATCGACAAGGGCACCACGCTCTGGACGGTCCCGCTCAAGGGACGGTTCTGCGCCGCTTCCCGGCACATGAGCAAGGACTTCAAGACGGCGATCCTCTTCGCGGAGGGCGAGCCCACCAAGGAGAACAAGTACCCGTCGTGCAACCAGGTCGGCGCCCTCGACATGAACACCGGCAAGCTGATGTGGAGCAAGTCGGTCACCTCCTCCAGCAGTGGTGACAAGCCCGTCAAGTTCGACGAGGTCACCCTCAGCGGCACCACGGTCGCCGCGGGCGGGACCGGCGGCGGGGCCGCGTTCAACCTCGACACCGGAGCCGAACTCTGGCGGCCCAAGGCCGACGCCGACGGCTGCTCCGACCGGGGATACGGCGGCGGTGAGGCCCTGGTCGCGGTCCGCGCCTGCGGTTCGTACGACGAGCCCGTGGTCTCGATCCAGCCCCTGGACCCGACCACCGGCGCACCGCTGTCCTCGTACACCATGCCGGCCGGCGTCGACTACGCCCAC
>NZ_KL585412.1:1019-9913 GCF_000721935.1 Streptomyces sp. NRRL WC-3549
CAGCAGCAGCATCTCGGACTTCTTCTCGATCGACGCGGCCACCGGCAAGCTGATCGTCCGGATCTCCGCCGACGCCGAGAAGTACGGCGGCGACTGCGGCGCCACCGAGGTCGAGGACTGCACGGCCCTCGCGGTCGGCGAGGACCGGATCTACGTGCCGACCGAGGAGCACGAGGGCGGTGGCGACTTCGGCAGGACCAACGAGATCGTGGCCTTCGACCTCACCACCGGCAAGCTGGTGGGCGGCCGGGCGGACGCCGGCGACCGCCACACCCTCCTCCCGCTGCGCATGGACGGCCCCGATGTCATCGCGTACAAGGTGCCCCCCTACGACGAGGGCGGCCAGATCGTCTCCATCGACGGCTCCACCTTCAAGGAGACCGTGCTGATGAAGAACCCGGCCGACAAGGAGATCAGCGATATGGAGAGGGACTTCTCCGCGTACTACAAGGACATCCGCTACACCGACGGCCGGATGTTCCTGTCGCCCAGGTACCTCTCCAGGCCCAGCAAGGTCGACCCGGACGCGAAGCACTACCTCGCGGTCTCCTTCACCACCCGCTGACCCGTCCCACGGGTGAGCAGCGGCCCTGCCGGTCGATCGGACGACCGGCAGGGCCGATCGTTTTCCGCCTGCCAACGAGCCCTGAACGCAGCAGAATCCGGCATTCTGAGCGCTCCTGGCACGGAGAGGGCGCGGCACGTCGAACAAGCGTGTAACTTGCCGGTTCCAAGGGCGGGCCGGGGGGCCCGGCACACGACACCAGGGCACACAACAGCACAGGGGGACTGCTCGCATGGGTGTGCGGCTCATGGTGGTCGACGACCACCGTCTGCTGGCCGAGGCACTCGCCTCGGCACTGAAACTGCGCGGGCACCGGGTGCTCGCCGCCGCGGCGCCGACCGCCGGAGCCGCCGAACTGGTGGTCAGCCGGGCGCCGGAGGTCTGTCTCTTCGGGACGGCGGCGCCCGCCGAACCCGGCGCCTTCGACCCGATCGTGCGGATCGGGCGGGAACGGCCCCAGGTGGCCGTGGTGGTGCTCGGCCCGGTACCGAGCCCCCGGGGGATCGCCGCCGCCTTCGCCGCGGGGGCCGCGGGATACGTCCGCCACGACGAACGGATCGAGGGTGTCGAGCGGGCCATGGCCAAGGCCCGCGCGGGCGAGGCCGCCGTCGCCCCGCAACTGCTCCGGGGCGCCTTCGCCGAGCTGCTCCATCCGCCGGTCCAGCCCGACGACGAGGGGCAGCGGCTGCTGCGGATGCTCACCCCGCGTGAGGCGGAGGTGCTGGTACGGGTCGCGGAGGGCGAGGACACCCGGCTCATCGCGGCCGGCATGGGCATCGCGCCGAGCACCGCGCGCACCCATGTGCAGCGGGTCCTGATGAAGCTGGGGGTCGGCTCCCGGCTGGAGGCGGCGGCGCTCGCCGCCCGCACGGGGCTGCTGGACCGGGCCGCCGGAATGACGAAGGGACCTGGCCGCCTCGCGTGAGCGCGGCGGCGGTCCGGCCCCTGGCGTACCGGGGGCCGGACCGGTTACACGGGCCGTCCCGGCTCGTCGAGCCAGACGTACTCCCCGGCGGCACCGACCGTGAGGCCGAACCTGGACCACTCCGGGCGGCCTTGGGCGCACCACCACGCGTGGCCGGCCCGTACCTCGTCCCAGAGCCTCCGCGGGCCGTGCTGCCAGACCCTCGCGGACCGCCCCTCCCGAAGGAAGACGCAGGCCCAGGACCGGTCGCTCCGGCTGTAGAACCAGAGCGGCTGAGCACCGTCCCGTTCCTCCGCCGCGCTGAACGTGCAGTCCGGCACCCGGAGACCGAGGGCGAAGACCAGCGGACCGAACCGGCCGCCCGACGCGATCTCCGACGCGGCCTCCGCGGACTCCTCGACCGCCGGGAGATCCAGGAGAGGGACGTACGCCTCGTGATCGATCGGCGCGGCCCGGTGCGCGCGCAGCTTCATGAACTCGACGGGGCCGACGAAACCGCCCTGCGCGATCTCTCCGCCCTTGTGCACCTGGAGGCGTACGAGCGCGTCCTCGCCTGTGAAGCCCGCTCCCCAGGGAGCCACGATCACCCCGAGGGGGCGCGTCCGGGCGACCCAGGCGAACGGGATCTCCCTGACTCCGCACGTGGCGACGGTCCGGTCGAAGGGCGCGTGACCGGGGGCTCCACGGGCCCCGTCTCCGTGGACGACCTCCACGAGTGCGCCGAACCGGTCCAGGGCTCCCCTCGCCCGACCGGCGACCGCCGCGTCGACCTCCACGCTGACGACGTTGTCGTCACCGGCGCGGTGAGCCAGGAGCGCGGCGTTCCACCCCGTCCCCGTGCCGATCTCCAGGACCCTGGAACCCTCGTCCACGGTCAGCAGATCGAGCATGCGGAACACGACGCTCGGCATGGAGGCCGAGGAGGTGGGAAGCCGGCCGGGCTGCGGGCCCTGGTGTCCTCCGTCGTCCCACTGGGTCACGATCGGGACGTCGGCGTCGGCGTACTCCTGCCAGCGCCGCCCGTCCACCGCCCGCGAGACGTGAACGGTCTGCCCCGTCCTCATGTCGAAGGGCCAGATGTCGTCGGGAAGGAACGCACGGCGCGGCACCAGCGCGTACGCGTTCAGCCATTCCGAGGTCAGGACGCCGGCGGGCACGAGGGCGAACCCCACCTGTTGCCGGGTGGCGGGGAGCGCCTTCTGCTCCGCCTCTTTCATCGGGTTCATCGGAACTCGTTCCTGGTAGTGGTCTTGCGGGGTGTGTCTTCATCAAGGCGGTCCGGGCAGACCGTCGCTCCGCATGTACAGGGCGGGTACGTGGACGGGGACGCATAGGGGGATGTGTCCACGCGCTTTCGGAACCAGAGGTCTTGGGCGCCAGGGCGGGTGTCCCTGGCCGCTGGGGTGTTGATCGCTTCGTGCGGTGGGTCCATGAGGTCCTCACGGTGGTGCTGATCCGTGGCTTCCCAACCAGCATCGGCACTGTGACGACCGGGCAACAGAGGGTTAGGGTGGACAGTGTGAAGTGTCCAGTTGGACATGCGCCGGTGTCCAAGACAGTGGGGGCGAACTGGTGGCAGTAGAGGCGGAACCCGCTACTTCGGACCCGGCCGAGACGCCACTCACGTTCTTCGGGGCGGAGGTGCAGGGCGCGCGGGAGCGTGGGAACATCCGGCGGGAGGACCTGGCCAAGGCGGCCTCCTGCGGTTATTCACTGGTGGCCAAGATCGAAGCGGGGAAGCGCACCCCGTCGTTGAACTTCGCGCGGGCCTGCGATCAGATGTTCCCTGGAGCGGAAGGCCTGTTCGAGAGGCTGTGGCCGCTGGCGATGAGGTACGCCTTCCCGCCGTGGTTCCGCCGCTACCTGGAGCTGGAATGGAAGGCGTCGAGCCTGCGGATGTTTCATCCTCAGCTCATGCCTGGCCTGGTGCAGACCGAGTCCTATGCCCGGGCCGTGCTGCGGACGGGCCGGCCTTCCAACCTGGAAGAGCTGGTGACCGGCCGTATAGACCGGCAGCGGATTCTGGAGCGGGACAGCAGTCCGGCGCGACTCCGGTTGATCCTTAATGAGGCTGCGCTTACGAACATGGTCGGGGACCGCGAAGTGATGCACCAGCAGTTGGAACAACTGTTGAGACTCTCGGAGGTCGCACGGCACCGTGTGCAGGTCGTACCCAACACAGGACAACACCACGGCTGGGCATCGCCGTTCGGCATCCTGTCCTTCCCTGATGGCGAGGACGTGGTGCACGTCGACGGTTTCCCACGGGGGTACTTGCTGGCAGAACCGGAAGACAGGACGAAGGCGTCCGACGCCTATGATCTTCTGACGGCGCTGGCGCTCTCGCCGGATCTGTCAGCCGAGCTGATCACCTCGATCCAGAAGGAACGCTATTCATGAATTCCACGATCACGATGGATGGCTGGCTGAGTAGTTCGTTCAGTCAGAACAACGGCGGTGAGTGTGTGGAGTGGCATCCGACGCATGCCATCACGCATGGCGTCGTCCCCATTCGGGACAGCAAGGTGCCTGAGGGTCCGATGCTGATGGTCAGTCACGAGGCATTCGTCGGCCTTGTGTGTCTGGCGAAGCTCGGCTGAGTCACACCGGCCAGGGCGAGCCGCTGTCGCAGGCAGCAGCAGCGTCCGTGGCCAAGATCAGCCATTTGCGAAAGGGCCCCCCGTGACGACCGAATCCTCCCGCTGGTTCAAGTCCTCGTACAGCTCGAACGGTGGCGACTGTGTCGAGGTCGCTGCCGACTTCGCCATCACGCGCGGGATCGTTCCCGTCCGTGACTCCAAGTACGTGAGCGGTCCCGTCCTGAACGTCTCCGCCGACGCGTTCTCCGCGTTCGTCGCGGGCGTGCGGGGCGACGGGCTCGGGACCGCCTGACGCCCGGCTACGGGCGAGGCGCTGTCGCAGGCGGCGTCGTTGGCCATGATCAGCCAGTTGCGAAAGGGCACCCCGTGACGACCGAATCCTCCCGCTGGTTCAAGTCCTCGTACAGCTCGAACGGTGGCGACTGCGTCGAGGTCGCCGCCGACTTCGCCATCACGCGCGGGATCGTTCCCGTCCGTGACTCCAAGTACGTGAGCGGCCCCGTCCTGAACGTCTCCGCCGACGCCTTCTCCTCGTTCGTCGCCGGTGTCCGGACCGGCGGACTCGGTACCGCCTGACCGGGCGTCCCGGACGCCGCAGGGGCCGGGCCACCCCGCCTGACGGCGGTGGTGGCCCGGCCCCTGCGGTGCGGAACCGTGCTCAGCCCTCCGGCGTACCGGGGGCCTCGTCCGGTACCTGGACCGGGCGCAGCTTCATCCAGATGAGGAAGAACAGCCCGAGGGCCAGCATCGCCAGACCCGTCCAGAGGTTGATGTGGACACCCTCGGCCTTCTTCAGGTCGGCCTCGGAGGGGCTGATGCCGGCGATGGTGACGATCACTCCGTAGACCACGAAGAGCCCGCCGATGATCCGGCGGATGTCGAACAGCCGGGCCGCGGTCGCGGACGTGCGCTCCAGCTCGGAGACTTCCTTGTGCAGGTCGGACATGGTGAGTGCCTCCGATCAGAGCGAGTAGGGCAGGTAGCACAGGGCGGCGAGGACGATGGCGCCCCAGCCGAGCAGTGCCGGCTTGCGGTACCAGGCGTCGTCGCCCTGCTCGGGCAGTTCGTCCGCGTCCGGGGACGCGGTTCCGTAGACCAGTCCGGCCAGTTCGGACTCCGGCTTGGGCGCGGTGAAGAGCGTGACGGCGACCATGACGACCGCCCCGGCGACGAATCCGACGATCGCGGAGACGAAGTTGGCGCCCTGGTCGCTCGGGATGTCGATGATGCCCTGCTTGTAGATGACGAAGTAGTTGACCATCGCCGCGGTGGTGCCCGCGACCAGGCCCCAGACACCGGACTTCATCGAGGCGCGCTTCCAGAACATGCCGATGATGAAGACCACGAACATCGGGACGTTGAAGAAGGAGAAGAGCGTCTGGAGGTAGCTCATGATGTTCGAGAAGCTCGACGCGATGAACGCGGTGCCGATCGAGGCCAGTACGCCGGCGGCCGTGACGCCGCGGCCGAACTTCAGGTAGTACGCGTCCGGCTTGTCCTTCTGCACGTAACGCGCCCAGATGTCCGTGGTGAACACCGTGTTGAACGACGAGACGTTGGCGGCCATACCGGCCATGAACGCGGCCAGCAGACCGGTCACCGCGATACCGAGCACCCCGTTGGGCAGCAGCTCCCGCATCAGGACCGGGATGGCGTCGTTGTACGTCAGGTCCGAGCCGGGGGTGCCGATCTTCGGGACGACGACGGCGGCGACCAGGCCGGGGATCATCACCGCGAAGACGATGAAGATCTTCGGGAAGGCGGCGATCAGCGGGGTGCGCTGGGCGGCCGAGAGGTTCTTCGCGGACAGGGCGCGCTGCACCTCGGCGAAGTTGGTCGTCCAGTAGCCGAAGGAGAGCACGAAGCCCAGGCCGAGGATGATCGTCAGCCAGTTCGCGCCGAGCGGGTTGGCGTCACCGATGCCCGTACCGCCCCAGGCCGACAGGAAGTTCGAGCCGTGACTCTCCTCCAGCGAGCCGGTCAGACCGTCCCAGCCGCCGACGCGCTTGAGGCCGAGGATGGTCAGCGGTATGAGCGCGGCGAGGATGACGAAGAACTGGAGCACCTCGTTGTAGATCGCCGAGGAGAGGCCGCCGATGGTGATGTAGAGCAGCACGAAGATGCCGGCCACGATGATGGCGACCCACTTCGGCCAGCCCAACAGGGCCTCCACGACGATCGACAGCGCGTAGAGGTTCACGCCCGCGATCAGGATGGCCGCGAAGGCGAAGAGGGCCGAGCTCAGCAGGTGCGCCGACTTGTCGAAGCGCTGGAGCAGGAACTCCGGTACCGAGCGGACCTTCGAGCGGTAGTAGAAGGGCATCATCACCAGGCCGAGGAAGACCATGGCGGGGATGGCGCCGATCCAGTACCAGTGGACGACCGCGACGCCGTACTGCGCGCCGGTCGCCGCCATGCCGAGGATCTCGGTGGCGCCGAGATTGGCCGCGACGAAGGCCAGACCGGTCACCCATGCGGGCAGCGACCGTCCGGACAGGAAGAAGTCGAGGCTGGTCTTCACACTGGCTCGGGCGGCGAAGCCGATGCCGAGCACCACGACGAAGTAGATCGCCAGAATTGTGTAATCGAGCCCGTTCGTGGGGAGCCGGAGCCCTTCGGCCAGATAGTGCATGGGGGGTACTCGCTTCGTTGCGCGAACTGAACCTGTCGGAACCTACGCCTTTGTGTTCAGAAATTGAACAGTCCGCCTGACGTTCTTTGTTTGATCGTGATCGAGCGAGGTGAAATGTCCGTTGTTGCCCCACGTGGAGGCACGAAGGCTTCACAAGTCCGGGCGATTGACGCTCATGTTGAGTTGTGATTAATTGTGTGCGGTTATGTTTGGCGAGCGGTTTCCTGGAGGACCCTGGTGAAGAAGACGGTGACGACCCTCGCCGACGGTCGTGAGCTGATCTATTACGACCGCGCGGACGACACCGTCCGCGACGCGGTCGACGAGCGGCCGCTGGACGCCGTCTCGACGTCCTCCGAGATCCGCCGCGACCCGCTGCTCGGCGACAGCGTGGCCATCGCCTCGCACCGGCAGGGACGCACCTACCACCCGCCGGCCGACGAGTGCCCGCTCTGCCCGTCACGAAACGGCCGGCTCAGCGAGATCCCCGACGACGACTACGACGTCGCCGTCTTCGAGAACCGCTTCCCCTCGCTCGCCGGTGACTCCGGCCGCTGCGAGGTCGTCTGCTTCACCTCCGACCACGACGTGTCCTTCGCCGGGCTCACCGAGGAGCAGGCCGCCCTCGTCCTCGCGGCCTGGACCGACCGGACCGCCGACCTCGCCGCGCTTCCGCAGGTCGCCCAGGTGTTCTGCTTCGAGAACAGGGGCGCCGAGATCGGCGTCACCCTCGGCCACCCGCACGGCCAGATCTACGGCTACCCCTTCGTCACCCCCCGCACCGAACTGATGCTGCGCTCGATGGAGGCCCACCGCGCCGACACCGGCCGCAACCTCTTCGACGACGTCGTCGCCCGCGAGCTGTCCGAGGGCGACCGGATCGTCCTGGAGGGCGAGCACTGGGTCGCCTTCGTGCCGTACGCCGCCCACTGGCCCTACGAGGTCCACCTCCACCCGCGCCGCCGCGTCCCCGACCTGCGGGAGCTCGACGAGGCCGCGCGCACGGAGTTCCCACAGGTCTATCTGGAACTCTTGAGGCGATTCGACCGGATCTTCGGACCCGGGGAGCCGCCGACCCCGTACATCTCCGCCTGGCACCAGGCCCCCTTCAGGGCCCCCGGCCGCGAGGAGTTCGGGCTGCACCTGGAGCTTTTCACCATCCGGCGCACCTCCGGCAAGCTGAAGTTCCTCGCGGGTTCCGAGTCCGGCATGAACGTGTTCATCAACGACGTGCCGCCGGAAGCCGCGGCCCAGCGACTGCGAGAGGTAGCGAGCAAGTGAGCAACCCGGTGAAGAAGTACCTGGTGACGGGCGGCGCGGGATACGTCGGCGGCGTCGTGGCCGCCCACCTGCTGGAAGCGGGTCACACCGTGACCGTGCTGGACGACCTGTCGACCGGCTTCCGCGAGGGCGTGCCGGCCGGGGCCGAGTTCATCGAGGGCCGCGTCCAGGACGCCGCGAAGTGGCTGGACGCCTCCTACGACGGGGTGCTGCACTTCGCCGCGTACTCCCAGGTCGGCGAGTCCGTGGTCGACCCCGAGAAGTACTGGGTGAACAACGTCGGCGGGACCATGGCCCTGCTCGCCGCCATGCGGGACGCCGGGGTGCGCACCCTCGTCTTCTCGTCCACCGCGGCGACCTACGGAGAGCCGGTCTCCACCCCCATCACGGAGACGGACCCGACCGCGCCGACGAGCCCCTACGGTGCCTCCAAGCTCGCCGTCGACCACATGATCACCGGTGAGGCCCGCGCCCACGGGCTGGCCGCCGTCTCCCTGCGCTACTTCAACGTCGCCGGGGCCTACGGCGACTGCGGCGAACGCCACGACCCCGAGTCGCACCTCATCCCGCTGGTCCTCCAGGTCGCCCTCGGCCGCCGCGCGTCGATCTCCGTGTACGGCGACGACTACCCGACCCCCGACGGCACCTGCGTCCGCGACTACATCCACGTCGCCGACCTCGCCGACGCCCACCTGCTGGCCCTGGACGCGGCCACCCCCGGCGAACACCTCATCTGCAACCTCGGCAACGGCAACGGGTTCTCCGTACGCGAGGTCATCGAGACCGTCCGCCAGGTCACCGGCCACCCGGTCCCCGAGACCGCCGCCCCGCGCCGCGACGGCGACCCCGCCGTGCTGGTCGCCTCCGCCGCCACCGCCAGGGAACGGCTCC
>NZ_KL585412.1:10125-15676 GCF_000721935.1 Streptomyces sp. NRRL WC-3549
CAGCCGTCCCGCGCCGACCTGGCCGCCATCGTCGCCGACGCCTGGACGTTCGCCCGCCGAGAGGAAACCGCCACCCCATGACCGACAACGCCGCGCTGACCGCCTCCTTCACCGAGCTGTACGGACGAGCGCCGGAGGGCATCTGGGCAGCACCCGGACGAGTGAACCTCATCGGCGAGTACACCGACTTCAACGACGGTTTCGTCATGCCGCTGGCCCTGCCGCACGCCGCGCACGCGGCCGTGGCCCGCCGCACCGACGGTGAACTGCGCCTGCACTCCGCCGACGTACCGGGCGGAGTGGTCTCGCTGCGCGTCGACGAGCTGGCCCCGCACGCGGGCCACGGCTGGGCCGCCTACCCGGCCGGGGTCGTGTGGGCGCTGCGCGAGGCCGGCCACCCGGTGACCGGCGCGGACATCGAGCTGACCTCGACCGTCCCGGTCGGCGCCGGGCTCTCCTCCTCCGCCGCCCTCGAAGTCGTCACCGCCCTCGCCCTCAACGACCTGTTCGAGCTGGGCCTCGGCGCCCCGGAGCTGGCCGTGCTCGGACAGCGCGCCGAGAACGACTTCGTCGGTGTGCCGTGCGGGGTCATGGACCAGATGGCTTCGGCCTGCTGCACCGAGGGCCACGCCCTGTACCTGGACACCCGCGACCTCACCCAGCGCCAGGTGCCCTTCGACCTGGCCGCGCACGGCCTCCAGCTCCTGGTCGTGGACACCCGGGTCAAGCACTCGCTGGGCGACGGGGCGTACGCCGAGCGCAGGGCCGGCTGCGAGGCGGGCGCCCGGACGCTCGGCATACCCGCCCTGCGCGACCTGCCGTACGAGGGCCTGGCCGACGCGCTCGCCACCCTGGAGGCGGCCGGCGCGGACGAGTCCGTCGTACGCTACGTCCGCCACGTGGTGAGCGACAACCACCGGGTCGAGCGGGTCATCGAGCTGCTCGACGCGGGCGACGTACGGGCGGCGGGCCCGGTCCTCGACGACGGGCACCGCTCCCTCCGCGACGACCTGCGGGTCTCCTGCCCCGAGCTGGACCTGGTGGTCTCGGCGGCGGGCGAGGCCGGGGCCCTCGGGGCCCGGATGACCGGGGGCGGATTCGGCGGCTCCGCGATCGTGCTGGTCGAGGACGCGGCGGCCGACACCGTCGGCAAGGCCGTGACGGAGGCGTTCACCTCGGCCGGGTACGCCGCACCGGGAATCTTCCCCGCAGTCCCCTCCGCCGGCGCCCGGCGTCTGACTCCGGCCGGTCCAGCCGTTTGACCAGGGTGAACTCGTGGACGCCCGGCGGGTAGTCCTCGACCTCGCCGGCCACCTCGTACCCGTGCTTCCGGTAGAAGGCGGGGGCCTGGAAGTCCCAGGTCTCCAGCCGGGAGCGGGTACAGGCCCGGTCCTCGCGGGCCACGCGCTCCGCCTCCGCGAGGAGCCGGGCCCCGTGGCCCGCGCCGCGGTGGCGGGCGTCGACCCAGAGCAGGTCCACATGGAGCCAGTACGCCCAGGTGCGCCCGGACAGCCCGCCGGCCAGCGCCCCGTCCCCGTCCAGCAGCCATACCTCCAGCGGGAGTTCGTGCTCGGCGGAAGTGGACTGCAGGGCCCGCAGACCGGACGATCCGTCCCAGTTGTCGTCGTGCAGACGACGGCCCAGCAGCAGACGACGTTCCTTGTCCACTTCTGTCTCAAGACGGAACATGAGGCACACCCTAAACACGTTGGACGGTCAGTTCTGCGAATTCCTCTCCGTCGCCCCCTACCCGCCGTACGCTGATGCACAGCACCGGTGGGGGCCGGTGCCGTTTCAGGGGACGAGACAGTCGGATACGACGCCCGGGAGGGCGCCGGACCGTCGCGGCGGCGGCCGCGCGGGGCGGTGACCTCGAACGGACCGGGCGTCGTATCCGCAGGGGTCGCTCCCCGTCGGGGCCGGCCGGGCAGAGGCACCCCAGGGAGCAAACGCAGCATGGGGGTGCCTGTGGCTCGTATCCGGGTTCTCGTGGTGGACGACCACCGCATCTTCGCCGAGTCGCTCGCGGCGGCCCTCGCGGCCGAACCCGACGTCGACGTGTCCGCCGCGGGCAGCGGCCCCGCCGCCCTGCGGTGTCTGGAGCGCGCGGCGTCCGAGAACCGGCACTACGACGTGATGCTGGTCGACGCGGACCTGGGCGTCACGGCCGGCGCCCGTGCCACGGCCGTACCGGACGGGAACGCCCTGGTGGACGGCATCTCACTGGTGGCCGGGGTACGGGCGGGCAGACCCTCGGTCCGCACGGTGGTGCTCGCCGAGAAGGACGACCCCACCCGCGCCGCCCTCGCGCTCCAGGCCGGCGCGTCGGGCTGGGTCGCCAAGGACTGCTCCCTGCAGCGCCTGCTGACGGTCATCCGGGGGGTGCTGCGCGACGAGACGCATCTGCCGCCCGCGCTGCTCACCGGCGTCCTGCGGGAGCTGACCACCGCGCGCCGGCACCGCACCGAGAGCGAGCAGCTCGTGGGGTCGCTGACCCCGCGTGAGCACGAGGTGCTGCGCTGCATGGTCGCGGGCCTGGGCCGCAAGGCGGTCGCGGAGCGGCTCTTCCTCTCCCCGCACACCGTGCGCACCCACATGCAGAACGTCCTGGGCAAGCTGGGTGTGCACTCGACCCTGGCCGCCGTGGCGCTGGCCCGCCGGGCAGGGGTCGGACCGGCGGCGCCGGAGGAGGCCCCGCTACGGGATGTTGTCGAACGGGGCGGTCAACCGGCGTAGCAGTCCGGCCAGTTCGGTGCGCTGCTGAGAGGAGAGCTCGCCCAGGATGGCCCGCTCCTGGTCGAGCAGGCCCGCCAGCGACTGGTCGGCCTTGTCACGGCCCTCGGAGGTGAGCCGGACGAGCACCCCGCGGCGGTCGCTCGGATCGGGCAGCCGCTCGACCAGGTTCTTCTTGGTCAGCCGGTCGATGCGGTTGGTCATCGTGCCCGAGGTGACGAGCGTCTGGGTGAGGAGCTGACCGGGGGAGAGCTGATAGGGGGCGCCGGCGCGGCGCAGCGACGTCAGGACGTCGAACTCCCAGGGCTCCAGATGGTGCTCGGCGAAGGCGATCCTGCGGGCCCGGTCGAGGTGGCGGGCCAGGCGTGAGACGCGGCTCAGGACCTCGAGTGGTTCCACGTCGAGGTCGGGGCGCTCGCGGCGCCATGCAGCGACCAGTCGGTCGACCTCGTCCTCCATGCCGATCAGTGTAGAGGGTCCCTCGACATGAAGTCTCTTGATTCCGAGTATCTTGACATCAAAACAAGTGGCTGGTGACCTGGAACCATGACAGCACCGCTCTGGGACCCCGAGCAGTATCTCCGTCACGCCGGCCACCGCAGCCGCCCCTTCCACGACCTGATGGCCCGCGTCGGGCCGCTGCCGCACGGCTCCCCGCGCATCGCCGACCTCGGCTGCGGGACCGGGGACGGCACCGCCCTGCTCGCCGCGCGCCTGCCCGGCGCCCGCGTCACCGGCTACGACAGCTCACCGGCGATGCTGGAGCGGGCCCGCGCCCAGACCGGCCCCCGCCTCGACTTCGCCGAGGCCGACGTCACGACCTGGGTGCCCGAGGAGACGTACGACCTGATCGTCTCCAACGCCCTCCTCCAGTGGGTCCCCGGCCACACCGGCCTCTTCCCCCGCTGGCTGGACGCGCTTACCCCCGGCGGCGTCCTCGCCTTCCAGGTCCCCGGCAACTTCGACGCCCCCAGCCACACCCTCATGCGCGAACTCGCCGCCTCCCCGCGCTGGCGCCGGGCCCTCGACGGCGTCCTGCGCCACGGCGACGCGGTCGGCGCCCCCGCCGACTACCTCGCAAGCCTCACCGCCCTCGGCTGCGAGGCCGACGTCTGGGAGACCACCTACCTGCACCTCCTGACGGGCGAGGACCCCGTCCTGGACTGGATGAAGGGCACCGGCCTGCGCCCCGTCCTCACCGCCCTGGCCGACGACCCCGAAGCCCGCGACGCCTTCGTCCTGGCCTACCGCGACCTGCTGCGGAAGGCCTACCCGCCGGGCCCGCACGGCACGGTCCTGCCCTTCCGGCGCGTCTTCGCCGTGGCCCGGGCCGGTAAGTGAGCGTCACAGGGCGTCGAGGGCGTCCGACGAGACGTCGAGGTCGCCCGGCCGTCAGTTCTTGCGGTGGCCGATCAGCCGCGGCTTCGCCTCCAGGTTCTCCAGCCCGTGCCACGCCAGATTCACCAGGTGCGCGGCGACCTCCGCCTTCTTCGGCTTGCGGACGTCCAGCCACCACTGACCCGTCAGCGCCACCATCCCCACCAGCGCCTGCGCGTACAGCGGCGCCAGCTTCGGGTCGAAGCCCCGGGCCTTGAACTCCAGACCCAGGATGTCCTCGACCTGCGTGGCGATGTCGCTGATCAGCGACGCGAACGTCCCCGTGGACTGGGCGACCGGGGAGTCGCGCACGAGGATCCGGAAACCGTCCGTGTACGTCTCGATGTAGTCCAGCAGCGCGAACGCCGCCTGCTCCAGCAGCTCCCGCGGGTGCCCCGCGGTGAGGGCGCCGGTCACCAGGTCCAGCAGCTGGCGCATCTCCCGGTCGACCACGACGGCGTACAGGCCCTCCTTGCCGCCGAAGTGCTCGTACACCACGGGCTTGGACACCCCGGCCCGGGCCGCGATCTCCTCGACCGAGGTGCCCTCGAAACCCCGGTCCGCGAACAGGGTGCGGCCGATGTCCAGCAACTGCTCGCGGCGCTCCTTACCGGTCATCCGGACCCGCCGGGCCCGGCGGGTGGGGGAGGTCCTGCTCTTCTCGCCGCTGGTGCTTGAGTCGGTGGCCACGTCCTCAATCATGCCGGGTCGGCGGTGACGGGCTTGCGCCGGGAGGCGATACGCGAGGCGTCCGGCCAGCGCACGTCCCGCGCCCACCCCAGTTGCTCGAACCAGCGGATCAGCCGGGCGCTGGAGTCGATCTGCCCCCGGAGCACCCCGTGCCGGGCGCACGTCGGGTCCGCGTGGTGCAGGTTGTGCCACGACTCGCCGCACGAGAGCACCGCCAGCCACCACACGTTCCCCGAACGGTCACGGGACTTGAACGGCCGCTTGCCGACCGCGTGGCAGATCGAGTTGATCGACCAGGTCACGTGGTGCAGCAGCGCCACCCGGACCAGCGACCCCCAGAAGAACGCGGTGAACGCGCCCCACCACGACATCGTCACCACTCCGCCGACCAGCGGCGGGATCGCCAGCGACAGGAGCGTGAAGCTCACGAAGTGACGCGAGATCCCCCGGATCACCGGGTCCTTGACCAGGTCCGGCGCGTACTTCTGCTGAGGAGTCTGCTCCTCGTTGAACATCCAGCCGATGTGCGCCCACCACATGCCCCTGAGCAGGGCCGGGAGCGTCTCCCCGAACCGCCACGGCGAATGCGGGTCGCCCTCGGCGTCGGAGAACCGGTGGTGCTTGCGGTGGTCGGCCACCCAGCGCACCACCGGGCCCTCCACCGCCATGGAACCCGCCACCGCCAGGGCGATGCGCAGCGGCCGGTTCGCCTTGAACGAGCCGTGGGTGAAGTCTGTCTCTTATACACATC
>NZ_KL585412.1:15855-27123 GCF_000721935.1 Streptomyces sp. NRRL WC-3549
GGGTGAAGTAGCGGTGGAAGCCGATCGTCACGCCGTGGCAGCCGATGTAGTACATGACGACCATCAGGGACAGGTCCAGCCAGCTGATGCCCCACCCCCAGGCCAGCGGCACCGCCGCGACCAGAGCGGCGAAGGGCACCACGATGAACAGCAGCAGCGCGATCTGCTCGATCGAACGCTTGTTGTCTCCGCCGAGCGTGGCGGAGGAGGGAGCGGGGTCGGTGGCGGACGGCAGGCCGTCCTCGAGCACATCCGGGCTGGTTGCCATAGGGGAGTCCCCCGTGAGGTGAGGAAAATATGACGGTATGACCGGGCTACGCTTCCGTAACCTACGGCAACGTAAGTATGGCAGCGAAACCGCCCGCGACACGCGACCACCACCGCCACCACCCAAGTGACATCTGTCCCCCACTCCCGGTACGAACCACTCCGCAGGGCTGCGGGCACGTCCACACCCCGGACGCCTATCCTGGGACGGTCGGACAGCGCGGTCCGCACTCTGCGTACGACCGGGGTGGCGTGAGCACCGCGACGACCCCCGGAACCCTGTGACAGAAGTGCTCACCTGTCTCCCGCGGCCACCTTCCAGGGAGACGCCTGGCGACGCACCTCTTCCCACCACTGCAAGGAGCCGCACACTGTGAGCAGTGCCGACCAGACACCCGCCGCCAACACCGAACTCCGGGCGGACATCCGACGCCTCGGCGACCTCCTGGGCGAGACCCTCGTACGCCAGGAAGGCCCCGAACTCCTCGACCTCGTCGAACGCGTCCGAGCCCTCACCCGCACCGACGGCGAAGCCGCCGCCCAGCTCCTCGGCGACACCGACCTGGAGACCGCCGCCCAGCTCGTCCGCGCCTTCTCCACCTACTTCCACCTCGCCAACGTCACCGAGCAGGTCCACCGCGCCCACGAGATGCGCGACCGCCGGGCGGCCGAAGGCGGACTGCTCGCCCGCACCGCCGACCGGCTCAAGGACGCCGACCCCGAGCACCTGCGCGAGACGGTCAAGAACCTCAACGTGCGGCCCGTCTTCACCGCCCACCCCACCGAAGCCGCCCGCCGCTCCGTACTCAACAAGCTCCGCCGCATCGCCGCGCTCCTCGAAACCCCCGTCATCGAGGCCGACCGCCGCCGCCACGACCTGCGCCTCGCCGAGAACATCGACCTCATCTGGCAGACCGACGAACTCCGCGTCGTACGGCCCGAGCCCGCCGACGAGGCCCGCAACGCCATCTACTACCTCGACGAACTCCACGCGAACGCCGTCGGCGACGTCCTCGAAGACCTCGCCGCCGAACTCGAACGCGTCGGCGTCGAACTCCCCGCCGGCACCCGCCCCCTCACCTTCGGCACCTGGATCGGCGGCGACCGCGACGGCAACCCCAACGTGACCCCCGAGGTCACCTGGGACGTCCTGATCCTCCAGCACGAACACGGCATCACCGACGCCCTCGAACTCATCGACAACCTGCGCGGACTGCTCTCCAACTCCATCCGCTACACCGGAGCCACCGACGAGCTCCTCACCTCCCTCCAGACCGACCTGGAACTCCTCCCCGAGATCAGCCCCCGCTACAAGCGGCTCAACGCCGAAGAGCCCTACCGGCTCAAGGCCACCTGCATCCGCCAGAAGCTCGTCAACACCCGCGAACGCCTCGCCACCGGCACCCCCCACCGCCCCGGCTGCGACTACCTCGGCACCTCCGAGCTCATCAACGACCTGGCCCTCATCCAGACCTCCCTGCGCGAGCACCGCGGCGGACTCTTCGCCGACGGCCGCATGGACCGCACCATCCGGACCCTCTCCGCCTTCGGCCTCCAGCTCGCCACCATGGACGTACGCGAACACGCCGACGCCCACCACCACGCCCTCGGCCAGCTCTTCGACCGCCTCGGCGAGGAATCCTGGCGCTACGCCGACATGCCCCGCGAATACCGGCAGAAGCTCCTCGCCAAGGAACTCCGCTCCCGCCGCCCCCTCGCCCCCACCCCGGCACCCCTCGACGCGGCCGGCGAGAAGACCCTCGGCGTCTTCCACACCATCACCCAGGCCTTCGAACGCTTCGGCCCCGAAGTCATCGAGTCCTACATCATCTCCATGTGCCAGGGCGCCGACGACGTCTTCGCCGCCGCCGTCCTCGCCCGCGAAGCCGGCCTCATCGACCTCCACGGCGGCTGGGCCAAGATCGGCATCGTCCCGCTCCTCGAAACCACCGACGAGCTCAAGGCCGCCGACGTCATCCTCGACGAGATGCTCGCCGACCCCTCCTACCGCCGCCTCGTCTCCCTGCGCGGCGACGTCCAGGAGGTCATGCTCGGCTACTCCGACTCCTCCAAGTTCGGCGGCATCACCACCTCCCAGTGGGAGATCCACCGCGCCCAGCGCCGCCTCCGCGACGTCGCCCACCGCTACGGCGTACGCCTGCGCCTCTTCCACGGCCGCGGCGGCACCGTCGGCCGCGGCGGCGGCCCCTCCCACGACGCGATCCTCGCCCAGCCCTGGGGCACCCTCGAAGGCGAGATCAAGGTCACCGAGCAGGGCGAGGTCATCTCCGACAAGTACCTCATCCCCGCACTCGCCCGCGAGAACCTCGAACTGACCGTCGCGGCCACCCTCCAGGCCTCCGCCCTGCACACCGCGCCCCGCCAGTCCGACGAAGCCCTCGCCCGCTGGGACGCGGCCATGGACACCGTCTCCGACGCCGCCCACACCGCCTACCGCAAGCTCGTCGAAGACCCCGACCTGCCCGCGTACTTCCTCGCCTCCACCCCGGTGGACCAGCTCGCCGACCTGCACCTGGGCTCGCGGCCCTCCCGCCGCCCCGGCTCGGGCGTCTCGCTCGACGGACTGCGCGCCATCCCCTGGGTGTTCGGCTGGACCCAGTCACGCCAGATCGTCCCCGGCTGGTTCGGCGTCGGCTCGGGCCTCAAGGCACTGCGCGAAGCCGGACTCGGCACCGTCCTGGAAGAAATGCACGGACAGTGGCACTTCTTCCAGAACTTCCTCTCCAACGTCGAGATGACCCTCGCCAAGACCGACCTGCGCATCGCCCGCCACTACGTGGACACCCTCGTCCCCGACGAGCTCAAGCACGTCTTCGACGTCATCCAGGCCGAGCACGAACTCACCGTGCGGGAAGTCCTCAAGGTCACCGGCGGCAAGGAACTCCTCGACACCAGCCCCGTCCTCCAGCAGACCTTCGCCATCCGCGACGCCTACCTGGACCCCATCTCCTACCTCCAGGTGTCCCTGCTCGCCCGCCAGCGCCAGGCGGCCGAACGCGGCGAGGAGCCCGACCCGCTGCTCGCACGGGCCCTGCTGCTCACCGTCAACGGCGTCGCCGCGGGCCTCCGCAACACCGGCTGACCCCCGACCGGGCACCGGCGGGTGCGGCCCTCACAGCGCGAAGAACGTCGCCGCCAACAGGGCCGCACCCGCCACACCCGCACCCCACGCCGTCCGCGTCAGCCGCATCCCGCCCGCCAGCACCAGGGCCGACAGCACCAACGCACCGCCCAACGGCAACCACGCGTGCAGGAACCCCGGCACACCCGTCCGCACGACCTCCCCCGTCCCCGGCTTCACCACCACCGGGAAACGGTCACCCCTACGCACGGCGACGGACCGCTCGATCGTCACCCCGGCCCGCTGCTGCGACCGCTCGTCCGGCGAGAACGACCCCGTACACGTGTCCTCACCACACCCCGTGACCGACATCGTCCCGTGCTCCCGGCCCTTGGCCAGCACCACGTGATGCGCCGTCCCCCAGGACGCCCACACCCCCGCGACGAGCAACAACAGGACGACACAGCCGGCCGCGAACACACGGCCGTGGTCCAGCAGCCGGTGGGACGTACTCCGCTTCATGGGGGCAGATCTTTGGGGAGAGCCCGACCCCCGGTCAACTCGTGGCCGGAAAACACCCAGGAAGCAACAGAATTGTCAGGAGTTGTACGCCGACTGCGCCCGCTCCAGCCCGTCCGCCACCAACGACTCCACCGCATCCGCCGCCCGGTCCACCAGGAACGCCAACTCCTTGCGCTCCACGGACGAGAAGTCCTTCAGCACGAAGTCCGCGACCTGCATCCGCCCCGGCGGCCGGCCGATCCCGAACCGCACCCGGTGGTAGTCCGGCCCCATCGCCTTCGTCATCGACTTCAGCCCGTTGTGCCCGTTGTCCCCGCCCCCCAGCTTCAACCGCAGCGTCCCGTAGTCGATGTCCAACTCGTCGTGCACCGCCACCACATGATCCGTCGGCACCTTGTAGAAGTCCCGCAGCGCCGTCACCGGACCGCCCGACAGGTTCATGTACGACATCGGCTTCACCAGCACCACCCGACGGCTCAGCGGACCCGGCGGACCCATCCGCCCCTCCACCACCTGCGCCTGCGCCTTCTGCGCCCGCTTGAACTTCCCGCCGATCCGCGTCGCCAGCAGATCGGCGACCATGAACCCGACGTTGTGCCGGTTCGCCGCGTACTCGGGGCCCGGGTTGCCGAGTCCCACGATCAGCCAGGGGTCGGTGGCATCGGACATCAGCGTTCGGTCTCCTCGTGATAGGTACCGGTGGAACGACGGGACGACGACGGGGCACAGACGGAAAACGGGGCGGCGCACCCCCGGAAGGGAAACGCCGCCCCGTCAGTGAAGCAGGTGCGACGAGGCTCAGGCCTCTTCGCCCTCGGCCTCGTCCGACGACGGCTCGGCCTGCGCGGTGACGACGGAGAGCACCACGGCCTCCGGGTCGTCGACCAGCACGGAACCGGTCGGCAGCGGGATGTCCTTGGCGAAGATCGACTGACCGGCGTCCATGCCCTGGACGGAGACCGTCACGGACTCGGGGATGTTGGTCGCCTCGGCCTGGACGCGCAGCGTGTTCATCACGTACTCGAGCAGGTTCGAACCCGGGGCCAGGTCGCCCTCGACCTGCACGGCCACCTCGACGTCGACCTTCTCGCCGCGCTTCACGGTGAGCAGGTCCACGTGCTCGATGTCGCCCTTGATGGCGTTGCGCTGGACGGCCTTCGGGATGACCAGGGCGTCCTTGCCGTCGATCTCCAGACCGATCAGGACGTTCGGCGTACGCAGCGCCAGCAGCAGGGCGTGACCCGGCAGCGTGATGTGAACCGGCTCGGCGCCGTGGCCGTAGACCACACCGGGAACCTGGTGGGCACGACGGATACGGCGGGCGGCGCCCTTGCCGAACTCGGTACGGACCTCGGTGGCGAGCTTGATCTCGGCCATGGTGCACTCCTCGTGAGGTGACGAAAATCTGACGGTCACCCGGCCCACGACAGGCCTGCTACGAAGAGCGCGTCGATAACGGAGCGCCGGCTCCCACGATTCCTCATGAGAACGGCCTCCCTCGCCGAGCAACTCGTTGAGTCTACCCGGCGGGGAGGCCGCATCCCAAAGTGGATCACCTCCGGGCGACGGCCCGGAGAGGATGGCCCCGGGCGATCAGCCCTGCTCCTCGAAGAGGCTCGTCACCGAACCGTCCTCGAAGACCTCACGCACCGCACGCGCGATCGTCGGCGCGATCGACAGCACCGTGATCTTGTCGATCTCCAGCTCACCCGGAGTCGGCAGCGTGTCCGTGAACACGAACTCGCTGACCTTCGAATTCTTCAGACGGTCCGCCGCGGGGCCCGACAGCACCCCGTGCGTCGCCGTCACTATGACGTCCTCCGCGCCGTGCGCGAACAGGGCGTCCGCCGCGGCGCAGATCGTGCCACCCGTGTCGATCATGTCGTCGACCAGCACACACACCCGGCCCTCGACGTTGCCGACCACCTCGTGCACGCTGACCTGGTTCGGCACGTCCTTGTCACGGCGCTTGTGCACGATCGCCAGCGGCGCGTCCAGCCGGTCGCACCAGCGGTCCGCGACCCGTACCCGGCCCGCGTCCGGCGAGACGACCGTCAGCTTCGAGCGGTCGACCTTCGCACCCACGTAGTCCGCCAGGATCGGCAGCGCGAACAGGTGGTCCACCGGACCGTCGAAGAAGCCCTGGATCTGGTCCGTGTGCAGGTCCACCGTGAGGATCCGGTCCGCACCCGCCGTCTTCATCAGGTCCGCGATCAGACGCGCCGAGATCGGCTCACGGCCCCTGTGCTTCTTGTCCTGGCGGGCGTAACCGTAGAACGGCACGATCACCGTGATCGACCGGGCGGACGCACGCTTCAGCGCGTCCAGCATGATCAGCTGCTCCATGATCCACTTGTTGATCGGAGCCGTGTGGCTCTGGATCAGGAAGCAGTCGGCACCGCGCGCGGACTCCTGGAACCGCACATAGATCTCACCGTTGGCGAAATCGAAGGCCTTCGTCGGCACGAGGTCCACACCCAACTGGTGTGCGACCTCCTCGGCCAGCTCGGGGTGGGCGCGGCCGGAGAAGAGCATCAGTTTCTTCTCGCCGGTCGTCTTGATCCCGGTCACAGCACAGTCTCCTCAGACGTGTATCTGGCACCGCGCGCATGTGTCCCGATGTGCGACGAGCCAGCCGAAATGGGTGAGCATCTATCACGGTACGCCGCCTGTGGCGCACCTGTTTCCGGTCAGCTTTCGCCGCCGGGCTCCTGAACCGCCGACTGGGCCGCCTGCGCCGCGGCGCTGCCGGGCCGCTTGCGGGCCACCCAACCCTCGATATTCCGCTGCTGGCCCCGCGCTACGGCCAGCGACCCGGCCGGCACGTCCTTGGTGATGACCGAGCCCGCCGCCGTGTAGACCCCGTCCCCGACCGTGACAGGCGCCACAAACATATTGTCCGACCCGGTCCGGCAGTGGGACCCGATCGTGGTGTGGTGCTTCGCCACCCCGTCGTAGTTCACGAAGACGCTCGCCGCGCCGATGTTGGTGTGGTCGCCGATGGTCGCGTCGCCGACGTAGCTCAGGTGCGGGACCTTGGTGCCCTCGCCGATCGTGGCGTTCTTCATCTCCACGTAGGTGCCCGCCTTGGACTTCGGGCCCAGCCGCGTCCCCGGGCGCAGATAGGCGTACGGGCCCACCGAGGCCCCCGGACCGACCTCCGCCCCGTCCGCCACCGTGTTGTCCACCCGGGCGCCGGCGCCGACCGCGGTGTCCTTGATCCGCGCGTTCGGGCCGACCTCGCAGTCCTCGGCCAGGTGCGTCGTGCCCAGCAGCTGCGTCCCCGGGTGCACGACCGCGTCGGCCTCGTACGTCACCGTCGCGTCGATCAGCGTGGAGGCGGGGTCCACGACGGTCACCCCGGCCAGCATCGCGCGCTCCAGCAGCCGCTCGTTGAGCAGCCGCCGGGCCTCGGCGAGCTGGACCCGGTTGTTGACGCCCAGGATCTCCCGGTGGTCGCCCGCGACCGAGGCCCCCACCCGGTGGCCGTCCGCACGCAGGATCGACAGCACG
The DNA here is from genome assembly GCF_000721935.1 of Streptomyces sp. NRRL WC-3549. Lineage (GTDB taxonomy): Bacteria > Actinomycetota > Actinomycetes > Streptomycetales > Streptomycetaceae > Streptomyces. Next base: position 23,240 of record NZ_KL585412.1, read on the forward strand.
TCGGTGAGGTACTCCTCGCCCTGGCTGTTGTCCGTACGGACCTTCCCGAGCGCCTCGCCCAGCAGCCGGCCGTCGAACGCGAACACCCCCGAGTTGATCTCCCGGATGGCGCGCTGCGCGGCGGTGGCGTCCTTGTGCTCCACGATCTCGGTGACCGCACCGGTGGCCGCGTCGCGGACGATCCGGCCGTAACCGGTGGAGTCCGGAACCTCGGCGGTGAGCACGGTGACGGCGTTCGCGTCGGCGGCGTGCGTGGACGCGAGCGCGGAGAGGGTCTCGCCGGAGAGCAGCGGGGTGTCGCCGCAGACGACGATCACCGTCCCGTCGACGGTCCCGCCCAGCTCGTCGAGCCCCATCCGGACGGCGTTGCCGGTGCCCTTGCGCTCGGCCTGGAAGGCGGTGCGCACGGGGGTCTCGTCGGCGGCCAGGTGCGCGGTGACCTGCTCGCTCGCGTGGCCGACGACCACGACGAGATGGCGCGGGCCGAGCTCACGTGCGGCGGCGACGACGTGGCCGACGAGCGAGCGCCCGGAGATCTCGTGCAGGACCTTGGGGGTCTTCGACTTCATGCGGGTGCCCTCACCCGCTGCGAGGACGACGACGGCTGCCGGGCTAGTGGTGCTCACGGATGTGCCCTTCGGCTTCGGGTGGTGGACACCCGCAGGATACCGGGGGCGTTCAGGCCCGAAACGAGTGCGGGCCCCGACCTGTTGGGTCGGGGCCCGCACCGCGTGGGCTCCGCCGGCTGGATTCGAACCAGCGTCTCAAGGCTCCAAAGGCCTGCGGGATGCCGCTACCCCACGGCGGATTACTGCGTCAGACCCTACCTGAGGCGGAGTTGGGCCTGTTCCGCGATGCCGCTCCACCAGCCCTCGATTCGACGATACAACTCAGCGCCTTGCGGGACCCGGATGATGAGACAGCCCCGGTAGTCGCTGCCCACGTTCTTGCGGACGGTTTTCGGGTTGTGCTTCTTCAGTGTGGTCTTCTGGAAGGCGGAAGCCTCGATCCCGATCAGGTCGGCCCAGTACGACTTGGCGGCTTCAACGTCCGCGGATTCGTGGATCATGAGGCGATAGCGCAGCTGTTCCCGGGTGAAGCCGAGGAGAGCCAGCCACGCGAGATACACCTCGACCATTCCAGGGTCACTGTTGATGAAGGTGACGGTCTCGCGGCGCTCGTAAGGCTTGTCCTTGGCGCCCTCTGACCAGTAGAGAGCTGTACCGACAAGGAAGAGGTCCCGGTCCGAGACGGCGCCGATCTCCTCCTTGGCGACCGCCTTGGTGCGCTGTCGTTCTGTATCGCGCAGGGCCAGTTCGTGATCCCATCGCTTTCGCCCGGCAAGCCGCGCCTGCTCGATGGCCGACCGGCTTCGTTCCGGCTTCGGCAGGTCCCGCACCCACAGCGAGATCGAGCTCTTCGAGCAGCCGAGCTCCACCTGGATCGCGTCGTACGTCAGCCCCTGGAGCCGCAGCTCCCGTGCCTTCGCCCGCAGGTCGTCCTTGGCGTTCGGCCGCCTCGTCCACTCCGGGGCGGGTTCGCCCTCCAGGAGGCGGTTGAGGATGTCGTTGTTGTGGATGTGCAGCTGGTCGCGGATCCGGCGGCGGCTGTGCCCTTCCCGGCGCAGCGCCACCGCCTTCTCCCGCAGCCCCTCGAAGTCGGCGTACCGGCCACCCGTGTTCGTCATGCGGCCACGCTCCTCCGGAATGCGGACGTCCGGTGGGAAAGGGTGTGCGGTTCACCGGATCGTGCGATCTGCTGATCATCGCGGCGTGGTCCCTGGTCACCTGTGCTTGCGGAGTCCCCCGAAAAAGGGATGCGCTCGCCCGTACGCTGGATGCCATGACCGCAACGGGGGCAGACCAGGAAGCGGCGGGCGCGACCACCCGCGGCTACTGGTGGTGGGAACGGCGGCGTGGTGTCGCCCTGGACGTGGGGCTGGCGCTGGTCTCGGCGCTGGAGTGCGGGCTGGAGGGGGTGGGGTTCGCCGAGGACACCGGGCTGCCGGTGCCGCTCGGGGTGCTCTTCGGGCTGCTGGCGGGCTCGGTGCTGGTCGTGCGGCGCCGGTGGCCGATCGCCGTGGTGCTGGTGTCGATCGCGACGACGCCGGCCGAGATGGGTTTCCTGATGGCGCTCGTCGGTCTGTACACGCTGGCCGCGTCGGACGTGCCGCGCCGGATCACCGTCGTCCTGACGGGGATGACGTTCGTCGGCTCGTTCATCGTGGGGTATGTGCGGCTGCGGCAGAGCGTGAGCGCGCACGTGGACACGGACTTCGGCCCGGGTGGCTGGTACATCCCGCTGGTCTCGCTGTTCATGGCGCTGGGGCTGACGGCGCCGGCGGTGCTGTTCGGCCTCTACATCGGGGCGCGGCGCCGGCTGATGGAGAGCCTGCGGGAGCGGGCGGACTCGCTGGAGCGGGAGCTGTCGCTGCTGGCGGACCGTGCCGAGGAGCGGGCCGAGTGGGCGCGTACGGAGGAGCGGACCCGGATCGCCCGGGAGATGCACGACGTGGTGGCGCACCGGGTGAGCCTGATGGTGGTGCATGCGGCGGCGTTGCAGGCGGTGGCCCCGAAGGATCCGGCGAAGGCGGTGCGTAATGCGGTGCTGGTCGGTGACATGGGCCGGCAGGCGTTGACGGAGCTGCGGGAGATGCTGGGGGTGCTGCGGAGCGGGGACGCGCTGGTGGCCCCGGCGGCGGGTGGCCGGGTGCCGTTGGCCTCCGTGGGGCGGACGGCGGTCGAGGCCCCCGTCGAGGTGGCGGCGGAGGACGGGCCGCGGCTGTGCGAGGTGGAGGCCCTGGTGGCGCAGTCGCGGGACGCGGGGATGGCGGTGGAGCTGTCGGTCGACGGTGAGCTGCGCGGGTACGCGCCGGAGGTGGAGCAGACGGCGTACCGGGTGGTGCAGGAGGCGTTGACGAACGTGCACAAGCACGCGGCGGGTGCGAAGACGTGGGTCCGGCTGGCGCACCGGGGTGCGGAGGTCGCGATGCAGGTGGAGAACGGTCCGACGGACGGTGTCACCGCGGACGCGGGTCTGCCGAGCGGGGGCAACGGTCTGGTGGGGATGCGGGAGCGGGTGCTGGGGCTGGGGGGTGTGTTCGTGTCAGGTCCGACGGACGCGGGTGGTTTCCGGGTGTCGGCGGTGCTGCCGGACGCGTCGGCGGCGCCGGGGGTGTGACCCCGCGCCCCTTGGTGCCGGGGCGCCTCGCGACCGTGTCGGCGCCGGGCGCCGGGGGTGTCCTGCGGGTCCGGGGCTCAGGTGGCCTGGGTGAGCCGGGTGGGCTGGGCGCCGGTGACGAGGGTGGCGAGGGCGCGGTCGATGTCGGAGCCGAGGTACCAGTCGCCGGTGTGGTCGACGGAGTAGACGCGCCCTTCGCTGTCGATGGCGAGTACCGCCTGGCCGTTCCCTTCCTCGCCGAGGGGGGCCACCTCGGTCTCCAGGGCGCGGCCCAGGTCGCCGAGGGTGCGGGCCAGGTGGAGGCCGCGCAGGGGGTCGATGTGCAGGGTGGCGGGGGCGATCTGGCGGCCGGGTGCGGAGGCGGTGACGCGGAGTCCTCCGAATTCGGCCCATGCTTCGACCGCTGCCGGGAAGACGGCGTGCCGGTGTCCGGCGGGTGAGGTGTGGGAGCGCAGGGCGTCGGCCCACTCCTCGGCCTGGCGGATGTCCCAGCGGCCCGGTTGCCAGCCGGCTTCGCGCAGGGCCGCCTCGACGGGGCCGGGGAAGCGGACGGAGGGGACGTGTTCCTGCTGGGCGGGGATGTCGGCTCGTTGGCGCATGGGTGGTGGCTCAGCCCTTCTCGGTGGTGGCCGTCGCACCGGTGGTGAGGTCGACGGGGCGTACGCCGAAGTGGGCGAGCATCACCGTGCAGGAGCGGCAGGGGG
>NZ_KL585412.1:27341-40572 GCF_000721935.1 Streptomyces sp. NRRL WC-3549
GCGGCAGGGGGCCGCGTAGCCGCCGTGGAGCGGGTCGCCGTCCTCGCGGATGTGCCGGGCGGTGATCCGGGCGTGTTTGAGGGCGCGGCGGGCTTCGCCGTTGGTGAGGGGCTTGCGCTGGGCGCGCTTGGAGCGGCTGCTGTCGGCGGCGGTGAGCTGGCGGGAGAGCAGTATGGCCTCGGGGCAGCGCCCGGTGAAGCGTTCGCGCTGGTTGCTGGTGAGGGTGTCGAGGAAGTCCTGGACGAGGTGGTGCAGGACGGGTGGCTGGTCGCCCTTGCCCGCGGTGCAGGTGAGTGTCTCGCCGCGTACGGACAGGGCTGCGGCCACGGCCGGCAGGATGCCGTCGCGGCGGTGGAGGAGCTGGGGCGTGCGGCTGTGGTCGGTGCTGCTCCAGCTGAGTCGCGGATCTCCGGACGTGACTGTTTGTGCAGGGTGCATGTTGTGGACTTCCCTCCCGCAATCCCCCGAGTTGCGGGGGACAGCCTGCCAAATGCGCAGGGTGCTGGGGAAGCTGGGGCGGGGAAACGTGTCTGCGTGTCGCGGGGCGGTGGCTGTACCGTCACACGCTCGTGACGGTGTGTGAGGGTCGCCCAGGGACGGGGGCGGCTGTCGCGCCACCGCTTAGGCTGTGCGGAACACCAGACGCAGCAGGGGGCAACCGCCATGACGACAGGTCGGCTCGGGCAGCAAGCCGCGCCACCGAACGCGGCCTATGCCGGGCAGGTCGTGCACTTTCCGGATCCGGTCCGGGCGTCCCGCCACCCCAGAGGTGTGCGCGTGGACGGGAGCGGCGTCCCGGACTTCTCGCCGTACGCGCGCGCGGCCGCGGAGATCGCGGAGCCGCCGCCGGGGTTCGGTATCGACGAGCTGCGGCTCTGTCTCTTATACACATCTGGCACCACGTGGCCGGGGGCCGCCGGATGGAGCTGGTTCCGGTCGAGGTGAAGGCGCTGCTGCGTCATCACGGTGGTCTGGCGACGGCGTCGGTGGACCAGCTGCGGCGGGGTACGCGCCCGTTGCAGGAGACCCGCCCGGTGCACTTCGTGTTGCCGAAGGGTGGTGTGGCCGTGGGTGAGCAGCAGGTCCTGGGCGTCGAGGAGGACCTGGGGTACCGGTTGCCGGGGGCCTACCGGTCGTTCCTGAAGGCGGCCGGGGGGTGTGCTCCGGTGGGTGCGGCGCTGGACGCGGAGCTGGGTCTGCTGGTCGACCAGCCGTTCTTCACGGTGCGCGAGGAGGCCGCCGTGAACGACCTGGTGTACGTGAACAAGTGTCTGCGCGACCACTTCACCAAGGACTACCTGGGGGTCGGTTTCGTCCAGGGCGGGATCGTCGCCGTGAAGGTGCGGGGCGGGGACGTGGGGTCGGTGTGGTTCTGCGCGTACGACGACGCCCGGGACCAGGACGGCTGGGGTGTGCAGGAGCGGGTGGAGCGGCTTCTGCTGCCGTGCGGTGAGGACTTCGACGCCTTCCTGCAGCGGCTGGCGGGCAATCCGCCGGAGCTGGAGACAGTGGCGAACCTGATGGTGGACGGCGGCTTCGCGCGGACCGTCCCGGTGGAGGGGTGAGCGCCGGATGGTGACGTTCGCGCAGGCGCAGGAGCGGGCCGACGAGTGGGTCAACGGCGTCGTGCCCGGTTATCAGCACCGGGAGGTGCGGGTCCGGGAGTTCGGGCTGGGCTTCGTGGTGTGGGCCGAGGACCGGGCGGGCGGTCCGGTGTCGGACGGTGGCCGCCAGCGGCTGGTGATCGCCCGGGACAGCGGTGAGGCCACGTTGTGGCCGGGGCTGCCGGTGGGTGAGGTGATCCGCCGGTACGAGGAGGAGTACGGGGGGTCTGATGCGGCACCGGCCGCTCCGGAGCCGCCGCAGCGTATCGATCTGAATCAGACGTCGTTCCTGTTGAGCCCGCCGGAGTGGCTCCAGGAGGCGGCGGACAAGCTGGGGATTCCGGACCGGCGTGCGGAGCAGGGTGCCGCCGGGGGGCCGTCCGCTCCGGCGGGGGTTCCCGCGCAGGCTTCCGGTTCCGGTCCGGGGTCCGCCGGTCAGGAGCCGGCCGGTGCGGGTTCGGCCGACGCGGGGGCGTCGGTGTGGCCGGCGGCCGGTGGCGGGGACGACGACCACGAGCCGACGGCGTCGGACGGTGTGCCGGCCGGGGCGACCCCGTGGGCGGGTACGGACACGAACGCGGGCTCGGACGAGGGTGCGGTGGGGTTGCCCGCCACGGTGTTCGCGCCGCCGTTGTCCGGGGCGGACGAGGACGGGACGTTGCCGCCGAGCGTGTCGGCGGAGGCGCCGACGGCGCTGATGTCGGGTGGGAGCCAGCTCCCCAGGACGGCGGTCGTCCCGGGGCTCGACCCGCAGGCCGGTCCGGGTACGCCGCCTCCGGCGGCGCCCGCCGGTCCTGGTACCCCGTCTCCCGGGGCGCCCGCCGGCCCGGGTACGCCGCCTTCGGGGGCGCCCGCGCCTCACGTGGGTCCGGGGTCCTCGGCCGGTGACATCGCGGACGCGGCCACCAGCAAGGCCGTGGTGCCGCCGCGCGGTGCGCGGGGGACGGGGCCGACGACCCCGCCGCCGCCGGGGGCGCCCGGTACGCCGGGGGCGCGTCCGGGGGCCGCCGTGCCGCCGCCCGCCCCGGGGGCCCCGGACGGGCCCGCGGGTGGATACGTGCCGACGCAGCTGGTGTCGCAGCTCGGACCGTCGGGGGGGACCGGCGCTCCGGGCACGCCTCCGGGTGCTCCGGGCACGCCTCCGGGTCCTCCGGGCCCGCCCGCTCCTCCCGGGGCGACGCCGCCGCCCGGCGGCGGCGTGCACCACGCCGCGACGATGCTGGCCGATGGCGGCCTGGGCGGCGCGAACACGCCCCGGCCCCCGGGGCCGCCCGGTGCTCCCCGGCCCCCCGGGCCCCCTGGATCACCCACGCCCCCCGGGCCGCCCGCTCCTCCCGGGGCGACGCCGCCGCCCGGCGGCGGCGTGCACCATGCCGCGACGATGCTGGCGGGTCCGGGGCCGTCCGGCCCGGGTGTGCCGCGGCCTCCCGGTCCTCCGGGTCCTCCCGGGGCTCCGGGGGCTCCCGCGGGCCCGCACACGCCGCCGCCCCCGGCGTACGGCTATCCGCAGCAGCCCGCCGGGCAGCCGACGGCTGATCCGCCGTTCGGCGCCGGGCACCCCGCACCCGGAGTGGCAGATGCTGCACGAGCTGCGGGCGATGAACGTGCCGCCGCAGCAGGTCATCGAGCTGCACACGGAGTTGGAGTCGTGTGAGCTGCCGGGTGCGTACTGCGCGCGGATGATCCGGGAGATGTGGCCGCAGGTCCGGATCACGAGCGTCGCGCCGTACGGCACCGATCACGCGAGCCGGCAGCAGGGCATGCAGGCGTTGTTGACGCATCAGGGTGAGCTGCACCAGGTGGCCGACGGGCCGGCGCGGCCGGCCCCGGTGCGGGCGCCGCTGCCGCAGGTCTCGCCCGCCGGCCCGTTGCCGCCGGAGGCGCTGGCGGAGGAGATGCTGGGGGCGTTCGGTCCGCAGGGCGTGCTCCGTTTCGACCAGCGGGCGGTGTCCCGGCAGGGTGTGCCGGAGGCCGTGGCGCGGACCCTGGTGTGGGCGGGTCTGCCCGCCGACTTCGGGCCGTTCTTCTGGGCGCAGCCGGGACAGCCGGTGGTGCCGACGCTGGGTGAGCTGGCGGCGCAGCGTCAGGTGCAGGCGGCGCCGGACGCGGGTTCGTACCTCGTGATGGGGTCGGACTTCGGCCGGGCGGTCTGCGTCCAGTACGGCACGGCGAACATCGTGGCGGTGCCGGTGGAGGCGGGTCCGGGCGGACAGGCCGTGGCGCCGCAGTTCGTGAACACCGGGCTGCCGGAGTTCGTGCGCTCGATGGCGCTGCTGGGCCGGATGTGGCGGTTGCGGTACGGGCTGAATCCGGAGCAGGCGGGCCGTTGGACCGTCGATTTCCAGGCGCAGTTGGCGGCACTGGATGCGGCGGCGCTGGCGTCTCCGGAGAGCTGGTGGTCGGTTCTGCTGGAGCAGATGTGGGACGGGCTGTTGTGATCTGACCCGTTGGAGGGGTGGCGTCCGGACCCGGTGGGGTCCGGACGCCACCCCTTCATGCCGTCTGTGATGCCGGTCGCTTCCGTCTTGAATGCGGTTGATCGATTCCGACTTCCGGCATCATTTGCCGCATCCTTGACGTATTGCTTGGGGGTCGGGGCGTCGGCGAGCGGAAAGAGGCTTCAGGGATGAGTGGTGGACCGGTGTCCGCGTTCGGCTTCGACCGTGTGCGCGGGCGTGGTTGGCGTCCGGAGCAGGTGGACCGTGCCGTTGCCGTGCTGTCGGGTGAGCGGGAGCGGGCACGGGAGGAAGTGGCCCGGCTGACGGCCCTCGCCGAGGAGTTGACGGCGGAGTCGGCGCGGCTGCGTGAGGTGGTGGCGTCGCTGGCGCCGCAGACGTATGTGTCGCTGGGGGAGCGGGCCCAGCGGATTCTGGCGCTGGCGGAGGAGGAGGCCGAGGCGGCCCGGGCTGCGGCGGTGGAGGAGGCGCAGGCGCTGCGGGACGCCGCGGACGCGGCGGGCCGGGAGGCGAAGGAGGCGGCGCGTGCGGCGGCGTCTTCGGGGCGGGCGGCTGCCGGTGAGGAGGCCGAGGCGCTGCTGGGTGCGGCCCGGGACACCGGCGAGAAGCTGGTGCGGGAGGCCTTGGAGGAGGCCGGCCGGGTCCGCGAGGAGGCGGACGCGGAGATGGCCGGGACCCGTCGCCGTACGGCGGGGGTGCTGGCGCACCAGGAGCAGGAGCACGCGGAGCGGCGCAAGGCGGCCGAGGAGGAGTTCGCGGCGGCGGAGGCCGTGGTGGCGGCGCGTGAGGCGGAGTTGGCGGAGCGTGGCGAGGCGCTGATCGCGCGGGCGCGACGGGAGCTCTCCGAGGCGGAGGAGGCCGCCCGGCACGGGCAGGAGGACGCGGAGGCGCGGGCGGCGGCGCTGCTGTCGGAGGCCGGGGTGGCCGAGGACCGGGTGGGCCGGGAGACGGACCGGGTGCTGCGGGAGCACGAGGAGGCCCGCGAGGAGGTACGGGCGCACATGGCGCACGTACGGACGGCTCTGGCGACGCTCACGGGGCGTACGCCCGTCGCGCCGGACTGAGCGGCTCCGCTCCTTCGTGCGCGGGGGGCGTCGTCTGAAGGTGCTTCCTGCGGGGCCGAGGTGCGTCTCGCGGGGCACGGGGTGCGTCTCGCGGGCACGGGGTCGGGTGGCGTAGGCGCGTGTGTGCAGGCGGCGCACCCTCCCGAATGTGCACTGGGCACATGGCATGCATGACACATTAAGCATGTACTATGCACATCTCCTTCCCGAGGCCCGACCCTAGGAGTTCCCCTTCATGGATGCGCACCAGCCGACAGCCGGATCGGGCGGTGTGGTGGCCACGCTCGCCTTCGCCGGCACCGTGGCGGCGATCATGCAGACCCTGGTCACTCCACTCATCGCGGAGCTGCCGAGGCTCCTCGACACCACGTCCTCCAACGCCGCCTGGGTGATCACGGTCACGCTGCTGGTCTCGGCGGTGTGCGTGCCGGTCTCCGGACGCCTGGGCGACCTGCTGGGCAAGCGCCGGATGCTGCTCGCCTGCTCGGTGCCGCTGATCGTCGGCTCGGTCGTGTGCGCGCTCGCGTCCTCCGTCGTCCCGATGATCGTCGGACGCGGGCTCCAGGGGATGGGCATGGGCATGGTGCCGCTCGGCATCGCCCTGCTGCGTGACGTGGTGCCGAAGGAGAAGATGAGCTCCTCCATCGCCCTGGTCAGCGCCTCCCTGGGCATCGGTGGGGCGCTCGGCCTGCCGATCGCCGCGGCGGTCGCCCAGTACGCGAACTGGCGGGTGCTGTTCTGGGGCTCCGCGGCGCTGGCCCTCGTCATCGCGGCGTTGATCTGGTTCGTGGTCCCGGACGTTCCGGCCGGTGCCAAGGGGCAGCGTTTCGACGTGCCCGGCGCCCTGGGCCTGGCCGTCGGTCTGGTCTGCCTGCTCCTCGCCGTCTCCAAGGGCGCCGAGTGGGGATGGGCCTCGACGACGACCCTCGGCCTGTTCGCCGCCGCCGTCGTGGTGCTCCTCGCCTGGGGTGTCTGGGAACTGCGGACCGAGGACCCGCTGGTCGACCTGCGCACCACGGCCCGCCCCCGCGTGCTCATCACCAACCTCGCGTCGCTCTTCGTCGGCTTCGGCATGTACGCCGGCATGCTGATCGCGCCGCAGCTGCTGCAGTTCCCCGAGGCCACCGGCTACGGCCTGGGCCAGTCGATGCTCGCGGCGGGCCTGTGGATGGCCCCCGGCGGCATCATGATGATGATCATCTCGCCGCTCGGCGGAAAGCTCACCGACTCCCGCGGCCCGAAGTTCACCCTGATCTGCGGTGTGCTGGTCATCGCCGCGGCCTACGGGCTGGGGATCCTCCTGATGGGTTCCGCCTGGGGGCTGATGCTGTTCCTGATGGTCAGCAGCAGCGGAGTCGGCCTCGCCTACGGTGCGATGCCCGCCCTGATCATGAGCTCGGTCCCGGCGTCCGAGACGGCCGCCGCCAACGGCTTCAACACCCTCATGCGCTCGCTCGGCACATCGATCGGCGCCGCCGTGATCGGCGCGGTCCTCGCCCAGATGACCACGGAGGCGGGCGGCTTCACCTTCACCTCCGAGGCCGGGTTCCGTACCGGCCTGATGTTCGGCTGCGGTGTCGCCCTGATCGCCGTGGTGGTCTCCGCGTTCATCCCCGCCGTCCGTGGGTCCGCCACCGGTGGGCGGTCCGGCGTGGCCGCCCCGCAGGAGGTGGCCGCGGTCAGGGGCTGATCCCCGGCACGCGTCCGTACGCCGCACTGCCCGGCTCCGGCTCCCCGTGGGGAGCGGAGCCGGGCAGTTCCGCGTCGGGGCGCGGCGGACTCGGGGAGCCGCACGGCCGGGCCGGTGTGCGCGCCGCCCGCGTCAGACGCGCGGGTCCGTCGGGTGCGAGCCCGTCGTCGGGTTGCCGCCGGGGGCGGGACGCGGCGGCACGTCGCGGTTGTTCTTCTTGCCGCGCGGGATCAGGCCCGCCAGACCGAGGAGGCCGACGAGACCCCACAGTCCCCAGCCGCCACTGCTGTCGTCCTTGTCCTTGTCGGTGTCGTTCGCGGCGGTGGGGGAGACGGCGGTGGCCGTCACCTGCCCGGTGGGGGCCTCTGCGAGGGCGGGCGCCGCGGGGGCGAGGAGAAGGGCGGCGGTGAGGGCGAGGGTGGCTGAGGTGTGTCGCATGGTGTCTGCCTCTGCTTTCGGTGGTCGCGGATTCGGCGGTGTTCGCCTGATGACCGGTCACCGTCAAGGGCGGCGGAACGGGTTTCCCACGCGCACGTGTGAGGGGCCGGACGCATCCCCACCATCACCCCCCGCTCGCTCGGGCCGCGCAACCGCGCGGGGGCCCGCCCGACCGCCCACACCCGCCGCCACCTGCGGATACGGCGTGACGTTCGGCGTGTGCCACCGCTGCCGAACGGACGAAGCTCAGACGCCGTCCGGGCCTGCCTGCGAGGTGTCGTCAAGGACCGGGAAGCGGCGTGGCGCCATGAAGACGAGAACCAGCAGGGCCAGCACGGCCGCCGCGGCGGCACCGACGAAGACGTGGTCGGTGGCGCTGTCGACGGCCCGGCGCAGGTAGTCGGCCGCGGTGGACGAGAGGGCGGCCGGGGTCTGGAGGGCGTGGGAGACGCCGTCGAGGTCGCCGGGCAGGCCCGGTACGGGGGCGTCGGCCAGCCGGGAGGCGAGGGTCGCGTTGGCCGTTGCCCCGAAGAGGGCGGCGCCCAGGCTCTGGCCGACCTGGCGGCAGAAGAGGACGGAGGCCGTCGTCGTGCCGCGCTCGGCCCAGCCGACGGTCGACTGGACGCCGACGATCAGGGGGAGCTGGAAGAGGCCGAGGGCCGCTCCCAGCAGCAGCATCAGCAGGGCGGGGTGCCAGGCGGCTCCGGGGAAGGGGAGCAGCGGGAAGGCGAGCAGGACCAGGAGGGCGCCGGTCATGCCGGTGATCGCGGTGCGCCGGAAGCCGATGCGGTTGTAGGCGCGGTCGGAGAACGCCGCCGCGACCGGCCAGCTGAGGGTCATGGCCGAGAGGACGAACCCGGCGGCGACCGGGCCGAGACCGAGCACCGACTGGGCGTAGGTCGGCAGGAAGACCGTGGGCGCGACCATCAGCAGGCCCATCGCACCGAGGGCGAGGTTGACCGAGGCGATGGTGCGGCGTCGCCAGACCCAGCCGGGGATGACGGGCTCGGCGGCGTGCCGTTCGACGACGACGGTCAGGGCGGCCAGCGCGGCGCTCGCCCCGAACAGGGCGAGCGAGGGGGCGGAGAGCCAGGGCCAGGCGACCCCGCCCTGGACGAGCGCGGTCAGCAGGAGCGCGCCGGTCGCGAACACGGTGAGCGCGCCCGCCCAGTCGACGCGGGGACGGGTGGCGGGGCGGGGCCGGGCCGGTTCGTGGAGGTGGCGGACCACCAGCCACAGGGCGAGGCCGCCGACGGGCAGGTTGACCAGGAAGATCCAGCGCCAGTCGGCGTACGAGGCGAGCAGCCCGCCGAGTGCGGGGCCGGCCACCGACGAGGTGGCCCAGACGGTGGACAGCTTCGCCTGGATCCTGGGGCGTTCCTTCAGCGGGTACAGGTCGGCGGCGATGGTCTGCACGGTGCCCTGGAGCGCGCCGCCGCCGAGGCCCTGCACGACCCGGAACGCGATCAGCGCGGCCATGTTCCAGGCGGCGGCGCAGAGCAGGGAACCGACCAGGAAGAGGATGATGCCGGCGACCAGGACGGGCTTGCGCCCGAAGGTGTCGGAGAGCTTTCCGTACACGGGCAGGGTGACGGTGACGGCGAGCAGGTAGCCGGAGAACAGCCATGAGAACACGGCGAATCCACCCAGGTCACCGACGATCTGGGGAACGGCGGTGGCCACGATGGTGCCGTCGATGGCGGCGAGGCCCATGCCGAGCATGAGCGCGGCGACGACCGGCCGGCGGGCACGGTCGGCCCGCGCGCGGGCCGCCGCGGACGCCTCCCCGGCCCCGGGCTCCGGTCCCGTCCCGGGTTCCCGTACCGCCCCGGGCCCCGGCTCCGGCGCCGTCCCCGGCTGCGTGTCGTCCCTGCCGTTCGCGCCGCCCACCGCATTTCCTTTCCCTATGCATCCGGTTTCCCGGCTCACTGTCTCACCGGGCGCCGTCCCGTGGGAGACCGATGCCGCAGGCTGGGATCCCCTACACGGGGCGCGCTCCAGGGCCCGCAACCCCTAGGGGAGGCACCGCACTTGGGCCTGGGGAGCGTTCCTCCCGGCGGAGGACGTGCCCGGGCGTCCCGGTTCCTTAGCGTGTTCTTACGTCGCGGATGCGGCTGACCGCAGAGAACGGGGTGGGGAAAACCCCACCCGAAGACGGCGCCGGGCACCAGCGCGCCGGACCCCTCTCACCCACGAGACTCGGAACGTCTGCAGAGACGTCCTGGCATGAACCGACATAGGAGAGAAACCGTGACAACGGCTGTGACCATTCCCAGGCACGGGGACACTGGAGGGCGTACGGCCGTTGCTGCGCGAGCCCGGCAGGTCGTCAAGGCGTACGGAGCGGGGGAGACCCGGGTCGTCGCGCTCGACCACGTCGACGTGGACATCGTCCGCGGGCAGTTCACGGCGATCATGGGCCCGTCCGGCTCCGGCAAGTCGACGCTGATGCACTGCCTGGCCGGACTGGACACCGTGACCTCCGGTCAGATCCATGTCGCCGACACCGAGATCACCGGGCTCAAGGACAAGAAGCTCACGCAGTTGCGCCGGGACCGGATCGGCTTCATCTTCCAGGCGTTCAACCTGCTCCCGACGCTCAACGCGCTGGAGAACATCACGCTGCCGATGGACATCGCGGGCCGCAAGCCGGACGTGGGCTGGCTGGACCAGGTCGTGGAGACCGTCGGCCTCGCCGGGCGGCTGAAGCACCGCCCCACCCAGCTCTCCGGTGGCCAGCAGCAGCGCGTCGCGGTGGCGCGGGCGCTCGCCGCGCGCCCCGAGATCATCTTCGGTGACGAGCCCACCGGGAACCTGGACTCGCGGGCCGGTGCCGAGGTGCTGTCGTTCCTGCGCAAGTCGGTCGACGAGCTCGGCCAGACCATCGTCATGGTCACCCACGACCCGGTAGCCGCCTCCTACGCGGACCGGGTGCTCTACCTCGCCGACGGCTCCATCGTCGACGAGATGCGCGACCCGACGGCCGATCAGGTCCTGGACCGCATGAAGGACTTCGACGCGCGCGGGCGGACGTCATGACCGTGTGGAAGACCTCGGTGCGCAACTTCCTCGCGCACAAGGGGCGCATGGCGCTCTCCGCCGTCGCGGTCCTGCTGTCGGTGGCGTTCGTCTGCGGGACGCTCGTCTTCACCGACACGATGAACACCACCTTCGACAAGCTCTTCGCGGTGTCGTCGGCCGACGTCACCGTCAGCCCGAAGGACGCCGGGGACGCCGCCGACATGCCGGAGAGCGGCCGGCCCGAGTCGCTGCCCGCCTCCGTCGTCGACCAGATCCGGAAGGCCGACGGCGTGAAGGACGCCGAGGGCGGCGTGATGAGCATGTCCGTCACGGTCGTCGACCGGAACGACAAGAACATGGGCTCCGACACCGGTGCCCCCACGCTCGCGAGCAACTGGACGCGCAACGACCTGCGTTCCATGGAGATCACCTCGGGCCACGTGCCGCGCGGACCGACCGAGGTCATGGTCGACGCCGACACCGCCGAGAAGCACCACCTGAAGATCGGTGACGAACTGCGGACGATCGCGGCCACCGGTGACATCACGGCGAAGATCAGCGGCATCACCGCCTTCACCGTGACCAACCCGGGTGCGGCCGTCGTCGTCTTCGACACCGCCACCGCGCAGGAGAAGCTGCTCGGCGCCCCCGGTGTCTTCACCCACGTCAACGTGACGGCCCAGCCGGGCGTCGAGGACGCGCAGCTGAAGAAGGACGTCGCCGCCGCCCTCGGTGACCCGGGGGCGTACAAGCTCCAGACGCAGAAGGAGGCCGCCGACGCCAACAAGGACTCCATGGGCTCCTTCCTCGACGTCATGAAGTACGCGATGCTCGGTTTCGCCGGGATCGCCTTCCTCGTCGGCATCTTCCTGATCGTCAACACCTTCTCGATGCTGGTCGCCCAGCGCACCCGGGAGATCGGCCTGATGCGGGCCATCGGCTCCAGCCGCGAGCAGGTCAACCGGTCGGTGCTGGTCGAAGCGGTGCTCCTGGGCCTCGTCGGATCGGTCCTGGGCGTGGCGGCCGGGATCGGGCTCGCCGTCGGGCTGATGAAGGCCATGGGCGCCGTGGGCATGGAGCTCTCCACCCAAGACCTCACCGTCGCCTGGACGACACCGGTGACGGGCCTGGCGCTCGGCGTCGTCGTGACCGTGCTCGCCGCGTACATCCCGGCCCGCCGCGCCGGCAAGGTCTCCCCGATGGCGGCCCTGCGGGACGCCGGGACCCCGGCCGACGCGAAGTCCGGCCGGGTGCGGGCCGGCGTCGGCCTGCTCCTCACCGGCGCCGGGGCGGCGGGGCTCTGGGCGACGACCCGGGTGGAGGAGGCGAGCGAGGGTTCGCTCTACCTGGCCCTCGGCGTGGTCCTCACCCTGATCGGCTTCATCGTGATCGGCCCGCTGCTGGCCGGAGTGGTCGTACGGGCCCTGAGCGTCGTCGTCCTCAGGCTGTTCGGCCCGGTCGGGCGGCTCGCGGAGCGCAACGCGCTGCGCAACCCCCGGCGCACCGGAGCCACCGGCGCGGCCCTGATGATCGGCCTGGCCCTGGTGGCGTGCCTCTCCGTCGTCGGCTCGTCGATGGTGGCCTCCGCCACCGAAGAGCTGGACAAGTCGGTCGGTACGGACTTCATCGTCCAGTCGAACACCGGTCAGCTGGTCGTGCCGCAGGCCGCCGAGGCCGTCGAGAAGGTGCCCGGCATCGAGCACGTCACGCACTACAAGGTGCTCGGCGCGAAGCTCACCGGCCCCGACGGTTCGACGCACGACGAACACGTCACCGCCGCCGACCCCACGTACCCGAAGGACCTGCGGCGGGAGACCGTCGCCGGCGACCTGTCGAAGGCGTACGGCGAGGACGCCATGTCGGTCGGTTCGGACTACGCCGCCCTGCACGGGATCGAGGTCGGTGACGAGATCACCGTCGCGTTCAAGGCGGGCGGGACCGCGAAACTGACCGTGGCCGCGATCACCTCGGACGAGACGAGCGTGGACCAGGGCGCGATGTACGTCGCCACGGCGACCGCGGAGAAGTACGTCCCCGCCGACCGGATGCCGGAGGACATGATCGTGTTCGCCGCCGCGGTGGACGGCAAGGAGAAGGAGGCCTACGCCGCCCTCAAGACCGCGCTCGCCCCGTACCCGCAGTACAAGGTGCAGAACCAGGCCGACTTCAAGCAGGACCTGAAGGACCAGGTCGGCCAGCTGCTGAACATCGTGTACGCCCTGCTCGCCCTGGCGATCATCGTCGCGGTGCTGGGCGTGGTGAACACCCTGGCCCTCTCGGTGGTCGAGCGGACCCGGGAGATCGGCCTGATGCGGGCGATCGGCCTCTCCCGCCGCCAGCTGCGCCGGATGATCCGGCTGGAGTCCGTGGTCATCGCCCTGTTCGGCGCGCTGCTCGGTCTCGGCCTGGGCATGGGCTGGGGCACCTCCGCCCAGAAGCTGCTGGCCCTGGAGGGCCTCGGCGTCCTGGAGATCCCGTGGCCGACCATCCTCACGGTGTTCGTCGCCTCCGCCTTCGTCGGACTGTTCGCCGCGCTGGTCCCGGCCTTCCGGGCGGGCCGGATGAACGTCCTGAACGCGATCGCCACCGACGGGTGACGGAACGCGTCGCAGCGTGACCGGCCCGGCCCCGGGGCGTTCCTCCGAACGCCCCGGGGCCCGTCCGTGTCCTACGCCGTGGGCGACGGGGCGGGGGCCGGACGGGGCGCGAGGGGCGGGCGCGGCACGCGGTGCGTCCGTCCGGGCACGGCGTTCCCTCGCGCGGGTGACACACCGACGTCGTACGCTGGACACCCCGGCCCGTCCTACGTGTCGGGTCCTTCGCGTTGCTGCCCCTGCCCCCTTGGACGGAAGCCCTTCATGAGCCTGCACGGTCTGCTGGATGTCGTCGTCACCGATCCGGCGCTCGCCGAAGCGGTGCAGGCCGCCACCGACGGTCACCGGCCGCAGGTCGACCTGG
>NZ_KL585412.1:40786-45212 GCF_000721935.1 Streptomyces sp. NRRL WC-3549
GCCCGCCCCTTCGCCGTGGCCGCACTGGCCCGCGAGGCCGGGCGGACGGTCCTCGCGGTCACCGCCACGGGACGCGAGGCGGAGGACCTGGCGGCGGCGCTGCGGACGCTCCTGCCCCCGGACACGATCGCGGAGTTCCCGTCCTGGGAGACCCTGCCGCACGAGCGGCTGTCGCCCCGCTCGGACACCGTGGGGCGCCGTCTCGCGGTACTGCGGCGGCTGGCGCACCCCCGGGAGGACGACCCCGAGACCGGACCGGTCTCCGTGGTCGTCGCCCCCATCCGGTCGGTGCTCCAGCCGCAGGTCAAGGGGCTCGGGGATCTGGAACCGGTGGCACTGAGCAGCGGGCAGACCGCGGATCTCGGCGAGGTCGTGGACGCGCTCGCGGCGGCCGCGTACGCCCGGGTCGAGCTGGTCGAGAAGCGCGGTGAGTTCGCCGTGCGCGGCGGCATCCTGGACGTCTTCCCGCCGACCGAGGAGCACCCCCTCCGGGTGGAGTTCTGGGGCGACGACGTCGAGGAGATCCGCTACTTCAAGATCGCCGACCAGCGGTCGCTGGAGGTCGCCGCCCACGGGCTGTGGGCTCCGCCCTGCCGTGAGCTGCTGCTCACCGAGGAGGTGCGGAACCGGGCCGCGGCCCTCGCGGAGGCCCACCCCGAGCTGGGGGAGCTGCTGGGGAAGATCGCCGAGGGGATCGCCGTCGAGGGCATGGAGTCCCTGGCCCCGGTCCTCGTCGACGAGATGGAACTGCTGCTGGACGTCCTGCCGAAGGGCTCGATGGCGCTGGTCTGCGACCCGGAGCGGGTACGGACCCGGGCGGCCGACCTGGTCGCCACCAGCCAGGAGTTCCTGCAGGCGTCCTGGGCGGCCACGGCGGGCGGCGGCGAGGCCCCGATCGACGTGGACGCGGCCTCGCTCCGGGGCATCGCGGACGTCCGGGACCGGGCCCGTGAGCTGGGCATGATGTGGTGGTCCACGTCGCCGTTCACCGCCGACGAGGAGGTGGACGAGGACACCCTGAAGCTGGGGATGCACGCCCCGGAGGCGTACCGGGGCGACACGGCCCGGGCACTGGCCGACACCAAGGGCTGGCTGGCCGACGGGTGGCGCACGGTGTACGTCACGGAGGGCCACGGGACGGCGTCCCGGATCGCCGGGGTACTGGGCGGGGAGGGCATCGCCGCCCGGGTCGACCAGGAGCTGACCACGATCGAGCCGTCGCTCGTGCACGTGGCGTGCGGGGCGGTGGACCACGGCTTCGTGGACCCGGGCCTGAAGCTGGCCGTGCTGACCGAGACGGACCTGACCGGCCAGCGCACCGCCAGCAAGGACCTGGGGCGGATGCCGGCCCGCCGCCGCAAGTCGATCGACCCGCTGACGCTCCAGGCCGGCGACTACATCGTGCACGAACAGCACGGGGTGGGCCGGTACATCGAGATGGTCCAGCGCACCGTGCAGGGCGCGACCCGCGAGTACCTGCTCGTCGAGTACGCCCCCGCCAAGCGCGGCCAGCCCGGCGACCGGCTGTACATCCCCACCGACCAGCTGGAGCAGGTCACCAAGTACGTCGGTGGGGAGGCCCCCACGCTGCACCGGCTGGGCGGCGCGGACTGGACGAAGACGAAGCAGCGCGCCAAGAAGGCGGTCAAGGAGATCGCCGCCGACCTGATCAAGCTGTACTCGGCGCGGATGGCGGCCCCGGGGCACCCCTTCGCCCCGGACACCCCCTGGCAGCGCGAGCTGGAGGACGCCTTCCCCTACGCGGAGACGCCCGACCAGCTGTCCACGATCGCCGAGGTCAAGGAGGACATGGAGAAGTCGGTCCCGATGGACCGGCTGATCTGCGGCGACGTGGGGTACGGCAAGACGGAGATCGCGGTGCGCGCCGCGTTCAAGGCGGTCCAGGACGGCAAGCAGGTGGCCGTCCTGGTGCCGACGACGCTGCTGGTGCAGCAGCACTACGGCACCTTCACCGAGCGGTACGCGCAGTTCCCGGTCAATGTGCGGGCGCTGAGCCGCTTCCAGTCGGACACCGAGTCGAAGGCGACCCTGGAGGGGCTGCGGGACGGGTCGGTGGACCTGGTCATCGGTACGCACCGGCTGTTCTCGTCGGAGACGAAGTTCAAGGACCTGGGCCTGGTCATCGTCGACGAGGAGCAGCGCTTCGGCGTCGAGCACAAGGAGCAGCTGAAGAAGCTCCGGGCCAACGTGGACGTCCTGACCATGTCGGCGACGCCGATCCCGCGCACACTGGAGATGGCCGTCACCGGCATCCGCGAGATGTCGACGATCACGACGCCCCCGGAGGAGCGGCACCCGGTCCTGACGTTCGTCGGCCCGTACGAGGAGAAGCAGATCGGCGCGGCCGTGCGCCGTGAACTCCTGCGTGAGGGCCAGGTGTTCTACATCCACAACCGGGTCGAGTCGATCGACCGGGCGGCGGCGCGGCTGCGGGAGATCGTGCCCGAGGCCCGGATCGCCACGGCGCACGGGCAGATGACCGAGGGCGCGCTGGAGCAGGTCGTCGTGGACTTCTGGGAGAAGAAGTTCGACGTGCTGGTCTCCACGACGATCGTCGAGTCGGGCATCGACATCTCCAACGCCAACACGCTGATCGTGGAGCGCGGCGACAACTTCGGCCTCTCGCAGCTGCACCAGCTACGCGGCCGGGTGGGCCGTGGCCGGGACCGGGGGTACGCCTACTTCCTGTACCCGCCGGAGAAGCCGCTCACGGAGACCGCGCACGAGCGCCTCGCGACGATCGCCCAGCACACGGAGATGGGCGCGGGCATGTACGTGGCGATGAAGGACCTGGAGATCCGTGGCGCGGGCAACCTGCTCGGCGGAGAACAGTCCGGGCACATCGCCGGGGTCGGCTTCGACCTGTACATCCGGATGGTCGGCGAGGCGGTCGCCGACTACCGGGCGGCGGTGGACGGCGCCGCCGAGGAGGAGCCGCCGCTGGAGGTCAAGATCGAGCTCCCGGTCGACGCTCACGTCCCGCACGACTACGCCCCGGGGGAGCGGCTTCGCCTCCAGGCGTACCGGGCGATCGCCTCGGCGAACAGCGAGGACGACATCCGCGCGGTGCGCGAGGAGCTGACCGACCGCTACGGCAAGCTGCCGGAGCCGGTGGAGAACCTGCTGCTGGTGGCGGGCCTGCGGATGCTGGCGCGCGCCTGCGGGGTGGGCGAGATCGTGCTCCAGGGGCCGAACATCCGGTTCGCCCCGGTGGAGCTGCGGGAGTCGCAGGAGCTCCGGCTGAAGCGGCTGCACCCCAAGACGGTGATCAAGGCGTCCGCCCAGCAGATCCTCGTACCCCTGTCTCTTATACACATCGAGACAGGTGGTGGGTCGCGAACTCCTGTCGTGGACCGGGGAGTTCCTGACGACGATTCTGGGGTCGTAGCTCCAGGCCGGCCATCCCTACGAGGTGCAGTACGAGTTCTCCCCCGGTTCCGGCTGAGTCCCGGCCCGCGCCGGGGTGCTCCCGGGCGCCGTTCAGGTGGCTCCGTCGGCCCCGGGGGCGAAGACCAGGCCGGTGAGTGCGCGGAAGGCGTCCTCGGGGGCGCGGCCCTCCAGGGCGTCCGTGAGGTTGCCGGTCAGCAGCAGTGTGGCGAAGCCGTGGGCCAGGGACCAGGCGGCGACGCCCGCGAGGCGGGCGTCCTCGCCCCGGGCCGCGTCGGGCAGGCCGTCGATCCCGGCGCGTAGCGCCTCGGTGGCCCGGGACTTGGCGGTGAGCAGGTCCGGGTCGTCGGCGCGGTAGAGCTCGGGGCGGAACATCACCTGGAAGTACGCCGGGTGCCGGGCGGCGAACCGGACGTAGGCGACGCCTCGTTCCCGGAGGCCGGGGGCGTCGGCCAGGGTGTCCGCGAACCGTGCGTACCCCTCGGCGGCGACGGCGGTGAGCAGGCCCGTGCGGTCCTTGAAGTGATGGGCGGGGGCGGCGTGCGAGACGCCCACACGGCGGGCCAAGTCGCGCAGGGACACGGCGTCGGGGCCGTCCGCCGTGATGACGTCGAGGGCGGCGGCGAGCAGGGTCCGCCGCAGGTCGCCGTGGTGGTAGGTGCGCTCACTGGTCATGGGGGCAACCGTACGCCGGATCTAGTCATTGACAAGTTCCCGGTCGCGGCGCACCCTGGATATCTAGTCACTGTCAAGATATGGGGGGCCGGGATGTCCGTCGAACTGGGTCAGGTGCGCCGGATGTGGCATCTGCTGGAGCCGCTGCACGCCGTCCTCTACTACGCGCCGGAGGCCTTCGAGGAGGCCGCCGGCCTCGGGTACGCCACACAGGAGCTGTCTCTTATACACATCTCGGGCGGCGCCGCTGGGGCGGGCGGGGGCGGACCGGGTGGCGGCCGTGTTCCACAGCTTCAGCCCGGCGACGGTCCGGCAGTACGTCCCGGGCCTGTCTCTTATACAC
>NZ_KL585412.1:45401-46227 GCF_000721935.1 Streptomyces sp. NRRL WC-3549
GCCCAGGCCGCCGACACCACAGGGCGACCGCTGGCCGAGGCCAATGCCGCGCCGGCCTGGCCCGACGCACCGCACCTGGTGCTGTGGCAGGCGGCCACGGTCCTGCGGGAGCACCGGGGGCGACGGCCACGTCGCCGCGTTGGACGCGGCGGGCCTCGACCCGGTGGAGTCGCTGGTGTCCTTCGCGGCGGTCGGCGCGGCCCGCCCGGAGGTGTTCGCGAGCCGGGGGTGGAGCGCCGCTGAGTGGGGCGCGGCCCGCGACCGGCTGACCGCGCGCGGGCTGCTGGAGGCGGACGGGACGGCCACGGCCGAAGGGCGGGCGCTGCGCGCCGAGGTGGAGCGGCGTACGGACGAGAGCGCCGCGGGTCCCTGGGCGGTGCTCGGCGCGCAGGACCTTGAGCGGCTCGCGGAGCTGCTGGGGCCGCTCTGGGTGGCGGCGATCGGCTCGGGCCTGCTGCCGTCCGAGACGACGCTGGGCATCGGGAAGGTGTGAGGTCCGGCCGTGGGGGCGGCCGTGCGCCGTCGCACCCGGGGGCGCCCGGGGGATCCGACCGTCCCGCGTGCGCGTCGCGCCGGGGGCGGGGCGGGTGACCCGGGCGTCCCGTGTGCGCCGGTCATGCCCCCTTCACGGCCGGTTTTCGTGGAGCCTACGCTGGTGCGCTGTGACGCCTCCTCATGTTGTACGCAGCCGCGCCCCCCTGGCCCCCCGGCACCGCCTGTTCCCCGTCCTGACACTGGCTCTCACCGGCACGCTCGCCCTGACCGGATGCGAGGGGCTGAAGACGACGCCCACCCCCGCCGGACCGGCCCTGTCTCTTATACACAT
>NZ_KL585412.1:46444-48937 GCF_000721935.1 Streptomyces sp. NRRL WC-3549
GTGTATAAGAGACAGGCTCCAGGCCGCCGAGGCGCTGCCGGTGAAGGGCCGGGCGCCCAAGACCGGGTACGAGAGGAAGGCGTTCGGCTCCGCGTGGGTGGACACCGACCGCAACGGCTGCGGTACCCGCGACGACATACTCGCGGCCCAGCTCGACGCCGTCTCCCGGGACGCCGACGGTTGCAAGGTCCTCAAGGGGGTGCTCGACCCCGACCCGTACACCGGGACCCGCATCACGTTTCAGCGCGGGGCCAGCAAGGTGGACATAGACCACCTCGTCGCCTTGTCCGACGCGTGGCAGAAGGGCGCCCAGAAGTGGAGCGACGAGAAGCGGCGGGCCTTCGCGAACGACCCGCTCAACCTCGTGGCCGCCGACTCGTCCACCAACCGCCGCAAGGGTGACGGGGACACCGCGACCTGGCTCCCGCCGAACAAGGCCTACCGCTGCACCTATGTCGCCGGGCAGGTCGCCGTCAAGAAGAAGTACGAGCTGTGGGTGACGCGGGCCGAGCGCGAGGCGATGACCGAGGTCCTGGCGGGATGCCCCGACCAGAAGCTGCCCACGGGCGGCAACCCCACGGAGGCTCCCAGCCGTTGAGCCGGCCATGAGCCGACGGGCGGGCTCCCCGCTTCTGCCTGACGTGACGGCACGGAACCGGGGGCGACCCCCGCTCGCGGGACGTCCCCGGTCCTCCCGGGGTGGTGCACGCAACCCCTGGCGCGCCCGGCCCGCCTGCGTGCGCGAAGACCTGGCCGGCCGGGCGCACTTCCCGCGCGTCCCGGCCCGCCTCCGCGTCCCGCCTCCGCGTCCCGCCCCGGCGGCCTCGGGCCGGTGGCCGCCCCGGGCTCCGGCTGTGCCGGGCCTGTGACATTCCCCGGGCGGAAGGGCGGGCAGGGATGGTGGCGACCATGGTCCTGACGGAGAACGCGCGCGGGACAGCCCTAAGGCAAGGAGTGTTCATGATGCGCACGAACCGACAGATCGCCGCCGTCCTCGCCGCCGCCGTGCTGGCGGGGCCGCCGCCGTGCTGGCGGGGGCGGTCGGCGCGGGAGTCGCCCAGGCCTCACCGGCGGGCGGTGGTGGCGCGCCCTCGGCCTGCCGGCCGGCCAACCACCTCGCGAAGATCACCGACGCGCCCGGCAGCGCCGGGCACCGCCACTACCGCGTCACCCTGACCGTGCCGTCCGGGTACGACCCGTGCGAGCTGGCCGGTTCGCCCACCGGGGTGCGGTTCTCGGACCACGGTGCGGACCGTGGGATCACCGCCGGCCGTTACGGCGACCAGGGGACCGTGGTGACCCTCGGACCGGGCCGCCCGGTGCACTTCGACATCCAGGTCCCCGATGACGGCCGCGGCGTCGCGGCGGACGAGGCGTCCTTCACGCTCCAGGCCCCCGGCGGGGAGATCCCCGGTACGTCCGTCGCCGAGGGCCGGCTCCAGGTGGCCGCCGGCACCCTCGTCGGTCCGGTCCGGCCGGGCGCCTGACCCCTTCGCCCGGCTGTTTCCCCGGGAAGGGCCCGGCTGTTGCCCGCCCGGTCGCGGGTGCCCACCGCGCCGGGCGGGGGCGGTCCTTCCGGGCCCGGTCCTCGTCCGCCGCGGTGACCCCGAGGTGCCGGGCCGACCCGGGCGGGGACCGGCACCGCGGTCGCGTCCCGGGCCACGCCTCCGCGGTGCGTGAGCACCGTCAGAGCTTCAGCTCCCACTGGCTCGCGTCGTGGTCGAAGTCCGCGTTGACCTCGACGGTCAGGGTCTTGGCGCCCGCCGGGGCGTCGAAGGCGTACTCCGCCGTGATCTTCTTGCCCGGGAGGACCGTCCCGGTGAGCCCTTCGCCGACCGTGTCGTCGTAGATCTGCTCCGCGTTCACGCCGTCCTCGCCGGCCCGGGCCTCCAGGGTGACGAGCGCCGCGTCGAACTTCTCCTTGCCCTTGTTCTCGATGACCACCGTGACCGAGTACGCGTCGTTGCCCTTGGTGTGGCCGATCGCGAACTCGCCCGCGGTGAAGGCGGCGGGGGCGTTCACCGTGATCTCCAGGCCGTCGTCGTACACGGCCGAGTCGCCCTCCGCCAGGGACTCGCCCTTCTTGGGGGCGTCCTCACCCTTCGCGTCGTCGGCGGCGCCGTTCGGCCTGGCGGAGGCCGAACTGCCCGAGAGTTCCTTGTCGATGCTCTTCACGGCGTCGTCCACGGCCTTGAAGGTGATGACCACCCCCACCACGGCGAGGATCAGCGCGACGATGCCGAGCACGGCGCCGAAGGTGGCCGCCCCCTTGTTCGTCGCCTCTCCGCGCTTGACGCGGCCTCTCCCCGACAGGCCCAGGATCAGCGCGATGAGGCCCAGGATCCCGGCCAGCCAGAAGAGGAGCGGGATCAGGCCGGAGACGGACCCGATGATGCCCAGGACCAGCGCCGCGATGCCGAGACCGTTCCGGGCGGGACGCGCCCCGGGGGTGTGGGCGGGGGCGTAGGGCGGCTGGGACTGGGGCTGCGGCGG
>NZ_KL585412.1:49132-51318 GCF_000721935.1 Streptomyces sp. NRRL WC-3549
TACTGGGACATGGCTGTGCCCTCCGATGAGCGACAGGACTGTGAGCGGCGTCCGGCAGCAAGTGCTGCGGCGACCGGTCAATCACAACACGAGCTGTGAACGCAGTCAACAAGCATTCGGAAGGTGATGACCCTTCCGCTTGTGAATCCGGATTCCGTCTGCCCTCGGTATGCTCACCGGCACGACGGATCAACCGGGGAGACAGTCAGTGCCGGAGAACTCGACAGAGGTGACCGCCGCCGGGATCGCCCGGCTCGCGGGCGTGGGGCGCGCGGCCGTCAGCAACTGGCGCCGGCGTCACGCCGACTTCCCCCGGCCGGTCGGTGGCACCGGCGCGAGCCCGTCCTTCTCCCTGCCCGAGGTCGAGCAGTGGCTCCGCGACCAGGGGAAGCTCGCCGAGGTCCCCCTGCGGGAGCGGGTCTGGCAGCAGTTGGCCGGTCATCCGGCCGGAGCCGTCACGGCCCTGATCCACGCGGGCTGCGCGCTGCTGCTCGTGAGGGACCGGCCCACGGCGTGGCTGGAGATCACCGCGGTGTCGGACGCGCGGATGGCCGAGATCCTGCCGGTCGCCCTCGACGAGGTGCTCACCGCGCGGCTGGGCACCGAGCGCGCCGTGCGCACCCCCACCGGGCCGGACCTGCTGCCCTCCGTACCGCTGCTGCGCGCCACCGCGGAGCTGGCCGCCGAGACGGGGGCCCGCAGGGCCTTCGAGTTCCTGGTCGTCCGGCAGCTCGACGCCAACCCGCGCCAGTACGCGCTCACCCCGCCGGACCTCGCCGCCCTGATGACGGCCCTGGCCGAACAGGACGCGCGTCGGCCGGGTGGGCCGGCCGGGGGGCAGGCCGCCGTCCGCACCGTGCTGGACCCGGCGGCCGGCACCGGCGCCCTGCTGCGCGCGGTCGGCGGGCCCGCCGCCCTGTACGGACAGGAGGCGGACGCCGGCCTCGCGGCCCTCACCGCGCTCCGGCTCGCGCTGCACTCCGAGAGCGCCGCCGGGGCACCCGGGGTAGGCACGGCCGCCGGGGTGGCCCGGGGCACCATCACCGTACGGACCGGGGACACCCTGCGGGCCGACGCCTTCCCCCGGCTGGCCGCGGACGCGGTGGTCTGCCACCCGCCGTTCAACGAGCGCCACTGGGGGCACGAGGAGCTGGCCTACGACCCTCGCTGGGAGTACGGCTTCCCCGCCCGCACCGAGTCCGAGCTCGCCTGGGTCCAGCACGCGCTGGCCCGTCTGCGCGAGGGCGGCACGGCCGTCCTGCTGATGCCGCCGGCCGCCGCCTCCCGCCGTTCCGGCCGCCGGATCCGGGCCGATCTGCTGCGCCGGGGCGCCCTGCGCGCCGTCATCGCCCTCCCGGCCGGCGCCGCACCCCCGTACGGCATCCCGCTCCACCTCTGGGTGCTGCGCAGACCGGAGAGCGGCCGGCGCCCCGTGCCCGAACTCCTCGTCGTGGACACGGCCACGCCCCCCGAGAGCGCCCCGGGGGCCGCCGGACGCGACCGGATCGACTGGGCGGCCGTAGGGAACACCGCCCTCGACGCCTGGGCCGCCTTCGGCCGCCCGGTCCCGGCCGACGGCCACCCGGGCGACCGCGCCCCGGTGGAGCGTCCCGGCGTCAGCCGTGCGGTGCCCGTCATCGAACTGCTCGACGACGACGTGGACCTCGCCCCCGCCCGTCACCTGCCGCCTCCCGCCGCCGGCGGCGGCGCGGCCGAACTCGCCTGCGTACGGGAGCGGCTGGACGAGACCCTGAGACTGGCCGCCCGCCTCGCCCCGGCACCCGCCGCGCCCCGCGAACCGTCCCCGCGCACCCTCACCACGGTCGGTGAACTGGCCCGCTCCGGCGCCCTGCACCTGCGCACCGGCTCGGGAACGGGCGGCGGTGGCACCCCCGTCCTCACCGAGCACGACGTCCTCGCCGGCACCGCCCCCAGCGGCCCGCCGACCGGCACGGCCGCCCCGGAAGACGAACCGCTGCTGCTGGAACCCGGGGACGTCGTGGTGCCCGTACTGGGCGGCGGGGCGGTCACCCGGGTCGTCGACGACGCCACCGCCGGGGCCGTGCTCGGCCGCAACCTCCAGCTGCTGCGCCCCGACCCGGCCGCCCTCGAC
The DNA here is from genome assembly GCF_000721935.1 of Streptomyces sp. NRRL WC-3549. Taxonomy (GTDB): domain Bacteria; phylum Actinomycetota; class Actinomycetes; order Streptomycetales; family Streptomycetaceae; genus Streptomyces. The sequence goes on from NZ_KL585412.1 coordinate 51,246, forward strand.
CCCTGGTTCCTCGCCGGGTTCCTGCGCGGCACCGCCAACAACCGGCAGGCCAGCAGCTACGCCTCGACCGCGA
>NZ_KL585412.1:51481-51924 GCF_000721935.1 Streptomyces sp. NRRL WC-3549
GGCCAGCAGCTACGCCTCGACCGCGACCCGGCTCGACGCCCGCCGCCTCCAGCTGCCCCGGCTGCCGCTGGCCGAACAGCGCTGCTACGGCGAGCGGTTCCGGGAGCTGGCCGCGTTCGAGGACGCCCTGCGCACGGCCGGCCGGCTCGGCGGGCAGCTGGTCCAGGGCATGTACGACGGGCTCACGGACGGGACCGTCGAGCCGAACTGAGGGCCGCGCACCCGAAGCGACGGGGTGCGCAACGGTTGTGCGCAACGGCGGGCCGGTTGTCCGCGTGGGTGTATACCCTCACAGCACACGTCCGGTCCCACGTCCCAGGAGCAGCACATGCACGGCTACGGCTGATGTGTATAAGAGACAGGACGTGGTTGCGCGTGCTCTTCGTGGTACTGACCCTGATGAGCTGCGGGTTCCTCTCCCTGTCTCTTATACACATCTCTGA
>NZ_KL585412.1:52098-52370 GCF_000721935.1 Streptomyces sp. NRRL WC-3549
AGATGTGTATAAGAGACAGCCGTCGTGCTCAGCGGGGGCATGTTCGTCTACCTCCTCGGCCTCCCGGAGGACCAGCCGGAGCTGACGGACGGGCAGGCCGTCGTCTTCCTGGCCTGGATGCTCTGTTCCATCGGCGGCACGATCGCCTACTACCTGTACGCGGAGATCCGGCACTTCTCGCCGAGGTACCAGGGCCCCGCCCCGGTGCCGTACGCGGGACACCCGGCGCTGTCCGGCACGGCCGCGGCGCCCGCCCCCGGGTACGGCTACCC
>NZ_KL585412.1:52661-52850 GCF_000721935.1 Streptomyces sp. NRRL WC-3549
CCCCCCGCCACCCCGCAGCGCCTGGACCAGGTCCGGGCCGAGCTGGACGAGCTGAGCGACTACCTGCGCAAGGAGGGCGGCTCCCGGTGAACGGGCGTGTCATCGCCGGGCGGTACGAGCTGGCGACCATCCTCGGCCAGGGCGGCATGGGCCAGGTCTGGACGGCGTACGACCTGTCTCTTATACACA
>NZ_KL585412.1:53085-56304 GCF_000721935.1 Streptomyces sp. NRRL WC-3549
CGGTGAAGCTGCTGCGCCCCGACCGGGTCGCCGGCCCCTTGGGCGGCGACGCCGCCGACGAACTGCGCCGCAGGTTCGTGCGGGAGTGCCGGGTCACCGCCCAGGTCGACCACCCCGGCCTGGTCACCGTGCACGACGCGGGCGGCGACGGCGACGACCTCTACCTCGTCATGCAGTACGTCGAAGGCGCCGACCTCGCCGACCACTTCGCCGAGCACGACCCCTACCCCTGGCCCTGGGCCGTCGCGGTCGCCGCCCAGCTGTGCGCCGTGCTCTCGGCCGTGCACGCCGTGCCGATCGTCCACCGCGACCTGAAACCGCGCAACGCCATGGTCCGGCCCGACGGCACCGTCACCGTGCTCGACCTGGGGGTCGCCTCCGTCCTGGACTCCGACACCACCCGGCTGACGCACACCGGTTCACCGATCGGCTCCCCGGCGTACATGGCGCCGGAGCAGGCGATGGGCGGAGCCGTCGGCCCGTACACCGACCTGTACGCGCTCGGGGTGCTCCTGCACGAACTGCTCAGCGGGAACGTGCCGTTCGCCGGATCCACCGCCCTCGGCGTGCTCCACCGCCACCTCTACGAACCGCCGATCCCGGTCCGCCACCTCCGGCCCGAGGTCCCCGAGGCGCTGGAGGCCCTCGTGCTGCGGCTGCTCGCCAAGGACCCGCAGCACCGTCCGGCCTCCGCCCAGGAGGTGTACGAGGCGCTGCGTCCGCTGCTGCCCGCCCAGGGGGACCCGGCCGGTCCCCTCGACCCGACCCGCCCGTTCCTGCGCCCCCAGGCGCCCTGGCCGGACCGGCCGGCCGCCCCGCCCGCCGCCGTCCCCGCCCAGCAGCCGCCCCCGGCCGCCGGCGCCCCCGCGGCGCCCGCCGGGCCGGACGTCGCGAAGGCGGTCGACGAGGTCAAGCAGCTGCTGAGCGAGGGCCGGATCACCCAGGCCGTCGACATCCTGGGCGGCATCCTCCCGGCCGCCGCCGCCGAACACGGCGAACGCTCCCCGGTGGTGCGGATCCTGCGCAAGCAGTACGCCGCCACCCTCATGGACGACGGGCAGTACCGCCGCGCCCTGCCCGAGCTGCGCCGCCTCGCCGACGACCGCGCCGCGGAGGCCGGACCGGCCGACGCCCAGACCCTCCAGTTCCGCTACGACGCCGCGCAGTGCCTGGAACAGCTCGGCGAGGCCGCCGCCGCGCTCGCCGAGTACCGCGCGGTCCTGCCGTACTACGAGAACGCCTACGCGGCACCGGCGGCCGACCCCGGCCGCGCCTTCGACATCCGGCACCGCATCGGCCACCTGCTGCTCGCGATCGGCGACCACGCGGCGGGACGCGCCCAGTTGCAGGCCCTGCTGTACGACGCCGAGCGGTCCTACGGGCCCCACCACCCGCTGCCGGCGGAGCTGCGCCGGCAGCTCAGCCACCAACAGGTCGTCCGGGGCGGCTGAACACCGGCCCGGACGGGCACCGGACGGCCCGCATCCCCAACTCCTCCCGAATCGTTGGTCGAATCAGTGGCCCCAGCCAGTTCCACTGCCTAACATCGATCAACGCAAGGCCTTGTGCACCGATGCACAATCTCTCCCCGGGAGGCTCCTTTGCACCGCCGCCGTCGCACCGCGCTCGCCGTAACCGCCGCAACGCTCGTCGCGGCGCCGCTCCTCTCCGCCTGCGGCGGTGAGGCGCATCCAGGGGCCGCGGCCGTGGTCGGCGGGGAGCGGATCGAGGTCTCCGCCGTCCAGGCGCAGGCGGCGGACGTACGGAGCGCCCAGGAGGCGTCCGAACGGTCCGAACAGCTGGTGAAGCAGTCGGGGCAGCTGACCCGGGCCAAGCTGCACAGCCTGATCTTCGGCCGTGTCCTGGACCGTGCCGCGAAGGACGCCGGCGTCGATGTCAGCCGCAAGGAGGTCCAGCAGGTCCGCACGGCGGCCACCGCGCAGTCCGGCGGCGACGCGGGGCTGCGGACGGTGATGCTGGAGCAGCGCTGGGTCGCCCCCGGCCAGATCGAGGAGGACCTCCGCAAGGAGGTCCAGCTCCCCAAACTGGCCCAGGCGCTCGGCGCGGACCTGCAGAGCCCGGCCGGCCAGCAGGTCGTCGGCGAGGCGCTCACCAAGGCATCGAAGGCCCTGCACATCGACGTCAACCCGCGGTACGGCAGCTGGGACGACGCGAAGGTGCAGCTGAGCACCTACGACGCCCCGTGGATCACCCAGGTCACCACCTTCGGGCAGCAGGAGCCCGAGGCCGGAGCCTGACCGGGGACGCGCGGCGCCCGCCCGCCCGGTCGCGGTAGGTTCGGCGTGTGAACGCTGAAGCTCCCGGCCGTGTCGTCCTGCTCACCGCAAGCCACCGGGTCGCCCCCGGACTGCTGTCCTGGCCCGCCTGGCAGACGCTGCACGCCGCCGACCGGGTGCTGTGCGCCGAGGCGGACCACCCGCAGCTGCCGTACCTGCGTGAGGCGGGTGTGAGCGTCGAACACCTGGTGCCGACGGCCGAGGAGCTGGTGGACGACTGCGCGGGCGGCCGGACCGTGGTGGTGCTGGTGGGCGGCGAGGGAAACCGGCCGCTCACCGACGGCCTGGCCCGGCTCGGGGGCTCGGGCCGGGTGCAGATGCCGGACCTGGAGCTGCTGCCCGGCTCGTACGACCTGCCGGGCGCCCGGTTCCTGGACCTGGTCCAGGTCATGGACCGGGTCAGGCTGGAGTGCCCGTGGACCTCGCAGAAGACCCACCGGGGCCTCGCCAGGTACGCGATCGAGGAGGCCTACGAGCTGGTGGAGGCCATCGAGGCCGGTGATCGCGAGGAGCTGCGCGAGGAGCTCGGGGACGTCCTGCTCCAGGTGGTCTTCCACGCCCGGATCGCCGAGGAGGACCCGGACGAGCCGTTCGCCGTCGACGACGTCGTGGCCACCCTCGTCGACAAGCTGATCCGCCGCCACCCCCATGTCTTCGGCGACGAGAGCGCGGAGACCCCGGACGACGTCCGCGCGCACTGGCTGCGCACCAAGGCCGTCGAGAAGCAGCGGGAGTCGGTCACCGACGGGGTGCCGCTGGGCCAGCCGGCGCTCGCCCTGGCGGCGAAGCTCGGCAGCCGGGCCCGTCAGGCGGGGGTCGACGTCCCGCTCCCGTCCGGTGACTCCGTCGGCCACCGGCTGCTCGCCCTGGCCGTACGCGCCGAGGAGGACGGCGCCGACCCGGAGGCCGCGCTGCGGGCCGC
>NZ_KL585412.1:56505-58633 GCF_000721935.1 Streptomyces sp. NRRL WC-3549
CCCCCCCCCGCGCCTACCGGGACGCGATCCGGGCGGCGGAGGGCCTCGACACCGCTGCGGATAACGTCGAGGGGTGAACGACTGCCCCGCCCACCCCGCCCCCGACGGCGGGGCCGCCCCCGCCCCCGAACTCTTCACCTGGGAGTTCGCCACCGACCCGTACCCCGCGTACGCCTGGCTCCGCGAGCACAGTCCGGTGCACCGCACCACGCTGCCGAGCGGGGTCGAGGCCTGGCTCGTGACCCGGTACGGGGACGCCCGGCAGGCGCTCGCCGACAGCAGGCTCTCCAAGGACCCGGCGCACCACGCCGGACCGGCGAACGCCAAGGGGAAGACCGGGATCCCGGGGGAGCGCAAGGCGGAGCTGACGACGCACCTGCTGAACATCGACCCGCCGGACCACACCCGGCTGCGCCGGCTCGTGGCGAAGGCGTTCACCCCGCGCCGGGTCGCGGCGTTCGCGCCCCGGGTGCAGGAGCTGGCGGACCGGCTCATCGACGGGTTCGCCGACCGGGGGCACGCCGACCTCATCCACGACTTCGCCTTCCCGCTCCCCATCTACGCGATCTGCGACCTGCTCGGGGTGCCGCGCGAGGACCAGGACGACTTCCGGGACTGGGCCGGGATGATGATCCGCCACGGCGGCGGCCCGCGCGGCGGAGTGGCCCGCTCGGTGAAGAAGATGCGCGGCTACCTCGCCGAACTGATCCACCGCAAACGGGAGAACCCCGGCGACGACCTGATCTCCGACCTGATCCGGGCGAGCGACCACGGCGAGCACCTCACCGAGAACGAGGCCGCCGCCATGGCCTTCATCCTTCTGTTCGCCGGGTTCGAGACCACGGTCAACCTCATCGGGAACGGCGTCTACGCCCTGCTGTGCGACCCGGAGGAGCGCGAGCGGCTGCAACGCTCCCTCGCGGCCGGCGAGAGCGAACTGCTCGCCACGGGCGTCGAGGAACTGCTGCGCTACGACGGCCCGGTGGAGCTCGCGACCTGGCGCTACGCGACCGTACCCCTGACCCTGGGCGGGCAGGACATCGCCGCGGGCGACCCCGTCCTCGTCGTGCTGGCGGCGGCCGACCGCGACCCGGAGCGGTTCCCCGACCCCGACCGCCTGGACCTTGCACGGAGTGACAATCAGCACCTCGGGTACGGGCACGGCATCCACTACTGCCTGGGCGCCCCGCTCGCCCGGCTGGAGGGGCGGACCGCGCTGGCGACCCTGCTGCAACGCCTCCCCGACCTGCGGCTGGCCGTGGAACCCGGTGATCTGCGCCGACGCGGCGGGCTCATCATGCGTGGACTGCGCACCCTTCCCGTCGAATTCGGTACCGGCCGGCCGCCCGGCGAAGGTGACACTCTGTCAACTCTGTGACTTTCGCGTGATCTCCGCTGCATCGACTTGTGACACACGTTCGAGTCCCGCTAGGTTCACCGTTCGACCCCGTCACACGTCAGTCACACGGAAGGCAACTTCATGGGCTCCGCGAACGGCAGACACCGCCGCCCTCGCCAGGCACCGGCCATCGTCGTCACCGCTGGTGTGACGGGATCGGCCATCGCCATCCCGCTTCTCGGCGCGGCCGGCGCGCACGCCGCCGACGCCTCGACCTGGGACCGCGTCGCCGAGTGCGAGAGCGGCGGCATGTGGAGCGCCGACCTCGGCAACGGCTCCTACGGGGGGCTCCAGTTCTCCCAGGACACCTGGAAGGCCTACGGCGGCACGGCGTACGCCCCCCGCGCCGACCTCGCCAGCCGGTCGCAGCAGATAGCGGTCGCCGAGAAGGTGCTGGACGCCAAGGGCCCCCAGGCGTGGCCCAGCTGCGCGGTGATCTCCGGCCTCGCCGTGGACGGGGCGCTGCCGGGCGTGGACCCGGGCGGCGACCCGGCGGCCGACGAGACGGCCGCGCCCTCGCCCGAGGCCACGGACGGCGTGTCCGACGACGCGTCGGAGGGCGGCACGGGCAAGGCGACGGACGAGGCGACCGGCAAGGCGGCGGACAAGCCCGCCGACGACCCCACGGGTTCCGCCACCGGCGGCTCGCGAAGCGGCGGCGCGGAGGCCTCGGACGGAGTCGGCGGGTCCGCCCCGTCGGCGCCTCCGTCCGCCACCCCCTCGCCCGAG
>NZ_KL585412.1:58763-73406 GCF_000721935.1 Streptomyces sp. NRRL WC-3549
TCGGCGGGTCCGCCCCGTCGGCGCCTCCGTCCGCCACCCCCTCGCCCGAGTCCACCGCGACCCCCGGCGCCTCGCAGGGGGCCCCGGGCGGCAAGCACCGCGGCGCGCCCGCCCCCGAGGGAAGCACTCCGGGGTCGAAGGAGGCGGGCGGACGGGAGACCGGCCGGCACGCCTCCCGCGGCGACTCCGGTGTGCGCGAGGGCACCGGGACGGAGGCGGGCGGCACCTACACCGTCCAGGAGGGCGACAACCTCTGGGCGATCGCCGAGACGCAGGAGGTGCCCGGCGGCTGGACCGCGCTCTACGCGGCCAACAAGCAGGAGGTGGGCTCCGACCCGGACCTGATCCTCCCCGGCCAGAGCCTCGACCTGACCTCGGCGAGCGAGGCGGGCGGCACCTCCGCGCAGGACGGGACGGCCGTCGCCGGCAACTGATCAAAAACGGGAAAACACCCCGAAACCAAGGGTAGTTCAGAGGCCTATGTCCACTTATGCGTAAGTGAGACATGGGTCTCTTTGCTGCAACTGGCGCGCCGCGCCCGCCCGGTCCGCCCGCATCGGCTCCGACCTGCGGAAATGACCCCTTTTACGGCCGCACTACGGGCTGATTGCGCGTTATGTCCATCTTTGAATGTCGGGGTTGGGTGTGTTTACGGTCAGAACCGCTCGCACCGCGGGCACCTTCGACCGTCACGCCGAATCCTGCCGTCGGCCGAAGGGGACAGACGCGTAAAGCGCCGTAGGCAGGAGCGGGGGACCCAGGTAAGTGCCGGGACCAGGCCGTCGAAGGACGGGCGGGACCGGCTCGGGGTGAAGCCACTCGTACATGCGGGTGGCCGGGCAACTCACAGGCCCGAACCCGACAGCTCACCTCGTAGGCGTCGGTGAGGAGAACCATGCTGCTTTCGTCCAAGGGCAAGCACCGCCGTCCCTCCAAGGCCGTCCGGGTCGCCACCCTCGCCGGTGTCGCCGGTGCCGCCGTCGCCGTCCCGCTGATGGGTGCCACCGGCGCCTCGGCCGCGTCCGTCGCCACCTGGGACGCCGTCGCGCAGTGCGAGTCCGGTGGCAACTGGTCCATCAACACCGGCAACGGCTACTACGGCGGCCTGCAGTTCTCGCAGTCCAGCTGGGCGGCCGCCGGTGGTACGCAGTACGCGTCCCGCGCCGACCTGGCCACCAAGGAGCAGCAGATAGCCACCGCCGAGAAGCTCCTCGCCCTGCAGGGCCCGGGTGCCTGGGCCTGCGCCGGCGCCGGTGGCCTGACGAACGACGGTGTGGACCCGGGCGTCGACACCGGCTCCGGCTCCGGCTCCGCGAAGAACGGCGACTCGGCCCCCCAGGCCCAGCCCGAGCGCAAGGCCGAGCAGCCCACCACCCGCAGCGAGTCGCGCACGGCCCCCAAGGGGACCGTCACCACCCCGACCGGCCAGAAGGTCGAGAAGGGCGACGGCGAGTACAAGGTCAAGGCCGGCGACACCCTCAGCAAGATCGCCGACGCGAAGCACGTCAAGGGCGGCTGGCAGAAGCTGTTCAAGCTGAACGACGACATCGTCGACAACGCCGACCTGATCTTCCCGGGGCAGCAGCTCCACCTGAAGTAGTCCTGGGACTCTCCTCTCCTCCCCCCAGGGCTGCCCCGGCCCGGTGCACCGACCCCGTGTGCGCCGGGCCGGGGCGCGTCCGGGGCGGCGGTCCCGGGCCGCCCCGCCGCGGACCGTCAGGCGGGGGAGTGTTCAACTCTTGTGGTTACCCGTCAGTAAATTTCTGAAGCTTTGTCCGTAATGCGGACCCTTGGGTCCTTTTTCGTCCCAGGGGACGGGCGGCGGGCCGACGCAGCGGGCCGGGCCGGTTAGGCTCGTGTCGCAAGGCCACAGTGACCCTGCCCAATCAGTGTCAGATCCCAGAAGGAGATGCCTCGTGCCGTCCATCGACGTCGTCGTAGCCAGGGAAATCCTCGACTCCCGGGGTAACCCCACGGTCGAGGTCGAGGTCGGCCTCGACGACGGCAGCACGGGTCGTGCTGCCGTTCCGTCCGGAGCCTCCACCGGTGCGTTCGAGGCCATCGAGCTTCGTGACGGTGACCCCAACCGCTACCAGGGCAAGGGCGTCGAGAAGGCCGTCCTCGCCGTGATCGAGCAGATCGGCCCGGAGCTCGTCGGCTACGACGCCACCGAGCAGCGCCTCATCGACCAGGCCATGTTCGACCTGGACGCGACCGAGAACAAGGGCTCGCTCGGCGCCAACGCCATCCTCGGTGTCTCGCTGGCCGTCGCGCACGCCGCGTCCGAGGCCTCCGACCTCCCGCTGTTCCGCTACCTCGGCGGCCCGAACGCGCACCTGCTGCCCGTTCCGATGATGAACATCCTCAACGGCGGCTCGCACGCCGACTCCAACGTGGACATCCAGGAGTTCATGATCGCGCCGATCGGCGCCGAGTCGTTCTCCGAGGCCCTGCGCTGGGGTGCGGAGATCTACCACACGCTGAAGAAGGTCCTCAAGACCAAGGGCCTGTCCACCGGCCTCGGCGACGAGGGCGGCTTCGCGCCGAACCTGGAGTCCAACCGCGCCGCCCTCGACCTCATCCTCGAGGCCGTCAAGGAGGCCGGTTACGTCCCCGGCCGCGACATCGCGCTCGCGCTGGACGTCGCCGCGTCCGAGTTCTACAAGGACGGCGTCTACGAGTTCGAGGGCAAGTCCCGCTCGGCCGCCGAGATGACCGAGTACTACGAGGAGCTCGTCTCCGCGTACCCGCTGGTCTCCATCGAGGACCCGCTGTACGAGGACGACTGGGCCGGCTGGAAGGTCATCACCGACAAGCTCGGCTCGAAGGTGCAGATCGTCGGCGACGACCTGTTCGTGACCAACCCGGAGCGCCTCTCCCGCGGTATCGAGGAGGGCTCCGCCAACGCCCTGCTCGTCAAGGTGAACCAGATCGGTTCGCTGACCGAGACCCTGGACGCCGTCGAGCTGGCCCAGCGCAACGGCTTCAAGTGCATGATGTCGCACCGCTCCGGTGAGACCGAGGACGTCACCATCGCCGACCTCGCCGTCGCCGTGAACTGCGGCCAGATCAAGACCGGCGCCCCGGCCCGCTCGGACCGCGTCGCCAAGTACAACCAGCTGCTGCGCATCGAGGAGATCCTCGACGACGCCGCGGTCTACGCGGGCCGTTCGGCGTTCCCGCGCTTCCGTCACGAGGGCTGACAGCCGGCCCGGGGCCCTCACGCCTCCGTCCGTCCCCGCACTCGGTCCCGTACCGTGTGCGGGGACGGACGTGCGTAACGGGGAGGCGTGAGAGATGGCCGGGAAGGACCGCGACCGGTTCTCCACCACGACCAGGCTGCGGTTGCTCGGCGAGCAGACCGCGGCCCGCGTCTACCGTTCCCAGAACCGCCGCCAGGCCCGCCGCTCCCGGCTCACCGGCCGGGCCGCGTTCCTGGCGCTGATCGTCTGCTCGCTGGTGGTCGCCCTCGCGTACCCGATGCGGCAGTACATCTCGCAGCAGGACCAGATCGCCGAGCAGCAGAGGCTCGCCCGGGAGGCCCAGAAGCGGACCGAGGAGCTGCGCGACGAGAAGGCGCGGCTCAAGGACGACGCCTACGTCCGCCGCCTCGCCCGGGAGCACCTGCACTACGTGGTGCCCGGGGAGACCAGCTACACGGTGATCGACCCGGACGCGGCGGACGCCCGCCGGGGTGAAGCGGGCGCGAGCGGCAAGCCCTGGCACTCCAACCTCTGGGACGGCGTCGACAGCGCGGACCGCGAGTGATCCGGCCCAGGTGCGCACACCGATACACAACGACCGAACGATGACATTCAAGGCAGGCATGGACACGCCCCCTCCGCAGACCGAATCCACCGCGCCCACCGCTGCGGACGTCGCCGCGTTCGAGCAGCAGCTCGGCCGGCCGCCGCGCGGTCTGCGCGCCATCGCGCACCGCTGCCCGTGCGGCAACCCGGACGTGGTCGAGACGCAGCCCCGTCTGGAGGACGGCACGCCGTTCCCGACGACGTACTACCTGACGTGCCCGCGTGCCGCGTCCGCGATCGGGACGCTGGAGGCGAACGGCGTCATGAAGGAGATGACCGAGCGCCTGGCCACCGATCCGGAGCTGGCCGCCGCCTACCGCGCCGCGCACGAGGACTACCTGGCGCGCCGCGACGCCATCGAGGTGCTGGAGGGCTTCCCGAGCGCGGGCGGCATGCCGGACCGGGTCAAGTGCCTGCACGTCCTGGTCGGCCACTCGCTGGCGGCCGGCCCCGGGGTCAACCCGCTGGGCGACGAGGCGATCGCGATGCTGCCCGAGTGGTGGGCGAAGGGCCCCTGCGTCACGCCGTGCGGTGAGAACGAACCGTCCTGACCGGATCCGGGGCGGCCGGGTGCCTTCCGGCCGCCCCGGCCCCGTCCGCCGGCCGCAGACGGTCCCGGCGTCCGTCCAACCACAGGAGCCAGCCCCATGACCCGCGTTGCCGCCGTCGACTGCGGTACCAACTCCATCCGCCTGCTCGTCGCCGACGCCGACCCCGCCACGGGGCGGCTCACCGACCTCGACCGGCGGATGGAGATCGTCCGGCTCGGCCAGGGCGTCGACCGCACCGGCCGGCTCGCCCCGGAGGCGCTGGAGCGCACCTTCGAGGCCTGCCGGGCGTACGCCGCCTCGATCGAGGAGCTGGGCGCCGAGAAGGTCCGGTTCGTGGCCACCTCGGCCTCCCGGGACGCGGAGAACAGCGACACCTTCGTCCGGGGCGTCCTGGACATCCTCGGCGTCGAGCCCGAGGTCGTCAGCGGCGACCAGGAGGCACAGCTCTCCTTCTACGGTGCCACCAGGGAACTGGCGGGCAGCGACCGCCTGGAGCGGCCGTTCCTCGTCGTGGACATCGGCGGCGGCTCCACCGAGTTCGTCCTCGGTGACGACACGGTCCGCGCGGCCCGGTCCGTGGACATGGGCTGCGTACGGATGACGGAACGTCACCTCGTCGTGGACGGGGCCGTGTCCGACCCGCCCGCGCCCGACCGGATCGACGCGATCCGCGCGGACATCGCCGCGGCCCTGGACCTGGCCGGGGAGACGGTGCCCCTCGCCGAGGCGGCGACGCTCGTGGGCCTCGCCGGGACGGTCACCACGGTCGCCGCCATCGCGCTCGGGCTCCCGGAGTACGACAGCGAGGCGATCCACCACTCCCGGGTCTCCCTGGAGCGGGTACGGGAGATCACCGCGCGGCTGTGCGCCTCGACGCACGAGGAGCGGGCGGCGATCCCCGCGATGCACCCCGGCCGGGTCGACGTGATCGCCTCGGGGGCGCTGGTCCTGCTCGCGGTGATGGAACGCACGGGCGCCCGCGAGGTCGTCGTCAGCGAGCACGACATCCTCGACGGGATCGCCTGGTCCCTGGCCTGAGCGGAGTGCGCCGGGGCGGGGTGCGGGGGCGTGCTCATGCGCACTCCCGCCTGCACTTCTGAGCCTTTCGGGCCCTCTCCGGGCTCTTTCCGGGAGGGCTTTCGCGAGGTGCCGCGAGCAAGTTCGTGAACTTCTTCACAAGAGATTCGGCCCCTCTGGGCGAAGTTCTGCCCCCCGGGGGCCGTCCGGGCCCCCGGGGAGGGTGCGCGACGGCCGTGCGGGAACGTTTCCAGGGTGTGGCGCGGGTGTGTCCCGGGCGCCCGGTCCACCCGCCCCGGCGGGTCAATGGCCAGCTCACAAGCGGTGTACAACGTTCGCGGCGGCCTCTTGGTTCCCCACTGCGATCATGACCTGGGTCACGCGGGCGGCGAAGTGTAGCAGAGGGTGCGCCCAACCTTGTGAAGGGGCTCACGAGCATCGCCCCTGAGGGGGGTGGATACTCGATGGCATGAGCACCACGGAGCGTCCCAGGATCCTCGTTGTAGGCGGTGGGTACGTAGGCCTGTACGCAGCTCGTCGCATTCTGAAGAAGATGCGGTACGGGGAGGCGACCGTCACGGTCGTCGACCCTCGCTCGTACATGACGTACCAGCCCTTCCTCCCCGAAGCTGCTGCCGGCAGCATCTCGCCTCGGCATGTCGTCGTCCCGCTGCGACGCGTCCTGCCCAAGGCCGAGGTCCTCACCGGCCGCGTCACGACCATCGACCAGGACCGCAAGGTCGCCACCGTCGCGCCGCTCGTCGGCGAGGCGTACGAGCTGCCCTTCGACTACCTGGTCATCGCGATGGGCGCGATCTCCCGCACCTTCCCGATCCCCGGCCTCGCCGAGCAGGGCATCGGTATGAAGGGCATCGAGGAGTCCATCGGGCTGCGCAACCACGTCCTGGAGCAGTTGGACAAGGCCGACTCGACGACCGACGAGGAGGTGCGCCGCAAGGCGCTGACCTTCGTCTTCGTGGGTGGTGGCTTCGCCGGTGCCGAGACCATCGGTGAGGTCGAGGACATGGCCCGCGACGCGGCCAAGTACTACTCCGGCGTGAGCCGCGACGACATGCGGTTCATCCTGGTCGACGCCGCCGACAAGATCCTCCCCGAGGTCGGCCCGAAGCTGGGCGCCTACGGCAAGGAGCACCTGGAGAGCCGTGGCGTGGAGATCTACCTCTCCACCTCCATGGACTCCTGCGTCGACGGCCACGTGGTGCTCAAGAACGGCCTGGAGGTCGACTCCGACACCATCGTGTGGACGGCCGGTGTCAAGCCGAACCCGGCGCTGGCCCGCTTCGGCCTGCCGCTCGGCCCCCGCGGTCACGTGGACACCTCCGAGAAGCTCCAGGTGCAGGGCACCGACTACATCTGGGCCGCGGGCGACAACGCCCAGGTCCCGGACATGGTCGGCCGCCGCGCCGGCAACCCCAACGCCTGGTGCCCGCCCAACGCCCAGCACGCGCTGCGCCAGGCCAAGGTCCTCGGCGACAACGTCATCTCCGGCATGCGGGGCTTCCCGCAGAAGGAGTACAGCCACGCCAACAAGGGTGCGGTCGCCGGTCTCGGCCTGCACAAGGGCGTCGCGATGATCGTCGTCGGCAAGATGAAGCTCAAGTTCAAGGGCCGTCTCGCCTGGTACATGCACCGTGGCTACCACGGCATGGCCATGCCGACCTGGAACCGCAAGATCCGCATCTTCGCCGACTGGACGCTGGGGATGTTCCTCAAGCGCGAGGTCGTCTCGCTCGGCGCCATGGAGACGCCCCGCGAGGAGTTCTACGAGGCCGCCAAGCCGAGCCCCCCGCCGGCCGCCGCCAAGTCCGAGGGCGAGAAGGCCAAGGCCTCCTGACCCTGGCCCCCTGACCGGAGCCCGGTCAGGGAGCCACCGTGGTGCCCGTACGTCGTCGAAGGGGCCGTCCGCCATCCGTGGTGCGGGCGGCCCCTTCGGCGTGCCCGGCGGCGCCGCGCTCCGGCGACGCGTTCCACCGGGGCGCCGTCCGGTGGAGAAGTAAGTGGTAAGTGCAGGTATTTTGCCGTTCCGTTGCGTGCCGACGGGATGGCTCGTGGGCAGGATGGCGTTGTGCAGGGTGCAGCTCGCCGCGACACCGAGGTGTCGCGGCGTTGTTTGGGCATGTTTATGCGAATTTAGGCATGTTGGGAAACACCACCACGGAGGTGTGCGCCATGGCAGACGCCGCGTCGCGGCTGACCGCTCTCGCCGAAGAGTTGCTGGGGGAACCCCTGCCGGTCCGGATCCGGGCCTGGGACGGCAGCGAATCCGGGCCGCCGGGCGCCCCCGTGCTCGTGCTGCGCCACCGCCGCGCCGTGCGCCGGCTCCTCTGGAAGCCCGGCGAACTGGGCCTCGCCCGGGCCTGGGTGGCCGGTGAGATCGACATCGACGGCGACCTGTACGCGGCGCTGGACTCCCTCGCCGCGCTGCTCTGGGAGCGCGGCACCGACGCGAAGGGCGCCCCGAACCCGCTGCGCGACCCGAAGGTGCGGGCGTTCGCCCGCGGCCTGGTCCAGCTGGCCGGGCCCTGGCCGCCGCCGCCCCCGCCCGCCGAGGAGGTCCGCCGCCGCACCGGCGCCCTGCACACCAAGCGCCGGGACAGGGAAGCCATCAGCCACCACTACGACGTGGGCAACGACTTCTACGCGATGGTCCTCGGCCCCTCCATGGTCTACTCCTGCGCCTACTGGCAGGAGGGCTCCACCCTGGAGGAGGCCCAGCGCGACAAGCTCGACCTGGTCTGCCGCAAGCTCGGCCTGAAGGAGGGCGACCGGCTGCTGGACGTCGGCTGCGGCTGGGGTTCCATGGCCATCCACGCCGCCCGCGAGTACGGCGCCCGGGTCACCGGCGTCACCCTCTCCACCGAGCAGGCCGCCTTCGCCCGCAAGCGCATCGCCGACGAGGGCCTGACCGACCGGATCGAGATCCGGGTCCAGGACTACCGGGACGTGCGTGACGGCCCCTACGACGCGATCTCCTCCATCGGGATGGCCGAACACGTCGGCTCGGTCCGCTTCCGCGAGTACGCCGACGACCTCTACGCCCTCCTCAGGCCCGGCGGCCGGCTGCTCAACCACCAGATCGCCCGCCGCCCCGAGAAGGACGAGTCGGCCTACCGGATCGACGAGTTCATCGACGCCTACGTCTTCCCCGACGGCGAACTCGCCCCGGTGGGCCGCACGCTGGCCACCCTGGAGGAGGCCGGCTTCGAGGCCCGGGACGTGGAGGCGATCCGCGAGCACTACGCCCTCACGCTGCGGCGGTGGGTGGCCAACCTGGAGCGGCACTGGGAGGAAGCGGTCCGGGCCACCTCACCGGGGCGCGCCCGGGTCTGGCGGCTGTACATGGCCGCCTCCGCGCTCTCCTTCGAGCACAACAAGATCGGCGTCAACCAGATCCTCGCGGTGAGACCGCAGGACGGCGGCCGTACCGGTATGCCGCTGCGCTCCCGCACCTGGACCGCGTCGGCGTCCGTGTGTATAAGAGACAGGTCTTGATGGCCGTCAGCATGTTCAGCTTCGCGCCGCTGCGGGCCGGCCACAGGGAGGCCAGCACGCCCACCAGGCCCGCCAGGACCAGGAAGACGGCGAGCCGGTCCCACGGGATGACCAGGGCGTACCCCGGGACCTCGCCGGAGAGGGTCTTGCCGATCGCCCACCCCAGGAACATACCGAGGGCCACACCGATCACCGCGCCGAAGAGCGAGATGACGACGGCCTCCAGCCGGATCATGCGCTTGACCCTGCGCCGGTCCAGGCCGATGGCCCGCAGCATGCCGATCTCCTGCTGGCGCTCGAACACCGACATCGCCAGGGTGTTCACGACCCCGAGGACCGCGATGACCAGGGCCATCGCCAGCAGCCCGTACATGATGTTCAGCGCCGTGTTCACGAAGCCGCCGAACATGTCCCGGATGCCCTGGCGGTCCACGACGCTCATCGCCGGGTTGTCGCCGAGCGCGTCGACGAGGGCCTGCTCGTTGGCGTCCGTCTGGCCGCCGTCCATGGTCAGCCAGATGTCCTGGATGCCGGGGAGGGTCTCGTGCGGGTCGTTGACGGCCTTGGAGACCAGGACCGGGGAGAGGAGCTCGTTGCCCTCGTAGACCGCGCCGATCTTCAGGGTCTCCGTCTTCTCGTCCCCGAACTCGACCGGAACGCTGTCCCCGCTCTTCCAGCCGTGCGCCGTCGCCGTCTTCCGGTCGACGGCGAGCGCGCCGTCGCCCAGGGAGGCCAGGGAGCCGGAGACCGGCTTCAGCGTGAAGACCTTCTCGACGTCGCCCGGGGTGACCGCGGAGGCCGAGACGCCCTCGCCGTCGACCGTGAGCCAGGTGTACTGCTGGGGGGAGGCGGCGGTGACGCCGTCCGCCTTCTCCAGGGCCGTCAGCGCCGACTCGTCGAGCGGGCGCCCGCTGGCCATCGAGACCATGTAGTCGGCCTTGATGTTGTCCGTCGTCATCTTGTCGATGGCCTGCCCCAGCGTCACGCCGAGCACCGAGATGCCGGTGACGAGGGTGAGCCCGATCGCCAGGGCCGAGGCGGTGGCGCCGGTGCGCCGCGGATTGCGGACCGCGTTCTGCGCCGCCAGCTTGCCGGAGACCCCGAACAGCCTGCGCAGCAGCGGGCGTACCAGGGAGATCACCGGCCGCGAGAGCAGCGGGATCAGCACGATGACACCGAGCAGCGCCAGGAACGCCCCGATCCCGATGAGCGTCCGGCCGTTCCCCTCGCCCTGCACGGCACCCGTGACGATGCCCGCGGTGCCGACCAGGGTGAGCACCCCGCCGATCGAGTTCCGCACGACCAGCGACTTGGTGGTGGCCACCGCGTGGACGCTGCTCATCGCCGCCACCGGCGGGATCTTGGCGGCGCGGCGGGCCGGCAGCCACGCGGCGAGCACGGTGATCAGCACGCCGACGGCGAACGCGGAGACGACCGCGGTGGGGGAGACGACGAGCGGGCCGGCCGGGATCTTGCCGCCGAAGGCGCCCATCGCGGAGCGCAGTCCGGTGGCGAGGCCGACGCCGAGCACGAAGCCGATGACCGAGGCGATCAGGCCGACCACACCGGCCTCCGCCAGGACGGCCCACTTGACCTGCCGGCGGGAGGCGCCGACGGCGCGCATCAGGGCGAGTTCACGGGTGCGCTGGGCGACCAGCATGGTGAAGGTGTTGGCGATCAGGAAGACGCCGACGAAGAGCGCGATGCCGGCGAAGACCAGCAGGATCGTGTTGAGGTTCTTGAGACCGGCCTCGGTCTGCTCGGCCTCCTTCTGCGCGAGCACCGCGCCCGTCTGGGCCTCGGCGTCCTCGGGCAGGAGGGGCTTCACGGCGTCCAGCAGCTCCTGGTCGGAGGCGCCGGGCGCGGCGGTGACGGTGGCGTCCTGGTACGCGCCGGGGCGCAGGAAGAGCTGCTGGGCGGTATCGGTGTCGAAGAGGACCAGGCTGCCGCCCGCGTTGACCGCGCCGTCCTCGGTGGTGAAGACGCCGGAGAGGGCGTACTCCTTCACCGGCCCGTTGGTGGCGACCCGCACCGGGTCCCCGACGCGGTATTCACCCTTCTCCGCGGTCTCTTCGTCGAGGGCCACCTCGCCGGCCTTCGCCGGGCCCGTGCCGTCGGTGAACGCGTACTGCTGGTCCTTGCCGTCGGTGCCGGGCGCGAAGTTGGCGCCGGTGTTGGACCAGCCGTTGCCGATGAGCTTGCCGTCGGGGTCGGCGACGCCGGCGAACCCGGAGACCCGGCCGGTGACCTCGGCCACCCCGTCCAGGGCCCGGATCTTCTTCAGGGTGGCCTCGTCGAGGGCGGCGGTGTCCTCGTCGCCCCGCTGGGCCCAGGTCGTCACGGCGACGGCGACCTGGTCGTAGCTCTTCTTGGACTGGTTGCGGAAGGCGTTGCCGAGGGTGTCGGTGAAGACCAGGGTGCCGGAGACGAAGGCGACGCCGAGCATCACGGCGAGCACGGTCATCAGCAGTCTGGCCTTGTGCGCGAGAACGTTGCGCACGGCGGTACGGAGCATGTCGTCAATTCCTGGAGGGTGTTCGGGGAGCGGAGGGCGTGGGCACCGGCCGGCCGGTCAGCTGGTGCGGCCCTTCGCGTCGAACGCCTTCATCCGGTCGAGCACGCCGTCGGCGGTCGGCTGGATCATCTGGTCGACGATCGCGCCGTCCGCGAGGAAGATCACGCGGTCCGCGTAGGAGGCGGCGACGGCGTCGTGGGTGACCATCACCACGGTCTGCCCCAGCTCGCGCACGGAGTTGCGCAGGAAGCCGAGTACCTCGGCGCCGGAGCGGGAGTCGAGGTTCCCGGTCGGCTCGTCACCGAAGATGATCTCCGGCTGGGAGGCCAGGGCCCGGGCCACGGCGACGCGCTGCTGCTGGCCGCCGGAGAGCTCGGTCGGGCGGTGCTTGAGGCGCTCGGCGAGGCCCACCATGTCGATGACCTTCTGCATCCACGCGGCGTCGGGCCTGCGGCCGGCGATGTCCATGGGCAGGGTGATGTTCTCCAGCGCCGTCAGGGTCGGCAGCAGGTTGAAGGCCTGGAAGATGAAACCGATCTTGTCCCGGCGCAACTGTGTGAGCTGCTTGTCCTTGAGCGTCCCCAGCTCGGTCTCCCCGATGCGGACGGAGCCGCTGCTGAAGCTGTCGAGTCCGGCCACGCAGTGCATCAGCGTGGACTTGCCGGAGCCGGACGGACCCATGATCGCGGTGAACTCGCCCTGCGGGAAGTCCACGGTCACCCGGTCCAGGGCCACCACCTGGGTCTCGCCCTGGCCGTAGACCTTCGACAGCTCCGTGGCGCGTGCGGCGACCGCGGTGGTGCGGTGGACGGTGGTGGTACTCACAAGGGCTCCTGGGTCGGAAGGCTTCGGGCGCTGTGGGGCCCGCTGGGGACTCGTCCATCGTCCCGCCCGGCTCCGGCCGGGTCGTCAGTCCCCGTGACCGTTCCCGGGGCCGTCTTGAGTCGCACCGTCAGGGTGCCGGAGTACTCCTCGGGTATGACACCGACCCTGAGTCCGGCCGTCCCGCGCGGGGCGGCGCGGTGGAGCCGCGGGGGGCCGGCCGGGCCGTGGCGCCCTGGCGTCCGGGGCGGCGGCCGACACGAGAGCGACGGCTTCTACGAACCGCGCGACGAGAAGGGGCTGTTGTCCGGCAGGGCGAACTGGACGGCCGCGCACGGGGGTACGGCTGCTACCACCGACTGCTGCCCGCCCTGTGCGCCGAGCCCGGCCCGCCCCTACGGGCCGGGCTCGCCCCACTGGGGGCTCCCCGGAACCGCCCCCCCGCGGGGCCCGTCCCGGGGCACCGTGCCCCTCTGGGACGTGTGCCACCGGGTGGACCACCGCCCGCCCGCCGAGCGCGACGCGACGGTCACCCAGGGTGACGGGCCCCCTGTCGGAAACCGGGTGGAGGCGACCGCCCGGACGCTGCTGCGCGGCCTCGCGCTCTTCCCCGGCTGGCTGGACGGGCGGCGGAGGGTGGACGACGTGCTCGTCGCGCTGCCGCCCGGGGGAGCGCCGCCTTCCACGTCTCGGAGGTGGTCCCGACGGCCCCCGAGACGCTGGGGGCGGCGCCCGTCCTGCGGCACGTCAACGGCACGGGCGGGCGGTGAGGTGGCGGGGGTCCGGCGAACGGTGGCCCGGCCCTGGCGAATGCGCCGTACGGGTGCGGCGAGTTTCCGTCATTCCCGTTTGCCGTAGTTCGTGCCCATCGACCCGGCCCGGCATGTGCTGATGGGGTGGCCGACGTCTGACGGGCCCTCAAACGGTCAATAAAATAAGACAACATAGAGGGCCTGCCCGGCCGGACGGGGGATGCCCCCGGATAGGGTCATGTGCCAAAGCGGAGCCGCGCACCCCTGCCCGGGTGGTGGAATGCAGACACGGCGAGCTTAAACCTCGCTGCCTCCTCGGGGGCGTGCCGGTTCAAGTCCGGCTCCGGGCACTCACACGTGGGCGGCACGGGGCCCGGGGGGACGGTTCCGGCGATGCGGTGGGTGCGCCCCGCGCCGCGACACGGTGAGAACATCCTCGGTCACGGTGTGTACACGCGTGAGCCGGCGCCGCGACGCTCCCGCCGCCACCCCCGCGGCCATCGGGGGGCGGCCGCGCGAGTCCCTGCACGGGTGCCCCGATCCGCGCAGGTCACGCCCGGCTCGGCGCGGCCCGTCGGGGTAACTTCTCTCAAAGATCCTCCTCTGGCACTAGGGTGATTGTTTTGCCTACCCATTACTCTTGTGGCAAGGCCGCGCAGGGTGGCCATGGAGGAGTGAGATGAGGAGCAGCAACCCGGTCTTCTCGCGACGGGGGTTCAGCCGCGACAACGGCTACGCGGGCTTCAACGCGGCGCCACAGGCCGGGGCCGCCGCAGCGGGGGCCAACCCGTACGCCCAGGGCACCGCCAACCCGTACGCCACCAACCCCTACGCGCAGCCGGACACCCAGTACGGCGCCCCGCAGGCGCCGGCCCGGTCCGGCGCCATGACGATCGACGACGTCGTCACGCGCACGGCCATGACCCTGGGCACCGTGGTGCTCACCGCCGCGCTCGCCTGGGCGCTGCTGCCGGTCGACGCGGCCAACCTCGGCAAGTCGTACGGCATCGGCATCGGCGCCGCCCTGGTGGCGTTCGTCCTGGCGATGGTGCAGTCCTTCAAGCGCAAGGCGTCCCCGGCGGTCATCCTCGCGTACGCGGCCTTCGAGGGTGTCTTCCTCGGGGTGATCTCCAGCGCGGTCAGCACCTACATCGGCCCCGGCACGGTGATGCAGGCGGTGATGGGCACCATGTGTGTCTTCGCCGGTGTCCTCGTCGCGTACAAGATGCGCTGGATCCGCGTCACCCGCCGCTTCTACGGCTTCGTGATGGCCGCGGCCATGGGCTTCGTGCTCCTGATGATGGTCAACCTGCTGTTCAGCGTGTTCGGCGGCGGTGACGGCCTGGGCTTCCGCAGCGGTGGCCTCGGCATCCTGTTCGGTGTCATCGGCATCGTCCTCGGTGCGTGCTTCCTCGCCCTGGACTTCAAGCAGGTCGAGGACGGCGTCAACTTCGGCGCGCCGCGCGAGGAGGCATGGCTGGCGGCCTTCGGCCTCACCTTGACCCTCGTCTGGATCTACCTGGAGATGCTGCGCCTGCTCTCCATCCTCAACGGGGACGACTGACCCGTAGGGAACGCGTGACACGGACGGCCCGCAGGCGTGAAGCCCGCGGGCCGTCCGCGTGTACGGGGCCGGGCCCGCCGACCGCTCCGCCACCGGCTGG
>NZ_KL585412.1:73603-80537 GCF_000721935.1 Streptomyces sp. NRRL WC-3549
CCGCCACGGGGACGTAGGGTCGCGGGGTGCTCGATACGACCCCCCTGATCACCGCGGTGGAGCGGTTCGCCGACCGGCTGCGCAGCGCCCCGCAGAGCCGACTGCGGCGCGGCCTGGCCGCCGAGGCCCTGGCGACCGCCCGCGAGCTCTCCGCCCGGGCCCAGCGCATCGAGTCCCCGGACCGCGAGCCGCGCCTCCTGCCGGACGCGGGCGTGTTCGCGGTCGGCGACCAGCTCGCCGTCGCGGGACGCGACCTGGCCGTGGCACTGGAAACGGCCTCGCCCCAGGAGCTGGACGAGGCCGTGCGCGGTGTCGAGGAGGCGGCGGAGCGGGCCTTCGCCCGCTGAGTCCCGCCGCGCCCGGGTCAGAACGAGGCGATGACGCGGTCGGCGAGGATGTAGACGTTCTCCTCGCCGCACGAGAAGGTCAGCGCGTAGGCGCCGGAGACACCGGAACCGCCCAGCAGGACCGGCTGCTCCCCGGCCCGCAGCGAGTCGGCGAGGCGTTCGGCGGTCTCACGGTGACCGGGCGTCAGGCAGAGCGTGGTGCCGTCGGCGAAGACGTAGACGTCGAGCGTGCCCAGCGGACCGGGGCGTACGTCGGTGAGCTCCGTGGCGGTGTCGGCGAGGCGTTCCAGGCGGTCCACGGTGCGCTCGTGGTCGGCGACCACGGAGGTCTGCGCCGGGACGAAGTCCGGGTGCGAGGGGTGCCGGCGGCGGGCCGCGGCCAGTTCGGGCGAGTCCTCGGCGAACTCCACGGACTCGGCGACCTCGGGCAGGTCCGTCAGCTCGACCAGCTCCTCCATGGCCTCGGTCACTTCGAGGTCCATGGACTCCAGTCCGGCGAAGTCCGCCTGACGGGGCATGAAGAAGGGGGCGTCGTCGCCGAGACCGGAGAGTCCGCCCAGCAGGGACGGGGCGTCGGCGGCGTCGCGGGCTTCCTGGGCGGCCCAGAAGGCACGGGCCTCGGCGAGCTCCCGCTCGCGCTCCTCGGCCAGCGCTTCGGCGACCGCCGCGCGTATCTCCTCCGCGGAGGCGGCGGCGCTCCGGTTCTGCTGCTCGGGCACCGTGGCGTGGCCGCCCCGGCCCTCCGCGAGTTCCGTACGCAGGGCGACGACCTGCTTGCGCAGACCGTGAGCGGCGTGCAGTGCGGCGGCGCCGACGGCCGTGGCAGCGGCGGTGGTCAGCAACAGGGCAATTGGCATGGCGCTCACTGACGTACTCCCGGTTTCGATCGACACCCCCGACTTCCTACATCAGCTTGGCCTGTACCCGTGCCCGCTGTCAGTGCATTACGTCACGAAATGGACAGGTCTTTGGGCCCTATGTGGACCCCCGATACGGGTGTGACCTGCGCAAACGAATCTCCCCCGGGACGCAGGTCACATCCTGGGGGAGATTCGGTCACGTTCGGGGCTCGGGCCGGTTCGGGGCGGCCTCCACGAGGAACGGCGGGGTCCGGGCCGACTCGGCGGCCGGGGCGGGCCCGGCCGGGTCCGCCCCGGCCCCGCCCGGGCTCAGCTCAGCCGCTCGATGACCATGGCCATGCCCTGGCCGCCGCCGACGCACATCGTCTCCAGGCCGAACTGCTTGTCGTGGAACTGCAGGCTGTTGATCAGGGTGGCGGTGATCCGGGCGCCGGTCATGCCGAAGGGGTGGCCGACGGCGATCGCTCCGCCGTTGACGTTGACCTTCTCCAGCGGCAGGCCGAGGTCCCGGTAGGAGGGGATGACCTGGGCGGCGAACGCCTCGTTGATCTCGGCCAGGTCGATGTCCCCGATGGCCAGGCCGGCGCGCTCGAGCGCCTGCTTGCTGGCCTCGACCGGGCCGTACCCCATGATCTCGGGGGACAGGCCGGAGACGCCGGTCGACACGATCCGGGCCAGCGGGGTCAGGCCCAGCTCCCGCGCCTTGGTGTCGGACATGATCACGAGCGCGGCGGCGCCGTCGTTGAGCGGGCAGCAGTTCGCGGCGGTGATGCGTCCGTCGGGGCGGAACGCCGGCTTCAGGCCCTGGACGCCCTCCATGGTGACGCCGCCGCGAGGGCCGTCGTCCTTGGAGACGACCGTGCCGTCCGGGGTCGTCACCGGGGTGATCTCGCGCTCCCAGAAGCCGTTCTTGAGGGCTTCCTCGGCCAGGTTCTGCGACCGTACGCCGAACTCGTCCATCTCCTGGCGGGTGACGCCCTTGAGCCGGGCCAGGTTCTCCGCGGTCTGGCCCATGGCGATGTACGCGTCCGGGACCAGGCCCTCCTCGCGGGGGTCGCTCCAGGTGGTGCCGGACTGCTCGGCGCGGGCCGCCGTGCGGGCCTCGGCCTCGGCGAAGAGCGGGTTGTGCGTGTCCGGGAGGCTGTCGGAGTTGCCCTTCACGAAGCGGGAGACCATCTCGACACCGGCGGAGATGAAGACGTCGCCCTCGCCCGCCTTGATCGCGTGCAGTGCCATGCGGCTGGTCTGCAGCGAGGAGGAGCAGTAGCGCGTGACCGTGCAGCCGGGGAGGTGGTCCATCCCCATCTGTACGGCGATGATCCGGCCCAGGTTGTTGCCCTGCTCGCCGCCGGGCAGGCCGCAGCCGAGCATCAGGTCGTCGATGTCCTTCGGGTCCAGCTCGGGGACCTTGGCCAGGGCGGTCCGGATGACGGTCGCGGTCAGGTCGTCCGCGCGCAGGTCCTTCAGGGACCCCTTGAAGGCCCGGCCGATCGGCGAACGGGCTGCAGAGACGATCACGGCTTCGGGCATCACGCGGCTCCATGAGGGCTGGAAGGCAGGGCTGACTTGGAAGTTACCCGTACGTATCGCTCAGGTCACCCGACAAGCCGTGTGATGCGGACCTCTTTACTGAGCAAGCGCTCAGTCGCGTTGTCCGGGGCCCGCCGGAGGGGCCCGGCGCCCGGGTGACCGGGTGGGCCCGGCCGCCCGGTGCCCCCTCAGCCCGGTCACCCGGCCCCCCTCAGCCCGGTCACCCGGCCCCCCTCAGCCCGGCCGCCCGGCGCCCCCTCAGGCCGGGCGCCAGGTCGCCCCCGACGCGGGCGGATGCTGCGGCCCCCCGCCCGCGTCGTCGCGCCGTACCGGCTCCGTGTGCGCGGGCAGCCTGCGCCGGCGCCGGTGCTTGAGCAGGGCCCACGGGGCGCGGGCCCCGGTGACCTCCGTACCCGCCTCGCGCGCCGCCCGGGAGGCCGCCTTCGCGACCGGCAGCATGCCCTCGCGCCGCGCCCCGTCCAGGCGGTCCGACTCCGGCCACAGCCCCAGCGCGGCGCACAGCGTCGGCAGCATCGCCATCGACGCGGTGGCGTAGCCCTCCGCCGAGGGGTGGTAGTTGTCCGGCCCGAACAGCTCGCGCGGGTTCGCCTCGAACTCGGGCCCCAGCAGGTCTCCCAGCGACACGGTCCGGGCCCCCTGTTCCACCGCGCCGATCGTCTGCGCCGCCGCGAGCTGACGGCTCACCCGGCGGGCCAGCCACCGCAGCGGCTGGTACACCGGCTCGATCGTGCCCAGGTCCGGGCAGGTGCCCACGACCACCTCCGCGCCGGCGGTGCGCAGCCTGCGGACCGCGGTACCCAGGCAGCGCACCGACTGGGTCGCCGGGATCCGGTGCGTCACGTCGTTCGCCCCGATGATGACCGCGCAGACGTCGGGCGGGCCCGTGGGGTCCGCCAGTACCAGCGAGACCTGCCGCTCCAGGTCGTCGGAGCGCGCACCCGGCAGCGCCACGTTCCGCAGGTCCACCGGGCGCTCCGCCACCGCCGCCAGCCCGGACGCCAGCAGGGCCCCCGGTGTCTGGCCGGCCCGGCGCACACCCTGGCCGGCCGCCGTCGAGTCCCCCAGCATCACGAAGCGCAACGGGTCGGAGGGACCGGCGAACGCCACCCCGTACCGGCCGTCCGCGCTGGGCGGCACCGGTGCCGTGCCCCCGCCCACCCGCCGCTTCGCCAGCTGCACCTCGGCCAGTACCAGGCCCACCGTCGCCGCCCCGATCAGCCCGACGCTCCCGCCGCCGTAGGCCGCGCCCGCCGCGATCCGCCGTGCCACCCTCGCTCTCGACACAGTCCGGTCCACCTCCTCCTCGCCGTACAGCCGTACAAGCACTACCTGCCCCGTGAGGCCCCCGGCCCAATCTCCCCGCCCGGCGAGGGGGCCCGTACCGCCGCCCCCGCCCCCGGGCCGCCTCGTGCGCATACTCTTGGCTGACCATCTCGGAGACCCCGGAGTACACGGTGCAATTCCACGATTCGATGATCAGTCTTGTCGGCAACACCCCGCTGGTGAGGCTGCGCAATGTATCGACAGGCATTCAGGCGACGGTCCTGGCCAAGGTCGAGTACTTCAACCCCGGCGGGTCCGTGAAGGACCGCATCGCCCTGCGCATGATCGAGGCGGCCGAACAGAGCGGCGAGCTGAAGCCCGGCGGCACGATCGTCGAGCCGACCAGCGGCAACACCGGTGTGGGCCTGGCCATCGTGGCCCAGCAGAAGGGCTACCGCTGCATCTTCGTCTGCCCCGACAAGGTGTCCACCGACAAGATCAACGTGCTGCGCGCCTACGGCGCCGAGGTCGTAGTCTGCCCGACCGCCGTCGACCCCGAGCACCCGGACTCCTACTACAACGTCTCCGACCGGCTGGTCCGTGAGACGCCGGGGGCGTGGAAGCCCGACCAGTACTCCAACCCGAACAACCCGCGCTCGCACTACGAGACGACGGGCCCCGAGCTCTGGGAGCAGACGGAGGGGAAGATCACCCACTTCGTCGCGGGCGTCGGGACCGGCGGCACGATCACCGGTACCGGCCGCTACCTCAAGGAGGTCAGCGACAACCGGGTCCGGGTCATCGGCGCCGACCCCGAGGGCTCCGTCTACTCCGGCGGCTCCGGCCGGCCGTACCTCGTCGAGGGCGTCGGCGAGGACTTCTGGCCGAGCGCCTACGACCGCACGGTCACGGACGAGATCGTGGCGGTGTCGGACAAGGACTCCTTCCAGATGACCCGCCGCCTGGCCAAGGAGGAGGGCCTGCTCGTCGGCGGCTCCTGCGGGATGGCGGTCGTCGGGGCCCTGGAGGTCGCCCGGCGGCTCGGCCCCGACGACGTGGTGGTCGTCCTGCTGCCGGACAGCGGGCGCGGCTACATGAGCAAGATCTTCAACGACGAGTGGATGGCGGACTACGGCTTCCTGGAGGACAGCGGCCCCTCCGCACGGGTCGGCGCGGTCCTCGACTTCAAGGAGGGCCCGCTCCCGTCGCTCGTCCACATGCACCCGGAGGAGACGGTCGGCGAGGCCATCGACGTGCTCCGCGAGTACGGCGTCTCGCAGATGCCGATCGTGAAGCCGGGTGCCGGGCACCCCGACGTGATGGCCGCCGAGGTCATCGGCTCCGTCGTCGAGCGGCAGCTCCTGGACGCCCTGTTCACACAGCGCGCCTCGCTCTTCGACCCGCTGGAGAAGCACATGTCGGCCCCGCTGCCGCAGGTCGGCTCCGGCGAGCCCGTCGAGGACCTGATGGCGGTGCTCAGCGGCCAGGACGGCGCGGACGCGGCGATCGTCCTCGTGGAGGGGAAGCCGAAGGGTGTCGTGAGCAGGCAGGACCTGCTGGCCTTCCTCGCGAAGGACGCCGCTCCCAAGCAGTGACGCCGCACGTCCGGGCGACGCGGAATCGGTACGAGCACGACACGTGGGCGCAGCACCCGGTTAACACGGCTCCGGCACAGTGAGGGGTGTCGGCGGGGGAACCCGCCGGCACCGGTACGGCGACACGGACCACGGAGCGGCTCCCGGAACTCCGCCGTCGCCCGGACGCGGCTTTCGGCCTGACCCGAAACCGCGTCCCTCGCGGGGACCGCCGTCGTCCCGCCCCCCGGGCGACCGGGGGTGCGGCGGTCCCCGCGACGCTCCGTGCCCCGCCCCTCCGGACGGCGCGGGCCGGGCCTCAGTCCCGCCGGTCCGACGGGTGGCGCCTCGCGTGCGACCACGGCCACGTCCGCGCGGCGTGCACGGCGTTCACCCCGAAGACCCCCAGCCACGCCACCACGAGCCCTTCGATCCCGGCGTTGGCGACGCCGATCGC
The DNA here is from genome assembly GCF_000721935.1 of Streptomyces sp. NRRL WC-3549. GTDB lineage: Bacteria > Actinomycetota > Actinomycetes > Streptomycetales > Streptomycetaceae > Streptomyces. The sequence continues at coordinate 79,656 of NZ_KL585412.1, forward strand.
CGACAGCGGGACGGCCAGCACCAGCGAGACGGTGGCGAAGCCGAACCGCTCCCCGAAGGTCCCGCCGGGCGGAGCGGCCGGCCCGGCCCCGCCCCGGGCGACGACCACCTGCTGCTCGGCGAGGTGCCGGCGCATACGTCGGTCCAGCGTGCCGTCGAGCCGCTGTTCGACCTTCTCCAGGAACGAGTCGACGAGCGCCGTCTCGTAGTCCGGGCCCAACTCGGCGCGGGCCTTCAAGGTGGCGTCGAGCTCTCGCCTGAGCTCTGGGTCACGGGCTTCCATGCCGTTCACGGTACGGAGCCCGGCCCCCGGGGGCAGTGGGGCTAACCCCCGTGTTCGCCCACCGGCGGGCCGCCCCGGGGACGTGCGGAATCCGAGGTGCGGTGGGTGGCGGTCAGGCGGCCGTCCGCGTGCGACTGCCGTCGTGGCCGTCGTGGCCGTCGCGGCAGTCACGGCAGTGGCCGGGGTGGCGGGAGCGGAAGGCGCGGTCGCAGCGGTCGCAGTTCTGGAGGGGGACGACGGCCGCGCGGGGAGGCGTGGGCACGGCGAGGTCCCGGTCCCCCGGAAGCGGCGGGGGGAGGAGCGTTGTGATCCGGTGCCGCAGGAGTCCGGCCGGGTGCTTGAGCGGGTCCGGGAGATCGGCCGTCAAGGCGTGGCGTACGGCTTCGGGGCGGGCGCCCCGTTCGAGCCAGGTGACCACTCCCGGGGCGAGGGTGTCCATGTCGCGCTCGGACAGCATCAGCCGGGGCGCGTGACGGCGCAGGTCGGCGAGGAGGGCGACGGCGACCCGCGCCAGTTCCGGGGCGGCCGAGCGGGGCCGGGGGAGCGGTGGCGGCTCGGGACGGGCGGGGGCCACGGGCCCGGAAGGGGCGGACGCCTCTT
>NZ_KL585413.1:0-4898 GCF_000721935.1 Streptomyces sp. NRRL WC-3549
GCCGGGGTCACGGCCAGCACCCGGCGCCGGCCCGCCGCGGGCAGCGGGTCCACCCCGAAGGTGCGGTCGGCGGGCAGGCCCCGGGCCGCCACCGCGGAGGCCACCGTGGTGCCCCAGACCGGTACGAGGACCAGGGCGCGGTCCGACGGCTCCGGGCCCGACTCCACCGCGGCCCCGGACGCGGCCAGGGCGTCGGCGTACGCCGGGTCCCCCGCCACCACGAAGACCGGCCGGTCCGCGTCGCCCGTCACCGCGGGTTCGGCGGCCGGGGCGGGTTCCGCGGGCCCGTACGCGTACCAGCCTCGGCCGGTCTTGCGGCCGTGCAGGCCCGCGGTCACCCGGTTCGGGGTGAGGTAGGAGGGGCGCAGCCGGGGCTCGTACCGGAAGCCCTCCCAGATCGAGTCGATGACCGCCGCCGTCACGTCCAGCCCCGTGAGGTCCGTCAGCTCGAAGGGGCCCATCCGCAGCCCCAGCACGTCCCGGGCGATCCGGTCGATGTCCGCCGGCCCGGCCACCGACTCCTCCAGGAGCGCCAGTGCCTCCGTGACCAGCCCCCGGCCGGCGTGGTTGACCAGGAAGCCCGGGGTGTCGGAGACCGTGACGGCACGGTGGCCGCAGCCGGTCACCAGCTCGGTGAGGAACGGCGGGATGTCCGGCCGGGTGGCCGCGCCCGGCACCACCTCGACGATCCTCATCAGCGGTACCGGGTTGAAGAAGTGCAGCCCCGCCAGCCGCGACGGGTCGTCGAGGGTGGCGGCGATCGCGGTCACGGACAGGGACGAGGTGTTGGTGGCGAAGACGGCGGAGGCCGGAAGCACCCGTTCCAGCCTGCCGAACACCTCGGCCTTGGTGGCCAGGTCCTCCCGCACGGCCTCCACGACCAGCTCGACGTCCGGTCCCTTGGCCCACGGGTCGTCCAGCGGGACCAGCCGCTCCAGCGCGGCGGTGCGGTCCCCGGCCGTCATCCGGCCCTTGTCCACCGCCCGCTCCAGCATGGACCGTACGAAGTCCACGGCCGCCGTCACCGCCTCCCGCCGTACGTCGGCCAGCTCGACGGTGTGTCCGGCCACGGCCGCCCACTGGGCGATGCCGCGGCCCATGGCTCCGGCGCCGACGATCCTGATGCGCATGACGGTGGGGGTCCTCTCGTTGAAGCGAACGGGGCGGAACGGTGTGTCGTCTCAGCGAAGATAGACGCGTCCGGCGTCCACGTCCTCCCGCAGCAGCCGCAGTTCCTCCGGGGTCGGCGGCTCCACCGTCTCCACGGAGTCGGCGACCTCCAGCTCCCAGCCGGTCGCCTCGCGTACCTGATCGACCGTCACACCGGGGTGCACGGCGACCAGTCGCAGCTCCTGGCCGACCCCCTGGCGGGCCAGGACGCCCAGTTCGGTGATGACCCGGGTGACGCCGGCGCCCAGCGGCCGGATGCCCTCGGCCAGCGCCCGGTCCGGCCCGGGCGTGGTGCAGAAGTCCAGGGTGCCGGTGAAGGAGCGCGGACCGTGCCGGCGCATCACCACGAAGACCTCCCGGGAGTTGGCCATCACCTCGACGCCGCCGCCGGAACCCGGAAGCCGTACCTCGGGGCGCTCCCAGTCGCCGATCACCGAGGTGTTGAGGTTGCCCCACCGGTCGATCTGGGCGGCTCCCAGGAAGCCGACGTCGATGTGCCCGCCCTGGAGCACACAGCCGAACAGCGCCGGCATCGACAGCACGGCCTCCGCGCCGGAGATCAGCACCGCGTCGGCGATGGTCTCCGGCAGGTGCGAGGGGTGCGCCCCGCACACCCCGGACTCGTACACGACCTCGATCTCGGGGGCGACCGTCAGACGGGCCAGCTCGGTGGCGAGCGTCGGCAGCCCGATCCCGGCGAACACGGTGCGCCGTGCGGCCAGTTCGCGGGAGGCCACGACGGAGAGCAGTTCCGAGGAGGTGACGGCCCCGGGTGCGGCGGTGGTCATGGTGTCTTCCCTCTCCCTCGGCGCGCTCACAGCCGCCGCCCGTAGTTCACCGGTTCGCTGAGCGCCTCGCCGACCGCGAGCCCCGCCCAGAACTCCTCGCCGAGCTTGTCGACGTACGCGGCGTGGTCCGCCGTCCCGTACACCCACTCGTCCAGCCAGGCGCGGAGCCGGTCCGGGTCCTTGCTGATGTGCGACCAGGCCCGGTAGAAGGCGTTGTCGCGGTCGTAGTACCCCTGGGCGAAGGAGGGGTGCGCGCCGCGCGGGCAGACCACCACGGCGTCCACCGCGTGCGCGGGGATCAGGGTGCGGTTGGGGTCCGAGCGGACCACCTCGTCGGCGACGAGCTCCTCCACCACGACGATCGCCTTGTCCGCCGCGTACACCGCCTCCGCCTGGATGCCGGTCAGCCCCCACAGCTGGGTGTTGCCCCGGCGGTCCGCCCGCTGGGCGTGGACGATCGTCACGTCCGGGTTGACCGGCGGGACGACGTAGATCTGCTCGGGCCCGCCGTCCGGCCCCGGATAGGGGGAGGTGACCTTGCGCAGGTCGCTGTTGACACCCGGCAGGTCACTCCCGCCGTAGCTGCGCAGGGGGTAGAAGGGCAGGCGCTGCGATCCCGCGAGGTAGCGGCAGACCATCCCGTAGTGGCTGTACTCCTCGAAGGCGAGCGGTTCCGGGTCGGCGCGCTCGATCCGGCGCCGCAGCTCGCCGAGCGAACCGGCGGAGGAGTTGCCGACGAAGGAGGAGACCAGCCGCGAGACGCAGCCCGCGGCGATCATCTGGTCCACCACGATGTCCGCGGTCATCCGCACGACCGTGAGGTCCCGGCGGCCCTGGCGGATGATCTCGTGTCCGGCGGCGGTGGGGATGAGATGGGTGAAGCCTTCGAGGCTGACGGTGGCTCCGTCGTGCACGAAGGAGGCGATGGCCTCCCTCATCGACATGACTGTGCCGGCCCCGTCGGCCGTATCCGTCCGTTCCACGGTGCTCCTCGGCGAGTGGGTGCGGGTCGCCCCCCAAGGAGCGTCCTGGCGATCGCCCCTACCGTGTCAGCGGCCATTGATTGCTGTCCAATACCAAATTAGGGTCGGATCAAGACCGTTGCGCTATGAATGGGTGTCCGATGGAACTGCGTCACCTCACGGCGTTCACCGCCGTGGCCGAGGAACTGCACTTCGGCCGGGCCGCCAAGCGGCTCCAGATGGCCCAGCCCCCGCTCAGCCAGCAGATCCGCCAGCTGGAGAAGGAGCTCGGCGTCCAGCTCTTCGAGCGCAACACCCGCTCGGTCCGGCTCACCAGTGCAGGGGAGGCATTCCTGGAGCCCGTGCGCACGGTGCTGGAGAACCTCGACACGGCGGTACGGGCGGCCAAGGCCGCCGGGCGCGGGGAGTACGGCCGCGTCACCATCGGCTTCGCCGGCGCCTCCAGCCACGAGACCCTGCCCCGGCTCACCCGCGCCGTGCGGGCCGCGCACCCCGCGCTGGAGCTGGACATGAAGGGCCAGACGTACGCCAACGTCGCGCTGTCCCGGGTCGCCGACGGCACCCTCGACCTGGGGTTCGTCCGCCTCCCGGTGACCCAGCCGGGGGTGGCCCACCGGGTCATCGGCGAGGAGGAGCTGCTGTGCGCGCTCCCCTCCGACCACCGCCTGGCCGCCCTCGACGCCGTCCCGATCGCGATCCTCGCCGAGGAACCCTTCGTCTCCTTCCCCGCCAACGCCGGCTCCACGGTGCGTGACGCGATGGTCCAGGTCTGCGAAGCGGCGGGCTTCAACCCGCGCGTGGTCCAGGAGGCCCCCGACTCGTACACGATCCTGGCGCTCGTCGCCGCGGGCGTCGGCGTCACGCTCACCGTGTCCTCCGTCCGCCACATCCAGCAGGGCGGACTGGTCTACCGGCCGCTCGCCGGCCCGCCCGTCCGCCGTCAGGCCGCGCTGGCCTGGCGCCGCGACAACCCCTCCGCCGCCCTGCGGGCCGTCCTCGCCGTCGCCGAGGAAGCCCTGCCGACCCCCCGCCCCGCCGATTGAGACGCCGGACGTCTGGAAAGGGGGCCAACTCGATATTGGACCGACTCATTGGTCGGGTGCGAAGGTCACCCCACACACCCGAGCCGCCGAAAGGTGTTCCGCCGTGCCCGACCAGACCGATGTCGTCATCTGCGAACCGCTGCGCACCCCCATCGGGCGGTTCGGCGGAGCCTTCGCCCAGCAGACGCCCGCGGCCCTCGCCGCCCGCGTCGTCGCCGAGGTCGTCGCCCGTACCGGGATCGACCCGGAACGGGTCGACGAGGTGATCCTCGGCCACGCCTACCCCACCTCCGAGGCCCCGGCCCTCGGCCGGGTCGTCGCGCTGGACGCCGGGCTGCCCCAGACCGTCACCGGTCTGCAGACCGACCGCCGCTGCGGCTCCGGGCTCCAGGCCGTCCTCGACGCCGCCATGCAGATCCGGGCCGGCTTCAGCGACGTCGTCGTGGCGGGTGGCGTCGACGTGATGAGCGCCGCCCCCTACTACACCCACGACGGCCGCTGGGGCATCAAGGGCCCCGGCCTCCAGCTGCACGACTCCCTCGCGCGCGGCCGGGTCACCGCGGGCGGCGTCCACCACCCCGTGCCCGGCGGCATGATCGAGACCGCGGAGAACCTGCGCCGCGCCTACTCCGTCAGCCGCGCCGACCAGGACGCCCTGGCCCTGCGCTCCCAGGCCCGCGCCGCCCGCGCCGTGGCCGAGGGGCGCTACGACGCCGAGATCGTCCCCGTGACCGTACGCACCCGCAAGGGCGAGAGCACCGTCACCGCCGACGAGCACCCCCGCCCCGACACCACCGCCGGACAACTCGCCGCGCTCCGCCCGATCATGGCCGACAGCGACCCGGAGGCGACCGTCACCGCGGGCAACGCCAGCGGCCAGAACGACGCGGCCGCCGCCTGCCTGGTCACCAGCG
>NZ_KL585413.1:5077-9677 GCF_000721935.1 Streptomyces sp. NRRL WC-3549
TGTGTATAAGAGACAGGCCTCACCCCGCTCGTCCGCCTCGTCTCGTTCGCCCGGGCCGGGGTCCCCGCCGCCACCATGGGCCTCGGCCCCGTACCGGCCACCCGGGCCGCGCTCGGCCGCGCCGGGCTGACCCTCGCCGACCTCGACCTCATCGAGATCAACGAGGCCTTCGCCGCCCAGGTCCTGGCCTGCACCCGCGAGCTCGGCCTCGGCGAGAGCGACCACGAGCAGCGGATCAACGTCAACGGCTCCGGGGTCTCCCTCGGCCACCCGGTCGGCGCCACCGGCGCCCGGATCCTCGCCACCCTGGCCCGCGAGATGCACCGCGGCGAGGCCCGCTACGGCCTGGAGACCATGTGCATCGGCGGCGGCCAGGGCCTCGCCGCGGTCTTCGAGCGCGTCCGCGCCTGACACCCCCGGCGCCGAAGCCGGGCGCTTGCGCCTGACACCCCCGTCCCCCCTCCTGCACCACCCACGCCGCCGTCCCCGAACCACCCCCGCGGCGCAGGGCGCGCCGGGCCGCGCCCTGATCCGTCATGCCCCCATCCGCTTGATCAACGACGTTCACGGGAGCCACCTATGAGTGCGTCCACCGCAACCGCGCGCGAGAAGACGAAGGCCGCCAACCGGGCCGGTTTCGGAGCCTTCATCGGCTCCACCATCGAGTGGTTCGACTTCTACATCTACGGCACCGCGGCGGCGCTCGTCTTCGACAAGGTGTTCTTCCCCGAACTCGAAGGCGCCATAGGCACACTGGTCGCCTTCGCCACCTTCTGGGTCGGCTTCCTCGCCCGTCCCCTCGGCGGCATCGTCTTCGGCCACTACGGCGACCGGCTCGGCCGCAAGAAGACCCTCGTCATCACCCTGCTGATGATGGGCATCTCCACCACCGCGATCGGGCTGCTCCCCGGCTACGCCTCCATCGGCATCGCCGCCCCGATCCTGCTGGTCCTCATCCGCATGATCCAGGGCATCGGCCTCGGCGGCGAGTGGGGCGGCTCCGTCCTCATCGCCTCCGAACACGCCCCGAAGGGCAAGTCGGTGCTGTACGGGGCGTTCGCCCAGCAGGGCTCGCCCGTCGGCAACACCCTCTCCACCCTGAGCTTCCTCGCCATCAGCCAGCTCCCCGACGACGCCTTCGTGGCGTGGGGCTGGCGGGTGCCCTTCCTCGCCTCCGCCGCCCTCGTGATCGTCGGCCTGTTCGTGCGCCTGAAGGTCGCCGAGTCGCCCGCCATGGCCGGCCTCATCAAGAAGAAGGAGGTCGTCAAGCTTCCGCTGACCGAGGTCCTGCGCAGCCACCCCATGCTGATCGTCCTCGGCATCGGCGCCTGCACCATCGGCCTGTCGGCCACCTACTTCAAGTCGACGTTCGCCCTGTCCTGGGCCACCAGTTCGCTCGGCTTCGACCGCAGCTCGTTCCTGACGATCATCCTCGTCGCCAACATCACGCAGATCATCGTCCAGCCCTTCGGCGCGGTCATCGCCACGAGGATGAAGAGCTGGTCGCGCGCCGTGACGGTGATGCTGGTACCCGAACTGATCCTGATGCCCGTGATGTTCGTCCTCATCAGCACCGAGAACTACGGCCTGGCCATGGTCGGCGTCGCCGTCGCCACCATCCCGCACTGCCTCTACTACGCCGCCCTCGCCGGCATGCTGGCGAGCCGTTTCCCCGCACACGTCCGCTACACCGGCATCTCGCTCTGCTACCAGCTCTGCGGCACCCTGCTGGGCGGTACGACCCCGATCATCGGCCAGTTCCTGCTCAACCGGACCGGCTCCATCACCGCGGTCATCGCCTACGCCGTGTTCCAGGTGGCCCTCACCCTCGGCTGCATGCTCCTGCTGCTCAGGCGCCCCAACCACGACGAGCTGGCCGCCGACCGCACCGAGGCGCCCCGCACCGCCCCCGCCACCGCCTGACCGCACCCCGGACCGAACAGAACGGAGCACCACCGATGCCCCTGACCGTGCACGGCATCCCGGAGATCCTCGCCCTCGGCGGGCGCGACCTCGGGCACTCCGGCTGGAAGGAGGTCACCCAGGAGCTGATCGACGCCTACGCGGACGTCTCCGGGGACCACCAGTGGATCCACACCGACACCGCCCGTGCCGCCGAGGGCCCGTACGGCCGCACCATCGCCCACGGGTACATGGTGCTGAGCTGGGGCATCCCGATGTTCGGCGAACTGCTCCAGGTCACCGGCGTCGGCCGCGCCCTCAACTACGGGGTGAACCGGGTCAGGCACCCCGCGCCCGTCCCCGTCGGCGGCCGGGTCCGGCTGCACGCCTCGGTCGCCGGGGTGCGGGAGGTGGCCCGGGGCGGCGTGCAGATGACCCGGGCCTTCACCTTCGAGCTCGAAGGGTCCCCGAAGCCGGCCTGCGTCGCGGAATCGCTGACGCACTTCTGTCCCTGAGGGCGTCACCCGGCGTCCCGGGGCGCGCCGGCACGGGGGCCGCACGTACGGCGCCGGGCCGCGCTCCGTCCCAGGAGCGCGGCCCGGCGGGGGACCGGCCGTCTGTCAGCGGACGGCGGGCTCCGGCCGCGGCGCGCGTTCCGGAGCGTTCTCGGGCGCGGACAGGTGGTCCTCCACCGCGTCCGGGTCGATCAGCCGGTTCAGCCGGGCCGGCACGTCGAAGCCGACCAGCACCACCACGATCACCGTGCCCGCGAAGGTCAGCACCGCCAGTGCCTGCCCGAGATCCATCCCGGACGCCAGGTGCGCCCCGAGCACCGGGGCCACGGCCCCGCCGAGCGCCCCGACGTTGTACGTGAAGCCCAGCGCGGCGCCACGGCTCGCGGTGGGGAAGTGGCCCCCGATCCAGCGCGGCAGCAGCCCGGAGATACCGAAGCTCGTCGCCTGGAGCAGGAAGAGCAGGCAGCCCAGCAGCAACAGGTTGTCGTGCACCGCGAAGACCGGGTAGACGAAGGCGAGCGAGGCCAGCAGCGTGAACGCGTACGCCTTCTTCGCGCCGATGCGGTCACCGAGGAAGCCCGCCGTCCAGCAGCCCACCATGGTGCCGAAGCCCGCGAAGTACAGGACGTCGGTGACCTGGTCGGTGCTGTAGCCCAGGTCCGACTTGAGATAGGTGGGCAGCAGCGCCTGGATGGGCCAGGAGTACAGGAACGCGAAGAACAGCGCCACGATCATCGACAGGTACAGCAGCCAGCCGCGCTTCCCGCCCAGCTGCACCGCGAACGCGGCGAGGGAGAGGCCCGCGACCACCGAGAGCACCGGAACCATGCCCCCGCCGCTCGGGGTGAAGACCATGAAGAGCGAAACGGTGGCCGCGACCACCAGGACCAGGTTGACCAGGGCCAGCCTCCTGGTGCGGAACAGCGGCCGGAAGGGGTTGGGCTTGGCGCCCTGGTCCGCGACGTCCGCGGTCCACTCCTCGGCCTCCGGCAGCGCCCGGCGCATCCACAGCGCGACCGCGATCGGGATCAGACCCAGATAGAACATCCACCGCCAGCCCAGCGAGGGCACCACCCAGGTGTAGACCTGCGCGGCGAGGACCGAACCGACGGAGAAACCGGAGATCAGGAAGCCGCTGGCCCGGCTGCGCAGCCGGGCGGGCCAGCTCTCCATGACGTACGTGGCGCTGGCGCTGTACTCCCCGGCCATGCCCATGCCGATGGCGAGCCGGGCCGCGAAGAGGCTGTGGTAGTTCCAGGCGAACCCGCAGGCGAAGGTGCCCAGCGAGTAGAGCAGGATGCTCACCACCATGGAGAGCTTGCGGCCGTACCGGTCGCCGAGTGCGCCCAGTGCGGCACCCCCCAGCCACCGGGTGATGAAGGCACCGGAGACCAGGCTGGCCGCCTGGACCGTGCTCAGCCCGAAGTCGTCACTGATCTCGGTGAGGACGAGCGTGATCAGGACGAAGTCGAACCCGTCGAGGACGTAGCCGATCCAGGCGGCGAAGAAGGACTTCCACTGGGTACCGCTCACCTCGCGGTACCAGGGGAGCGTGGGGGGAGTTTTCTGCACGGTGTGCTCCAGGATGCGGGACGGCTCGTCGTTGAGACCGTCCCGCGTGGTGAGGGCTGCTCAGGGCCGGGCGAGCCCGGCGACGAAGCGGGAGGTCAGGGCGGTGGGTGCGGTGATGGCCGTACCGACCACGACGCTGTGGGCGCCGCGGGCGACGGCCTCGGCAGCCTCCTCGGGGGTATTGATACGGCCTTCGGCGACGACCGGTACAGAGATCGCGGCCGAGAGAGATGTCACAAGCTCGAGGTCGGGGCCCGTCTGCTTCGGGGTCCCCGGCACATAGCCGGACAGGGTGGTCGAGACGAAGTCCGCCCCCTGCGCGGCGGCGGCGATCCCCTCGGCGAGCGTGGAGACGTCCGCCATGACCAGGGCGCCCGCCGCGTGCACGGCGTCGACCAGCTCGGCGAAGGTCGAGCCGTCGGGGCGCGGCCGGTCGGTGGCGTCGGCGGCGACGACGGCCGCGCCGGCGTCCACGATCGCCAGGGCGTGCCGGACGGTCGGGGTGATGTAGACGCCGGTGTCGCCGTCCTTCCACAGACCGATGACCGGCAGGTCCACGGCCTCGGTGATCGCGGCGACGACCTCCGGCTCGTTGGCGCGGATCGCGGAGC
>NZ_KL585413.1:9888-12983 GCF_000721935.1 Streptomyces sp. NRRL WC-3549
AGAGATGTGTATAAGAGACAGGGCCAGGCGTACGAGGGTGGCGGTGTCCCGCATCGGGTCACCGGGGGGTGCCTGGCAGGAGACGATCAGCCGGCCCTGGAGCGTGTCGGCCAGGTCCTGTGCGGTCATCGGGGAACTCCGGGGTGGTGGAGGGGAAGGGTGGTGGTCAGGGCCGCGGCGCCGAGTACGGCGGCGTCGTGGCCGAAGAGCGGGGGCTCGGGGACGAGCCCGCGCAGCGGTGGCATCAGCTCGGCGGCGAAGGCGGCGGCCAGCGCGTCGCCGTACAGCGCGCCGATCCGGGGTACGCCGCCGCCGACGACGACCCGGTCGGGGCCGAGCGCGTTGGCGAGGCCGCCGAGTACCCGCCCGGCCGCCGTCGCACCGGTGGTGACGGCGCGTACGGCGGCCTCGTCGCCCTGGGCGGCACGGGCGGCGACCGTTTCGAGCCGGTCCGCCGGGGTGCCGGTGAGCCGCCCGTAGTGGGCGGTGATGCCCGGTCCGGAGGCGATGACCTCCAGATGCCCGGTGGCCCCGCAGGTGCAGGGCAGTCCGGCCGCCTCCGCGCTGGGCAGGTGACCGACGTGACCGGCGATGCCGGAGGCGCCGTGCAGCATCCGGCCGTCCACGGCGAGGGCGCCGCCCACACCGGTGCCGACGGCCGCGAACAGCAGCGAGCCATGGCCGTCAGGCAGTGCGGCCAGCTCCGGTCCGGCGGTGGCACGCACGTCGTTGTCGCAGGCCACCGGCAGACCCGTACGGTCCGCGAGGCCCGCGCCGAGCGCGGTTCCCGCCCAGCCGCTGATCGAGTCGGTGGCGCTGGTGACCAGGCCGGAGCGGGGGTCGACGACCCCGGCGGCGGCGATGCCGAGCGCCGTGGCCAGGCCGCCCGGATCCACCTCGGCCGCCGCCGCGGCGAGCGCGTCGAGCACCGCCTCGGAGCCGTCCCGGGCCGGGGTGGGCCGGGTGTGCCGGGCCAGCACCGTGCCGTCGGCGGCGAAGAGCGCGGCGGCGATCTTCGTACCGCCGAGGTCGAGGCCGATCACCACGGCCCCGGTCGCCGCCGCGACCGTCGGACCGGTGCTCATCGGACCGGCGGCAGACCGGCGCCGCGCAGCCGCTCCGCGACCAGCGCCACGGACTCCGCGGAGAGCGGGATCTGCGGGAAGACGGTGGCGCCGTGGTCGATGACGCCGAGCAGCCGCAGCGCCTCCTTGAAGGAGCCGAGCGCCGAGGAGCTGCGGCCCATGTCCTGCTCGGGGCCGGCGTCGACCATGGCGAACAGCTCGATCAGCCGCTCCTGCTCGCGGGCGGCGAGCGCCCAGTCGCCGGCCCGCGCGGCCTCGTACAGCCGGACGTAGCCGGCCGGGTCCACGTTGCCGATGCCGGGTACGACACCGTCGGCCCCGGCCAGCAGTGCCGCGTCCACGGTGAGCTCGGAGCCGGTCAGCACGCTGAAGTGCGGCACGGGGCCGGCGGCACGGCCCTCGCGCCCGCCGAGCTCGACGATCAGCCGGCGCAGCCCGCCCTCGTCACCGCTGCTGTCCTTGAGGCCGGCCAGGGTGCCGTCCTCGGCGAGCTCGCGCACCAGGGCGGCGGAGAGCTTGGAGTGCACGGCGACCGGGATGTCGTAGGCGAACAGCGGGAGGTCGACGTCGGCGCGCAGCCGGCGGAAGTGCGCGGCGATCTCCTTCGGGTGCGTACGGGTGTAGAAGGGCGCGGTCGCCACGAGGGCGTCCGCGCCCAGCTCCGCGGCGGTCCGGGCGTGCTCGGTGACCCGGGCGGTCGTCGTGTCGATGACCCCGGCGAGGACCGGGACGCGCCCGGCCGTCGCGGTGACCACGGTCTCCAGGGCGGTGGCGCGCTGGGCGTCGGTCAGATAGGCGACCTCGCTGGTCGAACCGAGGGCGAAGAGCCCGTGCACGCCGCCGTCGACGAGGTGGCCGACGAGCCGGGTCAGGGAGGCCGTGTCGACCTCCCCCCGGTCGTCGAGCGGGGTGCAGACCGGCGGTACGACGCCGTGCAGCGGTGCGGTCAAGGACATGGTGAGGGGCTCCAGCTCGTTCGGAACATCGGCCCGTCGTCCGGAAGGCCCGGAAGGGGAGACGGGACCGAGACATGAGACGTAAGATGTCCTATGTCTGGACTCACCTTAAACAGATGCCCCGGCGGCCGGTCAAGAGGCACCGGCGGCAGGCACACCTCAGGAGGACCCTCGTGGCCCGCCCCACCATGGCTCAGGACATCGAGCGACGGATCAAGGAACTGATCCTCGAACGCAGGCTCGGACCGGGCGACCCGCTGCCCACCGAGGCGGAGATGATGGAGCTGTTCTCCGCCGGACGGGTCTCCGTGCGCGAAGCGCTCAAGGCGCTCCAGGCCATGAACGTCGTCGAGATCCGGCGGGGCTTCGGCACCTTCGTCGGCTCGCTCTCCCTGTCCCCCTTCGCCGAGGGGCTGGCCTTCCGGGCCGCCGTCCGGCACGGACAGGGCGAAGGGGGGCTGCTGGAGCTGATGAAGGTCCGGGAGGCCCTGGAGACCGGCCTGGTCGGGGCCGTCACCGCCGGCGTCCCCGCCGAGGACCTGGCCGTGCTCCGGGGGCTGGTCGCCACGATGGAGTCCGAGGCCGCCCAGCACGGCCGGGTCGCCCGCGCCACCGACCGCGCGTTCCACCTCGCGCTCTACGCCTCGCTCGACAACCACCTCCTCAGCGAGGTGCTGGACGCGTTCTGGGCGGCGATGGACCGGGTGCGCGAGGACATGGACGACGGCCACCAGGAACCCGCCGTCACCTGCGCCCAGCACCACGAGATCGTCGAGGCCGTAGCGACGGCCGACGGTGTGCGCGCGGTGCGCGCCATGCGCACCCACTTCGACGGAATCCGCCACCGCCTCGAACCTCGGTCCGCGGGGGCCTCCGTGTCCGCGTAGGGGCACCTGCTCGCGCCCGCCGGCGCGGTGCGGCACCGCCTCCACCGCACCCTGGTCCATCGCGGCCCGCTCCGGTGCCCGCCCGCGCGCGGTGTGCGGGCGGGCGACCCCCGTCGCGTCACCCGCGGGCAGGAAGGGCGGCGCCCGCCGCGCTGCGCTCGTACACG
>NZ_KL585413.1:13130-14144 GCF_000721935.1 Streptomyces sp. NRRL WC-3549
GTCACCCGCGGGCAGGAAGGGCGGCGCCCGCCGCGCTGCGCTCGTACACGGTGACGTCCGCCCCGGCCCGGAGGCCCGCGACCGCCGCCGCGCAGCCGGCGACGCCGCCCACCACGCCCATCCGCAGGCCCGTCGTCACCGTGCCGCTGCCCCCTGTCCGTCGTCCGGGGAGGTGCCGTCCCCCGTCGCCGCAGCCGACCGGGTGCGCGCGGGTGACAGCACCTCCCCGGGGGGCGGGGCTTACGGCGTCACGGTCACCGTCCGGCTGCCCGAGGCCTGCTTGCCGTCGGACGTGTAGGTCACGGTCAGCTCGGCGTCCCCGGAGGCGCCCGCCGGGATGGTGACCGGGACCTTGATGTTCGCGCCCTCGCCGGGACGTGTCGCCGGGAACGCGACCCGCTCGGTCGTCCAGCCGGACGGCACCGCCAGGTCCAGCGTGCCCGCCGAGCGCTTCACGTCCATCCGGTTGACGACCCGGACCGTCACCTCCGTGGTGGTACCGGCCTTCAGGGTGGCCGGCGGGGTGATCGTGATGTCGGCACAGGTGCCGCCGAGCCACTTCAGGTCGAAGGAGGAGTAGGTGATGTGCTGGACGTCGCCGCGCTCGTAGAGCAGGCCGAGCCGGCCGTCGGGCAGCCGTGTCAGCGTCGAGTACGCGGCGCTGCCGGGGTCGACGACCTTCCGGATCGGCCAGGTCTTCCCGTTGTCGCAGGACATCTTCACGGTGAGGTTGCGCCGCGAGGAGGTGCTCTCGGTGTTGCTGAACAGCAGCCAGGAGGACTGCGGGTCGGACGCGGCGGCGTCCGGGGCGTACCGGATGACCGAGCCGTTGTTCGCCGGGTCGGGCAGGGCGGTGTCCTGGGTGAACGGCGTGTAGTTGACACCGCCGTCGGTGGAGTAGGCGATCGTGCGGTAGGGGGCGGAACGGTTGTTGAGCATGATCCGGCCGTCGCTGAGTTCGACGGTCTTGTTCTCGTCGCCGCCCGGGCCGACCGGGTTGCCCATCCTCCAGGT
>NZ_KL585413.1:14335-15717 GCF_000721935.1 Streptomyces sp. NRRL WC-3549
CCAGGTCTCGCCGTGGTCGTCGCTGTACGCGCTGACCGCGTAGTTGGCCCCGTTGTGGCGGATGGCGTACTGCTGGATCAGCCGGCCCTTGTAGGCGCCGTTGCGCACCTGGATGCCCTCGCCGGAGGCCGCGAACATCCCGGCCCAGGCGGGGTTCTTGATCTGCTGGGTGATGCGGCGGTGCTTCCAGGTCACGCCGTCGTCGTCCGAGTAGCTGTAGTCGGCCTGGAGGATGTCCGGGTCGTTCTCGTCGTTGCCGGTGCCCGAACCGAAGAAGCCCTGGTTGACCGAGCTCGCGTAGAACACGAAGATCCGGCCCGTCTGGCGGTCCACGAGGAGGCTGGGGTCACCGTGGCCGTAGGGGGCGGCCTCCTTGCGGATCACCTGCTGCTTCTGCCAGGTGGTGCCGCCGTCGGTGCTGCGGCGCAGGACGACCCCGAGGTTGCCGGGCAGGTCCCCGAGCGTGGGGCGGGCGTCGTACGCGGCGAGGAGCGTGCCCTTGGTGGAGGTGGTCAGCGCGGGGATGCGGTAGTAGGGGGACCCGACGCCCTGGGTCGCGATGTCCTGGGAGGTCAGTTGGCCGGCGGCGGGGGCGCCGTGGGCGGTGCCGGTCGCGGTGGCCACCATGAGGGCGGCGGACAGCAGGGCGACGGTGACTCTGCGCTGCATGAACGGTCTCTCTTCTCGTGAGGGGGAGAGGTGCGGAGATGGAGCGGAGCGCGGCGTGACGGGCCGACGCGTCAGAGGAACGGAAAGGGGGCACACCCGGCTGCCGGTGTCGAAGACCCGCGCTTCCCCGACCGCCTCCGGGCGGTCCGGCGACCCCGGTCGCCGGGTCAGGAGAGGGCGGCCTGCCCGGTCGGCAGGCCGGCGAACAGGGAACGCACCCAGGCCAGTTGTTCCGCCCGGTGGTGCTCGGTGCCGCCCTCGTGGCCGTTGAACTCGTAGACGCGTACGTCCTTGGGGCCCGCGTAACGGTTGTAGGCCGTGAAGCAGGTGGAGGGCGGGCAGATCTCGTCCATCATCGCGATGGAGAACAGCGCGGGCGCGGTCGCCCGGGTGGCGTGGTGCGCCGCGTCGAAGTACGACAGCGTGCGGAAGACGGACGCGGTGCGGTCACGGTGGAGCCGCAGGTAGGCGGCGATCTCGGTGTACGGCGGGGCCCCGGCGATCCGCGCCGCCCGGGGGATGTTGCTCAGGAACGGCACGTCCGGCATGACCCCGGCCAGCCCGTCCACCAGCCCGGCGACCGCCAGCGCGATACCGCCGCCCTGGCTCACCCCGGTCACCACGATGCGGGCGGGATCGACCTCGGGATGCTCGCGCATCGCCTCCACGCAGCGGACGGCGTCCGTGAACACCTGTCTCTTATACACATCTCT
>NZ_KL585413.1:15953-25281 GCF_000721935.1 Streptomyces sp. NRRL WC-3549
CGGTGACACCGCCCGCCGACGACCAGCCCTGCCCCCGGGTGTCCATGACCAGGTGCGCGTATCCGGCGCAGGCCCACGTCAGTTGCTCGTGCGCCAGCCCCCGGCCGCGCCCGTAGCCGAGGAACTCCACGACGCAGCCGAGCGGGCCGGTGGCCCCGGCGGGCATCCGCAGCCAGCCGCGTACCGGCCGGCCGCCGTACCCAGGGACGCTCACGTCGTACGTACGCACCTGTGTCAGCCCGCAGTCGACCTCCTTGAACCGGGGCTTGTCCGGCGTTCCGTCGTGGGGCGCCTCGGCGAGCGTGGCGGACCAGAAGTCGTCGAAGCCGTCGGGCAGCGGGAGTTCGGGCCGGTAGGTGAGGCAGTCCGCGAGCGGGAGATCGGCCGACGGCATGGCTGTGTCCTCCTGGGGCACGGGAAGCGACAGGACAGAAGACGTCAGATGTCCTGGTGGCAACGGGACCCTAGGGAGCTTTACGGCCGGGCGTCAAGGGTGGGGCGGGGGAGAGGGCTCCCGCCCCGGGGACGGGATCCCGCCCGGGGATGAGCTCCCGCCCCGGGGAGGGGGCGGGACGGGGGCGCCCCGGGTCAGGCCTGGTCCGCCCCGCGCGCCCTGGCCTCGGCGATCCGCCGCCTGACCGGTGCGTAGTGCTCGCCGAGGGCCTTGAGGAACGCGGTGATGTCCCCGGCCCGGGCCGAGTCCACGATGTTCTGGTGGGCGGTGATCGTCTCCGTCTCGTCGGCGTGGGTGAAGCCTTCCAGGTGCGGCGCGACGATCGTGTACACGTCCCAGAAGGCCATCGACAGCTGGCCGATCAGCTCGTTGCCGAGGGGGGCCACGAGCAGCGCGTGGAAGGCCCGGTCCGCCGCGACGAAGCCGTCCCCGTCGCCCACGCCGGTGGCGCGCATGGTCTCGACCAGCCCCTCCAGGGTGTCGAGCTGCTCCGCGCTCAGCGAGGAGACGATCCGGTCGGCCATGCCCCGCTCGAACAGCTCGCGCACGTCGACGAGGTCGGCCATCACCTGGAAGTCGTCGTCGGGGGAGAGCAGGCCGCGGAACGTGAGGCTCTCCACCAGCGCGGACAGGCTCAGCCGGCCCACGTACGTCCCATGGCCGTGGCGCACCTCGACGATGTCCAGGGCGTCCAGGATCTTGACGGCCTCCCGCACGCTCGAACGGCTGGCGCCGAGGGCCTCGCAGAGGGCCGGCTCCGTCGGCAGCGGGTCCCCGGGGCGCAGCCGCTCGTCGAGGATGTAGCGCTTGATGCCCTCCACGACTTCCTGCCGCAAAAGGGTGCGACCGGGTCGTGTGCCGGACATATCTGAACTCCCCACCTCTTGACCCCTCTCGATTGTCAAGCTACGTTCCCACGCTATCAAGGCATCAGACATCTGACGTCTGATGCTCGACGGTTCACCGGTCCCCCGATGGCCGTCAGAACAGCCCTTTCCACATCCATCCCCCACCCTCACGTCCCTTGGAGGACCCGTGCCCGAGCTGAGGCCAGCCGGCGTCGAGCGCCGCACCTTCCTGCGTTACACCGGCGTCATCGGCGCGGCCGCCGCCATCACGGCAAGCCTTTCCGCGTGCGGTGGACCCTCCTCGACCGCCGACGGCGCGGCGGGCAAGGGTGACGGCAACGGCACCATCGAGGCCGGTCTCTCGTACCCCCTCTCGACCGGATTCGACCCGATGATCACCTCGGGCGCCACGCCGTACGCAGCCAATATGCACATCTTCGAGGGCCTCGTGGATCTCGATCCGGCAACACTCGTGGCCGCGCCCGCGCTCGCCACCGAGATGCCGAAGAAGATCAACGCCACCACCTACCGCGCCACCCTCCGGGACGGCGCGACCTTCCACGACGGCTCCCCGGTCACCGCCGAGGACGTGGTCTTCAGCTTCGAACGCATCCTGGACCCGAAGAACTCCTCGCTGATGGCGCAGTTCGTGCCCTTCATCGACACGATCACCGCCGTCGACACCAAGACGGTCGAGTTCAAGCTCAAGTACGCCTTCGCGCTCTTCCCCTCCCGCATCGCCGTCGCCCGCATCGTGCCCAAGAAGATCGTCGAGGCCGACGTCAAGGGATTCGACGCCAAGCCCGTCGGCTCGGGCCCCTACAAGTTCATCTCGGCCACCCGCGAGGACAAGATCGTCTTCGAGAAGTACGACAAGTACAACGGTGCCCACCCCGCCAAGGCCGAGAAGATGATCTGGCGGCTGATCGCGGACCAGTCGGCCCGGGTCAGCGCCATGCAGTCCGGCCGCGTCCAGGCCATCGAGGACGTGCCCTACATCGACGTCGCCGGACTCTCCGCCACGGCGAAGACCGAGTCCGTGCAGTCCTTCGGCCTGCTCTTCCTGATGTGCAACACCGCCGACAAGCGGTTCGCCGACAAGCGGGTCCGCCAGGCCCTGCACTACGCGCTGGACACCGAGAAGATCATCAAGACCGCGATGGTCGGGAACGCGTCGGCCGCCACGGGATACGTCCCCGCCACCCACCCCGAGTACCACAAGGCCGCCACCGTCTACACCCACGACGTGGCCAAGGCGAAGAAGCTGCTCGCCGAAGCCGGCGTGAAGGACCTCAAGTTCACCGTCCTGACCACCGACACCGGCTGGGTCAAGGACATCGCCCCCCTGCTCAAGGAGAGCTGGGCGGAGGCGGGCATCGAGGCGACCCTCGACATCGCCCAGTCGGCGGCACAGTACGCCAAGGTCGACAAGGGCGCGTACGAGGTCCTGGTGGCCCCCGGCGACCCGTCCGTCTTCGGCAACGACGTCGACCTCCTGCTGCGCTGGTTCTACTACGGCCTCTGGCCCGAGACCCGCTACAACTGGAGCAAGAGCGCCGAGTACAAGAAGACCAGGCAACTCCTCGACAAGGCGGCACAGTCCGCCGACGAGGCCACCCGCAAGCAGCTGTGGGGTGAGGTCACCGACCTGCTCGCCGACGAGGTCCCGCTCTACCCGATCCTCCACCGCAAGCTGCCCACCGCGTGGAACGACAAGGCCCTCACCGGCTTCAAGCCGCTGCCCACCACGGGCCTGTCCTTCGTGGACGTCGGCCGCGCCTGACGCCCACCGGTCCGGGCCGCCGCCTCCCCGGCGGCCCGGACCCGCTGTCCGCCCAATCGCAAGGAACCCGACGATGGTTGCTTTTCTCCGGCTCGCGCTGCGCCGCGTCGCGATGATGCCGGTGATGATCCTCGGCATCGCACTGCTGGTCTTCGTGGTGCTGCAGTTCTCGCCGGCCGACCCGGCCCTCAACGCGCTCGGAGAGGGCGCTTCACCCGAGGCCAGAGAGGCCTTCGCCGAGGCCAACGGGCTCAACGACCCGCTGCCCGTACGCTACTTCGACTTCCTCGGCCAACTGCTCCACTTCGACCTCGGGATGACCGTCCCGCCGAGCCAGCCCGTGATCGACCGCATCACCGCGGCCTTCCCGCTCACGCTCCAGCTGACGATCCTCGGCCTGGTCATCGCGATCGTCCTCGCCGTCGTCGGCGGCGTCCTGGGCGCCATGTACCGCGACCGCTGGCCCGACCAGCTCTTCCGGGTCCTGTCCATGGCCGGGGTCGCCATCCCGTCCTTCTGGCTCGGGGTCCTGCTCATCCAGCAGTTCGCGCTCAACACCCGGATCTTCCCGACCGGCGGATACACCAACCCCGCCGACTCGTTCAGCGGCTGGCTCACCACCATGGCCCTGCCCGCCATCTCGCTCGCGGTGCCCGTCGCGGCGTCGCTCGCCCGCCTCGTGCGCACCTCGATGGTCGCCGAACTCGACCGCGACTACGTCCGTACCGCCCAGGGCAACGGCCTGCCGGTCTTCCTGGTGATCCGCTCGGTGCTGCGCAACGCGCTCGTCACCCCGCTCACCGTGCTCGGCGTCAAGGTCGGATACCTGCTCAGCGGCGCCGTCGTCATCGAGGCGATCTTCGACCTGCCCGGCATGGGCAAGCTCATCCTCGAAGGTGTCACCGGCGGCGACGTCGCCCTGGTCCAGGGCACCGTACTGACCATCGCCATCGCCTTCCTGGTGGTCAACGTCATCGTCGACCTGCTCTACCTGCTGGTCAACCCGCGCATCAGGACGGTGTGACATGTTCGCCACGGGCCGTCTGGCCAAGAAGCTCTCCCGACCGGGCATCGCCTTCCGCGCCCTCCCGGTCACCTCCCGCGTCGCCCTCGGCGTGCTGGTCGTCGTCATCCTCGGCGCCGTACTCGCCCCCCTGCTCACCCAGGACCCGCTGACCACCGGAACCCCCGTACAGGCCCCCAGCGGCGACCACTGGTTCGGCACCGACCGGGCCGGACGCGACGTCTTCGCCCGCGTGATCCACGGATCGCGCTACTCGCTGATCATCGGCCTCGGCGCGACCGCCGTCTCCCTGGTCGCCGGCTCCGTCCTCGGGTCGCTGGCCGCGACCTCGCGCAAGCTCGGCGACGAGTCCGTCATGCGGACCCTCGACGTCGTCATGTCGTTCCCGCCGATCGCGCTCGCGGCCGTCCTGGTCGCCGTCTTCGGCACCAGCATCCCGGTCATCATCTTCACCATCGCCTTCGTCTACACCCCCTCCCTCGCGCGCGTCGTCCGCGCCAACGTCCTCGCCCAGTACGGAGAGGACTACGTCGCCGCGGAGAAGGTCATCGGCGCCCGGCGCGCATACATCGTGCTCCGCCACGTCGCCGTCAACTGCATGGCGCCGGTCATGGTGTTCGCGACCGTCATGGTCGCCGAGGCCATCATCTTCGAGGCCAGCCTCTCCTTCATCGGAGCGGGCGTGCAGGACCCCGACCCCAGCTGGGGCAGCGTCCTCGCCTACGGCCGGCAGATCCTCCTTGCCGGCGGCTGGTGGGCCACCTTCTTCCCCGGCCTCGCCCTCCTGATCACCGTCCTCGCGCTCAACATCCTCTCCGAAGGCCTCACCGACGCCTCCGCCGCGCCCAAGAGCGCCCGCGCCGCCACCGAGCCCGCCGCCACGGCCCCGGACCCGGTCGAGGCCGCCGCCACCGCCGACATCGACGCCGCCCTCGCCAAGCTCGCCCGGCACATCGACGCCACCGAGCCCACCATCACCCCGGTGCGCGAGGACGCCGACGAACTGCTCGTCGTCCGCGACCTGGCGATCCGCTTCCCGGACCGCTACGGCGACATCCCCGTCGTCGACAAGCTGAACTTCACCGTCCACGAGGGCGAGACCCTCGGCCTGGTCGGCGAGTCCGGCTGCGGCAAGTCCATCACCAGCCTCGCCGTGATGGGCCTCCTCGCCCGCAACGCCGAGGTCAGCGGCGAGATCCTCTACCGCGGCCGCGACCTGCTGAAGCTCCCGCCCAAGGAACGCCGCGCCCTGATGGGCCCGGAGATCGCGATGGTCTACCAGGACGCGCTCTCCTCCCTCAACCCCTCCGTGCTCGTCGGCACCCAGCTCAAGCAGCTGACCTCGCGCGGCGGCACGAAGACCCCCGCCGAGCTCCTCGAACTCGTCGGCCTCTCGCCCGAACGCACGCTGCGCAGCTACCCGCACGAGCTCTCCGGCGGCCAGCGCCAGCGCGTCCTCATCGCGATGGCCCTCTCCCGCAGCCCCCGCCTGCTGATCGCGGACGAACCGACCACCGCCCTCGACGTCACCGTCCAGGCCCAGGTCGTCGAACTCCTCATCAAGCTCCGCGACGAGCTCGGCTTCGCCATGGTGCTCGTCTCGCACGACCTCGCCCTGGTCGGCGACCTCTCGCACCGGGTCGCCGTCATGTACGCGGGACGGCTCGCCGAGATCGGTGACACCCGCTCCGTCCTCACCGACCCCACCCACCACTACAGCCGCGGACTCCTCGGCTCGGTGGTCTCCCTGGAGGCCGGCGCGGAGCGGCTCCACCAGATCCGCGGCGTCGTCCCCGCGCCCCAGGGCTTCGGGCAGGGCTGTCGCTTCGCGGGCCGCTGCAACGCCGCCACCGACCTCTGCCGCACCACGACCCCCGTACTCACCGTGCGCGGCACCTCGAAGGACCACGGCTTCGCCTGTCACCACCCGGCCGGGGCCGCCGCCGCGAAGAAGCTGGAAGGGAGCGCCCTGTGATCAGGCTCGACGGCGTTCACGTACGCCACAAGGCACGCAGCGGAGGCCTCTTCAGCCGCGACGCCGTCCACGCGCTCACCGACGCCACCCTGGAGGTCAAGCGCGGCGAGATCGTGGGCCTGGTCGGCGAGTCCGGCTGCGGCAAGTCCACCCTCGCCCGGGTGCTGACGGGCCTCCAGAAGCCCACCGAGGGCGAGGTCCTCTTCCACGGCCGCGACCTGTGGGAGATGACGGGTGCCGAACGGCGCAAGGACTTCGGCTCGGCCGTCGGCGTCGTCTTCCAGGACCCCTCCACCGCGCTCAACCCGCGCCTCACCGTCCGCCAGATCCTGCGCGACCCGCTGGACGTGCACCGGCGCGGTACCACGGAGAGCCGCGAGGCCCGCGTCGAGGAACTGCTCGACCTGGTCGGGCTGCCCGGCCACACCCTCGCCGCCCTGCCCGGACAGCTCTCCGGCGGTCAGCGCCAGCGCGTCGCCATCGCCCGCGCCCTGGCCCTCGAACCGGAACTGATCGTCGCCGACGAACCGACCTCCGCGCTCGACGTCTCCGTCCGCGCCCAGGTGCTCAACCTCCTCGTCGACCTGCGCGAACGCCTCGGTCTCGGCATGGTCTTCATCTCGCACGACATCCAGACCGTCCGCTACCTCGCCGACCGCATCGCCGTCCTCTACCTCGGCCGCATCGTCGAGGAGGGCCGGGCCGCCGACGTCGCGGGCGCCCCCAGCCACCCCTACACCGAGGCGCTGCTCTCCGCGACGCCGAGCCTGCTGGAGGCGACCCAGCGCATCGTGCTCACCGGTCCGGTGCCCTCCGCCACCAACCCGCCGCCCGGCTGCCCGTTCAGCACGCGCTGCTGGAAGGCCGACGCGGAGTGCTCCACCGCCTTCCCGGCCCAGACCATCGGGGCCGACGAGCACCGCTGGCACTGCGTCCACCCCCAGACCTCCGGGTCCCCCGCCGGGGACCGGACCCCCGTACCGCCCGCAAGGAGCACCGCATGACCGCCCCCGCCCCCTCCTACTCCGGAGTGATCCCGCCCGTCGTCACCCCGCTCACCGCGGACGGTGAACTCGACCGGGTCTCCCTGGAGCGGGTCGTCGGCCACCTCCTCGACGGCGGGGTCAGCGGCCTCTTCGCCCTCGGCAGCTCCGGCGAGACGGCCTACCTGACCCCCGGTCAGCAGGACGAGGTCATCAAGGTGATCACCGCCGCGTCGGCGGGCCAGGTGCCCGTCCTCGTCGGGGCCATCGAGACCACCACCAACCGGGCCGTCGAGCGTGCCCGCGCCGCGGCCGCCCTCGGCGCCGACGCGGTCGTGGCCACCGCGCCCTTCTACACGCGCACCCACGTCACCGAGATCGACCGCCACTTCCGGGACATCGCCGCGGCCGTGGACCTGCCGCTCCTCGCGTACGACGTGCCGGTCTGCGTGCACAGCAAGCTGGACCCGGAACTCCTGCTGCCGCTCGCGGCGGAAGGGGTGCTCGCGGGAGTCAAGGACTCCAGCGGGGACGACGGTTCCTTCCGCCGGCTGGCCATCGGGGCACGGGACCTGCCCGGGTTCTCCGTGCTGACCGGCCACGAGCTCGTGGTCGACGCGATGATGCTGAGCGGCGCCGACGGCTCCGTGCCCGGTCTGGGCAACGTGGACCCGCACGGCTACGTACGGCTGCACGAGGCCGCGACGCGCGGTGACTGGGCCGCCGCCAGGGCCGAACAGGACCGGCTCGTCGGGCTGTTCGACATCGTCACCGCCGCGGCGCCCGGCACCGCCTCGGCGACGGCGGCGGGTCTGGGCGCGTTCAAGACCGCCCTGATGCTGCGCGGCGTCATCGCGACCAACGTCATGAGCCCGCCGATGCGCCGCCTGGACGCGGCGGAGACGGTGAAGATCGCCGCGTACCTGGACCGCGCGGGGCTCTCCCGCGTGTGAGGACACGCACGAGGCGCCCGGCAGTGTGAGCTCACACCGCCGGGCGCCTCGTGCGTGTACGCGTGTCAGCCGCGCGTGGCGCGGGTGCGGCGCATCAGCACCGCACCGCCCAGGAGGAGCGCGGCGCTCGTGCCGGCGGCCAGGCCGACGCCGTCGGCGCCCGTCTCGGCGAGCTGGGTGTCAGGGGTGTTGGGCCCGGGGGTCTCGGCCGGCGGCTGCTTCACCGGGGGCGCCTCGGCGGGCGGCTCCTCCGCGGGGGGCTCCTCGGTCGGCGGCACGACCGTCGGCGGCTCCTCGGCGGGCGGCTCCTCGACCGGCGGCTGGACCGGCGGGTGGTGGTGGGCGGGGCCGCTGTCGTTGGCGCAGTTGTTGCCGAAGGCGGGGTTCAGCAGACCGACGACGTCGATGCTGTTGCCGCAGACGTTGACCGGGACGTCCACCGGCGCCTGGACGACGTTGCCCGAGAGCACGCCCGGGGAGTCGGCGGCCACGGCCTCGGCGTGGGCGCCGGAGGCGGAGCCGCCGTCGTGCCCGTCGTCGTCCGAGCCGACGTTCGCGCAGGCGTTGCCGAAGGCGGGGTTCAGCAGGGCGATCACGTCGACGGTGTTCCCGCACAGGTTGACCGGGACGTGCACCGGCACCTGCACGGTGTTGCCCGAACCGACACCGGGCGAGCCCACGGCGGCGCCGTCGGCCGAGGCGTCGGCGTGCGCATAACCCCCGGCGGCGGTCAGGATGCCCGACGCCGCCGCCATGACGATCATGCTTTTGTTCAGAACCTGTCGCATTACTTGCCCTTCTTCGGGAAATTCGCGCGGGCGGTGACCCGGATGGAACGTAGCCATTCCATATACGCGGACGACTCCCTAACGACGCGACGGTTGCGGGGGAAACTTGGAGAACGGTGGAAATTCTGTAATCACTCGAAAGGGTCACGTACGCCTGTTCGTGCGCGAGGCCCGATTGCGGCATTCGGGTGAACGGGGGGAACCAAACGGCGTCCGGCGAGTTGATCAGTACGCTCCGCCACGGGGCACTCGGTACGAGAAGGGTTAATCGTGATCAAGAAGGTTCTGGCTACGGGCGCAGTCGCCGCCTCCGTCCTCGGTCTCTCGGCGACGAGCGCCATGGCCATCGGTGACGACACGGGCACCACCGTCGTCAACGGCAACGGTGCCGAGTCGGCGTTCGGCAACTCCGCGACCAAGGGCGACATGAGCCCCCAGCTCAGCCTCGTGCAGGGCTCGCTGAACAAGCCCTGCGTCGGGCTGCCCCTCAAGGCCAACCTCGGTTCGCTCGTCGGCCTCG
>NZ_KL585413.1:25526-26599 GCF_000721935.1 Streptomyces sp. NRRL WC-3549
GCCAAGGGCGACGAGGCGCTGTCGCACATCCTGGACGACATCCCGGTGCTCTCGGCCAACGGTGCCGGCAACGGCTGATCCAGGCCCCCAGGTCCGGTCCGGGCCGCCGACACTCCTCCATCGTGCGGCCCGGCCGTGTGTCATTCGGGCGAATTCACGGGAAACCTCGTCCATGGAGTTTCGCCGCCGCCCGCCAATCGTTACGTATGACAGCTCGGAGTCACGAGTGCATTTCACGACAGGCACTCGTGCGGCGCGAAAGACGCGACCGCCCAGGGCTCCGCAGCAGAAAGGGATGAAAGTGAAGTACACCAAGGTTGCCGCCGTCGCCGCCGGAACCCTCATGGCGCTGGGCGCCGCCGCCCCGGCCATGGCCGACGCGGGCGCCGAGGCCGCCGCCGTGGGTTCCCCGGGCGTCCTGTCGGGCAACGTCCTGCAGGTCCCGGTCCACATCCCGGTGAACGTCTGCGGCAACAGCATCAACGTCGTCGGCCTGCTGAACCCGGCCTTCGGCAACGCCTGCGTCAACGGCTGATCAGCTCTCCGGCCGAGCCGGCCGCTCATCACGTGAGGCCCCGGACCGCATGCGCGGTCCGGGGTCTTCCCGTGCGCGGCGAAGGCCCCCGCACGGTCCGTCCCGGTGCGTCGAATTCCCTCCGAAAAATCCCGCATCACACAGTTTCCGGCTCGTCCGTCGCTCGTTATGCCTGGTGAAAGCGGTGGACGTCACAGGCGCAGAAGGCTTGTGCGGCGCGGGAACGCGACCGGAGCCCACGCCGCTGCAGAAGGGATTTCGAAAGTGAAGTATGCGAAGACCGCCGCGTTCGTCGCAGGTTCCGTGGTCGCACTGGGAACGGCTGCGCCCGCCTTCGCTGCTCCCGCGACCTCTCCCACACTCAGTCTCACCACCGGCGTCAACCACCTCATGGCCAGCGCTCCGCAGGTCCTCGACCCGGTGGTCGACACGGTGGGCGGTGCGACCCGGAAGGTCCACGAAGACGGGACCGTGGCCAGGCTGGCGGACCAGACGACCGGTGTGGCGGCCGAGGCCGCCCCGCTGATCGGTGGACTGC
>NZ_KL585413.1:26795-27481 GCF_000721935.1 Streptomyces sp. NRRL WC-3549
CCGCTGATCGGTGGACTGCCGGTCGGCGGCTGACCGTCCGCATCGCGGAAGCTCTCTCCATTCAGCGCATTTTCTCCGGTGCCCGGTCCGGCGCGTTCCCTGGTCGGTCGGAGTACACAGCACCGTTCGAGTGAAGTGGCACAACCACGTCCGACCGTGAGGCGTGCCCTCGGCACGCAGCGCGGAAGCGGGCAACAGGCAATCCAGAAGGGCTAGTTCATGATCAAGAAGGTTCTGGCGTCGGCGGCGATGGCCGCCTCCGTCGCAGGTGTCTCCGCCGTCGCGGCCCCCGCCGCCATGGCCACCGGCAACGACCAGGGGACCACCGCGGTCAACGGCAACGGTGCCGTGCAGTACTACGGCAACAGCAGCACCTCGGGCAACATGAGCCCTCAGATCGGCCTGATCCAGGGCTCGTTCAACAAGCCCTGCATCGCGCTGCCCGCGAAGGCCAACCTCGGCTCGCTGATCGGGCTCGTCCCGATCTCGGTCCAGGACATCAACGTCCTGTCCTCGCCGCAGAACCAGCAGTGCACCGAGAACTCCACCCAGGCCAAGGGTGACGAGGCGCTGTCGCACATCCTGAACGACATCCCGATCCTCTCGGCCAACGGCGGCGGCAACAGCTGACGCCGGCCGGCCCCGGCCCGCCGCCGAGGACGCCTCGGGACCCGTCCAGTTCCCGT
>NZ_KL585413.1:27687-28411 GCF_000721935.1 Streptomyces sp. NRRL WC-3549
GGCCGTGCCGGTGCGCGGAGTACCGGGGCCGGTCCACCGGTGGACCGGCCCCTTCCGTACCCTCCCGCCGTCGGGTAACCCGATCGTGCGGATATTGGTCCGGTTGCCGCACCCGCGGTCGGCGTATCCCGCCGGTTCGGGTAGGGCCACCCCATGGACCAGTACGACAGTCAGCCCCGGCGTGGCCACGATGGGCCGCCCGACCACTCTTCGACGCCGATCTACGACCGGTTGCTCGCCGAGGGGCGGGAAGCGGGCCGGCATGCCGCCGAGCGCGAAGCGGCGGTGGCGCCCGGGAGCGTGCGGGTCTTCGTTCCGGCGGCCCGCAGGACGTAACCCCCCCCTTCCGCAGCGGAACGTCGACCTCTCGCCGCACCGAATCCGTTCGAGTGGCGTAGCGGAACCTTGGCTTCCGATCGCGGTTATCAGTACGTCCCACAAGGGACGCGTGGAAAGGTGAAGCGTAATGAAGAAGATGATGGCCGGCGCGGCCGTGGCAGTGTCCCTGATCGGTGCCTCCGCAGCCGCGGCCCCCATGGCCATGGCCGTCGGCAACGACCACGGCACCACCGTGGTGAACGGCAACGGAGCCGAGTCGGAGTTCGGCAACTCCGTGACCAAGGGCGACCAGAGCCCGCAGCTCAGCCTGGTCCAGGGCTCGCTGAACAAGCTCTGCCTCGGCGTCCCGGCGAAGGTCAACGCCGGTTCGCTCGTCGGCCTGGTG
>NZ_KL585413.1:28666-30684 GCF_000721935.1 Streptomyces sp. NRRL WC-3549
GCCGCTGTCGCACCTCGTGGAGGACGTCCCGGTCCTCTCGGCCAACGGCGTCGCCAACCGCTGACGTCCCCGGGGAGTGCGGGCGGCCCTGCCGGCCCGCACCCCCCACGCGGCACCGTTCACGACGATGCCCACCACTCCACGGGGGGTGGTGGGCATCGTCGTACGCGGACGCCGGTCAGGACAGGCTGCGCACCGGCAGGAGGCAGTGGGCCGAGGTGCTGACGACCTCGGGATCGCAGACGAAGGAGCGCAGCAACTCCTCACCGACCGGCTGCCCGGGGGCGGCGGCCGGCCAGGGACGCGTCGCGAACATCCCGTGCACCGCGCCCTCGGCCCGCGCCACGGCGAGCCACTCCGGGGGGACGGTGTACTGGGCCTTGAAGTGAGGAAGCGTCAGGACGGCCTGGCCCGCCTGGACGAGGAGCTTCACCGGGAGGTTCGGCGTCTCGGCGGCGTCCAGCGTCTCGCCGCCCACCCGCAACCCGCTGCGTTCGAGGGCCGCGCGCATGGCCCGCTCTCCGGTCTCCGGACCGTCCTGCCCGTCGCCGAGCGAGTAGGTGAGGAGGAAGGCGGTGCCGCCGTCCCCGTCCGGGCGCTCGCCGCTCCACGCGAGGAGGACCTGGGTGCCCAACTGGGCTTGTGTGAACGTGCCGGTGGCCATCTGGGGTGAGGTCATGTCCGGCACCCTAATGGCCAGGAACCGTCCGACCTGCACGCGTATCACCCGATCGTGGGAGATCTCCCGAACTCTCCGGTGAACCACCGGTCAGGGAAGGCGGCGGCCGTAAATCGGTTGACGCCGCCGGGTGATGTGCCGTTAAGGTGTGCCGAGTTCGCGAGATCCGCCGCATACGAGGAAACAGGAGGTGAGGACATTGATGACTGTCGTCGCGATGGGCGCTGCCCACGACCCGAAGAGCATCGTTCCCACCCCTGTGGCCACCGGCTGACCCGGACCTTTCCCTCCGCGCCCGAGAGCGCGGTGCCGGGGCCACCCTTGTGAAGGGTTTCCCTTGTCTTTCCCCATGCTTCAGCCGTCCCTCCCCTCGCACCCGCTGGCCCCCTACGGCTGGGACGAGGACTGGGCCGCCGTCTTCGCCCCGTACGCCGAGCAGGGCCTCCTGCCGGGGCGGGTGGTGCGGGTGGACCGCGGTCAGTGCGACGTGGTCACCGCGGACGGCACCCTCCGGGCGGACACCGCGTTCGTGGTGCCCCGCGATCCGATGCGGATCGTCTGCACCGGCGACTGGGTGGCCGTCGATCCGGACGGCGACCCGCGGTTCGTCCGCGCCCTGCTGCCCCGGCGGACCGCCTTCGTACGGTCGACGTCCTCGCAGCGCTCCGAGGGCCAGGTCCTGGCCACCAACATCGAACACGTCGTCATCTGCGTCTCGCTCGCCGTCGAACTGGACCTCGGCCGACTGGAGCGCTTCCTGGCCCTGGCCATGTCCAGCACCGCCGGAGCAGCCCTGCTCGGTGACGGCGCCCAGGCACCGGAACACGAGGCGCGGCCGGTCGTCCTGCTCACCAAGGCCGACCTCGTCCCCGACGCCGCCACGCTGTCCCACCTGGTCCAGGACGTCGAGCGCACCGCTCCGGGGGTGCCGGTGCTGCCCGTCAGCTCCGCCACCGGGGATGGGGTCGACGTGTTCCGGGCCGTCGTCGCCGACGGCACCAGCGTGCTCCTCGGGATCTCCGGCGCCGGGAAGTCGACCCTCGCCAACACCCTGCTCGGCGAGGAGGCGATGGGAGTACAGGAGGCCCGCGAGGTGGACGGCAAGGGCCGGCACACCACCACGACGCGCAACCTCCTCCTGCTGCCCGGCGGCGGCGTCCTCATCGACACCCCCGGACTGCGCGGAGTCGGCCTCTGGGACGCGGAGGCGGGCGTCGGGCAGGTCTTCTCGGAGATCGAGGAGCTGGCCGGGGAGTGCCGCTTCCACGACTGCGCGCACGGGAGCGAGCCGGGCTGCGCGGTCCTGGGCGCCGTCGAGGACCTGTCTCTTATACACATC
>NZ_KL585413.1:30879-31880 GCF_000721935.1 Streptomyces sp. NRRL WC-3549
AGAGATGTGTATAAGAGACAGACCGCAAGCTGCTCCGGGAGAACCACCGCATCGCGGCCAAGACCGACGCCCGGCTCCGGACCGAGACCCTGCGCGAGTGGAAGCGCCGCAGCGCCGAGGGGAGGGCCGCCATGGACGCCAAGCACGGACGCTTCCGCTGAACCGGGGCCCGGGGCCGGTTCCGGGTCCCGGGCTCGACGTCCGAAAACCGCGAGTGCGCCCCCGGCCGGGGGCGCACACTGGACGGTGTGATGGACGAACGGACCAGGTACGAGGCGGTGAGCAGCCGCGACGCGCGCTTCGACGGAGCGTTCTTCTTCGCCGTCGCGACCACCGGCATCTACTGCCGGCCGAGCTGCCCCGCCGTGACGCCCAAGCGGGAGAACGTGCGGTTCTACCCGACCGCCGCGGCGGCGCAGGGCCACGGTTTCCGGGCGTGCAGACGCTGCCGCCCGGACGCCGTGCCCGGCTCCGCCGAGTGGGACGTCCGCGCCGACGTGGTGGGGCGTGCCGTGCGGATGATCGGTGACGGCGTGGTGGACCGGGAGGGCGTCCCCGGGCTCGCCGGGCGGCTCGGCTACAGCACCCGCCAGGTGCAGCGCCAGCTCACCGCCGAACTGGGCGCCGGACCGGTCGCGCTGGCCCGCGCCCAGCGCTCCCACACCGCCCGGGTGCTGCTGCAGACCACCGACCTGCCGGTCACGGAGATCGCCTTCGCGTCCGGGTTCGCCAGCGTGCGCCAGTTCAACGACACGATCCGGCAGATCTACGCCCGCACCCCCAGCGCGCTGCGCGCCGAGGGCGGGACGGGGCTGCGCGCGAACGCCCCGGCGGGGAACCGGGCCGGCATCCCGCTCCGCCTCGCCCATCGGGGCCCGTACGCGGCGCGCGAGGTCTTCGGCCTTCTGGCCGACGAGGCGGTTCCCCTGGTCGAGGAGGTCAGCGGCGTGCCCGGCGCCCGCACCTACCGGCGCACCCCTGTCTCTTCTACACATCTCTGA
>NZ_KL585413.1:32041-43735 GCF_000721935.1 Streptomyces sp. NRRL WC-3549
CTGCGGCTGCCGTACGGGACGGGCGTCGCGGCCGTCGAGGAGGCGTCCGCCGGGCGGTGGCTGGAGGCGCGGATCCAGCTCACCGACCTGCGTGACCTGACGACCGCGGTCCAGCGGTTGCGTCGCCTCTTCGACCTGGACGCCGACCCGTACGCCGTCGACGAGGCGCTGGGCGCCGACCCGCGCCTGGCCCCGCTCGTGGCCGCCCGTCCCGGCCTGCGCTCGCCGGGGGCCGCCGACCCGGAGGAGTTCGCGGTGCGGGCGCTGGTGGGCACGGCGGCGGCCGGGGCGCTGGTGGAACGGTTCGGCGAGGTCCTGGACGTGCCGTGCGGCGGGCTGTGCGGCGGGCTCACCCGTCTCTTCCCGGAACCGGGCGTCCTGGCGGAGGAGTCCCGGGACCCCGCGCTCCGGGAGCTGGCCGGGGCCCTGGCCGACGGTGCGGTGCTGCTGGACGCCGGGGCCGACCGGGACGAGGCGGAGGAGGCGCTGCTGCGACTGCGGGGGACAGCGCCGGCCACCGCGGCACTGATCAGGATGCGGGCCCTGGGAGACCCGGACGTCGACCCGTACGGGACGCCCGGCACGGACCACCTGCGGCCGTGGCGCTCGTACGCCGTCCGCCACCTGCGGCGCTGAGCGGCGCGGCCTCGGGACCGCGGCTCGTCGGGGCCTCAGCGGGAGACCGGCGACGACGAGCGCCGCCCGGTGCTCGGACCGGGTCCGTTCACGCCCAGATCAGGGCGCCCAGCCACGCACCCACCGGCAGCAGGCAGCAGAAGAGGTCCACGAGCACCGAGTAGCCCGCCGTCCGCATCACCGAGCGGACGGAGGCCCGGCCCGCCCCAGGGCTGCCCAGGCGCAGCCGCTCGGCGCCGTAGACCGTACCGACGTACCCCAGGACGGCGCCGATCACCGGCACCACGAAGAAGCCCGCGACCGAGGCGAGCCCCGCGAGCATCAGCGTGCCGCGCGGCGCCCCGGACTCCTTGGGGCGGCGGGCCGGCAGCAGCGCCCTCAACGCCTGGTTCAGCAGGAGGAGGCAGGTCGTCCCGATCAGCACGCCCCAGGCCACCGGTGCCGGGTCCGTCAGCGCCCACCACAGCACGGCGGCCCACACGATCGCCTGCCCCGGCACACCCGGCACCAGCACCCCGACCAGACCGAGCAGCATCACCGCGGCGACGGCAACGAGCTGCCACACACTCATCCGACCAGCGTGCCGGAGGCCGCCCGGTCGTGCCCGCCGACGCGGGCCCGCCGGGCAGCACGCGCACGGACCGGTCAGCGGGGCGCGCGCGCCACCCAGCCCCGCTCGTACGCGTGCCAGCCCAGCTGCAACCGGGTGGAGACCCCGGTCAGCTCCATGAGCCCCTTCACCCGCCGCTGAACCGTCCGCAGCCCCAACCCCAGCTGCTTCGCCACACTCGCGTCCGTCAGCCCCGCCAGCAGCAGGGAAAGGACCTCCAGATCGATGGCGTCCGGCCCCGGGCCGCTCTCCTCCCGTACGCCGCTCCCGCCCAGCCGCAACGGCATCGCGTCCCGCCACACCGCCTCGAAGAGCCCCGTCAAAGACTCCAGCAGCCCGCTGGCGTGGACCACGAGTGCCGCCGGCTCCACCCCCGGCCCCGTCAACGGCACCATCGCCAGCGAGGCGTCGGCCACCACCAGCTTCGTCGGCACCCGGTCGACCACCCGGCACTGCTCGTCCCGCCCCAGCGCGGCGGTCAGTTCGACGATCCCGGACGGCAGCGACAGCACGTCACGCTCCACGACGACGCGGTAGGACACCCCGCGCAACGCGACCCGCTCCTCCGACTCGTTCTCGGTCCCGGTGACCGCGACCGGCTTGCCCGTGACCAGCGCGCACACCTCCGAGGCGGCCCCCAGCTGCAACTGGTGGAAGCGGTGCGCCACCGCACTGGCCCCGGTCACCACCTCGACCAGGTCGTGCACGGCGGGCTCGTCCGCCTGCGCCCGGTACTCCTCGGCCAGCAGTACGGACGCCAGCTCGGCCTGTTCCAGTTCGTGCCGCTGCTGGGTCAGCAGGGCCCCCAGGGCGACCCCGGGGGGCGCGGCCACCCACCGCTCCGCCCGGGCGGAGGACTGGGCGGCGAGCCCGTGCTGCTCCAGCCGGCGCAGGGCGCGTTCCGTGTCCACCTCGGGCAGGGCGAGCCGGCGCGCGAGATCGGAGAGTTCCGCCGCGCCCGCGGTGACGAGCGCCCGGTAGGCGGCTTCCTGTCTCCCGTCGAGACCTATCGCTGCCAGCATCTTCCGGCCCTCCCCAGTGGTGATCGCACATCGCTGCGCCCGTCGTCCGGCGTGCCGTCGTGGCGGAAACCGGCCACGGCGTAAACCCGCCGGGGCCATCATGCCCCGTACCACCTGCCCTTCTGTCAATGTGGCGCCACCGCAGCACTGCGGGCCGGAACCGTCCGCGGGGGGCCCGTGGTCGCGCTGCGAAGGCCCGCCGGGCGTTCTTCCCGTGGGGGGTGTGGACGCCCGGCGGGTCTCTGCCGAGGGGTCAATTCCCGGCGTGTTTTCCGGATGTCCCGCTTTCGTACGGCCCCTGCGGTGGAGACTGGGGGCATGAGCCAGCAGGGTGAGAAGCCCGCCGCCCATGAGGACGACTGGTGGCGCCGGCTGTACGACGAGGCGGTGCAGGACACGGGTCCTGGCAGCGCGCCCGACAGTCTCGACGGACCGTTTCGACTCCGTGTCGGACGCGGTGAGCCGGGCACCGGACGGGGGCCCGGGACCAGGCCGCGCCTCAGGCCGTGCCGCGGGCGGGCCCGCGGGCCCCGGCCCGGAGCGGGACACGGGGAAGGCGGCGGACCGGCTGGACCACCGGGGCACGGTGGCGCCGGTCCCGGACCCCCGTACGTCCGCGACGCCGCCCGCGGCGGAACCGCCCCTCCCGGAGACCGTGCCGGAGCCCCTCCCGGTGACCGGGCGGCCCCAGGTCCCGTCGCCGGCGGGACGCGCGGCGGCCGTGCCTGACGCACAGGGCCCGGGGCCGGCGGACCGCGAGGACGGCCCGGCCCGGTCGGCGCCGGAGCCGCCCCGGGGGAGCGGGGGCGCACCCTCGGCGTCCGCCGCGCCGGTGCCGCCGCCCGGCCCGGCGCGGCGTGAGACGTCGGACGGGCCCGCGCAGGAGGGCACGGGGGCCCGTTCGTCGCCGTCCGCCACCCCGGCCCCACCGCCCGCGGGCGCCGCCTGGGACCCTCGGCCGACGCCGTCCGGTCCGCCGCCGACGCCCGCGTGGCCCGTGCCGGGGCGCGTTCCGCGGGCCACCGGACCGGGGACCCCGCCCGTGCCGGAGCCGCCGCCCGTCACCGGGGCAGGGCGTGTGCCCGAGCCGCCGTCCGTGGCTGCGACACCGTCTGTGCCGGAGCCCCCGCCCGCGCCGCCGTCCGTGTCCCCGGCCCCGCTCGCGCCCGGGCGGCTCCCCGCCTCGGAGGAGCCGCTAAGGGACGCGCCGGAGCCGCCCACCGCGCCGGTCCCGTCCACCGCGCCGGTCCCGCCCACCGCGCCGGTCCCGCCCGGCCCGCGTTCCGAGGCCGCGAGCGCGAAGCCGGTGGCCGCCCGGGTGCGACGGCCGCAGGTCATCGCCGTGAGCCCCCCGTGGGAGGCGCCCGGGGTGTCGGGGACGCCTCCGGTGCCCCGTACCTTCGCCGTTCCGCTGGCGCCCGAGCCGCCCCTGGAGCCGGAGCCGTCGTCCCCGGGGGAACAGCCGTCCTCCGAGGGGTCCGCGGACGCCCCCCGGGGCGCGGCGCGACCCGTCGTCGGGTACCTCGGGGACCGGCCGCCGACCTACGACGCCGAGCCCGCCGCCCTGCCCGCCTGCGGCGTCGACGACCTCGGCGCACTCGTGCCGGACACCGTGCTCGACGGCGCCCGGTACGGCACGTACACGCTGCGGGCCGCCTCCGTACGCGGGGACTCGGCGCGCTTCCGGGGCGAACCGCGCCGGGACGCCCTGCTCACCGCGCGCTTCGGAGAAGGGGACGGCGCGCTCGTCCTGGTCGCGGTGGCCGGCGGGGCCAGGGCCGCCCGGCAGGCCCATCCGGGCGGGCCCGGGCCGCCGAGCTCGGCCTGGAGCCGTCCGCGTACACCGCCGGGCTCCGCTGCCTGCTGCTGCCGGCGGACCCCGACTGCCGCACCCGGGTCTTCTTCGGGGTCGGCGAGGGCGGTCTCTTCCGGCTGCGGGACGGCTCCTGGCAGGATCTCGAACCGCTCGTGCCCGCCCGCGCGGGGAGCCCGGAGCAGGAAGACGGCCCGGCCGGCGACCGGCTGACGACGGACCTGCGGATCACCACGCCCCCGTCCCCCTACGCGGAAGACCCGCCTCCGCCGCCCGCCGAGCCCTTCCGGTTCCGGGCCTCGGTGGCCCGGCCGGGTGACACCCTGCTGCTCTGCGGCAGCGGGCTGGCCGAACCGATGCACGGCGCCCCGGAACTCGCCGGGGAACTCGCCGACCGCTGGGCGGCCGGTGACCCGCCTGGGCTGCCCGCCTATCTCGCCGACGTCCAACTGCGCGTCAAGGGCTACGCCGACGACCGTACGGCCGCCGCCGTCTGGGAGGCGTAACCGCGCACGCCATGGGTTGATGGACACCGGAGTCCGCCCCGACGGCCCCCCGGGCCGACGTTTCGGGCTCCGGAGCCGGGACAGCCGCATGTGCACGGAGCACAGGCAGAGAGGGTGCGCACCCATGGCCAAGCAGAACGTGTCGGAACAGTTCGTCGACATTCTCGTGCGGGCAGGCGTCAAGCGGATGTACGGCGTCGTCGGCGACAGTCTCAACCCGGTGGTCGACGCCATTCGGCGTAACGCCGCGATCGACTGGATCCAGGTCCGGCACGAGGAGACCGCCGCCTTCGCCGCCGGCGCCGAGGCCCAGATCACCGGAAACCTGGCGGTCTGCGCCGGCTCCTGCGGTCCGGGCAACCTGCACCTGATCAACGGGCTCTACGACGCCCACCGTTCGATGGCTCCGGTCCTCGCCCTCGCCTCGCACATCCCTTCGAGCGAGATCGGGCTCGGCTACTTCCAGGCGACGCACCCCGAACTGCTCTTCCAGGAGTGCAGCCACTACAACGAGATGATCTCCAACCCGCAGCAGATGCCGCGGCTGCTCCAGACGGCCATCCAGCACGCCATCGGCCAGGGCGGCGTCAGTGTCGTCGCCATGCCCGGCGACATCGCGGCCCAGCCCGCCCCGGAGAAGTCCATCGAGCACGCCCTGGTGACCTCGCGGCCCTCCGTGCGGCCCGGCGACGAGGAGATCGACAAGCTCTGCCGCATGGTCGACGAGGCCGAACGGGTGACGCTCTTCTGCGGCAGCGGCACCGCCGGCGCGCACGCCGAGGTGATGGAGTTCGCCGAGCGGGTGAAGGCGCCGGTCGGGCACGCGCTGCGCGGCAAGGAGTGGATCCAGTACGACAACCCGTACGACGTCGGGATGAGCGGACTGCTCGGTTACGGCGCCGCCTACGAGGCGACCCACGAGTGCGACCTGCTCATCCTGCTGGGCACCGACTTCCCGTACAACGCGTTCCTCCCCGACGACGTGAAGATCGTGCAGGTCGACGTGCGCCCCGAGCACCTGGGCCGCAGGTCCAAGCTCGATCTGGCCGTCTGGGGGGACGTGCGGGAGACGCTGCGGTGCCTGACGCCCCGGGTGAAGGCCAAGAAGAACCGCACGTTCCTCGACCGGATGCTGAAGAAGCACGCCGACGCGCTGGAGGGCGTGGTCAAGGCCTACACCCGCAAGGTCGACAAGCACATCCCGATCCACCCGGAGTACGTGGCGTCGGTGCTCGACGAACTCGCCGACGAGGACGCCGTGTTCACGGTGGACACCGGTATGTGCAACGTGTGGGCGGCCCGCTACCTCACCCCGAACGGCAAGCGGCGCGTGATCGGTTCGTTCAGCCACGGCTCGATGGCCAACGCGCTTCCGCAGGCCATCGGGGCGCAGTTCACCGACCCGGGCCGGCAGGTGGTGTCGATGTCCGGTGACGGCGGCTTCAGCATGCTGATGGGCGACTTCCTGACCCTGGTCCAGTACGACCTGCCCGTGAAGGTCGTCCTGTTCAACAACTCCTCGCTCGGCATGGTCGAACTGGAGATGCTGGTCGCCGGCCTCCCGTCGTCCGGCACGACCAACAAGAACCCCGACTTCGCGGCGGTCGCCAGGGCGGCCGGAGCCTACGGGGTGCGGGTCGAGAAGCCGAAGCAGCTGGAGGACGCCCTCAGGGACGCCTTCAAGCACAAGGGGCCCGCGCTGGTGGACGTCGTCACCGACCCGAACGCCCTCTCCATCCCGCCGAAGATCAGCGCCGACATGGTCACCGGATTCGCGCTCTCCGCCAGCAAGATGGTGCTGGACGGGGGAGTGGGGCGGATGCTGCAGATGGCGCGGTCCAACCTGCGGAACATCCCCCGCCCCTGAGGGCCGGTCAGCACAGGCGGAGCGTCCCGGGCCCGGTCCGGACCTCGATGATCTCGACCAACTGGTCGAAGAGCGTCGGGCCGCGGCCGGCCCGGGCCTCGGCCAGTTCACGCTGGATCCGCGGCCGGCTGGTGGGATGCGCCCGGCCGAGCAGGGCCTCCAGCCGGCGGGCGGTCTCCTCGTGGCCCAGCGCGCGGGCCGATGCGGCGTGGTCGCGCCACTCGATGACGAAGGAGCCGTCGGCCGGGGTTCCGAAGCCGCCGCCCAGGCAGTCGGAGAAGGCGTCGAGGTTCCTGCCGAAATAGCCGCCCGGGCCGTTCACCGCCTCGCCGACCAGGTCCCAGAAGCGCTCCAGGCCGGTGACCTCGCCACCCTCGATCACATAGGTCACGGTCATGCGCCGAGCGTACAAGAGGGCGGGCGGGCGGCGGCCCGCGTCGCAGGTGGGGGACTGCGACGCGGGCCGGGCACGCGGGCCGCTCAGCAGCCGTGGTCGACCAGGTCGAAGGACTCGTAGTGGTCGGCGGTGTAGTAGTCCTCCTGGACCTCCTCGCCGGTCACGATCCGGCGGGCCCCACGGGTGTCGGAGCCCGGGGTGACGACGGTGTACTCGTGGTAATAGCCCGACGAGCGGCTCGGCAGGATGCCTTCCCGGTTCTGGAAGACGGTGCCGTCCTGGTCGTACGGGAACGGACCGCCCGCCTCGATGAGGTCGAGCGTGTCGTGCGCCTGGGACGGAAGGGCGGAGTAGCAGACGCTGCC
This sequence comes from Streptomyces sp. NRRL WC-3549, assembly GCF_000721935.1. Lineage (GTDB taxonomy): Bacteria > Actinomycetota > Actinomycetes > Streptomycetales > Streptomycetaceae > Streptomyces. Next base: position 39,258 of record NZ_KL585413.1, read on the forward strand.
GACCGCGGCCGCGGAGGGAGCGGTGACGGCCGCCGCGGTGACCGCGGGGGCGGTGGACGCCGCGGCGGTGACGGGGCCCTGGACGAAGAGGACGGACAGGAGGGCGGCTGCGCCGCCGAGCGTGGTGATCCGTGGGGGGATGCGCATACCCACCATGATGACGCGCGTAGACACCCCTCCGTCAACGGCGCCTCGTGTGAATTTTCTGGGAGTCATCCGTGGACGGATGCGTCATCTCCCGTTCGAGCGCCGGGCGTTGCGCCGGAGTGCGTTCACCTGTTGGCGGCGTGGGAAGCGTGACCGCCCGCGAGTGGGGCATGCATCCCGTGAAGGTGTTCGAGAACTGACGGGGCCGCTGACGGAACGAGGAGGGTGCACCGACGTGCGTACGGGGGACATGACGAGGCGACAGGAGGGCCCCTCGGTGCAACTGCACCGAAGACTGGGGCACGCGGACCTGCCGGCCGTGGGGGAGGCGCGTGGCGCGCTGCGGGAATTCCTGCGTCACCGCTCGGGGCCCGACGAGACCGACACCGCCGAACTGCTGCTGAGCGAGCTGGTGACGAACGCACTGATCCACACCCGCAACGGCGCCACGATCACGGTGACGTCGTCACCTGGGCGGCTGCGCGTGGAGGTGCGCGACTTCGTGACGGGGCGGGAGCCCGCACCGTACGTACCGAACGCCGACGACGGTACGCACGGACGGGGACTGCTCCTCGTGCAGAGCCTGGCGGACTCCTGGGGAGTCACGATGCAGGCCCTGGGCAAGGTGGTCTGGTTCGAGCTGACGGCTGGGACGCCCTGACGGTGCACGGGGACCTCAGCCGAACTGCTGCTCCAGGTCCTTGAGTTTCTGCTCCAGCGAGTCGAGCCGGGGCAGCGTCTGGGTGTCGTCCTCGGCGGTGAGGTCGACGGTCACGGGGTCACCGGTCGGGTGGGGCGCCGAAGTACTCCTGGAGTTCGAGCCGTTCACGGCTTGGAGGGATGGCCGGGGGCGCAGAGGCAGCTGTCCCGGCTCTGATATGGCAGGCTCCGAGACGGCCGGTGCGCCACCGCCGCCCGCGGGCCCGATGGCCTGGACGTCCACCTGGTGGCCGCCTCGCCCGCCGCGCCCCCAGGCCCGGTTCTGCCGGTTGAGGGCCTTGATCCGGGCCCGGTCCAGCTTGGCCTGGTCCTTCCGGCGGTGCCGGTCCTGTTCCCTCGTCCGGCGGTCCTCGCGTACCTCGTCGACCGCCTCGTCCAGGGTGCGTACACCCTCCAGGAGCATCAGCGACCAGGCGCCGAAGGTCTCCCGGGGTGCCCGCAGCCACCGTACGATCCGGATCTGGGGCAGCGGCCGGGGCACCAGGCCCTGCTCGCGCAGGGCTGCCCGGCGGGTCTGCTTCAGCGCGCGGTCGAAGAGCACCGCCGCCGAGAGTGACATCCCCGCGAAGAAGTGCGGGGCGCCCGCGTGGTCCATCCCGCGGGGCGCGTGCACCCAGTTGAACCAGGCGGCGGCACCGGCGAACGTCCACACCAGCAGCCGGGATCCCAGCGCCGCGTCACCGTGGCTGGCCTCGCGTACCGCGAGCACCGAACAGAACATGGCGGCACCGTCCAGCCCGAACGGTACGAGGTACTCCCATCCCCCGGAGAGGTTGAGGTTCTGCCGTCCGAAGCCGACGAGCCCGTGGAAGGAGAGGGCGGCGGCGACCGCGGCGCAGCAGAACAGCAGGACGTAGGAGGCGGTGGCGTAGAGCGCCTCCTTGCGCCTGCGGCGCTCCTCGCTGCGTTCCCAGCTGTCGTCGGCCGCGGCCTTCTCAGCGGCGCGCCTGCCGCGCGCGACCACCGTCACCGCCGCCATGACCCCCACGAGCAGTACGGCGCCCGGAAGCAGCCAGTCAAGCGATATGTCGGTCAGTCTCATGCGCGGTCCCTTGCGTCACGTAGGGCGTTTCGGGCGCCATCGTGACGGAAGGACCACCTCGTTCAGAGGTTTTCGGGACAAGTGAACGCCATCGGGGAGATGGGTGTCACCGATGGGCGGAATCTCCTCGAACGCCCGCGCGGTCAGAAGGGTTGCGTTCGAAAGGGGGTCGCCCGGACGGGCGGCATGATTCCGGGAGGGTGGCGAAGTGCCGCTCAGGGGGCGGGCGTCAGCTTCCGGACGCGGTCGGCGTCGCAGGTGCGCGGGCAGGTCACACAGGTGTCCTCGGGCCGCAGCGTGTAGAAGAGGCAGCAGCTCGCCCGGTCCCGGGTGGGGAGTGACTCGCCGTTCGGGCCGGTGAGCGTGCGGAAGCCCGCGGTGCCCACGTACGGCTTGGTGGTGCCGGGCAGCAGCAGCTCCAGCTCCGACATCGCGCGGCTCTCCTCGCCCAGCAGATGGGCGATGTACCAGAGGCTCTCGACGACCTCGTCCGTCGCCATGCCCCACAGCGCCCGCTTGCCGCGCCGTCGAGCACCGGCTCGACGTGCTCGGCGACCGCGGCCAGGACCTCCGCGCGCAGCGCCGCCTCGTCGGCGACGACCCGCGCGCCGGGCAGCTCCGCGGCCGGGTCGTCCGGCAGGCAGGAGAACTCCGGCACCCGCACCGTCATGTGGCCCATCGCCCGGTGGAACGAGACGCCCTCCGCCGGAATCCGCGGCACCCGGCGGTCCAGGAACCACGGAAGCGTCACCAGCAGGCAGGCCGGCCAGGCGTAGCGGTGCAGCCCGAAGCTGGCGACCACGTCCGGGCGGGCCCGCACGCCGTAGTCCCGGAGCACCTGGGCGTCGTCGAAGGCCAGGAAGGCGTCCAGGGCCGCGCCGCCCTCCGCGAGCTCGGCCGCGCCGACCCAGCCCTCGCCGGTCGGGGCCGCCGCGTCGTCGGCCAGTACCTCGGCGCGCAGTCCGGCGAAGACCTCGGTCAGGCGCGCGTACGCCGGCGCCACGGGGGACGGGGTGGAGGCGACGAGGAGTGCGGAGACGGCCATGCAAGGACCACCGAATCAGGATCGTTTACAGGTAAGCCTTACCTTACCCGAAATGATCGGTATTTGAACTGCGGCCTGCTCCACCTATCGTGCACAAGGGGTAGGGCCCACGCGAGCCGGGCCCGCCAGCACGAGGAGGTACCGGTGGAGCAGGGCAGCAGGCGCGAGGACGTACGGCCGTCGGCGCCGTGCGCGTCCGTGGGGGCGCCGCCGCAGGCCCTGGCGACGGCCCGGGTCCCCGAACAGGCGCGCGGCGAACACACCCACGGAGAGCCGTCCGCGCCCCGAGCGGTCCAGCGGCACTCGGTGCGCGGTCAGATCCTGGACGCCCTGCGGTCCGCCCTGATGGGCGGCGAACTGGTCCCCGGTCAGGTCTACTCCGCCCCCGCGCTCGGCGCCCGGTTCGGTGTCTCCGCCACACCGGTGCGTGAGGCGATGCAGCAGCTGGCCCAGGAGGGTGCGGTCGAGGTCGTGCCGAACCGGGGCTTCAGGGTCAGTGAACGCGGCCCCCGCGAACGCGCCGAGCTGGCCGAGGTCCGCGCGCTCGTCGAGGTCCCCGTGTGGCTGCGGCTCGCCCGTACCGTCCCGGCCGCCCGCTGGGCTCTGCTCCGCCCGCTGGCCCAGGCCACCGTCGCGGCGGCGGCGACCGGCGACCCGGCGGGCTACGCCGAGTGCGACCGGGCCTTCCACCGGGCCGTCCTCTCCCTCTCCGGCAACGCGCAGCTGGTCGCGGTCGCCGACGACCTGCACCGCCGCTCCCAGTGGCCCACGCCCGGCGGGCCCGTCGCCCGCCGGGCGGACCTGACGGCGGACGCGTCCGAGCACACCGCCCTCCTGGACGCGCTCGTCGCCCAGGACCTGACCGCCGTCCAGTCCCTGGTGCGGGGGCATGTCGCGGGCGCCGAGGGCTGATCGGTACCGGCGTCGCCGCCCCGTCCCGCGCTGGACAGGGTGTGCCTCCGGCGGCCCGGCCGGGAAGCCGGCGTGAAGGTCCAGGGGGCGTGCGTGACCAGGCGTGACCGGTATCGGCGTATGCGCGGTGCGGCGGTGGCCGCACTCGCTCTGGGGCTGGCGGGATGTTCCGCCGAAGCCCCGGGCCAGGCTCCGACGAGCGGCGTCAGCTCCTCCCCGCCGGGGGAGGGCGGCGCGTCGGTCCCGGTACCGCCCACGCCGTCGGCGGTACCGGGGTCCCCGGAGGCGTCCGCCGCGCCGGTCTCTCCGGCGGCCTCCACACCGTCGCCCGGGAGGACGGCGGGCGCCCCCGACGCGTCGCCCCGGTTCTCCCTCGCCCCTGCGAAGCCGCCCGCTCCGCCCAAGTCGCCCGTCGTCCCGCCGAGGCGGGACGACGGCGGGGCCGGTGCCCCGGCCGTGGGCGTGCCGCAGAACCCGAACCGGGGCCCGAACCCGCCGCCCGCCCCGCCCCGGCCGTCGCCGGTGCCGGAGTGGACCGACGCCGGGTGGAAGCCGGGCGATCCGGTGGACGACCGCACCTGACGGGGCGTCGGGGCGGCTGCCGTGTGCGGG
>NZ_KL585413.1:43904-46475 GCF_000721935.1 Streptomyces sp. NRRL WC-3549
AGATGTGTATAAGAGACAGACTCAGTTCGCCTCCGCGGTCTCCGGGGCCGGCGGCTCCAGATGGGGGGCCAGCCAGGTCGGTACACCGCCCAGCAGCCGGAACAGCCGGCCCGCCTCGGCGCGCAGCCGGGCCGCCTCGGGTCCGGTCTCCGTGTGGGCGAGCGAGATGAGGGCCGGCGCGGTTCCCACCAGGTAGCCCAGTTCCTCCCGTATCCGCAGCGACTCCGTGAAGCCGTGCCGTGCCTCGGCGAGTTCGCCCTCGCGCAGGGCGAGCGAGGCCAGATGCCGCCAGGTGAAGGAGAGCAGTAAGTCGTCCCCCTGGGCCGTGGCCCCCGCGTGCGCCCTGCGGTAGGCGGCGCGCGCCGACTGGGGGGCGTCGGCGATGTTCTGCGCGATCAGGCCCCGCCGGAAGTCCAGCAGCGGACGGCCGGGTGCCGCCGGGGGGAGCAGGGCCGCCGCGCGGCTGAGCGCCACACTCGCCTCGTCGGCCCGGTCGCGCGCCCCCAGCAGGGTCGAGGCGTACGCGAGGTAGCCGCGCTCGCAGGCCGCCGCGCCGCGTCCGAGGTCGTCGTGGGCGAGCGCCTCGGCCGTACGCAGCGCGTCCTCGGCGTCCGTCCAGCCGGTCCCCGTGTACAGGCACCGCTCGGTCAGCAGCGACGTGCGCTGGAGGGCCGCCGCGGGATCGGCGGACGCGTGGGGTTCGAGCAGCGCGGCCGCGTCGGTCCAGCAGGCCCGTGAGCGCAGCCGCCACACCGCTGTCTGGAGCGGCGGACCGCCCTCGGATGTCGTTCCGGAACCAGACATGGCGGTATGCGCCACATTGCCCTCCCCGAGCGCGCCATCGAGCTGTGGAGGTCGGCCGGCTCGTCCCGCCGGTCGGCCTGAGTCTGCGCGCATCTCAGCACGGAATGGCACGCCGGGCCAAGGGGTCGGGACAATGTCAGGTGAAAGATTTCACAATCGGCCTGGGCCCGGCGTGGCCGTGGTAGGGCCGTGGAATCAGCTCATACGCAGGGCGAGGAAGAAGTCGAGCTTGTCCTCGAGGCGGGAAAGGTCACGTCCCGTCAACTGCTCGATACGTCCGACGCGGTAGCGCAGCGTGTTGACGTGCAGGTGCAGCCGGCTCGCGCAACGGGTCCAGGAACCGTCGCAGTCGAGGAAGGCCTCCAGGGTCTCGATCAGTTCCGCGCGGTGGCGCCGGTCGTAGTCGCGCAGGGGGTCCAGGAGCCGCGCGGTGAAGGCCCTCCGCACGTCGTCCGGTACGAACGGCAGCAGCAGGACGTGCGAGGCGAGCTCGTGGTGCCCGGCGGCGCAGACCCGGCCCGGACGGGCGGCGGCGACCCGGCGTGCGTGCCTGGCCTCCTCCAGCGCGCCGCGCAGCCCCTCCGCGGAGTGCACGGCGGCACTGACACCCAGTGTCAGACGGCCGTCGTCCGCGAGCCCGGCGGAGAGCGGGTCGTGGACGGCTGCGAGGAGGCGGTCGGCGTGCAGCGCGCTCTGCCACGGCCCGGCGGCGGACACGGCGTCCTCGGGTGTTCCGGAGCCGCCCGCGGGTGTTCCGGAACCGCCCGCCTGCCTCGCGGCGGAACCGGAGGCCGCGGACGTCCCGGGAGCCCCGGACGCGGGCCCCTGGGGCGTGCCGCCCCCGGTGCCCTTGCCGGACCGCTCCCGCCCGCCCCGTGCGGCACCCTCCGGGGCCGCCGGGCCGGTGGGCAGCGGTACGAGGGCGACGGCCTCACCGCCCGAGTGCGCGACGGCGATCCGGTCGGCGGAGTCGGGCCCCGTCACCGAGGGATCGACCAGGATCTCCTCCAGCAGTGCCTGGGCGGCCCGGCCGTCCTCCGGCTCCGCTGCGCCGTCCGTGCGCTCCTGCGCCCATTCGACCCGGCCGACGACGACCTGCCAGTGCGGGGCGGTGCCGAGCCCCGGCAGCAGGACCGGGGCGGCCACCCGCAGCCGGGCGGAGATCTCCGAGGGGGCGGCCCCCGCCTGGACCAGCTCCAGGATCTCCTGGGCCAGCCGGCGGCGTACCGTGCGGGCGGCGTCGCGGCGGTCGCGTTCCACCGCGATGAGCTGCGTGACCCCCTGGAGCAGGTCGAGGCGGGCCGGAGGCCAGTCGCCCGCGTCGGCCTCCACGGCCAGCAGCCAGTCGGAGAGCACCGACTCGCGTACGTCCTGCGACGCCTCCGGCGCGGGGCCCCGGCCGCCGTGGATCGGGAACAGCGAGTACGTGGTACCGGCCGTACGCGCCCGGTGGGGGCCCCTGCGCCCGGTGCGGGCCGCCGCGAGGTGCTGCCCGGCCAGGGCGGTGGCGACGGGGGCGGCCAGCGGTTCGCCGGCCCCGGCGATCTGCCGCCCGGTGGGGGACAGGACCCACGCCCGCAGGTCCAGGTCCGAGGTGAGCAGGTCCAGGACCACCTCGTGGCCGCCGCCCGCCGGGCCCGACGTCATCAGCCGGCGGTGCCGGTCCACGACCGCGGCGAGGTCGTCCGCCCGCTCCCCGGAGACCTGGCGGACCACGTACTCGGTGACCGTGGCGAACGCCACCTTCTCGTGCACGGCGAACAGCGG
>NZ_KL585413.1:46687-61316 GCF_000721935.1 Streptomyces sp. NRRL WC-3549
CAGCCGGTGGCGCAGACAGGCCTCGACGAGATCGTCGGGCACCGCGCCGAGCTCCGCCTCGCCCGCGGCCAGCCCGGCCACCCCGGCGCCCACCATGATCCGTACGAACGGCTCCGAGTCCGAGGCGTCCCGCCGCCATGCCAGGCCCGTGAGCACCAGCTCCCCGCCGGAGAGGTACCGGCTGGGGTCGCGCAGGTCGGTCGTCATGACGCCCCGGACCGTCCGGTCCAGCTCGTCCTCGCCGCCGAGCAGCCGGAGGCCCAGTGCCTCGGTGTCCAGCAGTGCGCGCAGCCGCATCGTCGAAAGCCGCCGTTCTTCGTCGTCGGTGAGTGGGTGGCCGGTGGGGGAGGGGGGGGTGGTGCCGCCCCTCGCGCCCCTCGGATCCGGGGGCATCGGCCGACCCCTGTGCAGAGCGGGTGAGGGCGCCGATACCCGTCATTCGTTCGAATCTACAAGACGGGGAAGGGGGCCAGCCAATTCCTTCATCGGTTCGGTGACTGCACCGGGGGGAGCAGGGCTTGTGTACTGAGCCGCACACCGCGTCAGGAACAACGGGGAAGGACCGCGGCGCCGACCGTCGGCCCGCCCCGGCCGCAGGACCCGATCGAGAAGGAGAGAGCCGTGGACTTCCTTCGCCCCGTCGGCCGGGAGGAGGCGCCTGGCACCGAGACCCCGACCCCGGGGCCGCCGGCGCCGGGGGCACCCGCCCGGGTACCGGCCGAGCCGCCGCGACCGACGGCACCTCACCGGACCAGCTGATCCCCACGGTCCTCGACACGCCGGCGATCCCGGCCGACGTGCTCGAACTCACCGACGACCACGCCCCGTGAGGGCCGCGCGGCGCCGGTGAGGCGACGCCCCCGTCGTCCGCCCCGGCCGCCCCGCGGCGATCCGGGACGGGACCGGGGCGGAGCCGTACCGGACACCGGCGCGCCCCACCGGTGTCCGTGGGCTCCTGGGCGGTGCGCTTCCGCCGCCCGCCCGTCCTCCGCAAGAACAGTTCGCCTCGGGCCGTCCCCCGGGTCGTGCGCCTCGCAGTCATCCCACAACCCGCCGTCACGCGAGCTCCACGCGGGTGTCCCTGTGAACTCGGGAGTCAGGCAACATGACCCAGCAGTCAGTGGAACCCAGGACAGGCGCGGAGGACGCGGGCCCCGGCTCGCGCGTCCCCGCAGGACGGTCCTGGCTCGACCGGTACTTCCACATATCCGACAGAGGATCGACCGTCGCGCGTGAGGTGCGCGGAGGCGTCACGACCTTCATGGCCATGGCGTACATCCTCCTGCTCAACCCGCTCATCCTGGGCGGCGAGGACGTGAACGGCCACCTGCTCGGCCAGTCCGGGCTGATCACCGCCACCGCGCTGGCCGCGGCGGCCACCACCCTGCTCATGGGCTTCGTCGGCAAGGTGCCCCTGGCGCTCGCCGCCGGACTCAGCGTCTCCGGGGTGCTCGCCTCGCAGGTCGCCCCGGCCATGACCTGGCCGCAGGCCATGGGGATGTGCGTGGTCTACGGCGTGGTGATCTGCCTGCTCGTCGTCACCGGCCTGCGCGAGCTGATCATGAACGCGATCCCGCTCGCGCTGAAGCACGGCATCACCATCGGCATCGGCCTGTTCATCGCGCTCATCGGCCTCTACAAGGCCGGCTTCGTCCACCAGGGCACGGCGACCCCGCTCGCCCTGGGGCCGAAGGGCCAACTGGCCGGCTGGCCCGTCCTGATCTTCGCCGTGACCCTGCTGCTGATCTTCATGCTGCAGGCGAGGAACGTCCCCGGCGCGATCCTCATCGGTATCGTCGCCGGCACCCTGGCGGCGGCCACCCTCAACTCCCTCGTCCACATCGATCCGAAGTCCTGGAGCGGCGGGCCGCCCGAGCTGAGCGGCGGCGCGGTCTCCTCACCGGACTTCTCGCTCTTCGGCCACGTCGAGTTCGGCGGCTGGGGCGACGTCGGCGTGGTGACCGTCGGCATGATCGTCTTCACCCTGGTGCTGGCCGGCTTCTTCGACGCGATGGCCACCATCATCGGCGTCGGTACGGAGGCGGAGCTCGCCGACGACGAGGGCCGGATGCCGGGCCTGTCGAAGGCGCTGTTCATCGACGGCGCGGGCGGCGCGATCGGGGGTGTCGCCGGCGGCTCCGGCCAGACCGTCTTCGTGGAGTCGGCCACCGGCGTCGGCGAGGGCGCCCGCACCGGGCTCGCCTCCGTCGTCACCGGGCTCTTCTTCGCGGCCTGCCTCTTCTTCACCCCGCTCACCGCGATCGTGCCGGCCGAGGTGGCCTCCGCGGCGCTGGTCGTCATCGGCGCCATGATGATGCAGAACGCCCGGCACGTGGACTGGGGTGACCGCTCCGTCGCCGTCCCGGTCTTCCTCACCGTGGTCCTGATGCCGTTCACGTACACCATCACCACCGGGGTGGCCGCGGGCGTCGTCTCGTACACGGCGATCAAGCTCGCCCAGGGCAGGGCCCGGGACGTGGGCGCCTTCATGTGGGTGCTGACGTCGGTCTTCCTCGTCTACTTCGCCCTGCATCCGATCGAGAGCTGGCTCGGCGTCAGCTGAGCCCGCCCCCGGCACCCCGGCACGGAGCGGGGCGCACGTCCGCCGGCGCCACCGGTGGTGACGGCGGACGTGCGGCGGCGTGCTCCGGTGGCCGGGCGGCGGGGGCGGTCCCGGCCGCCGCGCACTCCGGTCCGCCCCGGGGGCGAGACGCCGCCGTCCGGCTCGGTGGCCCTGCCAACGGGCCGCGTTCCAGGCGGAGTACCGCCTCCTTCCGCACGCTCGCCCGGGTACGTGGAACCCCCTCTTCCACGCCTCAGAAGTGATCAAAATCTGTCTGGTTTGCCCGTATATGAGGGGCGATAACGGCAGAAAGGGACTTTTTGCGGTGCGGAGCGAGTTGCCAGGGGACTGTCAAAAGGCTTATAAGAGGAGCGTGGCTCAGGCGCTTCCGGGAATTCCGGGAAATGCCGCCATGGAGGTTTCCCATGTTTCTCACTCCGTCCGACACGGAAAAATTGTTGCTGAGTGTTGCCGGAATGGTCGCCCGGGACCGGCGTGAGCGCGGTGTTCTGCTCAACTATCCGGAGGCCGTCGCCCTGCTGTCCTGCTGGGTCCTGGAACGGGCCCGTGAAGGTGCTTCCGTGCATGAGCTCATGACGGCCGGGCGTGCCGTCCTCACCCGCTCCGACGTGCTCGAAGGCATCCCGGAGATGCTGCACGACGTCCAGGTCGAAGCGACCTTCCCCGACGGGCGCAAGCTCGTCACGATCACCTCGCCGATCCCGTGATCCCCGGCGAGATCCGGACCGGATCCGGAATTCTGGAGATCAATGCGGGCCGGGAGATCCGGAGTGTCACCGTCGTCAACGACGGCGACCGGCCCATTCAGATCGGATCGCACTTCCATATGCCCGACGTCAATCCCGCCCTTTCTTTCGACCGTGCGCTCGCCGAGGGCTTCCGTCTCGATATCCCGTCCGGAACGTCCTTGCGTTTCGAACCCGGAGTCGGCGCGGACGTCTCCCTCGTCGCCCTGGCCGGCAGGCGGGAGGTGCCCGGCCTCGTCCTGAGGACGGAGCCCGGGACCACGGCCCCCGAGGAGGAGAACCGATGGCCCAGCTGACCCGTGCCGCCTACGCGGCGCTGTACGGCCCCACCACCGGCGACCGGGTCCGCCTCGCCGACACCGACCTGTGGATCGAGGTGGAGGAGGACCGCTGCTTCGGCGGCGACGAGGCCGTCTTCGGCGGCGGCAAGTCCATCCGCGAGTCGATGGCCCAGGCCACCACGTCCGGCGCCGACGGCGCCCTCGACCTCGTCGTCACCAACGTCGTCGTCCTCGACCACTGGGGCGTCGTCAAGACCGACGTGGGCGTCCGCGCCGGCCGGATCGTCGCCCTGGGCCGCTCCGGCAACCCCGACATGAGCGACGGCGTCCACCCGGACCTCGTCATCGGCCCCGGTACCGACGTCGTCTCCGGCGAGGGCCGCATCCTCACGGCGGGAGCCGTCGACACCCACGTCCACTTCCTCATGCCGGAGACCCTCCACGAGGCGCTCGCCACCGGCACCACCACCGTCATCGGCGGCGGCACCGGTGCCTCCGAGGGGTCCAAGGCCACCACCGTCACCCCGGGCGCCTGGAACCTCGCGATGATGCACCGGTCCCTGGACCGGGTCCCGCTCAACGTCATGCTCTTCGGCAAGGGCTCCACCGTCGGCGAGGACGGCCTGCGCGAGGCCGCGCTCGGCGGGGCCGGAGGCTACAAGGTCCACGAGGACTGGGGTGCCACCCCCGCCGCCATCGACGCGGCCCTGCGCGCCGCCGACACCTACGGACTCCAGGTCGCCCTGCACGCCGACAGCCTCAACGAGGCCGGCTACGTGGAGGGGACGCTCGCCGCGATCGGCGGACGCGGCATCCACGTCTTCCACGCGGAAGGCGCCGGCGGCGGTCACGCGCCCGACATCATCACCCTCGCCTCGCACCCCCACATCCTCCCGGCGTCCACCAACCCGACGCTGCCGCACACCGTCAACACCGTCGCCGAACACCTCGACATGCTGATGGTCTGCCACCACCTCAACCCCCGCGTGCCGGAGGACCTGGCCTTCGCCGAGTCCCGCATCCGGGCCACCACCATCGCCGCCGAGGACGTCCTCCACGACATCGGCGCCCTGTCCATCACCTCCTCCGACGCCCAGGCCATGGGGCGCATCGGCGAAGTCATCTGCCGTACCTGGCAGGTGGCCCACGTCATGAAGCAGCGCTTCGGCGACCTGGGCACCACGCTGCCCGCCGACAACGAGCGCGCGCGGCGCTACGTCGCCAAGTACACGATCTGCCCGGCCGTCGCCCACGGCATCGACCACGTCGTCGGTTCCGTCGAACCCGGCAAGCTCGCCGACCTGGTGCTGTGGGACCCGGCGTTCTTCGGGATACGGCCGGCCGCCGTGATCAAGGGCGGCATGGTCGTGCACGCACCGCTCGGCGACGCCAACGCCGCCATCCCCACCACCCAGCCCGTCCTGCTCCGCCCGACCGCGGCGGCCGGGGCCGCCCCGCACCTGTCGGTCAGCTTCGTCGCCCCGGCGGCCCTGGAGGACGGTCTCGCCGAACGCCTCGGCCTGCAACGGGACCTGGTGGCCGTGCGCCCCACCCGCCACCTGACCAAGGCGGACCTGCCGAACAACACGGCGCTGCCCGCCATCGACGTGGACCCGGAGACCTTCGCCATCCACGTCGACGGGCAGCTCGTCGAACCCGCCCCCGCCACCGAACTGCCGCTGGCCCAGCGGTACAGCATGTTCTGATGGGCGCGCTCGGACCCCTGCTGCTCGCCGACGGCCGGCTCCCGGTCGGTGCGTACACGTACAGCGCGGGCCTCGAACCGGCCGTCGCGGCGGGCCTCACCCGCGACCGGATCCCGGCCCTGCTGCGGGCCCGGCTGCGCACCACCGCGGTCACCGAGGCGGCCGCCACCGTCCTCGCGCTGCGCGCGGCCGGGCACGACCCGGTGGACTACGGCGCCGTACAGCGGGCCCTGCAGGCCCGCACTCCGGCGGCCCCGCTGCGGGCGGCGTCGACCACGCTCGGCCGGGGCGTGCACCGGCTCGCCCGGCGGCTCGCCCCGGACCACCCGGCCGTCCGGGGGCTCGCGACCGCGCACCCCCGGCCCCTGCGCCCGGTGGCACTGGGCGCACTGGGCGCCGCGCTGGACGTGGGGGAGGAGGAACTGGCGTACGCCGTGGTCTACGACGAACTCCAGACCCTGACCTCCGCCGCACTCAAGCTGCTGCCCGGCGACCCGCTGGACTCGGTGGCCTGGATCCTGGCCGCCGAACCGGACGCCGCCGAGGCGGTGGCCGCGGCCCTGGCCGTGCGCACCCCCGAGGGCATGCCCGCCCGCACCGCCCCGCTCACCGAGCAGTGGGCCCTCGACCACGAACGAACCGAACGGAGACTCTTCCTTGCCTGAGACCCAGAACCCCAACCAGCACTTCCACGAGCCCCTCAACCAGCCGAGGGCCCTGCGCATCGGCGTCGCGGGACCGGTCGGCACCGGCAAGAGCTCCATCCTGGCGACGCTCTGCCGCACCCTGGCCGGCGAACTGTCGATGGCGGTCGTCACCAACGACATCTACACCGACGAGGACGCCCGCTTCCTGCGCTCCGCCGGGGTCCTGCCCACCGAGCGCATCCGCGCCGTGGAGACCGGCGCCTGCCCGCACACCGCGATCCGCGACGACGTCAGCGCCAACCTGGACGCCGTCGAGGACCTGGAGGAGGCCTACGGGCCGCTCGACCTGGTGCTCGTGGAGAGCGGCGGCGACAACCTCACCGCCACCTTCAGCCCGGCGCTCGCCGACGCGCAGATCTTCTGCATCGACGTCGCGGGCGGCGGCGACGTGGCCCGCAAGGGCGGCCCCGGCATCACCGGCGCCGACCTCCTCGTCATCAACAAGACGGACCTCGCCCCGCACGTCGAGGTCGACGTGGAGCGCATGGTCACGGACGCCTCGTCGGTCCGCAACGGCCTGCCGGTGCTCGCCCTGTCCAAGCACGAGCCGTCCTCCGTCGCCGAACTGGCCGACTGGGTACGGTCGGTGCTCGCCCGGCACCGCGCCGGCAGCCACGTGCCCACCGATCCGGGACCGATGGCGCCCCACAGCCACCCGCACCCGTGACCCAGCCGGACGTGCCCACCGTCGTCACGGTCCGCCGGGACACCTCCGGCCGGGACGTGGCGAGCGAGCTCGGACCGGGCACCTTCCTCGCCCCGCGCCCCCTGATGCCGGCCGCCGACGGGCTGCACCTCGCCCTCGTCGGCACCACGGCCGGCCTCCTCGCCGGCGACGACCTGCGGATCCGGATCACCGTCGGTCCGGGCGCCCGGCTCCACCTCATGGAACCGACCGGACTCGTCGCCTACGACCACCGGGGCGGCACGTCCTCCTGGCGGGCCGAGGTCGAGATCGCCGAGGACGGCGAACTGACCTGGGACTCACAGCCGTTCGTGGTCTCCTCGGGCGCCGGGGTGACCCGCTCGATGGACGTCTCGCTGGCCCCCGGCGCCCGGATGCTCTGGCGCGACACGCTGGTCCTCGGCCGCTCCGGGGAACGGGGCGGACGGATACGGGCGACGACCCGCGCCGTCCACGACGGCACCGAACTGCTGGTCGAGGACCTGGACCTCACCGACCCGGACGTACGCGAGCTCCCCGGCATCCTCGGGCCGCACCGGGTCGTCGGCGCCGTCACCGCCCTGGGCGCCGACCCCGGCGGCCCGCCCCACCCCTCCCGCATGGACCTCGTGGGGCCCGGGGCCCAGATCCGGTTGCTGGACACCGACGCACCGGCGGTGGAGCGGGAACTCACCGCGGTCTGGGAGAGCTGGCGGGCGCCCTGAGGTACCGGCGGGCTCGGCGTCCGAACGGGCAACCGGCAGGTGCCGCACCCGCTTGAGGTCCTGCGGATCGTGCCGCCCGGCGCGGAGGCAGGGATGCCGGTGGCCACCGGGCCGGTCCGCCGGGGTGCGGCGGGACCCCGCACCCGGCTTCCCGACAGCTCCCCGAGGGGCCTCCCGTCCGGACCGGACCGGACCCCACGAGTCCGGTCCGGACGGGAGGAGCACGCGGGCCGCGGCGGCGTGCCGCCTCCGCTCAGCTCCGGCCGCGGCGCCTCCTGGCCATCCGTTCCTTCTCCTTGCGCCGCGCCACCGTGTACCGAGACCAGTCGCCCCGGTGCCGGTCGCAACGGGACGCCCCCACCATCGCCAGCCGCGCGCAGCGGGTGCCCTTCCGGGTGGGTGCTCCGCACTTCGGCTGCGTACGCGCCATGACCTACCGCCCTCTCCCTCTCCCCCTCCGCCGGCGGTCCTGCCGGCCCAGGATCGACCGGCCGCGGCGCCTGCCGGAAGGCGCACCGGGGCCCGGGCGGAGCGCTCCGGAGCGCACGGGCGGCAGGGCCGGCGCCTGCCCCCCGGGGAGGTGGCGGGGTCCGGCCGGGGCGACGGCGAACGGGCGGCGGCGCGCACCCCGGGCGGGGGTGCGCGCCGCGGGCGGGGGTGCGCGCCGCCGCCCGCCGGGGCGTCAGCGGCCGGACTGCAGGGCCGCCCAGGTGGCCGGGCCCACGTGGCCGTCCACCGTCAGTCCGCGTGCCTTCTGGTAGCCGCGCACCGCCGTGTCCGTCGCCGGGCCGAACGTGCCGTCGACCGCGAGCGTGGTGCCCAGGGCGGCCGTCAGCGCGCGCTGGATCCGCTTCACCGCGTCGCCCGAACCGCCCCGGGAGAGCTGCGGGGTGGTCCCGGCCGAGAGCAGGGCCGTCCAGGTCCTCGGCCCGACCGTGCCGTCCGCCGGGAGGCCGCGCGCCGTCTGGAACGCCTGGACGGCGCTCCTGGTGGCCGTCCCGAAGAGGCCGTCCACGGCCCCCGGCTCGTACCCCTGGTCGTCGAGCAGCTGCTGGAGGGCCTTGACCTGGGCGCCCGCCGAACCCGTCTTCTGGGTGTCGTAGGAGTCGAAGCTCAGCTCGTCGCTCTCGCTGCCGCTGTCTCTTAAGCTGCATGTAGTACGTCCAGTTCCAGTTGGCTCCCGGGTCGGTGTGGTCGTTCCCCGGGGCCTCGCTGTGCCCGATGATGTGCGAGCGGTCCTTCGGGATGCCGTACCGGTCGCAGAGGTGGGCGGTCAGGGCGGCCGACGCGCGGTACATCGGGTCGGTGAACCACGACGGGTCGTCGACGTAGCCCTCGTGCTCGATGCCCAGCGACGAGGAGTTGGCGCTCTTGGCGTGGTACGCGGTGTCCTTGTCGCGCACCATCTGGGTGATCTGGCCGTCCGACGAGCGCACCACGTAGTGGGAGCTGACCTTCGCCGTCGCGTTCTGGAACCAGCTGATGGTGCCGGCGTACGAGCCCTGGGTGACGTGGACGACGACCTTGTCGATCGTGGCCGACCGGCCCGCCGCGTAGTTGCCGGAGGCTGCGGCCACCCACAGGGCCGGAGAGTAGTCGGGGCTCTGCGCGGTGATGTCCGCCGACGCCAGGGCGCCCTTCTCCGGGGCGACCGGGCGGGAGGTCACGGCGATCCGCTCGCCGCCCGCCACCGTCGTGTGCAGCCCCTCGGCCAGGAAGGTGTACACGGTGTCCGCGTAGAGCGCGGCGACGGTGCCCTCCGCGCCGCCGTAGCGGGCGACGGCCGGGTACCAGGCGTCGATGTCGGCGCGCTCGGCGCCGTCCAGGCCGAGCGCGTCGGCGTGGCTGCGCAGGACGGCGGCGCCGCCCAGGATGTTGGCCTCGGTGTCCTGGCGCAGCTCGGCCGGTGTCTCGCCGGTGAGCTGGGCGGCCTTCTCCAGGGAGTGGTTCACGGGGTTGCTGACCAGGTGCATCACGCCGTAGCCGCCCGCCTGGCTGGGGCGGCCGGAGTGCCCGTCCAGGTGGGTCTCCCCGTAGCCGAGGGCGGCGAGGAGGTCCCGGGGCACGTCGTACCTCGCGGCGGCGCGGGCGAAGGCCTGGTTCATCGGATCGGGTGTGGCGCCCGGGGCCGCTGGGGCGGGGGAGACGGTGGCGACCAGGGCCGAGACGGTGAGGGCGGCCAGAACGGCCGAACGTCTTGCGGTGTGGCCGGTGGGGCGTCGGGGCATACCTGCTCCAGGTTCGTGGGGGAGGGCAGGGCCCCGGACCCGGTGGGGTGGGCCGAGGGCCGGTGAGCCCGCACAGGCTATCGATGTGATCCAGGCATGACAATGACGTGCCGGTGTGTCCAAGTGCCCGTCACCCGAACGGAGTTGACGGTGCGCGGAGGTCTCCTCGCCCCTCCTCCGGCGTCAGGTTCCCGCGGGGGCCCGGCGTGCGCCCGGCGGGCGGATCGCTGGACGCCCGGACAGGCGCAGGGGCCGGGCCACGCCCCACGGGACCCGCCGGTGCGCGCCCCGGGCGCGGTCGGCCGCCTCCCGCGCCCGCTCCCCGGCCCGGGGGCGCTCCGGCACGTCACCGACCGCTCCGACGCGCCGGATTCGTACGCCTGGTCGGCCACCCCTCCTCCCGGGGGAACGGAGGGCGGGAACCCGGCCGTGAAGGCGTATAAAGGGTGCCTCCGGAGCAGCCGGCGCCCCCGACGGCCCCCCACCCCCACGCGGCCGGCGTCACCGCGTACGAGAGCTCAGGAGCGTCCGCATGAGTACCTCGGAAGAGATCAACGCCTTGCTCGTCACCCGGTTCGGCACGGACCCCGAGGCCATCCGGCCCGAGGTGCCGCTGCGCCGGCTCTGCCTGGACTCGCTCGCCCTGGAGGAGCTCCGGCTGCTCATCGAGGACCGGATGGACGTCGACCTGGAGGACGTGGTCCTGAGCTCGCGCGACACCCTCGGCCAGCTGGTCGCCGCGGTCCACGGCAAGGTCGGCGCGTGACGCCCCCGGGGCCCGACGCGCACCGCCGCGCCCGCCCGGGCGCCGAGCCGTTCGCCGCCGCGGTCACCGGCATCGGTCTGGTCACCGCGGCCGGCACGGGTGCCGACGCGGCCTGGGCCGGGGCCTGCGGCACCGGCGCCGCTCCCTCGGTCCCGCACCTGGACGAACTCGCCGGGCTGCCCTGCGACTTCATGTACACGGTGACCGACGCCGACCCCAGGGCGGTCCTGGGCGTCGCTGCCCAGCGGCTCATGGACCGCTTCTCGCAGCTCGCCGTGATCGCCGCCCGCGAGGCCGTCGCCGACGCCGGGCTCGACCCCTCGGTCTGGGACAGCGGCCGGGTCGCCGTCGTCATCGGCTCCGCCCACGGCGGCCTGCCCTTCTACGACGAACAGCACACCACGCTCACCGAGCGCGGTGCCCGGCGCGTCTCCCCGAAGCTCGCCCCGCTGACCGTCGTCAACGGCGCCGCCAGCAGCGTCGCCATGGACCTGGGGGTGCACGGCCCGAGCCTGGCGGTCTCCACGGCCTGCTCCTCCGGCACCGTCGCGATCGGCACCGCCCACCAGATGCTGCGCACCGGCGCCTGCGACGTCGTCGTCGCGGGCGGCGCCGAATCGGTCCGCTCCCGGCTGCTGATCGCCAGCGCCTGCCAGATGCGGGCCGTCTCCACCCGTCGCGACGACCCCCTGGCCGCCTGCCGGCCGTTCGACACCCACCGGGACGGCTTCGTCGTCGGTGAGGGCGCCGGACTCCTCGTCCTGGAACGCCCGGAGCACGCCCGCGCCCGCGGCGCCGCCGTACGCGCCCACGTCGCCGGCTACGGCGCCTCCAGCGACGCCCACTCCGCGGTCGCCCCCGACCCCGACGGCCTCGGCATCGAACGGGCGCTGCGCACCGCCCTGGCCGACGCCGGCCTCGGCGCCCGGGACGTCGGACACGTCAACGCGCACGGCACCTCGACCGTCGCCAACGACCTCATCGAGGCGACCATGCTCCGCCGGGTCCTGGGGGAGCACCCCCTGGTCACCTCCACCAAGGCGATGACCGGACACACGCTGGGTGCCGCGGGGGGCATCGAGGCCGCCCTGACCGTCCTCGCACTCCAGCACCAGCTGGTCCCGCCCACCGGGAACCTCGACGCCCCCGACCCCGCGATCCCCGTCGACGTGGTGAGCAAGGAGGCGCGGCACGGCACGTTCGACTGCGCCGTCAAGACGTCGCTGGGCTTCGGCGGGCACAACGCGGCGCTCGTGCTCACCCGGGCCTGAGGGAGACGAGGAGACATGCCCCAGGAGATCATCCGCTCGCTGACCGTCCACGGACTGCGGTACGGCTACCGGGTCCTGCCGCGCGACACGACGGCCGGGGAGACCGCGACCGAACCCGCCCTGGTCCTCGGCGGCGCGTTGCAGGGGATGTACGGCTGGCCGCAGATGGACGAGCACCTGGGGCCGGTGGCCGACGTGGTCACCGCGGACCTGCCCGGCATGGGCGCGGCCGACCCGTTGCCGCCGGGTGCCGCCGCCACGGTCCTGCGCGACGCGGTCACCGGGATCGTCGACGACCTCGGCGTCCCCCGGATCAACCTGTTCGGCTTCTCCTACGGAGCCGCCATCGCCTTCGGCTGGGCCCGGTACGCCCCCGGCCGCGTCGCCCGCCTCGCCCTGGGCGGGGTCCCCGTCCACATCGGCCCGGAGCAGCGCGAACACTGGCGGCGCGCGCAACGGCGGCTCGCCGAGGGGGACCAGGAAGGATTCGCGGCGCTCGCCGCCGACGGACTGATGTGCCTCGACCCGGACCGGCCCGTGCACCGCGGAGAGCTGGCCCGGCGCTACGTCCGCCGGTCCTTCCTGCACGCGGTCAGGAGCGGTTCCGTGCACGCCACCGACTCGCTGCACCGGGCGCTGGCGGACCGGCCGGAGTTCTCCGGCGGGCTCTCGGGCGTACCGGCCCTGGTCTTCACGGGTGAGCACGACACGGTCAGCTCCCCCGAGCGGCAGCGGGAGTTCGCGGCGACGATCGAGGGCAGCCGGTTCCTGACGCTCCCGGAATCCGACCACTGGGTCGTGCTGGAGCGGTCCGACGAGGTCGCCGCCCTCGTCACCCGGTTCTTCACCGAGCCCCGCCTCCCGCACCAGGCGGGGGACGTGGCGGCCCGCGTCCCGGGCTGAGACGCCGGTACGGGGGCGGGCCCGCCGGGGCCCGCCCCGTCACCTCACCTGACCCGGACGATCTGCGGGTCGTGGTCGCTCGCCTGGTCGGCGAACTCCGCGTTGATGTGCACCACGTCGTAGTCGAGGCGGCGGATGCCGGGGCTCGTCAGGATGTGGTCCAGCGTCTGGGAGTTGCCGTCGTAGACGTAGCTGTACTGCTCCGCCTTCGGCAGGGTGGTGATCAGCGGCTTCAGCACCCGGCCACGGGTCAGCGCGTCCATCGTCGGGGAGAAGGCGAAGTCGTTCAGGTCCCCGAGGGTGACGACGCGGGCCGACTTGTCCGCCTTGAGCAGCGAGGTGACGAAGGCGTTGACCTCGGTCGCCTGCCGCACCCGCTGGGTCTCCGAGCTGCGCGCCGGTTCCTGGTAGCGGCCGTGCAGGGGCTGGTCGCCTCCCTTGGAGGCGAAGTGGTTGCCGATGACGAACACCGGCTCGCCGCGGAAGAGGAACTCGCCGACCAGCGGCTTGCGGCTGGAGTCCCAGGCCGTGCTCGTCGGGTTGATCCGGCCGGGCGAGACGGAGAGCGTGGCGCCCTTGCGGGTCTTCACGGCCTTCACGGCGGTGGTGGCGTCGCCGCCCGCGCGGTCCACGAAGGAGACGCGCTGCGGATTGAAGAGGAAGACGTTGCGGATGTTGCCGCCGGGTTCGCCGCCGTCCTTGTTGTTCTCGGGGGCGACGTAGCGCCAGGAGTACCGGGGGCCGCCCGCCGCGACGATCGCGTCCGTGAAGCGCTTGAGCGTCGCCTCGGAGCCCACGGTGCCGTCGTTCACCGCGCCGTTGTCGTCCTGGATCTCCTCCAGCGAGACGATGTCGGGGGAGGAGAGGTTCACCGCGACCCCGGAGGCCAGCGTGTCGAACTTGGCCTGGCCGTCGAGGGCGTCGAGGTTCTCCACGTTGTAGGTGGCGACCGCCAGTTCGTCGCGCTTCTGCTTGCGCGTCACCTCACGCCGCAGCCCCTTGTCGACGTGGCGGCCGAGCTGCGTCGCCTGGACGTTGTACCCGCCGTACGAGGCGTAGTCCAGGACACCGGTGGTGGTGCCGGCCAGCTTGTCGCCGACGTTCGCCACCGGGACGGGCCGGGAGGGGTCCAGCGACATCACCTTGAGGCGGCCGGTGTTCTGGTCCTCGTAGGACCGGTACAGCGTGCCGCCGCGCCGGGTGGGGTTCTCGTTCGGCTTGACGGTGACCCAGACCTCGTCGTACGCGGTCGTCGCACCGGTCACCCGGGTGTCGGACATCGTGACGCGGACGCCCTCCAGCGACTCGTACAGGTCCAGGGCGTACCGCTTCGGCTGCAGCGGCAGCGCGTCGATCGACCCGCCGTCCGCCGTCGGCACGTAGGCGTTCGGCACCGAGCGCGCGTTCAGGACGACCGGCGCGGGCAGGGCGTTGCCGGAGGAGAGGACCGTCGTCAGCGGGGCGGTCAGCTGGGTGAGCGACTGGGTGGTGGTGGAGGGGTAGTACTCCGCCACCTTCCCGCTGACCAGCACCGAGTCCCCGACGGCCACGGTGGGCACGGCGGAACCGGTGTAGACGAACAGGCCTTCGCTGGTACGCGGGTCGTCGTCCGGAGCGGTGTCCTGGATCCAGAAGCCGCGCGAGCCGGTGGTGCGTACGCCGGTGACGACGCCCGGGACCCCGGACACCGACTGCCCGGCGAGCGGGGAGACGCGGGTGGTGCCCTGGATGTCGTGGATCCGTACGTCACCCGGCTCGGTCGGCCCCTCGGGCTCCTCCGGCGCGGAGCCGCCGGAGGTCTCGCCGGCCGCGTTGACGGGCGTCGGGGTGCCCGCCGCCAGGTCGGCGGCGTTGTCGTCGGTGTCCGCGAGGGACGTGCCGCGGGCCACGGAGGCGGAGGCCGAAGCCCCCGTCGCGGGGCCGCTGCCCTCCCGTACGACGGCGGAGCCGTAGCCCACGAGGTCCACGATCCGGGTGTCGGCCGCGCAGTCCGCAGCCGTCCTGCAGGTCAGCGGCGCGGTACCGGAGACGAGCGCCACGGTGCCGCT
>NZ_KL585413.1:61529-66417 GCF_000721935.1 Streptomyces sp. NRRL WC-3549
CCCGCCGCCGCCATCGCGGTGGTGCCGGTGGCGTCGGCGGCGGGCAGGTCCACGGTCCCGCCCGTCCCCTGGGCCTGGGCGACCAGGTAGCGGCCCCCGGGTGCCACATCGCCGGACAGTGCCGTGACCTGCCACAGCGAACCGGCGGACGGGGCGCCCGGGAGGTACTGGACGCTGAGACCGGACAGGGCGAACGGAGTCGACGAGGCGTTGGCCAGCTCGATGAAGTCGCGGGTGAGCGTCGCACCGGAGTTGCCTCCGCCGCCGTACACCTCGGAGATGACGGCGGACGAGGACGGAGCCGCGAAGGCGGCGGGCAGCGCGGTCACCGACAGGGTCACGGCGACGGCACCGGCCAGCAGGGCGGAGCCAGGTCTGGCGATGTGCACGGGAACAGCCCCCAAGAAGGTAGTGAGGGACCAAAAGCTATGCGCGTAGACCCGGGGTGACAAGCCATCACGAGGTTAAATCCTGGCAACACCCCGGTGTGCTCGACCGGTAGAGCCGCCCCGCCCCGAACAGGGCCCGGCCGGCGCCTCCTTGGCCGGGCCCTGTACGCGGGCCCTGACCCGGGGCGGGCGGGCCCGGGAGGCACGCCCGCCCCACGCGGCCGTACGACGCGAGGTCACGGGCACCGGGGCGTCGGCCGCGCCACCGGGGAGGCCCGGTGACCGGCTGTCGCGCCACCGGCGGGGTGCGCGCGGGTGGTCCGCCTCACGCCGTCGTCGCCGGCCGGGCCGGGTACACGGCGAGCGTGAAGGAGTGCCCGGCCGGGTCGGTGTAGACACGGGCGTCACGGAGGCCGCTGTTGCTGTCCCCGGTGTCCACCGGCCGGGCGCCGAGGCCTATCGCCTCACGCTCGGCCTCGTCCATGTCCCCCGGGGCCACCAGAACGCGCAGATGCGCCTGCTGGGCGTCCTCGGGGCGGGGCCAGCTCGGCGGCGCGTAGCCGTGGTCGCGGCGGACGGCCAGGTGCACACCGGTGTGGCCGACGACCTCGACGAAGTCGGGATCGCTTCCGGTCCGCGTCTCCGCGCCGAGGAGGGCCGCGTAGAACGCCGCGAGCTCCACGGGCTCCGCACAGTCCAGTACCAGGACACTCGTCTTTCCCACAGTCATGCCTTCACCGATACCCCCGACAGGGCGTCACACGCCGACGCGCGGGCAACTACCGCCCGCAGCTGCGGGAGTTGACGGCCGGGCGGCCGTGTCACCCCGGGCCGGCGCACCGGAGCCGGGGCCCCGGCGGTTCCTCTCGAAGGGCCCCCAAGGGACCACGGGGCGCCCGGCCGACGGGTCACGCGGTCGGCAGGGCCCGGACCGCACGCCCGGGACGGCGTACGCGGACGTCGCTCCGCCCACGATGCGCCGCATCCGACGCCGCGCGCTGATCCACCACGGACCGCGGGGCAACCCTTAGGGTGCGGATCATGGCTGAGAGCAAGGGGCACCGGGACATGGACTCGACCGGTTCCGGCCCGTCCGACCCCCGTCGCTGGCGCGCCCTCGGCGTCTGTCTCGTCGCCGGGTTCATGACGCTGCTCGACGTCTCCATCGTCAACGTGGCGCTGCCCTCCATCAAGGAGGGCCTGCACACCCCGGACTCCGACCTCCAGTGGGTGCTGTCCGGCTACGCGCTCGCCTTCGGGCTGGTCCTCATCCCGGGCGGAAGGCTCGGCGACGCCCGCGGCCGACGGGCGGTGTTCATGACGGGACTCGCCCTGTTCACCCTGGCCTCCGCCGCCTGCGGGGCCGCCCAGTCCAGCACCTGGCTCGTCATCGCCCGCCTGATCCAGGGCGCGGCGGGCGGACTGCTCTCCCCGCAGATCTCCGCACTGATCCAGCAGATGTTCTCCGGGCGCGAACGGGGCCGGGCCTTCGGCATGTTCGGCACCGTGGTCGGCATCTCCACCGCCGTCGGCCCGCTGCTGGGCGGGGTGCTGATCCAGGTCGCCGGGGCCACCGAGGGCTGGCGCTGGGTCTTCTACGTCAACCTGCCCATCGGCCTCGTCTGTCTGCTGCTCGCCCACCGGCTGCTGCCCGACACCCCCTGCGCGGGCCGGGTCCGGCCACGCGACCTCGACCCGTTCGGCGTCCTGCTGCTCGGGGCCGGCGTGCTGGTCCTGCTGCTGCCGTTCGTCCAGGCCCAGCAGTGGCCGGGAAACGGCAAGTGGCTGCTGGTGGTCCTGGCGCTCGCCCTGCTCGCCGCGTTCGTCGGCTGGGAGTCGCGCTTCGCCCGGCGCGGCTTCCAGCCCGTCCTCAACCTCCAGCTCTTCCGGTACCGGTCCTTCTGGCTGGGCTGTCTGATGATCCTGCTGTACTTCGCCGGGTTCACCTCGATCTTCTTCATCACCACCCTCTACCTCCAGGCCGGTCTGCACTACAGCGCCCTGGAGGCGGGGCTCGCCATCACCCCGTTCGCCCTCGGCGCCGGCGGGTCGGCGAGCATCGGCGGACGGCTCGTGCACCGCTTCGGACGGCCGCTGATCGCGGTGGGCCTGACCATGGTGGCCGTCGGGCTCGGGCTCACCGCCATGGCCGTCCACCTCGTGCCCGGCCGGGGCGCGGGCCTCGCGATGGCCGCTCCGCTGCTGCTCGCCGGACTCGGCAGCGGACTCGTCATCGCCCCCAACCAGACCCTCACCCTCTCCGAGGTACCGGTACGCAACGCGGGCACTGCCGGCGGCACCCTGCAGACCAGCCAGCGCGTCGGCTCGGCCATCGGCATCGCCGCGGTCGGCTCGGTCTTCTTCTCCCGGCTGAGCCGCGACGGCTGGCCGGGCGCCTACGACCACGGGCTGATCGTCTCCGTCGCGTTCGTCCTTGCCGGGCTGATCGTCGCCCTCGCCGATGTCGCAGCCGGCCGGCGGGGAAGGAGACACCAGGAGAAGGCCGAAGCGACCGACCAGCCGAGGAGCGAGACGTGAGCAGCACCCCTTCAGACCGGGGCCCCGACGACCGGCAGCCGAACGGGAACAGTTCGTACGGCCACAAGCCCTTCAAGCGGTCCCGCAGCCACTTCGCCGACCGGATCACCGCCGACGGGCGGGACGGCTGTCTCTTATACACCGGTACCGCCTCGTCGTCAGCCGGGCCTGCCCCTGGGCGAGCCGCGCCCTGGTCTCCCGCCGCCTCCTCGGCCTGGAGAGCGCGCTCTCCCTGGCCGTCGCCGACCCCCTCCAGGACGACCGGAGCTGGCGCTTCACCCTCGACGAGGGCGGCAAGGACCCGGTGCTCGGCATCCGCTACCTCAGCGAGGCGTACGACGCGCGGGAGCGCGACTACCCCGGAGGGGTCAGCGTGCCCGCGCTCGTCGACATCCCGAGCAGGGCCCTGGTCACCAACGACTACCAGCAGATCACCCTGGACCTGGCCACCGAGTGGACCGCCCTGCACCGCCCGGGCGCACCCGACCTCTACCCCGAGCGACTGCGCGACGAGATCGACGAGGTGATGGACGGCATCTACCGGGACGTCAACAACGGCGTCTACCGGGCTGGGTTCGCCGGCGAGCAGGGCGAGTACGAGGCCGCGTACATCGATGTCTTCCGCCGCCTGGACCTGGTCTCCGAACGGCTCGCCGGACAGCGCTACCTGGTCGGGGACACCCTCACCGAGGCCGACATCCGGCTGTTCACCACCCTGGTCCGCTTCGACGCCGTCTACCACGGCCACTTCAAGTGCAACCGGAACAAGCTGACCGAGGACCCGGTCCTGTGGGCGTACGCCCGTGACCTCTACCAGACCCCCGGTTTCGGCGACACCGTCGACTTCCACCACATCAAGCAGCACTACTACCGGGTGCACACCGGCATCAACCCGACCGGCATCGTGCCGCTCGGGCCCGACCTGTCCGGCTGGCTGACCCCGCACCACCGCGAGGAACTGGGCGGCCGTCCGTTCGGCGACGGGACCCCGCCCGGGCCGGTGCCGCCGGGCGAGGAGGTACCCGCCCGCGGACGCCCCTGACGGTGCCCCGGGCCCGGGCCCCGTGCCGCGTTCCCGGGCCTCGGGGCCCGCGGCGCGGCCGGGGCCCGGTCACTTCACCCGGGAGGCCGGCTCCTGTCCGCCCGACGCCAGCGGGGAGCGGGCCAGGATCACACATCCGGTGGCGATCAGCCCCACCCCGATCAGCTGCGGCAGCAGCCACCACCCCGCGCGCAGGTGCTCACCGAACAGCGTCACCCCGTAGGTGATGCTGATCAGCGCGTCCCCCAGCGTCAGCATCGGCTGCACCGCCACCAGCGAGCCGGCCTGGAGGGCGTTCTGGAGAAGGAAGAGCGCACCGACCCCGGCCGCCGCCGTGGCGTACAGCTGCCACGCCGCCAGCAGCCCGAGGACACCGTGGCTCTCCAGCCGCGACATGGCGTCCTTCATCAGCGCCGCGGTCAGCGCGTACCCGCAGGCCGCCGCCAGACCCAGCAGCGCGGCCCGGGCGTTGCCCCGTGTGGAGAGCGCGGCGGCGATCAGCGCGGCCTCGAAGAGCCCGGTCACCACCAGGGCCGGGATCCAGGCGGCACCACCGTGCACCTGGTCCGCGCCGCCCACCGGCGCGGCCGACGCCATGCCGAGCGCCAGCCCCAGCGTCACCGCCGCCACCCCGAACCACACCGGGCGCGGCACCCTGGCGCGCATGACGAGCCCGGCCAGCAGCAGGGTCGCGGGCAGCTCGATCACGAAGATGGGCTGGACCACGGCGATCGGCCCGGAGGGGACCTTCATGGCGGCGCGGCGCTGGAGCACCGAGGCGGAGCCGTTGCTGAGCGCGGTCAGGACGGCGAACAGAACACTGATCACCCGCCCCATCATGGGGCCGAGCGGCCCTGGACCCCGGCTCCACGGCCTGTCCGAGTGTCGCGTTCCGGCGGTCCGCCGCCGGCGGCCCCCG
>NZ_KL585413.1:66657-72939 GCF_000721935.1 Streptomyces sp. NRRL WC-3549
CGCCGGCGGCCCCCGACCGCGTCCCCCCACGGTCGCGCAGAGGCGAACGGAGCCGCGCCCCTCGCGCCCCGCGCCCCTCGCGCCCCGGGCACCGGCTCCCTCAGGGCAGCAGCCCGGCCCGGCGCGCCGCCACCACCGCCTCCAGCCGGGTGTGCGCCCCCAGCCTGCGCATCGCCGAACGCAGATACGCCTTCACGGTCTCCGGCCGCAGCCCCAGCCGCTCGGCCGCCACCGCGTTCGTCGCACCCGACGCGACACAGGCGAGCACGTCCACCTCCCGGGGCGCCAGCCGTACGGACCCGGGCCCGGCCGGACGCCCGCTCCCCGCGGCCGAGGCGAGCCTCCCGCACACGGAGAGCAGCTCGTCCCGCAGGGCCGGGTCGGCGATCCGGGGCGCCAGCGCGCGCAGCTCGCGGTGCGCCTCCCGCACGTCCTCCCAGGTGTCGGCCCCCGTCCCCGTCAGCTGCTCCTGGGTGGCGGTGAGCAGCTGCCGCACCTCGTCCCGCACGGCCAGCGCCTGCTCCACGTCCCGGGCGGCGGAGGCCGCCGCGTCGAACGTGCGGTCCCCGAGCGCGTGGGGCGTGCGCAGCGCCCCGTACAGCACCCCGCGCACCCTGCGGCGTACGACGACGGGCACCGCGACGACCGAACGCAGGCCCTCCGCCGCCACGGCGGTGTCGTACTCGTGGCTGATGTGGCGGGCGGAGGCGTAGTCGGTCACCGCGCAGGGCCGTGACAGGGCGATCGCCTTGCCGCCGAGCCCGCTGCCCGCCGAGATGACGAGCCCGCGCAGCGCGGAGCTCTGCGCGCCGCTCAGCTCCGCGATGCGGGCGTGCCGGGCGTCGGAGAGCAGCCCGCCGAAGACCACGGGCAGCCCGCTGGTCAGCCGCAGCCTCGACAGGGCCGCCTGGAGTTCGGTCGTCTCGCCCGGTTCTCCCACGGGAACATCCCCGTTCGCTCGTCGGTACCCCCGTCCGGGGGTGGTGAGATCTGGGTCACCGTTCACATGATGTCAAAGCCCGTCGTCCCGCAGACGGGTCCGCACCGAGGAGGACACATGCCGGCAACCAGCGCGACGGAGACGTTCCGGGCCGCCCGGGACTTTCTGCTGGAGCACCGTGACGACTACGCGAAGGCCCACGCGGGCTTCCGCTGGCCCCGGCCGCCCCACTTCAACTGGGCGCTCGACTGGTTCGACGTCATCGCCGAGGGCAACGACCGCACGGCCCTGCACATCGTCGAGGAGGACGGCACCCGTACCGAGGTGTCCTTCGCCGAGATGGCGGCCCGCTCGAACCGGGCGGCGAACTGGATGCGGTCCCAGGGCGTCGCGGCCGGTGACCGCGTCCTGGTCATGCTCGGCAACCAGACGGAGCTGTGGGAGACCGCGCTCGCCGCGATGAAGCTGCGCGCCGTCGTCATCCCCGCCACCCCGCTGCTGGGCCCCGTCGACCTGCGCGACCGGGTGGAGCGCGGCCGGGTCCGGCACGTCCTCGTGCGGTCCGCGGACACCGCGAAGTTCGACGAGGTGCCCGGCGACCACACCCGGATCGCGGTCGGCGACGCCGTCGAGGGCTGGCTGTCGTACGGGGACGCCGCCGACGCCCCCGACACCTTCGCACCGGACCGGGAGACCGACGCCGACGAGGCGCTGATGCTCTACTTCACCTCCGGGACGACCGCCAGCCCCAAGCTCGTCGAGCACACCCACGTGTCCTACCCGGTCGGTCACCTGTCGACGATGTACTGGATCGGGCTCAAGCCCGGCGACGTCCACCTGAACATCTCCTCGCCGGGCTGGGCGAAGCACGCCTGGTCGAACCTCTTCGCCCCCTGGAACGCCGAGGCCACCGTCTTCATCTTCAACTACACCCGGTTCGACGCGGCCCGGCTGATGGCGGAGATGGACCGCTCGGCGGTGACCAGCTTCTGCGCCCCGCCGACCGTCTGGCGCATGCTCATCCAGGCCGACCTGTCGCAGCTGAGGACGCCCCCGCGCGAGGTCGTCGCCGCCGGTGAGCCCCTCAACCCGGAGGTCATCGAGAGCGTCCGGCGGGCCTGGGGCGTCACCATCAGGGACGGCTTCGGGCAGACGGAGACCGCCGTGCAGGTCGCCAACACCCCCGGGCAGCCGATGAAGACGGGCTCCATGGGCCGCCCGAGCCCCGGCTACACGGTGGAGCTGCTGGACCCGGTGACGGGGGCGCCGGGCGCCGTGGAGGGGGAGATCTCCCTCGATCTGTCGTCCGCGCCCGTCGGCCTGATGACGGGCTACCACGGTGACCCCGAGCGCACCGCGCGCGCCATGGCCGGCGGCTACTACCGCACCGGTGACATCGGCTCCCGGGACGAGGACGGCTACATCACCTACATCGGCCGGAGCGACGACGTCTTCAAGGCCAGCGACTACAAGATCTCGCCGTTCGAGCTGGAGAGCGCCCTGCTGGAGCACGAGGCGGTCGCCGAGGCGGCGGTCGTGCCCGCCCCGGACCCGGTGCGGCTCGCCGTGCCGAAGGCGTACGTGGTGCTCGCGGAGGGCTGGGAGCCGGGGCCGGACACCGCGAAGGTGCTGTTCGCCCACTCCCGGGCCGTCCTCGCCCCCTACAAGCGGATCCGCAGGCTGGAGTTCGCCGACCTGCCCAAGACCGTCTCCGGGAAGATCCGCCGGATCGAACTGCGCGAGGCGACCGCCCGCGGCACCGGGGCCGAGTACGACGAGGGGGACCTGCGATGAGTGACGAGCTGTCCTACACCCACGGCACCGGCACCACACCGCTGCTCGGCGACACCGTCGGACGCAACCTCGCCCGGGCCGTCGAGGCCTTCCCGGAGCGCGAGGCCCTGGTCGACGTGGCGTCCGGGCGCCGCTGGACGTACGCCGAGTTCGGCGCCGCCGTCGAGGAGCTGGCGCGGGCGCTCATGGCGTCCGGGGTGGCCAAGGGCGACCGGGTCGGCATCTGGGCCGTCAACTGCCCGGAGTGGGTGTTCGTCCAGTACGCCACGGCCCGCATCGGCGCCGTCATGGTCAACGTCAATCCGGCCTACCGCGCGCACGAGCTGAGGTTCGTCCTCGACCAGGCCGGCATCGGTCTGCTGATCGCGTCGCTCGCCCACCGCACCAGCGACTACCGGGCGCTCGTCGAGCAGGTCCGGGACGACTGCCCCGCGCTCGGGGCCGTCCACTTCATCGGCGACCGGTCCTGGGACGACCTGCTCCGGGCCGCCGCCTCGGTCACGCCCGAGCAGCTCGCCGCCCGTGAGGCCGGGCTGTCCTGCGACGACCCGATCAACATCCAGTACACGTCGGGCACCACCGGATTCCCCAAGGGGGCCACCCTCTCCCACCACAACATCCTCAACAACGGATACTTCGTGGGCGAGTTGGTCGCCTACAGCGAGCACGACCGGGTCTGCCTGCCGGTGCCCTTCTACCACTGCTTCGGCATGGTCATGGGCAATCTCGGCATCACCTCGCACGGTGCCTGCATCGTGATCCCGGCCCCCGTCTTCGAACCCGCCGCCGTGCTCGAAGCCGTCCAGCGCGAACGCTGCACCTCGCTCTACGGCGTCCCCACCATGTTCATCGCGGAACTCGACCTGCCGGACTTCGCCTCGTACGACCTCTCCTCGCTGCGGACCGGGATCATGGCCGGGTCCCCCTGCCCGGTGGAGGTGATGAAACGGGTCGTCGCCGAGATGCACATGGACGAGGTGTCCATCTGCTACGGGATGACGGAGACCTCCCCGGTCTCCACCCAGACCCGCCGCGACGACGACCTGGAGCGCCGCACGGGCACGGTGGGCCGGGTGATGCCGCACATCGAGGTGAAGGTGACCGACCCGGTGACGGGGGTGACCGTCCCGCGCGGCGAGGCCGGTGAGCTGTGCACGCGCGGATACAGCGTGATGCTCGGCTACTGGAACGAACCGGAACGGACCGCCGAGGTCATCGACGCGGGCCGCTGGATGCACACCGGGGACCTCGCGGTGATGCGGGAGGACGGATACGTCCAGATCATCGGCCGCATCAAGGACATGATCATCCGGGGCGGCGAGAACGTGTACCCCCGGGAGGTCGAGGAGTTCCTCCACGGCCATCCGAAGATCGCCGACGTCCAGGTGGTCGGCGTGCCGGACGAGAAGTACGGCGAGGAGATCCTGGCCTGTGTCATCGCCCGCGACCCGGCCGATCCGCCGACGCCGGAGGAGCTGGCGGCGTACTGCCGTGAGCGGTTGGCCCACTACAAGATCCCCCGCCGGCTGCGTGTCCTCGACGCCTTCCCGATGACGGTCAGCGGCAAGGTCCGCAAGGTCGAACTGCGGGAGGGGTACGGGGAGTAGGGCGCGGCGGGCGCTCGCCGCGGGTGGCCGCGGCCCATTCGATGAGCAGGACCTCGTACTGCGCGGACTCCACGGACGACCAGTCCTGGCCGGCCCGCTCGTCCACGAGCGCACGGATCGCCTCGTTCGCCTCGACGACGGCGGGGTGCGTCGGCTGCGTCGGGAAAACGGGCGCGTAGGCAGGGGGAAGGAGTGGAGTTAAGACCATGCCTTCACTCTACGTCCCCATACTGACAACAGTCCGAACATATATGGCTCGTGGGGGCAGGGGTGACCGAAATCATGCCCTGGGACAGGTGTGAACTTCCCGGCGCATGCAGACCCGTGGCCACCGGTCCAGGCCGAGTCCGGCCTCCCGCGCCCTGATCTCGCGGAGTCCCTGGCCGATCTCGTCCGCCGCCAGTGTCCGGAAACCGATGCGCGCGTAGTACGGGGCGTTCCAGGGGACCCCGGCGAACGTGGTGAGGGTGAGGGCGTCCAGTCCCTGGGTGGCGGCCCGGTCGGCGAGGTGGGCGATGAGCGCGCGGCCCACGCCCCGGCGGGCGGCCGCCGGCGCCACCGAGACCTGCTCGATGTGGGCGGCCCCGTCCACCCGGTCCGCGAGCAGATAACCGACCGGGTGGTCGTCCGCCCCCTCGGCCGCCACCCAGCACCGGCCCGACCGGGCGAAGTCCTCCAGTACGTCCAGTGGTGGTGGCTCGTCGTCGGCGATCGTGTGCATGCCGACCGTCCGGAAGAGCTCGCCCGCGGCGCGCTCGACGTCCTGGAGCAGCGGGAATTCGGCACGGTGGGCGGGGCGGATGCGCATGGCGCCAGTATGGCGGGGCGTCAGGCGCCGGTGCTCACGAGTTCCTCGGCGGGGCCGTTGACCGGTTGCGGCGTACCCGTGAGGTCCAGGACGAAGAGCGGGACGGCGAGGCCGTCGCCGCGTGCGCGGGCGTCGTCGGAGTAGCCGGCCAGCGAGAAGAACACGCTGGACACCTCGGAGTTGAGGGCGTTCAGCCAGAGGCATTCGACGTCGCGCAGGGACGTGGGGCGGGTGGTCGAGTCCACCTGGGCGATGAGCCCGGCCGCCCGCAGGTCGATCCGGGACAGCGGGCGCACCTCCGGCTGGACGACGTCGCGGTACCCCAGCCAGGTCAGATACAGCGCCGCGGCGCTCACCGCGTCGCGGGCCGTGCGGATCACCGGCGGCCGGAACGGCGGACGCGGGTGCGCGGCGGTGCGGGGGAGCGGTATGTGGGCCGGGGCGGCCGGACCCGCGGCGGTGGTGCCGCCGCGGGTGGCCACCGGGCGTACCGGTATGCGCAGCACCGTCCCGCAGGGGCAGCAGAGTTCGGGGTGGGGCCACTGGTCGCGGCGTCCGCAGCTGTGGCAGCGGACGCTCACCCAGTCGTCCGTCCAGGTGCGGTGCGTGATCGGTACGGCCGGGGCGCCGCGCAGGAGCGGCGGGGCGGTCGGCGCTCCGCACGGACAGGGGTACACCGGGGTGATGTAGGCGTGGTCCCGGTGACAGACCGGACAGCGCACCGGTACGGACTCCACGGGCTGCCCCTTCCCGCCGCGGGCGTCGCGGCCTCGCTCTCCGTGCCTCCATCGTCCACCAACCGCGATGTTCTGGGCAGGGACTTGGCGGATTTCGTGGGGCCGTTCCCTCTCTTGACGGCCGTCGAGGGCTCGCCTTACATTACTTCCGTATAGCAGAACCGATATTCCATGATGCGGAAATGGTGCTCTCAGGTGGCGCGACAGAGCCCGAATCCACCACGTCCGAGCAGGAGTCCCCCATGCCCCGTATGACCGCTGCCCGCGCGGCAGTCGAGATCCTCAAGCGCGAAGGCGTCAGCGACGCGTTCGGTGTGCCGGGTGCCGCGATCAATCCGTTCTACGCGGCGCTCGAAGCGGCCGGCGGGGTGCGCCACACGCTGGCCCGCCATGTCG
>NZ_KL585413.1:73130-74869 GCF_000721935.1 Streptomyces sp. NRRL WC-3549
CGCCACACGCTGGCCCGCCATGTCGAGGGCGCCTCCCACATGGCCGAGGGCTACACCCGTGCCGCCGCCGGGAACATCGGTGTCTGCGTCGGTACCTCGGGACCGGCCGGCACCGACATGATCACCGGCCTGTACTCCGCCGCCGCGGACTCCGTGCCGATCCTCTGCATCACCGGCCAGGCTCCGACGGCCGTGCTCCACAAGGAGGACTTCCAGGCCGTCGACATCGCGTCCATCGCCGCTCCGGTGACCAAGGCCGCCACCACCGTCCTGGAGGCGGCGCAGGTCCCCGGCGTCCTCCAGCGGGCCTTCCACCTCATGCGCAGCGGGCGCCCCGGGCCAGTCCTCGTGGACCTGCCCGTCGACGTCCAGCTGACCGAGATCGAGTTCGACCCGGAGCTGTACGAGCCGCTGCCGGTGCACAAGCCGGCGGCGAGCCGCAGGCAGATCGAGCGCGCGCTGGACATGCTGGAGGCCTCCGAACGCCCGCTGATCGTCGCGGGCGGCGGCGTCATCAACGCCGACGCCGCGGAACTCCTGGTCGAGTTCGCCGAGCTGACCGGGGTCCCGGTCGTCCCCACCCTCATGGGCTGGGGCGTCCTGCCCGACGACCACGCGCTCAACGCGGGCATGGTGGGTCTGCAGACCTCGCACCGCTACGGCAACGCGAACTTCCTGGAGTCCGACTTCGTCCTCGGCATCGGCAACCGCTGGGCCAACCGCCACACCGGCAGCCTCGACGTCTACACCGGGGGCCGCACCTTCGTCCACGTCGACATCGAACCCACCCAGCTGGGCAGGATCTTCGCCCCGGACCTCGGCATCGCCTCCGACGCCGGGGCCGCGCTGGAGCTCTTCGTCGAGGTGGCGCGGGAGCGCGAGGCCGAGGGCCGGCTCAAGGACCGCGCGGCCTGGGCGGCCTCCACCCAGGAGCGCCGGGCCACCCTCCAGCGCCGTACCCACTTCGAGGACGTGCCCCTGAAGCCGCAGCGGGTCTACGAGGAGATGAACCGCGCCTTCGGGCCGGAGACCCGCTACGTCACCACCATCGGCCTCTCCCAGATCGCGGGCGCGCAGATGCTGCACGTCTACCGGCCGCGCCACTGGATCAACTGCGGGCAGGCCGGGCCGCTCGGCTGGACCGTCCCGGCCGCGCTCGGCGTCGCCACGGCCGACCCGGGCGGCTCGGTCGTCGCGCTCTCCGGCGACTACGACTTCCAGTTCATGCTGGAGGAGCTGGCCGTCGGCGCACAGCACCGCATCCCCTATGTGCACGTCCTGGTGAACAACTCCTACCTGGGGCTCATCCGGCAGGCGCAGCGCGCCTTCGACATCGACTTCCAGGTCAGCCTGGAGTTCGAGAACCTCAACTCCCCGGAGCTGGGCGTCTACGGCGTGGACCACGTCAAGGTCGTCGAGGGGCTGGGCTGCAAGGCGATCCGGGTCACCGAACCGGACGCCCTGCTGCCGGCGTTCGAGCAGGCGAAGAAGCTGGCGGCCGAACACCGGGTGCCGGTCGTGGTCGAGGCGATCCTGGAGCGGGTCACGAACATCTCGATGAGCGGGACGGACATCGCGTCGGTCAACGAGTTCGAGGAGCTGGCCACCGAGCCGGGCCACGCCCCCACGGCCGTCCGTCCGCTCACGGTCTGACGGCCCGGGTACGGGGCAGCCTCCCGGCCGCCCGCCCGGATGCCACGGCGCCGGCCGCCGCGACCCCGACGGGCCGCGGCGGGCCG
>NZ_KL585413.1:75046-77774 GCF_000721935.1 Streptomyces sp. NRRL WC-3549
CCCCGACGGGCCGCGGCGGCCGGCGCCGCCGTCTGTACCGCCCCTGTCGCGTGTGCCGCCCCCTTGCCCCGGTGCGTCGCCGCACCCTATCTTACTTTTGAGTAAGTTTACTTGCTGGTAAGGAGGTTGGCGTGGGCGCCTACCGGACAGTCATGGTCGGCACGGACGGCTCGGAGTCGTCGTTCGCGGCGGTCGAGGGGGCGGCCAGGCTCGCCGCCGCCTGCGGGGCCGAGCTCGTCGTCGCCTGTGCGTACGTACCGATGCGAGGGCCGGAACTGTCCCTGGCAAAGGACCAGTTGGGGGCGGATGCCTACCAGGTGGTGGGGTCGGCACCCGCGGAGGACACCTTGCGGATCGCCAGGGACCGGGCCCGTGCGCAGGGGGCGGTGAAGGTGCGGTCGGTGGCTGTGGAGGACGAACCGGTCGCCGCCCTCGTGCGGACCGCGCGGGAGTGCTCGGCCGACCTCCTGGTCGTCGGCAACCGGGGGCTGCGCTCGCTCGCCGGGCGCATCCTCGGCTCCGTACCCGCGGACGTCGCCAGGAAGGCGGGGCTCGACGTGCTGATCGTGCACACCACATGAGCGCGGCGGACCCGTCCGGCGGCGGAGAGGCGGGGCGCACCGTCGAGGAGGTGCTGCTCGGCGGAGGCCGCGTCTGGACGAGGCGCGACGTCGTCGAGCGGACCGGGGTGGGGGCCGAGCGCACCGCACAGCTCTGGCACGCACTCGGTTTTCCGGTGGTCGAGGACGACGCGAGGGTCTTCACCGACGCCGACGTCGAGGCGCTGCGCGCGGGGGAACGGCTCATCGGGGTCGGGCTCATCACCGAGGAGAGCGAGACGGTGATGGCGCGCGCCCTGGGCCACCATCTGTCCCGGCTGGCCGAGTGGCAGGTGTCGACCCTGTGGGCCTGGATGAGCCGGGTACCGGGAGCCCCCGCGACCGGAGGGCGGCCGGTCGACCACGCCGCGGCGCTGCTGCCGGAGCTGGAACTGCTGCAGCGGCACGTGTGGCGCCGGCATCTGGCGGCGTACGCCGGACGGATGGTCACCGAGACGCGGCAGGGGGCGTCCGCCGGGGGGCGGCGGGGCGCGGCGGCGGGCGGGCCGGTGCCGGCCCGCGTGGACGCAGACGTCCGCGACCTGGCGGTGGGGTTCACCGACATGGTCGGCTACACGCGGATGACCCGCGGACTGGACAGCGCCGAACTCGGCCGGGTGCTCGACCGGTTCGAGGGCCTGACGGGCGACGTGGTCGCCGAGGGCCGCGGCCGGGTGGTGAAGACCATCGGCGACGAGGTGTTCTTCGTGTCCGAGTCGGCGTCCGAGGCCGCCGGCATCGCCCTGGAGCTCACCGCCCGCGTCGAGGCGGACCAGCGGTTGCCGCGGGTGCGGACCGGGCTGGCCCACGGTGCCGTCCTCAGCCGCTTCGGCGACGTCTACGGGGCGGCGGTGAACATCGCCGCCCGGCTGACCGGGGTGGCCCGGCCCGGCACCGTGCTGGTCGACACCGTGTTCGCCGGGGAGCTGGCGGGGCTGGCCGGGTACGAACTCAGGGCGCTGCGCCCGGTGTCCGTGCGCGGGTACAGCAGACTCCGGCCCGTACTGCTGCGGCCGCCCCGGGCCCCACGGCCGGGCCGGGAGCGGGCGTCGCACGGGACGAGGTGACCGCGGCGGCGGACGGCGGCCTCCTGGACGGTCCGGTTCGCTCAGGTCCGGAACCGGACCGCCGGGCCCTGCGCCACCGCACTGGCGTCGCCCACCGCCGCGGTCCCGTCCTGCCGGTGCCGCGCGGCACCCCTCATCCGGGTGCGCGGCACCGGCAGGGTCATGGGAGGAGGCTCAGTCCTCGCGCAGGGCGCGGACGGCCTCCTCCACGCGTGTGCCGTACTCCGGGTCGGCGGCGTGGAAGTGGGCGAGGTTCTTCTCGATCACGTCGTCGCGGGTGACCTGCGAGAGGCCGCCGGCGATGTTGGCGATCAGGCGGTCCTTCTCGCCGGCCGTCATCAGCCGGTAGAGCTCACCCGCCTGGAAGAAGTCGTCGTCCTTCGGGTGCGCGGGCGCCTCGTGCGTACCGGTCCAGCCGTGCACGGCGAGCGGGGCGGCCGGCGGCTCCCCGGTCTGGACGGGGCCGTCGTACGAGTTGGGCTCGTAGTTCTTGTCGTGCCGTGCGCCGTACCGGGTGGCGTGCAGACCGTCGCGGCCGTAGTTGTCCACGACGGGGGCCTTCGGGGCGTTGACCGGCAGCTGCGTGTGGTTGACGCCCAGCCGGTGGCGCTGCGCGTCGGCGTACGCGAACAGCCGGCCCTGGAGCATCTTGTCCGGGGACGGGCCGATACCGGGCACGAAGTTGTTCGGCGAGAACGCCGCCTGCTCGACCTCGGCGAACACGTTGTCCGGGTTGCGGTCCAGGACCAGGCGCCCCACCCGGTGCAGCGGATGGTCCGCGTGCGGCCACACCTTGGTCACGTCGAACGGGTCGAAGCGGTACCCCGCGGCCTCGGCGGCCGGCATGACCTGGACGTACAGGGTCCACGAGGGATTCATCCCGCGCTCGATGGCCTGGAGCAGGTCCGTCTGGTGCGAGGTGGCGTCCCGGGCGGCCAGCTCCGCGGCCTGGCCGGCGTCCAGGGAGCGGACGCCCTGGTTGGTCTTGAAGTGGTACTTGACGAAGAAGGCCTCGCCCTCGGCGTTCGTCCACTGGTAGGTGTCTCTTATACACATCTCTGA
>NZ_KL585413.1:77952-85156 GCF_000721935.1 Streptomyces sp. NRRL WC-3549
AGCCGTTCATGTGGCGGTAGGAGGCAGGGATGCCCCGGTCGCCCATCAGCCAGGTGATCTGGTGCGTCGCCTCGGGGGAGTGCGCCCAGAAGTCCCAGACGTTGTCGGGCTCCTGGCGGCCCGTGAACGGGTCGCGCTTCTGCGAGTGGATGAAGTCGGGGAACTTCACGGGGTCCTTGACGAAGAAGACCGGGGTGTTGTTGCCGACCAGGTCGTAG
Source organism: Streptomyces sp. NRRL WC-3549 (assembly GCF_000721935.1). Taxonomy (GTDB): domain Bacteria; phylum Actinomycetota; class Actinomycetes; order Streptomycetales; family Streptomycetaceae; genus Streptomyces. The sequence continues at coordinate 78,171 of NZ_KL585413.1, forward strand.
TTGCCCTCGTCGGTGTAGAACTTGACGGCGAAACCGCGCGGGTCGCGTACGGCGTCGGCGCCGCCGAGGGAGTCGGCGACCGTCGAGAAGCGCAGGAACGTCCGGGTGCGCCGGCCGGCCTCGGACAGGAAGTCCGCGCGGGTCCAGGCGGTGACGTCGTCCGTCACCTCGAAGTAGCCGTACGCGCCGGAGCCGCGGGCGTGCACGACGCGCTCCGGGATGCGCTCACGGTTGAAGCGGGCCAGCTTCTCCAGCAGGTGCTGGTCCTGGATCAGGACCGGCCCGCCGGCACCGGCCGTGGCGGAGTTCTGGTTGTCGGCGACCGGGGCGCCTGACTCGGTGGTGAGCACACGCGGGGACATGGAGACCTTCCGTACGAGGGCTGCTGACGGTGTGGGGGAGCGTAGGTTCGGCGCGAACGGTGCGTCAACAGTTTGTTGAATTCGGAGTGAATGGTTCCGGACCGCGGCGACGCCTGGGCGCGACAGGACAGGTGTCGGCGCCGCCGCGGCCCGGAGTGCGAGGGGCCTTCAGGCCGTGTCAGACCTGGGAGCCGGAGAGGCGCTCGACCGAGCGCAGCAGCGCCGAGTGGTCCAGCCCGCCGTCGCCCTGGGCGCGCAGCGAGGCGACCAGCTGGGCCACGACCGCGCCGACGGGCAGCGCGGCGCCGACGGTGCGGGCGGCGTCCGTGACGATCCCCATGTCCTTGTGGTGCAGGTCGATCCGGAAGCCGGGGTCGAAGTCCCGCTTCAGGAAGTTGTCCTTCTTGCGGGTCAGGACTGTCGAGCCGGCCAGTCCGCCGTTCAGCACGTCGAGCGCGGCGGCCAGGTCGACCCCGGACCTCTCCAGGAAGACCACGGCCTCGGCGCACGCCTGGATGTTCACCGCGACGATGAGCTGGTTGGCGGCCTTGACCGTCTGGCCGGAGCCGTGCGGACCGCACAGCACGATGGTCCGGCCGAGCGCCTCCAGCAGCGGGCGGGCGGCGTCGAAGTCGGGCTGCTCGCCGCCGACCATGATGGAGAGCACGGCCTCGACCGCGCCGGCCTCGCCGCCGGAGACGGGGGCGTCCAGTACGCGGATGCCCTTGTCCTTCGCGTGCTTCGCCAGGTCCACGGAGGTCTGCGGGGTGATCGACGACATGTCGATCAGCAGGGCGCCGCTCCTCGCGTTCTCCAGGACGCCGTCGGGGCCGTAGGCGATCGCCTCGACCTGCGGGGAGGCGGGGACCATGGTGACGATCACGTCGGCGTCGCGTACGGCCTCGGCGACCGAGGCGGCGCCCCTGCCGCCCGCCGCGACGAGCCGGTCGACCTTGGCCCGCTCCAGGGTGTACCCGGTGACGTCGTACCCGGCCCTGACCAGGTTCTCCGACATGGGCGAGCCCATGATGCCCAGACCGATCCAGGCGACCTTGGGGAGGTTGCTGCTCATGAGGGTGCCTTCCGATGAAAACGTGTGGACGGGGGGCGGCGTCGGCTCAGGACCCGAGCCAGCCGAAGGACTCCGCGCTCGGCCGGTCGCCCGGCTTGTACTCCAGGCCGACCATGCCCGCGTAACCGGCGTCGGCCAGTTCGTCCAGGAGCCGTTCCAGGGGGAGCGAGCCGGTGCCCGGTGCGCCGCGCCCCGGGTTGTCGGCGATCTGGACGTGACCGGTCCTCGCGGCGTACGCCTTGATGACCTGGCCGAGGTCCTCGCCGTTCATGGACAGGTGGTAGAGGTCCAGCAGGAACGTCGCGTTGCCCAGGCCGGTGGCCTCGTTGACCTTGTCGGCGACCTCGACCGCCGACCGGGCGCTCAGCAGCGGATAGCGCGGCGACTCAGGCCGGTTGAGGGCCTCGATCAGCAGGACCGCCCCGACGCCGTGGGCCGCGCGGGCCGCCAGGGCCAGGTTTTCCAGGGCGAGTTCGTCCTGGGCGGCGGGGTCCACGCCCTCCACGCGGTTGCCGTACAGCGCGTTGAGCGCACGGCAGCCGGTGGCTGCGGCGAAGGCGGACGCCACCTCGACGTTGGCGCGGAAGCGGTCCGACTCCGCCCCGGGCAGCGAGAGTGCGCCGCGGTCGGGGCCGGGAAGCCGCCCGGCGTAGAAGTTCAGCCCCACCAGCTGGGTGCCGGCGTCGTCGAGCGCCCTCCTGAGGGCGTCGAGCTCCGCCTGCGGCGGGGTCGGGGTCTCGATCCAGGGCCACCACAGCTCGACCGCCGTGAAGCCCGCCGCGGCGGCGGCCGCGGGGCGCTCCAGGAGCGGGAGTTCCGTGAAGAGGATCGAAAGGTTCACATCGAAGCGGTGGTCCGGGTATCCCATGAGGATCTCGGCACTCCTTCCGTATTGCGGAAGTATCTTTCTGCTCAACGGAAGATTGCCGGGCGGCGGGTGAGGCTGTCAAGGGGGGATGCGAAGTCGGCGTACGTGAGCCCGTCCCGAACGGCCGTGGGCGGCGGTGTGCTCGCGCGGTCCGCGGCGGCCCTTGTCCGGTCCGGGGCTCCGGTCCGCCGGGACGTGCGGGCCCGGGCGGCGGGTCGTTACAGTCGTGGCCGGGGGCGGCGGCAGTGCGTACCCCCGGGACATTCAAGGAGGCACAGTGCGCTTGCGGGTGGAGTTCACCACCGAGCCCTTCGATCTCGACGAGGCGCCCGCCCACGCGGTGGTGGCCCGGGAGGTCATCCAGTCCGCGGAGCTGGACGCCGTCGACGTCGGGCCCTTCGGCAACACCGCGGAGGGCGGGGCCGACGAAGTGCTCACCGCGGTGGACGGCCTGCTGCGCCGGGCCCTGGCCTCCGGCGCCACCCGGGTCTCGCTCCAGGTCAACGTGGTCGGGGAGGGTGAGCGGTGACCGAATCCGCCGATCATCCGCTGGTCGCGGCGGTCAAGCCGCTCGCCGACGCGATGGGCGCCGAGCTGCTCGCCCTCGGCCAGGCCGAGCCGGACGACGTGGTGCTCGCCTGGGAGGGCCGAGACGTCGTCGCCGTACGCCTGCCCCGGCTCTCCGCGTCGCTGGACCACGTCCTGGCCGCCATGGAGAAGAGGTACGGCGCGCCGCTCGCCGGCCTGGACCGCAGGACGAAGCAGTCCGTCGTGCGGGCCCTGGAGGCACGCGGCGCCTTCTCGGTGCGGCACGGTGTGGAGACCGTGGCGGGCGCCCTGGGTGTCTCGAGGTTCACCGTCTACAACTACTTGAACCGGGAACACGCCGCTCAGGGCGAGTAGTTGACCGAACGTAACGGAAGGCCGCCGTCCGCATCCCTGGACGGCGGCCTTCTCCGTTCGTGGAATTTCAACAAACTGTTGACGTCGTGTTGTCGAGGGCGTTAGCTATCGGCAGCCCGAACAACGCCCAGCGGAAAACGGCCACGGAGGCTCCCGTGACTTCGAGTTCCACCCCGGGCATCGCCCGGTTCAACTCCCTGGCGGACGACGAGGCCACCGCGACGCTGCACGAGATCTGTGCCGGTCAGGCATGGGCGGACGCCGTCCTCGGCGGGCGCCCGTACGCCACCGAGGAAGACCTGCTCCGATCCGGCGACGCCGCCACGGCCCGCCTCACCCCACGCGAACTGGCCGAAGCGATGGCCGGCCACCCGCCGATCGGCCGCCCGAAGCCCGGCGACCCGACCTCCTCCCGCGAACAGCGGGGGATGGCCGGCGCCTCCGAGGAGCTCAGGACCGAGATGCTCGAACTGAACCTGGCCTACCAGGAACGGTTCGGACACGTCTTCCTGATCTGCGCCACCGGAGCCACCGGTGCACAGATGCGCGACGCCGTGAAGGCCCGCATCGGCAACACGCCCGAGCGCGAGCAGGAGATCGTGCGCGCCGAACTGGGCAAGATCAACCGCATCCGGTTGACCCGTCTCGTACGGGAGACCCTCGTACCGGACCACCCCGAAGCAGGAGAGTGACGGACTTGAGCACCGAAACGACCGCGTCGGTGTCCACGCACATCCTGGACACCAGCATCGGCCGCCCCGCCGCGTCCGTCGCCGTCTCCCTCGCCGCGCGCAGCGGCGACGACGCGCCGTACGTGACGCTCGGCACGTCCGCCACCGACGCCGACGGGCGCTGCAAGAACCTGCCGGCCCTGCCGGAAGGAACCACCCACGTACGCCTCGGCTTCGACACCGGGACGTACTTCGTCAAGAAGCAAGCCGAGGCGCAGCAGGACGCCCCCCGCGTAAGGGACAGCGGCGCGTTCTTCCCGGAGGTGGCGATCACGTTCGCCGTCACCCCGGGGGAGCACTTTCACGTACCGCTGCTGCTCAACCCGTTCGGCTACTCCGTTTACCGAGGGAGCTAGCAGACCATGCCAACGATTCTCGGCCAGAACCAGTACGGCAAAGCAGAGAACCGCGTCGTCAGGATCGTGCGGGACGGCGACACCCACCACATCAAGGACCTCAACGTCTCGGTCGCCCTCTCCGGTGACATGGAGGACGTCCACTACTCCGGCTCCAACGCCAACGTCCTGCCGACCGACACCACCAAGAACACCGTGTTCGCCTTCGCCAAGGAACACGGCATCGACTCCGCCGAGCAGTTCGGCATCCACCTCGCCCGCCACTTCGTGACCTCCCAGGAACCGATCAAGGTCGCCCGGATACGGATCGAGGAGTACGCCTGGGAGCGCATAGCGACCTCCGACGGCAACTCCCGCTTCATCGGGGCCGACGAGGTCCAGCACTCCTTCGTCCGCAAGGGCCAGGAGCTGCGCACCGCCCAGATCACCTACGACGGCGAGAGGTGGGAGGTCGTCTCGGGCCTCAAGGACCTCACCGTACTGAACTCCACCAACTCGGAGTTCTGGGGCTACGTCAAGGACAGGTACACCACCCTCAAGGAGGCGTACGACCGCATCCTGGCGACCGACGTGTCCGCCAAGTGGCGCTACAACTGGACCGACGACGAGCGGCCCATGCCGAACTGGGAGAAGTCCTACCAGCAGGCGCGCAAGCACATGCTCGAGGCCTTCGCCGAGACGTACTCCCTCTCGCTCCAGCAGACCCTGTACCAGATGGGTTCGCGCATCATCAACAGCCGCAGCGAGATCGACGAGATCCGCTTCTCACTGCCCAACAACCACCACTTCCTCGTGGACCTGGAGCCCTTCGGCCTCAAGAACGACAACGAGGTCTACTTCGCAGCCGACCGGCCCTACGGCCTGATCGAGGCGACGGTGCTCCGGGACGGGGCGGAGGCCAGGATCCCGGTCGACCTGACCAACCTCTGACGCGGCGCCGGACCGGCCCCCTCCGCCCACGGCCGGGCGGGGCCGGTCATCCCGGAGGACCACCACGGCACGATCCGCGACGGGGCCGGCGAACGGCCGCGCACCGCACCACCGCCCGCCGCCGGCAGGGAAGCCCACCCGGCGGACGGGAGCCCCCCTCCCACGCGGCATCCACCCGCCGGCCGCGTCCCCCTCCGGCCCTTCGGCTCCGGACGCTCCGCCGGGAACCGGCCGGCTGCCGTACGCCGACGCCGCCTCCTCGGCCGGGACCGTGCCGGCGTCCGCCCTCCACAGAGAGAAGAAGGAAGTGCCATGGCAGCCCCGGCAGACCCTCAGCGCCTCGTCCTGGAGAACTGTGCGATCGCGACCGTCGACGCCCGTGACACCGAGTACGCCTCGGGGCACGTCGTCGTCGCGGACGACCGCATCGAATCCGTCGGCGCCGGCCCGGCCCCCGAGGGGCTCACCGGAGTCGTACGGCGGATCGACGCCACCGGCCACCTCGCCACCCCGGGCCTGGTCAACACCCACCACCACTTCTACCAGTGGATCACCCGGGGCCTGGCGACCGACCACCACCTCTTCGACTGGCTCACCGCCCTGTACCCGACGTGGGCCCGCATCGACGAGGCGATGGTCCGCGCCGCCGCCCAGGGCTCACTCGCCATGATGGCCCGTGGCGGTGTCACCACCGCGACGGACCACCACTACATCTACCCGCGGGGCTCCGGGGACCTCTCCGGCGCGATCATCGAAGCCGCCCGCGAGACGGGCCTGCGCTTCACGTTCGCCCGGGGGTCCATGGACCGCGGCGAGAAGGACGGAGGGCTGCCGCCGGACTTCGCCGTCGAGACCCTGGAGGACGCCCTCGCCGCCACCGAGGCGACGATCGACGCGTACCACGACCCCTCCTCCGGCGCGATGACCCAGATCGCCGTGGCGCCCTGCTCACCCTTCTCGGTCTCCACCGAACTCCTCGTGCAGGGCGCGGAACTGGCCCGGCGGCGCGGCGTGCGGCTGCACACCCACGGCTCGGAGACCGTCGAGGAGGCGCGGTTCTGCGAGGAACGGTTCGGCACGGGACCGACCGGCTACTTCGAGAAGACAGGCTGGCTCGGCGACGACGTGTGGATGGCGCACTGCGTCCACATGAACGACGCGGACATCGCCGCATTCGCCCGCACCGGCACCGGCGTCGCCCACTGCCCGTCGTCCAACGCCCGCCTCGGAGCCGGGATCGCCCGGGTCCCCGACATGCTCGCCGCCGGTGTCCCGGTCGGCCTCGGCGTCGACGGCACCGCCTCCAACGAGTCGGGCGAGCTCCACACCGAGCTGCGCAACGCGCTGCTGGTCAACCGCCTCGGCGCCCATCGTGAGAAGGCCCTGAACGCGCGTCAGGCCCTGCGCATGGGGACGTACGGCGGGGCCCAGGTGCTCGGCCGCGCCGGCCAGACCGGCTCCCTGGAGGCCGGCAAGCTCGCCGACCTCGTCCTGTGGAAGCTGGACACCCTGGCGCACGCCTCCATCGCCGACCCGGTCGCCGCGCTCGTCCTCGGAGCGGCGGCCCCCGTCACCCTCTCCCTCGTCGGCGGCAGGCCCGTCGTCGAGGACGGCCATCTCGCCACGGTGGACGAGGACGCCGTCGCCCGCGCCACCCGCGACGAGGCCCGGCGCCTGGCACGGATCGCCGCCGGAGCCTGACAGCCCGAGGCGCAGGCGGCACATCCCCTGACCGGCCGGCCGAGGGGGACGGCCCTCGGCCGG
>NZ_KL585414.1:0-7212 GCF_000721935.1 Streptomyces sp. NRRL WC-3549
AGGATGCTGCTCTCCGAGTGGCAGCACAGGCCGGACGACGCGCGCATGCTGCGGGAGCGGATCAGGGTCGTGGCCGCGATGTTCCACTCGGCCGGGGACATCGAGCGGCTCGGCACACTCCGCAGGCACGCGTACGACCTGTTCGTGGACACGCTGTACAACCTGTCCGACGAGGGCGACGAAGAGCCGTTCTTCTCACCGGACGGCGCCGTGGACGACGCCCCGTACGCGGCTGTCCCCATCCTCTTCGGCAACGACCTGGTGGGCCTGGACCCGCTGCGCAGCCGGAAGTGGCCGGAGCTGCCGTTCGTGGAAGCGGCGTACCGGACGTTCACCAGCACCGTGGAGCGGCTGCTGCTCGCGCCGCACGAGGAGAAGCGATGAGCGCGCCGACCGTGGCCGCCGAGTACCGGAAGCTGCTGATCGAGGCGCTGGGTGCGGCCCCCGACGCGAACACCTCCGGGCCCGACTTCCGCACGCTGTTCACGCCGTCCTCGCACCGGCTGGCCCTGGATCCGGACGTCACCGTGGTGCGCGGTGCGCGCGGCACGGGCAAGACGTTCTGGGCCAAGGCCCTGGTGGACGACCGGCTGCGGGAGGTCGCCGCCGACTCGTACATGATGCCGAGGCTGCGGCGTACGCGGGTGAGCATCGCGTTCGGCGTGGACGGCACCGACGAACCGGCGTTTCCGCTCAAGAAGACGCGCGAACGTCTGATCAACGACGGCATCGATCCCGACGACCTGTGGGCCACGGTCATCCTGATGGCTCTCGACGTGCCGGAGGTGCGTCGGATCGACTCCTGGGCCGAGCGCATCCGATGGACAGGGGAGAACCCGGACGCGTACGACAACGCGGTCCTGCGCGCCGACCGGGAGAGCCGCGAGCGGGGCGAGACGCGCGTACTCCTCTTCGACGCCCTGGACCATCTGCACGGTGAGCGCCGCCAGTCGGACCGGATGCTGTCCGCCCTGTTCCAGGCGGCGCTCGAACTGCGGCTCACCACGGGCACCCTGCGGGCGAAGATCTTCGTCCGGCCGGACATGTACGAGAACGCGCCCAAGGCGTTCGCCGACGCGTCAAAGCTCGGCGCCAACTCCACCGACCTCACCTGGGAGCGGGAGAACCTCTACGGCCTCCTCTTCCACCAGTTGGGCAACCACCCCGGCCCGGAAGCGAAGAAATTCCGCGAGGCAACGGGCGACTGGCGTGCCGAAGGGGACGGCCGGTACGTCGCACCGGTCGCCGTCATCGCCGACACGGAGCGGCAGGAGGAGGTGTTCGTCTCCCTGGCCGGCGCCTTCATGGGCACCGACCGGCGCAAGGGACACACCTACACCTGGGTGCCGAACCATCTCCAGGACGGCAAGGGTCAGGTCAGCCCCCGCACCTGGCTGTCCACGCTGTGCAAGGCCGCCAAGCTGACCGACGCCCGCTTCGCGAGCCACGCCGTCCCGCTGCACTACGAGGCGATCCGGGACAGCCTGAGCTTCGCGTCAAAGATCCGTGTCGAGGAGCTCCAGGACGACATCGGCTGGGCAGCTCTGGCGGTCCAGCAGCTCGAAGAGGGCCAGGTGCCCATGGAACCGTCCGGCGTCCACTACGCCTGGCTCAAGGGCTCACTTGCCGCGAAGGTACGTTCCGCGCTGGAGAACGAGAGCGAGGGCAGCGGGCCGCGGGATGTCGACGACTCGGTGTCCCTGCTCAGGGAACTCATCGAGCTGGGAGTCATGACGAAGCGCAGCGACGGCTCCATCGACCTGCCGGACATCTACCGCCTGGCCTTCGACATCGGCCGTCGCGGCGGCGTCCCGCGGCGGCACGTGAGCTGACAGCCGACGACGGCGGTCGGCCATCAGGACTCTGTCCCTCAAGCCGATCGCCTCGCAGGGTCCCGCTCAGCGGACTTCCCGTCGTTGTGCATTGCGCCGTGCCTGGGGCGGCTCATCGCCGCCCAGGACGGCGAGCACCAAGCTGCGCTGCCCACGGAAGCTGCGGATGACCTGTTGGCGGACCAGGTCCGTACTCGTACCCGTCGTTCCGATCTGACCGGACTCCACGAGTCGCGTGAACAGCGTGTTGTCCAGATAGCCCGGAACGTTCTTGTAACCGAAGCGCACGGCGCCCTGTCTGCCGTCCTTCAGGCGGGCATCGTCGCGTAGCGACTCGAACTGCTTTCGGGAGAAGTACATCCCGTGCACCATTTCCGACGTGTGCGGCAGAAGGGAGCGCGGATGACACAGCTTGATCCAACTCGGACTCGTGTCCAGTCGCTGCTCATCACCTACACCTCTCTGCATCTCGGCGTAGCGGTCGAGGCTCCGCATACGCGTCAGTTCCTTGGCCAGGTTCCGGTCGCTGTTCGGATAGTAGAAGCCGCCTTTTTCCGCATCGAGCTTCTTGTACTGCACGAGCACAAGACTGTGACGCGAGACGTTGTAGAAAATGATGTCGCATCCGAGGAGGCTCTCCGCGGCGGTGCGGTTGGCGTTGGCCACCAGTAAGGTACGGCCGTGCTCACGGAATTCGCGCCACGCCACGTGGCTCGTCGCCTCGCTCAGCCAGCCGAGCATCGTCGTGGTGTCGTGGGTGATGAGATGGTCTTCCAGCGCGGGCTGGGCGTCCACGGGACGCGGATGTTCTGGTGACCGAGGCAGCCGTACGTCGGGGCGCTCCGCCGAGGCGGTCCCCTGCGTAGAACCAGTGACAAGGTCAAGGAACTGAGGAGGGACCGAGTCGTCGTACAGGTCCTCGGCCGGCGGATCCCATTCAGCGAGCCCCGACGCCTGGAAGCCGGCCATACGGGTGGCACCGAGGGTGGCGTCACGCTGAAGAGCGAGTTCTTGTCCTGCCCGTGCGCTTCCGAAGTGCCACGGCTCGGTGGCGTTCTCGATGAGGCTGACGATCTCCGTCAGCTCCGGCCGCAGCTCGAGCAGAAGAGCGCGTATCGCTCCACCGGTACCCGGAGTCTGCTGGCCGTCCTCCACAAGGTGACGCCGCAGGCGATCGGGGACGTGTTCGAGCAACTCGCTGATCGGGAGAGGTCGCCTGAGCGGACGAACCTGCGTGACCCGCAGCTGCTGTTCCTTGTCTGCTGCCCTTTTGCCACGAGCCGACCTGCCGAGGCGGGTGATCTCGAAGCGCCCGTAGGCGTCTTCGGAAGCAATTAGCAACAGGTGGCGGCCCTTGGGCCACAGGTCACGCGGACGAGTGACCGTCCACTCCCACGCGAGGCGCCGCGATTGATGCAACTTCTCGAGGTGCTCGAGGTAATCGAGTTCGTAGTCACGGCATTTGATGATCGCTACCATGCCCACATTCTGGCTGGCCTGGTCTGCGTGAGGGGCGGCTTTTCCTATCTGGTGGGATCGTCGGGCAAGTCACATTCCTCCTTTCGCAGGGCCTTGCCCTATCAGGCGGCCTGCTCCTCCCTCGCCCCCAGGAACCCGCTGCTCAGGTAGGCCAGTTCACCGTCGTTGCGCAGCGCCTCCACTGTGCGGCCGTCCAGGTGCGGGTCCTGAGTGCGGGACTCCACCGGGCAGAGCAACCACAGGCCGTGCGGATCCTGAGCCGGGCGGCGGGAGGCTGCCTGGAGCGGGATCAGGAAGTCACGGCCGCCCTCGTCCCAGTACCGGGAGATCAGACCCGCGTCGTGCAGGAAGAGGACGGTGCGCGGCTCCAACGCGCGGGTGCGGAGATCGTCGGCGACGCGCTGCCACACCACGCGGACGAACGTGGCGAGGCCTGGCTTGATCCGGCCGGGGGCCGAGGCGGCGTCGGCGCGCAGGACCGTCTGCCAGTCCTGTCCCTTCTCCTTCGTGAGCTGCCTGAACTCGCGCAGGAACAGCGCACCGACGTCCACGGGTACGACCGGGGCACAGTCCGCTACCTTCTGCGCCGCCCCTTCCAGGCGAGCGGCCTTGACGGTGAGCGCGAGAAAGCCACCGCGGCGTGCGCTCTCGGTGAGCCGGTCGAGAAGGGGTCCGTGCGGGTCAGCGGCTTCGCGGCGCGCGGTGGTACGCACCGGCGGCAGCGTACTGGTGAGCGTGCCGGTGGAGGACCAAGGGCCGGTCGACCTCGGGGCAGGAGGGTAGAAACGGCCGGCCTCGTCGTTGTGGCGGAGGTCGAAGCGAGCTGCTTGGAGGGCGTCCTCGAGCGCGACGGGGGTCGGCTCCTGGCCGGCCAGTGCGCTGAGGTCCGGGAATCTCGCCCGTACGCGGGCGATCAGCTCGGTGGCGGTGACGCCCAGGTCGGAACGGACTCCAGCGCCTGCCTGCGAGATGCGCAGCGCACGGTCCAGACTCAGATCGCGCGGGTACAACTCCAGGCGGGGGCTGCACTCGACGGGCGGGGCGACGGCTGCGGCCAAGGCCACGAGGCGGGTGTCGGCCAGCGGGGCGAAGCCCTCCGGGGCGGGCACGACCCGTAGATCCCGGACGACTTCGGCCCTGCCCGGCAGCGGCTCGCGGGCCGCGAGCTTCTCGGCGCTCGCGCCGAGGTGAGCGGCGTAGTCGGCCAGCTCACGCGGGTTCGGGTCGTCGGTGTCCGGGAGGGACTCGGACGCCAGCAGCACAATGTCGCCGCGTCGGTGTACGGCGAGGCGGGGTTCATGGCCCTCCTCCTCGCGGGTCTCCGCCTCGACGGCGGCACGGACGACGGCCATGGCCCGGGCGGTGACGCGCTCGGGAGTGTCGTCCTGGGCGCCGTGCAGCCCACGCAGTTCCCGCGCTGCCTCGGCCGCGGTCATGACGCGGCCGAAGTCCTGCACCATCTCGACGAGTTCTGTGCAGACCCGCTGGAGCCAGTCGGCCTCGGCCCAGCGTTTGATCTCGGCGCGGTGGTGGCGCGAGACGGGCGGCTGCTTGATCTTGAGGTGGTCCGAGATCCGGGCCTGGACGGGCCACTGACCCAAAGGGGAGAGCCCGCCGTCCTCCGGTGGCAGACCGAGCGTCAGTCGTACGACGTCGGCGCGGTGTGAGCCCTTTCGGCCGGGGGGCGGAGTGAGCAGGGCAGCCATGTCGTCGATCGACAGGATCCCGGTGAGACCGGCATTCGGGCCGTCGGCCGTGACTCCGGAAGCGCCGCTGCCTCCAGGTGTGACAGCTCCGGTGCTGCTGCCTCGTAGAGCGCCCACCCACTGGTTGCGGCGACGGTTCAGTTCCTTGCGCACCAGCGGGCCCGCGCCGCGTGCCCTGGAGATGGCGGAGGGCTGGACGTCCAGAAGCTGCTCGACGGTCGTGGCCCCGAGGCCGCACGCGACCGTGACCGCGCGTGGCGACAGACCGGCGAGCTCCAACAGCGTGGTGCCCTCAGCGGCCAGGGCAGCGCGGTCACGTGCCTGCTCCGTGTCTTCCGCCTCCGTGCCCACGGTGGAGGGGGTGGTGGGCGGGCGGTCGGTGTCCGCGTCACGGAACACCTTCTGCCAGGCGTCCTTCATCTGCCGCAACGTGTCGAAACGGCGCTCGATGTCGCGGTGCAGCGCGCGCTGGAAGAACGCCGTCAGGCCGTCCCGCAGGGGGTCGTGGAACAGATCACGCTCGACGTGCAGTTCGGCGGACTCGTTGGTGAGCGGGTCTATACGGCCGTCGCCCCACAGCGGCCGCTCACCGCTGGCCATCTCGTGCAGGGTGACGGCTGCCGCGTATCGCTCGGCGTGGTCATCGAAGTGAGGTCGGCGAACCGAGCCTAGAAACGGGTCGAGATAGCCACGGGTGCCGGCCTTCACATCACGGTCCGACGCGTCGGTCAGCGAGAAGTCGAACAGCTTCAGCTGCCAGGTGAAATCCTTGCGGCGGTGGATGCCGAGGTTGTCCGGCTTGATGTCGCGATGGCGCACACCGTTTGCGGCAAGCTGGTCGAGCGCCAGGAAGAGGTCTTCCCCGAAGCGCTCAAGCTCGTCATAGCTGAGCTGCCCCTTGCCGCGCAATCGTGCCCCGAGGGACTGCTCGCCCGCGTACTCCAGTTGCAGGACCGTGCGCTCACCGGCCTCGCGCAGTCCTTCGCCGCGCAGCTGGACGATCGCACCACCGCCGACCAGTTTCAGGGCGCGCTCCTCCGCGCGCAGCCGGTCGGCCTTCTGCTCGTCGAGGGCCACCTTGAAGACGCGGTCCTCGATACGGACCGTGCCGTCGTCGTCCTCGATGGCACGCTCCACGAGCAGTGCGCGGGCCGTGGAGCCCGTACCGAGAACCCTGCGTACGGACCACTCCGTGTCGAGAGCCTGCCCGGGCAATGCTTCCAGGGGGTCGACGGAGGCGGCGGACTGCGAGTCGGGCACGATGTCGGCCCGCTCCGCTTCGTCCAGGAGACCCAGGAACTCCTCGGCGGAGCTGAGCCGATCGTTGGCATCAGCCCGGGTCGCACGGAAGACGAGGGTGTCCAGCGCGTCGGAGACGCCGTCGGCGACGGCGTACAGGTGGAGTCCGGACTCCGTGCGCAGGCGCTCCTTGAGGACACTGCGTTGGGGTGCCGGGGGCTTGCCGGTGAGGATCAGATAGGCGACAGCGCCGAGGCCGAAGATGTCCAGGTCCCCGGGGTCGGGGAACGGCTGGTCGGTCTCGGGGGCCAGATAGACGTGAGCCGCGTCCTCGATCAGGGCGGCGTCCAGGGACGAAGCGCCGATCGACCGGAAGAACGTGCCGCTGCTGTCGAAGTCGCGGGCCGCCGTCTGCCAGTCGGTGATGCGCAGTTCGGGACTGGCTCCCTCGCCACGGAAGGAGACGTAGACCGAGCGGGCTGCCAGAGCACGGTGGTAGAGGGAACGGCTGTGGGCGTGGCGCACCGCCTCGGCGAGCTGGCGGACCAGGTCCAGCCGGGTCTCGGGCGTCAGCGCGCTGCCATAGGTATCCAGGTACTGGTCGAGCCGCAGGTCCGTGTGCCGGTGCCGGAAGAGGATCGCCGGCCCGCCCTCGTGGTCGCGCAGCTCGACGGCATCGACGATGCCCCGGTGGGTGATGCCCTGCAGGACCTGGTACTCGCGGCGGGCGGCACGCTCCGTGGACTTCCTCGCCGCGTCGTTCGCGCTCTGGCTGACCAGATAGATACGGACGCGGCCCTCCTCCTGGGCGAGGCCGTCGTCGCGCTTCGCGAGCCGGTCCTCCCAGGAGGTCCCCGCGTCGAGGGGATGCGGCTCCATCTTCCAGGCGTCGCCGAACCGCAGATGGCCGGTGGACTGCCGGATGCCGATGGTCTTGAGCTGTCTCTTATACACAT
>NZ_KL585414.1:7416-9731 GCF_000721935.1 Streptomyces sp. NRRL WC-3549
TGGCGGGAGAACTCCTCGGTGATGCGCCGCTCGGAACGGTCCGGCGGCAGGCCCAGAAAATCCTGCCAGATACGTCCCAGGCCGCTCGCGCCGTCGTCGCGCCCGTACACGCGGATCCGCTGCACTTCGTCGAGATGGCTGACCAGGTCGGGGGCGGAGAGGAACACGGCCGGCTCGATGCGCGGGACCATGCGGTCGGACTTGTAGAGCTTGCGCGCCGCCCACTGCAGCTGGCTGCGCAGTTCTTTGGACTTAAGGTCGTTGAAGTGCAATGGGTTATTGATGGTGCGGACACGGTCACGGCCGCGGAAGCTCCAGGTGGAGCCCGTGTTACGGAGCTCGCCGGGGTGGCTCTTGATCTCGACGAGGAAGAGACCGGCCGGAACGGCGACGAGCAGATCGCACTCGTTGACACGGCCCGACTGAGCAGTGAAGGAGAACGTCGCCCAAGCGCGGTGGGGCTCCACGGCAGGCAGGAGGCGCCGTACATGGTCGAGCGCGTCCTGCTCCCAGGAGTAGGGCGAGAGCCGCTCCTGAAACCACTGCTGGGCGGGCTTGGCGGGCCCCGGCTTAGGCGCAGCCGCTGCGCGCCCGAGCCCCGGGTCCCCTCCCGTTGCTGTCACTGCCCTGCCTCCCTCGCCACTGGCCCCAAGGGCATGCCTAATGCCCTGGTGGAGCCTACCGCCACGGTCTGACAGGGCGTGCCGGAAACGTCCTCAGCCGACGCCGAGCTCGGGCTCTGCGTATGCCTCCGCAGAGTACGCAAGCACATTCGAGGCGACTATGCGATGCTCCCGCCGATCCCGAGACACAAGCATCCCGAGGTCGAACCGATGAGATTCCTGGTAGGTCGTCATTCCGAGCCGCCCCATAGGCCTCCGAAGACCTGATCCAGCGCCCGGGACACAGTCCAAAAGTGAGCGTCATCCGAGCATCAAGATTCTTCGAATCAAGCGTCGACCATCGTCGCCGCTACGGCACTTCAGCTATGAAACCGCAGGTCGGGCCAGCTGAGGCGACCATTTTGCCCGCTCGACCCGTTACACGAAGGAAAACAGGTCGAGCGCACCGAACCAGTCGTAAACCTGCAGGTCAGGCGTCCTTCTTCACCGGCTCCAGAATCGCCACGCACTCAACATGGTGCGTCATCGTGAAACATGTAGAGCCCAAAGCAGGTTAAAGAAAATTGCAGGTCAGCGACACATGAGGCACAAAACGGGCTCTAGATCAATGTGCATTGTGTGCGCTACGGGCGCTACCTGCGGCCTCTGACGCACGCCACAGAGTGCCGACTGGCCCGGTGACACCGACGCGCTGTGGTTCCTTGCCCGGTTGCGGGAGGAGGCCGGGGACCGGGACGGCGCCGAAAGGCTGTACCAGCAGATGGCCGACGCCCGGAGCGGAGCCGCGCTACCGCTCCTTGCCGATTTGCGGGAGGAGGCCGACCGGAACGGCGCCGAAAGGCTGTACCGGCAGGCCGCCGACGCCGGGAACGCCGACGCGCTGCTGAGGCTCGCCCGTGTGATCGCGACGAGCCATGTAAGCCTTCGGGCCGCAGGCGAGATCCTGCGGTATGGCTGGGAGCCCGACGGCAGCGTTTCGCCGGCCGGGTGGGAGTGAATGGTCGGCGCCAGGACGAGGCGTCTGGGGGGCGTTTTCGATCGATTGCGCCCTCTCGGTCGATCCGATCAGCGAGCAGCCCGAGAATCGAGATCGGCAGTGAGGGCGAGCGCGGCCTTGTACATGGTGAGGGGCGCGGTGACCGCACGGAGTACCCCTTTGCTTCAGCGGATCGTCCGCCCGGCGGCGAGCGCCTCAGCACGGCCGCGTGCTCGGAGTCGTGCAGCTGCTCGGCGCGCACGTCGGGGACGTCGAGGTCCAGGGTCGGGTCGGACACGGCGGGTTCTCACCCAGTAGCAGCCGCACGGAACGGCTGCCCGTCAGTCGAGGATGCCGAGTTCGGAGTCGGGCCGGCAGACTTCGCAGGCCCGTATCCCGCCCTCGGTGAGCGCACGGCGGGCGTCGTCGCCGCTGAGCGGCCTCTTCTGCGGGCCGGCGAGCTTGCAGTCGCCGATGTGGACACTGTCGGCGAGGGGGCTGCCGCGCACGCGGAGGTAGGACATCACCCACTCCGGGCCCTGCGGCAGCACCCGGACCGGGCGCATCGCGGTCTCGCGGGTCTCGACCTCGGCTATCCGGGCACGGACACGGTCCAAGGACAGCGCGAGCCAGTGCTCCAGGGTCCGCAGCCGCGGCAGGTCGGGCGGGAGGTCGGACATCGAATCACGCCTCGGCGGCGGCCCGCTTCGGCTTCT
>NZ_KL585414.1:9928-14497 GCF_000721935.1 Streptomyces sp. NRRL WC-3549
GGCCCGCTTCGGCTTCTGGAGCTCGGCCACCTCCGCCTGATGCGGCTGGCAGTACGCGACACCTTCCCTGCCACCCGACCATGATCAACAATCCAGGACTCGACGTCTCACCGCCTACCGTGCACGACCTCGTCAAGAGCTCGTAACAGGATCTCGTTGAGGTGCCCTGGCCGGGCGGACCGCTGTGACGATGTGATCGTTCGGGGGGTGTGACGACTCGGCCGTGGATCGTGAACGACGACTTGTGGGCTTTGATCGAACCGTTGCTGTCACCCTGGCCGAAGCGGTCTCCGGGCTCAAGCCCATCCCGGACCGGCTGTGCCTGCAAGGCATTCTGTACGTCCTGCGCCAAGACATCGCGTAGCAACTCCTGTCCCCAGAGCTGGGATTCGGCTCTGGACAGACCTGCTGGCGGCGCCTGGACCGGTGGCAACAGGCGGGAGTCTTCAAGCAACTGCACCGGATCCTGCTCACGAGGCTGAACGCGGCTGGCGCACTGGACCGGTCCCGCGTGCGTGGACTGCTCTCACGTCCGCGTGAAAAGGGGGGGAGCCGCCGTCACGGACGTGACCCACCCCTCCGGGAGACCGATCGGGCGCCTACGCCCCCAGGGACAGCGACGCGCAGTCCTCGTACCTGGGGAGAATGCCGGACTCCAGGGCCTCCGCGAGGGTCGGCGCCGACGCGTCCCTCGGGGAGAGCAGCGGGTAGGGGCCGGTCGGCCAGCCGATGGCGAGGGCCGGGTCCAGAGGATTGACGGAGTGCTCGCGGCGCGGCGCGTAGCCCTGGGAGCAGACGTACATCACCGTCGCGTCATCGGTGAGTGCCATGAAGCCGTGCCCCAGTCCTTCGGACAGATAGAGGGAGCGCCTGTTGTCCTGAGTCAGCTCGACGGCCTCCCAGGTGCCGAATCCGGGGGAGCCGACCCGGAGGTCCACGGCCACGTCGAGCACCGCGCCGCGCACACACGTCACGTACTTGGCCTGCCCCGGAGGCACGTCGGCGAAGTGGATGCCCCGTACCGTGCCCCGGCGTGAGACGGAGACGTTGACCTGAGCGAGTTCGAGCGTGTGGCCCACCGATCGCGCGAACTCCTCCGCGCTGAAGGCTTCATGGAAGCTGCCTCGCTCATCCGCCTGCACCACCGGAACATGGAGCCAGGCTCCGGCTATGGTGAGTCTCTGCATCGTCAATCTCCCGAGCGGTTCAGAACGGGCCAGGCGGTGTGCAGCGCTTCCCTCCAGTGGCGTCTGCCGGGCAGGCCAGCCGCCGACCACCGATGGTGCGCGAGGGTGGACCGCCCGGGGCGGGAGGCTGGGCGGGCCAGGTCCGAGGCCCGGATCGGACGTACCCGGTCGGCGTCCTCACCCAGCAGGAGGAACACCTCACGGGCCAGCCCGTACCAGGTGGTCTCGCCCGCGTTGCTGGCATGCAGGATCCCGGACACGGACGGCCGGGACAGCAGGCCCTCGACCCCGTCTGCGACGTCCGACGTCCACGTCGGCTGTCCGTACTGGTCGTCCACCACGTCGACCGGGGCCTTCCCGCGGGCGAGCCGGATCATGGTGCGGACGAAGTTCGGGCCGCCCGCGCCTTAGAGCCAGCTGCAGCGCAGGACGCAGCCACTGTCGGGAAGCACGTCGAGCACCGCTCGCTCTCCAGCGAGTTTGCCGCGTCCGTAGGCGTTGACCGGGCCGGGCTCCGCGCTCTCCGGGTAGGGCGTCTCGGTGGCGCCGTCGAAGACGTAGTCGGTGGAGATGTGGATCAGCCTGCTGCCGGCGTCGGCACACTGCTCGGCCAGCAGGGCGGGGCCTTCCGCGTTCAACAGGTACGCGTGCTCCTCGTCCGTCTCCGCCCGGTCGACCGCCGTGTAGGCGGCGCAGTTGACGACGGCGTCCGGCCGATGGGTGCAGAGGGCGTCGTGAACCGACCGACGCCGGGTGATGTCGAGGACGGGCCGGGGCGGGGCGAGGACCCGGTGTCCCGCCGCGCGCAGCACGCGCACCATGTCCTGGCCGAGCAGGCCGTTCGCACCGATGACGACGACGGTCGTCTGCCCACCCCCGCTCCCGGCGGCGGGTGGGACGGACTGGGTGATGACCACCTCTTGGGAAGCCTTCCGGGAAGCAGGTGAAGCAGGGCGGCGGATCAGACGCGGAAGGATTCCCACCAGGCGCGGTTGTCGTGGTACCAGCGGACGGTTTCGGCGAGCGCCTCGGCGAAGTCCCTGCGGGGTGCGTAGCCGAGCTGGGCGCGGATCTTGGTGCAGTCCACCGAGTAGCGGTGGTCGTGCCCCTTGCGGTCGGCGACGTGTTCCACGCTGTCCGGGCCCGCGCCGCACTCGTCGAGGAGCCGCTCGGTGAGTTCCCTGTTGGACAGTTCGGTGCCGCCACCGATGTTGTAGACCTCGCCCGGACAGCCCTGGGCGCGCACCAGTTCGATGCCTTGGACGTGGTCGTCGATGTGCACCCAGTCCCGGACGTTGCGCCCGTCGCCGTACAGCGGGACCTTCCGGCCCGACATCAGGTTCGTGATGAACAGCGGGATGAGCTTCTCGGGGAACTGGTGGTGCCCGTAGTTGTTGGAGCAGCGGGTCACTCTCACGTCCAGGCCGTGGGTGCGGTGGTGGGCGAGGGCGATGAGGTCGCTGGACGCCTTGGTCGCCGAGTACGGTGAGCTCGGCCTGAGCGGTTCCCTCTCCGTCCAGGAGCCTTCGTCGACGGAGCCGTAGACCTCATCGGTGGAGACATGCACGAAGGTCTCGATCCCATGGCGCAGGGCCGCGTCGAGGAGGGTCTGGGTTCCGACAACGTTGGTCCTGACGAACTCGCCCCCTCCCACGATGGAACGGTCGACATGCGACTCGGCGGCGAAGTGGACCACCTGGTCGTGGGCGGCGACGATTTCGTCGACAAGTCCGGTGTCGCAGAGGTCGCCGTGGACGAACGCGAAGCGGCCGCTGTCGCGCACGGAGTCAAGGTTGGCCGGGTCGCCCGCGTAGGTCAGCTTGTCCAGCACGGTTATCCGTACGTCGTCCCGGCTCTCCGGGAGCATCGGCGGGCCGAGCAGCGTGCGAACGTAGTGGGAGCCGATGAAGCCGGCACCGCCGGTCACCAGGATGTTCGTGGGAGGCGTCATGAGGATATCTGCACGTTGCTGTGGTCGCCCAGCACGAGGCGGTGGGCGGCGGGGTTACGGGGCGCGGGGGTGACCTCGAGGTGGCGGCCGATCAGTGACGCCTCGACTCGGCGCACGCCCTTCACGGAGGCGGACTGAAGGACGATCGAGTACTCGATCTCGCAGTCCTCAATGAGGCAGTTCTCCGAGACGGAGGTAAAGGGGCCGACGTAGGAGTCGGTGATCACGGCCCCCGGGCCGATGACCGCCGGGCCCACGATGCGGCTACGGGTCACCCGCGCCCCGGCGTCGACGCGCACCCGTCCGATGACCTCGCTGGCCTCGTCCACGGAGCCCTCGACGAGCGGGTCGACGCGTTCCAGGACGGAGCGGTTCACCTCCAGCATGTCGGTGACGTTGCCGGTGTCCTTCCAGTACCCGGCGACGGTGGTGGCCTGGACGTCACGACCGGTGTCGATCAGCCACTGGATGGCGTGGGTGATCTCCAGTTCGTCGCGACAGGAGGGCTCGATGGCGCGGACCGCCTCGTGGACGGCGGCGGTGAACAGGTACACACCGACCAGGGCCAGATCGCTCCTGGGCTGGGCCGGCTTCTCCTCCAGACCGATCACCCGGCCGTCCGCATCGAGTTCGGCGACGCCGAAGGCGCCCGGGTTCGGGACATGGGTGAGG
Organism: Streptomyces sp. NRRL WC-3549; assembly: GCF_000721935.1. Taxonomy (GTDB): domain Bacteria; phylum Actinomycetota; class Actinomycetes; order Streptomycetales; family Streptomycetaceae; genus Streptomyces. The sequence continues at coordinate 13,739 of NZ_KL585414.1, forward strand.
GGGATGCGGGCGTCCGGCCGTTCGGTGCGGAACTCCTCGACCAGTTCGCTGATGCCACCGACGATGAAGTTGTCCCCGAGGTACATCACGAAGTCGTCGTCGCCGAGGAACTCGCGGGCGATGAGCACCGCGTGAGCCAGGCCCAGCGGGGCTCGCTGCGGGATGTACGTGACGTTCAACCCGAGCTTGGCGCCGTCGCCGACGGCCTCGTGGATCTCCTGGGCCGTGTCCCCCACGATGATGCCGACCTCGGTGATCCCGGCGTCGGCGATCGCCTCAAGGCCGTAGAAGAGCACCGGTTTGTTCGCCACCGGCACCAGTTGCTTCGCCGACGTGTGGGTGATCGGCCGTAGTCGGGTGCCGGCGCCCCCGGCGAGCACAAGTGCCTTCACGATCGCCCCCTGCCGTTCCGCCCGGCCACGGCGTGCGTGTCCACCAGACGCTGGAGCGCACCGACGACCTCGGCCGGGGAGGGCTGGGCGGCGATCTCCGCCCGCACCGATCGGGCCCGGTCGCGGTAGGAGGGGGTGTACAGCAGCTCTTCCGCGGCCTCGCGGAGCCGGTCACGGTGCTGCTCGCCCGGCTCCAGGGTGATCGCCGAGCCGTGTGCGGCGATGCGGTCGCAGGGCGGGAACATCTTGGGGATGTTCGGGATGAGCAGCTGGGGAACGCCCGCGTTCAGGGCGCTGAGCGCGGTCTGCCCGCCACCGTGGTGCACGATGAGGTCGCAGGTGGTGAGCAGGGTGTCCAGCGGCAGCC
>NZ_KL585414.1:14696-26870 GCF_000721935.1 Streptomyces sp. NRRL WC-3549
GGCAGCCGGCCCTGACGCCGGGCGCGTCGGCGCGGAGGCGCTCGGCGACGGCCTGCGGGGCGGCGACGGCCACCTCCACGTCCAGGCCGGCGATGCTGTCGACGAGTTCCCGTAGGTAGGCGACCTCGTCGTCCTGGGAGACCCGGCTGCCGGCGGTCACACAGACCCGTGGTCGCGGCCCCCGGCGGTACGTCCACGGCTCCAGTGCCCGTTGCTCGTTGTAGGGGACGAACCTCATGTCCTGACGCGGCCCCGGCGCGGGGTCGCGCAGGCTGGGCGGGCAGATGTCGACCCACAGGTCGGTCGAAGGGACGCCGTCCAGGCCCAGGAGCTGCAGTTCGGGAGCGAGTTCGGCGTCGGCACCCCGGTCGATGCCGGGCGGCTCCCCCAGGTCCCAGGTGTGCCGGACCGACGGGATGCCGAGTTCCGCGGCGAGCAGCGGAGCCGCGTAGCAGAGGGAGCCGCCGACGACCAGGTCGGGCGGCCAGTCGGCGGCGAGTGCGCGCAGGCCGGCTCGCGGTGGCGAGCCTGCCGAAGCCGCGGCCGTTGAAGAAGAGCCGCTCCGCGGGGTCCGCCGGCAAGGTGAGCCGCTGCCCGTCACGGTCGCGGAACATGAACCGGAGCATGGTGCCGTCGGTGACGGGCACTGCGGGCAGGCCCACGGAGGTGACGAAGGGTGCCATCTCCTCGGTGGTGGCGACCAGGACGTCGTAGCCGGACAGCCGGGCCTGCACGGCGAGCGGCGCGACGGCGAAGACCGTCGCGGGGCTTCCGCCAGTGACGAACAGAATCCTCATCGCACGTACGCTTCCAAGAGGTCGGCGCCGCGCGCCGCGCCGTCGGGACCCTCGTTCAACCGACGGGACAGGTCGTCCACTGCCCGGCGGACCCTTGCATCGCCGGCGACCGAGGTGACGGCGGCGAGGATGCCGTCCGCCGACATGTCAGTGAGGATCCTGCCCAGACCGAGTTCCTCGACGCGCCGGGCGTTGGCCAGCTGCTCCGGCACCTGTGCGGCGGAGACCATCGGGACCCCGCAGTACACGGCTCCCATCGTGGAGCCCATGCCGTTGTGGGTGAGGAAGACCTCGGCCTGCCGCAGGACGGCGAGCTGGGGCAGGTGCGGGTGGATGTCGAAGTTCGGCGGTACGGGCCGCCGCCCGAGGTCGACCTTGCCGCCGACGGCCATCACGACCTGCCAGTCGGTGCCCGAGAACGCGTCCATGCAGTGGCCGAAGAACTCCGGCCGGTCGTTCCAGATCGTACCGAGCGCGATGTACAGCAGGGGGGCGTCGGGGTCCTTCGGCCGGTACGCGCCCTCATGGGCACGATCGCCGATGCCGGGGCCGATGAAGTGGAACGTCTCGTCGAACCCGTCGGCGCCGGTCTGGAACTCCGCCGGGACGAAGACCAGGTTCAGCGGAGCCGGTTCGGCGGCGCTCAGCTCCTCGTACACGCCGTAGGAGGCGAAGAAGTCCATGGACTCCCGCTGGGCCCGGACCAGCGGCGGATAGGTGGGGTCGAGGGGCTCCGACATCAGGAGGTCGTACAGGGACGACTCGTCGCTCGTCGCCATCGTGGGGATGAGGTAGGCGTACGGCACCGACAGCGTCTCGGCGAGCAGCCGCCCGTTGTAGTCGAGCTGGTCGGTGCAGACGAGGTCGGGCTCGTCGCCCCGGAAGTACTCCATCAGGACCGGCATGGACGCGCGGCGCTCGTCGAGCCCGATCCGGAGCACCTGCGTCAGGCTCTCGGTGGTGAAGTGCTCGGTCATCGGAGGGTCCTGGAGCTCCGTGGGCAGCACGATCGGGTCGGCCCCGGCCTCCTTGACGAGGTGCGCGAGCCCCGGCCCGACCGCGAAGCTGACGCGGTGCCCTCGCCGGACCAGTTCCCGCACCAGCGGCAACGGGGGCAGGACGTGTCCGTAGGCGTTCGGGGTAAGGAAAGCCACATGCATGTGTCGTGTCCTCCACAACCTTGACGTGCTGTCGGCACCGCGTGCTCCACCGGGGCATCCGCACCGAGGATGTGCGCGGGGGCTCGAAAACCGCTCGACGCCCTGTGGAGGCGTCGGCGGGGAGGGCCGCGAGGCGGGGTCGAGTCGCTCGATAGCGCGGGGCGGCACAGTCGGCGGGCGGAAGCGGTCCTCGACGAAAGGTGACGCACGATGACGGACACGGTCCCGGGCTCCCGACAGCATGCCCCCGAGACGTACACCCTGCCGGACGGGCGCGTGCTGCACTGTCTGAACGAGGAGACCACGAAGATCGTCTGGTACGAGGTCTCCACCAGCATCTACCTCAACGAGCTGCAGAAGCTGCGGGCGGGCGACACGCTGGTCGACATCGGTGCCCACGTCGGTCTGAGCTCGCTGTTCGTCGCCGACCAGGTGCCCGGAGTGCGGGTCGTCGCCTGTGAACCCGCAGCCCCCACCTTCGCCTGTCTGGCGCGCAACTTCGCCGATCACCTGCCGGGCGGCACCGCGGTCAACAAGGCGGTCGCGGACGTCCCGGGCACGGCCGAGTTCACCTTCTACCCGGCCGACGAGACCATGGCGACCCTGGAGGTCGACGAGAAGGACGACCGGCGCAACATCGACGCCGTGCTCACCAACCTCGGTCTGCCGCAGGAGGAGCGGGATGCCTACTGGGACGGCTTCCGCAGCCGGGTGGAGACCTACCGGGTACCCGTGACCACGGTGTCCGAGCTGATCGCGGAGCACGGCCTCGCCTCGGTGGACCTCCTCAAGATCGACGTCGAGCGGTCCGAGCTCGCCGTACTGCGGGGCATCGCAGAGGGCGACTGGCCGAAGGTCCGGAACGTCGCGGTCGAAGTGCACGATGTCCACGGGCGGCTGACCGAGGTGGTGAGCCTGCTGGAGGAGAAGGGCTTCCGGGTGAGCCGGTCACAGCAGGAGGTCTACAGCGGCGGCAGTGTGCACATCGTGCTGGCCCGGCGCCCCTGAGCGGGCGAGCCGTCGTACGCGACGGCTCGAGGCGGGTTATAGCGCGGGCCACCAGCATCGGCCGGTATGACTGCCAATCGGGAACTACACGATCTGCGTCGGCTCATCCTCGCCGCGGAGGGTGACGCCGGTCCTGTCCTCCACGAGCTCGGCGTGGCACGGGCGGCCGGCCTGGTCATCGGCGAACTCGTCGACCGGGCGGACCTCGACGAGGTTCCGGGGTCGGAACGCGCTCCGATCACCGTACGGTTCGACCTCGCCTTCGAGGGCAACGTCGTGGCGCACCACGTGGTGGCCGGCAAGACGGCCGGTCACCACCCCGGTGCGCCGGAGGCCGCGCACGCCACCGTCACGGTCGACCTCCTGGAACTGGTGCGCGCCGTCTACGGCGGGTGGCGCTCCGCCGGCTGCCAGAACCTGCGCATCGTCTGGAACGACCTGGAGGACGTCGAGGCGCTCAGCTCCTCCATGCACGTCTTCGACGTGGTGCGGCGCCTCGTGCGGGGCACCACCGAGCAACCCGCTGACCTGGCCGACCTGTCCCTGCGCAACGGCTCGGACAAGTGGGGCCTCCACTACTACACCCCCCACTACGAGCGGCACTTCGCCCCGCTGCGGGACCGTCCGCTGACCATCGTCGAACTCGGCATCGGCGGATACGGCGATCCGGCGGCGGGCGGAGCCTCGCTCCGGATGTGGAAGCGCTACTTCCCCCGGGCGCTCGTCCATGGCGTGGACGTCTTCGACAAGTCCGCGCTGCGCGAACCGCGCATCCACACCATCCAGGGCGACCTTTCCGACCCGGAGTTCCTGACGTCCCTCGGCGAGCGCATCGGCCCCATCGACATCGTGATCGACGACGGCAGCCACTACTGCCCCGACGTCATCACCACCTTCCGTACGCTCTTCCCCCTGGTGCGGCCCGGTGGTCTGTACGTGGTGGAAGACCTCCAGACCTCGTACTGGGCCGGGTACGGCGGCAGCTCGCGCCGTCGCGACGATCCGGCCACCAGCATGGGCTACCTGAAGCGGCTCGTGGACGGACTCGCGTACGAGGACCAGGAGGAGGGCGGCGTCGCACCGGACGAGGTGACCCGCACCCTCACGGGCGCGCACTTCTACCGCAGCATGGCCGTCTTCGACAAGGGGGTGAACGCAGAGGGCCCCAGCCCCTCGTGGATCCCCCGGACGCTGATGAGCCACGAGGAGATGACACGGGTGGACTGGGGTGGGGACGGCCTGCGGGCGACCGACGAGGGATGACGCGGGACCGGGGAGCACGCCCGATCAGGGGGTGCTCCCCGCGCGCTCGCGGATGTCGTGGAGCAGCCCGGCCAGCCTCACACTGCCGTGGGCGTCCGGCGACCGGCCGGCCGCGGCCGCGTCGGCGAAGACCACCAGCGTCGCCGCCACCTGGTCGTACGGCGCCAGCCTCCGTTCCTCCACTCCGCTCCCGGTTTCGAGGCGCAGGACGGGCGCGTGGTCCGCGGGCGGGGTGAACGCGCGATCGACGACGATCCGTCCCCGGGTGCCGGTCAGCTCGTAGGCGGAGCGGTAGGCGTGGTCGAGCCCGAAGCCGAGCTGGACGAGCACGCCCTGCGGCGAGCGCAGGATCGCCGCTCCCGCGGTGTCGACGGCGAATCCGGGGCCGCGCACCAGTGCGGCCGCCACCGGCGTCAGCTCCGGCCCCACCAGGTGCAGCGCCGCCCTCGCCGGGTACACCCCGGTGTCGAGCAGGGCGCCACCGCCGAGGGCCGACTGGTAGCGGATGTCGTCCGGCGCCCGGCGGGGAACGGTGAACTCGGCCCGGAAGAAACGGGGTTCACCGATGGTCCCCTGTTCCATCAGGTCGCGCACGGCCGCGTGCAAGGGGTGGTGGAGGAACATGATGTTCTCCATGAGGGCAAGACCGTGCCGGCGGGCCAGCGCGAACAGCTCCGCCGCCCGTTCCGGGTCGGGGGTCAGCGGCTTCTCCGCCAGGACGTGCTTCCCGGCCCTCAAGGAGGCCTCCACCCAGTCCGCGTGCAGCGCGCAGGGCAGCGGCACGTACACCGCCTGGACACCGGGATCGTCGAGCAGCCCCTGGTAGCCATGGACCGCGCGGCAGCCGTACGGCCGGGCGGCGGCCGCGGCCTTTCCCGCGTCCCGGCTGGCCAGGGCCACCAGCTCCACCCGGGCGGAGCCGGCCATCGCCGGCATCACCCTGCGCACCGCGATGTCCGCGCAGCCCATCACGGCCATCCTCAGCGCGGGCACGGGCTCACCGCGCGGTGGCCAGGGCGGCCACCGTCCGCGCCAGCGCCTCGTCCCACGGCACCAGGGGCCGCCACCCGGTCGCCGCGACGAACGCGGACGGGTCGACGCGCACGCTGCGGAAGTCCGTCCCCTCGGCCTGCGGGGGCGGCGGTACGGAGACGACGGGTACCGGTGGCGCTCCGGTGGCCCGTGCGACGGCGTCGGCGATGTGTCTGAACACCTCGCCCAGGGGCGCGGCCCGCCCCGAACCCACCGGGTAGTGTTGTCGGCCAGCGAGCCGGTCGGCGTGGTCCAGCGCGGCGACGAAGGCCCGCGCCGCGTCCTCGACGTACAGCAGGTCACGGCGGACGGTTCCGTCGTGCCACATGGTGAGGGGCTCGCCGGCGAGCGCGCGGCGGATCATGGTGGAGACCACGCCCCGGTCGTCGGTGGTGGGGGCGGACGGGGCGCCGAACACGGGTGGCAGCCGCAGGCTCGTCGCCCGCAGCCTGCCCTGCCGGGTGGCGTCCTTCAACAGCCGTTCCGCGATGAGCTTCTGCCGGTCGTACACCCCCTCCGGGTGGTCCTCCTCCGTGCCGTCGATACGGTCTCCGGTGATCTTCCCGACCTGGGTGTTGCTGCCGGGGAACACCACGACGGGCGGGGCGCCCCGGCGGGCGGACAACGCGGCGACGAGGTCGCGGACCAGGCCGACGTGCGTCCGCTCGGCGGCGTCGTCGTCCTCGGCGACGCGCCAGCCGGCGGCGCCGCGGATCCGGGCGGCGAACGGAAGGACCGCGTCGGCGTCCGCCACCGCCTCGGCGAGCGCTCCCGGCAGGGTGAGATCGGCCCGGTGGGCCCCGACCCCTTCGGGCACGGTCATCGGGCGGCGGGCCACGGCCCGGACCCGCACCGGCAGTCCGGACAGGATCGTGGTGACGGCGGAGCCGACGAACCCGGACGCGCCGAGCACGACGACGAGCGGTCGGTCAGCCCCGGGCATGGCGGGCCTCCTCGGCTCGGCAGGCGGTGTACTCCGGCAGCAGCCCCGCGTCCAGCGCGGCGGCGAGCGAGGGCGCCTCACGGTCGCGGGCGGACATCACCGGGTCGAGTCCCGCGGGGAGCGCGAGGCCGAGCCCGGGGTCGAACGGGTGGAGCGCGCGTTCCCTGTCCGCCCGGTAGCTCGTCGACAGCAGGTAGACCATCACCGTGTCGTCCTCCAGGGCGACGAACAGGTGGCCCACCCCCACGGGCAGGTACAACGCCGAGGGCTCGGACGGGGACAGTTCCACCGCCTCGGAGCGTCCGAACGTCGGCGAACCGACCCGGACGTCGACCACGATGTCGAGCGCCCGGCCGGCGACGCACTGGACGTACTTGGCCATCGAGCGGGGCAGGGCCGTGAAGTGCACCCCGCGCACCACACCGCGCCGTGACCGGCTGGTGCTGGCCTGGGCCACCGGGAACGGCGCCCGGCCGACCGCGTCCGCGAAGGGGACCTCCTGGAGCGGCGAACAGAACGAACCCCGTTCGTCGTGGAAGACCTCGGGAGTGAACGCGTAGGCGCCCGCGATGCCCAGCTCGCGTACCTTCACGGCGTGCCGCCCCGGTGCGTGGCGACGAAGAGTCCGGTCGTACGGGGCTCGGGCCTCAGGAACTCGGCCCGCAGGCCCGCCCCGTGGAAGGCGGCCTCGTAGGTCCCGCGGTCGAAGAGCGTCATCACATGGGTGTCCGTGAAGTGCTCGATGCCCGTCCGGGTGGCCGCCACGGTGTAGTGCACCTCCATCCGGCTGGTCGAGCCGTCGTGCACCGAGTGGGAGACGCGGGAGATGGTCCGTCCGTCCACGGTGACGACATCGCCGGCCACCCAGCCGGAGAGGAAGTCGTCGGGGAACCACCAGGGTTCCAGGATCAGCACGCCTCCGGGTTCCAGGTGGTCGGCGAGGTTCCGTACCGCCCGGTGGAGGTCCTCGACCGTGGCGAGGTAGCCGACCGAGCTGAACATGCAGGTGACCGCGGCGAAGCGGCGGCCGAGCCGGAAGTCGCGCATGTCTCCCTGGTGGAAGGGCAGGGCGGGGGCGTGGCGCCTCGCGACGGCGAGCATCTCCTCGGAGAGGTCCACGCCGACCGCCTCCCCGAAGGAGCCGGCCAGCTCGCGCAGGTGTGCCCCGGTCCCGCAGGCGACGTCGAGCACGGACGCGGCGTCCGGCCTGCGGGAGGTGACGAGGTCGACCACACGAGCGGCCTCGCCGCGGTAGTCCTTGCCTCGGCCCTGGTAGAAGTCGTGGTAGACGTCCGCGCGCTCGTAGATCACGGTGTCCGCGACGGTGGGCATGGGGTGGCCTTTCGCTCGGGGGTTCACAGGGTGCTCAGGACGTCGCGGAGCGCGGCGATCACCTTCTCCTGGAGCCCCTCCGAGAGGGACGGGTACATCGGGAGGGAGAAGATCCGCTGCGCGAGCCGCTCGGTCACCGGGAGGGAGCCCGGTGGCACGCCCAGGTGCGCGAAGCCGCGCATGGTGTGCACCGGCCAGGGATAGCTGATGTTCAACGAGATGTCGTGCTCCTCGGCGAGCCGCCTGATGATCTCGTCGCGCCGCGGGTGCCTGACGACGTACACGTAGTAGACGTGGTCGTTGCCCTCGGCCACCGCCGGCAGTTCCAGGCCACCTGGCTCGCGGAGATCGGCGAGTCCTTCGGCGTAGCGGTCGGCGATCTCGCGGCGCCGGGCGATGTAGGTGTCCAGCCGGGTCAGCTTGCGCCGCAGGATCTCGGCCTGCACCTCGTCGAGGCGGCTGTTGTGTCCGGGGGTCCGCTCGACGTGGTAGACGTCCTCCATGCCGTAGTAGCGCAGTCGGCGCAGGGCGGCGTCGACGTCGGACGAGGCGGTGAGCACGGCGCCGCCGTCCCCGTAGGCTCCGAGCACCTTCGTCGGGTAGAAGGAGAAGGCGGCGGCCTCGCTCATCGTTCCGGCGAGCCGGCCGCGGTGGCGCGCGCCGTGCGCCTGCGCGCAGTCCTCCACGATGCTCAGTCCGTGGGCGTCGGCGATCCGCCGCAGCGGCTCCATGTCCACGCACTGGCCGTAGAGGTGGACCGGCAGGACGGCCTTGGTGCGCGGGGTGATCGCGGCCTCGACGAGGCGGGTGTCCATGAGGTGGTCCTCGGCCCGGACGTCGACGAAGACGGGGGTGGCTCCGGCGGCGTCGATGGCGACGACCGTGGGCGCGGCGGTGTTGGAGACGGTGATCACCTCGTCACCGCGGCCGATGCCGAGGGCTTCCAGGGCGAGCTGGACGGCGTTGGTACCGTTGTCCACGCCGACGCAGTGCGGCAACCCGTGATGGGCGGCGTACTCGGCCTCGAAGCCGTGCACGCTCTCGCCGAGCACCAGCCGGCCGGAGCCGAAGACCTGCTGGACCGCGTCGAGTATGTCGCCGCGCTCGGCGTCGTATTCGGCGAGGTAGTCCCACACGTAGGTGGTCACCGCTCGTCCTCCTTGTAGAAGCCGAAGAACGTCAGGAGGCTCCTGGCCTCCACGTTCAGGTGGTTGCCGTACCGCACGAACTCGGTGAGCTGGCGCAGCGTCACCCAGGCGAAGTCCTGCGGGACCTCCATGGGGAACGTGTCCGCCACCTCGACCAGCAGGTAGCGGTTCTCGGCGTGGTAGAAGCGGCCGCCCTCCTCGGAGTGGACGCAGTCGAACCGGACCCGCTCGGGCGGTGCGCCGAGGAGCTCGTCGAGGAAGAGCGGCTGGCCGTCGTCCGGGAGCAGGCGGTAGTTGTCGGGCTGGCACTGGACCGTCGGGGCCATCTCCACGCCGTCGAGCGCCCCGGTCTCGGTCCGGGCCTGCATCAGCAGGTGCAGGACTCCGTCGATCCGCCGGGTGAGGAAGCCGATGACGCCCTGGCTGCGGGGCTGGAACATCGGTTGCTGCCAGCCGGTCACCTCCCGGTGGCTGGCCCGTACGTCCACGCCGACGACGGCGAAGTGCTGGCCGCGGTCGTGGACGAGTTCGCCGTCCACCCGGGACCAACCGCTCAGCTTCGCCAGTGGCATGCACTGGCGGGTGAGCGTGCAGCGGCTCTTCGCCTCGGTGAACCAGCTGAGCAGTTCGACGGTGGCGTGCAGGGCGCCTTCCCCGGGGGACCAGGAGCGGGCCATCGCGCCGCGGAAGGTGTCGGCGGTCAGGTCGGCCGGCCGGAACCGCTGCGAGGCGGCGCCGGCGAGGACCGTGCGGGTGTCCATGTTGACGAGGTTGGGCTCCCGCAGCAGCTCGTCGATCTGTTCGAAGCTGAGCCAGCAGAAGTCGTCGAGGACGGGGACGTCCTCGTCGACCTGCACGATCATGTTGCGGTTGCGTTTGGCGAGGAACCACGACGCCTGCTCGGACTGGAGGACGTCGGAGAGGATCCTGCCGCGCCGCGGTGCGGTGAAGTACTCCAGGTACGGCACCGCCTTGCCGCCGTGCACGCCGGTGAAGTTGCTCCGTGTCGCCTGCACGGTGGGCGACATCTGGAGCCCGTTGACGTTTCCCGGTTCCATCTTGATCTGGAGCAGGCAGTGCGGGACGCCGTCGAACTCCCGGACGAGGATGCCCAGCACGCCTCGCTCCGGCTGGACGATGATGGGCTGCTGCCAGGACTCCACGGCGCGCCCCGAGCGGTTCACGTCGAGGCCCTCGACAGTGAAGAACCGGCCGGTGCGATGGACCAGGTTCCCCGAGTCCGAATCGGTTAGCCAGCCGTCGATCTCATCGATGGGGATCTTGCTCGTCCGGTAATCCTGTGCCAGGCGCCGCTCTCGGTACCAGGCATGGAATTCCGCTATTTCGGAGAACAATTGGTCACCTCCTGCGGCGGAAAGTGTGCACTATTCCCTTTCGGACATGCGTACTGCCGAGAAACCGGCAGGGCACGATACTGCCAGAAGTATCGACCCCTTCCCGCCCCCTCATGCGGAATTCCCTTTTCCCGCGAGCGCGCCATTACCCATATTCGAGTGAGCAGCGAGCGGGGTCCCCATGATCGGAGGGGAGACGTCGTGGACTCGGAAGGTGGGCACCGTGCAGGATTTCCCGTGGGCGGGGACGGTCGAGCCGTCCTTCGCCGAGGTCGGCGACGCGTTCCTCGCGAACTTCGCCGCCGGCGCCGAGGTGGGTGCCGGCGTGTGCGTGTACCACAGGGGCAGGCCGGTGGTCGATCTCTGGGGCGGCTTCGCCGACGGGGCGACGACGGACCCGTGGCGGTCGGACACCCTGGCCATCCTGGCCTCGCCCACGAAGGCGCTGGTCACGGGGGCGGCCCTGCTGCTCGTCAGCCGTGGGGTGCTGGACCTGGACGCGCCGGTGGCCGACCACTGGCCGGAGTTCGCCGCCGAGGGCAAGGCCGGGATCACCCTGCGCATGGTGCTCGGCCACCGGTCCGGGGTGGTCTGTCTCGACCACGCCCCCCTGACCGAAGCGTCGTTGCGGGCCCACACCCCCGTCGCCGAGGCGCTGGTGGCCGCCCGGCCGGAATGGGAGCCGGACACCGCCCACGGCTACCACGCCACGACCATCGGCCACCTGGTGAGCGAACTGATCCGGCGCACGACGGGCCTCACCGTGGGCGCGTTCTTCGCCCGCGAGATCGCCGCCCCGCTCGGTCTGGACTGCTACATCGGACTGCCGGATCCCGCCGCAGCCCACCTGGCGACCATGCTGGAGTCCAAGGCCGAGGCGGTCATGGCCGGGGCCGACCCGGGAGACGGGATCACCTTCCTGACCGCCCTCGGCGACCCGGACTCGCTGAGCTACCGCGCGACCATCGGCAGCATGGCGCTGGATCTCGCGCCCGATCCGGTCACGGAGAACCCGTCGTACGACGGGCTGGCGAGCGCGCGTTCGCTCGCCCGCTTCCTCGCCTCGTTCGTCGGCGAGGTCGACGGGTTCCGGCTGACCACCCCCGGGCTCGCCCGCGAGCTGCGCACCGTCCACTCCAGCGGCACCTGTCGTACGACGCTGCTGCCCACCACCTGGGGACTCGGGGTCATGCTGCCCGACGGCCCCCTGTTCCCGGCGTCCGCGGGCCTGGGCACCGCCTTCGGCCTCGGCGGCGCGAACGGCAACTTCACCTTCGCCGACCCGGAGCGGGAGCTCGCCTTCGCCTACGTCCAGAACGCGGGATCCGCGGAGATCGGGCGCATGGACGAAAGGGCTTCCAGGCTCGTCGAGGCGGTTTACCGAAGCGCCGGAGCAACGGTCTGAAGGACCGAAGGAATTCCGCTCCGTCCGGCCCGCCATCGACACCCGCCGAATTCTAGAGATTGCCCGTCAAGCACGCCGAAGGGTTTCGGAGATGCGCATCCTTTTCACGGCCGCGCCCGGATACGGGCTCATGCTGCCGATCGTCCCGCTGGCCTGGGCGGCCCGAGCGGCCGGCCACGAGGTCCTGCTCGCCACCACCGCCTACATGACCAAGGTCGCCGCCGAGTCGGGTCTGCTGGTGGCGGACGTGTTCCCGCAGCGGGACGTCGGCGAGGACCTGGTGGCGGGTGCGGCCGGCCGGCCGCCGGAGGCCGGAGACACTCCGGAGGGGTACTGGGAACTGGTCGACGCGATGCGGCCGTTCGAGCTGTTCGCCTTGGCCATGACCGAGGGCACGGTCGCCGCGGGCCGTGCGTTCCACCCCGATCTCGTCGTGCACTGCTCGGACCACGTGGCGGGCCGGCTCGCCGCGACAGCGCTGGACACACCGGCGCTGGAGGTCGGCAACCGGGTCTCCTGGTCGACGCGTGACGAGGGGTTCCGGCACGGCGGGAACCACGGCACGCGCACCGGACTCGTGGCCGACGACTCCCCCGTGGTCGTCGCCCTGCGCGCACGGCTCGGGCTCGGTGACCGCGAACCCGAGCTGCTCGCCCGGGTCGATCCGCGCGCGCCCAGCATGGGCGGCCTCGCCGGCGAGGAGCCGGACGCCGAGGACGGGGTCCCATGGC
>NZ_KL585414.1:27063-32507 GCF_000721935.1 Streptomyces sp. NRRL WC-3549
GCCGAGGACGGGGTCCCATGGCTGCCGATGCGGTACGTGCCGTACAACGGCGGTGCGACCCTGCCCTCCTGGGCCATGCTCCGCCCCGACCGGCCCCGGATCTGCCTGACCCTCGGCACGATCGCCCCCCTGCTGCCCGGCGGTGGCGGTCTCGCCCCGTTGATCGAGGCGCTGTCCGGCCTGGACGCCGACATCGTGCTCGCCGACAGCGAAACGGATCTGAGCCGGTTCGCCCCGCTGCCCGAGAACGTCCACCCGGCCGGTTTCGTCCCGCTGTCGGGAATCCTCCGGGACTGCTCGCTCGTCGTGCACCACGGCGGCTCGGGCACCACCGCGGCGGCCCTGCACCACGGGGTGCCGCAGCTCATCGTTCCCGAGGGCGCGGACAACGCGCTGTGCGCCCGGCGGGTCGTCGACCGCGGGGTCGGCCTCTCCCTCGACCCCGGGGAAGCGGACGTCCCCGCTCTTCGCGCCCTGGTCGAACGCCTCCTCGGCGAGGAGGCCTTCACCCGTACCGCCGCGGTGGTACGGGACGAGATGGCCGCCCAGCCGAGCCCGGCCGAGGTCGTCGAGCGGGTCACCGCGGACCTCGCCCGGCGGTCCGTCCGCCGTCCATGAGCCACACCATCCGACCCGTCCACCACCGACCTCAGGGGATGCAATCCGTGGAGACTCCGACCGTGCCCGACACCGCCGACCTTTACCTGTCCCTGCTCAAGAGGATCCTCGTCAACGTCATCTACGAGGACCCCGCCATCCCCAACCCGCTGGTCAGCGGGGACGGGCACGACCGGGAGGCGCGCAACGCGGGAGTGGACTGGCCGAGCGTCGCGCACACCATGGTCGGGATGCCCCGGCTGGACAACGTCGAGATGTGCCTCAAGCAGGTCATCGCGGACGGTGTTCCCGGCGACTTCGTCGAGACCGGCGTGTGGCGCGGTGGGGTGTGCGTCTTCGCCCGTGGGCTGCTCAAGGCGTACGGCGTCGAGGACCGCAAGGTCTGGGTCGCCGACTCCTTCGAGGGGATCCCCGAGGTGGGCGAGGGGAGCCACCCGCTGGACCGGGAGCTGAACCTCCACGCGTTCAACGAGGTGCTCGGCGTCTCCGAGGAGACGGTGCGCGAGAACTTCCGCCGGTACGGGCTCCTCGACGACCAGGTGGAGTTCCTGCCCGGCTGGTTCCGCGACTCGCTGCCGGACGCGCCGATCGAACAGCTGGCCGTGCTGCGGCTGGACGGCGACCTCTACGAGTCCACCATGGACGCACTGACCCACCTGTACCCGAAGCTCTCGGTGGGCGGTTACGTCATCATCGACGACTACATGATCCCGTCCTGCAAGGAGGCGGTGCACGCGTTCCGGGCCAAGGAGGGCCTGGAGGCGGACCCGCTGGTGGAGATCGACGCGTACAGCGTCTACTGGCGCCGTACCTGCTGACCCGACGCCGCACGGCCCGTCCACCGGCGTGGACGGGCCGTGCGCGTACGCCGCGCCGGAGGCCGGCGGTCAGGCGTGGCAGACGAGCGGGCCGCCGTTGTAGTCGATCATCTCCTGGAAGATCTCGCCCATGCGGTCGACCATCGCCTGGACGTCCGCCGCACCGCCGCGTGCCGCGTCGAGTTCCTCGACGTAGGCGCGGTGCAGGTTGGGGATGAGCCGGGCGGGTTCCGCCAGCTCCACGAACGGGCCGAGGTCGACCTCGCGCGCCACGTCCTTCGGCGCGATGCCCGCGGCCACGCCCTGCCGGGCTAGGTCCTGCACCCAGCGCAGATAGTCCTCGGTCACGTCGAACACCTCCGGTCCGCAGACCGGACCGTGCCCGGTGACGACGGTGGTCGCCCCGAACTCACGGAGCCGGTCGAGGGTCCGCAGGGAGCCGGCGACCGAACCCAGCGGAAAGAATGGGGTGATGCCGGACATGACGATGTCCCCGGTGAAGAGCACCCGTCGCTCCGGCACCCAGACAACGCTGTCATTGATGGAGTGGGCAGGGCCGGGATGCAGCAGCTCGGCGGTCAGCTCCCCCACGTGCAGCGTCATCGACTCCTCGTACGTGACCTGGGGCAGCGTAAGCTCGATGTCACCCCACACCACGTCCGGCCAGAGCTGGGTGAGATGGAGCCCGACATCGGCCATCTCCCGTCTGGTCCCGGCGTGCGCGAACACCGTCGCCTCGGGGAACACGAAGTTGCCGAAGGTGTGGTCGCCGTGGGAATGGGTGTTGATCAGCGCGAAGGGCGCGGCCCGGCCGTCCGTGACCACATGCGCCCGCAGTCGGCGGGCCCGCACCTCGGTCGCCGCCGTGTCGATCAGCGCGACCGCGTTGCCGGAGGCGAGCACACCCGCGTTGTTGACGCACCAACCGCCGCCGGGCTGGACATAGGCAAGCACACCGTCCGCCACCTCCGTCAGCTCGGGATCGGCAGCGGTCGTCTCTGATGTGAAAGGCACAGGACTCTCCTCGTCTCCTCAGATCTCGGCTTCTCGTCGTACTGTCCGTGCGGGTGTTCAGGCCGCACGGAAGTCCTGCAACGACACGTCCAAGGTGTTGGACAGCACCGCCTGGTGGAGCCTTTGCAGGCGGCCGGAAGGCTCTACGCCCAGCTCTCGGATCAGGGTCCTGCGCAGCTGCTGGAAGGCCTGCAGCGCGCGCCAGCCGGCGCCGGAGCGCTGGAAGGCGATCATCAGGAGGGCACTGAACGTCTCGTGCATCGGGTGCTGGGCGACGAGCCGGCAGAGCTCGGGGATCAGCACGCTGTTCTTGCCGAGGTGTAAGTCGGCCATGATCCGCTGCTCCTGCACGCGCATCCTGGCCTCCTCCATGCCGATTACCTCCATGGCCAGCACCCGGCCGCTCGGCACGTCCATGAGCGCGGGGCCGCGCCAGAGCGCGAGCGCCTCGTTCAGGTACACCGACGCGTCCCGGGGATTGTCGAGTTCGAGCGCGGCGTCACCGAGGAGCGCGAGCCGCTCGAACTCCCGGAGGTCGAACGCGCCGGGGGCCAATGTCAGCTGGTAGCCGTTGAAGTGGGTCGCCAGCAGGTCCTTCGCGGACTGCTGTGACCCGTGAGGCAATGTCTCGGCGATCAGTCTGCGCAGCTGGAGGATGTAGGTCTGCAGGGTGGTCGACGCACTGCGCGGGATGGCGTCGCCCCAGAGTTCCTCCATCAGCGTGGAGACGGGCAGAATCCGGCCGCAGTGCAGAGAGAGGAGGGCGAGCAGCTGCCTCGGCTTTCCAGCCGTCGGCACGATCGATTTGCCATTCAGGCGAATGGACATCGACCCTAGGACATTGATTTCCGCTGGATGTTGCATGAATCCCCGTCTTTAACGCGAACAAAGTATTCTCGACCGGGGCGCCCCAAGGCGCCGGATCTGGGTATCGATGATGGTGCCGCCGGATTTACCAGATCTCTCTGGCATAGGTCCCGGCGGCGGCGTCGAACTGCAGCACGACGTGCGAGGCCATCGAGTGGATGTCCCGCCAGTAACGCTGCATCGGGGCGGAGACCGAGTGGGCCCCGGTGCCCGCCGACCGAAACAGCCGGTCGGCGGCGGCGACGACGTGGTCCATCGCCAGCGCGCAATCCCGCAGGTTCCGGGCCGTGAGCAGCGGGCTGAGCGGGCCGCCCTGATCGGCCACCCGCGCGGCACGCTCCAGCAGCAGTCCGGCGGCGTCGATCTCGCCCGAGGCGCGCGCGAGAACGACCTCGTACGATCCGCGGGCCGTCACCGGCGGGGGTGTCGGGCCGTCGAGCTTCCGTCCGACGAGCTCCCGCCACAGAGCCAGGAGTCCCTGTGCGGCGCCCCACGCGGGGGTGGCGAACGACAGGGCGTTCACCGCGCGCAGCGGAACCGTGTGGCAGGGGGCCGACGCATCGGCGAGGCGCCCCTCCAGGAGGTCGTCGCGGTCCATCGTCCGGTGCGTCGGTACGTGGACGCCCTCGACGACCAGGGAATGACTTCCGGTCGCGCGCATGCCGATGTCCGACCAGGTGTCCCGTACCGAGTACGCGGCGCGCGGTACGGCGAACACCATGGCCCGGGGCCCCTCCGGGGTCGACACCATGCCGCACACCAGCGCCCAGTCCGAGTGGTCGACGGCGCTGACGTAGGGCCAGGTGCCGGTCAGAAGCCAGCCGCCGGGGGCAGGTTCGGCGCGGCCGGCGGGGATGAGCGAGCCGACGACGAGCCTGTCCGGGCCCGCGGCCCAGACCTCCCGGGTCCCCTCGGCGGGCAGGAACGCGGCCATCCGCGCGAGGTGGGCCGTGACCGAGGCGCACCAGGCAGTGGCCGGACAGGCAGCGCCGACCTCGGCGATCGCTCCGGTCAGCGCCGTGAACGTGCCGGCGGTGCCGCCGTGCTTCGCGGGCACGAAGTGGCTGGGGAAGCCGGCTGCGGTGACCGCGCGGACGACCTCGGTGGCAGGACGCCACCGACGTTCCGCCTCTTCGGCGTGGAGTACGGCCACTGCCACGACGTCCGCAGCGGCCGGCACGGCCTCTGTCCGCATGGAGAGAAGGCCTTCCATTGGTCTCCCTACTTTTTGTTGGGGTAAGTCAGGAAGTAAGGCACGAGTAAATCCGGCTCGGTGGCTCCTAATGCGCCATATACATCCTCGGACGAATACCTGGAGCCCTTTCCCGCGACTTTCTTTGTGAATGGATTACTTTACAGAAACATGACCACTGATGCTGTTGCGTGACTCACATTGACATCACAAACAAGCCCTTGATAGGAGGCGCGCGAAGTGCACCAGTAATATTCGAGTCATACTCGAGCGAGAATGTGACCGAAAATCAACTCTGCGAATTCCTTTCTCACCTATAAGGTGCTCGCAAGCCTTCATGCCGTCGGCGACAAGATGTCGGCGGCGTTGAGGTGCCGTGGAAAAGCGAACCCTCTTGTGGCGTGCGGAGTAACTTCTCACCTGCCCTGTGCCCGCGAGGTGTGTACGCGTGTGGGTCAACGCCCTGTTCCACGGGACTGCATCCGAGAGGACGAAGTGACCGAGCAGCAAGCCCCAACGATGGACGATGTCCAGAACTTCCAACGACAGGTCATCGCCGAGTTCCGGGCCAACCGCGGAAATGTCGGCGGCATGTTCGAGGGAGCCAGACTGGTCCTGCTGACCACCGTCGGCGCACGGAGCGGCCGACGCCGGACCAACCCCCTGGCCTATCTGGAGATCGACGGACAGCCCACCGTCATCGCCTCGGCGGCGGGCGCGCCCCACCACCCGGCCTGGTTTCACAACATCCGCAAGAACCCGATGGTGACCGTCGAGACGGGCACTGAGACGTACGAGGCCATCGCGGCCGTCCCGCCCGCCGAGGAGCGCGACAGGCTCTTCGCCAAGGTGCTCGAAGCAGAACCCGGCTTCGGCGACTACCAGGAGAAGACGACACGGCTCCTGCCGGTGGTCGTCCTGCACCGGATCGAGCT
>NZ_KL585414.1:32674-33198 GCF_000721935.1 Streptomyces sp. NRRL WC-3549
GTCCTGCACCGGATCGAGCCGGTACCGGGAGCCGATCGCGTCAAGGGCCTGGGCGACGAACTGATCGAGATCCACGACTGGTTGCGCCAGGAGCTGGTCGAGCTCCGCCACCAGGTGGACGAGGTCGTCGACGGCGCGGAGTCCGCGGAGGTACGACGGCCGACGCCGGACCTGGCGCGGGAACTGCGCACGCACTGCCTGAGCTTCTGCGAGGCGCTGAAGGTGCACCACAACGGAGAGGACGCCGGCGGCTTCCCTGTACTCGCGAAGTGGTTCCCGGGACTCGCGCCGATCCTGGCCGAGCTCACCGAGGAGCACAAGAAGGTGGCGCGGCTCCACGATGAGATCCAGCGGCTCGTGGACGGCTACACGCCCGGCGTGAGCGATCCTCGCGAGCTCCGCAACAGGCTCGAAGGCCTGGCCACCGAGCTGGAGGCCCACTTCGAGTGGGAGGAACAGACGGTCGTCGCGGCCCTCAACGCCATGGGCCCGGCGCCCGAGCGCCGCTGACGACGCGCCGGCGG
>NZ_KL585414.1:33425-45733 GCF_000721935.1 Streptomyces sp. NRRL WC-3549
CGTTCGAGCCGCCCGCCGGTCGGGGTAGCCACTCCCCCGGTCAGAACATCTGGTCGTGCATCACCGTGCGCGAGCGGGTCAACACCCGGCCCTCCTCCCGAACGAGAACGTCGTGCACGACACAGCTCGGGGTGATCTCCGGTTTGCCGCCCGGCCGGACCGTGACCACCAGCGCGTACACGGTCGAGTCGATGGCACCGTCCTCCCGTGGTGTCAGGGCCACATGGTTGAACCAGTGGCGCCGACGAACCGGGTCGTCGTCGAACCGCTTGTGGAACCTGACCAGCTCCGCCACGATTCCCGCCCGGCCCACCGCGGGATCGGCCTGAGGCGAGTGCTGGAACGTGCCGCTCGGGGTGAACGTGGCGGCGTAGTCCTCGAAGCGGCCGCCGTCCAACGCCTGCATCTGGTGCGCGTAGAACTGGGTCACCTCCGTGTAGAGGTCGGTCGATACGTGGGTGGTGCCGGTCATCGGGTCCTCCGGGCGGCTCGGTGTGCGCTTCCTCCCGTTTACGCTGCCGGTCCCCGCTCGAAGGCCGCTCGACCGCGTCGGCTCATGCCGTGGTCCAGCCGGATTCTAGCCCGCGTCGCCAGAGTCACCGACGTCCACTTCACGGTGAAACTGGAGGAACCATGCCTGAGGCGAACAAGCCCGTAGCCCTGATCACGGGAGCTAGCAGCGGTATCGGGCTGGAGATCGCGACCCGTCTGGCCGGGCTGGGAGCACGGGTCTACCTGTGCGCGCGCAAGGGCGACGAGCTGGCCGACCGCGTCCGGGAACTCCGGGAGCGAGGGTACGACGCGGACGGCAGCGTCTGCGACGTCGCGGACCACGATCAGATCCGGTCGTTCGTGGCCGCGGCCGTGGAGCGCTACGGGCCGGTGGACATCCTGGTCAACAACGCCGGCCGCAGCGGTGGCGGCGCCACGGCCGAGATCCCGGACGACCTGTGGCTCGACGTCATAAACACCAACCTCAACAGCGTCTTCGTCATGACGAAGGAGGTCCTGAACACCGGCGGCATGCTCGCGCGCGGCCGCGGCCGCATCGTCAACATCGCCTCGACCGGCGGCAAGCAGGGCGTGGTCCACGCCGCCCCGTACTCCGCCTCCAAACACGGCGTCGTCGGCTTCACCAAGGCCCTCGGCCTCGAACTGGCCGCCACCGGCATCACCGTGAACGCGGTGTGCCCCGGCTTCGTCGAGACCCCGATGGCCGCGCGCGTACGCGAGCACTACGCCGCCATTTGGGATGTGAGCACGGACGAGGCCTTCGACCGCATCACCACGCGAGTGCCGCTGAAGCGGTACGTGGAGACGCGCGAGGTAGCGGCGATGGTCGAGTACCTGGTCGGTGACGACGCCGCCGCGGTCACCGCGCAGGCGCTCAACGTCTGCGGCGGACTGGGCAACTACTGATGAACACACCGCACTCCGCCCCGGTCGCGCTGGTCACAGGCTCCTCCTCGGGCATCGGGGAGGCGGTGGCCGGCCGGCTGGCCGCCGCCGGATACCGCCTGGTGATCAACTCCGCCCGTTCCGTCGAGAACGGGCGGAAGGTGGCGGCCGCCCTGCCCGACGCGGTCTACGTACGGGCCGACATCTCCGTGGAGGAGCAGGCCCGGCACCTGGTCGCGCGGACCGTCGAGGAGTACGGCCGGCTCGACGTCCTGGTCAACAACGCCGGGATGACCCGGCCGGTACCACACGCCGACCTCGAGGGAGCCACCCCGGAGCTCTGGCGAGACGTCTTCGCGCTGAACGTCTTCGGCACCTGGCAGACCACCGTGGCCGCAATGCCCCATCTCAGGGCGCACGGGAACGGCGCGGTGGTCAACGTCTCGTCCGTCGCGGGCAGCCGCCCCGCCGGCAGTTCGGTCCCGTACGCCGTCAGCAAGGCCGCCATCGAGCACATGACCCGCCTGCTGGCCAAAGTGTGCGGCCCGGAGGTACGGGTGAACGCCGTGGCACCAGGTCTGGTCGAGACCCCCTGGACACGGGACGAACCCTTCTTCGCCCCTATCGCGGACATGGTCCGGCAGACCACACCGCTGCGCCGCGTCGGCACGCCGCAGGACATCGCCCAGGCGGTCCTGGAACTGGTCGGGTCCACGTACACGACCGGACAGGTGCTGCTGGTCGACGGCGGCGCCCACCTCATCTGAACGACGGCCCTGCCGAGGAGTTGGCATGCGACTTGCCGCAAACCTGACCTACGAGGGCGCGGGCGACCTGGCTCGCGCCGCAGAACGGCTGGGCTACGCCATGGTCCTGGCCCCCGAGGGCTACCGCTCGGACGCCGCCAGTGTGCTGGGCCTGGTCGCCGGGCAGACCTCGACGATCACCCTGGCCTCGGGCGTGATGCAGATCCCCGGCCGTCCGCCGGGGATGGCGGCGCTCACGGCCGCCATGTGTATAAGAGACAGGGCTCGGCGTCTCCAACCCCGATGTGTCGCGGGGCTGGTACGGCGTGCCCTTCGGCGCACCGCTGGCCCGCACCCGTGAGTACGTCGAGATCGTGCGGCGGGCGCTGACGGGCGATCCGGTGACGTTCGAGGGCAGGCACTTCCGGCTGTCCGCCGAGGACAGCGGGGCGCCACTGCACCTGCTCACCGAACCGCCCGGCCGCCGCGTCCCCGTCTACCTGGCGGCGGTGGGCCCCCGCGCGCTACGGCTCGCGGGAGAGATCGCCGACGGCTGGATCGGGGTGTTCACCTCGCCGGAGGCGGTCGCCGACGCCCTGGTCGAGATCCGGGGCGGCCGCCGGTCGGCGGGGATGTGTATAAGAGACAGGATCCGGACACGGCGGTGGACGCCTTGCGCGGACAGTACGTGTACCTGCTGGGCATCGGTGACCTCGAGCGGAACTTCTACTGCGCGCTGGCGCGCCGGATGGGGTTCGGGGACGAGATCGCCGTCATGCGGGAGCGGCTCGCGGCCGGCGACCGGGCCGGGGCGGCCGCCGCGGTACCGCCGGACCTCATCGACCGCACGGCCCTGGTCGGACCGGTTCCCAGAATCGCCGAGCGGATGCGCGCCTACGCGGACGCCGGTGTCACCACGCTCGGCGTGATGGTGTCGGCGGCGGCCACGTCCCTGGACGGCCGGCTGGAGATCCTCGCCGCCGCCGCCGAGGCGCTGGAACTCTCCGGCACGGCCGGCTGACGGGTCCCGGCCGGCGGACCGCGGGCGCCGGGACCCGGCTCACGGTCGGCCGACGGCGGTCCGGGCGTGCTCGGCGGCCCTCGTCAGCGTGGCCAGGCTGTTGCGGCCGAGAGCCTCCCGTACGTACGCGCGGCCGTCGGCGACCGTGGCGCCCGAGCCGAGGACCGTCTCCAGGCCGTCCGGGTCGAGCGCCACCGTGTGCCGGGCGGTGGCGACCGGCCCGTCCGGCCCGTCGGAGAACGTCCACAGGCCGCTGTGGCCCGCCAGCAGCGCCGGCGTCACCCGCTGCTTGTACGCGATCCACTCCGGGTCCCGGCAGACCCGCACCGACCCGGTGGTGTGCCGCGACCCGTCGGCCGTGACCGTGTCCATCTCCAGGTCCTGGATTCCGGGGGCGTCCTCGGTGAGCCGCACGCGTTCCACATGCGGCAGTCGCTCCGCCCAAAGCTCGGCACGGCGGACGAACCCGTACGCCTCGGCGGCCGGTCCGGTGTGTTCCAGCCGGTCGGTGAAGGAGAAGACCAGGTCCGCCACGGGGTACCCCCGCCCGGCGACCCGGGCGAGCGCCGCCAATTCCGCCTCGCTGTTCCGGTCCAGCGCCGCGTTGACCGAGGCGACCGCCTCCGGATCGTCGTCGACGACAGTGAAGTCGTGCAGGAGGACGACCTCGGTGTCGCCGCCGGGCAGTTCCCGCAGGGCCCACTCGCCTTCCATCGACGCGACCGGCGGACGGCTGTGGTCCTGTCGGAAGGTGACCCGCAGCCCCGCCGGATCCAGGGTGCGGCAGGACGTCCACCGGCTGATTCCGTCGCCGACGGTCGCCCAGATCTCGAAGCGCTCGGCGCGTTCGCCGCGCTCCAGATGACGGACGTGCACCGTGGGGCCGAACACCGCCGGCCACAGGGTCACGTCCGCGATCACGGCGTACAGCTGCGCCGCGGGCGCGGAAACGACCAGGCTGTGCTCGGCGCGATGCCGCTTCAGTGCTGACAAGGGTGCTCCTCCGGTTGGTGATGAGCCGCGCGGCTCAGCTCGCGTTCGCAGACACGCTGTTGACGAGGTCGAGCAGCTCGCGGGGGGTCCGGGTCTCCGCGACCGCCTCCTCGGATAGCTCCACGCCGAACTCGCGCTCGATGGCGGCCACGCTCTCCATGAAGGCCAGCGAGTCGACTCCCAGATCCGCGAATACGGTGTCCGCGGCGCGGTCGTCCAGTTCGGCGACCTCCTCCTCGCCGGTACTGGCCACGAGAATTCGCCTCAGATCGCCGAAGTTCATGATCGACACAGTGTTCTCCCTATTGCTGAGGAATCGAGCGGTTAGTGGTTCGCCCTGGTCACGACAACGGCCGAGTTGAAGCCGTGCCTGCCCCGCGCCAGGACCAGCGCGGCACCGACCGGCAGGGGGCGGGGCTCGTGCAGCACGAGATCGAGGCCGTACGCGTCGGGCACGCGTGTGGTGTGCGGGGTCATGGGGACCACACCGTCCCGGATGGACAGCAGCGCGGTCACGACGTCCATCGGGCCGCCCCCCGCGTGCAGTCGACCGATGAGGGCCTTGGGGGCGGTGACCGGGACACCCCGCGGGCCGAAGATCCCGGCGATGGCTTGGGCCTCGGCCAGGTCCCGCTCCGGCAGACCGGACGCGTCGGCGAACACCACGTCGATGTCGTCCGGTGTCAGGCCCGCGTCGGCCAGCGCCAGTTCCGCCGCCCGGTGCAGGCCTGGCGGGCGCCCGGACCCCGGCGGCGGGTCGAAGGTCGAGGCATGGCCGGCGATCCGGCCGTAGATCCGGGGCGCGCCACGCTCCCCGGCGGACCGCTCGTCCTCTAGGACGAGGAGGGCACCGCCCTCGCCAGGGACGTGACCGGAGGCGTCCACGTCGAAGGGCAGGTAGGCGCGGGTCGGATCGGGGACCGTGCTGATCCCGCCCCCGGCCAGCTGAGAGGCCCAGCCCCACGGGTCGAGGGCCGAGTCCACCCCTCCGGCCACCATGAGCGCGGTGCCGCGCCGTACCGCCCTGCGGGCGTTGCCGAGGGCGTCGAGCCCGCCCGCCTGCCCGGCGACCACGGCCGATCCCGGTCCGCGCATGACGTTGCGGATCGAGATCTGCCCGGTGTTCACGGCGTAGAACCAGGCGAAGGACTCGTAGACACTGACGAATTTCGGCCCCTGTGTCCACAGCTTCCGGAACTCCCGGTGCGTGAAGTCGAAGCCGCCCTGGGCGGTGGAGGTGGCCACCCCCATGTCGTAGTCGGCGAGTTCCTCCGGAGCGGTTCCCAGACCGGCATCGGCCAGCCCCCAGTCGGTGGCGACGAGGGCGTACCGGGTGGAGATGTCGGTCTGCGCGAGCAGTCGGCCGGGCAGGTGCTCGGCTGCGTCGAAGTCCTCGATCTGTCCGGCCAGCCGGGCGGGATACGACGTGCTGTCGAACCTGGTCAGCTCGCCGATGCCATGCCGGCCCGCCAGGACCGACTTCCAGTACGTGTCGATGCCCAGGCCGTTCGGGGCCGCCACCCCGAGGCCGGTGACCACGACCGCCGTCATGCCGTCAGCTCCGGGGTGTGCAGCACCATCGCGCTCTGGAAGCCGCCGAACCCGCTGCCCACCGTGAGCACGCTGTCCACCCGCTGCTCCCGGGCGGTCAGCGGTACGTAGTCCAGGTCGCATTCGGGGTCCGGAGTGTGCAGGTTCGCTGTGGGGGGCACCACGCCGTGCTCGATGGCCAGCAGCGACGCGGCGATCTCGATCGAGCCGATCGCGCCCAGCGAGTGCCCCACCATCGACTTGATCGAGCTGACCGGGACATCGTAGGCGTGCGGTCCGAGCACGCGCTTGAAGGCCGCCGTCTCGTGGCGGTCGTTCTGCTTCGTGCCGGAGCCGTGCGCGTTGACGTAGTCCACCGCGGTGCGGTCGAGACGTGCCAGGTCCAGTGCCGTCCGAATGGCCTCCGCCATCTCACGTCCGTCCTTCTTCAATCCGGTCATGTGGTACGCGTTGCAGCGCGTCGCGTATCCGCCGATCTCGGCGTAGACGTGCGCGCCGCGGGCCCGGGCGGACTCGTATTCCTCCAGGACGAACACGGCGGCGCCCTCGGCGAGCACGAAACCATTGCGCGTGCCGTCGAAAGGCCGAGAGGCGTGCTCCGGGTCGTCGTTGCGGTTGGAGGTCGCCTTGATCGCGTCGAAGCAGGCCACGACGATCGGTGAGACCGGGGCGTCGGTGGCGCCCGCGACGGCCACGTCGATCGTGCCCTCTTGGATGAGCTGAGCGGCGTGTCCGACCGCGTCGATGCCGGAGGTGCAGCCGTCGGAGACCATGGTCACCGGGCCCTCGGCGCCGATCTCCCAGGCAAGTTCGGCCGGCATCACGCCGGGGCTGAGGTAGTCGGCCATGTACGGGGACAGGTGCGCCGGGTCGACCTCCCACTCCCGGCCCGCGTCGGAGAGGACGAGGTACTCCTGCTCCAGGCTGGTGGCGGAGGCGACGGCGGTGCCCAGGCTCACCCCGATCCGGTGCGGATCGAGCTCACCGGGTGCCAGGCCGCTGTCGGCGACGGCGTCACGGGCGCAGGCGACCGCGAACTGCGTGGCCCGGTCCATCCGGCGGACCTGACGTGGCGTGAGTCCCTCGGCCACGGGGTCGAAGGCGACTTCCCCGGCGATCCGGGAGCGGAACGGAGAAGCGTCGAAGAGGGAGATCGGACGCGTGGCCGTCCGTCCTGCGGTCAGCAGCTCCCAGAACTCCTTCGCGCCGTTTCCGCCCGGGGCGCGGACCCCGATCCCGGTGACGACCACACGGCGCGTCACGGCCGGCCCCCCGGGCAGGCCCTCCGGAGACGAGCACTCCGGTCCTTGGAGATCATCTCAGCGTGTTCCTTTCGCCTGCGCCGCTCGGGCTGCGCTATCCCCGCGGGGAGTGGCCCCCCGGACGCCCAGGCTGCGGCGCACGGCTCAAGCGACGGTTGAAGCCGGATAGGGCACCGCGGGGCGACCGCCGGAGCGCCGTGGTGCAGACCTGCGATGAGGCCGGACTTGAGCCGTTCTCAGGCGGACAGGACCAGAGTGCCGCTCATGGAGATGATGAACAGACAAGCGATAGAACGCGCGCACGCGATGAGAGCCGGGCAGCCCCTTGCCGACCGGGCGACCGTACGGGGCTCGGGTCCGGGCGTTCGGCGACGGCGCCTGCTCGGCATCGGAACCGCTCTCGGCGCCGCCGTGCTGGCCGGCGGGCGACCAGCCGCCGCGCAGACCGAGCGGCGGCGCGCGGAGGACTGGCCCACGACCCTGCACCTGCCGGACGGGTTCCATCCGGCGGGCATCGGAATCGGGCCCGCCCCGTACGCGTACTTCGGCTCCCTGCTTGGTGGGGACGTCTACCGCGTCCGGCTGGCCACCGGCGACGGGACGCTGATCCACCCCGGCTTCGGCGAAGGACACTACGCTGCCGGCCTCCGGGTCGACGGCCGCCAGCGGCTGTTCATCGCGGGAGGCTGGGGACGGACGATCACCGTCATGGACGGTGTCACCGGGCGGGTGCTCCGGACGTACGACGTCGGGGTCGCCGACACCTTCGTCGACCACGTCGTCCTGACCCCCCGTATGGTGTGGTGCACCGACGCCTTCGCCGGACAGCTCTACGGACTTCCCCTCGGCCCCGACGGCGAGCTGCCGCCACGGGACGGGGTGGTGACGCTGTCGCTGTCCGACGAATGGGAGCAGGGGCCGCTGGACGGACTCACGGCAACGGGCATCGCGGCCACGCCGGACGGCAGGGCGCTGCTGGTGGTCAACATCCACGCCCAAGGAGGAAGCCTGTTCCGGGTGGATCCCGCGACGGGCCGGGCGCGGAAGGTCGACCTCGGAGAGGCCCGGCTGCGCACGACCAACGGCATCCTCGTGCACGGGAGCACCCTCTACGCACCTACGGTCTCCGACCTCGCCGTCATCCGCCTGGACCACACCGGGCACTCCGGCCGCCTGGTGCGTACGGTCACCGACCCCCGTTTCGACACCCCCGTCGCGGCCGACGTGTACGGGAACCGGCTCTACATCACCAACGCCCGCTTCCCTCTCCCACCGACTCCACAGACGCCGTACAACGCCATGGCGATCCCAATCCCTCGCTAGGACCCGTCTGACTCCCGGGTGCTGAGGTCTACCGGAATCCGGAACCGAACTGTCCCCTCCAGCCGTCACGCCGACCCAGACGAACTCAGGCGCGTGGCACTGAGCCTCTTCCAACCTGCTGGCTTGGCGCGACCCGCCAGAAGCGCGAGACCATGCCCCCAAGTCAGGCCAGGACCCAAGCCGAAGCATGGACCGGCTGGGCGACAGCACGCGTGGGGCGCCTCGGCTCGCTGAACACACCGTCCCGGCTGCCCGACATCCCCGAACCACGAGCCGACGATCTCAGGCCCTTTCTCGGGCAATGGAGCCCATACGGCCCCTGACGCAACATGCGCCGGCCCCCCAGTGTCACGGAACGTCACTACCGAGAAGCCGGTGGGGCAGGGGTAGCCAACAGCTCGGCAGCCAATGCCCCAGCCACTTCGGGGTGCCTCCGGCCACACAGCTGAGGACTCCATCCGACGATCACCAAGTACGCATGATGGCCCATCAGAGATCGCGCCGTCCGTGCGTCAAACGTGCGTCACGTGCGTCGAATATGCGTCAAGATATCGCACCTAACGCATGTAACGCCCATAACGCACACTACGAGAAACGGCAGGTCAGCGGCCCTTTTCAGCAGGCTCAAGGATCGCGACGCACTCGACATGCTGGGTCATCGGAAAGATGTCCGGATTCCCTCGCCCAGGAAACCTGCAGGTCACACCCCCTCTCGCGCGCGTCAGAACGCCCTGGCGGGGACCGGAGCGTCATACGAGCGTCACGGCCGCGCCCCGGCTCACGGCCCTCCTCCTCGTCCCCGCCCCGGCCACCTCAGCCGCGTCCTCCGGGACCGACCGCCGAGCAGTCAGTCAGCCAAGGGCCCCGATCAGGGAACCCGGGACCCCGTCGGCAAGGCGTGGACGCGCGACGCGCGCCTCGCTGCGAGCAGCCCGGAGGGCCGAGGCGCGCGAAGACGAGCTGAGGGCGGGCCGAAGCCGCTCTCGAACAGGGAGAACCCATGATCAGAAACTGGCCGACCACGCCTGCCACGGTGGGCTGGTCCAAGTACTCGGCTTGGTGGACGAGGCGGCCGCTTGCCGTACCGCTGCCGCGGGACCGCCAACGGTGACGCCATGCCGCCAAGCAGTTTCACAAGTCTCAGGGCCGAGCCCTGCCGTAGGAATGGGCATCGGCCGCACAGCGCCATCCTCGCGCGAGACAGACGCAGCGGTCCTGTATTCTTGGTTGCGAAGTCCGGCGCGTACAAGCATTTCGAAACAGCGCCCGCCTCCCGAGCCGACTCGGGAGACGGGCGCTGTTTTTTTTATGGCCGGTCTCCGTATCGAGCGACGAGGAACTGCACTGTGAGCGACAGCCCTTTTCACACCCACCTGCCACGCAACCCGAAGGAATCCGTAGCGTTCATGCTGGTCATCGCCATAATCTCAGTGAACACCATCCCTGTGGTGATCGGCGGCCTGACCTCCGGCTTCACCCTGGCCATGTGGACCGGCCTGCTGCAGATGATGCCGGCCCTGCTGATCGCGGTCGTGGTCGTCGTCCTGCTGACGATGAAGCCCGCCCAGCTGCTCACCTCACGATTCGTGCGCCCGGGCGACAGCTTCCGCGCCCACATGGTTTTGCACACGCTGTGCAGCGTGCTGCTGATCTCCCTCGTGATGACGGTGGTCGGCACGTGGATCGGCGCGCGGCGGATCTCCACCGAACCCCTGGAGCAGTTCGCACACCTGTGGCCGCGGAACTGCACCATCGCGTTCCTCATCGAGGCGCTGCTCGCCCAGCCGGTCGCCCGGCAGGTCATGCGCCTCCATCACCAGCGCGTCGACGCCCGCGCCGCGCTCGCAGCGGCCTGACGTCCCCGGAGTGACGCCCGGACGGCCATACGGAAGGCGTCGCCACGACGGTCGGCGCGGCCCCTCGGAAGGGGCCGCGCCGGTCGTTCGCGCAGCGCCGCGCTCCGCTGGATGCGAGCGGCGGTCAGGTCGTGCGTCGACCCGGCAATGCCGGCAAGGTCCACAGAGCCTCCGGATCACCAGGGCCTTGTGCCGGCCTGCGTCCACCACTTGGCTCGCACACCTCGGCCCCATCTAGCTGCGAAATCCCCGCTGCAGCACCAGCATGAGGTGGAAAGAAGCTCACTGCAGAGCCGTGGTCGTGAACGGCAGCACCAGCCGGGAGGGGTGCGCGGCGTCCCGGTAGATCTTGTGGGTGACGGGACGGCCCACCGGCAGGTGGAAGGCGTCCGGTGGCAGCAGCGCGTTGTGCTCGTCGGCCAACGGCTCGTCGTTGGACAGCTCCACGACCAGCCGGTGCCCCGGCAGGACGGTTGCCGCGAACGGGTAGACCCGCAGCACGTACTCCTCGATCTTCCCCGGTTCGACCGGCACCGCTCGAGTGTGCGGATGGTGCGGGTCGCCCTCGGTGGTGCGCTCCTCGTCCAGCTCGCGGTGCGACGCCTTGAGGTAGGCGGTCGTGATGAGCTGCCGCTTGCCGCCGGGGGCCTCGTCCCACATGCGCAGGATGAAGTTGGTGTCGGGCTGGTCGATCTCGGCGAACAGGTGTGCCGCGCCCTGGCCGATCATCTCGGTGGGCTCGGTGAACGGCTCGGTGGACCAGCTGAGGATCTCCACCTTGTCGGTGACGGTCAGCGGCGCCTGGTAGAAGCCGTCGGGCACGGCGTGCTCGGCGCCCATCGCCTCGGGCTCGAAGGACAGCTTGTGCCGGGGGCGCAGATAGAGCGGGCGGTATTCGGCGTCCTTCGGCGGCCACTGGGCGCCGGTGACGTACTGCCGGGAGCCCTCGACGTGCACGGTCACCGTCGGCTCGCCCATGATCCCGTTGTCGACGCCCTTCAGCCAGTACTCGTACCAGCGGAACATCTTGTCGTGCTCTTCGACGAAGGGCCGCGACTGCATGGGCGGGTAGGGGCCGATGTCGAGCTTCTTGGGACCCTTGAGCGCGTGGAAGAGCTCGATGGTGCCGTCCATCGTCCAGCCGCGGCCCTGGTCGATCTGGAGCCAGACCGGGATGTCGATGTCCGGCGCGAGGGTGATCGGGTTGCGCTCCTCGTACCACTCGCCGTCGAGGTCGTTCATCACGATGTCGAACCACGCCTCGTGGTTCTTGGGGTAGTTGAGGACATGGACCAGGTTGGGCCAGGCGGCCACGTCCGGGTCCTTCAGGCGTTCGGCGACGCGCTTCTTGATCTCCTCGGGTGAATACGTCTCCAGCATGCGGGACGTGACCCCGTCGGTGAAGGCCCAGCCGGAGTCGCCGCCGCGGCCCTCGCGGGCGGCGCGGGGCATGAACCACATGACGCCGCCGTGGTACGTGGTTTCGTAGAAGTCGTAGTGGCCACCGCTGACGAAGATGGCCTTGAGGGACGGCGGGCGCTCGGCGGCGGCCAGTACCTGCATCGAGCCGAAGTAGGAGATGCCGATCATGCCGACGTTGCCGTCGCACCAGGGCTGGGCCGCGACCCACTCGATGAAGTCGTAGGCGTCCTGCCCCAGCGAGACGCCGCCGGCGTTGTAGTTGCCGATGTGCTCGCCCTCGGAGGCGCCGGAGCCCCGCAGGTCCCCGATGACGTGGACGTACCCCTCCTTGACGACGCGCGCGATGTCGCCGGCCTCGATGCAGCCGTCCCACATGGGGCTGGGCCGGCGCTGCGGCGGGGTGGTCAGCGCGAGGGCCTGGAGCTCCTTGCCGTACGGGCTCAGGGCCACGAGCGCGGGCCGTGGGGTGTCGTCGACGCCGCTGTAGGTGTCGGCCGCGAGGGTCACGCCGTCGCGCATCGGGACACGGAGGTCCTTGCGGACGGCAATGCTCTGTGCGCCCGCGCGGATCGTCTGGGGGTCGGTCATGAGGGGGTGCTCCTGAGTCACGAATTCTGGTCGCGCAGGCGGTAGCCGTGCATCGAGGTGAAGAACGGCGACGGCTCCAGCGTGGGGTCGCCGGTGTAGCCGAGTTCCTCGGCGGCGGGGGCGAACGGCGAGTACGGGGAGTCCGTCC
>NZ_KL585414.1:45980-47231 GCF_000721935.1 Streptomyces sp. NRRL WC-3549
TCCGCAGGCGGCCGTGGCGACCCGCTCCTCGATGTCCAGACTCTGGGTGATGGCCTCCTGGGCCTGTGTCTCGTCGAGTTCGACGCCGTACGGGGTGCCGTCGGCGCGGCTGTAGGGGTGCCCCAGGTAGAGGTGGCGCGGGCGGACCTCGTCGCGCAGGTGCTCCAGGCTCGCGCGGTAGGCCGCGGGGTCCGTGTAGCCGGGGAAGCCGTTGGCGGCGCCGTGGACCTGGACGGCGTCGCCGGTGAAGACGGAGCGCTGCCCGTCGACGACGTACGCGACGGAGCCCGGCGTGTGGCCGGGGATCGCGTGCACCGACACGGTGACGTCACCGCCGAGGGACAGCGTCTCGCCGCCCTTCACCAGCAGGGAGGGCTCCATCTCGCCGGAGATGACGGCGTTCGCGGCGGCCGTCACCTTGGCCTCGCCGTCGGGGTCGGCCAGGTACCGGCCCCGTCCGGCGAGGTACTCCTCGACGTGCGCGCGGCGCGAGCGGAGCATCGGTGCGTCGGCCTCGTGGACCACGACGCGGGCGCGGCGTCCGGTGAGCTCCCACAGGGCGTGCGCACCGCCGACGTGATCGATGTGACCGTGCGTCAGCAGGATCCACCGCACGTCCTCGATACGGCGTCCGATCGCCTCGAGCGCCGGGGCCATGCCCTCGACGGGCGAGGAGGCGATCCCGGTGTCGACGATCGCCGGTTCGGGCGCGTCGATGAAGAAGCTGTACAGCCCGAACCGGCCCCAGGGCGAGACCAGGGGGTGGACGGCGACCGGGTCGTGCGTCATGGTGTTCCCTCCCTTCGGGTTCAGCGCCGGCCGAGGAAGGCGGCGGTCTCCTCGAAGACCCGGTGGTACTCCGGGATCCACGAGAAGTGCTGGACGAAGCCGTGGCCCGCGCCCTCGTACCGGCTGACCGTCGCCGGGACGCCGGCGTCGCGCAGCCGGGCGCCGTACAGCTCGCCCTCGTCTCGCATCGGGTCGTGTCCGGCGGTGACGACCAGGGCCGGCGGCAGGCCGGTGAGGTCGGCCCGCTTGATGGGCGACACGACCGGGTCGGCGGGGTCGGCGCCGCTGTCGAGGTAGAACGCGTTGAACGGCTTCAGCCCGGCGGTCTCCAGGCCGTAGCCGACGGCGTTCTCCCTCAGCGACGGGTAGCGGTCGACGTCGAATTCCAGATCGAGCGACGGGTAGTAGAGGACCTGGTGGGTGATCCGGTCGAAGCCGTCGTCATGGGCTGTCTCTTATACA
>NZ_KL585414.1:47414-47773 GCF_000721935.1 Streptomyces sp. NRRL WC-3549
AGATGTGTATAAGAGACAGGGTGCCGCCGGAGCTGTCGCCGGCGACGGCCAGGGTCGTGCCGTCCCAGTCCAGGCCGTTGCCGTCCTGCGCGACCCAGCGCACGACCGCGTAGCAGTCGTCGAGGCCGGCCGGGAAGGCCGCCTCGGGTGCCAGGCGGTAGCCGACGGAGACGACCTTGAGGCCGGTCTCCTTCGCCAGCGAGCGGGCGACGTGGTCGTGGGTGTCCAGGCTGCCGAGGAAGAAGGCGCCGCCGTGGAAGTACACGAGGACGCCGTGGTGTTCGGCCTCGACGGGGGTGTAGACGCGGACCGGTACGTCACCGGCGGGCGTCGTCGCCGCCATGTCCCTGACTGCGTGC
>NZ_KL585414.1:47944-49531 GCF_000721935.1 Streptomyces sp. NRRL WC-3549
GAGATGTGTATAAGAGACAGGTCCCTGACTGCGTGCAGCGGCAGGCGCTCCTCGGGCGGTGCGACGTGCGCCTCGTCGGCGGCGCGCATCGCGACGGGGTCGAGCGGGCCCTCGGGCGGTGCCGGGAGAGTGGCGAGGAACTTGGCGATCTCGGGGTGCAGTGTCACGGGGTCACTCCTGTCCTGCGGCGGCGGGCTTCTGGCCGGGGAAGACGTCGTTGATCTCTTCCTCGGTCCAGCCCTGGCGTGAGATGCGCTGCAGCTCGTCGGTCACCGGCTTGCGGGTGGCCTGGTAGAGGGCGAGCGCCTCCTTCAGGGAGCCGGCCTGCTTCAGGGCGTCGGCGAGCGCGCCGCCGTCCTCGATGGCCGAGTTGGCGCCCTGGCCCTGGTGGTGGAGCATCGAGTGGGCGGCGTCGCCGACGAGGACGACGGAGTTCGTGTGCCAGGTGTCGACGGGATCGATGTCGTACACCGCGCGGATGTTCACGGTGTCCATGTCGAGGTCGCGGGTGATGGCCACCATGCGCTCGTCGAAGCCCTCGACCGTCGTGAGCAGGTCCTCCTTGGTGACCTGCGGTGCCCAGGTGCCGTCCGGGTCGAGGGCGGTGATGTCGAAGGACACCTGGTCGCGGTGGCGCAGCGGCAACAGGTAGACCTTGGTGCCGCGGCCGATGTACATGCGCAGGTTGTCGTCGACGACCATGCCGTGGGCGGCGTCGGTGGAGATCACCGTGCGGTAGGCGTGCTCGCCGGAGAACACCGGGGGCTTCTGGCTGAACAGCTGGTGGCGGACGACCGACTTGATGCCGTCGGCGCCGACGACCAGGTCGGCCTCGGCCGTGGTGCCGCCCGCGAAGGTGAGGACGGCGCCCTCCCCCTTGTCCTCGACGCTCTCCAGCTTGCGGCCGAGGTGCACCATGCCCTCGGGGAGCGCGCCCATGAGGGCGTCGATGAAGTCGCCGCGGTGGATGAGGTGGGTGTGGACCTGCTCGCCGTCGGCGGGCCACGCCTCCTTCATGATCGGGTCACCGGTGGCGGTGAGGATCTCGAAGTAGTCGCTGGGCGAGGTGACCTCGGCGATCGCGTCGAAGATGCCCCACTCGCGGAAGCGGTTCATGGTGGAGGGGCGCAGGCCGATGCCGGCGCCGACCTCGCGGATCCGGCTCGCCTGCTCGTAGACGTCCACGCGGGCGCCCAGGAGGCTGAGCGCCTTGGCGGCGGCCGCGCCGCCGTACCCGGCGCCGACGACGGCGATCTTGAGGTCTGAGAGCTGCATCGTTGGTTCTCTCTACTTCTGGAGGGTCAGAAAGGCGGCGGGGTTGTCGACGAAGATCGTTTCGATCGCCGTGTCGTCGAGGCCGGCGGAGCGGAGGTCCGGGATGAGGTCCTCGAAGATGTAGTTGACGGTGTGCCCCTTGACGCCGGGCCAGCCGAGCGGGGAGCAGTTGGCGTCGGCGGAGGCGAGGACCTGGTGGATCCGGCGGCCGCCGTCGATGAAGCGCAGGAAGTGGTCGAGGCGTTCCTTGCGGGGGCGGGCCCAGAACGGCGGGTCGGGCAGCTCGGTCTCGTAGCCGAAGGTGTCGAAGCC
>NZ_KL585414.1:49746-61993 GCF_000721935.1 Streptomyces sp. NRRL WC-3549
GGCCGCCCTGCTCGGCGATCCACACGTCGCGGGTCCTGTCGGCGTTGACGCCGTCGTCGACGTGCCCGAACAGGACGCGGTGCAGGGGCAGTCCCTCCTCCTCGAAGATCGCGATGGCGTTCTCGGCGTCGATCGCGAGGTGGGTAAGGATGGGGACGCCCGTGGCGAGGGCGGCGCGGGCGGCGGCCCGGTAGATCCGCTTGTCCAGGTCGGTCATCCGGCCGCCCCGGCTCACGCCGACCTTGATGACGCCCGCGCGGCTGCCGGTGTCGCCGATGCCGACGGTCATCTCGTGGATGAACTGCCGCATCAGGTAGTCGACACCGGCGTTCGCGAAGTGCGGCAGGGCGGTATCGCCGCCGACGAAGCCGGTGCAGGCGACGATGTGCACGCCCGTCTTCGCGGACAGGGACTTGTAGTAGTCGACGTCACGGCCGTTGCAGATGCCGGTGGCGTCGACGAAGGTGCCGCCGCCCAGCTCGTGGAACCGTCGCAGCTTGGGGACGGTCTCCTCGTACCGCTGCTCGGGCGTCTTCCACCACTTGGTGTCCAGTTCGGAGCCGGGCATGCCGTAACCGATGTGCTCGTGGACCGCGACGATGCCCAGCTCCTCGGCTGGGACGGGACCCAGGACCGTGTTCACTCTCGACACAACACTCACCTTTGAGAAAGAGACTTGATGGCCGTATCCGCCGGGGCGCTCAGTGCACCGACAGCAGGTCCCGCGGGTTGTCCACGAGAATCCGCCGTACGTCGTCCTCGCCGAGGCCCTTGCCCTCGAGGAGCGGGATGAAGTCGGTCAGGACGTGGCTGTACGGCAGGTCGTTGCCGGGGTGGCCCTTGGCGACGCCGGTGGCGCCGGCCGACAGCAGGACCCGGCCGGTCAGGCCGGCCTCGGCCAACTCCAGTACGAGGGCGACGCGTTCGGCGTCCGTCACGTGGCCCTCGTCCTGCGTGCCGACGTGGTCGAGCGCGACGTACGCACCGCGGCGGGCGACCTCCAGGCAAGCCCCGGCGGCGACGGCGTCCTTGCGGTCCAGTCCACCGACGACGACCCGGTCGGCGGGCAGCTTCTCGTCCAGGACCACGTCGAGGTCCTGCAGGGCGTCCTTGCCGTAGCGGATGGAGACGGGGACGCCGGTGGCGAGCGCGGTCCGGGCCGCACCCCGGAACAGACTCTCGTCGGTCGCGGTCATGCCGGTGCGGGTGGCGGCGGTGGCGACCAGTCCGGCGGCGCCGCGCCGCTCGACGCGCGGGACGACCATGCCCTCGGTGACCTCCTTGGTGAAGAGGTCGGCGAACTTCTCGGCCGGCCACGGCGTCGGCGGGTTGGTCTGCGGGGTGAGGAAGTAGCCGCCGAGCATCTCCTCGGGTCCCTGGCCGGTCGAGGCGACGATGTGGACGCCCGTCGCGCGGGCGAGCGCCTCGTAGAGCCGCACGTCGCGGCCGTGGAACATGCCGGTGCTGTCCACGATCGTGCCGCCGCCGTGCGCCTTGAAGTCCTTCAGCCGGGCGGCGAGGGTCTCGAAGATCTCGGCGCGGTCGAGGGTGATGTCGTAGGCGTGCTCGGCGCCCGGCACCACCGACAGCAGCGCCTCGTGGACCGAGACGACACCCAGCTCCGCGGCCGGCACCGGGCCCAGGACGGTGTTGACGGTGTTTCTCTCGACGCTCATGCGCATGCCTCACATCTCCGGTGTGGGGTGCCCACGCACCCTGTGGCTGCCTTCACGGTAGCCATTCGCTTTACACACCGTCAATGAAACAGACACCACGAAAAAATAATTCGCCATCGGTTGCGCGAGCGTCATGGACGCCTTGCGCGGGTCCGGGAAGGAGATGCGGCATGCATGCGGTGCATGTCGAGGCATGCCAAGCATTCACTTGTTCGATGCGAGGCCGGGCATTTCACTGTGGGGCATGAGCACCCCGCCCACCTCCGACGTGGACCTCTTCGCCGACGAAGTCGTCCTCGACCCGTACCCCGTCTACGCCGAGCTGCGCGAACGCGGTCCGGTCGTGCATCTGCCGCACAACGACGTCTACGCGCTGACGCGGTACGACGTCATCCGCGATGCCCTCGCCGACTGGGAGTCGTTCTCCTCGACGTCGATCGCATTCAATCCGATGGCCAACGAGGCTCTGACCGGCACGTCGCTGGCGTCCGACCCGCCCGTGCACACCCAGTTGCGCGCCACGCTCACCGAGAACCTCTCCCCGCGCGCGCTACGCGGCCTGAAGGGCTCCATCACGGCGAAGGCCGACGCCTTGGTCGCCGAACTGGTGGAGAAGGGCTCCTTCGAGGCCGTCGACGCCCTGGCCCGTGCCTTCCCGCTGGAGGTCGTCGCCGACCTCATCGGCTTCACCGGCGAGGTGCGCGCCAACATGCTGCACTGGGGGCAGGCCGCGATGCAGGTCCTCGGCCCCATGAACCAGCGCACCGCCGAGAACTTCCCGATCGCCGGCGAGCTGTACGCCTGGTGCTCCCAGGTCACCGCCGACGACCTCGCCGAGGGCTCCGTGGGACGCGGCATCTTCGACGCCGAGGCCCGCGGCACCATCCCGCCGGACACGGCCGGCCACATCATCCACCAGTACCTCGGCGCCGGCGTCGACACGACCATCGCCGCCATCGGCAACCTCGTCGCCCTCTTCGCCCACCATCCCGACCAGTTCGCCCTCGTCCGCGAGAACTCCTCGCTGGTGCCCGCGGCCTTCAACGAGGTGCTGCGCTTCTGGGCGCCCGTTCACGCCTGGGGCCGCCGCGTCACACGGCACATCACGATCGAAGGGACCGAGATCCCGGCGGGCGCGCAGGTCGCGATCCTGTTCGGCGCCGGCAACCGCGACCCGCGCCACTACGAGAACCCGGACGCGTTCCTCGTCGAGCGCAATCCCGTCGATCATCTGTCGTTCGGCTACGGCCCGCACGGCTGCGCGGGCCAAGGGCTCGCCCGGCTGGAGGCCCACGCCGTGATCGAGGCGCTGTCCCACCGGGTCGGACGCCTCGTCGCCGGACCCGAGGTCCGCGTCCCCAGCAACACCACCCGGAGCATCGAGGAGCTCCCCGTCCTGGAGGTGATCCCCGCATGAAGATCGTTCTCGACCGCCCCCGCTGCGAGGGCCACGGCCTGTGCGAGGAGGCCGCCCCTCAGCTGATGCACCTCGACGACGAGGGTGAACTCGCCCTGGGTCGCGAGGAGTTCGAAGCGGCCGACGCCGTCCTCGCCCACGCAGCTGTGCGGGTGTGTCCCGTCGCGGCCCTGAGGATCGCATGAGCACCGCACCCCCCGGGCGCGTGGTCGTGGTGGGCAACGGCATCGCCGGGCTCACCGCGGCCGACACGCTGCGCGAGGCCGGGTTCGACGGCGAGCTGACCATCGTCGGCGACGAACGGCACCCCGCGTACAGCCGCCCCGCCCTGTCCAAGGCGCTGCTGCTCGACGGCGACGACCTGACCTCGCACGAGCTTCCGCCGGCCGGCCACGGGGCGACCGAACTGCTCGGTGTGCGGGCGACCGGCCTCGACCCGGACCGCCGGCTCGTCTCCCTCGACGACGGCACGGCCCTGCCGTACGACCGGCTGGTGCTGGCCACCGGGTCCCGGGCCCGGCGGCTGTCCGCCCTGCCCGGCGAGCTCACCCTGCGCGGGCTCGACGACGCGCTGGCCCTGCGCCGGCGGGTGGCGGCCGGACCGTCGGTCGTCGTGGTGGGCGGCGGCCCGCTCGGCATGGAGATCGCCTCCGGCTGCCTGACCTCCGGCTGCGAGGTCACTCTCGTCTCGCAGGGCACACCCCTGCGGCAGCAGCTCGGCCCGTACCTGGCCGGCGTCTTCGTGCGGGCCGCGCGGGAGCGGGGACTCACCGTCGTGGAGACCGCCGGGGCACAGCTGGAGGGCGGCGGCGGGGTGCCGAGGGTCGTGCTCGCCGAGGGCGGAGTCCTGGAGGCGGAGGTGGTGCTCACCGCCGCGGGCGACGTCCCCAACACGGAGTGGCTCGCCGGCTCCGGGCTCACTGCGCGGGGCGCCATCGAGGTGGACGCGCGTGGGCTCGTACGGCCGGACGTGGCGGCCGTCGGGGACCTCGCGGCCTTCCCCACGCCGCGTGGGCGGCGCCGTGTCCCCCTGTGGAGCAGCGCGATCGAGCAGGCGAAGGTAGCGGCGCGGGCGCTCGTGCACGGGGACGCGACGCCGCCGCTGCGGTTCCAGCCGTACTTCTGGACGGAACAGTTCGGGCTGAGGCTGAAGGCGGTCGGCACCCTGCCCGTGGACGGCGAGCCGGAGTACGTCGACGGGGAGCCCGGCGGCGGGCCCGCTCTGATGCGCTGGCCGCACGCCGACGGCACCGCCGACGTCGTCGCCCTGGACTACCGCCTACCGATCCCCCGGCTGCGCCGGATGACCCAGGCGGCCGCGTAGGCTGCGCCCCATGAGCACGGAGGAACGGGGCACCACGAGTTCGGGCCTGGACCGGCTGGCGTCGGTCAACCTGAATCTCCTGGTGCCCCTTCTCGCGCTCCTTGAGGAGCGGTCGGTGACGAAGGCCGCCGAGCGCGTCGGCTTGTCCCAGCCCGCGATGAGCCACGCCCTGACCCGGATGCGGCGCCTCCTCGGGGACGACCTGGTCGTCCGGCAGGGCAGCGGGGTCACACTGACGCCGCGCGCGCTGGAACTGGTGGGGCCGCTGCGCAGCGCCCTGCAGCAGACGGCGCGCATCGTGAACTTCCCGGTCTTCGACCCGGCGACGGACGGCCGGATCATCACGGTCGCCATGACGACGAGCACGGCGTTCGTCGTCGGCCCCCGGCTGACCCTGCTCGTCAGGGAGCGCGCCCCGCACGCCACGCTGCGGCTGCGCACGATCACGGTGCCGACCGAGGCGACCTTCACCGAGCAGGGCGTCGACGTGGTGCTGATCTCCGAGGGGCACTTCTCGCCGTATCCGCGCGAGCGGCTGTACGACGACCGGGTCGTGGTGGTGGCCTCGCCGGACGCGCCCGCGCAGGCTGACGCCCTGGAGCTGCTGACGACCCAGCCGCACGTCGTGGTCGACACCGACCCACGGGTCTTCCCGTATTCGGTGCTGGAGGACAGGGGCATCCCCTACCGGGTCGGGCAGCTGTGCTCCGACTTCCTGCTGGTGCCCTTCCTGGTGGCCCGCGCCGGCGGGGTCGCGCTGCTGCGACACCAGGTCGCCGTCGCCATGCGACGGCTGTCCGATCTGCGGATCGAGGAGTTCCCGTTCCCGCTGCCCGAGCGCGGCATCGACATGGTGTGGAACCCGAGGCTGACCGACCAGCACTTCGTGGCGTGGCTGCGGGCGCTGCTCCAGGAGACTGCGGCGGGGCTCTGAGCACCAGTCAGTTCAGCAGGCGCACCCAGCTGTCGGCGAGCTCCTCCAGCATCTGGTCGCGGGTCAGCTTCCAGTCGGAGCCGTCCCAGTGCTGGGCCACGTAGTCGAGCTGGGACATGGCGAGCACACCCCGGAAGTGCCGCTGGTGGGGTGCGAACCGGCCGGCCGCGGTGAGGCCGTCCTCGATGTCGCTGATGGTCTCCTCCAGCCAGCTCTCCACCAGGGCGGGCAGGTCCGGGTCGATCACCGCGGCGTCCCGGCCGATGCGGATGATCGGCCGGATCACCGGCCAGCACTCGGCGGTCCGGCGCAGCCACGCCATGATCGCCTCCGCCGACCCGTCGGCGACGGTGGCCACCAGGTCCTGGGCGGTGGAGCCGTGCTCGGGCGAGCGGACGCGCTGGAGCGCCTCGTTGAGCTGCTCGTCGATGAGCGCCCGCATCAACTCGCTGCGGGAGGGGAAGTACGCGTAGAAGGTGACGCGTGTGGTGCCCGCGGTGGTGGCGATGTCGTCCACCGTGGTGGCGGCGTACCCCTTTGCCTTGAAGAGCTGCAGTCCCGACTCCAGCAGCAGACGGCGGGTCATCTGCTTCTGTGCCTCACGAAGGTTCGCCATGCCGGAGATCCTAACCCTGCCCCGGCACGGCGAACGCTCAGCTTACGCACAGCCCGCGGTGACGACGTCGCGTAAAGCCCGTGCCTCTCAGCCGGTCAGCTCGACGTCCAGGCGCTCCCGCAGTGCGGCCACGGAGATGCCGTACGTCTCCAGCACCCGGACGCCGTCCGGGCCTACGGCGAAGACGCCGTGGTCGGTGTAGACGCGGTGGACGCAGCCGGGCCCGGTGAGCGGGTACGTGCAGGCGGGCACCAGCTTGGGCGCGCCGTCCCGGGTGAACAGCTTCATCATCACCAGCACCTGCCGGGCCCCCACGGCAAGGTCCATGGCGCCGCCGACGGCGGGGATCGCGTCAGGGTCGCCGGTGTGCCAGTTGGCCAGGTCGCCGTACTGGGAGACCTGGAAGGCGCCGAGGACGCACACGTCCAGGTGCCCGCCGCGCATCATCGCGAACGAGTCGGCGTGGTGGAAGTACGCCGCCCCGGGCAGCTCGGTGACGGGTACCTTGCCGGCGTTGGTGAGGTCAGGGTCGATCTCGTCGTCGGTCGCGGCCGGGCCCATGCCGAGCATGCCGTTCTCGGTGTGCAGCACGATCCCGGCGTCGGGCGGCAGGTGCTCGGCGATCCGGGTCGGCTGCCCGATGCCGAGGTTGACGTAGGAGCCGGCCGGGATGTCGCGGGCGATGCGCGCGGCGAGTTCGTCGGTGGTGAGCGGGGCGCGGTCAGTCTGCTCCGGCACGGAGGACGTCATCATCGGGCCCCTTCCACGGTGAGCCGACGGGCCTCGGCCCGTACGAGTCGGTCGACGAAGATGCCGGGCGTCACCACGGTCTCCGGGTCGATCCCCCCGGCCTGCACGATCTCGGTGACCTGGGCGATCACCGCGGTGGCGGCCGTGGCCATCACCGGCCCGAAGTTCCGGGCGGTCTTGCGGTACACCAGGTTCCCCCTGGTGTCCGCGCGGTGGGCGGAGATCAGCGCCACGTCGCCCTGAATGGGGAACTCCAGGACATGCACGCGTCCGTCGATCTCCCGGGTCTCCTTACCCTCGGCCAGCGGCGTGCCGACGCCGACCGGGCTGTAGAACGCGCCGACACCGGCCCCGGCGGCCCGCATCCGCTCGGCGAGCGTGCCCTGCGGCACGACCTCCAGCTCGACCCGGCCGGCCCGGTACAGGTCGTCGAAGACGTAGGAGTCGCTCTGCCGGGGGAAGGAGCAGATCACCTTGCGCACCCGGCCGGCCTTGAGCAGCGCGGCCAGGCCCACGTCGCCGTTGCCGGCATTGTTGGAAACGATCGTCAGGTCCCCGGCTCCCTGCCGAATGAGGGCGTCGATCAGGTCGAACGGCATCCCGGCCAGGCCGAATCCGCCGACCAGGACGGTGGAGCCGTCCTCGACGCCGGCGACGGCCTCGTCGGTGGTGGCGGCGATGGTCGTGGTCATCCCTGGCTCACCTCACCTGTCACGTTCTCCAGGACGACGGCGAGGGCCTGGCCCACGCCGATGCAGATGGCCGCGACGCCCCAGCGCTCGCGCCGGTCCCGCAGCACCTCGGCGAGGGTGCCGAGGAGGCGGCCTCCGGAGGCGCCCAGCGGGTGTCCGAGGGCGATGGCCCCACCCCGGGTGTTGACGATCTCCGGGTCCACGTCCCAGGCGTCCACGCAGGCCAGCGACTGCACGGCGAACGCCTCGTTCAGCTCGACGGCGCCGACGTCACCCCAGCCGATGCCGGCCCGGCGCAGCGCCTTCTCAGCGGCCTCTACGGGGGCGTGGCCGAACATCTGCGGTTCGACCGCGTGCACACCGCGCCCGGCGATCCGGGCCAGGGGGTCCCGGCCGATCCGGCCGGCCGCGGCGGAGGTGCCGAGCAGGAGGGCCGAGGCGCCGTCGCTCAGCGGGGAGGCGTTGCCCGCGGTGATCGTGCCGTCCGGGCGGAACGACGGTTTCAGGGCCGCCAGCTTCTCCGGGGAGGTGTCCGGGCGGATGCCCTCGTCGCGGGCGAGTCCCTCCACCGGCACGACCAGGCCGTCGTAGAAGCCCTCGTCCCAGGCAGCGGCCGCGAGGCGGTGCGAGCGGGCCGCGAACGCGTCCTGGCGTTCCCGGGAGATGCCGAACTTCTCCTGGAGCAGTTCGTTGCACTCGCCCAGCGAGAGCGTCCACTCCTTCGGCATCGCGGGGTTGACCAGCCGCCAGCCGAGGGTGGTGGAGACGGCCATGACGTCGCGGGCGGGGAAGGCCCGGTCCGGCTTGGGCAGCACCCAGGGGGCGCGGGTCATGGACTCCACGCCGCCCGCGACGACGACGTCGGCGTCGCCCGACTCCAGAGTGCGGGAGGCGGTGATCGCCGCGTCGAGGCTGGAGCCGCACAGCCGGTTCACGGTCGTGGCGGGCACGCTCACCGGCAGTCCGGCCAGCAGCGCCGCCATCCGGCCGACGTTGCGGTTGTCCTCGCCGGCGCCGTTGGCGTTGCCCCACACCACGTCGCCGACGGCGGCGGGGTCCAGGTCCGGGGTCTTGTCGAGCAGGCTGGTCAGCGCGGTCGCGGCGAGGTCGTCGGGGCGCACCCCGGCGAGTGCGCCGCCGAACCGGCCGAACGGGGTGCGAGTCGCCGCGTACAGATGAGCGTCGCTCATGCCGCGCCCCCCGCGAGGGCCGCTTCGCCGACCGGCGCCGAGGACAGCGGGATCGGCGTGAACATCTCCGGTTCCTGGTCCGGCGTCACGGCGGTCGGACCGAACAGCCAGTCGGTGAAGGAGTAGTCGTAGGTATCGCGGGCGCGCAGCAGGGCGTTGCGCTGCTCGCGGGCAGGGCCGTCGAGGTGCCACAACTCGCCCCAGGCGCGGGAGGTGCTCAGCACGCGCCGGCAGTGCTCGGGCCGGACGGCCTCGTAGGCGGCGAGCGCGGCGCTCCAGTCGACCGTGCCGCCCTCGGCGCGGTGGCGGGCGACGTGCTCGCCCAGCACCCAGCCGTCCTCGACGGCCATGATCGCGCCCTGTGCGATGTACTGCAGCGGCGGGTGCGCGGAGTCGCCGAGCAGCGCGATCCGGCCGTGCACCCACTGCATGATCGGGTTGCGGTCGTACATCCGCCACCACTTGTCCCGCCACATGAAGGGGAGACCGTCGCGGACGAAGTCGCAGGTGTCGGCGAAGGCGGCGTCGAGTTCGTCGGGTGTGCCCCAGTCGTCCCGCCCGGCCAGGGCCTTGGGTGACTCGAACACGGCGACCTGGTTGAGCAGTTCGCCGCCGCGCAGGCCGTAATGGACGAAGTGGCAACGGGGGCCGACGTACACCACGACCTCGCCGAGGTCGACGGACGTCACCCTCGGCTGCTCGGCGGGGACGGTGCCGCGGTAGGCGACGTACGCCGAGGAGACGGGCTCGTCGTCGACGAGCAGCCCGCGGGCGACGGAGTGCAGGCCGTCCGCCGCGATCACGACGCCGGCCTCGTGGGTCTCGCCGGAGGCGAGGGTCACGCGGGCACCGGCCCTGGTGTTCTCGTACGAGGTCACCTGCGCGTCGTTGATCAGCTCGACACCGGCGCGCTCGCACGCGCGCAGCAGCAGGCCGTGCAGGTCGCTGCGGTGGATGACCAGGTACGGGTAGCCGTAGCGCTGCTCCAGGTGGCGCAGGTCGAGCCGGGTCAGCTCGTCGCCGTCGACGGCGTCGCGCATGACCATCGCGTCCGGGACCACGCCGAGGCTCTTGGCCTCCTCCAGGAGGCCGTAGTCGTCGAGGATGCGGGTGCAGTTGGGGGCGAGC
Organism: Streptomyces sp. NRRL WC-3549; assembly: GCF_000721935.1. Classification (GTDB taxonomy): domain Bacteria; phylum Actinomycetota; class Actinomycetes; order Streptomycetales; family Streptomycetaceae; genus Streptomyces. Next base: position 59,474 of record NZ_KL585414.1, read on the forward strand.
TGGATGCCGGCGCCGACCTCGCCGAAGGCGGGGGCGCTCTCCAGCAGGCGGACGCCCAGGCCCTGGCGGGTGAGCGAGAAGGCGGCGCCAAGGCCGCCGATGCCGCCGCCGACGACGATCACATCAGGGTGGGACATGGGATGCACTCCTCTACAGCCAGGGGCCGAGCGCGGGGGCGCCGGCGAGCGAGTGGGGCCGGCCCGCCAGCCAGGCGGCGACCTCCGCCGGCGGGCCGTCGGGCAGCTCGGCCAGTCCGCGCTTCGCCCGGATCTCGGCGACGAGCGCGGTCAGGAAACCCTTCGGCAGATCGGCGAAGGTGACGACGCCGGTGCCGAGGTCGACGGCGTGGACACACACCTCGCGGGCCCGCATCCACGGCAGCTCTGTGGCGGGGAGGGTACGGCCCTGGGCGGTGACGACCTCGCGCCCCCGCTGCTCGTCGGTGAGTCCGTCCAGTCCCGCCGCCAGCTTGTGCGCGGAGGCCGTCAGCCAGGAGCGGAGCTCGTCGGCCGACAGTGCGGGGCCCTTGGCGATGCCGGCGGCGCGCTCCTCGGCGGAGGCGTACATCGGCGTCTCCTCGCCGGTGGCCGCCCAGTGCACCAGGTTGCCGAGCGCGTCTGCGTTGGCGGCGACGTGCGCCACCAGGTGCCTGCGCGTCCAGTCCGGCAGCAGGCTGGGCGCCGAGAAGGCATCCTCGTCCAGTCCCGCAACGGCGTCGAGCAGCAGCTCGGTGCCGGTACTGGCCCAGGCGCACGCGTCGTTGAGAGTGCGCGGGGCGCCGGTCATCCCTCGACCACCTTGTTGGAGCAGGCGCCCAGGCCGGCGATCTCGGTGACGACGGTCTGGCCGGGCAGCAGGAACACCTTCGGGTCACGGGCGTTGCCCACGCCGGCCGGAGTGCCGGTGGCGATGATGTCGCCGGGCCGCAGCGTGATGACGGCGGAGATGTACTGGACCAGGAACACCGGGTCGAACAGCAGCGTGCCGGTGTCGTCCCGCTGCATGACCTCTCCGTCGACGGTCGTGCGCACCTCGAGCGCGGGGCGTACGCCGCCGACCTCGTCGGGGGTGACGACGTACGGTCCGACCGGGGTGGTGGCCTCCCAGATCTTGCCCTGAGTCCACTCGATGGTGCGGAACTGCCAGTCGCGCAGCGAGATGTCGTTCATGACGGTGAAGCCGGCGATGGCGTCGGCGGCCTGCTGCTCGTCGGCGCGCCGGACCTGCTTGCCGATGACGACGGCCAGTTCGACCTCCCAGTCGAGGGTGTCGGTCTCGGCCGGCTTGGCGATGTCGTCGTTCGCGCCGATCAGGGTCTCGGCAAACTTGGGGAACAGGGTCGGGTAGCTGGGCAGCTCCCGTCCCATCTCCTTGATGTGGTTGGTGTAGTTGTGGCCGACGCAGACCACCTTGGAGGGGTTCGGGACGACCGGCGCGAAGTCGGCGCCCTCGACCGGGTAGGCGGTGCCGGACGCGGCGGTGGCCTTGCCCTGCCAGTCGTCCTCGGCGAACAGCTCGCCCAGGTCGGCGTAGCCGAGGTCGACGAGGATGTCGCCGTTGAGGCGGACCGCCCGGGTGCCGTCGACGGTGCGGAGGGTGGCGAGTTTCATGGTCAGGCGTCCTTCTGGGTGCGGTTTAGCTTCAGCGCCTCGAAGACGGGCGCGTCGGAGAAACGGAACAGGTCGAGGGCGCCCGAGTCGGAGTCGGACGAACCGGCCTCGGACTTCGCGGAGAACGGCTCCCAGGACGGGACGACGAACAGGTCACCGCGGGTGACCGTCCAGGACCTGTCGCCGACGGTCACCACGCCGGATCCGTCGAAGACCTGGTAGACGGAGGAGCCGGTCTCGCGCGCCGGCGCGGTCTCGGCGTCGCGGGCGACGCGGTGGAACTCGGCGCGGATCGTCGGCAGAGCGTCGGAGCCGTCGTGCGGGTTGGAGTACCGCACCGCGGCGTGGCCGGGCTCGACGGTGCCGCCGAAGCCCTCCTTCTCCAGCAGCAGTTGGTCGCGCAGGGCGGCGTCCGTGTACTCCCACTTGTACGACAGCAGGGGGCATGTGTATAAGAGACAGGGGTGGCCCCACAGCCGCTCGGAGCGGGAGCGCTCGGGGGTGATCCGCTCGGCGTCGCTGATCTCGTCGCGTCCGAACTCGAAGAACTGTGCCTCGGTGACGTACTGGAACGGGATGTCCAGGCCGTCGATCCAGGCCATCGGCTCGGAGGTGGCGTTGTGGTGGGCGTGCCAGTTCCAGCCGGCCTGCGGCAGGAAGTCGCCGCGGTTCATCGGCACGGGGTCACCGCCGACGACCGTCCACACGCCCGAGCCCTCGACGACGAAGCGGAAGGCGTGCTGGGTGTGGCGGTGCTCGGGGGCGTCCTCGCCGGGCATGAGGTACTGGATGGCGGCCCACAGCGTCGGCGTGGCGAAGGGCCTGCCGCCGAGGGAGGGGTTGGCCAGCGCGATGGCGCGGCGCTCGCCGCCGCGGCCGACGGGGACCAGGTCCTGTCTCTTATACACAT
>NZ_KL585414.1:62180-62930 GCF_000721935.1 Streptomyces sp. NRRL WC-3549
GATGTGTATAAGAGACAGGAGCGTCTGCCAGCGCCACACGTGCGGCAGGGCGCGCGAGCGCGGGTGCGCCGGCATGAGGTCGCCGATCTCCGTCCACAGCGGGACGAGGAGTTCCTGCTCGAAGCCCCGGTACAGCTCTTCGAGCGCCGGGGTGACCTCGGGTTGCCCCTCTGCGGAGACGGCCTGGAGCCGGACCGGGGAACCCGTCACGTCGTCTGGTGCGATGGAGGAGTGCGTCACGGCCTCAGCCTGCAACTTGTCTCTCTGGAGAACATGTAGATTCTGGAGAGCAGAACAACGCGAGGAGTGCCGGCATGGACAAGCCGCTCAAGACACCGCCGCCCTATCCGATCGCCAGCGTGGACCACGCTCTGCGGGCGGCGACCATCCTGCAGATGGAGGGCGGCGCCACGGTCTCCCAGATCGCCGCGCGGCTGGGTGTGGCCCGGTCGACCGCGCACCGGCTGCTCGCGATGCTCGTGTACCGGGACTTCGCCGTGCAGGGCGAGGACCGGATCTACCGGGCGGGGCCCGTCCTGGAGCTCGCCGCGCACTCGCAGTCCCTGGTCTCCCGGCTGCGCGCGGCGGCCTTGCCGCATCTGCGCCGGGTCGTGGATCTGCTGGACGAGACCACGAACTTGATCGTGCGCACCGGGGGCACGGCCCGCTTCATCGCGAGCGTCGAGTGCCGCCAGGCCCTGCGGGTCGGCTCCCGCGAGGGCATGGTGTTCCCCGCGCACCGCACGACGG
>NZ_KL585414.1:63104-65103 GCF_000721935.1 Streptomyces sp. NRRL WC-3549
GCGGGTCGGCTCCCGCGAGGGCATGGTGTTCCCCGCGCACCGCACGACGGCGGGTCTGCTGCTGCTCGCCGACCTTCCTGACGAGGAGCTGGACGAGGTGTACGCCGCCGAGCGCCACCGGGACCGGCCGGGTGAGCGCCCCGACCTCGCCAAGCTGCGCGGCGAGCTGGCGCGGCTGCGCCGCAACGGGTTCGCGGTGAACCAGGAGCGGTCCGAGCGCGGGCTGGTCGCGGTCGGGGTGCCGGTCCGCGACGGGGACGGCACGGCGCTGGCCGGTCTGTCGGTGTCCCTGCCCAGCGTGCGGTACGACCCGCTCCGCCTCCAGCCGCTGGTGGCAACCCTGGAGACCGCGGCCCGGGCGCTGGAGGCGGACCTGGCGGAAGGGCTCTGATCGCGCCGCTCTCCCATCCGTTCTATTTGCATCGCGAACGTTCTTATTCAGTTCTGTACATTTCATTGACGCGCCGTAAAGCGAAGTGTCATTCTCCCGGCACTGCCGGTCTCGCGACGTGCACTCTCCCCCACCGCGTACGCCGAGCCGAGCGTTTCCATCCCTCTCAGGGGTTCCCCCGCCGGGGACACCCCGCCTTCCCCAGCCAGGGAGAAAACAGCAATGACGCTCAACAACGGGACAGCGACGTCCCACGGCCCAACCGCCGGGGCTGCCCGGGTGCCGGGCTACGCGGGAACGCTGGCTGCCGCCTGCGGCGCGGTCTTCGTGGCCCAGGTCGCTAACGCGCTGCCGGCCTCGCTGAACGGACTGTTCCAACAGGACCTGAACACCCACGGCTCGCAACTCACCTGGATCACCGCCGCGTTCATGATCGCGGTGGTGTGCTTCGAGTTCACCTTCGGCGTCCTGGGCGACCTGTTCGGACGCCGAAGGCTCGTCCTCGCGGGCACCGCTCTGGTCGCCGCCGGCAGCACCGTCGCCGCGCTCGCCCCGATCGTCCAGGTGCTCTGGCTCGGCGCCGCCCTGAACGGCCTGGGCGCCGGGGCCATGTTCCCCGGTTCGCTCACCGCACTCACCGCGGTCACCCGCGACGTACGGCAGCGGGCACACGCCGTCGCCGTCTGGAGCGGGTTCCTGTCCGCCGGCGCCGCCGTGTCCCCCCTGCTCGGTGGCATGTTCGCCAGACTCGGGACGTGGCGCGGCTCCTTCTGGGTGCTCGTCGGACTCGCCTTGATCAGCATGGTGCTCACCGTGGCGGTGGCGACGGAGTCGAAAGCACCCGAGGGCCGTAAGTTCGACGTAGCCGGTCAGGTCACCTTCGCGCTCGGCCTCATCCTGGTGTTGTACGGCGCCGTCGAGGGCCCCGAGTCAGGCTGGACAACCCTGCCCGTCATTCTCTCGCTCGCCTTTGGCGCGATGGTCCTCGCGGCATTCGTCGTGGTGGAACTGGGGGCGGAATCCCCCATCTTCGACCTACGGCTGTTCCGCAACCGAGCCTTCAGCGTGTCGTCCGCCGCCGCCGTCATCGGCATGCTCGCCTTCCTCGGCGCCTGCTTCGCGACGAGCATGTGGTTGGGTCCGGTGCAGCACCAGGACCCGATTCGGGTGGCACTTCCCTTCCTGCTCCTGCAGGGACCCGCCTTCCTGCTCATCCCCGTCGTCTCACGGCTGCTGCACCGAGTCGCCCCGTCCTGGCTACTGTCCTCCGGGTTCGCGCTAATGGCGGTCGGCTGCCTGCTGTGTGCCCGGCTGGACGTCACCAACCCGCGGCTCGGCGCGTTCGTAGCGCCCGCCCTGCTGATCGGCGTCGGATTCGCCCTGACCATCAGCTCCGTCACGGCCGTGGCACTGAGCAGCGTGCCCCCGCACCTGGCAGGCATGGCCAGCGCCACCACCAACATGTTGCGCGACCTCGGGTTCGCCCTCGGTCCGGTCGTCGTCGGTGCGGTCGCCCTCAGCGGCGCGGGGTCGGCATTCGCGACGAACCTCTCCAGCACCCTCCTGCCGGCCGCCGAGACCGCGGCAGCACAGGAGATCGCTGCGGCA
>NZ_KL585414.1:65333-66767 GCF_000721935.1 Streptomyces sp. NRRL WC-3549
CAGCCGCCGTCGCCGCGGCACTCACCGCCATCGGCATGATCGGCCTTCACAACGGCGATCCCCTCGGAGATGGGGCGCCCTCGCCCGTGTCGCCCGGCCACAGCGGCCGGACGGTGAAACCTGCTGCCGGCGCCGCGCGCCCCTGATCCCCGCGCTCGCCGGACCCCCGGCGGGCGAGCCTTCGCCTACGTCGCTGCTGCCGGGAAGCGCGGCCTGCGCGTCCGCTCAGCCACTTCTGTCGGCATACGCGACTGCAGCCCGCGTCGGCACAGCGTCAGGCTGACCGGCGCTCGTCCTGCAGCGTCCGATCCGCGGTGACGGAGCGTCAGGACAAGCGTCGAAATGACCGACAGCCACCGTGGCAACGGCGTTGGAACTCTCCCACCGTCCCGGCACCGTCCGGTGTGAAGCCAGGCCGGACGACGTTCGTGAGGGGTAGGACCCGCTTGAAGTTTCCCCGTGATCCTGGACACTCGTCCGTTAGGCACTGTCCGGCGGATCATGTGACCTTCTGATCGGTCGCTCGTTGGTTTGGGCATGGGTCGGGGGGATCTGACGAATCGCGAGTGGTCGTTACTGGAGCCGCATCTGCCACCTCTGGGTGGCCGGGGTGGCCGGTGGAACGACCACCGCATCGTGGTCAACGGCATCCTGTTCCGGATTCGGACCGGTGTTCCCTGGCGTGACCTGCCAGAACGTTACGGCTCGTGGAAGACCGTCTATGAACGGCATCGCCGCTGGTCCGCGGACGGCACCTGGGACCGGATCCTGAACGCGGTCCAGGCCGAGGCCGACCTTGCAGGGCGGATCGACTGGTCGATGGTCGGCATCGACTCGACGTCCTGCCGGGCCCACCAGCACGCGGCTGGCGCACGCAAAGCCCGTCCGCGAATCCCGAAAAAAGGACGACGCCCCGGCACCACCGACCCGACGAGGGACTCGGACGGTCCCGGGGCGGTTTGACCAGCAAGATCCACCTCGCCGGCGAAGGCGGCTGCCGCCCCATGGCCCTCCTGCTCACGCCGGGCCAGTGGGGCGACGCCCCGCAGATGGTCGAGGTCCTGGACCGGATCCGGGTTCCCCGGCCGCTGGGCGGACGGCCCCGGACCCGGCCGGACCACGTCAGCGGCGACAAGGCATACAGCTCTCGCCGAAACCGCCGCTACCTGCGAAGACGCCACATCCGGCACACGATCCCGGAACCGAAGGACCAGCGGGCCAACCGCCGCCGCAAAGGTAGAGGGGGCGGCAGGCCAGCCGGCTTCGACCGCGACCACTACCGGCGCCGCAACGAGGTCGAGCGGACCATCAACCGGCTCAAGAACTCCCGCGCGGTCGCGACCCGTTATGACAAACGGGCCTACGTCTTCCACGGCACCGTCACCGCCGCAGCGATCCGACTCTGGCTCCGCCAGTGATCCGCCGGACAGAACC
>NZ_KL585414.1:66948-68359 GCF_000721935.1 Streptomyces sp. NRRL WC-3549
TAGTACTGCAACGGTGCTTACCGTGACGGTTGTCGGGTTCGCTCGTTGGTCCGTTCATGGGTGGGGAGATATCCGAGGTTGATGCTCGTCGTTGGTCGGACGGGTTGGCGGGGTTGCACGAGCGGTTTGCTCGCCGGTTCGCACGGAGTGAGTCGCGGGAGTCGGCTCTCGCGTACATGCGGGGCCTGCTGGCGCCGTTGGAGCGCAAGAACGGCTGGACGGTGGCGGAGGAGGCCGGCCATTGCACCCCGGACCGGATCCAGCGGTTGTTGAACCGGATCGACTGGGACGCCGACGGTGTGCTCGACGACGTACGCGAGTACGTCGTCGAGCACCTGGCCGACCCGGGAGGCGTCCTGATCGTGGACGACACCGGTTTCCTGAAGAAGGGCGTGCGGTCGGCCGGCGTCCAGCGGCAGTACTCCGGTACTGCCGGCCGGACCGAGAACTGCCAGGTCGGGGTCTTCCTCGCGTACTCGGGCGAGCGAGGCCGGACGTTGATCGACCGGGCGCTCTACCTGCCGAAGTCCTGGACGGACGACCGCGAGCGCTGCCGGGAGGCAGGGATCGGCGACGAGGTCGAGTTCGCCACGAAGGTCCAGCTCGCGAGGGCGATGGTCCGCCGCGCGGTCGACGATGGGATCCCGTTCCGCTGGGTGACCGCGGACGCGGGCTACGGCTACAGCAAGGGCTGGCGCTACGAGTTGGAGCAGGCCGACGTCTTCCACGTCGTGGCCACGACCCGACACGACACCGTCGTCACCCGGCAGGCCCTGGACCACCCGCTCCATGAACTGGTCGCCGATCTGCCCCGGCAGAAGTGGAAGCGCCGCTCGTGCGGCGAGGGCGCCCACGGCCTGCGGATCTACGACTGGGCCCGCGTCGAGGTCCGCCCCTGGCGCCGTCCTGACCGCAAGCACTGGGTTCTGGCCCGCCGAAGCATCATCGACCCCACGAAGGTCGCCTACTACATCGCCTACGCGCCCGCCGGCACCACATTGAACGAGCTGATCGCCGTCGCCGGTGCCCGCTGGGCGATCGAGGAGTGTTTCCAAACCGCAAAGGGGCAGTGCGGCCTGGACGACTACCAGATCCGCCGCTACCCGGGGTGGCACCGGCACATCACCCTGGCCATGGCCGCCCACGCCTACCTCACTGTCCTGCGGGCCCAGCACCTTGAAAAGGGGCCGGAGCCACTCGAACGCCAGACCTGATCCCACTCACCGTTCCCGAGATCCGCCGGTTGATCACCGGCCTCGCCCGGCCCGTCCGCCGCAGCACCGCCCACGTCCTGCACTGGTCCCGATGGCGTCGCCGACGCCAACACCAGGCCCGAACCAGCCACTACAAGAGACGAGGCCACAGCCTAAGAGCTGAAGCCTCGTCACCGTAAGCACCGTTGCAGTACTAG
>NZ_KL585414.1:68574-77081 GCF_000721935.1 Streptomyces sp. NRRL WC-3549
TACTAGACGAAGCAATCAAATATTTACCCACAGTTGACGAGACCGTCGGGGAATGATCACGGCGTGATCATTTCGTAATCAACGTTGGCCGCTCCCCGCGCACGCGGGGATGGCCTCCCTCGCACGCGCGTGCAAGGGGTCGCAGGTTCCTCGGATCGCGGCGTGATGAAGTCGCAACCGGGCAGAGAATATGCGACATCCCGCAGGTTCGTCCCGGCTGTCCTCTCCCGTTGCCGCAGGTCAGCCCGGCAGACGGGAGCAGGGGATCCGCACAGGCCATGATGGACCTTCGGGATTCCTGAAGTGCCATCATGGCCTGTGCGGGCATACGGGCCGACGGCGACGGCGAACTCACGGGATGTCGCACATACGTGAGGACCTTCCAAGCCACGATGCCGTCCCCTGGTCGTGGTAGCTGCCGCAGTAGTCTCGGGGGGTCGGCTGCTGGTCGTGAGTAAGAAGTCGGCTCCTGAGGTGTTCTATCTGCCGGGCGGTAAGCCAGACCAGGGCGAGGAGGCGTTGGAGGCGCTGACCCGGGAGTTAATTGAGGAACTCGGTGTCTCTCAGGGTCTTTGAGAAGTCTCGAGGTGGGTGGTTCGCCTGCTGAGCACGGGATGTGACGGTTTGTCACCTTCTGTCGGCAGCGCCTCTGGACGCAGAACAGGCATGGCCGCTAGTGATCATGTGGGTCGTCGTCAAGGCAGACGCCGACCAGAGGTCCGTGCTCGACCCCTGCTGAGGGGCCCCACGTATCAGCCCACCACCACGCCGACCGAGCCCCTGGCCACCACCTGCGACGCAGCGCCGCCTCGCCGCCTCGTCGCCGGACACGCATCGGAGAGCGCACCGGCGGTGCGCTTGCCTGTTCAGACGCCGGACTCTGCCCTCCCGTACCTTCCACACGGCTCAGCACCCCTGTATCCAGGAACTCCACACAGTCGAACACGGGAAGGTGCTCTCGGTGCGGACGCACGGCGAAGAACGAGAGACGGCCAACGAAGGAAAACCGCACCGGGCCTCCGAAGTCAAGACAGCGGTACCCGCGCCACCGGGACCCGGCTTCTTCTCGCCACAAGGCATACTCGCCCTGCAGAGCGCCGTGGGCAACGCCGCTGTCGTGCAGATGCTCCGCACCGACGGCCCGGCGCGGAAACCGCACCGGGCCGGACCCGGGTGCGGCCACCAGCAGGCCGGGCAGGAGTCCGCGGTGCAGCGGTCGGCCGTCCATGACGTCCTGCGTTCCGGAGGCCGCCCCCTCGACGGCGCCACCCGCGCTGACATGGAGAGCCGGCTGGGCGCCGACTTCTCCGACGTCCGCATCCACGACGACGCCACGGCGAGGGCTTCGGCCGCGGAGATCGACGCCCGCGCCTACACCAGCGGCAACCACGTCGTCATCGGCGACGGCGGCGATGACACGCACACGCTCGCCCACGAACTCACCCATGTCATCCAGCAGCGCCAGGGTGCCGTCACCGGTACCGACAACGGGTCAGGGCTCAAGGTCTCCGACCCCTCCGACCGCTTCGAACAAGAAGCGGAGGCGAACGCCACGCGGGTGATGAGTGGTCCGGCTCCCGCCCAGCCGATCGCCGCCGGACCGGAGGAAGCCGCCGCGCACGGTGCCACGGCGGAGCCGGCCGTGCAGCGGAAGACCACGCAGGTGACGGTACAACGGCGCGGCGGCGCGGCGGTGTCGAGCGTCGTGGACGCCTTCTCGCCCGCGGCCGACGCCGCTTCGGCGGGCATGACCCCCAGCGGCGCGAGCAGTAACGTTCTCACCGGCATGAGCCTGGGCGCGGCGGTCATCGGGACCGGCATGAAAGGCAAGGAGCTCTACGACGCCAACGCGGCCAAGAAGGCCTCGACGGCGGGTACGGCCAAGCACCACATAGCGTCCCGTGACGAGAAAGCGGCCGGCAACGACGTGTTCTCGAGCATCTCGGGCACCGGGAGTCAGGCCGCGAGTCTGGCGGGAGGCCTCGTCGGCGAGGCGGCCGCCAACCACGCCTCCCTGGCCGGAACGGGAATCGGGCTTCCCTCGTCGGTCGTACAGGTCGGTCGCTACGCCAGGAAGTCCTACAAGGCAGACCGGCGGATCCGGGCTCTTCGGGCCCTGATGGCGAAAGAGGAAGCGCCCGCGGAGGCACTGAAGGCGGCGAAGGACCTGCTGCCCGCGCTGCTCCACAAGGTGAGGGAAGTAGACGAGGAACTCCGCCGGGCGAAGCGGGAGTACACGAGCCGGACACAGGAGCTGGACGAGCGCGCGGCCCGCGGGGAGGACGTCGATCGCGGGTCCCTCAAACCTCTCAAGGAGGCCGTCGACCAGGCGGAGACGGACCGTACCGCGGCAGAGGCGGAACTGACCCGCGGAGAGCAGGAATACGCGGCGCTGAAGCCCGCCTCCGACGCCATGCACGAGGCCGTCAAGGGACTGGCGGAGAAGGCCAGACATTACGACGGCACCGTGAGCGACGAGATCTCGCTGCGGGACATCCAGACATACGCGGTACGGAAGAACGCGAGAGGCAGGCTCCGCAAGGGCATCACGGCCGTGGGCTCCATGCTGAGCATCGGCGGTTCCATAGCCTCCATCATCGCCACGGCGGCGCTCATGGGCGCCGCCGTGGCCGGCGCGGGTGCCGTCGCCGCGACCCCGGTCGGCTGGGGACTGGCCGTCGCCGCCGCCCTGGTGGCGTTGGGGCTGGCCAGCCACAAGGGGTGGGAGAAGCTCTCCCACCGATGGCACCAGACCGGTGTGCCGGACGCCCGGACCGGCGCCGTCCCGTCCAGGCGGAAGCGGCTGCTCCAGACGCTGAACCTGACGAAGGACGTCGGCGTCAACGAGCGTGAGCAGCATGCCGCCGCCCTCTACCGCTTGGCAGCCGACGGGCCGGACGCCAAGCGGGTCGAGGAGGCCCGCGCGACGCTTGACGCCCTCGGCTTGAGCTGGGACGAGATGAAGAACGACGAGGAAGGCGGCAAGAAGCTCATCGCGGCCAAGTTCGCCTCCGTCTGATCGCCGGGGAGACGGGACGCGGGACGCGCATCCGGCGGCCGGGGCGAGACGAAATCGATCGCCTGCACGGTCACCTGTATCTGGACCGGCTCGCGCAGAAACAACGGAAGGCTGTACTACGGGAGGTGCAGGACTCCCAGGACAAGGTTCGCCCGGAGTGCCGTCGGCCGGGTCCCCAGGGCGGGCAGGTGCATGGTCTTGCCGACCCGCCCGTACTCCGCGAACGCGGCACCGAGCGGGGTGAGGTCAGCGGGCGCCCAGTTGGGTCGGCTTCACGGCTGGGTGCGTCGTTCGGCGGCGTCGAACGCGGGCGCGAGCGGGGCCAGCGCCGCGCGGAGCCGGCCGGGCAGTGAGCCGGAAGGCACGACCAGCCCTTCGGCGCCAGAACTCCCGTCGGCCCCCGCGTCCCCGGTCGGCCGGAGCCAGCCTTCCCACGCGATCCGGACCGCCGCGGCCACGCTCGCCGCGAGAACGCGGGCTGTGGGCGCTCCGGCGTCATCCAGGCGGGCGGCGAGCACCGCCGTGAGAGGGGGCTCGATGTCAGCGGTGATGTCGAGGAATGCGTCGCGCAGCGCGAGCCGGGCGGTGATCAGCAGCAGTGCCTGGTGTTCACGCTCACCGGTGTTCGTGTACTGCTCGACCACTGCTTCGGTGACGGCGTCCGCCAGGCGTACTCCTGCGGGCCGGGCCGCGACCGCCGCCGCGATCCGCGCCTCCCGGTCCGCGTTAACGGCGGAGACGATGGCCTGCTCGCGGCTGGCGAAGTAGTTGTTGTAGGTGCGCGGCGAGACCCCGGCCGCTTCGGCGACGTCCTCGACCCGCACCTGGTCGGGGCCGCGCTCCACGGCCAGGCGCAGGGCTGCCTTGCGTAGCGCCTCGCGGGTGGCCTGCTTCTTCCGCTCCCGCAGCCCTGGTGGTGGTGTCGTCACGGTGTCAGCGTTCCACACAGGGCTGCGTGCACGCAAACTTGCGTGCACGCATTTTTCCTGCCAGCCTCGGCGCGACCGGAACCGGCAGACGCGACCGGGACCCGCCAGAGAGGACGTCACCATGCGAGCAAGAGGAATGACCTACGACACCGGCTTCGTCCTGCACGGCCAGCTGTCCCGCGAGCACTTCGACCCTGCGGTGGTCCGGCGCGAGCTCGCCGTCATCCGCGACGACCTGCACTGCAACGCGGTCCAGATCATCGGCGGCGACCCGGACCGGCTGGAGCTGGCCTCCGGTGCCGCCGCCGAGCTCGGCCTGGAGGTCTGGTTCTCCCCCTACCCGCTGGAGCTGGAGCCGGAGCAGATCCTCACGCTCTTCCGCGACTGCGCCGAGCGAGCGGAACGGCTCCGGCGGCAGGGGGCCACCGTCGTGTTCGTCGCAGGGGTCGAGCTGAGCGTGATGAACCGCGGGTTCCTCCCCGGAGAGAGCCCCGAACAGCGGGTCGAGCAGCTGATGGGCCAACCCGGGCGGCGCGCCGAAGCGATGCGGGAGCTCGGCGTGCGCATCAACGCGTTTCTCCGCGACGCCGCGGCCACGGTCCACGAGCGCTTCCAGGGCAGGCTCACCTACGCATCCATCCAGTTCGAGCAGGTCGACTGGGCCCCCTTCGACGTGGTGACGTTTGAGCTGATCCGCTCCGCCGAGGTCGCCGACCGGTTCCGGGACGCGGTGCGCACCTTGGCCCGGGGCCCGAAGCCGCTCGCCGTCACCGGGTTCGGCACCGCGGCCTACCGCGGTGCGGGAGACCGCGGTGGACGGGTGCTGGAAGTGGTCGAGTACGACCCGCGGACCAAGGCCCCCCTACGGCTGAACGGCACATACGAGCGCGACGAGGCCGGCCAGGCCGCATATCTGAGCGAACTGCTGGAGATTTTCGAGACCGAGGGCGTGGACAGCGCCTTCGTGTTCTTGTTCGCCCTGCCCGGCTACCCGCACCGCCCGGACGGCGACCCCAGGGACGACTTGGACCGGGCCGGCCTGGGCATCGTCAAACTGCTCGAAGGGCGCCGGGGGCAGACCTACCCCGACATGGAATGGGAACCCAAGGCCGCCTTCGCGGCAGTGGCGCAGCGGTATCGGAGGTGACAATCCCGAGCGGAAGGAAACGGTCTCCGCCGAACTCGCCGCAGACCTCGCGCCGGTCACCGTCGCCACGACCTGCGCACCAACGACGCGCTGCCCTTACGCGGGTTACCGACGCCGGGCGTAGGTACGGGCCCGCGGTGTCCGGCCATCGGCGACGCCGGTGCTCCAGCCGGCCCGGCAGCAGTTCCAGGGTGAGGTCGTCGAGCAGGCGGACGCGTCCGGTGCGGGGTGCGGTCATACGCTCCGGCCGGCCGGCCACATCCGCCGGAGGAGGCCGGTGAAGCACCCCGGCGGACCTGTTCGACGGACGCGTACGCCTATCCATCAGTCTGAACGACCGGGCGCAGCATGACCGAGAACACGGGTGAGTCGGCGAACGGCTGCTGGTCGCCCAGCTTGCGGTAGCCCCACGCTTCGTAGACGGCCTGGACCGCTCCGTCCCCGTTGAGGGGGTTGACGAGCAGGGTCACACGCTCCTCGGGCCGGTGGGTCAGCCACGCCTCGTGCAGTTGCCAGGCCACGCTCCGGCCTCGCCACGCCTTGCGCACCACGATCTCGTTCAGCGCGACGGTGCGTTTCCCGTTCTCCGCCGTCTCATCGACGTCACGGATCCGGACCCGGAGTTCCGCGACTTCGGGCGAGCCGTCGCCGGCGAACTGGGCCGCGGCCTGAGGGCGGCCCGGCAGCTCGGCGCCGCCGTCACCTGGTTCCCCGCTGACGGCGGACGCAAGACCGTGCGTGCCACCCTCCAGCCGGGTCCGGTACAGCCGTGAACGCCCCTCGCTCCGGCCCGGCCCTCGGCCCTCGAACCGCGGCCTCGGATCCGGTCGCGGACGCGAACACCGCCGCGTCGGAACGCCTCGCCGCCGGCCTCCGTCGGAAAGCACTCCCCACGCTCGCCACCGCCCCCGCCGAGACATCCCCGAGAGAGACGACCCGCACCGTGCGCTCGATCGCCCAGCCGACCTTCATTCCCTACATCACGCAACGGAGGGGCGAGGTCGCGGCTCCGGACAACCTCGTCCTGCGCCCCGCGAGCAACAGCCGCGGGCGCGGCCGCTACCGGTTGTTCTACGGCGACGAGGACCCTGGCCTGGACCGCGACCTGCGGCAGGTTCTCTGGGCCCGGGTCTCGTTCAACCCGTACGACGAGCGGCAGCACCCCACAGGGGACCCGGAGTGGAAGATGATGCACCCCTTCCGGCAGCGGATCACGATGGAAGCCCTGCGCTGCCAGATCTGCAAGGCCTTCGCGACGACGCCTCTGGGAACCGTCTTCCTGGCCGGCGCCGATGACTACGAGGACAAGGAGCCACCGCTCCTGACGAACCAGCCGCCGGTGTGCGCGAAGCACGTCCGCACGGCCACCGCGCTGTGCGACCACCTTCAGGAAGACCCCGTCGTGTTCCTGGCGACGAGCGCACCCCTGTACGGCGTCCTCGGCTCCTTGTACGGCCTGGTCGACGGCCGGGTCGATGTCGTCGCACAGCCGAAGGAGCCGCTCCCCTACGGGCATCCCGAGCTGCCCACGTTCCTCGCGTCCCAGCTCATCCGCCGGCTGGCCCGGTTCCGCGTCCTCAGCGTGAGCGAGCTGAGGCGGGAGCTGGCCGAGCTACCCGTATAGCCGCTTCCCGGCTCCCGGGGCGAGCCGGGGCCGGCCGCTGGACGGTGTTCGGCGCGGGAAACATGTCGCCCCCGCTTCCCACCGCTTCCCGGAACTCCACACCGGACTCACCTCGGCTGGACATCATGGAGGCGTCCGTGTCCCGACGCGTATGCCGGCCGGCGGTCCTCCTGACCGCCGTCGCTCTCGTCGTCGCCTGCCCGTGATGACGAGCAGAGCTCGACCCGCAAGCCTGAGGAGCACCCCCCATGACTGTCCTGACGACCGATCACCCCGCCTGGGTGGAGACCGGATCCACTCGCACCCGAGCCGTACGCACGGCGACCGGACTGTGGGTTCTGTCGTGGGATCGGGACGGTCTGCACACGAGCTGCGTGGACGGCACGGAGGACGTGAAGCCGACGGTCGTCACGACGAACCCGGATCGTCTGCCCAGCGGCGTCCCCGGAGCGCTCAGGGCAGGACTCGCTCGTACCGGCACCTCACAGCGCCTCGCCAACCCGTGGCTGTGGGACGCGATCACCACGGCGATCCTGCGGCAGGTCGTACGAGCCGGCCAGGCCCGCAAGCTCTACCGGGAGTGGTGCAAGGCCTACGGGACCATGGTCGAAAGTCCGTTCGGTGACCTTGCCCTCGCCCCCACCGCCGAACAGGTCCTCGCCCTGGCCGACGAGCAGTTCGACGGCATCGGAGCGAAGTTCCACCGCGGCGTGCTGCGGGCGGCCGCCGAGCACTACCAGCTGCACGCCGACGACTGGGACGGCATGAAGGCCCCCGAACTCGCGGCCGCGCTCACCACCGTCCCCCGTATCGGTCCCTGGACCGCCGCGGCGGCCGCCACCGACTTCACCGGGGACTTCAGCGCCTACCCGCACGCCGATCTCGCCGTACGCACCTGGGCCGCGCAGATCGCACCTCACTATCCCTGGCCGGACAAGAAGGACAAGGCCTTCGGCCCGCTCTGGACCGGCTGGGCCGGACCCGACCGCACCGCCCTGCACACCCTGACTCTTTCCACGCTCACCTGGGGCTCCCATGCCCGCTGAACCGGAGGATCGATGGAGCAGTCATCCCTTGTCTCGGGTGCCGACCCCACCCGCGCCCTCGACGCGCTGTTCGTGAACGCGCCGCTGCGCGACTACAGCCGGCGGCCCCGCACCAACGACTACACCTTGCCGGTGCTCGGCATGGCGTACATCGCCACGTACGCGCAACGAGCCGGCTTCAACGTGGGGGTGCTCGACGCGGAGTCCCACGGCCTGGGACTCGTCGAGACCGCCGCATCGGTCAACGCGGCGCGGCCCCGGTGGGCGGCCATGAACCTTCTCGCCCCCACCTACGAGATGTCCGCACGCATCGCGGCCCAGCTCGACCCCGACATCGCCCTGATGGTCGGCGGACACCACGCCAAGGCGATGCCCGACCGGATTCTGGCCGATCCCCGCATGGCCAACCTCCGGGCCCTCGTCCTCGGTGAAGGAGAGTTACGCGTCGCCGCGCTGCTGGAGGACGAGCAGCGCCGCCGTGAACTGCCCGGCGTGCTGTGGCGCGACCGGCTGCTCGGCACCCGGGCCACCGGTATCCCCACCGGCAGACCGGACCCGCAGATGCTCGGCCCGGACATCAACGGCTTGCCGTACGTGAACCGCGCGTTCCTGCCGCAGGACCCCTGTCACGCCGCTCCTACGGAGACGGACCGACGTCTCGCGATCAGCCGCGGCACCGACCTGCTGAAGACGGCCGCACGCACCGGCCACGTGGAAGCGAACCTGTCTCTTATACACATCT
>NZ_KL585414.1:77275-87068 GCF_000721935.1 Streptomyces sp. NRRL WC-3549
CCCTACAACTGCTCCTTCCGCGGAGCCGCCGTCACCGCCAACCCCGACCTCGCCATCCGCGTGCGCACCCCCGAGAACATCATCGGCGAGCTGGACCAGCTGCACGACGCGTACGGGGTGACCGCCTTCCGGTTCGTCGACGATCTGTTCCTCGGGGTTGGCCGGGTCATCGACGAACAGATGGACGCCTTCACCCGGGACCGGATCGGCGAGCGCTACGTGTGGGACGCCACCGGCCGCATCAACGTCCTGGACCGGCTCGGCGACCGCGATCTCGACCGGCTCGTGCGGAACGGGTTACGCGAAGTCGCCCTCGGCATCGGCTGCGCGGGCAGGTGGGTGCCGCTGCCGACCGTGCCGAGGGCCAGGCCCGGCAGGGTCATACTCCTGCCCGCCTGCCGGACAGCCCGCTTCACGAAAGCGCGAGGTTAGGCGACGCCACCGGGAGCCGATCCGACGACGGTGACCTGCGAGAAGGCCGGAGAGATGTTGCAGAGCGCCGCTGGACAGATCGATACGTTGGGGTCTCCCCTGCTCGAACGAAGTTGAGAGCTTGGGGAAGGGTAGACAAGCACGCGAAAGCTCCTGGCGGAATGGTGATCTTGGTCGTGAACCCGTCTACCAGGAGCCTTCTTCATGCCCGCCACCGGGGCTGCCACTCCAGCCCCCATCAGGTTGGACGAGGCTCACTGATCACGCTCCCAGAGAGAAGATGCGCAACATCACCTTGGAGCTGCGCGGCTTCCTGAGGCGGATCCGCTGGGACAGCCCACGGTGACCGACGCTCGCCATCCACAAGTGCAGCCCGTTCCCGTCAACGCCCTCGTGGCACATCCGGATGGAAGGGTTATATCTTCTTGGGCATGGATCATCAGGGGGAGTTTCGTCGGGCAGCGCTTGAATTGGGCGTTCCGGACGACGAGATCAGCAGGTTCAGCCGGCACCTTCGTTTGGCGATCGGATTGTCCGGAGGAAGTGGTGGCCCTCCGGTCGGCCACATCGGTGGGTTGCCCCGGCTACCGGTGGGCATGAAGTGGCCGTCCGCCGGGGACATTCCGTTGCCGTTGCTCTTTTCCGTCGATTGTGGGGCGCTGCCAAGAGTCGACGGATTTGGCCTGCCGCCGGATGGGACGCTGCTCTTCTTCGTGAACCAGGAGATGGATCACGAGGTCAGTTCGGGGAGGTACGCCCGAGTCGTTTATGTACCGGACGGCACTGAAACCGCTGTCGCAAAAGCCCCCGGCTCCGTGTGTGTGCGCAAGCAGTTCAGCGTCTGCGCCGAGCTCAGAGCCGAGCTGCCCCTTTGGCTCCAGGAGGGTGATGAGGACGAGGACTGGCACCCGTACTGGGAGGATCTCGAGTGGGACGACATGTCGTCCTTCCAGCGGCAGTTGGCCCGTTACATGGAGCGTGACCTCCCGCACCTGGACGAACTTCGAGCTCTGGCCGACGGCCTCTGGCCATCAGGCACCGGCGTCCTCATCGGCGGGTATGCCGATGACGAGGTGATCAACAGCATCGCAGAGCAGGCCCTCGCGGGACGCGAGAAGGAAGGCGAGATCCCCGCCATCCCGATCGCAAAATGGTATTCCCGCCTGGAGGAGGAAAAACACCAACTGACGAATGAATGGATATCGCTCGCCAGAGAACTTCCGGAGTACGAGGCCTACTGTACGAGTTTCGTAATCCGCCACGACGACTTGGTCGCCGCCCGGGTGGACAAGACGCTGGCCGTGACCCACTTCGAGGCCCCGTGACCAGATGCGACGCCCCTCTACAACAGTGGGGCTGGCGAGCGCTGAGCCTTTTCCATCGTCAGCCTGGGCTGGTCAGGCGCAGGGTGAGAACAGCTTGAACAAGGGTCGAGATGTAGGTGGTCGAGCAGCGGAGCCTGCCGAGAAGCCGCTGGCACTTGAGGGCAGCGACGGCCTGTTCGACCAGGGCTCGGATCTTCACGTGGAACCGGTTGACGGCCTGCTGGCAGCGTCTCCCACCGGCCCGCGGTAGGCAACACGGACCGTGCCCCGCGTTATGTTTTTCGCGGTCCTGCAATGGGGCCGCTGGCCTCCGGGTCCGGCATAACTATGTCCCCCTGGCGAACGGATGACCGGGGGGGGTGGTGTCACCGGGTCCGGGAGGTGCCGTCGGAGACGCTGATGAGAGGTCCGGCCACCGTCCGGTCCGGCGCAATGCCGGACGGTTCGCGGGCGGCAGGTCTGCATAACGTGGATGCGCGCGTACGACACCGCTGCCGAGGCCGGCACGTTCAACTCGCCTGGAGGAGCGCGATGTCCGAAACCGAAGACGAGGGCGTGTTCCTGGGCCTGGACGTCGGCAAGAGCACCGATCACGGGCACGGACTGACTCCGGCCGGAAAGAAGGTCTTCGACAAGCAACTGCCCACCAGCGAACCGAAGCTACGGACCGTCTTCGACAAGCTGACCGTGAAGTTCGGCACCGTTTTGGTGATCGTGGACCAGCCCGCCTCCATCGGCGCTCTGCCCCTGGCCGTCGCCCGGGACGGGCTGCAAAGTCGCCTACCTGCCCGGCCTCGCGATGCGCCGGATCGCCGACCTCTACCCGGGCGAGGCGAAGACCGACGCCAAGGACGCCGCCGTGATCGCGGACGCCGCCCGCACCCTGCGCGCGCTGGGACTGACCGACGAGATCACCGCCGAGCTGACCGTCCTGGTCGGCTTCGACCAGGACCTCGCCGCCGAGGCCACCCGAACCAGCAATCGGATACGCGGCCTGCTCACCCAGTTCCACCCCGGCCTGGAACGTGTCCTCGGCCCGCGTCTGGACCACCAGGCCGTCACTTGGCTGCTGGAACGCCACGGGTCCCCGGCCGCCTTGCGAAAGGCCGGCCGCCGCAGACTCGTCGAGCTCATCCGGCCCAAGGCGCCACGCATGGCCGCCCGGCTGATCGACGAGGTCTTCGACGCACTGGACGAGCAGACCGTGATCGTGCCCGGGACCGGCACTCTCGACACCGTCGTTCCCTCCCTGGCCCGCTCCCTCGGCACCGTCCACGAACAGCGACGGGCCCTGGAAGCCCAGATCAGCACCCTGCTGGAGGCACACCCTCTTTCCCAGGTCCTGACCTCGATGCCGGGAGTCGGCGTCAGGACCGCCGCCGTGCTCCTGACCACCATCGCCAACGGAACCAGCTTCCCCACCGCCACCCACCTCGCCTCCTACGCGGGCCTGGCCCCGACAACGAAGTCCTCGGGAACCTCGATCCACGGCGAACACGCACCCCGAGGCGGAAACCGGCAGCTCAAACGGGCCATGTTCCTGTCCGCCTTCGCCTGCATGAACGCCGACCCCACCTCCCGCACCTACTACGACAAGCAACGAGCCCGCGGCAAAACCCACACCCAAGCCCTCCTCCGCCTCGCCCGCCAACGCATCAGCGTCCTGTTCGCCATGCTCCGCGACGGAACCTTCTACGAACCCCGCACACCGAACGACATCGAGCTCGCCGCATAACCCCAGCAACCCTGAACCACCCCATACCTGACAGAGGCGCCTTGACGAAGGACATAGAGGCCCCCCGCTCCTGAGTACCCCTGTCGGCCCAGCAGGCTATGCCGGCCCCTGCGAAAGCGTCGATGACACCCTGCTCGGGGGCCGCACGGATGTCATGAACGGCTCCGGGCCGGGCGGGAGACGCCCACACCAGCCTGCCGAACGGAACGGCGACGACCTGCACGTTCACCCCGTACTTCTTGCTTTTGCCCGAGCAGAACGGCCGGTCGGCGGCGATGCGGTCGATCGGCAGCAGCGGCCCGTCCAACAGGACGAACACCTTCATCGACGCCCGGATCGCATCAGCGGGAGCCGGAGCGAGGGCGGCCGGGATGTCGACGACCTCGGTGATGTGGCGGTAGGCGGTGGTAGTGCCGATCCCGAACCCGGCCGCGAGCTGGGCGTACGAATGACCGTTGCGGAGATGAGCGAGAGCGAGCAGAGCCTGCCGCTCGGCGCTCAGGCACCGCCATCTGTGCCGAGACGACGACACTGTTCCCGCAGGCGGGCGGCGAGGAAGCACAGGGTAGAGCTGGACACGACCCGCTCGGACGGGTGGAGGCATGCGAGGCCTCTGCTGGGCACGGGGTGTCCTTCGTCGAGAACCCACCCATCTACCAGGGGCTTCACTCGTCTGTCAGCCGAACTGGCCAACCCGGCCCGCAGGTGGAAAAGGCTCGCTGCCCCAAAGGCTGTCCAAGGCGTCCGCGCCGACGGCCACAAACCGGGCCGGTGGAGTTCCTGCCGTCGCGGACCGGGATGATGGGTCAAGCGTCGCTCTGGGCGGCCTCGACGCAGTCGCCGCCGGTGCTGCTGTAGGAGGGCGGGCGCCAGGCGGCCCCGCCGGTGACGACTTCTTCCATTCGGTGTGCGGCGGATTAACTGATCGTTTCAGAATGAAGCGCTTGGCCAGAACTGTCGGCTCCTGCGGCTCGCAGAGGCTGGCCGGTCTCATCCGACCCACCGCGAACCGCTACGAGGATCAGCCCATGTACAACAGCACCAGGATCCGCCTGATCGAGCCCACCGACGCCGCCCCGATCGCCGCACATCGGGTGCGGGACTTCGAGGCTTTCCGGTCGTGGGAACCGGCCCAGCCGGCCGACTTCTTCACCCCGGAGGGCCAGGCGGAACGAATCGACAAGCTCCTGGCCGGATACCAGGCCGGCACAGTTTGGCCGGGCGCGGTAGTCGCCGACGGCCAGGTGATCGGGCAGATAACCGTCGGAGGCATACTGCCGCAGCCGCACCTGCGCCGCGGTTCCGTCGGATACTGGATCTCCAGCGTCGCCCAGAATCAAGGACACGCCGGCCAAGCCCTCGGGCTTGTACTCCAAGTGATGACGGACGAACTCGGTTTGCACCGTGCTGAGGCGTCCACAAACCTTGCGAATCTGCCGTCGCAACGGGTGCTGCGCCGCAACGGGTTCACCCCCTACGGCGTCGCGCACTCTTCGATCTTCCTCAACGGGAGCTGGCAGGACGGGCTGCTGTGGGAGCGCATCCTGAGCGACTGACTGATCGTGTCACAACGACGTCCGCAGGCGGCGGAGGCATATGAGGCTGCAGGCCAGTTCGAGCAGGCCCAGATGGAGGTCAGCACGTCTTTCGTAGCGGATGCGGAGTCGTGTGAACTGATGAAGCCAGGCGAAGGATCGCTCGACTACCCAGCGGACCTTGCCCAGTCCGGAGCCGTGGGCGACACTGCATCGGACGATCACGGGTTTGATACCGCGTTGCCACACCAGGCGCCGGTACTTGTCGAAGTCATAGCCCCGGTCGGCATACAGTCGCCGAGGCTTGCGCCGAGGGCGTCCCCGCTGGCCCGGATCGGGGCAACCGCGTTCAGCAGGGGCGGAAGCTGAGTGATGTCGTGCCGGTTGCCGCCGGTGAGCGTGATGGCAAGCGGGGTTCCGTGCCGGTCGACGATCAGATGGTGCTTGGAGCCGGGGCGGGCCCGGTCGACCGGTGAGGATCAACGTGATCCCCCCTTTTAGGGCCCGGATGTGCGAGCCGTCCACGGCACAGTCGTCCAAGTCCAGCAGGTCGGCGCGGCGCAGTTCGCCCAGCAGGGTGGCGTGCAGGCGAGGCCAGACACCGGCCTCGGTCCAGTCCCGCAGCCGGCGCCGGGCCGTCACACCGGAGCAGCCCACGCTCCCTACGGGAACGTCACGCCAGGCGACGCGGGTCCGCAGCACATACATGGTGCCAGCAAGCGCCGTTCGGTCGGGTACACGCAACCGTCCCGGATTGCGACGGCGCTGCCCGGGAGAAGGGGGCAGCAGCCGAGCCACCCGTTCCCACAGGCCGTCACCGAACGCAAGGCCCACAGCTCAAATCGTTCTGAAAACGATCAGTAAGAGGCCCGCCGCCGCGTCACCGAAACCCTCCACGTCCGCGACTGGAGCCACGAGTCCTGGATGCCCCAGCGGTCCAAGCTCGCCCCCGCCGACTACTTCATCCTCGGCCACCTCTTCTACCAGCCTTCGGCACTCGGTGGCCGCCTGCATTGAGAGCGCGCTGCACAGACCGCCTGTCCTCGGCGCTGTACGGCCCGGCCCCTGCGGCTGACACGGTGGGCGCGCTGTCAGCGCTTGAAGTCCGTCTCTTCGATGCGGGTCTGTACGGTCCTGCCGGTCTCCCACATGTTGGCACCCGGGACCACTTCCGGCGTCGGGATGTCCGCCCGGTTGTGCCGCTTGCCGGAGGTCGAGATGCCGAGCCTCTCGTCTCGGGCCTGGACCATCTCGTCCGCAGCTTGTCCGTCCTCGGTGAAGCCCATCATCAGCTGCGGGACACCGTAGGGGAAGTCGTCGCGGTCGTACTGCCAGGTATGGAAGGTCTTGCCGTAGGTGGTCACGAGGTCCTCGCAGTAGGCGTGCTCGGCCAGATCGGGGACACCGGGAGCGACCAGGCTGCCCGACTTCACCTCGTAGTGATGGCTGTGCCACAGCCGTTTCTCATCTTCGGGCAGCGAGCGGAAACGCTCCTCGCTGATGATGTACTCGATGCCGATCAGCCGGGCGTCGGGCGCGTTGCGGTCGAAGATCACGCACTGGTGCAGGTCGTGCTGAAGGTGGATGCAGAAGTGCGTCGCCTCCACCTGCCGCCCCATGTCGTCGGCGTACATGTGGAAGCCATTGAGGTAGGTGCTCATCGCGTCGAGCGGGTACTTCGGCTGCATCCCCCCGGCCGCCACGTCGAGTGCGCGGTGCTTGAGTGGATGCCCCTTGCCGATCTTGCTGATCGTGGCCGCCTTACGGCCGACAAGGAGGCCGACCGCAGCTGTCACGCCTGCCGCGGCACCGATTGCGATGGATGCGGCCGTCCCTCGGCCGGGGCCGCGTGAGCAGTGCGTTCGCTGAATGGATGCCATGGGTGAGCCCGTGCCCGGTGCCCGGCGGCGGTAAACGGGCCGGGCACCGGGAGGACCGGGGTGGCCGTACGGTGGTTGCAACGTGCCCGGGCAAGGAGGCCGAGGAGGCGGGCACAGGCAGAACAGGAACACCGCGCCGGCGTTCAAGTCCACCGAAGCCGATCCAGCCCATCAAGGGCCCGGCCAGGCCGACGCCCACGGCCGCGTCAACGTTCACCGCGGTGTCGGTGGCGCCCCCGCGCTGCGGGCCGCAGGGACGGAGTGGCCTCGGCGAGCATTGCCGACCCTGCTACCAGGTTGAACGACCAGCCCAGCCCCCGGGCGCGCACCAGGGCGTGTATTGAGTCGTGATCACTGAGCCTCTTCGAGTTGACCACTGATCAGGTGGTGGTCGACCACGCGCAACAAGCGAGGTCCCTGGGTTGGTGATGGAGATCTCTGACGTCTCAACCACGATCCTCGGGAGCCTCATTGAGTTGCCGTCATTTCGAGCATGCAGGTCGCAAGCTCTGGTGTGGCGCTCGCTCGGGATACTCATGCTGGCTCCGGCGGAGGCTGCGGCCTTGATTGCCCGTCATGTCATCGGTCGAGGCCGAGCCGCTCGCGGCGGCGCGGCCCGAAGGGCACATCAGGCCCCAGCGTCATCTCCTGGTGCGGTACGTCTCGCGGCCCACGGCCGGTGACGCGTCCGCGAGGGGCGCAGCCAGGTCTCCGTTGTATGTAGTGTGCGGAAATGACAAGGAGCGAACGACTCGCGGACCAGTTGGATTGGTACTGGAGCAAGAACCTGCGGCCACGGCTGGAGGGTCTTACCGACGACGAGTATTTCTGGGAGCCGGTGCGCGGCTGCTGGAGCATCCGCCCACG
Organism: Streptomyces sp. NRRL WC-3549; assembly: GCF_000721935.1. Lineage (GTDB taxonomy): Bacteria > Actinomycetota > Actinomycetes > Streptomycetales > Streptomycetaceae > Streptomyces. The sequence continues at coordinate 85,050 of NZ_KL585414.1, forward strand.
CGGCACGTCGGCCGCACCGATGTCGGAGGGTTCAGGGGAATGGACGATGGACTCCGCGTCCCCTGCCCCGGTGCCTGCGCCGGTGACCACGATTGCCTGGCGGCTGGCGCACATCGTCGTCTCGTGCCTGGGCTATCGGGTCGGATGGTACTTCGGCGGCCAGGACTTCGAGTCCGAGGCATTCGCCTACGCGGGGACCGCTGACGAGGCGCTGAATCAGCTCGATGAGATGTACGGGAGATGGAACGCGGGGGTCCGCGAGCTCTCGGACGCTGACCTGGACAATCCGCCCACGGTGGGTCCCGAGCGGTTCCCCATGGAGAACAGGGTCCTGCACGTCAACAGGGAGCTGATCCATCACGGCGCCGAGATTTCCCTGCTGCGCGACCTCTACCGCTGGCAGGACGGGGCCGTACCGCGCCGGATATGACTGAACTTTTGTCATCGTGAGAGCTCGAGGTCCGAGAGGACCAGGAGAGCGCGCAGAAGATCGGTGGCGCGAGCGGGGTCGGTGCGGAGTTCGGTGAGGATGCACCAGGTCTTCAGGTGGGCGTAGTCGTGTTCGACGGGAGCACCGCGGCGGCCAGGATCCGGTTGGCCTGCTTCTCTCTGCGGGCGAGCTTGCGGGCGCGGATGGCCTTGTAGCCGGTGACGATCACCGGGGCGTCGCTGTCGTCGGTGAGGCCGAGGGAGCCGAGGCCGGCCGCGCGCAGGTGGGTGAGGATATGGTCGCGGCGGGCAGCGGTGATGTCGTGGGTGCGGCCGGGACGGGCTGCGGAGGGCCAGATCAGGCGGCCGTTCTCGTCGGTGAGGGCGAGGAAGTGTAGGCCGTGACGGCGGTGTTCGCCGGAGTAGGTGGGCCGGTTCGCGGCGCCGGTGCGGCTGACGTGGGGACCAAGGTGCCGTCGATGAGGACGAACTCGCCACCTCGTTTCGCGATCTTCTTGCATGCGCGGTCCAGGCGGGGTGCGCGGGCGGCGGGCAGGGATATCAGCTCGTCGCGCCGCGCGGCGCACGGTGGTGTCGCCGACGGCGTTGCCGCCGGCCATGTCGGCGATGGGCTGGTCGACACGGAGCACGGCGAATACGATGATCGGATCCGTCCGGGCGGCAGGGCTCGCCAGCTGGAGCCGATCTTCTTCAGGTGGCCGCCGCTCAGCAGATCGGTGCAGCATTCGTTGGTTCTTCGGGACACCGGCAGGCGGCACTGGTAGACAGGGAAGCCGGTGTCCCCGGCGGGCTCGTTGCTCCTCTTCATGCACACGTCGACCCAACGGCTGCCCGGGGGCATGCCGGTTACGGGCGCGGCCCTCGTCCCTACGGTGCGATCTGGAAGCGTCCGTCAGGCAGTTTGCGCAGCCGGCCCCGCCCGACGGACTTGCTCAACTTGCCGCGCAGCGGCTCCAGTCGGCCCTTCGCCTCGACCTCGAGGCCAAGCTCGACGCCGACGTCCTCGACCCGGATGGGGGCCGGGCCCCGGCATTCCGCACGATCGGGATCAGCGAGTCCACCGCCCACGCCGACGCGGTCATCCACCTGCTCGCCGAAGGAGCGCCGGGCCTGCTGACAGTCTTGCGGGAGGCCGATCCCGACTCGGTCCTGCTGGAAGGCGCCCTCGCCGAGTGCGACCGCGTCGGCGGCTCACGCGCGGACTACTCCCACAAGCACCGTCGGCACAGGGTGAACGTGCAGGTAAAGCTTCCCCCCTTGATTTGATCGTGGACACCTGGAGATTTCGATCTTGAGGTTCCAGAGGACGTATCACCAGGTGAAAAGCAAGTACACGAAGCAGTACACCGAGGAGTCCAAGCGAGACGCGATCGCACTCGTCGATTCCTCGGACAAGACGGCTACGGCCGTCTCCCGGGAGCTCGGGATCAGCTCAGAGTCCCTGCGCCGTCGGTACCGCCGAGCGAACACGGACCAGGACCAGGACCAGGGCCAGGGCCAGGGCCAGGCCAGGGCGGGTCCGGTGAGCTGATCAGCGCCGAGCGCGAGCAGCTGAAGCGGCTAAACAAG
>NZ_KL585414.1:87317-91252 GCF_000721935.1 Streptomyces sp. NRRL WC-3549
CAGCAGCAGACGATCGAGATCCTGAAAAGGGCGACGGCTTTCTTCGTGAGGGAGAACGACCGGTGAGAAAGCTGTACCGGTTGGTCCACGCGAAGAAGGCGACGTATCCGATCGTTCTGCTGGGCTGAGTGCTGAGGGCCGCCCGTTCTTCCTCCTGCGCTTGGTGCGAAGGCGAGGCCGCCAGCCGGGCCCGGAAGGCTGCCGATGACGCACTCGAGCGTGAGGTCACTGTCGTGCACCTCGCTTCCCCGCACACCACGGCGTCCCACGCATCCATGCCGAACTGCGTCGCCTGGGTCGACAGGTGAACCGCAAGCGCGTCGCCCGCGTGATGCGCGAGCGCGGCATCCGCGGCATCACCCGGCACAAGAGGTATTTCGCGGACCGGGCCGGATGCGAAGGCCAAGCCGGCCCCGGACCTTGTCGGCCGCGACTTCCGTGCCGAACATCCCGGGACCAAGCTGGTCGGCGACATCACGTACCTGCCCACCGCCGAAGGCTGGCTCTACCTCGCCTGCCGGCTGGGCCGGGCCACCCGCGAGGTCGTCGGTTACGTCATGGCCGACCACCACCGCGCCGAGCTCCTCGTCGACGCCCTCGCCATGGCCCACGGCGCGGAGCGGGGAGGAGTACGGCTGGTGGTCGACAGCGATCGCGGCAGCGAAGACGGATTCATCCGAAGCAGCAATCGGGGCCCCGCCCGCAGCCGTGGCCGCATAGATCCCGCCGTCATCCAACCGCGCAGTAGTCCCGCAGCATGCTCCACCGCTACATCATCCGGCGAAACCACCATGCCGACGACCAGCGCCTACGCACCGTCGTCGACAGAGCCAACGCTGCCTGCTCCGGCACTACACGCCGGTAGTGCCATCGATACGTACCCGGACCAGGACGACGTCGCCGCCCCCTGCGCCGAGCACCTGCCCTCGTGATCCGACAACACCCGCCGGCGGCCGGCTTCGGCCAGGACGGCCCATGCACCCGTCAACGACGGTCAGCGGCTCATCGCGATCAGGTTTCGTTCGCGCTCTTCGCCAGCATCCTCCGCTGCACGCGTCTGCCCTGGGCGACCGCCAGGGACGCGGCTCGTAGCCCGAGCACGGGAACGGCGTCGGCAAGGCGTGCCTGAAGGCCCCGCCAGCCAGGTAGCGCGGTGACCGGACGCGGGCGGTCCAGCACCTTGCGCACTGCGTCGACGACCTCCTCGGGCATCAGCAGCTTGCCGGAGAAGGACAGTGCCGAGGCGGGGTCGTCGAGTTTGTCGTGGAGCATGGGGGTCCACATCCCGTCGGGGCAGATGCAGGAGATGTCGATGTTTTTGATGCCGGCCAGGCGCAGGTCGGCGAGTGTGCTCAGGCTGAAGCCGATCGCGGCGTGCTTGGCCGCCGCGTACACCGCCTCGCCCGGCACCGCGGTCAATCCCGCCAGTGACACGATGTTGACGATGTGTCCGCCCGCGTTCCGCATCGCATCGATCGCGGCCACGGTGCCGTTGATGGTGCCGAGCGCGTTGACCTCCAGCATCAGGCGACGTACATCGGCGTGCTGTTCCCAGGCCGGGCCGGTCATGAGGACACCGGCGTTGTTGACCCACACGTCGAGGCGGCCGGCTTCCCCCATGATGCGGTCCCGGGCCGCGGTGATCTGGGCTTCCTCACGTACGTCGGCGGCGGCCCACAGTACGTCGGGGCCGAGGCCGGCCGCGGTGGCCCGGGCCGCTTCCTCGTCGACGTCGGTGACCAGTACGCGGTGGCCGCGCTCGACCAGGGTCGCGGCGATCAGTTTGCCGAGCCCGCGGCCTGCCCCGGTGACGACCGCGCCGGACGGGGAGGTGTTCATCGCCGACCGCCCTTGATCGTGCCGTACTCGATGCCGCCGTGGACGTAGGTGGGGACCACTGGCCAGAACCGCTTCCACGGGGCGAGCTCGGTCGAGGGCAGGATCTGCAGCCACCGGGGGTCCGCCTTGCACGGGTCGGCGAGGGTCTTCTCCTTGACCATCGAGTCGTACTGGTCCAACGAGTCCTCCAGCGTGTTGGCGTTGGGGCAGATCTCCCGGCCGAAGACCTCGTGGTAGCGCCGTACACCGGGGATCTTGGAGAGTTCCGGCTGCCAGTTGTCCAGCGAGATGCCGTTCTCCGAGGACACCCACACACCGTCCGGGGTGTTGAGCACCAACGAGTGGTTGCCGTCGGTGTGTCCGGGAGTCCACAGCAGCGCAACGCCGGGACCGAGCTCGACGTCCCCGTCGAAGGTGACGAACTGCTCCGGGTCGACGCCGTTCAGCCCGCCGTCTACGTACCACGCCCACTGCATCGGGTGCAGCGACTGCAGGGTCGCGAGCTCGCGGCTGTGGACGAGCATCCTCGCCCCGCCGAACAGCGGTTCCCTCAGGGCCGCCTCCCCCTCGATGACCTCGGTGGATCCGAGGATCATCCGCGGGTCCTGCACGTGCAGGTGGTCGAAGGTGCAGAAGTCGATGTCGTCCGGGGTCAGCCCGAGCCGACGCAGCACGTCACCGGGCTCCGCGTAGTACCTCAGCACCGTCCGCTCCAGCAGCTTGCCGCCGGGGACCTTGTCCATCACCTTCTGGAGGTTGCGGTAGAAGGGTGCCTCGGCGGAGCCGTCCGGCACCGTCGGCTCGAACACCAGCGTGCGCGCCTGGCCGTCGAAGTCGTCGTACTGCACGACGATCATGCGGTTGATCATCGAGATCAGCGGGAGCGTGGGCACTGAGACGGCGTTGTGGAAGGCGTACTTCACCGGGTACGGCGCCGCGGCGATGTCGACCGACTTCACCGCGCGTACCTGCCCCTGGGCTTTGAAGCGCTCCTTGTACGCCGCGGCGGCCTCGCGGACCGCCCGCAGCCGCTCACCTCGCGGCCACACGTCGTGGACGCCGCCGAACTCGGGGATCGGTCGCGCACCGATCCCGGTCAGCACATCGGTTCCATCTGTCGCCATGGGTGACTCCTCGCTCGCGGCGCCTCGGGCCAGCAGCATGCCCTTCCGAGCCAGGCAGGATTTGTTCCAGCGCGACAACATCAGGGGGTGCCGCGTGCCCGGCGGCGCACCTCACTCGGACTTGCGTCCCGCCACCGTCGTACGGCGTGGCTGAGACCGGACTGGTCGGCGAAGCCGGCCATCGCGGCCACCTGCCCCAGGGGGAGGTCGGTGGTGATGATGTAGCGCAGTGCGAGGTCCCGTCGTACGTCTTCGACGATCTCCTCGAAGCTGGTCGACTCCGCGGCGAGCCGTCGTTGCAGCGTACGTGGGTGCATCGCGAGGAGCCGCGCCACGTGACGGATCGCCGGGGCACTGGTGCCGAGGCTCTCGGCCAGGGTCCGTCGTACATGGGTCGAGACCCGGTGCTCCGGATCGGTGTGGTGACTGTCCAGGTAGTCGACGGCGAGTCGCCGGATCGCCGCATCCGCGCTGCGGAACTCCGCGTCGAGCAGCCGGCGCTCCACGCGCAGTGCGGCGGTCGGGCAGCCGAACTTCACGTCTGCGCCGAAGAACGCGGTGTACCGCGACAACGGTGACAAAGGCTGGTGCGGCAGTTCCACCGATCGGAGACCGGTCATGCCGTCGACCAAAACACCCGCCACCCGGTGGAAAAGGCCGAGTCCGAGCTCGATGGCCTGCGGCGAGTACGGCGACTCGCGCAGGTCCTTGCGATAGGTCAGCGCCACCACCTCACGGCGTCCCCGCGGGTCCGGTTCCACCCCGACGCTCAGCGCCGGACTGTGCACGAACATGAACCGCGATGCACACTGCAGCGCCTCGGCGACCGTGGACGAAGCCTGGATGGCCAACGCCAGCTGACCAAGGACGCTGAGATCTTGACCGTGGGCCAGGCGTACACCGAAATCCGGGCATCGAAGATCGCGGGCAGCCGCGTCGAGCATCAGATCATGGCTGGGGATCGGGACGAGC
>NZ_KL585414.1:91433-96172 GCF_000721935.1 Streptomyces sp. NRRL WC-3549
GATCGGGACGAGCCCCTCCTCGCGCGTGAGTGCTTCCGAGGGGATTGCGAACCGCCGCAGGAACTCCTCGGGATCGCCACCGAGTTCCTCGACGAGACGCGCGAAACCGCGCAGGCTGGCTCCCCGGATCATCGCACCCACAGGGGCGATGCTAACCCCAGCGATTGTGCGTCCACGGTCATTCTGGCCACCGTGCGCCTCAAGACCGACGGCCCCCCACCGCGCCCAGGCCGTCGCCTGCCCACACCGTCCAGGCTGCAGCCATGCGGATCGGAGAACTCGCGGCACGCCCCCGGAGTGAGTGTGCGGTCACTGCGCTACCACGAGCAGCAGGGACTGCTCACAGAGCACTCGTACGCCAGGCGGACAGCGGCAGTACACGGAGCACGACGTGGATCGCGTTCACTTCGTCCGGAGGCTGTGCGCGGCTGATCGACACTCCCGCCGCCGCCGGCGGGAAGGCCCTGACCGCGATCCGCGCGGCTCGGGCCGAAGTGCGCGGCCGCGTCCGGAAGTTGGCCCACCGACTCCATCGGCGGACCGTCATACGAGATCGAGGCTAACCGAGTACCGCATCGGTGAGGTCCGGTCCGCGCCCGTCGATGACGTCGGCCGCCTCAAGTGCGTAGCCGTGTGCTCGCCCGTAATACGTCGGCTCGCCAAGCTCCGCTTCGGTTCCGAGTGCTTGAACGAGATCCCGTAGGGCTGAAGAGAGCCGCGGCGCGTTGGCGGCATGGATAGCCGGGTGCGGATTACCTCGAAAATCACAGAGACCCCACACGTCGTGGTACACGGACAGTTCGGCCGAGGGGCCGATCCCGTCGGGTGACACCATCAGTTCGACCAGGCGGTATTCTTTATGGGCATTTCCGCTCGCATCGAACCATACGCCAGATCCCAGTACATTAATTGCACCCATCTCTGCCCGCGGATGGCCATTCGACCGACAGGCGCGGAGACTATCAGGCAATGCCGGATCAGTGAGCGGTCGCCCAACAAGGTCCAGGCGGCTGTGGATCCCCGTTCCCCCCTTCCCGACCTCGAACCAGTTCCACTCAAGCGCGTCCGGCTCCAGCAGAGCGCGCGCCCGAAGAACCTCGCTCATGCGCCCTGCGGTTCTGAGCGCCGATTCCAGACCGGGCTCCACCACGTCGTCCAAGTCCCAAAACCACGAGCCGCACTCTTTCGGTGCACGCAGCAGCACAGCCATCAACTTCCTCACTAATCGACGAAATCAACCGAATAGATGGTGACAGATTCGCCGTCAAATTTCAGCTCAAAGGAGGCATTGGTGCGGTCCGGCGCCCCTCTATACAGACCACGTTTCACGCTCTGTGAGTGCGCTCGTGAAACCCTTGATCTTCAGAATTCCAGCTCCGACGCCCGCTCCGGGCCCGGAGAGCTGCTTCGCCTCGATCTTCTTGACTGCCGAGCTGATACCCGCGACTCTGCGCACCCTGCTTTCCCGCGTCCGTGAGCGGCAGTGCGTCCACGAAGTCGATCCGGGCCGGTTCAATACGTGAGGCCGCGCAGTTTCGCGAACTTCGGCCAGCGACTCTGCCGCCTGCACCGCGATGCCCGGCACGGTGAGCTGCTCAGTGACCACCACGGCGTACGCCTGCTCCATGCGGTCGGCATCCCGCACGCCGAAGGCGGCGCTCTGCAGCACCTTCGGGTGGGAGTTGAGCAGATCTTCCCGCTCGGTGGTGTATGCATGGCCGCCGCCGACGACCACGATCATGTCCTTGAGCCGGTCGGCGCCGGTGAGGAAGCCCTCCTCGCCGAGCCGGCCGATGTCGCCAGGTGGAACAGCCCCGGCAGCAGCCGACATGGTCGCGAGCCGTCGCTTACAGGAAAGACCACCTCAAAGGCCGATAGCGCGGCATCACCGCATGCAAGGGCTGGCCCCCCTGCGGCCCCCTGCCCGCAGCCCCTCGGTCCGACATCAATGGCAGAAACGTAGCGGTTGTCCGACTTCCCTGGCTATCGGTCCACGTTCAGTGGCAGAGGGCAGCGTTCAATCGGTCCGAAGCACCTCGTTTGCGCAGCCCGCGGCGTCCCCGGCACGGCCTCGGGTTCACCACTTCGCGTCCCACCGCGCGTCTCCGGCCCACTGAACGGTCCGGAGACGCGCAAAGTGGTCAGCCGAGCTGCGGTGCGCCGGGCTGGGGCACCTTGCCCGGGGCTTGTCCGGCCTTGTCGACGATGGCGTGCTCGATTTCGGCGGTGCTGTGGAGGAGGGTCCCGGCCTTCGCGTACGGAGCGTCCTTCGTTCGGTACTCGCGGGAGCCGAGGAAAGAGTAATCGCTCTTGTCGAAAACCCATTCGGTGCGGTTGCCGTACTCGGTGTCTTCGCGGGCGATGCCGAGACCCGTGCGGCCTATGGCGTCCTCGGCCTCCGGTGCCTCCTCGACACCTGGGATCTTTGCCGCCGCCCGGTACAGGGTCGCGGCAGTCCTTGGCGGCAGCACACCGCCGAGCAGGCCGCCGATCTGCTCGAAGACGAGCTGGTCGGTCTCCTGCCCGGCGTCCTTCCGGACGTGAGCACGGAGGTAAGCCAGGAGTTCGTCCGGGTCGGTGGGCAGCGAGGCGAGCCAGTGGTAGGTGGGACGGTACAGCCCGGCGGGGGTGCCGTTGTCGTCCCCGAGCTGCGCGTTGATGACCATGTCGTCGCCATCGACTCGGGCCAGCCCGAGCTCTTTGAGGGGACGCGGGTCCTGGGCCGCCCAGTCCTCCCTCTCGGTCAACGGGCTCAGTACGGCCTTGCCGCTGCCGATTTCGGCCTCCCGGACCTTGGAACGGGTGTAGAGGAACTGGTCGTCCCGTACGACGGGCGCCTCACTCATGAGGGCCACGGTCGAGAGGCGGTGGAGAAGGCCGCCGCCGGCGCCCTGAGTGGCTGTCACCGTCGTCGTCCGGTCCTCGTCGTCCGTACCGAGGGCGAAACCACCCGCGAGGATTGCGGCCAGTGCCATCGCCGACACGGGGACGAGAAGGGCGGGGCGCAGGAGTTGGCTGGTGGGTCGGGCCGTGGGCTGAGCCTGGCTGTCACGACGGGAGTCGGCCTCGATGAGGTTCATCAAGAGTTCCTTCTTCTGACGGAATCGCTCGGGCGACAGGTCCTCGGTCGCCGGAGGGGGAAGCAGCCGGGCCAGGTGCCGGGCTTCGTCTTCGCTCCTGTCCCCAGGAGAGGCGACGTCTTCGCGGTTCATGGGGTTTCCTCCCGCATGGGCAGGGCCGCGATTGCGGCTGTATTCCTTACCTCTCCGTGGGCTCTCGCGGGTTCCAGGTTCCTTCGCGGGCGTTTCGCCCGCTCCGCCTGGTCCGCGATCCGGGCGAGCCTTCTGCGGGCGCGGGAGAGGCGGGAACGGACCGTGCCGACCGGGATGCCGAGCGCGTCGGCGGTCTGCTCGTAGTCCAACCCGCACCACACGCGCAGCGAGAGCACTTCTCTTTCCTGGCGTCGCAGTTGACCGAAGGCCGCGGAGACGGCGCGCAGACGGTCCTGATCGTCCAGCCGGGACGCTGCCTCCGCCGAGAAGTCAGCGACGTGGACGGGCGGAGGCTGACGGGTCAGGAAGACCAGTCGCCGCCGCAGTCGCCGCCGGGCGTTCTCACACTTGTGCGTGGCGATGCCGAGGAGCCAGGGCAGCGCGGACCCCCGGCCCTGCTCCAGCCGCCCTCTCCCCTGCCAGGCGGCCAGGAAGGTGTCCGCCATAATGTCCTCGGCAACCGACCAGTCGCCGGTCAGCCGCAGCGCGTGACGGTAGACGGCCTGGGCGCAGCTCTCGTACAACTCGGCGAAGGCCTCGCGGTCTCCCGCGCGCAGGCGGTGGCGAAGCTCGTTCTCGGCGCCCTCCTGGGTGTTGGTGCCTTCGGTGCCCTGGAGGTCTTCCGGGGTCTCTGCATCTGGTGGTTCTCTCACACCCGGTACCTCTCCGCGGCCTTGCGCCCGTTCCTGTGACTCGCGCCACAACCTGTGTCGCAACGGGCGGGCAGGGCCGGCGGTGTCGTCCGCCCGCAAGAGCGTACGGGCGCGTACAACGGGGCAACCGGCCTGCTCCCCGACGTGCCCGAGGGCCTTCTTCATCAGTCTGTCGGGGACGACGCATGTCGTCCTGGAGAACCCTCCTCCTCGCCCTGTTGCCGGGGTTCGTCGTCGAAGACTTCGGCCAGGATGTGTGCAGATCTGAGCGGTGGCCGGTACCGAGCGGCTGCCTTGGACGGCGATACGGGTACTCGGGGCCTCCTGAGCCTTCTGAGGGTCGACGCGGGCCTGTACCTCGCACTCATGGAGCCTCGGGCGCTGCTCGGAGATCCGTACTCGCAGGGCCTTCTCGGTCCGTGCCTCGGCGGCCTCCCTCCACCTGGCGGCGCACTCTCCTCGGCCGTCTTGGTGAGCTGGCGGTGCTCCTTGAGCGAGGTGCCCGCCATGCGGAGCGCGACGGCCAGGTGCTTGCCGGCGCGCGGTCCAGGAGAACGTAGGCCGGGGTGGTCTCCCGTGTACTCCGGCTCTCCTCGCGTTCCCGGTCCGCGGCGAGCTGCTCGACCAGGGTTCGCTCGGCGGCCTGGGCCTCGGCGGCCTCGCCCTCCTCACGCCGGGCGTCGCGAGGGCTGCCGGCGATCAGGCGGTCGAGCGCCTGGTCGGTCCGGTCGCCTGTACGGGCGGCAGTTGCAGGACCGGTCCCCCCGGCCAGCTCCTGTTCCTCCTTCTGGTCGGCCCGCCGCTGTTGCTGCTC
>NZ_KL585414.1:96407-98986 GCF_000721935.1 Streptomyces sp. NRRL WC-3549
GGTAGTCGTTGGCGCCGGTACCCGTACGGCGTCGCCGGTGGCCAGGGTGAGCCGGTCGCCGCCGGGCTCGGTCGGCGAGGAGACGGAGCGCCTGGGCGTGGTCGCCGGTGCGTCAGACCTCCAGCGCGTGGCGTTCGGTGGCGTCCTCCTGGCGGCGGTTCTCATGCAAGGTGAGCCCGCCGACCAGCCGGTGAGCCCTGCCCCGGTGCGGATCTGCTCCAGCCAGGCCACGACCGTACGGGCGGAATGCCGGAGGCCTGGGTGAGGTTCTGGGCGGCGACGGCGCTCGGACACGTCCTGGCGCAGGTGGGGCCGGTCGCGTCCCACCCGATCCGGCACGCCTCCATCAACGTCGACTTGCCCGCACCGGCGACGCCGACAACGGTATCGGTACCGTGCCCGCCGGTCAGCAACCGCGTCACCCGACGCCGCGGGGCGACCGCAGACGGGCTCGGCGTTCGCGTCGTTGCCGGCCTATTGCATTCCGGCGCATTCCTCTGCCTCAGCCAGGTACACCGCCACCGGGCCCAGCGTCAGCATTCCGCTCGCGGCACCGGCGTGTTCTGCGGAGGCATCGCGCAGGGAGGCCCCGGCGTGTGCGGCGATTCCGCGCTCGCCGAGGCGTACGGCCGCGCGGGCGACCAGGCACCACATGGCCTCCTGCAGGTGGTCACGCGCTGGTTCGGGTGCCGCCGCGAGGGCGGTACGGGCCTCCTCGGCGCGGTCTTGGGCGAGCAGCACGAGGGGGCGTGCCCAAGGCAGATACGGGCCCCAGTCGAGGTTCGGGTCAGTGGGCGCGGGCCGGTCGTGCAGCAGGCGCAGCCCCAGCAGGGCGAGCGGGAACAGGCCGCGGTGCAGCCCCGGCATTCCGGCCGTCTTGAGGGCACTCTCCGCAGTGCGGTAGTGCACTGCGGCGGTGGCGGCGGTCGGTCCGCCGGGTGCGGTGCTGCGTTCAGCTGTGGCCCGGGCTCGGAACCACTCCGTGAGGACGGGAACGAGGGGCGCCTCGGTGGTGGAGGCGATTCGTTCGGCCGCCTCAGCGTGCGAGGCCGCGGCGTCGAGGTCGCCGAGGGCCGAGGCGGATTGAAGGCGGACGAGTCGGCCGAGTACGGCGAAGTCCGGCAGTTCGTGCCGGGTGGCCAGGTCGAGGATCTCGACGCCGGTCTTGTCCCGTACCGCCGCGAGCCCGGGGCGGGTGAAGGACTGCAGGAAAACTCCGTTGAGGGCGAAGGCCAGCAGGGCCGGATCGGCTAGGTGCCGTGCCAGCGCCTCGGCCTGCCGTGCGGCCTGCTGGGCGCGTCTCAGCTCGGCCTCGGACAGATCGGCGCTGCGGCTCTCGACGGCGATCGTGGCCAGGAGGCGAGTGGTCAGGTCAGCGGGGCCGTCGGGGCCGAGCGCGGTGAGCGTGCGCTCGAGATGTGTATAAGAGACAGATTCCATACCGCGGGCACGTCGTACGCGCCGATGATCCGCGCGGTCAGGGTGAGGTCTCCTGTGCGTTCTGCCGCCTGGACCGCGGCGAGGCGGTCGCGTCGCGAGTGGACGAGGGCATCGCCGCCCGCGAGTGCGAGGGTGCGGGCCAGAGCCACCGTGGTACGCGGGCCGAGCCGGATACCAGGGCCGCCCGCCGCTGCACGTGTGCCGTCGAGGGGTACGGACCCGTTGAGGATGTCCGTTTCCAGACGTTGGAGTTCGGCACCGGGGTCGAGTCCGAGTTGCTCGACGAGCATCGCTCGGGCGCGGCGGAGAGTGGCCAGCGCGTCGGCCTGGCGGCCCGCATGGTAGAGGGCGCGGGCAAGCAGTCCCCAGGCAGGCTCGCGCCACGGATGCTCGGCGACGTGGGCGCCCAGTTCGGCGACGAGATCGGCTCCCGCCCCGGAGTCGAGGTGGATGCGGGCGCGTAGTTCCACCCCCTCCAGCCTGAGTTCCTCCAGCCGGGTACGCTCCCGCTGCGCCCATGGGGATCCGGGCACATCGGCATAGGCGGGTCCGCGCCAGGCAGCGAGTGCCGCGCCGAGGTCGGCCACTGCGCCGGGGTCGCGCCGGGCGCGGGCCAGGGTGTCCTGGAACCGGTGGACGTCCACGTCCTCACGTGGCAGCCGCAGCGCGTAGCCGGGGCCCTCGGTGACGATCACTCGCGGCGGATCGCGGGGCGGCCGGTCAGGTTCGAGGGCGCGACGCAACGCGGCGACGAACGTACGCAAAGCGCCCAGGGCGCGGGCCGGTGGATCTGCCCACAGGTCGTCGACGAGGGTGTCGGTCGTGACGATCCGTCCCTCGGCGGCGACGAGTCGGGCGAGTACTTCACGATGGCGGGGTCCGCCGAGGTTGACCGGGGCGCCGTCGTCGCAGAGGGCTCGCACGGCGCCGAGCACGTCGATTCGCATGCTCTCATCCTCTGCCTCGGGGGTCGGCTGTGCCCAACCGTGCTGATCGGCTGCTGATCGCCGTCGTCCAGGCTGATCCGGTAAGTCTCCGACCCGAAAGGACGGCGCTTCATGGCGCTCACCATTCCCGGCTTCGATCACGTCCGCCTACCCGGTGCGGACGGTGTGGAACCTGTCTCTTATACACATCTC
>NZ_KL585414.1:99182-101769 GCF_000721935.1 Streptomyces sp. NRRL WC-3549
GGCGGCAGCGGCAGCCCGGTCGTGCTGCTGCACGGATTTCCTCAGACCCACCTGATGTGGCGACACGTCGCCGAGCGGCTCACCGACGAGCACACGGTGATCTGTCCCGACTTGCGAGGCTACGGCGCCAGTGACAAGCCGGCGGCCACCGACCCCGAGGTGTACGGCAAGCGAGCCATGGCCTCCGACGTCGTGAACCTGGCCGCGGCGCTCGGCCACGAGCGCTTCGCCCTCGTCGGTCACGACCGGGGCGCCCTGGTCGCGTTCCGGGCAGGGCTGGACCACCCCGAGGCCATCACGCACCTGGGCATTCTCGACGTAGTGCCGACGCTCGACATGTGGGACGTGCTGCACGGCGTCTCGGCGGCGGTCGGCTACCACCTCTTCCTCATGGCGCAGCCGCCGGGCCTGCCGGAGGCGTTGATCACCAACAGCGCGGACGCGTTCTTCGGCTCGTTTCTCGATACCTGGGCCAACGACGCGGCCGCGATGCCGGAGAATGTACGTGCCGAATACCTGCGGGCGAGCGCCGCGGCGGTGCCGTCGATCGTCGCGGACTACCGGGCCTCGGCGGGGATCGACGTCGTGCACGACCAAGCGGACCTGGACGCAGGGACCCAGCTGGCCATGCCCGTGACGGTCGTCCAGCAGGACTGGGGCGCGCAGCTGGGCTACGACGCTTCTGCCGTCTGGAAGGCATGGGCACCGGACCTGGACCACCGGCTGACCCGAGCCGGACACTTCATGGCCGAGGAGGCACCCGACGAGATCGCCGCGGCGATCCGCAGCCTGTTGGCCCGCTGAACCACCTGCCTCACACTCGCCGGCCTGGCCACGGCCGGCCGGCGAGTGTGAGGCTTCCGGCGCTCGGCAAGGTCACCGGGCGATGGCTCGACGTCCTGGCCTTCCGGCGAGACCACGGCCGCCTGCGCCACGACCGACGGCTCCAGGTGGGCGGCTGCGTGGAGTCGTCCGTCGCGGGCCCCGAATCCAGCGGGGCGATCGGCCTGCCCCGGCTCGGACACTCCGTTCGCCGGTCGGCCTGACCAGGGGGTGAGGGGTTCGGCCGACTGGTACGGCGCACCCTTCGTGCCGGAGGCGTCGACGTGCCCCCGCCGCTTTCGGGGGTGTTCGACGGAGATCCGCTCGCGGCACGAACGGCAGATGCGGCCGCCACCGGCTATAAGAGACAGGCCACAGGGAGGTCCTTGCCGATCCGAAACGGGCGGACGAGTCCACCGCCGCGGGCGGACAAGGCCACCGCCGCGATCACCGAGGTCACCCGCCCGCTTGCCCCCCGGAGAAGGCCGGCGCCGGCCTTCTCGGCGGCAGTAAGGTCGCGCCGGGTCGGCTGTCTCAGTCCCCTGCACACGGAGTCGGCCGCTCGGCCGGGGAAGTCCGAAGCAGTTATTGCGAAGTTTTCGCTTCATGCTTACGCTGCGTGCATGCGACCGAAGCGCGAGGCTGAGCAGATCACCGACCTGTCACGGTTGAGGGCCTTGATGAACCCGCTGCGGATGCAGCTGTACCGACTGCTCTACGCGGCAGGCACCGCGACCGCTTCTCAGCTCGCCGAGCATGTCGACGAAACGCCGTCGCTGGTCAGCTACCACTTGCGCAAGCTGGCTGAGCACGGCTTCGTGACCCAGGCGAGTGGCCAGGGCACCGACGGCCGCGAGCGGTGGTGGCGGGTGGCATCCGAAGAGGGCTGGGGGTTTCGTGACTCGGACTTCGCGGACACACCTGAGGGCGCCGCCGCCGTCGGCGCGGTGACCCGAGGGATGTTCGACACCCGCGTCGCCCAGTACCGCACGTATCTCGATCAGAAGTCCGCCTGGGGACGTGCATGGACCGACGCGTCCTTCACTTCCGAGTGGCTGCTCGACCTCACCCCGGCCGAACTCGCCGAGATGAACGACGAGCTCCAGGCGCTGGCCCGGCGCTGGCGGGAGCGGGGCAAGGCCGCGAAGGCGGCCGACGACACCGAGGACCGCGAGCACGTGTCCGTGCACCTCTACGGCTTTCCCTTCCGGCCCTGACCCAGCCGAATTCCCGAGCTTACTGGAGCCCGCCATGGCCGTCCCCGAGACAGTCCTGCCCGATCGTGCCACCACGCCGGCCCACCGCGACGGAAACGTGCTGCGCTGGCTCACCGCCTACACGGTCTCCCTCGTCGGCGACAGCGTGTACTTCGTCGCCCTTGCCTGGTCCGCCCAGAAGGCCGCCGGTCCTACCGAAGTCGGCCTCGTCATGGCCGCCGGAGCGGTACCACGAGCGTTACTCATGCTCGGTGGGGGCGTGGTCGCCGACCGGCTCGACCCCCGTCGGGTGCTTCTCGGCAGTGACACGCTGCGCTGTCTCCTCGTCCTGGCGGTGGCCGCCGGTATCGCCCTGACGGCTCCGGCCTTGTGGATCCTGGTCACAGTGGCGCTCGTCTTCGGCGCCGTCGACGCGCTGTTCGTACCCGCTGTCGGTGCCCTCCCGCCGCGGATCACTGGCCCCGACCAGCTGGCCCGGGTCACCGGCATGCGCACGCTGTCGACGCGCCTCAGCCAGATCGCGGGCCCACCGATCGGCGGCCTCGCCA
>NZ_KL585414.1:101959-108840 GCF_000721935.1 Streptomyces sp. NRRL WC-3549
GGCCTCGCCATGGGAATCGGTGGGCCCGCGGCCGCCTTCACCGTTGCCGGACTGCTCATCGCCCTGTCCCTGCCACTCCTGCTGACCATGCGGATACGCCCCCTCGTGGCGCCCGTCACGGAGCGGCCGGAGCCCGGCACCGCGCGGCAGGACCTGCTCGACGGCCTGCGCTACATCCGCCGCCACCGCCTCATCGGCCCGCTCGTCGCCGTCGGCGCCATCTGCGAACTCGGCCTCACCGGCACCCTCAACGTCGGCATGGTGCTCCTCAACGCCGAACGCGGCTGGGGTCCTTCCGGCTACGGCTGGATCGTCAGCAGCTTCAGCGCAGGAGCTGCGGCCAGCGCCGCGCTCCTCGCGATCGCCGGTTGGCTGCCGCGCGCCGGCCTGATGATGGCCGGGACGCTACTCGCGGGCTGCGCAGGTGCGGCCACGATCGCTCTGGTGCCGACCATGTGGCTAGCAGCGGTGCTGGCTGCGGCCGTCGGACTGTGTGCCGGCGTCTTCGGCAGCCTGGACACCGCCCTCATCCAGACCGCTACAGACCCGGCCTATCTGGGCCGGGTCACCTCCGTCGTCATGCTCACCATGGTCGGCCTCGCCCCCCTCAGCTATCCGCTGGTCGGTGCCGCCATCGGAGCCTGGGGCGCCGCCCCGGTGTTCGTCGCCTGCGGCATCTTCGCCGGCCTGGGTGTGGCCATCGCCCTGGCCTCCGACGCGGTGCGACAGGCCGAACTCCCCCGGCAACGGCCAGTGTGACGGGCTGACCACCCAGCCGCAGCCCAAGGGACAGCCCGTGTCAGCGGCCGGCCGTCGACCCTCGACGAGCTGCGATCACTCGCCCGTCCACACCGTCCGGATCGCGCAGTGCCCCCAGCCTCCGGGAAGGTACGGCCCGCCCACCCGCCGGACACGCGCCGTGAGTCACCCGAGCGCCGTCCAGGTGGAAGCCGTCGGGATCGGTCTCGTAGGCGGAGGCGGAGGCCGAGCCCGCAGCCAGCAGCCAGCAGCCAGCAGCCAGCAGCCAGCAGCCAGCAGCCAGCACAATGGTGATGGCCGGAGCTGACCTACGACGGGCTGCGGGCAGCCGAGGGGAAGGGCGGCGGAGGCGGACGCCGGCCGGCCGGCTCCGCCACCCGCCTGGTCACCGGGGCTGGAGGAACCTGGAGCCGCTCCCCCTGGGCAGAGGCGACCGGCCGACACCCGATGACGCCCGCAGTCGATGCCGTGTCACATGCTTGACACGAACACGTCCGCTTGTATGGTCTAGTCCAACAGAACTCGCCGCTCCGCTTCCGGAGTTGGGCCCTGTCGGCATCTCCGCACGCCGACGAGGACGGCGAGTGCGCGTGACCTTCGCGCTTCTTGGCCCCACCCAGAGGCCGTACCCGGCACGTGCGGTCACCCCCACATATGACCGCACACGCCCCGGAGCGGCCTGATGTGAAGGAGTTCCGTATGCACACCAGCAGGAAGACAGCGGCACTGATCGGTGCGGCCCTGGCCCCCGTCATCGCGATCAGTCTGCCCGCCGGGTCGGCGAGCGCCCACGGCTACATCTCGGATCCGCCCAGTCGGCAGGCTCAGTGCGCCGCGGGAACGGTGTCTTGCGGGGACATCACGTACGAACCCCAGAGCGTCGAAGGGCCCAAGGGCCTGACCAGTTGCAGCGGCGGGAACAGCCGCTTCGCGGAGCTCGACGACGACAGCAAGGGCTGGGCCGTCACCCCGGTCCCGAAGAACACGACGTTCTCCTGGAAGCTCACCGCTCAGCACTCCACCAGCACCTGGGAGTACTACGTCGGCGGTCAGCGGATCGCTGTGTTCGACGACGGCGGCGCCAAGCCGGGCGCCGTGGTGAACCACGAGGTCGACTTCGGCGGCGTCACAGGACAGCAGAAGGTGCTCGCCGTGTGGAACGTGGCCGACACCGACAACGCGTTCTACGCCTGCATCGACGTCAACGTCGGCGCCTGACGCATCGAGTGGGGCGAGGCCGGAGAGCGGTGCCCCCTCCCGGGTCTGCCGACCTCGCCCGATCTCGGGAGGGGGCTTTGCACGACAAGCCCCCTCCCGAGTTCCCGCCCGCCTCGCCTTCGTCCAGGAGTCGCCCTCGTGCAGTCCCGCGAACTCGCACTCCTGGCCGCCACCGGTGCGGCCGCCACCCTCTGACCCTGGTCCTCGCTCCGACAGCGGTCGCCCAGAAAGCGGGCGCGCGGTCCACGGCCGCCGAGTTCGTGCTCTCCGAGCACAGTTCGACGAGATGTTCCCGAGCGGTGGCAACCCGGACAGGTGCAGAGCCGTATCGACATCCACGAGCGCTTCACCCAGGTTCTGGCCGTCGAGCCCGGCGAGGGCCTCAGCTGCTGGCAGACCCTGAAGGAGGTTTCCGGCGGCCGTCGCCGCCTGTTCGCGGTGGATGTGGGCGGCCGGACTCTGCTTCACGTCCCGTCGGCGCCGACGGGACGTGAAGCACCCGCGTCCGGCGCTCGGCGTACGTGCGCCCCGTGCGCCCGGCCGTCCGCGGGGGCGGCCGTCACTCCTCGTCGCGCAGCCGGGCCACCAGAGAGGTCAGGGGCTCGGTCATCTCCGTGTGGCCGAGAGCGGTCAGGCGGGAGGCCCCCGCGTCGAGCCGGGCGATGGCGGGGTCGGCGCGTTCCAGGTAGATGCCCTCCACTGCGCCCGCGAGGCGTACGCACTCGGCCCACTCGCGGGCAATGCCCGCCTCCGTCCCCGGCTCGCCGAGCAGGGCGAGGGCCTCGTCGAGGGCGGCCAAGGCGTCCTCGTACGCGCCGGCGTAGGCGTTGACCCGTCCGTGTTCGTAGGCGAGGGCGGCGTCCAGGGGGCGGCCCTGAGCCTCGTACCCGGCGGCGCGGGCCTCGTCGGCGATGCGGCCGGCGTCGGATAGGAAGGCGAGGGCGCCGGCGAGTCCGTCGGCCTTCTCTCGCTGGGCCTGGAGGCGGGCGAGTTCGCGCAGGCAACTGCTGAGCTGCTCGTAGCGGGGGGATTTCGCGTGGGCGGCGATCGCCTGGTCCGCTACCTCGCGGGCCCGGCCGAACTCGCCGGTCTCGCCGGTCTCGCCGAGGAGTGTCGCTGTCTCCGCGACGATCATG
Source organism: Streptomyces sp. NRRL WC-3549 (assembly GCF_000721935.1). Taxonomy (GTDB): domain Bacteria; phylum Actinomycetota; class Actinomycetes; order Streptomycetales; family Streptomycetaceae; genus Streptomyces. The sequence goes on from NZ_KL585414.1 coordinate 105,073, forward strand.
GCGTGGCTGCCCGGGTCGTCGTCCCAGCCGGCCGACTCGGCCGCCAGGGAGACGAACTCCGCGGTCGCCGCCTTGGCGTCCTCCCCCTCGCGCAGGGCGCGGGCACGGGTCAGGCGCAGCTGGGCCACGAGGCGATCGTCCAACTCCCCGTTCACGACATCCGGTTCGGACAGGAGGGAGTCGAGCAGGGCGATGCAGTCCTCGACGCGGCCCAGATCCAGACTGAGCTGGGCCGCGTTGCTGTAGGCGCAGAACGCGTCGGTGCGGCTGCCGTGGCGCAGGTCCAGTTCCGCCGAGCACGTCAGGTGGCGCAGTGCCTCGTCGGGGCGGCCCAGGTGCATGCACGCCCCGGCCAGGTCGGTGTGGAGGCGAGCGGCGTCGACCGCGTCGGCGGGCCAGTCGGCGGCGAGGCGCAGCCCTTCGGTCAGGTCCGCGTGCGCCTGCTGGACGTCTCCGAGGCCGAGCTGGAGCCGGCCGCGCAGGGAGAGCGTACGGGGCAGGTGCCAGGCGGGGCCGTGCTCCCTCAGCCGGTGGAGGAGTGCGCCGATCTCGGTGACCGCGGCGGGCAGGTCGCCGGTGAGGGCGTGGGTACTGCACCGCAGGGCCTCGGCGCCGGAGATCTGGCCGATGATGTCGTGACGGGTGGCGAACTCGTGCAGCAGGTCCGCCTCGGCGAGGACCGGGGCGGCGTGTTCCTCGTTCCCCGACGTCTGCAGGCGCAGGCCGAGAGCGGTCGCCCGCAGCCGCAGCAGGCGGGCCTCCTGGTAAGGGGTGAGACCGGGGGTCTCCTCGTGCAGGCGGACCATGGCCGCGTGGGCGGCGGTCAGCGCGGCCACCTTCGCCTCGGTCCTGTCACCGTCCTCCGCCGGGATCTCCGCGGAGGCGAGCGACGCACAGGCACGGGCGACCGCCGCATGGCCCGGCAGACCGGCGTCCTCGTAGAGGCCCGCGCCCTCTTCGTAGCGCGCGGCGGCAACGGAGTGCTCGTCCTTCTCCCCTGCCCGGTTCGCCTCGTCCGCCACCAGGTCCGCGCGCAGGTGCAGGAGCGTGCCCACCGCCGGGTCGTCGGGGTGGGTGTAGTCGCGGGCGGTGGCGAGGGTACGCAGCCGCGCCCAGCAGGCCCGGGCGTCCGGGTGCCCCGCCTCGTCCAGGGCCCGCGCCCGCAGGATGAGTTCCGACAGCGACTCGGAGTCACCGGTGGCCTCGCGAACGGCGGGCGCGGTGGTGGGGGCGGCCGGGGCGAGGTCGTCGAAGCCGCGGGTGCGCAGGGTCAGTTCCAGCGCGTCCAGGAGCGGGGCGCGGTCGAGGCGGGCCCTGCGACGGTCGGTGTGGGCGGTGGTCCCGTTGCGGGTGTCGAAGCGGGCGGCGAGGTCGCCGGCGCGGTTCTCCACCTCGGCGCGCAGGGCGGTGACCGTCCAGGTACGGCCGGCGTGTCCGGCGGCGGGCAGTTCGCCGTGGCCGAGGAGTTCGACGCGCCGGAGGAGGACCTCCACACCGGTGAGGAAGTGGAACAGGTCCAGCGGTGACTCCACCTCGTCGAGCAGGCCCCGGTTCTCGGCGAGCAGTTCCAGGCCGCGTGCCTCGTTGCCGGTCAGCGCGCAGAACTCCAGGTGCCGGCCGACCTCTCCGGCCATCGAGGGGTTGCGGCGGCAGGCGCGGTAGCCGGAGAGGTGCAGTGTGCGGGCCTCGTCGGTGCGGCCGGTGCGCAGCAGGGGCAGCAGCGCGTAGGACGCGGAGCGGGCCGGCTCCTCCTGGCAGGAGGCCTGCCCGGCCAGGACCGGTTCCCAGGCGCGCAGGGCCCGCTCGTCGTCGCCCGCCGTGAGGTGGTGGAGGGCGCGCTCGCAGATCTCGCAGGCCTCGCAGTCGCTGAGCTGGGTGCGGGCGCGTGCCGCCCACAGCTCGTAGGCGAGGGCGGTGTCCTCGCCGATGTGGGCGGCGAGCTGGTACGCCTGTCCGTAGTACGGCTGGAGGCCCAGGCCGGCCTTCTCGTACCGGGCGCGCATCTCCGTGAGCCACTGCCGCAGGCCGGCCAGCGGTATCTCGGGGAGGGCGCGCAGGGCGTTGGCCACCCACTTGAACCGCCAGAACAGCATGTGGCGCAGGCGTTCGTCGAAGACGTCGGGCTGCTCGTCGAAGAGGGTGAGCAGGCGGGCGAAGACCACGGGCGACTTGCGGGGTTCGGAGCCGTAGGTGTACGCCTCCTGAAGTTCGAGGAGCGCCCGGACGAGCGGGATCGGTTCGGCGAACTGTTCGGCCGCCTCGACGAGTTCCTCGGCGGTGACGGTGCGGGTGCGGCCGTAGGGGCGCCGGTCGTTCTCCTGGAGCGCCTGGTACAGCTCGTCGGTGGTCTGGGGCGGGGTCGGCATCGTCAGCTGTCCTTGCGGAGGGCGTGGGCGAGAAGGTCGAGGAAGGAGCGGTTGATGAGGCTCGATTCCGAGGGCCTCAGCGGTCGCCGGGAGAGCAGCGCGGCCTGCCCGTAGAGGGCTTCGGCGCTGGTACGCGCCAGTTCGGGTGCGTCGATGGATATGGCGGTGCGGACCAGCGGGTTGAGCTGGTTGAGGATGAGCTGGGCCCGCGGAGCCTCCTGCCGCAGGGCGCCGAGGATGTCGCCCCACAGCCCGCCTTCCTGCTCGCGGGCGAGCTGGGAGCGGGTGCGCTCGTGCCGGGCCTCGCGGCTGTCGAGGAGGAGGGCGGGGGCGGAGACGGGCTGGAAGGTACGCAGCGCGACGTCGCAGTCGAAGACGGCGAGGGCGTCACGGGCCTGGGCGAGGTAGGCGGCGGCGGCCAGTTCCGTTTCGCGGTCCACCGGGTCGAGGTGGGCGGTGAGGGTCGTCGGGTCGAGGTCGGCGACGCTGGCCTCGACCCGGATCTCGGGCAGCCGGTGGACCAGCTCGCGGTCGTAGGTGTAGCCGCCGTTGACGACGCCGAGCCCGGCGGCCGAGGCGATCGCCGCCACCTGCCGGAACTCCTCCACGCTCGACGTCACGAGGACGGTGCGGTGGGTGCGGGCGAACGCGTCGAGGGTCGTGTGCCCGTCGGTGGTCTCGAACGGCAGCCAGGGCAGCAGCATCCGCAGGATCTCGTCGTCGTGCACCGCGAGCGACTTCACGGCCAGGTGGTGGGCGTGGAGGAAGCGGGTGAGCAGATCCGGGTCGCTGGCGGCGGCCCGGGCGATCCATGCGCGCAGCCGCTCGGCGAGGGCGTCACGCACGGCGGCTAGGGTGTCGTCCTCGTACAGGGACTCGCGGGACGCGGTCGGGCGCAGGCTCTCGGCGTCGACGACGCAGCGGACGAAGAACGCCCACTCGGGCAGCATCTCCTCCGCCTGTTCGGACAGCAGCATGCCCTTGACGTGTACGCGGTGGCCGTGACGACGCCCGGCGGGCACCGTCTCGGGCAGTACGCACGCGATGCCCTTCAGGCCCACGGCCGGCAGGTCCAGCTCGATGGTGTCCAGTGGCGTGAACCCGAAGACCGCTTCGCCGTACGCGGCCAGGGCGCGGGCACGGGACCCCGGCGTCGGGTAGGTGCGGGCCCAGGGAGCGGGTTCGGGGTTGACGGGCGCTCCCGGGCCGCCCGTGCCGTCGTCGAAGGTCACGGGGTGGCGCAGCAGGGAGCCGAAGTGCCGGGCCAGCGCGTGCACCTGCACCGGCCCGGTCCATTCGCCGGCGTCCGTGCGCGGTGTGAGGGTGATGGTGGTGCCGGGCAGGGGGCGGGCGGAGGCGGGCAGCGTGCGGACGGTGTAGCTGCCGTCGCCGCGTCCCCGCC
>NZ_KL585414.1:109038-116847 GCF_000721935.1 Streptomyces sp. NRRL WC-3549
TCCACGGCGGGTGCGTCAGGGGTGCGGGCGGAACGGCTCAGGACGTGGATCTCGTCCGCGACCAGGAAGCAGGACAACAGGCCGATGCCGAACTGGCCGATGAAGTCGCTGCGCTGCTCCTCGATCTTCCCCCATCCCCGGACGGGCTCGGCCGAGGACGCCTCCGTGGCGCGCTTGCTGCTACGGCCGATGGTGGCGAGGAAGGCGTGCACGTCGGCCTCGGTGAGGCCGACGCCGTCGTCCTCGACGCGGACGGCCGAACCGTCGGCGTACACGCGGATGCCGAAGGCGTCGGCCGGCGCGTCCTTTTCGAGGGCGTGCCGGGCGGTCAGCGCGTCCACCGCGTTCTGCAGGAGTTCGCGGAGGTAGACGCGCGGGCTGGAGTAGAGGTGGTGGGAGAGGAGGTCGACGAGGCCGCGCAGATCCACCTGGAAGGTGTGGTCGGCGCCGGCCGGGGAGGCGGCGGGGTCGGGCAGAGTCATCAGGCGGTCCGGGGTGGGAGAGACGGGCGGGGCAGGGGGGACGGGAGGGCGGCCCGCTCAGGGCATGACGCCCGACGCCGGCGAGCGGCTCAGAGCATGGTGCTTGAGGCAGGCGACCGGCTCAGGCGTAGCGCTTGAAGCGGGCGTACGCCTTCTCCGGCTCCGACATGTACTTCCAGGGCCACGAGGTGCAGGCGCCGGCCAGTTCGTGGAAGACGCGCGGGCACACGATGCTCTCGGAGGCCAGCGACAAGGCCATGGCGAACATGTTGAAGTCCTGCTGCCAGCCCGGGCTCCGCCGGTAGGCGGGGTGGAGGACGCTGCGCCGGGCCGCGTCCCTCAACTCCTCCTGGGTGGCAGCGGCCTCGAGGTGTTCCCCGTCGTCCGACTCGACCCACTCCTCGATGTGGGCCATGGCGATCACGCATCCCAGGCGATCCCCGTCGGGTGCGCCGGCGAACGCCTCACGGGCGAACGCCAGGGCCCGGCCCGGCTCGCCGCCCCAGCGTGGCTGCAACTGCGAGATCCACTCGACGTGGGTCTCCAGGTCCAGCGGCTCGCGGCGCAGGGCGGCGTCCAGGCGGGTCTCGTTCACCTCGGACCCCAGCGACATACCGCGTCCGGAGGTGAGGAGTTGACGCCACGGTGTCACCCACTCCGGCCGCAGCTCGGCGGCTTCCAGCAGGTGCTCCTCGGCGATGCGGAGCCGTGCGTGGAAGGTCCGCCACTGCTCCGCCGTGACGTCCACGGCCCGCGCGGAGGTGCGTGCCTCCCATCCCCAGGCGATGTGGCGCGCGCCGGATATCAGCAGGGCCGTCGCCCGGTGTTCCTTGTCCTCCTCCACGGCCCGGCCGATCCAGTCCTGCACGCCGTCCAGTTCGGCCAGTTGCCCCAGGACCGCGTGGTCGCGTCCGGCGTCGAACGGGGCCAGCGCCACCTTGACTGCCTCCCAGTCACCGGCGTCGGCCGCCTCCACCAGCGCGAGCACCCGTGTGTCCCCGAGCGCGCGCAGGGTATACACCCCGTTCGTCTTCCTGCGGGGGGCGGGCAGGGCATGCGGATCCTCCGCCGGTCTCCCGTCGTGCCTGCCGAACAGCCTGCCGAACATGCCGCACCCTCCCCTGGTCCCGCCCGATCGATCGGTGCAGCATAAACGGACCCACTGACACTTCCTCCACAGGGTATGCACCGGCACTTCACGTCTGGCCGACTCGTCGACCGTGCGCCCGCCTTCTCTCCGGTCCCGGTGGTCAGCGGGACGGGTCGGACGCGCCGGCAAGCACGCCGATGCGTCGTCCGCACGGTCCGGTTCTTCGGCGGGGAACCAGCAGCCCAGCCCTGAGGCCTCCCCCCACTCCTCGCGGTCGCCTTGCCGACCTTGCGCGGGACCGTCGGCCTCTGCTCAGCTATCGCCGAATCACCGAGTCCCTGCGTGCGCGACTGACCGTACCGGGCCGCCGTGTGTACGACGTGCTCCGCGAGCGATCAGCCGGCCGTCGTCGCCGCCTGCCCGGTTGCCAGCCCCTTGCGCCGTAGTGCGAGGCCCGCAAGGCGCGGCAGGCGGCGAGGCGCCCGGGCCCGCGTCCGCCACGTCGCGCCAGCCCTCGGCAGGCGAGGTGGCCGATGAGGCCTTGACGTATCGGGCGATCCTTGTGATGCCCGTCCTCAGGTGCGCAGCCAGAACGGCGGTGAGGGGCGAACCAGCGGCCATGCGCAGCGACGAGCTCGTACACCGACGGGTGTTCCCGCTCCGAGGCGCGCCGGACGCGGTGGTACAGCCGGTGCACGGCTGGGCGGTCAAGTCGGCGGACTCCACGGCCCCGGCCCCTGAGGGCAGCCCGGCCCTTGGCGGGAAACGCCGCCTGACAGGTGTGGGCGCGGTCCGGCCGGAGGTCAGGTTCCGACGCGTTCGGCATCACGGCGTCTTCCGCGGCGTCGATCCGCTCGCGTCCCTGTTCTTCCGTACCGAGGGCCTGCTCGCGTGCGTACGGGCGAAGCCACGCCGTACGCGTGGCGCAGCGAACAGCCGGCTCGGCAAGGAAATCGAGGCGTGCTCAGAAACGCCGCTCGACGCAACCCACCGGTGCGCCCAACTCGGAGGCCGGCGCCGGAACGCTCCCGCCGGACGAGGCCCCAGCTGCCGACGCCGCTGCCGGAGCGGGTGACCGCTACGGGGCCCCAGGTTGCCGGGGTCCCGTCTTTTCGGTAGCGGGTGCGCGAGTGCTGCGGTTTCGACAGCGAATCGGGGCCATCCGCCGGGTGCGCCGGTGGGCCGGACGCCCGGCTCTCGGTCCGTCGCGAGGAGATCAGTTGTGCTCCTCGTCGATGGTGACCGCGATGCCGTCCTTGATGTCGACGACGACGGCGACACTCCCCTTCTTGGCTGCGGCTTCGAGTTCTTCCTCGGTGCAGTCGGTGATCTTCGTACGCTCGCCACAGATCCAGCCGGCTCCGTTGACGGTGGTGTCGGTGGAGGTGAAGAACGCACGCTCGGGACCGTTGCCCGTCAGGGTGTACTTGCCCGGGGCCATGTACCCGAGCTTCCCGGAGAAGAGGCCGGAGGCATTGTCGCCGGCACCGCTGTCCGCGTGGTCCTCCACGATGCTGACGGCAATACCGTCCTTGAGCTCGACCGAGGCACCGACCCCCTTCTTCGCCGCGGCTTCGAGCTCTTCCTCGGTGCAGGGTGTGGCGGCCTGGCCGTTCGCGTCACCGCAGATCTTGCCCGCGCCCTGGATCTCGGTGTCCTCGGAGACGAAGAACGCCTGCCGGTCGTCGCCCTTGCCGGTGATCATGTACTTCCCCGGGGCCATGTAGGAGAGCGTTCCGCTCCGTTTGCCGGTGACGCCCTCGCCGGACGCGCTGTCGGATCCCTGTCCCGACAGTCCCTCGGCGGTGTCGGTGCCCTTCTCACCGTCGCCGGTCTTCCCCCTGGCAGCCGAGGCCGAAGCCGACGTCGAGGCCCCCTTCGACTCACTGTCGCTGTCCGCGCCCCCCTCCTGGCAGGCCGTGAGAAGCAGGGTCGTCGCCATCAGGGCGGCGGCGGTCAGGACGGTGTTGCGGTGGTGCCTACGGAGCATGGCGGGCATTCCTCTGCTGGTCGTGATGGTGCGGTCGGCCGGGCGTCGGTCGGTCGTTCCGGCCAGGCTGTCGTTCGATTGAGCACCAGCGTGACCGACACGGCGATCAAGGAACAGCGCAGTTACGAAACAAGGACACTCCTGGCAAAGCCATGGAACAGAGGCGCCTGAAGTGCTCACACCTTCCTCACTTCGCGCACACTCCTGACGTGTCTCCCGGACCGCGCCTGCGAGCTGAGGCCCGGTGCCCCACTCGGACAGGCGCCACGCGTGCTCGGAGCCTGCGAGCACACGCCCGACCTCGTGACACCCGGGGCCATGGGCAGTGGCGGACAGGCCAGGGGCCGCACCGAACAAGCCGCCGCCCCGCCGGAGGGAGCGTCCGCGGTCTCAACGCATCGGCGCAGTCACTGGTGAGGCGTTGCCGTGGTCGCACAGGACAGCCCCACGACCGGTCGCCTTTGGTCGCACAGGCAGCCCGACGGCCGGTCGCCTTCGCCGAGCGCCGCGTCGACGGGACGGAGACACTGCCTCGGGCCGGGCGATCCACGGACGACCGGGACGGGAGACGGGGGTGGCGACCCCCTTGTCACTATCCAGAATCCTGGTTACTGTCTGGTCCGTGAACGATTTCGACGACCGCTTCCTCACCCGCAACGGCCTCGCCGCGCGGCAGCTGGCCGTCCTGCTCCTGCACCACGAGCCGGACACCCGCCTGCCGCGTGTACGTGACTTCGCGGAGGAGCTGGGTTGCGGAAACGGAACGATCCAGGCCGCCCTCCGCCTGCTGGAGGAGTCGGGGGCGATCTCCACGACCGCGCGCGGCCATCTCGGCACGTTCCTCGTCCACTCGGACCGCGCCGTCCTGTGGCGGCTGTCCGGTCTGGGCACCCTTCTCGCGGCGATGCCGCTCCCCTACTCGCGGCGGTACGAGGGCCTGGCGACCGGGTTGCGCAGCGCGTTCGAGGACGCGGGTGCGCCGTTCGCCATCACGTTCATGCGAGGCGCCGGAGCCCGCACCGCCGCACTGCTGGAGGGCAAGGTCGACCTGGTCGTCCTGTCGCGCTTCGCCGCCGACCAGTTGATCGCCGAGCACCCGGTGGAGCTGGTGGCCGACCTGGGCCCTGCCACGTACGTGGGCGCGCACGGCATGCTGGTCCGGCACGGTGCCGACCTGGACGCGCCAGGGCTGCGGGTGGCCGTCGACCACGCGTCGGAGGATCTGCGGATGCTCGTGGAGCGGGTCTTCGCCGGCCGTGAGGACGTGGAGTGGCGGGAGGCGTCGTACATGCAGCTGGGTGACCTGTTCGCCCGCAACGAGGTCGACGCGACGGTCTGGAACCTGGACGAGGCGCAGGACCGGCTCGGTATCGGAGTGGACGTACTTCCGCTCGGGGACGAGGTCACCCGGGAGCTGGCCCTGCGCAACTCCACCGCCGCGGTGATCGGCCGCTCCGAGGGGGCCGATGCGCTCGCCGCGGTCCGCGACTCGCTGGATCTGTCCCTGGTGACCCGGCTGCAGAGTGAGGTACTCCGTGGCGAGCGCGTCCCCTCGTACTGACCGGCACGGGCCGAAAGGCTCCGGCGCGCACTGACCGGCGGGTCCAGTGACGGGGGTCTCAGAAATCAGGGGCGTCGCCCGGCCTGAAAATACAAAATCCTGGTTACTGTTGTTTTTAGGAGGATCATCATGGACGACCAGCTCGCACAGCGGATCCAGCTCTTTCGCGAAGGCGGTCAGGTCCGGCCCGAGGTGGCGGACTTCGTCACCACCGAGCTGACCTCTCTGGAGGCTGAGGGCCACACGGTCACCGAGGCGACGGCGGGGATGCTGACCAGCCATCTGATGATGGCCCTCGGCCGGATCCTGGACGGCGCGCCGATCGAGCAGTTCCTCACCGACGACCAGGTCGCCGCCGAGCTGGCCGGACATCCCGACGCCGTCGCCCGCGCCCGTGCCGTCTCGGACCGTGCCGAACGGGAGCTGGGGGCCGCGCTGCCCGAGTCCGAGGTCAACTTCCTCGGCATGCACCTGGCCGTACTGGCTCAACAGCCCCCTTCCGCGCCCAGGTCCTGACCGGTCGCGGGCGGGAGCGCCGCTCCCGGCCCCGTACACGAACCGACGAACCGACACAGAGAGAAGAACAGCCATGACGAAGATCCTCACCGGTGGAGTAGGCAAGGCCGAGGTCACCGAGGCCATCACCAAGCTCGGCATCGACTCGCTGGACATCGTCCCCTCCAGCGACATGGACGCGGCGATGAAGCTCCGGGCCGGCCAGGCCGACTACTACCTGGGCACCTGCCACACGGGCGCCGGCGCCTCGCTGGGCGTGCTCGTCGGCCTGATGGGCAGCGCCGCCTGCCACACCTTCGGACGGAGCGTCCCGACCGAGGAGAAGATCACCGAACTGCTCGCCGACGGCAAGAAGGTCTTCGGTTTCTCGATGGACCAGATCGACGTCATCGCCCCCCTCATGGCACGCGCCATCGCCGCCCGCGGCTGATCCCCGCCTGTTCCCATCGTCCCGGGCACCAAGGAGTGACTCGTGAGTACCACACTCGCCGCCGGCGCCGGCCTCGACTTCACGCTGGCCCAGCAACTCACCGTGATAGCCCTCTGTGCGCTGACGGCCTACATCTCGCACATGGCCCTGGCCGTCTTCAACGACGGGGTTCGCCCCTTCATGCTGGACTTCATCCAGGGACGCACCACCCGCAGCGCGACCACGGCTGTCTCCTTCGGTCTCTCCGCCGGGTTCATCTTCGGCCTCGGTGCCCCGATGGCCCTGTCCACCGGCGTCCTGAACCCGTGGCTGGTCTTCCTGCCCACGGACATCCTCGGGATCCTGGCGCCGAGGAAATGGCTGGCCCCCATCCTGGGCGGCGCCTGGGGCGCGGTGGTCGTCTTCGGTCTGAACGGCGCGAACAACGTCGCCCACGACCTGCCGGTCGATTTCCTGACCGCGATGCAGCAGATGTCGACACCGATCCTGTTCCTCTTCTCGCTGTTCCCGGTGCTCGCCATCACCAAGCAGTTCGGCCGCAGGTGGGGCGGTGTCGCGGGCGTCCTGGAACTGGCCCTCGTCGTCATGACCATGAAGCTCTGGCCGAACATGTTCGCCGGAGCGCTGGCCATGGCCGTCGGTGTGCTGATGCTCATCGGGCTGGCCGTCTCCAAGGACGTCCGGCAGCGCCGGGCCGACCGGGCCGCGGGCGTCGAGGAGGTCGTCCTGGAGGACGATCCGATGGCGTCGCTGTTCAGCGCCAGCGCGGCCCGTCTGCGCCGGTACCTGCCGCTGTTCATGGTGCTCGGGGCCGGAGTCTGCGTACTCGCCCAGATGCACATATTCGGCGGTGGTGAGGCGACCAGCTTCCTGATCGCGAAGGGGCAGTACTCCGAAGCGGCCCAGGTCGACTTCTACCGGGTGTTCGGCTTCATCCCGCTGATCGCGACCACCGCGCTCGCCTCCGGGGCGTACGGCATCGCCGGCTTCACGCTGGTGTACCCGATCGGCTACCTGATGCCGAACCCGTTCGTGGCGGCCGTCGTCGGTGCGCTCGTGTTCGCCGTCGAGGTGCTGGCCCTCTCCTGGATCGGCAAGGTCCTCGGCAAGCTGCCCAGCGTCCGCGACTCCTCCGAACACCTCCGCAGCGCCATCGGCGACACCCTCCAGCTCGCGATCCTCTTCGGTTCGCTGATGGCCGCCAACGCCATGGGCGGCGGGCTCGGCATCCTCGTCGTCGGCGGGCTGTACCTGCTGAACGAGGCGATGGGCCGTCCCGTCGTGAAGATGGCCGCCGCCCCGGCGGCCGTGATCGTCGGCGGCGTCCTGCTCAACCTCCTGTACTGGCTCGACCTGTTCACCCCGATCAAGGGCTGATCCGCCCCCGAACCGGACAGGGCCCGTACTCGAAGAAGGAAACCCCACGATGAAGCACCTGGCCCGGCGCACCCTGCGCACCGTGAGCGGCGACCTGCCGGCCGCCTCCGTACGCGGTCCCGCACTCGCCCACGAGCACCTCGTCCTCGACCTGGACCAGCAGGGCGACGGCGCGGCCGTCCTGGACCCGCGCCTCCACGCTGCGGCGGTGACCGCCGAGCTGAGCGCGCTGCGGGAGGAGTTCGGGCTCTCCCTGGTCGTCGAGCTGACCTGCCGTGGCATGGGACGCGACGTCCGCACCCTGGCCTCGATCGCGAGGGACGCGCGGGTGGCGGTGGTCGCGGCGACCGGCTGGTACTACGA
>NZ_KL585414.1:117025-122961 GCF_000721935.1 Streptomyces sp. NRRL WC-3549
GGGGTCGCGGCGACCGGCTGGTACTACGAGCCGTTCCACACGCCGGAGATCGACGACGCCGATGTGGAACAGCTCACCACGGTCCTCGTCCGCGAGATCGAGGAGGGGATCGGCGCGACCGGGATCCGGCCCGGCGTCCTCGGCGAGATCGGCAGTCACGGCGACGTCCCGACCGCTCCCGAGGCGAAGGTGCTCCGGGCCGCCGCACGGGCCGCGCGGGCCACCGGTCTCTCCCTCGCCACCCACGCGCAGCTGGGCCGGGGCGGGCTCGCCCAGCTGGAACTGCTCACCGGTGAGGGGCTGCCCGCCCACCGCGTCGCCATCGGCCACCAGGACCTGCTCGACGACCCGGGTGTCCACCGGGAGATCGCGGCGAGCGGGGCGTACGTCGCGTTCGACACGGTGGGCAAGTCGTCCTACCAGAGCGACCGGACCCGGCTGCGGCTGCTTCTCGCGCTGGTGGAGGCCGGGCACGCCGACCGGGCACTGCTCAGCTGCGACATCTCGCGCCACGGCTACCTCCGGGACGAGGGCGGCCAGGGCTACGGGCACCTCTTCCGGAGCTTCCTGCCCGAGCTCCGGGCAGCCGGCGCCGACGACGACCTGATCGACCTGCTGACCCGCCGCAACCCACTGCGCTTCCTGACCGGAGCGGGCGTGGAGGAGAACTGACATGAGCCCCGACCTTCCCGTACTTCCCCCGACCTCTCCGCTGGCGACCGTCGGACTGGACGCCGCCGTCGCCACGCAGTTCCGGCTGCTGGAGGCGACCGCGGCCCACTTCGAGGGGCACCAGCTCTTCTCCTCCGACGCCGGAGTCGTCCCCGGCCTCGGCCGGCCCCGGACCACCGCCCGCGTCGAAGCCGTACTCGCGGACTTCTTCGGCGCCCAGGACGCCGCCTTCGTCCAGGGAGCGGGCACCGGCGCGATCCGGGCCGCGCTCAACGCGGCCGTCCGCGCGGGCGATCCGCTGCTCATCCACCGCGCCCCGGTCTACCGCACCACGGAGGTCACGCTGAGGGGCATCGGCGTGCAGACCGTCGAGGCCGACTTCAACGACGCCCAGGCGCTGGACGAGTCCCTGGCGTCCGGACGGTTCCGGTGGGCCTACGTCCAGCACACGCGTCAACGGCTCGCCGACTCCTACGATCCGGCCGAGGTCATCGCCGCCTGCCGGGCAGCCGGGGTCCGCACGATCGTCGACGACAACTACGCCGTCATGCGCACTCCCGCCGCCGGTGTGGAACTGGGAGCCGACGCCTCCTGCTTCTCGCTCTTCAAGCTGCACGGTCCCGAGGGTGTCGGCCTCGTCGTCGGCGCCCGCGACCTGGTCGCGCACGTCCGCCGCGACAACTACTCCGGGGGCGGGCAGGTCCAGGGCCACCAGGCGCTCGACGCCCTGCGCGCCCTCACCCACGTTCCCGTCATGTGGGCCGTGCAGTCGCGGGTGGGTGCCGAGGTCGCGGAACGGCTGTCAGCCGGTGAGGTCCGGGGCGTGGCCGAGGTACGTCTCGCCAACGCCCAGGACCGCTGCCTGCTCGTACGCCTCGACCGGCCCGTCGCCGCGAAGCTGCCGTCCGTCGCCGCCCGTTTCGGAGCCGCGCCCTACCCCGTCGGCTCCAACTCCCGCTACGAGATCGCCCCGCTCTTCTACCGGATGTCCAGCTCGGCTCTCGACGACTCCCCCGAACTCGCCGACTGGACCGTACGCATCAACCCGATGCGGGCGGGTGCGGATCTCGTCATCGACATCCTGCGCCGCTCGCTCGCCGCCCTGGACGCTCCGGAGGACGACTGACCGTGTTTCTCGACACCCTGCTCACCCGCAACCCCGGGCTCGTCGACGCCGCGGCCGCGCTCCACCGGAACGGCGAGATCCCGCCCGACACCTATGCCGTGGACCTGGACGCCGTCGAGGCCAACGCCGCGCTGCTGGCGGCGGAGGCCGAACGTCTCGGCGTCAGCCTCTGGTTCGTCGTCAAGCAGCTCGGCCGCAACCCCGAACTGATCCGGGCCATCGCCCGGCACATCCCCCGCTCTGCCGCCATCGACCCGGCGGAGGCCCGCACCCTGCACGCCGCCGGGGCGCGGCCCGGCAACCTCGGCCACCTCGTCCAGATTCCCCGGCGGGCGCTGCCCGAGATGCTGGCCTGGCGTCCGGAGACCGTCACGGTCTTCGACCTGGCCAACGCCCGCGCCGTTTCCGAGGCGGCACACGCACTGGGCTTCGTCCAGGACGTCCTGATCCGGCTCGAAGGCGTCGACGGTGCCGTCTACCCCGGCCAGGAGGGGGGCGTCCCCCTCGACCGCCTGGACGCCTTCGCCAAGGACGCCGAGGCGCTGGACGGCATCCGGATCGCGGGCGTCACCGCCTTCCCGTGCGTCCTGTGCGATCCCACGACGGGTGTGCCCGCCGCCACCCCCAACTTCGGCCTGGCGATCGAGGCCCGCGAACTGCTGGCGGCACGCGGGCACCACGGCCTCAAGCTCAGCGCCCCCAGCGCCACCTCGATGGCCTCCCTCCCGCTGCTCGCCGAACTGGGGGCCACCCACGGCGAGCCGGGCCACGCCCTCACCGGCACGACCCCGCTGCACGCCCTCGATCCCGGCCAGCCGGAGAAGCCCGCGTACGTGTACGTCAGCGAAGTCGCCCACGTCCTCGACGACGGCCGCCCGGCGATATACGGCGGCGGCTTCTACAACCGTTCCCACATCCGCAGCGCCCTCCTGCCCCGCACCGGTATCCGGCTGGGCGTGCAGACCGCGCCCGCGGAGAACATCGACTACTACCGGCTGCTCGACACGCCCACCCGCGCGGCGGACGTCCGTGTCGGGGACACCGCGCTGCTCGCCTTCCGCACCCAGATCTTCGTCACCCGCTCGACCGTCGCCGTCGTCTCCGGACTGGCCTCCGGCAGCCCCCGGCTGAACGGGCTGTACGACGCCCATGGCCGAGCCCTGTAAGGAGCACCTCATGGCCAAGACCGTCATCGTCGTCATCGACGGGTTCGGCGTCGGTGCCATGCCCGACGCGGGCGCCCTGCGCCCCGGCGACCTCGCCGCCGACACCTGCGGGCACGTACTCGACCGCTGCCGCACCGCGTTCGGACGGCCGCTGCGCCTGCCGGTGCTCGGGGCGCTGGGGCTCGGGCTGGTGCACCCGCACCCGGACCTGGCACGCCGCACCCATCTGCCCGTGGCCGCGGGGAGGGCCGCGCTCGGCTACCCGGGCGCGGACACCTTCGCGGGCCACCAGACCATGATGGGCGCCGACTTCAGCCGGGTGACGGTGGCCAGGCTCGCCGACCACCTCGACGAGGTGTCCGACGCGCTGAGGACCGCCGGCCACCGGGTCGAACCGCTGGACGGGCAGCCGCTGCTCGTCGTCGACGGGGCGGTCCTGGTCCACGACAACCTGGAGGCCGACCCGGGAATCAACTGGAACGCCTCCGGCCGCGTCGACGACCTCCCCTTCGAGGGACCCGGCGGGATCCTCGCCATCGCCCGTACCGTGCGCGCCGTCGCTCCGGTCGCGCGGGTCATCGCCGTCGGCGGCCACGCGGACGGCCCGCTCGCCGGTTTCGTCCGCCCCGGCGACGGGCAGACCATCGGGCTGGACACGCCCGCCACCGGCTTCTACCGCAACGGCGGCCTCCAGGTGCAGCACCTGGGCGCCGCGCTCGACCACACCCGCCAGCTTCCCGAGCTGGCGGCCCGGGCGGGCGTGCCGGTGACCCTGGTCGGCAAGGCCGCCGACATCCTGGAGTGCGCGGTGGCGACACGTCATCCGGCCGTCGCCACCGCCGACGTCCTGTCGCACAGCCTGGACGCGGTGCGCGCCGAGGGCGATGCTCTCGTGGTCGCGAACGTCCAGGAGACGGACCTGGCAGGGCACCAGCAGGATCCGGAGCGGTACGGACACCTGCTGGAGCAGGTGGACGCGGGCCTCGCCGGGCTGGTGGCGCTGCTCGCGGACCCCGGCGACCGTCTGATCGTCACCGCGGACCACGGGAACGACCCCACGATCGGCCACGCCCTCCACACCCGTGAGTACGTACCGGTGCTGATCCACCGGCCGGACGCCCACGGCGTGGAGATCCTCCCGGACGCGCACAGCCTGGCGGACATCGGTGCCACCGCCGCCCTGTCGCTGGCACTGGACCCGGAGGGCCTCGCATAAGAGACAGTCCCTGCGCTGACCAGGTACCTCGCCCCGGCGGCGCGGGCCCGGAGCACCTCCGCCTCCCGGAGCCCCCGTCGGCCCTCCCCCGCGCGCTTCTGCGACGATCCATGCGTGGACTACCCGAACGACCAGGCCCCCGGCGCCCCCGTGCGCTCCGGGATCCCCGAGCACGGCCGCGTACCGAAGTACTACGCCGTCAAGGCGCGCATCGACCGTCTCGTCGGCGAACTCGGGGAGGGCGCCGCCATCCCCACCGAGCGGGACCTCTCCGAGCGGTACGAGGTCGCCCGCGAGACGGTCAGGCAGGCACTGCGCGAACTCGTGCTGGAGGGCAAGCTGCGCCGCCGGGGCCGCGGCACGGTGGTCGCCGGTCCCAAGCTGGCCCAGCCGCTGTCCCTGGCCAGCTACACCGAGGGCGTCCGCCGCCAGGGCCGTACCCCCGGCCGTGCGCTCGTCACCCTCGACCGCTTCCCGTGCCCCGACGCGCTCGCCGCCGAGACCGGCCTCACGCGCGGCGAGCCCGTGTGGCACTTGGAGCGCGTGCTGCTCGCGGACGACGAGCGGGTCGGTCTGGAGAGCACGTACGTCGCCGCGGCCCGGGTCCCGGACCTGGACACCGGCTTCGACCCGGACTCGTCCTTCTACGCCCATCTCGCCGGGCAGGGCATCGCCTTCGGCGACGCCGACGAACGCATCGAGACCGTCCTCGCCACCCCTCGCGAGGCCCTGCTCATCGGCACCCCGCCGGCCCTGCCGATGCTGCTCATCCACCGGATCTCCCGGGACACGGAGGGCCGCCCGCTGGAGCGGGTGCGCACGCTCTACCGGGGCGACCGGTTCTCCTTCACGACCCGCCTGGAGGGGTGAGAAGGGAGCGTGTGACCCCCTATCACCCTCCTTGCTTCATCACGAGAAGATAACGGGTCTAGCCCAAACGTGATGGCCAGTTCACGCTCTCGTCGTCGACCGGATCCCTCCGGTTCTCCTGCGCCGAGGAGCGTGGCGGTCGTGAAAGTAATAGTCGTCGGAGCCGGCGTGGTGGGGACCATGCACGCCTGGCACGCAATGGAACGCGGCCACGAGGTCGTACAGATCGAGCGCGAGACCGAGGCCCGCGGCGCCTCGCTGCGCAACTTCGGCCAGATATGGGTGAGTGGCCGCGCGGGCGGCGAGGAGTTGGAGACCGCGCTCCGGGCCAGGGAACTGTGGGAGGAGATCGGTGGCCGGGTACCGGCGCTGGGCTTCCGTCCGACCGGCTCCCTGACCCCCCTGCGCGGCGACCTGGAACGCGCCGTCGCCGAGGCGGCCGTCGCCCGCCCGGACGCCGCCGCCCGCGGCCACAAGCTGCTGACGCCGCAGGAGGCCCGAGCTCTCAACCCCGCCCTGCGCGGAGAGTTCGACGCCGCCCTGTACTGCGAGCGCGACGCCGCCGTCGAGCCGCGCACCGCCCAGCTCGCCCTCCGCGCCGAGCTGCGGAAGTCGCCGCGCTACACCTTCCTGCCCGGCCGCGAGGTCCGCGACGTCGTCGGCGACAGGGCCGTCCGCGACGACCACGGTGACGTGCACGCCGGCGACGTCGTCGTCCTGTGCACCGGCGCCTGGCTCGGCGGCCTGGTCCGCGAGCTGGCCGGACCCGACCTGCCCGTGCGCCGGGTCCGTCTCCAGATGATGCAGACCGACCCGCTGGGCGAAACGCTGACCACCTCGGTCGCCGACGCCGACAGCTTCCGCTACTACCCGGCCTACGGCTCCC
>NZ_KL585414.1:123142-126708 GCF_000721935.1 Streptomyces sp. NRRL WC-3549
TCCCCGGCCTACGGCTCGCCCGCCCTGGACGAGCTGAACGCCCGTCAGCCGCAGTCGGCCCCGGCCGCGGAGCACAGGATGCAGCTCCTGATGGTCCAGCGCGCGGACGGCGGACTGACCATCGGCGACACCCACGAGTACGAGCATCCCTTCGCCTTCGACACCGTCGAGGACCCCTACGAGCACCTCACCGGTGTCGTCGAGTCCCTCCTCGGCCGCCCGCTGCCACGGATCCGCCACCGGTGGGCCGGGGTGTACGCCCAGTGCACGGACACCCGCCGTGTCGTGCACCGGCAGCAGGTCCGCGACGGGGCCTGGCTCGTCACCGGACCCGGCGGGCGCGGCATGACCTGCTCGCCCGCGATAGCCGAGACCACCGCGAACGAACTGGGCTGGTGAGAACCCCTATGACCACGACAGACATCCGCCTCGTCGTCCTCGACATGGCCGGCACCACCGTCGCCGACGGCGGCCTCGTCGAGCGCGCCTTCGACTCCGCCGCCCGCGCTTGCGGCATCGAACCCGGCACGGACGACCACGCCGAGAAGCTCGCCTACGTCCGCGCCACCATGGGCGAGTCCAAGATCTCCGTGTTCCGGCACCTCTTCGGCGACGAGGACCGCGCCCAGCTCGCCAACGCCGCCTTCGAGAGGGCGTACGGCGAACTCGTCGACGGCGGCCTCGTCGCCCCGGTCCCCGGCGCCCGCGAGGCCGTCGAGGAGATGGCGGCCGACGGCCGCACCGTCGTCCTCACCACCGGCTTCGCCCGCGTCACCCAGGAAGCCGTCCTCGACGCGCTCGGCTGGCGGGACCTGGTGCCGCTCACCCTGTGCCCCGCCGATGCCGGCGGACGCGGGCGGCCCCACCCGGACATGGTGCTGACCGCGTTCCTGCGCACCGGTGCCGCCGGTGCCGTGGCCCAGGTCGCCGTCGTCGGCGACACCTCGTACGACGTGCTCAGCGGCGTCCGCGCCGGTGCCGGGCTGGTCGCCGGGGTGCGCACCGGGGCCCATGGGGACGACGCCTTCCGCGAGGCGGGCGCGACCCACGTCCTCGACTCCGTCGTCGGCCTGCCCGCCCTCCTGCGGGGAGCCGGCTGATGAGCGGCAGCGGTATTCGCTTCGACGGCGTCACCGTCGCCTACGACGGCACGGTCGTCCTCGACGCCCTCGACCTCGTCGTCGAACCCGGCGAGGTCATGGCGCTCCTCGGGCCGTCCGGATCCGGCAAGACCACCGCGCTGCGGGCGGCCGCCGGGTTCGTACGGCCCGCCTCGGGGCGGGTGTTCCTCGGCGACCGCGACGTCACCGCTCTGCCCCCGCACCGGCGTGGCATCGGCATGGTCGTCCAGCAGTACGCCCTGTTCCCGCACATGCGGGTGGAGGACAACGTCGCCTTCGGGCTGCGCGCCCGCAAGGTCCCCCGCGCCGAGGCACGGGAACGGGTCGCCGAGGCGTTGGAGATGACCGGCATGGGCGCCTACGCCCGCCGCCACCCCCGCGAGCTGTCCGGCGGCCAGCAGCAGCGCGTCGCCATCGCCCGGGCCCTCGCCATCCGCCCGGACGTCCTCCTCCTGGACGAGCCGCTGTCCGCCCTCGACGCGCAGCTGCGCTCCGGCATGCTCGCCGAACTGGCCCGGCTGCACCGGGAGCTGCCCGACGTGTCGATCCTGTACGTCACCCACGACCAGGGGGAGGCGCTGACCCTCGCCGACCGGATCGCCGTGATGGACCGGGCCCGCCTCAAGACCTGCGGCACCCCGCAGGAGCTGTACCGGGCGCCGGCCGACGCGTTCACGGCGTCCTTCGTCGGCAACGCCAACCTGCTGCCGGTGACGGTGGGGGCCCGGGGGGTGACCCTGGCCGGCGCCGAGATCGAGGTCGACACCGGGGGCGTCGCGCCGGGTGCGCCGGCGACCCTGTGCGTACGGCCCCACCTCGTCGGCCTCGGCGAAGGCCCCAACCGGCTCACCGGCACGGTGAGGGAGATCCAGTGGCGGGGCACCACGCACCGGCTGTACGTCGAGGTGGACGGTCACCGGGTCATGGCGGACCTGCGTGAGCTGAAGGACCCGCCGGTGCCCGGGGATCCCGTGGACCTGCATTTCGCCGCCGAGGACGCGGTGCTGCTGCCCGCAGGGGTGGATCATGGCTGAGGCCGTTCGGCGACCGCAGGCCGTCCGCGGCTGGTCGCGCGGGTCCCCACGCCCCCTCGGAGCGCTCGTGTGGGCCATTCCTCCAGTGGCCCTCCTCGCCCTCTTCTTCCTCTACCCGCTCGCCCTGGTCGTCCAGCAGTCCTTCCGGCCGGACACCGGCGGCACCTCCCTGAAGCCCTACGCCGACGTGTTCGCCTCGGCCGCCTTCCGCGAGGCGCTGTGGACCACCGTGTGGCTGGCGGTGGCCGCCACCGCCGGGTGCCTGGTGCTCGGCTTCCTGCTCGCGCTGGTCATCGCCTTCGTGCCGTTCCCGGGAGCGAAGGCGGTGGCACGCTTCATCGACGTCTTCCTGTCCTTCCCGTCCTTCCTGATCACGCTCGCCCTGCTCTTCGTCTACGGCACGGTCGGCATGGCCAACGGGGCGTGGACCGGCGTCACGGGAGCCGCCGAGGGGCCCTTCCAGTTCCTGACCACGCCGTGGGGCGTGCTGCTCGCGGAGATCACGTACTTCACTCCGTTCGTGATGCGCCCGCTGCTCGCCGCCTTCTCGCAGCTGGACACGGCCCGCCTGGAGACCGCGAGTTCGCTGGGCGCCCGTGCCCCCCGCATCGTCCGGCGGATCGTCCTGCCCGAGGCGCTGCCCGCCCTCGCGGCCGGCGGCAGCCTGGTCCTGGTCCTGTGCCTCAACGAGTTCGGCATCGTGCTCTTCACCGGCGCCAAGGGCGTCACGACCCTCCCCACCCTCGTCTACGGCAAGGCGATCCTGGAGTCCGACTACCCGGGCGCCTGCGTGGTCGCCGTCGTCAACGTCCTGATCTCCGTGGGCCTCTACGGCCTCTACCGGGTGGTGAGCCGCCGTGCTGGTGCATAGCCGCCGAGCGAGGTGGGCCGTGTGGGCGGTCTTCTTCGTCCTCTTCCTGCCCCTGTTCGCCCTCCCCCTCCTCGTGGTCCTCGGCGCCTCCTTCGCCACCAACTGGTCCGACGTCCTGCCCTCCGGCTTCACCACCGCCCACTACCGGGCGGCCACCCGCGGTGAGGCCCTCCAGGCGCTCACCACCAGCCTGGTCACCGCCGTCACCGCGAGCCTGGTCGCCCTTGCCGCCGGCACCTGGGCGGCACTCGCGTCGGCAGCGCTGAACAAGCGGTACCGCAAGGTGCTCGACGCCCTGTTCGTGCTGCCGGTCGCGGTGCCCTCGGTCGTCGTCGGCCTCGCCGTCCTGGTCGCCTTCTCCCAGCCGCCGATGCTGCTCAACGGCACCCGCTGGATCGTGATCGTCGCCCACTCCGTCCTGGTCACCGCCTTCGCCCACCAGTCGGTGTCGGCCGCGCTCACCCGCCTCGACCCGGCCTACGAACAGGCCGCCGCGTCCCTCGGCGCCTCCCCGGCGTACGTGCTGTGGCGGGTCAGGCT
>NZ_KL585414.1:126892-128859 GCF_000721935.1 Streptomyces sp. NRRL WC-3549
AGGTCAGGCTGCCTCTCCTGCTGCCGTCCCTCACCGCGGCCGCCGGCCTCTGCTTCGCCCTGTCGATGGGCGAGCTGAGCGCCACGATGATGCTCTACCCGCCCGACTGGACCCCGCTGCCGGTCCTCGTCTACGCCGCCACCGACCGCGGCGCCCTCTTCACCGGTTCGGCGATCGCCGTCGTCCTGATGACGGCGACCCTCCTGGTCCTGCTCGCCGTCTCCAGGATCCGCACCCGAGCCACGTACCGGTGAACCACCCCTCCCCCCCGCCCCTCGCGCAAGGAGTCCTTCTCGCCATGCCCAGGAACGCCCTCAAGCCGCTCTCTGCCGCCCTCTGTGTCCTCGCCCTCCCCCTGACCGCCTGCTCCGGCACCTCCGCCGCCTCCGACGAGAACGTCGTCACCGTCTACAGCGCCGACGGCCTCAAGGGCGAGAACGGCGACGGCTGGTACGACCGGGTCTTCAGGGACTTCGAGAAGGAGACCGGCATCAAGGTCGAGTACGTGGAAGGCGGCTCGGGCGAGATGGTGCAGCGCGCCGCCCGCGAGAAGCGCAATCCGCAGGCCGACGTCCTCGTCACCCTCCCGCCCTTCATCCAGCAGGCCGACACCAAGGGGCTGCTCCAGAAGTACGCGCCCGAGGGCGCCGACCGGGTCGCCGGCGCCGACAAGGCCGCGAACGGCACCTGGACGGCCGTCGTCAACAACTACTTCGGCTTCGTCCACCACACGAAGGAGCTGAAGCAGGCCCCCGCCACCTGGGAGGAACTCCTCGGCAGCGGCTACCGGAACAAGATCCAGTACTCCACGCCCGGCGTCGCCGGCGACGGCACCGCCGTCCTCGTCAAGGCCATGCACGACTTCGGCGGCGAGAAGCCCGCCATGGAGTACCTCGGCAGGCTCCAGAAGAACAACGTCGGCCCCTCCGCCTCCACCGGCAAGCTCGCTCCCAAGGTCGACAAGGGCGAACTGCTCGTGGCCAACGGGGACGTCCAGATGAACTACGCCCAGTCCAAGACCATGCCGAACCTCGGCATCTGGTTCCCGGCCCGTGAGGGCGGCAGGCCCACCACCTTCGCGCTGCCCTACGCGGCCGGCCTGGTCACCGAGGCCCCGCACACCGAGAACGGCCGGAAGCTCCTCGACTACCTGTTGAGCCGGAAGGCGCAGGCGCAGGTCAGCGCGATCGGCGGCGGCTTCGCGGCCCGCCAGGACGTCAAGGCGACCGACGCCGACGCCATCGCCCTGACGAAGATCATGGATGACGTGGAGGTCTTCGAGCCCGACTGGGAGGACATCGAGAAGAACCTCACCTCGTACGTCGACGCCTGGAAGACGGCCACCGGCAGCTGACCGGCCCCACCCCGCCGCACCGCCCCTGGCACCACCGCCGGGGGCGTCGCCATGCCCGCGGCCCTGTCCCCGCCCCTCCCTCCTCGACGGCGCCCTGCTCACCCGCACCCAGGGAAGCAGCGCATCGCGCCTTCACCGTCGCGGGAGACGGTCAATGTTGGCCAGAGTAAAGATGACCGACGCAGAGGTCTAGACCCCATACGTCTTACCTCTTACCGTCGAACTTCGCCCCACCCTGAGAAACAAAGCGAGTTGGTGGTCCAGACCAAGCTTGGAGAGTCCATGAGAAGACGCACGCACGCCATCGCAACGATCAGCTTGTGCTTCGCACTCGCAAGCGCCATGACGCTGGAAGTGGTTCCGGCCGTCGCCGCCCCCAAGGCCGGGCCGCCCGCGGCGTCCGCGGTGCCGCCCGTCTCGCCGACCCCGCAATCCCTCACCCGGGCAGGTGGCGACGTCGTCGTGACCGGCAGGGTGATCGTCGTGGCGGACAAGGACACGGACGCCCATGCCCGTACCCGGCTCGTCGCCGAGCTGAAGGCGCACGGCGTCGGCCGGGTGGATGTCGTCGCCCCCGGAGACGTTCCGCGAGCCTCCGCCGGCCTGCTCACCG
>NZ_KL585414.1:129072-129232 GCF_000721935.1 Streptomyces sp. NRRL WC-3549
CTCACCGTACGGCTCGGCCCGGCTGCCCGTCCCGACATCGCGGCGGCGCTCGGCGGCACGGCGGTGCCGGACCACGCGGAGGGCTACGCCCTGCGCGTGGACCGGGCCGGGCGGGGGCCGCGGATCACCCTCGGCGGCACGGACGCCACCGGCCAGTACT
>NZ_KL585414.1:129438-134417 GCF_000721935.1 Streptomyces sp. NRRL WC-3549
GGCCAGTACTACGCCGTGCAGACGCTGCGCCAGTTGTTCGTCCACTCCGGCAACGACAGCTGGCGAGTGGCCGGCGTCCAGGTCAGCGACTACCCGTCGATGCCGCTGCGCGGCACCGTCGAGGGCTTCTACGGGCAGCCGTGGACACACGCCGAGCGCCTCGACCAGATGGACTTCTACGGGGACGTCAAAGCCAACACCTACGTCTACGCGCCCAAGGACGACCCCTACCACCGGGACAAGTGGCGCGACCCCTACCCGGCGGACAAGCTGGCGGAGCTGGGCGAACTGGTCGACCGGGCCACGGCGAACCACGTGCGCTTCACCTTCGCCGTCTCCCCCGGCGAGTCGGTCTGCTACTCGGATCCCGCCGACCGCGAAGCCCTCAAGGACAAGCTCCAGGCCCTCTACGACCTGGGAACCCGCGCCTTCTCCATCCCGCTCGACGACATCAACTACACCCGCTGGAACTGCGAGGCCGACCAGGCCGCCTACGGCGAAGCCGGCGCGGCGGCCGCCGGGAAGGCGCAGGTCGACCTGCTCAACGACGTACAGCGCACCTTCGTCGCCACGCACGAGGGCACCTGGCCGCTGCAGATGGTGCCCACCGAGTACTACAACAACAGCGAATCACCGTACAAGCGGGCACTGCGGGAGGCCCTCGACCCCGCGGTCGAGGTGATGTGGACCGGCGTGGACGTCGTCCCCGCGCAGATCACCGAGGAAGAGGCCGAACAAGCCGCAAAGGTCTTCGGCCGGAAGGTCTTCCTGTGGGACAACTATCCGGTCAACGACTTCGGCAACACCAGCGGCCGACTGCTGCTCGCCCCGTACGACAAGCGCGAGCCGGGACTGTCCGACCACCTCTCCGGCATCGTGGCCAACCCCATGAACCAGCCTTTCGCCAGCAAGGTCGCAGTTTTCGGCGCTGCGGATTTCACCTGGAACGACCGTGCCTACGATCCGCGGCAGAACTGGCGCAACGCCATGTCCTACCTCGCCGGCGGTGACCGTGAGGCCACCGAGGCCCTGCTCGTCTTCGGCGACCTGGAACACATGGCCCCGACCTTCGGAGCCACGCCCTGGCAGCCGCAGGCGCCGGACCTCGCGCGCCGCACGGCGGAGTTCTGGAAGGAGTGGGACGAGGGGGACCGCACCGGGGCGGTCAGCGCCCTGCGGTCCTACGCCACCGCCGTCCGGCAGGCCCCGGCCATCATCCGCGGCGGAGCCGTGCAGAAGGGGTTCGCCACGGACGCGGCGCCCTGGCTGGACGCCACCGCGCTGTGGGGCGAGGCGATGGTCACCATGCTCGACGCCCTCGCGGCGCGGCAAACCGGGGACGAGGAGACCTCGGACCGGCTGCTGGCCGAGTCGAACGACCTGCAGCGGCAGGCCCGTGCCGTGCGGGTCGATCCGCCGCGCAACTCCTGGGGCGCGGTCCAGCCCAAGGTCGGTGACGGGGTGCTCGACACCTTCCTCCTGCAGGCCGACCTGCGGCTGCAGCTGTGGGACTCCACCGGAGGGGCGCAGAACCTGGCCCCGCAGGGGACGGCGTCCGCCTCCAGCGTGGAGCTGGACCTCGACCGGCTGGCCCCCCGGCATGTCAACGACGGGAACATGGAGACCCGTTGGGCCTCCGGCTACACGGACGACGCGTGGGTTCAGATCGAGCTCGCCGCACCCACGAAGGTCGCTGCGGTCACCCTCGCGTGGGAAGGCGCTTGCGCGGCGGAGTACGCCGTGCAGACCTCCCAGGACGGTGTGAGCTGGAAGACCGTGTCCACGCAGCGCCCGAGCTCCTGCGGCAACGATGCCGTCCGGCTCACCGCCGACGAGGCCGTGCGGTACGTCCGCATGCAGGGCGTCGAACGGAAGACGACCTGGGGCTACTCGATCCACGAGATGGGCGTCTACGGAACACCTGCCGCCTGACGTACGGCACGTCCCCCCTCCCGGGCCGCGGCGCGGAGACGGTCACGCCGCCGCGGACCGGGGGGCTCCCCCGGCGGCCTCCAGGGAAGGGGGCCGCCGGTCATCTCGCGCACCGGGCCGGGGCGGCGTGACCGTCTCCGCGCCGCGAAGGGGCGCGCTGGGTGTGTCGGCGGCCGTCGCCGCCACCGCGGCGGGGGGCGAGCACCTCCTCAGCCTGCCCTTCCGCCTGGCGGACACCACGGATCCTTGGCGGTCAGGACGGCTGGACTCGGTCGAAGATGGCGAGGGCTTGGGCGGGGTCCGGGCTCACGAGGCGTTCCAGGCCGGCGGTCGTGATCTTCGCCCACCTGGCGGCCCGTTCCCACATCTGTTCCTCGAAGGCGCGGACGGCCTCGTCCAGGTCTCCAGGGCCGGCGGCGAGGGACTCGGCGAGTTCGGCGCCTTCCAGCATCGCGAGGTTCGCGCCCGCCCCCAGCGGGGGCATCAGATGGGCGGCGTCGCCCAGGAGCGTCACCCCGCAGACGTGTGGCCAGGTGTGGGACACGGGCAGGACGTAGAGGGGGCGGTGGACGAAAGCGGTGCCGTGGCGGAGGAGGTCGAGGACGGGAGCGGCCCAGCCGTCGAACAGAGCCAGCAGGCTTGACCGCACGGCCTCGACGTCGGCCAGGTCCAGGTTGGTGTGCCAGTCCAGCGGCGCGCGGAACTGGGCGTACACCTTGACGTGGCCGCCGCTGTTGCGCTGGGCGACGAGCGCCCGGTTCACGCCGTACGCAGCCACGGAACCGTCGCCGATCAACCGGGCGAGGCCGGGGTGGCGGGTGTCGACGTCTTCGAGGGAGGTCTCGACATAGGTGACGCCGGTGTACTGCGGCGTCGCCGCCGAGACCGCCGGACGGGTCCGGGACCAGGCGCCGTCCGCCCCGACCACGAGGTCGAACGTCTCCTGCCGCCCGTCCTCGAAGTGGACCTGTACGCCGTCCCGGGTCCCTGGCACCACCTGCGTCACGCCCCGGCCCCACTGGACGTCGAGAGGGCCGAGCAGCAGGTCACGGAGTTGCCCGCGGTCGATCTCGGGATTGGCCCGGTCATCCGGCCGGGGCCGCCAGTCGCGCAGAACGGCCCCGTCCGTGTCCAGGATGCGCATGGCCTGCCCCTCCGGGCGCGAGAACGCTCGGAACTCCGCCAGCAGCCCCGCCTTGTCCAGCGCGAGCTGGCCCAGCCCTTCGTGAAGATCCAGGACGCCGCCCGGGGGGCGGGCGTCGGCTGCGGGATCGCGTTCGAGGACGGCGACAGGGCAGCCATGGCGGTGCAGGACGCGGGCGAAGGTAAGGCCGGCGGGGCCGCTCCCGACCACTGCGATGCGATGTCTCATGGCGATACACCGTATTGCGCTTGTACGATGCAGCGCAACGGTACGGTGGGATCATGACTGTCTGGGACCGGCCGGAACCGCCGACTCGCCCCGTGCCGCTCGATCGGGAGCGGATCGTCGCCGCCGCTGTCGCACTTGCCGACGAGGGCGGGCTGGAGGCGGTGTCGGTGCGCAAGGTCGCGGCCCGCCTGGACGCCGGCCCGATGCGGCTGTACGGATACATCTCCACCAAGCAGGAGCTGTTCGACCTCATGATGGACGAGGTCCAGGCCGAGATCCTCCTCACGGAGCAGCCCGGTGACTGGCGGGAGGCGCTGGGCGTCCTCGCCCACCGCACCAGACAGGCGGCCCTCCGTCACGAATGGCTCGCCGACCTGCTCGGCAGCCGCCCGACTCTGGGACCGAACGGCCTCGCCGTGACCGAGGCGACGCTGGCCGCCCTCGACGGCCTCGCCGACGTCGACACCGCCATGCGCGCCGCGGAGACTGTCAGCGCCTACTGCACCGGCGCGATCAGGCGCGAGGTCGCGAACCTGCGGGCCGAGCGCGCCACGGGCCAGTCCGAGCACGACTGGCAGCGCGCCTCCGGTCCGCACGTGATGAGGATGCTGGCCACGGGGCGCTTCCCGGCGCTGACCAAGGCCGTGCACGACGGCGCGGACGTGGACGCCGAGGCGTCCTTCTCGACCGGCCTGGACTGGGTCCTCGACGCCGTGGCCGCCGGACTCACCCGGCCGCCGGCGTGACCGCTCGGCTCTCGCCGAACACGGGGCGAGGGCGAAGCCGGTGCCCACTGGCCGCGCGGGCCCACGGAGCCACCACTTCATGACGTTGAGAGAGCCCCGGCCTCTCCAACATCTGCCGGGCACAGGCCGGGCATGAGAATCCCCAGGAGCGCTGCGGCTTTCCAGGTCGCCCCTGCCCGTGTCGACCGGGGGCCGGCCTCGTGCGGGACGGGAACCCGTCCCTCAGGATGACGCCGGGCGCTGGGCCGCCTTCGTCATCGGGCTCTTCCGGATGGCCGTGATCTTCCACTGGCCGTCCTGCTTGGCGAGGCTCACCGTGCGGTGCTGTGTGTACGGGGTGTCGAGGACGAAGCCCCCCTTTTCCAGATAGCCGGGGTCGGCGGCCGTGAACTGGAGGACCGTGTCCATTTCGGCCTTGGCCGTCGCCCGGTCCTCGTAGAGCGTGGAGCGGTACCAGGCGGTCTTCACCTGACGGGTGGCCAGCTTGTTGGTGCGGTAGAGGGCAACCAGTCGGCGGTCGTAGCTCTGACCCCTGAGGGACTGCGCGAACCCCGGTGCGTAGAAGTCGAATTCCCTCTCGGCGCTGACCGTGATGGTCGCGTCGTCGCGGTTGTCGGTGGTCGCGGAGTGCAGGGCGACCAATGTGCGTACGGCGGTGACGTCCGGGTCGTCGTCCGGCAGCTGCCTGATCGTCTCACCCTTGCCGTCGATCAGCGCCCAGAGGGAGCTGGCCGCCGATCCCGTGGGCGGCCCCCCTTGACGAGTCCGGGCGGCCGAGGACGACGTCGGGACGGGGGTTTCGGCCGGGGCGGACGCGGAATCGCAGCCGCTCAGGACGAGGACCAGGGCAGTGGTCAGGGCGGCTGTGAGGTGACGCATCGGGTTCGCTCCTGGGAGGGGTGGGCGGGCGCGCCCTCCGCGGGCGCGCC
>NZ_KL585414.1:134634-142551 GCF_000721935.1 Streptomyces sp. NRRL WC-3549
GCGGGCGCGCCCTCCGCGGGCGCGCCCGGCGTTCAGCGGCGGGTCAGAAGGCGGGTTCGCGCGTCCACTGGCTGGTCCAGTACGTTGCCGGCACGGAGCCGTACTGGACGGATCCGGTGGCGCCTTCCGTGTGCATGTACTGGCCGGTCTGACGGTTCCTGAAGCGGATGCGGCCGTCGACGCTCTCCTCGGTCCACTGACCGCTCCACCAGGTCGCGGGGAACGTGCCGTACCGGACGGTGCCGGTCCCGTCCTCCGTGTTCAGGTACTCCCCGGTCGCACGGTTCTTGTAGCGGTAGTGGCCGTCTGTCGCCTCCCGGGTCCACTGCGAGGTCAGGTCGGTGGCGGGCACGTCGCCGTACTGGAGTCGGCCGGTGTTCCCCTTGATGTGCATGTACAGGCCGGTCTCACGGTTCTTGTACCGGTCGTACGTCTGCGGGTAGCCGCCATCCTTCTTCCAGACCCGCAGGTAGTCGACGTTCCAGGACTTGGGCCAGACATCGTTGTGCTGGCCGGAGCCGGCGTCCGTGTACAGGCCGAGGATCATGCCCATAGGCATGTTGGGCGCATCGTTGATGGTCTTGAACAGCTGGTTGTCGTAGTAGAACTTCAGCTCCGTCGGCGTCCACTCCATGCCGTAGACGTGGTATTCCTCCGTCGGTTTTCCGCTGGGCACCGGGTCCTCGGAGCCGTCCCAGGAGCCGAGGAAGTCGGGGTCGCCCCAGCCGTAGGCGGCGATGCGCCAGGTATCGGGTTTGCTGAAGAACGTCTCGATGAAGTCGATCTCGGAGTTGGCCGAGGCGCTGGTGGTGTCGTCGGTACCGACCAGCCACAAGGCCTGGTGGCCTCCGCCACCGACGTCGGAGAACTTCGCCCGGGTCTCGAAATAGCCGTACCGCGTGGAGTATCCGTCGAACTTCGGCTCGTGGTGGTCGTTCGGCATGTCGTAGTTGAAGCGGTGCCACCAGTCCTGGTTGAAGGTCTGGATGCTGGAGATCTTCACGGTGCCGTCGTACTGGGGGTTCCAGGCCGGGGTGTCCGGGTCCAGGCGTTCGGTGAGCACTCCGTCGGCGACCGTGTAGCGCGCCTTGGCGTTCTCCCGCTGAGAGGTCCAGTGGGGCAGGTAGTACGGCAGCCACTTGTCCTCGTCGAGCGAGGTGCCGTCGAACTCCTCCTGGAAGTCGAGGGTGTAGCCCGGCTTCGAGACCGGGCTGGGCGGGAAGTCGGCGGCGTGGGCGCTCTGTCCGCTCAGGGTGGTACCCAGCAAACAGAGGGCGGAAGCCAGCACGCCGGTGAGCAGGGTCCGCACGGGACGACGTCTCACAGTAGCTCCTTCGGCTCTTACTCTTGGCACTTTCGTAGGTAACTTTCCTTCGAAAGCCTGCCCGCAATGTGCCGTCAAGCCCAGAGACTGTCAATCCCCGCGTCCGGAATGCCTCATGTCAGGTGCGCCACGCCCTGCCGGAACGCCGTCCCGCCGGAGCACCGAAGCGCCGAAGCGCCGTCGCTCTGGAGCGCCTCGCCCGGAAGTGGCAGAAGTTCAGGAGTTCAGGACGTGGTCGACGGTCAGCCGCATGCCGGCACGCACCAGATCGCGCGCGGCCTCCACCGCGCCCACGCTCACCACGTCGTCCACCAGGGCCGTCAGGGCGAGCGGGGGCGCTTCGTAGCAGATCTCCTCCAGCCGGCGCCGGATCGGGTCGAGCACCACGGCGCCCGCCTTGGCCAGGCCGCCGCCCAGCACGATCAGCCGTGGATCGACGGCCAGTACCATCGCGCCGATGCCGTCCGCGAGCGTGCGGGCATAGGCGTCGACCGCGGCCCGCGCCTCCGGATCACCGTGTGCCGCGCGGGCGAAGGCGAGCACTCCCGCCTCCTCCTCGCTGTCGCGCGCCGAGCCCGATGCCGCGAAGAGTTTCGCCGGGGCGTCCTTCCAGCCCAGCTCGGGGTGGCGGCCGATCTCGCCCGCCGCCCCCGTCCGCCCCGTGAACGGGAGGCCGTCGACCAGGACGCCGACGCCGAGCCGGCTCCCCATCTGCACGTAGAGGATGTCGGGTGTGCCCTGGGCCGCGCCGATCCGGTGCTCGGCGAGCGCGGCCAGGTTGGTGTCCTTGGCCGTCACCGCCGGGCAGCCGAGGCGGTCACCCAGCTCGCGGGTCAGCTCGGTGCCCGTCCAGCCGGGGATGGCGACGCTCAGCCGTACGGTGCCCGCACCGTCGACGATGCCGGGCGTACCGGCCCCCACAGCCCACAACGGGGTTTCGGGAGTGGGGAGCTGCTGCCGGACCAGCGCCACCGCCGCGTCCATGCGCCGTTCGGGAGTGTCTTCCGCGAGCAGCGCCACGTGCGCCGTCACCGCCGATTCCCCCGCGAGGTCCGTCACCCGCGCCCAGACTCCGTCGACGTCGAAGCGCAGACCCGCGAGGCGGCCCGCACTCCGGTCGAACGCGTAGCGCTGGGCGGGGCGCCCTCCCGTACGGACGGCGTCCTGCCCGTCCGGCCTGAGCAGCCCGCCCTCCAGCAGCGCCGTCACGATGCCGCGCACGGTCGGCCGGGACAGGCCCGTCACCCGGGAGATCGCGTTGATCGTCAACGGGACGCCGTCGTACAGGAGATGGAGCACCCGGCTGGTGTTCAGGTGCCTGAGAGAGCTCTGGTCGCCACCCGGCAGAACGTCCGCGTCGCTCATCGGTCCCCCTTTGACGATCTCTGCGCAACTTGTCGAAGCATATGTGACATGGGCCACTTTGAAAGAAAACTTCCTTACTAAACCTCTGGGACACGGCTAGTCTCCCGATTCGTCATCCTGCCACATGGCGCCTGCGCCTTTCCCGAAAGCGACCAACCCGATGAAGCTCAGAACAATGCTGGCCGGGACCGTGTTCGTCGTGCTCTCCGCGACATCCTGCGCGCCGGGGCCCGGCAGCGACGCTCCGGCCGCATCCACCGGCCCCGTCGAGACGGGGGTACCGGAGGGCGAGGCGTCGCTGACGCTGGTCTCCACCCCGGAATCGGGAGCGGCGGTCAAGGCCATCATCAAGGCGTTCGAAGCGAAGCACCCCAATGTGCACATCGCCTACCAGGACACCAACTACGACGACTACAACAAGAGCCTCAACCTCTCCCTCGCCTCCGACCAGGCGCCGGACATCGCTCTGCTGAACTCCGTCGGCACCACCGTCAAGGACAACCTCGTCCGCGACCTCTCCCCGTACGCGAAGGCGTACGGCTGGGACAAGACGTACGCGAGCACCCAGCTCAACCAGTGGCGGGTGGGCGCTGACGGCTCCACGCTCGGCGAGGGCAACCTCTACGCGGCGCCCGCCGGCTTCTCGCTCGTCGGCGTCTACTACAACAAGGCGAAGGCCGCCGAACTCGGCATCTCCGCACCGCCGACCACGCTCGCCGAGTTCGAGGCGGCGCTCGCCATGGCCAAGAAGGCCGGAGAGACCCCTCTTCAGCTGGGCAACGCCCAGGGCCACGCGTCCTTCCCGATCCAGCTCGCCGGTCAGTCGGCGGACGGAGCCGAGGCCGCCGCCAAGTGGACCTTCGGGCAGAAGGGCGCCACCTTCGACACCGCGGGCAACCGGGCCGCCGTCACCAAGGTCGGGGAGTGGGCGAAGAAGGGCTACCTGCCCAAGAGCGCCAACGGCACCAATCTGCAGAGCGCGACCGACAAGTTCGCCAAGGGCGACGGGCTGTTCTTCGTCGACGGGAACTGGGACGCCGCGAAGATCGACGCCAAGCTCGGCAAGGACGCCGGATTCTTCGCCTTCCCCGGTGAACACGCCACCGCCATCGGCACGTCCGTCGCCTACGCCGTCTCCTCCCGTTCCGAGCACCCGGACGCGGCCGCGGCCTTCCTGGACTTCCTGCACTCGGCCGAGGCATCCGCCGAGCAGTTCAAGGCCGGATTCATGCCCGCCGACATCGCCGCGGCCAAGCCCGAGAGCGGCACCGTGATGGCCGACATCGTCGCCGCATGGTCAAAGGTCAACGCGGACAACGGCCTCGTCGGCTTCAACAACAACGCCACCGCGACCATGAACGACAAGCTCACCGCCGCCACCCAGGAGCTCCTCGCCGGCAAGACCGACACGTCGGGCTTCGTCAAGGCCGTCCAGGACGAGTGGGCCGGCACCCATGGCTGACGTGCTCGTCGGCGGTGGGCGGGTGGCCGAGGACGCCACCCGCCCGGTGCGCACACCGATGCCGTCGGCAACCCGCTCCAGGCGCCACCACCTCGTTCCGCTCCTGTACGTCCTTCCGGCCGTCCTCTTCTACGCCGCCTTCGTCATCGGGCCCTGGCTGCACAGCGTGTGGCTCTCGTTCTGGAACTGGAACGGCATCGGCGTCGCCACCTGGGCGGGGTTCGACAACTACACCGCGGTCTTCAGCGAGCCCGCCCTGCGCAGCGCCCTGCTCCACGCCTTCGTCTTCATCCTCTTCTACACCGTGATCCCGGTGGGCCTGGGCCTCGTCCTGGCGGCGCTGGTGGCCTCCGTGCCCTGGCGCGCGATGCCGTTGATCCGCACCGTCATCTTCCTTCCTCAGGTCCTCCCCCTCGTCGCTGTCGGCGTCGTCTGGAAGTGGATCTACAGCGAGGACGGGCCCCTCAACCAGCTCCTGCGCGCCGTGGGTCTCGGCGACTTCGCACGGGCCTGGCTCGGGGACTTCTCCTGGGCGCTGCCGACCGTGGGCCTCATCGGCACCTGGGTCTCCACCGGGCTGTGCTTCCTGCTGCTGCTCTCCGGCATCGGCAAGATCGACCCGTCGCTCTACGAGGCGGCCTCACTCGACGGCGCCGGCCGGCTGCGCCAGTTCTGGCACATCACCGTGCCGGGCCTGCGCAAGGAGATCGGCGTCGCCTGCACCGTCACGGTCATCGCCGCCCTCGCGGGCTTCGACGTCGTGTACGTCATGACGGGCGGCGGCCCCGGCTATTCGACCATGGTCCCGGGTGTCCAGGTCTACCAACTCGTCTTCACCGCCGGCCGCGTGGGCACTGCCTGCGCGCTCGCCACCGTGCTGTCCGTGCTCACCTGCGTGGTCATGTACATCCTGAACAGGCTCACCCGGGAGCGATGAAATGACCAAGCACCTGCCCCGGCTCGTCCTCGTCCTGGCCGCCGTGTCGGTTCTCTTCCCCTTCCTCGCGCTCTTCAGCGCCGCCCTCCAGCCGCAGACCGAGCTGTCGCCGGGGCTGAAATGGCCCTCCGATCCCCAGTGGGGCAACTTCGCGACCGCCTGGACCACGGCTGGCTTCGGCTCGCTGCTGAAGTCGAGCGCCGTGATCGCCATGGGTGTCGTGCCGATCGCCCTGATCCTCGCGACACTCGCCGGATACGGCCTGGCGTCCATGCGCCTGCGCGTCAAGGGGCCCCTGTTCGCGACACTGATGCTGGGCATGGCGCTGCCCTACGAGGCGATCGTCATCCCGCTCTACTACGACCTGCGGTCCGTGGGCCTGCTGAACACCTACTGGGCGGTGATCCTGCCGCTCATCGGCCTGTTCATGCCGTTCGGCGTGTACTGGATGCGCACGCACTTCGAGTCCCTGCCGCATGAGCTGACCGAGGCCGCCGCCGTCGACGGAGCGGGCAGCTGGCGCACCCTGACCAAGGTGCTGCTGCCGACCGCCGGCCCCGCGCTCACCACGCTCGGCCTGCTGTATTTCATGTGGGCCTGGAATCAGTTCCTGCTCGCGCTGGTCCTGATCCAGGACCCGGCGATGCGCACCGCGCCCTCGGGGCTCGGCAAGTTCGTCCAGCAGTTCGGCCAGAACATCCCGCTGCTGTCCGCCGGCACGATCATCGTGATCACGCCGATCGTCCTGCTCTACCTCTTCTTCCAACGCCACTTCATCAAGGGCATCCTCCAGGGTGCCGTCAAGTAAAGAGGACTTTTTCGTGACCGTCACTCTGGCGATCGTCGGTGCCGGGGCCCGGGGGGCCTCGTACGCGCGCATCGCAGTGTCCGAAGGGCTCGCGACCGTCACCGCCGTGGCCGACCCCGATCCCGCCCGACGCCAGGCCTTCGCCGAGGAATTCGGCCTCCCGGAGGCCAACGTCTTCCAGGACTGGAGCGAACTCGCCGCCCGGCCCAGGCTCGCCGACGCCGCCGTCGTCGCCACCCCCGACCGGTTCCACGCCGACCCGGCGGTGGCCCTGGCCGACCTCGGGTACGCCCTCCTGCTCGAAAAGCCGATGGCCCCCTCCGAGGCGGACGCGCGCCGGATCGTGGAGGCTGCCGTACGCAACGACATCCTGCTCGGCGTCTGCCACGTACTGCGCTACACCGCCTACTCGGTGAAGCTGAAGCAGCTGATCTCCGAGGGCCGGATCGGTGACATCGTCAGCATCGAGCATCTGGAGCCGGTCGGCTGGTGGCACCAGGCGCACTCCTACGTACGTGGGCAGTGGGCGGTGGAGGCTCGGTCGTCCTCGATGCTCCTGGGGCTCGGCCACCTCGTCGGACGGCCCGTCGAACGGGTCTCCTCCTTCGGCGGCCTCCACCACTTCCGGCCGGAGAACAAGCCCGCGGGCGCGGGCGACCGCTGCGTCAGCTGCCCCGTCGAGCGCACCTGCGTGTACTCCGCCGTCCGTATCTACGAGCGGTTCCTCGGCGATCCGGTCTACGAGCAGTGGCCGCTCGGCGTCGTCACCGACGACGTCTCCGCGGCCGGCCTGCACACCGCGCTCGCGGAGGGGCCCTACGGCGCCTGCGTCTACGCGGGGCACAACGACGTGGTGGACCACCAGGTCGTGAACCTGGAGTACGAGGGCGGGATCACCGCCTCGTTCACCATGACCGCCTTCACCGCCCTCGACTTCCGCAAGACCCGGATCTTCGGCACCCGCGGATCGCTGGAGGGCGACGGGCGCCGGATCACCCTGCACGACTTCCTCACCGACACCCAGCAGACCTTCGACCTGGACCCGGACGGCGGAGCGTCGGCCGCCGACGGGCACGGGGGCGCCGACACCGAGCTCCTCCGGGCCTTCATCGCTGCTGTCGCCAGCGGGGATCGTTCACTGGTGGGTTCGGGGCCGTACGAGACCCTGGAGTCCCACCTGGTCGTATGGGCCGCCGAACGGGCCCGGCGGGACGGGACGGTCGTGCGGATGGAGCCCGTCCCGTCCTGATGCGCCCACCGGCGTGCCCCGCAGGATGCCCCGGCCACCTTCCTTGGACCGCAACGGCCCGGTGAGCCGGTGGGCACGTGACGGTGGGAAGCGGGGAATGCCGGTGAGCGTCCAGGTCTCCGAGGGAGTCGACCACCGATCACCCAGGTAGCCCGGGACCTCGCCGGCACCCCACTCGATCCGGTTCGGCGACGGTGGAACCGGACGGCTCCTCCGGCCAGGATCCAGGCGTCGTCCTGGTCCTGGCCGGAGCATCTGCGCATGGAGGAGCACCGACGCTCGACGCAC
The DNA here is from genome assembly GCF_000721935.1 of Streptomyces sp. NRRL WC-3549. Taxonomy (GTDB): domain Bacteria; phylum Actinomycetota; class Actinomycetes; order Streptomycetales; family Streptomycetaceae; genus Streptomyces. Next base: position 142,068 of record NZ_KL585414.1, read on the forward strand.
TGCCCTTCGCCGACATCCCCACCTCACCTCGGACGACGATCACCGAGCGCCTTCGAGAACACTCTTGCCGAGCCCACGGAAAACCCCACGCCCAAACCCCGCTCGCTTGGTGGAGAACATGGAGGCACCCCCGGCGGGCACGGTCCGGCGGCCGGCACCCGGCACCCACGGCCGTCACCGGCCAACGGTGAACGGTACGTAGCCGCACTCCCCGGTTCGGGGACCCGGTGCCGCACGTCGAGCTCGGCCGCACGACGTGCGGAAGCCGGGGCGCACTCGCCGCATACCTGACCGGCCGTCACCACACCGCCCACACCTGGGAGTATGTGAGGTCATCACCGCCTCACCTCCTGGAGTACGGCCATGACCCGTCGCCCCCGCATGCTCCGGGCCAAAGGGCCCCGCCGGTCCCGCACGCGGGGTGGGACGGAGCCGGGAGGCCCGTTGGCCGCGACCGCCGCCGCCGCTGTCTCTTATACACATC
>NZ_KL585414.1:142831-145875 GCF_000721935.1 Streptomyces sp. NRRL WC-3549
GGCCGGTGAGGCCATGGCCGTCACGGACGCGGTCGTCCGGTCTTCGGCCCTGCCCCCGCCGCCCGGTCGACGGACCCCTGACGACTCCGCCTCCCCATGCCCCCGGAGACACCTCCATGCCCCGCGTCCTCCTCGTCGAAGACGACCTCTCCGTCCGCGAGGGTGTCGAGCTCGGACTGCGCCGGCGCGGGCACCAGGTCCTCGCCGCCGCGACCGGCGAGGCCGGTCTCGACGCGCTGCCCGGCTTTCGCCCCGATCTCCTGCTGCTCGACCTCATGCTGCCCGCCATGAGCGGCGTCCAGGTGTGCTGCCGGGTACGCGAGAGCAGCCAGCTGCCGATCATCATGCTGACCGCGCGCGGCGACGACGTGGACATCGTCGTCGGCCTGGAGGCAGGCGCGGACGACTACATCGTCAAGCCCGCCCGGACCCAGGTCATCGAAGCCCGCATACGTGCCGTGCTGCGCCGTTTCGAAGGTCCGACCGAGGCGGCACCCGCGGTCGAGCAGCATGGTGAACTCGGCATCGACCGCGCCGGTTACACCGTCCTCAAGTCGGGCGCCCCGGTCGCCCTCGCGCCCTCCGAACTGAAACTGCTGCTGTGCCTGTCCGCCGTGCCGGGACAGGTTTTCAGCAGGCAGCGGCTCCTGGAAGAGGTCTGGGAGCACAGCTACTACAGTGACGTCCGTCTGGTGGACGCCTGCGTGCGCCGGCTGCGCGCCAAGATCGAGGATCCGTCCGACGTTCCCCGGTACGTCCAGACCCTTCGGGGCCTCGGCTACCGCTTCGGTCCGCTGTGAGGATGCCGAAGGCGGCCGCCGCGTTCGGGCTGCGCACCCGGTTGGTGATCGCCTTCCTGCTGGTGGCCGCCGTCAGCGCCGTCACCACCGCCGCGTTGACCTATCGTGAGGCGCGCAGCGCGGTCCTCGTGAGGGCTCAGGACACGGCCGTCGCCTCGTTCCGCGAGGAGGTCGAGCAGTTCGTCCCCAGCCTGCCCCTGGACCCGGACTCACTGCGGTGGTACCTCTACGACATCGCGGCGCGCGCCAAACCCCATCCGTGGATCGTCTTCGCCGAGTACGGCTCCCTGCGCGCGTCCTCGGGCGACCGGCCCGTCTCCGGTGTCCTGACCGCCGAGCTGCGCCGCACCGCGCTCACTTCGCCGCACGGCAGCTTCGAGCGGGTCGTCAAGGACGGGACCGCGTACCTGACGATCGGGATGCCGGTGATGACACGGGTCGTCGCCGGCGGCCGCGCCGTGCCCAGCGGCCTGGTCCTCTTCGCCGTGATGCCCATGACGACCGAGGAGGTGGACATCGACGGCCTGGTGACCGCCGCCCGCGACGGGGCGCTGCCGGGTCTGGCCGTGGCCCTGGTACCCGCACTGCTCGCGGCGCGCAGCGTGCTGCGCCCCGTCCGCGCACTGCGGCGCGCCGCGCACTCCATGGGCGGGGGGCGGCTCGACACACGTATTCCCGTGCACGGCCGGGACGAAATGGCGGACCTGGCACGGACGTTCAACGAGTCGGCGGCCCGACTCGAACACTCCGTGCAGGAGTTGACGGATGCCGGGGCCCGGGCCCGGCGCTTCGCCTCGGACGTCTCGCACGAGCTGCGCACCCCGCTCGCCGGAATGCTCGCCGTCACGGACGTGGTGGACGAGGACGCCGGGGCCCTCGCCCCCGACACCGCTCGTGCGGTGCGCCTGATCAGCGCCGAGACCGCCAAACTGGCCGTACTGGTGGAGGACCTGATGGAGATCTCCCGCTTCGACGCCCGCGCGGCGGAGCTCAACACGGACGAGGTGGATGCGGCGGAGGCCGTGCGCGGCACCCTGGCCGGCAGGCAGTGGCTCGGCCGGGTCCGAGCGGAGCTGCCCGAGGGCCTCCGTATCCGCCTCGACCCGCGCCGCTTCGACGTCGTCGTGGCCAACCTGGTCGGCAACGCCCTGCGTCACGGTGCCGAGCCGGTCACCGTGCGGCTGTCGGCCCGCGGGGGCGCGCTGATCACCGAGGTGCACGACAGCGGTTCCGGGATCGCGCCGGAGGTGTTGCCGCACATCTTCGAGCGTTTCTACAAGGCGGACACCGCACGCTCCCGCTCGTCGGGCAGCGGCCTGGGGCTGGCGATCACCGCGGAGAACGTACAGCTGCACGGTGGCACGGTCCGCGCGGAGAACCCACCCGGCGGCGGCGCGCTGTTCACCGTGGAGCTCCCCTTCGACGGGCCCGCGTCCGAGGGAGGCGCGCAGGAGGGCTGCTCGCCCGCACAGGGTGGCACGGGCCCGGCGGACAGCCGCGGCCGGACGGAGGCCACCGCGTGAGGAGACCCGCCTTCCGCCGGCGCCGAGCGGTCCGGCTCGTCGTCGCGCTGCTGATGCTCGTCGGGGGTCCGCTCGCGGGCTGCGGAATCCAGGAGACGGACGTGATCGAGGCCGGCGGCCCGGCGGTCGCCGATCTGCTCCCTCCGCGCGAGGGGCGTGTGCTGCTGTTCTTCTTCTCGCCCGACGACGCGCTGCTGCCCGTGCCACGGATCGTCGATACCCCGTGGCCGATCGGCGGCACGGGCACCGTCGGGCCGGACGGTTCGCCTCACCCGGACGAGCCGCACGGACAGGACGGGCCCGACGGTTCGTCCCCCGTGGGTGAGTCGGCGGACGGGCCGCTCGCGCCGCTCGCGGCCGTCACCGCCCTGCTCGCCGGACCGGACAAGGCCGAACGCCGGGCCGGGTTCCGCAACGCCTCCTCGCTGCCCCGTGCGGCCTCCGCCGTCGACCGGATCGGGACGGACGGCCACACCGTCGAGGTCACGCTGCGCCTGCGGGTGGCGGGGCTGACCGGCCCCGCCCGCGATCAGGTCGTCTGCACGGCCGCGTACGCGGCGCACGCGCAGGGCGCCGTCTCGGTGAGCCTGGTGGGGCGGGACGGGCGCGTCGCCCCGGCCGGCTGCCCCGTGCGGGCGGTCCCGGTGCAGGCACGCTGAACCGCGGCAGCGGCACGAGAACGGTGCGGACCGGCACGGAGCAGCGGTGGCCCGCCGGAACA
>NZ_KL585414.1:146033-149150 GCF_000721935.1 Streptomyces sp. NRRL WC-3549
AACGTACGCCGTTCCGGCGGGCCGCTCTTCCTCGACTCACCGGGGCCGCTTCCCGGTCGCGTGTCGTGCGTGGACTGCGGCCCCGTGGTACCTCACCGGCCGAAGAAGGCCTGGTGGATCGTGACCGTCGACCGGTTGTCGTCCTTGTCGGTGACGACGGCCTTCAGCGAGACCGCCTTGTCCTTCGCCGGGGCACTCACCGTGATCTTGCCCGCCTTGACCGGGACGGGCACCCAGGCCGTGTCGTCGTACGACACCAGGACGCTCAGCGTCTTCAGACCGGCCCCGGCCGCCGCGCCCTGCACCTCGACGGGGACGGTCAGCTTTCCGCCCGCCGGAACGGTGGAGTCCAAGGCGAGCTGCGGCAGGAAGCGGACCGTGGAGGCCGGGAGCACGGTCGGGTTCTCGGTGCGGGCCGAGTCGAAGGTCCACGAGGCGTCGATCCGGGTCCCGGTGCGGTTGAACGTCGGGTTCCGGTGGATCGTGGTCGACACCGTGTACCTGGCCGGCTCCGGCGGCAGCGTGAAGAACTCCTGGTCGACGGCGGCGTCCTTCCGCACGTACTGCTCGCCGTCGCGGTGGATGGTGGTGCTCGCACTCGAGTACTCGGCGAACCCGGAATGGCCCGCCCCGTCACTGACCAGCGGCAACGAGCCGTAGATCTCGTCCCCGTCGCGCACGATGCCCTCCTCGGCGCTCATCCGCGGTCCCAGGACACCGACGTTGAAGGTCTCGGTGTACGTCGCCCCCGCCGTGAATCGCCGCGGCTCACCGAGCGCGTACGCCGAGTCGAAGTTCCGGTAGCCCGTCTCGTCCGCCTCGCCCAGGACACCCGCGACGATGTTCCAGGCGGCACCGCCGGCCGTGGACAGATACACCTGGCGTGTTCCCGGTGCCGGCTGCACGGTGAAGGACGCCTCGACGCCCCCTCCGTAGTCGAGCATGCCGTGCGCCGCGAGGGCGCCCTGACCGCCGGGCACGGACGACCCGAGCCTCGCCTTCACCAGCGCCATGTCCTTGGCCCTGTACGTCTTGCTGTAGCCGGTGGCCAGCTCGCGTACCGGGCCGCCGGTGAGGACGTTGTACTCGCTGGTGCCCCGTGCCCAGTGCGCGGACCACTGCTGGGCGAGCACACCCTCGTCCATCCGGGGACCCTGGTACGCGGTGCGCAGGTTGTCGAAGCTGCCGAACTCGCCGCCCTCGATGATGAAGGCCTCGGGTGTGTCCAGGGTGTACATCATTCCGGCGCGCGTGGGGCGGGCGGCCGCGTCCGGCACCGTGAAGTTCACGGGCCGGGTGGTCCGGGCGTCGAGGGTGACCGTGGTGGGGCCTGTCACGGAGAGCCGGGGGTTGTTGATCAGATCGACGCCCTTGGCCGGGTCCGCCGGGTCGACCAGCATGTCGGCGGAGAGGCTGTAGGTACCGCGCGGCAGCCGGACCGTGGCCGAGCCCGACGACAGATCCGGGAAGAACCGCCGCCCTGCCGCGGACTCCTGGTAACCCTTCAGGTCGGCCTGCCAGTTGGTGCCGGCCGCACCGTCCCGGCCGATGGTCTTGAAGGTGACGTCGTACGACTCGCCCTCACGCTCCACCGCTGCCGGGGTGCGCACGGTCCGGCCGCCTTGGGAGGCGACGATCGTGGCCGAGTACGATCCGTCGACGGTACCGCCGAGTCTGGTGTCGGCCGTCAGGCCCACGGTGGCGGTGCCGCCCGCGGGGACCGTGAGCCGCTGCGCACCGAGGGTGAAGAACCCGGCCGGGGCGGGCTGTCCGTCTCCGCCGGTGGGAGCCTCCAGCGACAGGTCCAGCGTCACGTCGGCGGTGCCGCTGTTCCGGTACCTCACCTGTTCGGTGACGGGCTTGTCGTCGGAGTGGGGCCATTGCTGGGTGTCCAGGCTGACCGAACCGGGTTCGGAGAGGACCGTCCGGTCGATCGCCTGGTCGACGGCGAGCCGGCCCGCGCCCTGTTGGAAGACCGAGTGGGAGCCGCCCTCGGCCGAGCCCGTCAGGACGGCCTTGATCTGTGCGCCCGTCCAGGTGGGGTTCTTCTGCTTGAGGATGGCCGCGGCACCCGCGACGTGCGGGGTCGCCATCGACGTGCCGCTCTGGGTGAGGTAGCCGGGAGGGCTCTGTTCCGAGGTGCCGGCCGCCGCGGCCGCCGTGATGTCCACGCCCGGCGCGGTGATGTCGGGCTTGACTGCGCCGTCCCCGGTGCGGGGCCCGACGCCGGAGAAGTCGGCGATCTGGTCGTCGTCGTCCACGGCGCCGACCGTCAGGGCCGCGTCGGCGCTGCCCGGCGACGCGACGGTGCCCGGATTCGGTCCGCTGTTGCCCGAAGCCACCGCGAACAGGACGCCCTTCTCCGCGGAGATCTGGTTGACCTGGGCCTCCAAGGGATCGATTCCCTCGGTGTCGGGGCTGCCCAGGCTCATGTTGACGACGTCGGCGCCCTGGGCGACGGCCCAGTCCACCCCTGCGAGGATGCCGGAGTCGTCACCGACGCCGTGGTCGTCCAGCACCTTGGCGTTGATCAACCGCGCCCCGGGCGCGACGCCTTTGAACCGGGCGTCCTTCGCCCCCGTACCGGCCGCGATGGAGGCCACGTGCGTGCCGTGTCCGACGCGGTCCTTGGCGTCGGGGGAACCGCTGAAGTTCCGCTCCGCGACCACACGGCCCGTCAGGTCCGGGTGGGTGGCGTCGATGCCGGTGTCCACGACGGCGATCTTCACACCGGTGCCGTCGTAGGAGCGTGCCCAGGCCTCCGGGGCGCCGATCTGGCCGGTGCTGTGGTCGAGCGATGCCTTGCGTACGCCGTCCAGCCAGATCCGCGAGATACCGGAGGCGGTGGCCGCCGACCCGTCGGCCCGCTGACGGGTCAGGGCGTCCCACAGCGAGTCCGTGCTGTCGGTGGTGACGGCGGCGGTGACGGCGTCGGCACCGAGGGCCGACAGGGACCGGCGGACGGTGGTGCCCTCGGAGGACCGCACCTCGGCGCGGGCGGTCGTGGCCGCCGATCCCCGGTAGCCGACGATCACCTTGAGTCCGGCCCGGTAAGCCTTGCGGCTCTCCGGTTCGGCGAGTCCGGTGATGTCGAACAGCCGCCGGTCCAGCGTGCCG
>NZ_KL585414.1:149387-149933 GCF_000721935.1 Streptomyces sp. NRRL WC-3549
GGCCGCCGTAGGTCTGGGTGAAGACGGGTATGTTCTCCCGGCCCTTGGCCCGCTGGACACCGCCGACCCGGCCCCGGGAGTCCACGAGGACCCGGTCGCCGGTGATCAGGGTCACGGTGTGCACGGTCCGGCCGGCCGTCCCCCCGTCCCCGGCGGTGACCGGGAACGCCGCATCCGGGCCGCTGGTCTTCGCCGACGCCGGGCCGGACATTCCGGCGGTCAGGACGACGGCGGCCGCAGCGACGACGGCGTACGCCTTCTTTGATGGTTTTCGCAAGATTGCCCCTGCTCAGGAGTGAATCGGGCGGGCGAAGGCCCGGCCCGCACGGGGCGTTCGCATACGTGTACGACCCCGGGATCCAGAAGTATGCCGGGCCGTTCGGAGGCACTCAATGATCGTTGTGTAACAGCCGTTCGGCACGATCCGGCTCAAGAAGCCATCTCGTCCGGCGAGGCTCCGCGGTAACGGATGAGAGCCCCGGGCGGCGCTCGCGAAGGCGAGGAAGTGCTCGGCTCCGCGCTCGGGGCGGCGGCGGAACCGGCGCG
>NZ_KL585414.1:150140-154971 GCF_000721935.1 Streptomyces sp. NRRL WC-3549
GTTGGGAGGCCTCGACGCTTTGGCGGGTGATCCGGTGCCGGAGGGGGCGCCGTGACAGCCGTCCACCGAAGTCGGCGCGCGGTACTCGTAGCCCTTGTCGGCGTGCGGCTTCCCTGGCATACGCACGCGGGGCTCGGGGGACCGGACAGGCGATACGTCCTGCACCGGCGGAATCAGGGCCTGACTGTCGCGGGCGCGGGCGCAGCGGGCGCGGGCGGGGGCCAAACCCGTTGCCGCGAACACGAGCACCGCCGGCACCCCCCCGGTCGCCACGCCGATGCCGACCGCCGCCCAGAGGCCGCGGGGTGCCTCAGGCACCACCCGCTGGGGCGACTCCCCGACTCATCCGGCGCCGGCCACCGGACAATCACCACCGGCCGGCCACCGGCCCCGAGGGGGCCCGCCATCAGTGTCTGCCCCGGTCAGTGACCTCTCCGGCGCTGCGCGTCGAACCGCCGCAGCACACGCACCAGACGCCACACTCCGGCCACCGCTCCGAGCAGCGCACCCCCCGTCAACACGCCCTTCCCCGCTGGACCAGAGACGCCGGAAGCCAGTACGAGAGCCAGAGCGACGGCAAAGACCGCCGCAGCAAGCACGACGGCAGTGACCAGAGCAAAAACGATCTCCACCGTCATTGCGTCCTTTTCCCACCGCGACTCACGTCCCATGTCCATGCCGCAAGTCTCACCTCACGGTCAAGACCTGGCGCCCGCTCCACCCGGCACCGTCACCCTTCGAAGCAGAGTGAAGTGTTCGCGAGCGGAAATCGTTGACTTCCGGCGGAGGCCGAAGCGGCGGGCGACCCTGACGGTGGGTGCCCACCGCTCGTACAGGGGACGAGCCCCGGGCTACTGGATCGGGATCTCCATGCCGTGCTGCTGGGGCGTGCGCGGACCGGTGATCCGTCGTACGGCCTCGTCGATCGCCACGTCGTTGATACTCGCTTCCCGTCGTGACATCAGGCCCTGATCGGTGAACTCCCACAGTTCGTTGCCGTAGCTGCGCCACCACTGACCGCGGTGGTCGTGCCACTCGTACTGGAAGCGCACAGCGATCCGGTTCCCATGGAAGCCCCACAAGCTCTTGCGCAGCGCGTAGTCCAGCTCGCGTTCCCACTTGGCGGTCAGGAAGTCCACGATCTCCTCGCGGCCGTGGACGAAGACGTCCCGGTTCCGCCAGACCGAGTCCGGCGTGTAGGCGAGGGCGACCAGTTGGGGGTCCCGGGTGTTCCAGGCGTCCTCTGCGGCCTGGACCTTCTGTGCCGCGGTCTCCGGAGTGAAGGGCGGACAGGGCGGACGGACGTCAGGCACTGCGACTCCTCTCGACACTGGAGAACGTGCGTTCCCCATCGGCGCGAGCTACCGTAGGGAACGATCGTTCTCGATGTCAAAGGGGGTTCCGCACGTGCCTGCCGCGCTCACCGCCGAGCAGAAGGCCAACGACCGCGACGTACTGCTGGACACGGCGGAGTCACTCATCTACGCCCAGGGTGTCCAAGCAGTCGGGATGGACCGGATTCGCGAGGCGTCCGGCCTCTCGCTCAAGCGCATCTACTCGATGTTCCCGACGAAGGAGGACATCGTCGTCGCCGTGCTCAGGCGGCGGGATCTCCGGTGGCGCGCCGATCTGGCCGCGTACGCCGGGAACTTCGACGATCCGACTCGGCGGATCCTCGCAGTCTTCGAATGGCTTCGCGATTGGTTCTCCGAACCAGGATTCCGGGGATGCGCATGGGTCAACATCCACGGGGAACTCGGCCCCTCCTCCCCGGCGGTGCTCGACGAGGTCCGTGCGCACAAGGAGGCGTTCCGCGAGCAGATCGCAGGTCTGCTGGAATCGGACGAAGCGGGGACCGCAGACGCGATTTATCTCCTCGCCGAAGGTGCGATCGCCGCAGCCGGCATCAGCGGGAACGCCGAGACCGCCGGTACCGCCCGAGACGCGGTCGAACGACTCCTCGCCGGTCGGCAGACGTCAATAACCCCTTGAAGGGCCTTTCGCACCGAGGGGACCGTTCGGCAACTGACGTGAGGTCAGCCGGTCGGAACGAGCCGTGCCGGCGTGTGAGGATTTCCCTGTGGAGTGCGATGTGTGCGGACTGGTGATGCGGCGGTGGCCGGTACCGCCCACGGCCGGGGAAGAAGAGACCTGGTCCTGTCCGTGGTGTCATGCCGTCACCCAGGTGGGCGGTGAGTGGTTCGAGGTCGCGCGACCGCCGTATCTGCCGAGGGGGACGCGCTGGGAGAGGGCTGTCGCGGATGGTCTTGCCACCGGAACCTCCCACGCCTTCGGCATCTTCGACAGGACGCTGTGCGGGATCCAGGGACCCGGCATGTCGCCGTCTGGCCATTGGTGGCTACCGGAACGGGAGAATGCCTGTAACGCCTGCCGGGCAGCGGCGGGTGCCATTGATGACCGCTGGCCGCAGGCGATGAGGGGTGAGGACGCGCGGGTCAGCGTGGCCCGGCAGCCATGAATACTTCCGGTTCGGATTCGATGCTCTGGTGCACCTGACCCACTACCTCGGTCAGCCCGCAGCGTGCGACGTCCGAGAACGAACGCCCGCCTCATGGACAGAGAGAGATCACAGCCTGGTGACCAGCATCGAACCGCTCAGCGACGGGGAAGTCGACGAGCTCGACGAACTCGCACAGGCAGCCACGCCAGGACCCTGGTTCGTTCGTTGCCTTGACGACGAGCACGCGATGAACCTCGTCGTCGTGAGCACCGCGCCGGACACCGGCCTGGCCGAGCGCTGGCCGGACTTCGACTACGGCGAGATCGTGGCCGCGACCCTGGTCCAGCGGCCCCGCTACGTGGATGCCGCTGACGAGCGCTGGGACGAGAACGCACAGTTCATCGCCACCGCCCGCGAAGCCGTCCCCCGCCTTGTCGCAGAGATCAGACGGCTGCGCGGACAACCGGAGGCAGAGGGGCGTCCAAACGGATCAGGAGAAACGAGCTCTACGGCAGGCTGAATCCGACCGTGCTGGGCTGTCTCTGCAGCACGGGGATCCCCGGCGCACGTAGTCGACATTCTCAAACGGGCGGATACGACGTGGACTCGCAGGGTTCCACCGGGGACTGCGGCAGGCGGGCCGGCTGATGCCGTGTGACGGGGTGCGGGCGTTCGCTTCGAAGTACGTCGAGCCGACACGGGACCGGTCCGGGCAGGCTCGAAGTTCGATGTCCACGCCAGGTCACCGACGCGCGTGAGACAGACGACGCCGTTCGCGACAGGGATCATCCGCCGAGGCTGACGCCCGGCCCGACTGGCTCAGATCCGGGAACGACGGGCGCGATGACGTGCCCGTGGTCCGAGCGGACGGCTCGGCTCGGCCGACCCTCGCGCCCCGGGGCAGCGCCGCCCGAAAGGGCAGCCCGGGCCGATGGGCCCGGTCCCGTCGGCGTCGACCAGTACGCGCCACCCCTGTCCCCACCGCGCAGAAGGTCGTTGCGGCCCTGCGGCCGGGTCGCAGGACGACGGAAGAGCCATGGGTTTGCCGAAAGCGCCGGTGGCCTGCGGGCGCTGAGGCGGCACCGGGACTTGAGCCGGCCGGTCTCGTCCGCGACAGCGTGCTCGGCGTATGACGGTCGCACAAGCTCGTACCGGCGCGCGTGGCGCGCGGTGCTGCTCGCACGCGACTCGCAGCCCGGGCACCATCGAGGGCGGCGTGCTGTCCAGGTCGTCGCCTGCCACCGTTCGCGCTCCTCCCGGCCGCACGGCCCACCGCTCTGCCTGCGATCTTGCCGAAACGGCAACCCTGATCGCGTCGGGCGTCCGTCGCGCCGCATGATCGACGGGTAGCCGCGTCCGCCCGCCGACCGAGGAGAAGCCCATGCAGCCCGAGCCGACCGCCGAACTCCGCCACCGCACCATCGAGACCCCGGCCGGACGCCTGCATCTGGTCGAGCAGGGCACCGGCCCGCTGGTCCTGCTCGTGCACGGCTTCCCCGAATCCTGGTACTCCTGGCGCCGCCAGCTCCCGGCCCTGGCCGCCGCAGGCTACCGGGCGGTGGCCATCGACGTGCGCGGCTACGGCCGCTCCTCCAAGCCCACCGCGACCGATGCCTACCGGATGCTCGACCTGGTGGAGGACAACGTCGCCGCGGTGCGCGCCCTCGGCGAGGAGAGCGCGGTGGTCGTCGGCCACGACTGGGGATCCAACATCGCCGCCTCCTCCGCCCTGCTCCACCCAGACGTCTTCCGCGCCGTCGGCCTGCTGAGCGTCCCCTACGCACCGCCGGGCGGTCCCCGCCCCTCCGACGTCTTCGACCAGATCGGCGGCCCTGAGCAGGAGTTCTACGTCTCCTACTTCCAGGAGCCCGGCCGCGCCGAGGCCGAGATCGAGCCCGATGTCCGAGGCTGGCTCGCCGGTTTCTACGCGGCACTGTCCGCCGACACCATGCCCGCCCAGGGCGAGCCCGACCCGCACTTCGTCGCCCACGGCGGCCGGCTGCGCGACCGCTTCCCCGCGGGCAAGCTCCCCGCCTGGCTGAGCGAGGACGACCTCGACGTCTACGCCGCGGAGTTCGAGCGCACCGGCCTGACCGGCGCTCTCAACCGCTACCGCACCATGGACCGTGACTGGGAGGATCTCGCCCCTCACAGCGGAGCCCCGATCAAGCAGCCGTCCCTGTTCGTCGGCGGCACTCTGGATGCCTCCACCACCTGGATGTCCGACGCCATCGCCGCCTACCCCTCCACTCTCCCCGCCCTGTCCGCCTCCCACCTGCTGGAAGGCTGCGGCCACTGGATCCAGCAGGAGCGCCCCGACCAGGTCAACCGTCTGCTGACCGACTGGCTCACCACCCTCCAGCGCTGAAC
>NZ_KL585414.1:155192-166979 GCF_000721935.1 Streptomyces sp. NRRL WC-3549
TGCCAGCCCGCTCAGAGATGTGTATAAGAGACAGGCCCTTGCCGGTGCCTGCCACCGGGAAGGGCCGCGCGGGATGGATGAGGGTGTCCCCCACATCCGCTCGCCTGCCTCAGTGCAGTTCGGCCTCCGCGACGGTCTCGTCGAGGAATCCACCCGACTGGTGCTGCCAGAGCTTGGCGTAGGCGCCGCCCGTGGTGAGCAGTTCCTGGTGCGTGCCCTGTTCGACGATGCTGCCCCGGTCGAGGACGACGAGCTGGTCCATGGTGGCGACGGTGCTCAGCCTGTGCGCCACCACGAGGGCTGTCCGCCCGTCCATGAGCCGCCACAGGGCGTCCTGGACGAGGATTTCGCTCTCCGAGTCCAGAGCACTGGTCGCCTCGTCGAGGAGCAGGACCGGCGCGTCGCGCAGGATGGCGCGGGCCAGGGCCACCCGTTGACGCTGACCGCCGGAGAGCTTCACGCCACGCTCACCCACCATCGTGTCGAAGCCGTCGGGCAGCGCGTCCGCGAACTCGGTGACGTGCGCCGCCTCCGCCGCACGGCGGATTTCGGCCTCGGTGGCCTCGGGCCTGGCGAACGCGATGTTCGCCCGCAGGGTGCGGTGGAACATCGCCGGGTCCTGAGGCACGTAGGCGATCAGACTGCGCAAGTCGGCCCGGCGCAGTCTGCTGATGTCCTGGCCACCGATGAGGATCCGGCCGCCCTGGATGTCCGTCATGCGCAGCAGCAGCCTGGACAGGGTCGTCTTGCCCCCGCCGGACCGGCCGACGAGACCGAGCTTCGCGCCGCTGGGTACGGTCAGGTCCAGGCCGTCGAAGAGGGTCGGTGCCCCCGCGTGAGCGAAGGTGACCTTCTCGAAACGTACGTCCGCCGTCTCGCGCAACAGCGGTTCGGGGGCCGGCGGGTCGAGCACGGTGGGCGGTTGCAGCAGCAGTTCGGTGAACTGCGCGGCTTCCGTCATGGAGCTCTCCAGCCGGCGGTAGATCTGGTTGAACTCGAACATGATCCGTGTGGCGTTGGCGTAGTAGGTGAAAGCGACGATGACCGCTTCCACACCGAGTTCTCCCCCTGCCAGCGAGACGGCGAGCAGCACGCCCACCACGTTGGTCAGTACGGACATCGGCGCGACCAGGGTGTCGATGCGCAGGTTGCCGTAGTCCCAGGAACGCAGCGTGAGCCGGCGTGAGCGGGCCACACGGGAGCGGTGCTCGGCGGCCTCGCGTTCCTCCGCGGCGAACGATTGGACCGTGTCCATGTTCATCAGGCTGTCGGCGACATGGCCCGACACCTGGGCGATGGCCTGTTCACGCTGGGCCACCAGTACCTGGCGGCGTCGGATCAGCGGCGTCACGCACAGTGCGGTGAACCCGATCAGCGTCAGCAGGCCCACCACGAGCAGGGGGTCGTACTGCCACAGCACCACCGAGGCGAAGATGAGCGGGACGAAGTTCCCCATGACCGAGAACGTCAGCGTGTCGATGAACGCCTCGAACCGGGACGCGAAGCTCGACACCCGCTTGGTGAGCGATCCGGCGAAGTTGTCGTGGAAGAACGCCGAGTCCTTCGCGAAGAGTTCATCCATGCCGATCACGTACAGGTGCTCGATGCCACGGGCGTCGAGACGGTTGAGGCAGTGCAGCCCGATGCGCCAGAGCAGCTCGGCGAAGAGCATGACGCCGGCGAAGCCGAGGACGTACGGCAGCGCGGGGCCGATACCTCCGTCGCCTCCGTCGCCGTCGGCGACCTGGCCGACGAGTTTGGCGACGATCAGCGGAGCAACGTAGTAAAGACCGATGTTGCCCAGGGCCGGGAGCAGCATCGCCGGTGCCGTCAGCCACCGGAGCCGCGTGAGTTCCCGTCCGTAGTAGCGAAGCGCGAGGAGTACCGAACCCTTGCTCGGTAGGCCTTCGCTTGATTTCGTTGATTCCATCGGCGACCCGTTTCGTCCCGGCGGCAGGTGAGCAGGCGGAGTCTCCCGCGGGGAGCCCTGCCGGGTCCAAGGGTTTTTGTCCAGTTCTGTCACCGGTGCACACTTCCGGACCGGCAGAGGGCACGGGAGAAACGCGCCGCGCGGCCGGTCCGGCCGCTCACCGACCTTTGCCCTGCCGCTGTGGGACACCGCCATGGTGCCTGGGGCGAGCCCTTCGTCCTCCGGCCGGCCGCCGGAAGGGGCAGCAGAAAAGTTGGCCGGATCAGGACGTCGAGGCCCTCCCAGGAGAACTGACCACCACCCTGGTCAACGACCGCTGCACATCTGACGGCTCAGCCGGTACCCGGACGCGGTACGGCGGCCGTGGCGTGGTGCCTCGGGTACTTGCGGACGGATTCCACGGCGCTTCGTGTCAGTAGGCGATGCGGTCGGCTTTGGCCAGCCATGTATCGAACGGCTCTGTGCGGTTGGGCAGGTCCAGGTGCTCGATCTCCAAGGGCCAATCGGATCCGGGCTTCTTCTCGAACAGATCGTAGAACTTGCGGTCGTCGAAGCCACCCGCCGCGGCGTCGTGCCGGTCCGCGGAGTAGACGATCCGGTCCACGCGCGACCACAGGGCGGCGGCCAGGCACATCGGGCACGGCTCGCAGGACGTGATCAGCACGCAGCCCTCCAGGGAGAAGGTGTTCAGCACCTTGCAGGCGTTACGCAGGGCGCTGACCTCGGCGTGAGCAACGGGGTCGAGGGTGGAGGTGACCTGGTTGTTGCCGGTGGCGACGACCTCGCCGTCCTTGGCGACCAGGGCGCCGAACGGACCGCCGCCCCTGTTCACGCTGGTGATGGCCAGGGAGATCGACTGTTCCATCCAGGCGCGCTCGAAGTCCCGGCTGTCCGCCTTCGGCCGGCTACTCGTCTTCTCGGGTTGCGTGGTCATGATCGCTCCTTCGCGGAGGTGGATGGATGGGTGTGTCTCGGTCGGCCGTCACCCGCACCGGAGGCCGCGGACAGCGGGTGAGGCGCAGCCGGTCGGCGTCGAGCCGTTCCGGCGGGACGGTCGGTTGGGTGACGTCCTGGATCGATGACGTTGCGGATGGCGTTCGACGGCAGCCGGAGCGGCGGGGGTGAGGGTCGATCTCCCTGCCGAGGGGGTGGGGCGGGCCGGGCAGTGTCCTGGTCACGGCGTTCCCCTGGTTCGGAGACGTCCAGGTACCGGAAGGGTCGGGCAGGGCGGCGAACCGGCTGTGCCCCTTCGGGCCCGGGCCCTCACCGCCGTGGTTCCGTGGGAGGAGAGGAGGTGTCCGTGAGTCCATCTCCTTCCGTGAGGTGCTGTGAGGCGCTGTGAGGCTCCGTGGGGCATCACGCCCGCCGCGTTGCCGGTGGTGATGACGAGTAGACAGGCAACGAAGTGAAGTCAGCCAGGCGTCGAAGACACGAAAGCGGTCACCGAACGAAAGGCAATCTTCATAGAGAGCTACAACAGCCGATCGGTTCGCGCCAAGAGGAACCTCCGAAGGACCGCCCCCCGGACGATCTGCAGTGATCGGGGCTCGGTTCAGGGCCCGCCCCTCGACGCGCGTCTGCCCTGCCCGCCCGGCAGCCGGCCGCGCAGCTGCCACGTCCGCCCGGGTGGAGCCTCTCAGCTGCCCTCGGTCTCGAAGGTGCGCAGCAGATCGGCAGCGACGCTGACGGCGATGGTGGCGGGTTCCTTACCGGTGATGTCGGCGAGTCCGATCGGGGTTTTGATCCGGTTGATGGCTGCCTCGTCGTGCCCTCCTTCGGTGGCGAGGCGTTCACGGAACCTCACCCACTTGGCCGCTGACCCGATCAGCCCGATGGAGCCGAGATGCGTGGTGCGCAGGGCTGCGTCGCACAGAGCGGCGTCCTCTGCGTGGTCATGGGTCATGATCAGGGCGTGGGTGCCGTACGGCAGCTCCGCCAGTACCTCCTCGGGCAGCAGCGGTGTGTGGTGCACGTGCACCTTCGCCACCGCGTCCGTCAACGCGCCGAGCCGCCCCTCGGTGAGGAGGTCGGAGCGGGTGTCGACCAGGTGCAGGTCGAGATCCTGACGTGCCAGGATGCGCGCCAGTTCCAGCCCGACGTGCCCCACGCCGAAGATCGCCACAGCCCGTACCACCGGCAACGGTTCGAGCAGCACCGAGAGCGTTCCGCCACAGCACTGCACGCCATGCCGATTGGTCACCTTGTCGTTCAGGGCGAAATCGATGAGCTCCGGCTCCGGCTTGGACGCGGCGATCACTTCGCGGGCCCGTTCGATCGCGACGGCTTCGACGTTGCCACCGCCGATCGAGCCCCATGTCTCGGTCCGGCCCACCACGAGTTTCGCGCCGGCGTCCCGCGGGGCGTGGCCGCGCACCGTCGCGACGGTCACGAGCACGCCGGGCTCCCGGCGCGCTCGCAACCGTGCGACCGCGGCGATCCATGTCATGTCAGGCACCCCGTCATGTCAGGCACCGTTCAACGCCTTCGCGCCGGCTCGGGGCTCGGCGTCGGCGGTGTTGCCGTACCCCGCGCCGCTGTTGACGGCGAACCCCTTGTCGTCATGGCCACCCCGGGGCGCACCGCCCTGGCGGGCCTGTTGGATCGCCCAGTACACCGCCTCCGGTGTCGCGGGCGACGCCAACTCGACGCCGACGCCGCTGGGCCCGAACGCGGCGGCCGCCTGACGCAAGGCCTCTCGTACCGAGAACGCCAGCATGAGCGGGGGCTCCCCCACGGCCTTGGATCCGTACACCGCGCCCTCCTCGGTGGCGTTCTCCAGAAGCGTGACGTTGAACTCCTCGGGCATCTCCGAAAAGCTCGGCAGTTTGTAGGTGCTGGCCGCCTGGGTCAGCAGCCGGCCACGGTGCGGCCCGTCTGTGGTGTCCCAGCGCATGTCCTCGAGCGTCAGCCAGCCCGCACCCTGTACGAAGCCGCCCTCGATCTGACCGATGTCGATCATCGGGGACAGGCTGTCGCCGACGTCGTGCACGATGTCCACCCGCCGGATGCGGTAGGCCCCGGTGAAGCCGTCCACCTCCACCTCGGCCGCGGCGGCGCCGTGGGCGAAGTACTTGAACGGCGCCCCCCGGAACGTCGTCGCGTCCCAGTGCAGCCCCTCGGTCCGGTAGAAGCCGGCCGCCGACAGCTGGACCCGCTGGAAGTACGCGGTGCGCACCAGGTCGTCCCAGGCCAGCTCCTCGTCGCCGCCCAGGGTGCGCGCCACACCCTCGACGATCCGTACATCGGCGGCGTTCGCGCCCAGTTGGGTGGCGGCCACCTCCGACAGCCGCTCGCGCAACTGTTCACAGGCGTTCTTCACCGCCGCGCCGTTGAGGTCCGCACCGGAACTGGCCGCGGTGGCAGAGGTGTTGGGCACCTTGTCGGTCCGCGTCGGGGCCAGTCGCACCTTGTGGAGCGGGATACCCAGGGTGGTCGCGGCCACCTGCAGCATCTTGGTGTGCAGGCCCTGGCCCATCTCGGTGCCGCCGTGGTTGATCAGGACGGATCCGTCCTTGTAGATCAGCACGAGGGCGCCGCCCTGGTTGAAGGCGGTGAGGTTGAACGAGATGCCGAACTTGATGCCGGTGATCGCCAGTGCCCGCTTGGTGTGCGGGTGCGCGGCGTTGAAGGCGGCGATCTCGCGTCCGCGGCCGGCGATGTCCGCGTCGTCCTGGGTCTTCTTCCAGACGGCGGAGATGCGTTCGGGCTGGACGACCGGCTGTCCGTACGGTGTCGACTGGCCCTGCTGGTAGAAGTTGCGCTCCCGCAGCTCCATCGGGTCCAGGCCGAGCAGCGGTGCGCACCGGCCCATGATGTCCTCGATCACCAGCATGCCCTGGGGGCCGCCGAAGCCTCGGAAGGCGGTGTTGGACACCTTGTTGGTCCTGGCGATGCGTCCGGCGATACGCGCGTTGGGCAGCCAGTAGGTGTTGTCGATGTGGCACAGTGCCCGGGCCACCACCGGCTCGGAGAGGTCCAGGCTCCATCCGCCGTCCGCCGTCAGGGTGGCGTCCAGGGCCCGGACACGGCCGTCCGCGTCGAAGCCGATCTTCCACCGGGCGTGGAACCCGTGCCGCTTACCGGACATGGTGAGGTCCTGGGTCCGGTTGAGCCGCAGCCGAACCGGTCGGCCGGTGAGTCTGGCACCGAGCGCGGCGACGGCCGCGAACCCGTGCGGCTGCATCTCCTTGCCGCCGAAGCCGCCGCCCATCCGCAGGCACTGCACGGTCACCTCGTGGCTGTGCAGGCCGAGTACATGGGCGACGATCTCCTGCGTCTCCGAGGGGTGCTGGGTACTGCTCTGGACGAACACCTGCTCGGCCTCGTCCACATAGGCCAGCGCCGCATGGGTCTCGAGGTAGAAGTGTTCCTGGTCGGAGAACTGCAACTCGCCGCTGAACACGTGCGCGGAGTCGGCGAAGCCCGCGTCGACGTCGCCGGTCAGCATCACGGGCCTAGCGCCGTGGAAGCTGTCGGCCGCGATCGCCTCCTCCAGCGTGATCAGTGAGGGAAGCTCGTCGAGTTCCACCTCGACCGCCGCCGCGCCGAGCCTGGCCGCTTCGAGGGTCTCGGCGAGCACCCAGGCGACCGCGTGGCCGTAGAACATGACCTCGTCGGGGAACAGCGGTTCGTCGTGCTTCATCCCGGCGTCGTTGACGCCGGGCACGTCGGCACCGGTCAGCACACGCACCACACCGGGCACGGCGAGCGCGGGCCCGGTACGCAGAGCGGTGATCCGGCCGTGGGCCTTCATCACCTGGACCGGGTGGGCGTGCAGCACGTCCTTGGTGCGGCAGACCAGGTCGTCGGTGTAGAGCGCGGTGCCGGTGACGTGCAGGGCGGCGCTCTCGTGCGGCATCGGGACGCCGACGAGGGGCTTCTCGGGCCGTTCGGACAGATGACTCATGACGACACCGCCTCGGTGGTTCGCGCGTACAGCTTCCGCAGGCTCTGGCCCAGCATCGCGGAACGGTAGAGGGAGCTGGCGCGGTGGTCGCTCATCGGTGTGCCTTCACCCCGCAGTTCCCGGGCCGCTGCGTCGACCGTCTCGGCCACCCACGGCTCGCCTTCCAGGGTCGCCTCGGTGGCGAGGGCGCGGATCGGGGTGGCGGCCACACCGCCCAGGCCGATGCGCGCCTTACGGACGATCCCGTCCTGGATGTCGAGGGCGAAGGCGACCGCCACGCTGGAGATGTCGTCGAAGCGCCGCTTGGCGATCTTGTGGAAGGCGGCGACCGGCGCCAGCGGCAGCGGGATGCGCACCGCGCGGATCAGCTCGCCGGGGCGGCGCACGCTCCGCCGGTAGCCGGTGAAGTACTCCGCCAGGGGGACCTCCCGCTCACCGTCGGCGTCGGTGAGCACCACCGACGCCTCCAGCGCGAGCAGCGCCGGCGGGCTGTCGCCGATGGGGGAACCGGTGCCCAGATTGCCGCCGAGGGTGGCACCGTTGCGGATGAGCCGGGACGCGAACTGCGGGAAGAGTTCGGCCAGCAGCGGGACGCCGCCGTCGAGGCGCCGTTCGATCTCGGTGAGCGTCAGTGCCGCCCCGATCTCGATGCGGTCGGGGTCGATCCGCAGCTCCCGCAACTCGGGAAGCCGGTCGACGGCAACCACGCGATCCGCCCGGCGGGAGCGGATGTTCACCTCCACCCCCCAGTCGGTGGAGCCTGCGAGCACCACCGCGTCGGGCTGCTCGCGCAGCAGCCGCACGGTTTCGGCGAGGGTCTTCCTCCGCAGGAACACGCTGTCGCCCTGGGCGTGGTCGGTGGTGGCCGGGGCGGGCGGGTGCTGTTCGCGCCGCCGCGCCAGCGGATCGCCGTCGGTGGGCGTTCCGACGGCGAACGCGGCATCGCGAATCGGACGATAGCCGGTGCAGCGGCAGAGGTTTCCGCTCAGCGCGTGCAGGTCGAACCCGTTCGGACCGTGCTCGGCGTCGGTGCTGTCCGCCGCGTCCGCGCCGCGGTCGGGCCGGTAGTACTCGGCGGCCATGCTGCAGATGAATCCCGGCGTGCAGTAACCGCATTGGGAACCTCCGCGGACCGCCATCTCCTGCTGCACCGGGTGCAGGGTGGGAGGCGACCCGGGTGCGCCGGCGGTGGCGAGCCCTTCGGACGTGACGATCTCCTGCCCGTCGAGTGCCGCGACCGGGACCAGGCAGGCGTTGACCGCCACCCAGTCGGTGGGCTTGTCCACGCCGGGGCGGGCCACCAGGACCGAGCACGCACCGCACTCACCCTCGGCGCAGCCCTCCTTGGTGCCGGTGAGACCCCGGTCGCGCAGGAAGTCCAGCACTGTGGTGTGGGGTGCGGCCGGAGAAATGGGTGTTTCTTTTCCGTTGACCGTGATCCGCGTCGCTACCATGGCAGGCCTTCTTTTCGGTGCGCCATCGATCGATTCATCATGTTCGCCAATTTCGGGCAGCTTTCTGTGTCAACACGCGCCGCGGGGGAGCAGGAGTGAAACGGCACGCAGCAGCGGCGTACCGGAAAAAGCAGTGAGGGTAAACCTGGAAAGTGCCACGCCCGGGCACATCGAACGGCTTGCTCAGCAGCCGTGCGCGATCCGACCCGGGACCCAGACCGTGCGCTGGGCGAGGCGGCCGAGGTCGGAGATGGTGTACATCCGCTGGTCGCCTCCTTTTAGTGGTGACAGGTCGAGGAAAACAAAAAATTAGTGGCTGTGGCCGCACGGGTCAAGCAGTTGGTCTCGTTTTCTTGAAAAACCGGTCGGATTCGAGGCGGGGGCGCTACCGGGTATGAATCCGGTCGACGTGTGCCGTGAATGACGCGCGCCACCCGCCTCGGCGCCTTGGGTGCGGCCCCCACCCGCGCGACGGCCGTCGGCGCGGGTGGTGTACGAAGTCCTTCGTGAACGATCAGACCCTGTCCGAGACCGTCCGCGTCTTCGTGGCCCTTGCTCCGCCCGACGACGCCAAGGACGAGCTGGCGCAAGCGCTGCGGCCCGCCTATGACGCGTATCCGCTCATGCGGTGGAACCGCATCGAGGACTGGCACATCACTCTGGCGTTCCTCGGTGAGCTGCCGAGGCCGGTCGTTTCACTGCTGCGGCCGCCCCTCGCGCGGCTCGCGGCGCTCCACAGCCCCCTGCGCCTGGCCCTGCGCGGCAGCGGGCACTTCGACGAACGTGTGCTGTGGAGTGGGATCGGCGGGGACCTCGACGGGCTGCGGCTGCTCGCCGGGGAGGTGCGCGCGCTGGTCAGGGAGCACGGTGTGGCCTTCCCGGAGCGTCCGCTGAGCCCCCACCTGACGCTCGCCCGTTCCCGCCGCGGCGACACCTCCGCCACGGTGCGGGCCGCAGCGGGACTCTCCGCGTTCACCGGCCGCACCTGGCTGACCGAACGCCTGCACCTGGTCGGCAGCAACTCCGGGCGTGGGCCCGGGCCGATCCACTACCGCGACGTCGAAGCCTGGCGCTTCGGCGGCCCTGGCTGAGCTGCGAGCGCACCGTCCGGCCACCGGCGTCACCGCGCGTCGCCCGGCACCGGGCGACCCTGCCGCCAGGCCGGCCGGCGCGAAGGCCGCCCCCGGGGCGCCAGGTCCGACCCGCCTACGGCGTCAGCACGTCCGGGCGCTGTCCTGCGTGTACTCGGTGACCATCCACCGCCCGCCGTCCGACCGCTGTACCGTCGCGGTCGCCACGTACCGCCGCGGCTGACCGCTCGGCAGCGGGATGGGCCACCCGGTCGTGGTGTCCAGGGTCCGCCACTGCGACAGGTCCAGGCAGTCCTCGATCTTCGCCGTCCTCCGCGCGCCGGCCTCCAGCGCGGTCACCTCCGGCGCGTGTCCGAGATCGCCCCGGATCACCGTGTCGTTCTCCTTCATGCGGGTCAGTTCCCGCTCGAGTCCGCCCAACGCGTCGTGCGTCGCGTATCGCTTCAGGTCAGTGCCCTCCGTGGACGCCTGGCGATAGGCCTCCATCCGCTCGGCCCACATGGCGGTGTACGCCTCCAGCGCCGCCGCCCGGTCCGCCGCCTCCGGCTCCACCGGTGACGCGGAGACCGCGGGCCCGGCCGAGGAAGCAGCCGTGGGCGGCTTACCGTCGGCGGTCCCGCCACCGCCGCAGGCGGTCAGGGCGCCGGCCAACGCCGCGGTGGAACACAGTGCCAACACGCCCGCCGCGGGCCGTGCCCGTCGAAACGTCACCATCAGATCTCCATCGCTCACTGTCCGGTCCGGACACCGGACCAACGAGTGCCGCCCCACCAGGTCACCGGCCCTCCACCTGTTCCGGGCCATGGGTCACCCGTCGGTGTGCCGAGGTCCTTCCTTCGCGGGACCGATGCGGCGCAGGGAGCGGTCGGCGAGGGTCATCGCGAAGAACAGGATGCTGACGGCGAGCATGAACCAGGCGAGGTGGTGCAGGCCGCCGGTGGTGACGTGCTGCCCGAAGAAGGCCCCGTTGGCGGCGGAGGCGACGATGGCGCCGAGGTAGCCGAAGGTGCGCAGGAGCCCCGCGGAGGAACCGATGCGTTCGGCGTCGGCCTGGTGGTAGACGGAGTTCTGCAGGGCGATGCTGTTCAGTCCCTGGGGGACTCCGAGGACGATCACGACGGCCAGAAGCATCCACACCGGGCTGTCACCGTGCAGGAGGAAGAGCAGGGAGCAGGCGGCGATCTGACCGACCGCCCCGACCAGGAGCTTGCCGCGGACGGCTTGGTGCCGACCGGTGAGGGTGGACACCACGATCGCGACGGTGAACAGCGGGAGCTGCACCAGGCCTGCCTGGGAGGCGGACAGCCCGCGCCCCTCCTCCGTCCACTGGGTGTAGCCGTACAGGAAGGCGTACGTGACGATGTAGCAGAGCAGGGCCCTGCCGTAGGTGGCGACGAGCGGCAGGTTGCCGCCGAGCACGCGTACGTCGATGAAGGGCTGCCGCGCCCGGAGTTCACGCCAGGTGAATCCGGCCGCCGCGGCGGCGGTCAGGGCCAGGAGGTACCAGTCACCGGCCCCGGGATCCATGAGGAACAGCAGGAGGCAGACGAGCGCCGCGGAGAACAGGCCCATCCCCGGGAGGTCCAGGTCCTCCACGGGGCGGCGTCCGTCGTCGCGGCGGGAGGCGGGGGTCACCGGAAGGCGGCGGACACCGAGGTAGAGGCCGACCGCCGCCAACGGGATGTTGACGGCCAGAGTCGCACGCCAGCCGCCGACGGCGATCAGCAGCCCGCCGAGGCTGGGGCCGATGACGGCGATGGTCTGGGTGGTCACGGCGAGGGCGGTGAGAACCGCGGCGGGACTCTCCTGACCTGTGCGCCGGGCCTCGCTGCGGATGAGGTACATGGCAGCCGGATAGCCGGAGCAGGTGCCGAAGCCGAGGAGTACGCGTGCGGCGACGAGCACTCCGAGGTTGGGCGCGAACATGCCGAGGAGGCCGGCGACGCCGGTCAGCGCCGTGCCGGCCAGGAACAGGCGCCGGGGCCCGAAGAGGTCGATCAGCCGTCCCACGACGGGCTGTCCGATGGCGGTGGCCAGGTACAGGGCGGAGATGAGCCACGCGGTCCGGGAGGGCGGCGCACCCAGAGCGGCGCCGATCGGCACCAGGGAGACGGAGATGATGGAGGAGTTGACCGGGTTGAGCGCCGCCCCCAGCATCATCGGGGCCAGCAGGCGCCGGTCGAAGCCGCCCGCCGGGCCCTTGCGCCCGCCGGGGCGCAGCCTGCGCAGTACGCGGGTGAGGTGCCCCGTCATGACCGGACGATTCGTTCCGGCAGGTCCGTCGCGGCGAGCAGGGTGCGGCGCTCCTCCTCCGCGCACCGGTCCTCCGGGGCGCGGGCGGGCCACCCCTCACCGTCGCGGCGGCGGTCTGCGAGGAAGGTGTGGCCGCTGTCGGTGACGGAGACC
>NZ_KL585414.1:167178-168081 GCF_000721935.1 Streptomyces sp. NRRL WC-3549
CCAGCCGGTGGCGGCCGTCTCCAGGATCCGGACGGCGGAAGACGAGGTCGCGCTCCGCCCGGGCGCCGATGGTGGCAGCCACCGCCTGGTGCCGGACGCGCTCGGCGACCGACAGATCGCCGGCCGACGCCGTACCGTCCTTGTCCAGCCTGGTGAGGGCCGAGGTCCGGGGCGGGGGCGGGTCGCCGGGGGCGTGACTCTCGCGCAGCCGGCGCCTCAGCCGGCTGTGGACCACGCGGACCTCACGGGCCGCGCGTGCGGCCGTCCCGGACGCTCCGTCGGTGCTGCCGGTACCGTCGCCCATCTGCCCAAGCTAACTTGGGCAGCCTGGGCTGCGCACCTGGGCACCGTCGCCGGTGCCGTGGCAGCCGACCGGACGCCGAGGCCATCAGTAGGTACGCGCCCGCGTCGCGTACGCACCGGGCGGCAGGCCCGGGTCACCGGCCGTGTGAGCGCACTCCCGCGGCCCCGGGGAGCAGCCGGGCCGGTCCTCGCCCAGGGGGAAGCACGGGTCCGTTCCGGGCGCGGCGGCAACACCGCGCCGATCGGCTCGGCCTGTCGGTAGCCTGCGTCTTCATGATGCGCGCGTGGAGGTTTCCGATACTGCTGGTGCTCTGCGGCGCAGCCGTCGCCCTCGGGCAGTTCCTTCGAGGGAGTCCGCTCGCAGCCGCTGCGCTCCTGCTCGTGTTCGCCCTGCTCGCCGGCTGGAACTCGCCTCTGATGTTCCCGAAGCCGATCGGTGCGCTGGAAGCGCAACGGCGTAGCGCCGTCGACGGCCGGCCGGTCGTCTTCTGGCGGGCGGGGTGCAGGTACTGCATACGGCTGCGCATCCGGTTGGGCCGCAGCGCCCACCAGGCGCACTGGGTCGACATCTGGCGCGACCCGGCTGGAGCGGCGGTGGTG
>NZ_KL585414.1:168339-171447 GCF_000721935.1 Streptomyces sp. NRRL WC-3549
CGTCGCCCCCGATCCTGCATGGGTGCGCGCGCAGCTCCCGCCGCACCGGTGACGGGGTGACGGCGCCGGCGCACCTCCGAGCAGATCGACCGTGTGGTCCCGGGCCCCGGCGAACACCGCCCCCTCCAGGAGTGGCGGAACGAGATGAGCCCCGGTCCCTTCGAACGCCTCGCCGCAGCGGCCGGGGACCGGCGCACCGGGACGGCCTGCGACCGCCCCGGTGGAGCCGGGGCCGCCCACGACGCCGGGCACGCGGTAGCCGAGCCGTCACACCACCGTGGACGTGCACCGGCGCGGCCTCCGGTCGTCACCGGGGGACCGCGGTGCTGGCGTCCTGCCGTGCACGGCGGCACCGCCCGCCGGGGCGGTGCCGCTCCGATCACGGTGTGCGGGCCACGAGCCCCCACTGGTCGACGGGGGCGGGGTCCTCCTCGTCGGGCCGCCAGAACGGGATGGACACGAAGCCCGGTTCGAGCAGTTCCAGGCCCTCGGCACATCCGGTGATCTCTTCGGGCTCACGCACCAGGTAGGGCGGGTTCTCCCCGGAGTCGTACGCCTCCTGGGCGGCCAGTGTCTGCGGCGTCTTCACCGTGTCGCAGAGCACCAGGAAACTGCCTGAGGGCATCCGGGCCATGTACTGCTGTACGACCCTGATCCCGTCGGGCGGGGTGAGGTGCCCCAGGGTCGACAGCAGCAGGACGGCGACGGGCTCGGTCAGGTCCAGGGTCTTGGCCGCTTCGTCCACGACGGCGTCCACGTGGGCCAGGTCGGCGTCCACGTAGGCCGTCCTTCCCTCCGGCGCGCCGGCCAGCAGCGCCGCCGCGTGGATCAGGACGATGGGGTCGTTGTCCACGTACACGATCCTGGCATCGGGTACGACGGCCTGGGCGACCTCGTGGGTGCTGTTCTCCACCGGCAGCCCGGTCCCCACGTCCAGGAACTGACGCACCCCCAGCCCGGCCAGGTGCCGAACCGCCCGGGCCTGGAAGGCGCGTGACGCCTGCGCGACTGCGGCGGTCTGCGGGTACGCGGCCGTCACCGCGTCCGCCAGCTCCCGGTCCACCGCGTAGTTGTCCTTGCCGCCCAGCCACGCGTTCCACACCCGCGCGGAGTGCGGTACGTCCGCACGCACCTTCCTGCGGAACTCGGCATCGTCGACAGTCATCGAAAGCTCCTACTCGCCGTCTGGGCACGGTGGTTGACACCGTTCAGGGCCGTGCACACAGCATGACCGTACCTGCGGCGACAACATATCCGCCCGCTCCGCACGGGTACGACGTCGCAGCCGGCCCCCGCCCCCTGCGGCTGCGTACCCTCACCCTGCACGCCTGCCCGTTGGGCGGCCCGGCCGGGGCGGAGTCGCGACGCTCCCGTCCCGGCCGTCGCGGCCGGGATCGCCCGCAGCGGGTCACCTGCCTGAGCGCAGTCAGAAGTCGGGACAGAGATGGGCGTGTGCCGCCGCGTTGATTCTCTCGGCGGTCTGGGGCGAACGGCCCTCGGGGTGGGTCGGGCTGGTGAACCGCTGACGGGCCTGCTCCACCTGCTTCGTCTCGTCGTCCGGCCAGTCGTGGATGGACTGGCACTGGCTGCGGCCTCGGCTGATCGCCTTGTCCGCCTCGCCGTGGGCGATGTCCTTGTCGATCGAGTCGAGCGCTGCGACGAACGCGGCTTCCTGCTCCGGAGTGGTGTCGGGCAGCCCGTTCGCCGCGCGGGCCTCGGCGCCCTGTTCCTCACTGAGGGTGGGTGTACCGCCAGGGCCGCCATCCGAGGTGTCGCCGCCGCAGGCGGTGAGCGTCGCAAGGAGCAGGACGGCCGCGACGACGGCCGTGGTGGTGCGGGTGTGCATGAAGTTCCCCAAGAACGTTGCGTGTTGACAGAGTCATCATGCGTGATCGGACGGGAGGTCCGCGCGGATGTGGCTGTCCTGTGATCTGAGTGGGCCACGGACCGGTCGCGCCGTCGGCGGGGCACCGGGCAGTCGCCGGGCGGAGGACGCGGTGACGGCGGATCCACGGCGGCCGACGGGAACGCGGGGCCACGCCGGGGCGCGCGGACCCGGCGACAGGTTTCAGCTGCACCACGGCTGTCCGCGCACCCGGCGGTACGTCTACCGGCCCGTCGGCGGGACGGCTCCGCATCCGGCCGGCGCCCCTGCACGCCTGGGACGTGCCGGGCCGGTACGGCCCCGCCGCGGCCCGCTCACCGGGTACCGCCGACGAGGCCGATGTCCGGGGTGCCCGGCTGATTCACCAACTCCGCTGCGGTGACTACCTGCTGGAGCGGATCGCCCCGCTGATCGCCCAGGTGCGGGCGGTGACGGGGTGGAACCACTGCCGGCCGGCCTGTCCGACTGGCACGAACGGCTGCCCGCGGGCGGGTGATGCCGGCCGGCGCCGCGGAGCTGGACGCCTGCTTCCGGGGCGCGGCTGAGACGCGGGCCGAAGGGGACGAGGGGCAGTTTCCGGCCACCGCACCGCGCCACGATCCGTCTGTGCGCGTGCGAGGTCCCGCATACCGGGCGAAGGCCCCCGGGGTCCGGGGCCGCCACGTAATCTTGCTGCGGCAGAGGATCGTTTCCGGGAGCAGCCCGGCGCAACGGCCTCAGCTGCCTGTCCCGCTTCGGTACGGCTTCCGGGAAAGGTGCCGGCCGTCTCGTCGGCGTGAGGGGCGTCGCAGTATGGAGTCGACTATGGACGCGCAGGACACCGCCAGGGAGCTACGGGCTGTGGTCGGCGAGCTGTCGGAGCGTTTCTACGAGCGGGCCGACGTGGTGCGGACGCTGGTGGTGGCGCTGCTGGCCGGGCAGCATTCGCTGGTGCTGGGCCCGCCGGGGACCGCGAAGTCCGAGATGGCCCGAGACCTCACGAGCAGGATCGACGGGGCGTCGTACTGGGAGATACTCCTGTCGAAGTTCACCGCGCCGACGAGGATGTTCGGCCCGATCGACGTCGCCGCTCTGGCCCGGGGGGAATACCGCCAGATCTACGACGGCCGCGCCACGACCGCGCACATCGCGTTCGTGGACGAGATCTTCAAGTGTTCGACGGCGGCGCTGAACGAGACGCTGGGATACCTCAACGAGCGGATCTACCACCCCGAGAGCGGCGG
>NZ_KL585414.1:171648-172304 GCF_000721935.1 Streptomyces sp. NRRL WC-3549
CGGTCCGCTGCCCTCTGATCGGCGCCATCACGGCGAGCAACGAACTGCCCGGCGGGGAGGACACCGCCGCGATCTACGACCGGCTGCTGGTGCGGATCGAGGTCGGGTACCTGGCAGACCCCTCGAACTTCGCCGCGCTGGTCCGCTCCGCCGTCAGCCGCCCGGCGCCCCGGGTGCGGACCACCGTCGAGCTGGCCGCGTTGCAGCACGCCGTGACAGAAGCTGTCCCGGCCGTGGACGTCCCCGACGCGATCGTGGACGCGGTGTGCACGCTGCGGGCCGCCCTGCGCCGCAAGGAACTCGTCGCCTCCGACCGCCGCTGGCGCCAGTCGGTGGGCCTGCTCCAGGCGTCCGCGTACCTCGACGGGCGCTCCGCGGTCGCCGAGACCGACCTGTCGGTGCTGACCCACGTCCTGTGGGACTCCCCCGCCGAACGGCCGACCGTCGAACGCGAGGTACTGCACCTGGTCAACCCCGACGCCAAGGAGGCACTCGACCTGGCCGACGCCATCGAAGAGCTGGAGGCCCAGCTGGACGCCATGGCCGGCCAGTCCCGGGAGGCGCTCAGCGAATGGGTCATCAAGAAGGCCCACAACAAGCTGGCCATGGCGGGGAAGCGGCTGGAGAAACTGCGCGCGGAGGCGGCGGTCGCCGGC
>NZ_KL585414.1:172507-173149 GCF_000721935.1 Streptomyces sp. NRRL WC-3549
GCGCGGAGGCGGCGGTCGCCGGCCGTTCCACCGCCGCCATCGACCGGGTCGCCGGGCGTCAGCGCGCCGTCCGCGCCCGCGTTCTCACCGAGGCCCTCGGCGTGGACGCGAGCATGGTGCAGGCCCAGCTCTGAACGCCGGGGAGAGCATGGCCGTGGGGAGGACACCGAACGAACTCGACGAGCTGGTGCGCCGGTCCGGGAAGTGGCTGGGCCTGTCCTCCGCCGCCCCCGAGCGGCACTCCGCGGCTGTGGTCGCGGACCGGTTCGACCACGTCACCTGGCGTGACACCTACGAGCAGTCGGCCGGAATGCGCGATCTCGCCGAGGAGTTGGACGGGCGTTACGACCACACCACCGAGCTCCTGACCGACGCGTTCCTGGCTGCCTACAAGACGGCCCCGCGGTTGCGTGAGCACGCGGAGATGGCACCGTCCCGGCTGGTCAACCACCAGATCATCGCCTCGCTCCTGGAGTCGCCGGGGTTCGCCGAACTTCACCGGGAGACGGTCGGTGATCCCTACGCCGCCGCCATGGCCGTGCTCGCCCAGGCGGCGGCGCTGCGCCGGATGCTGGAGCACTCGGGGCAAGCCCGGGAGCGGGCCCGGAAGGCGGAGGAGGCACAGCAGGGCGACGCGGAAGG
>NZ_KL585414.1:173400-174867 GCF_000721935.1 Streptomyces sp. NRRL WC-3549
GGCGATCGAGACGGCCGAGACCGCCGAAGCCGCCGCGGGGCAGGCCGCCCTGGGCGCCGCGCAGGCGCTCACCGCGGCGGCGCCCGGTGTCGGTGCCGCCGCGCGGAACGCGGCGGCGCACGCCGCCACGACCGCACGCGAGGAGGCCGCGCTGATGCGGGCCTGGGGCGTGGCTCCGGGTGAGCTGGAGCGGATGCCGTTCGACGACCGCGCCCGGCTCGCCGAGCGGCTACGCACCGGCCGTCTCGCCCGGTGGGCCGAACTGATCGGCCGGTTCCGGCAGATGGCCGGCGGCGAACGCGCACGCAAGGTGGAGAACTCCGGCGGGGAGCTGGTCGGCGTGACACTCGGCAACGACCTCTCCCGCGTCGTCCCCGCCGAACTGGCCAACCTCGGCCTGCCCGAGCTGCGGGCGGTGTTCGCCGCGCGCTACGCCGCCGGCGAGCTCATGCTCTACGACAGCCAGGGGGAGCAGACCACCGGTCAGGGCGCCGTCATCGCGTGCGTGGACACCTCGCACTCCATGCTGATGGCGGGGCCGGGCGGGGTGACCCGGGAGGCGTGGGCCAAGGCCTGTGCCCTGGCGCTGCTGGACCAGGCACGTCACGCGGGCCGGGACTTCGTCGGCATCCTGTTCTCGGCCGCCGACAAGGTCCGGGTGTTCCGCTTCCCGGCCGGCCGGCCCGCCGGCACCACCCGGGTACTCGACTTCGCGGAGACCTTCCTCGGCGGCGGGACCAGCTACCAGACGCCTCTGACGGCAGCAGCCGAACTGCTGGAGGAGGAGTTCGCCGCTGCCGCCCGCAGGCGCGGCGACATCGTGCTGATCACCGATGACGAGTGCGGCGTCACCGAGGAATGGACGCGCACCTGGATCGGCGCGAAGCGCCTGCTGGACTTCCGCGTCTTCGGCGTGGCCGTCGGCGCCCCACGTGCCGCCGACGCCGGTTCGGTCCTGGAGGCACTGTGCGACAACCTCCGCTCGGTCGAGGACTTCACGGACGTCCACGCCGCCGCCGACCTCTTCCGCGTGATCTGACGCGACCCTCCCCCAGCCGTTCCCGCTCTCCCCCCTACACACCGGGAGCCGGGGCTACGGCGTCGATCCGAACCAGATGGACCGCCTCCGCCGACGTGCTCTGACGTCCGGGTGCGGGCGCGGCTCTCGGGCCTCTCCCGGTACCGTGGCGGCGGGCCTGACACCCCGCAGCCGGCCGAACGGCCAACGTTGGAGTTCCTCGACGGCCTGTGGTTTGGTTGAGGGAGAAAAACGAAGAGTTCAAGAGCCCGTACAGCCCCGTACAGCAGGTGCCAGGCCTGATCGGCCGCTTGACGGACTCTCCGCCGCGGACGCCCTCTCGCACTGCCGGGCTTTCTGCCGCTGTCCGCCAGGTGAACGGCTGTGAACGGCACACGCGGGGCATCGAGGGCCGTGCCGGTGGCCGGCTTCCATCGTCTCCCCCGGGG
>NZ_KL585414.1:175075-182386 GCF_000721935.1 Streptomyces sp. NRRL WC-3549
ATCGTCTCCCCCGGGGCGGCCGGCCCGAGTACCCGCGGGAACGCGCCCGGGCCCCGGCAGCCGAAGCCGCACGGCGGTGCCACACCCCATGGAGGGAGACCACCTCATGCAGCACGACGAAATCATCGGAAAAGTGCAGGCGTTGGCTCAGCTACCGGGTCGCGGCCCGGCCGAGCGTGCGACCCAGGCGGTCCTGACCACACTGGCCGAGCGTCTGCCGTCCGGACTCGCCGAGCACGTGGCCGCTCAGCTCCCCCCGGAACTTGCCGTTCACATTCGGGAGGCGGCAGGCCCGGCCGCCGAGGAAACGACGCACTCCACGGCCGAACGATTCGACCTGGCCACCTTCGCCGGGCGGATCGCCGCCCGTGCCGGGACGGACGAGAGTGCGGCTCTGCGGGAGGCCGCTGCCGTACTGGAGGTGCTCGACGCCGCCCTGGCTCCAGGCCTGATGGAGAACATGACCGACGCTCTTCCCGCGGACATCGGCCAGCTGCTCCCCTCGGCCCGCGCCGCCGACGACGAGGCCTGAGGGGCTGAGTGCTGACAGGCCCTCCGTGCGGAACGAATGAGGAGGGGGCCGGGGAGCGTCTCCCCTGTCCATGTCAGCCTCAGGTAATACGGGGGCGGCGACGTGTGCCGGTACCGGTGGTCGAAAAGCCCACCTGTACCGGCACAATGACCGCTTCTTCCGGTCTCCCGAGCGGAGCGCTCGGGTCAGCGGTCGTAACGGGTGGGCGGATAGGGATCGCGGTCCTCGCGCGCCTGCAGCTGGTCGGGCTTCATCTCGCCGCTCTTCACCTCGCGGTCGATCTCCGCCTTCTCGTCCCGGTAAGCGTCCGTGTCGTCGACGCGGGCGCGTGAGGGGGTGTCGGTGGCCGGGGGGACGTTGTCGGGGTTGTAGTCGGCGACACCCGCCTCCACGCGTTCCTGCTCGGTGCGGGTCTCCAGTGCCCGGTCGTCGGGGCGCCGGGGCATGCCCCGGCTCTCGCCCGGCCCCCGGGGGGTCCGGTTCTGGGGGCTGCGGTCCGGCTTGGGGTCGCGGTCTCGCTTGGTCATGTCTCCTCCTGGGAGTCCCGGCGCGACGCGACGCGCACAGCCGGGGCCCGGCGCGGCACGGCCGACCGGCCCGTGCCTGCACACCGTCGCACGCAGGACGAAGAGGTGCGGACTTCTTTCCATCCATGCTGACACCGCCGGGCCCTCTTCGCTCAGTACCGGGGTCCCGCCGGCCACTCGGGCTCACTCTCGGGGGTGTCCCTGGACTGCTGTGTCACACCGTCGCGGCCGAGCGCGGTGGCGTAGTCGTGCCACTGGGCGACTGTGACCTGGTCCCCCGGCTTCAGCCGCTCGAAGAGCGGCCCGTCCGCCCCGCATTCCATCTCGCCGGGGACACCCACCGGGCCCCCTGCGAGTGGAAGCAGTCGGCGTGCGAGGCCGCACCCGTGCACCTACCTGCCGAGCGGAAAGCCCGGACCGTATCCGCCGCCTCAGGAATCGACGCTGCGAAACCGGCCACCCCGAGTACCAGGAACAGGGCGCCGAGCAATGACGCGGCTCCCCACACCCTCCGCCACCAGACCTGCCGAGACACGGAGCGCGCCCGGCCGGTCAGCCTCGTCGAGGCGGCCGACCGACGAACGGGTCTCGGTCCTTTCCCGGTCGAGCCGCCATGCGAAGGTACTCCGGAGTGCACGCCCCACACGTTCTGCGGCCCTGTCGTCGGCGGCGTTTCACGGCTCGACGTCCTCCTGGAGACCTGGGGATGCCACGCGGGTACGCACGGATACCGTCACGCGGCCACGGTTCGCCGCCGCCTGACCCGACTGTCGGAGGCGCGCAGTACGCTCCCGTCCCATGGCAGCCGGAATCGACCTGACACTTGATTGCACGGACGCACAGCGCCTTGCCGCCTTCTGGAAGACGGCCCTCGGCTATGTCGACGAGCCACCGCCCGCTCCCTTCCGCACGCGCGCGGAGTGGTTCGCGCACTTCGACCTGCCGGCGGAAGAATCCGTGGAGGACGGAGCATGGCTCTGCGATCCCGACGGCGTCGGTCCCCGCCTGTGCATCCTCAAGGTTCCCGAACCCAAGACGGCGAAGAACCGTCTCCACATCGACGTCCGAGTGCCGGGGCACGGCAGTCCTGAAGAGAGGTGGGCGCGGATCAGAACCGAGTCCGAGCGCCTGGTGCAGGCGGGCGGGGCCGTCCTCGACGAATTCAGCATGCACCACGTGGTGATGGCCGACCCGGAGGGCAACGAGTTCTGCGTAGGGGCGGCCTCGGCCTCCTGACGCACGGACACGGACCACGGCGGTCGGGCGGATGCAGGGACCGCCCACCGCCGCGATGGCCCGACGCCCTTCTCCGACGCGGAACATCCGAGGTCGAACCGGCGTCGGACCGTTCCTCCGCGCGGGTTCCGGTGCCGGCGAGCAGGCGGGTGCCGGCGGTTGCCCTCCGGCCCATGCCCGTCTGCCCGGGGGCAAGGACGAGCAGGGCCTCGGCGCGCTGTCGGTACCGTCGGCTCCCCCGGTCACATGGGGTTGTCCCGCAGCCATCGAAGTACTCACTGGTGCGCCCCCGTGCTCCGGGAATGTTGTCCCACAGGTGACGGGCCGGCACGGACCGGCGGGCGGTGAGTGTCTCGATCCGAGACCAGTTCACCGATGGCCTCGCGGTAGCCGGCCAGTGACGACGGGCATTCGTCCACGCGGTCCTGGCCGTCCGCCAGGCATTCGAGGAACGGGCGTGTCCGCTCGACCGGAATCATGAGACGGTTCAGCTCCCTGGCCTCGCGCACCATCCGGGCGTCATGTTCGGTGTAGTCCCGGTAGCCGTTGGCGAGCCGGGCAGGGCTGATCAACCCCAGCGACTCGTAGTAGCGCACCGTCTTCGTCGTCACACCCGCGCGCCGCGCGACTACGCGAGGCCGCCGAGAACCCACGGCTGCGCGCGGACCGGACCGGGACGAAAGCGCCGAAGCCCTGAAGGGACGGGCGGACACTCTCGGAACAGGCTGATCATCACCGAAACGGACAGCGAATCGCCCCTGGCCACGGGAGCGCCTACCCGGAGCGTCACAAGGTGCGCGGAGCGGCGCCAACCAGAGAAGATGTCAGAACAAGGGACAAGAAACCCCCCTCAGGAGCACCTATCCGGCGAACGCACACGCAACGGACGCCCTCCCCCGCCCGCCACGAGCACATCGAGCGGAACCGCGTCCCTCGGCCACACGGAGGGGCGTTGGCCAGGCAGACCGGAAGGGGCTCCAAGAGCGTCCCGCAGCCGGTCCGAAGCTGGGCTCCCCGGCCTCAGGGCCCGGCGCGATGAGAGCAAGGAGTTTCTCCATGACCGCGCATACCACCGTGCACGAGGTTCTGAAGGCGTTGGACGCCGTCGACTTCCCCGCGGGCAAGGACGACCTGCTGACGGCGGCGCAGGCAGCCAATGCCCGAGACGAGGTGATCAAGGCGCTGCAGGGCATTCCGGCGGAGCAGTACGGGAACCGCGAGGACGTGGTCCACTCGGTACGCCTCGACGCTGACTCCGACATGGACCGTACGCCGGGCCAGAAGGGGGCGCAGGCCCGCAAGGGCGGCAAGCCGGGCCTCTCCCAGCACCTGCGGGAGACGCCGAAGCCACCGGTCGACGAGGAACTGGAGCGGTAACGGCCTGGACACCCGCGCCACCGGTGGGCGCGCTGCTCTGCTTGTGCGCTCCGCACACGTACACGGACCGTCCACGGCCCCGGGCATCGCTCGGGGCCGTGGACGGCGTGACCTACGGATGTGGCATCGTGACCTACGGATGTGGCATACGGCGCGTCGGGCGGGTGGGTCAGGCGGGAGCCTCGAAGGTGCCGGGGCTGTCGGGGGTCGCCTGCCACTCCGGTGCCCTCTGCCTGACTGCGTCGGCGAGCGCCTGCTTGACGCCTTCGGCGTCCTTGTCGGCCGTGTAGACGGGTGACCCGGGCTGTTGACGCCAGGATTCGTTTAGGTCACCGGTGTCGACCGGGTCGAAGCCGAGCTCGTCGACGAGGCCCATGACGACCCTCTTGGCCCGTGCGTCGTCGCCGGCCACCGGCAGAGCGATGCGTCCAGGGCTGTCGGCCGGGAGACCCTTCTCGGCGAGGTGCTGGGCGTAGATGTTGTTGAACGCCTTGATCACCGGATGGCCGAGTTGCCGCTCGACCCACCGGCTCTCCGGCAGGCCCGCTTCGATCTCCCGGATCCGGCCGTCTCGCTGGCGCGGGTAGTAGTTGCCGGTGTCCACGACGATCAGGTTGTCCGGCATTCCCTGGAACAGCCCCGGCGGCAGGCTGGGGACCCGGATCTCCGGAATCGTGACGATGACGAGATCCGCCCCGGGCACCGCCTCGCTCGCGGACACGGCCCGCGCGCCCGTCTCCGCCGCAAGGCCGGCCAGGGTCTGCGGCCCGCGTGAGTTGGCCACCGCGACCTCGTGCCCGAGGGCAGTGAGCCGACGGGTGAGCGTGCTGCCGATGTTGCCGGCGCCGATGATGCCGATCTTCATACGCGTCTCCTGTCCTTGCGCGAGACCGGGCCGGCCTTGCCGCCGACCGCGGTCCGCTCTGCCAGCGTGCGACGGGTGGTGCAGGTGGTGCAACCAGGCGGGGCACGGGGGACGATGGCCGGGCGGGCCCCGTGCGCGGAACAGCCGTTCAGGCAGCCCACTACTCGACCCGGTCACGGAAGCAGCGATGAGTTCCCCCGGCCCGGAGCGTCTCACCCCTGCCGTCGACACCCCAGGAGGAATCGTGGCGCAGCTGCTGAGAGTCCAGAACTTCAACGTCTCGAGTGACGGAATCGGTGCCGGCGAGGAGCAGAGCCTCGAAAGGCCGTTCGGCCATGTCGACCCCGAGAGGCTGTTCGCCTGGGCGGGGGCCACGGCGAGCTGGCCCATGCGCACGGCTCCCGGGGGCAGCCGCGGCCTCGATGACTACTTCACGCGGGACTACGCACGCAACATCGGCGCCGAGATCATGGGCCGTAACAAGTTCGGGCCCCAGCGCGGGCCCTGGAACGACCACGAGTGGCGGGGCTGGTGGGGGGACGAGCCACCGTTCCGCACACCTGTATTCGTCCTGACCCACCACGCGCGGCCCTCGTTCACGCTCGGCGACACCACGTTCCACTTCGTCGACGGCGACCCGGCCACCGTTCTTGAGCAGGCGCGGGAAGCGGCGCAGGGCAAGGACGTGCGGCTCGGCGGCGGGGTCACCACCGTCCGGCAGTTCCTGGACGCCGACCTCGTGGACACCATGCACGTGGCGGTCTCCCCGGTGACGTTCGGGTCGGGGGTACGGCTCTGGGAGTCTCCCGACGAGCTGCTCGACCGCTTCGAGCTCGAAATGATCCCCAGCCCGAGTGGTGTGACGCACCATCTGTTCTGGCGTAGGTGACACGGGACCGGCCCGGCGCCTCCCCTGACGCCCCCGATGTTTCAGCAGCGGCCCGGACGCCGACGGGCGGACACCGATGTGTATAAGAGACAGGGTGAAACCGTTGCCCTCGTAGAACGCGACCAGCTTCCCTCCCCCGCCCGCCCAGCAGTCGACCCGCAGAAGCCGCACTCCGGCCTGCCGGGTCTCCTCTGCGGCGTGGGCCAGGAGCTCCGCGCCGATACCTCTACCGGCGTACCGGCGGTCGGAGACCAGCAGCCGGACGTACCGCTCGGGTTCCCCGGCCGGCGCGATCGGCATCTGCGGGGAGGCCCCGGAGTCCAGCACCAGGGCCCCGACCGGTATTCCGTCCCACTCCGCGATGTACGGGGTGTTCTCCGTCGTGTACCGCTCGACCCGCGCGGCCCCACCAGGCTTCTGCGAGTACGGTGTCGTCCCCCACTGCTCGGTGTTGCCGCGGTCGTTCATCCAGGCCACTGCGGAGTCGAGCATGTCCAGAACGGCCGGTGCGTCGGCCGGGCCGCCCGGTCTGATGTGTATGGCCTGCGTGGTGGTCTTGTTCATGGCGGAAGCGTAGAGAGGCGCGGACCGGTGGGTCGCACCGCCTGCGTCTACGGGATGTCACCCGCCCAGTCCCAGCGGCCCGCACTGCCGGGCCGCGGCTCGTACTCCGCCCGGCCGCCCGGTCCGTGCCTGCCGATCTCCGTGGTCAGCGCCGCACCGGCGGCCAGGGACGCCGGGGGCCACCCCGTCACGTCGAGGAGCAGCCCGTCGAGGGGGCCACCCACCAGTTCTACGTAGTCGCACCCCGGCTGCTCGTACCGCCTGGGGTCGTCGTGGTCGGCGCCGTACACACGTCGCCGCATCGGCTCAGTCATGCAGGGCATGCTCGCACCAGCCACTGACACCGCCGCTCGCCGTCCACTGCCTCACCCCGGTGCGGTGGCCGCAACGCACCGCCGCACCGGGGTGCGACGGCTCAGGGCCGCCAGCGGCGCCTGGCCGAGCTCCGCTCGTACGGCTGTGGATCGGGGTAGGTCAGGAGCTCGAGGGTACTTCCCCAGGGAGTGCGGAGATACGCGAACCGATTACGCGGCCCCTCCTCCGGACCGGGAAGCGGGTGAGGTGGGCCGAGGAGAGTGGCGCCGGCCTCGACGGCCCGGGCCACTGCACCGTCCAGGTCCTCGACGTACAACGCCACGTGCTGCCAGCCGAAGTCGCTGGGAACAGCGGGCGGCTCCTGGTGCGGTGCGCGGAACTCGAACAGTTCCAGGCCGGGCCCGTTCGGCAGGGCGAGCATGCGCACCGCTCGCTGCTCGGTCCCCTCGGGCACGCCGAGCCGCTGTTCGAGCTCGGGCCCGGTCCGTGGCCCCTCGTCCCGCCGCAGCGTGTCGTAGAGCACCTCGGCGCCCAGCGCCCTGACGAGAAAGAGTGTCGCGGTCTCCAGGTCCGGAACCGTGACGCCTACATGGTCGATGCCTCGCACAGTCATGGAGGCATGTTCTCCGACGCCCCCCTCGTTGCCCCGCATTGATGGCGTACCGCGGGCCCCGCCGTCACCACGCGCGCCGTCCGTCCACCCCGGCGAGGCGGCCCCCGGCGGGAGCGGAACCGGGTGCCCGGGCCTCAGCGTTCGCCGACGACCGGTAGGGAGCAACCGGGTGGGCGGCTGCTGTGCTTCCGCCCGTCCCGCCCTCCTGCACGTATCCGCCACCGGTGCGGTCGAGCCGACGGGGGTCGGGCCTCGTGTCACGAGGGCGACGCCCCGCTCCGGCTGTGCGCCGCCGTGGACGCCGTGCAGCGCGCCCGGCCAGAAACGCGGTACCGGACGGCATCAGCTGGTCCGGGCACGGCTGGTGACGGCGGCTGCGGGTACGCCTGCCTC
>NZ_KL585414.1:182581-188257 GCF_000721935.1 Streptomyces sp. NRRL WC-3549
CTGCGGGTACGCCTGCCTCCGTCGCCGCACGGCCGGGCCGCAGGGTCCAGGGCACGGGTTCGGTGTTCGTCAGCCACCCCTCGGCGATCAACTGCCGGACGATGTAGATCCGCAGCCGGCGTGGCTGCTTCCGCTCGGACAGGCCCAGACAGAGCTGCTTGACCGAGGGCCCGTGACCGTGTGCCGCGCGGAAGTCGGCAGCGAACCGCGCGGCGCGGGGGCCCGGCTCGGCCTGGTTCTCCCTCCACGCCGCATAGCCGGCGCGCACCTTGTCGTCGGCCTGGGCGGGGACCGGCTTACGCATGAAGGCCTCCGACACCCTGCCCGGGGACAGGGTGCAGCGGGGGCAGTGCTCCACGGCCTCGACGTGCCGGCGCAATGCCACGCCTGCCTGGGCCTTCCACGCGTCCCAGCTCAGCGGCTCCTCGGCCTCCTCGGCGCGGGGGCGGACCACGGGGGCGGGCGCTGTACGCATGCCCGACAGATGCCGCACGGCGTCGGCCAGGAGGTAGTCGGCGCCGTCCAGCTCCTTCAGGAAGCCCTTGGCCAGTAGGTCCGGGAGCATCGCCCGGCAGTGCTCGGGCAGGTCCGCGGGCAGGGCTCCGGGTCGGTCGGGCTTCCCGTGTGCGGCCAGGTACAGGGCGGCCAACCGCATCGCCGGCGGCGTCTTCTTGACCGGTTTGGCGTTGAGCGTGCGGCTCGTCCAGCCCGATACGCGGGACCGCCTGACCTTACCGAAGGGCAGGCGGCGCTCGGCACCGTCCACGAGACCGGGCACCTCGATGCCCACGGGGATGTCCGGGGCGCCTCCGATCAGGTCGCCCCGCGCCTGCCATCCCAGGGCGGTGACCGCGGCCACCGCCCCCTCGGCGTCGGTCAGGCGCAGCGACCGCAGGTCCTGACCGGTGAGGTTGCCGACGCCCTTCTGTGCCGCGCGGATGGCGACGACGACGGCGAGGAGCTGTGCGTCCGCTCCGGACAACGGCAGAGAGGCGACGTAGGACAGGAGCGTACGGGCGGCCTCTCCCTGCTGAGCGGTCAGCAGGAACGCGATCGGCGGCGGGGCGCCGGTGGCCGCGGGAGCGGCGGCGGGACTGGGTGAAGGCTGGGGCACACCCTGCACAACGTCCTCCCGTCACGGAGGTCACTGCCCATGGCGGCGAGCAGGTGCCGATGAGCTGATTTTCGGCCACCCATCGCTGGGTGGAGGGGTGCGGGAGCGTGGATGCCGGTCGTCGCGGAGCGGCCGGGCCGCGCCTCGGCCGGACCGACGAGTTCCGGGTCCGGGCGCAGCCGGCGTCCACGGGGCGGGCCGGCTTCCGCCCCACCGGACGCGGAGGAAATCCGTGGTGGCGCCCGGTCCCTCCCGGCTACCTTCCGTCCATGACCATGCTGCAGCGCCTGAGGGCGGACCACGCTCCCGCCCTGCTGGCCTTCGAGCGGGAGAACCGGGCCTATTTCGCGGCCACGGTTCCGGACCGCGGCGACGCCTACTTCACCGGCTTCGACACACGTCTGGCCGAGCTGCTGGCCGGCCAGGCCGCGGGAGAACACCACTTCCATCTCCTGACCGACACCTCGGGCGCCGTACTGGGCCGCGTCAACCTCGTGGACGTGGCGGACGGCTCGGCCGAGCTCGGGTACCGGATCGCCGAACGGGCCGCCGGGCAGGGGCTGGCCACCGCGGCGGCCCGGGAGGTCTGCCGACTGGCCCGGACCGGATACGGCCTGCGCTCGCTGCGGGCGGCGACGACCACGGACAACGGCGCCTCGCGGACCGTGCTGACTCGGGCGGGCTTCGTCGAGTGCGGTGGGACCACCCTGAGCGGGCTTCCCGGACTGCGCTACCTCCGGGTCCTCGGCGAGGCAGACGGTGACGGCTGAGACGGCCGCACGGCACACACCGGGCTGCGGAGGGACGGGCCCGCAGGCGCCGGACGGCCCGTGAACGCGCGACGGTGGCGAACCGTCACGCGGTTCGCCACCGATCCGAGCGGATGGAGGGGATCAGTCGTTGTCGACTTCCTCGTTCGTGATCTTGCCGTTCTCGGCGTCCACGTCGAAGGTCGTCTTCTTCCAGTCCTTGGTGACCACATCGACCTGCCAGACCAGGGCCTGGCTGTCGCTCTCGTCGAGCTTGACCGAGGTGACCGTGCCCTTCTTCTTGTCCATGGCGACCTTCGCAGCCTGCTGCGGCGTCTGCTTCGCCTTGGCGATCCGGTCGGCCATCTCCTGCTTGTCGGACTCGCTCTGGTCCGTGTCCGGCTTGGAGTCGAGTACCTTCCCCGACACCGCGTCGATGGTCACCATGTGAGCGGTGCCGTTGTCCTCGACGACGTGGGCCATCCACGCCCCACCACTCGCGTCGGCACTCGGGCTCGCGCTCATGTCGCTGTCGTCGACGCCCTCCAGCTCCAGCTCGGTCAGCTTGCCGCCGGACACCTCGCCGACCGCGGTCGTGGCCGCCTTGGAGAAGGGGACCTTGACGGCCGAGAGCAACTCCTTGCGCTTGGCCTGGTCCTCGGTCAGCTGGGCCGTGCTGGTGGGGCTGCCGGAGCTCGCGGAGGGGCTGCCCGACTGGTTCGGCATGACCTTCGCGGCCTCGGAGGTCGCCGCGGACGTCCCGTCGCCGCTGTCCTGGCCGCAGCCGGTCACGAGGGCGGCGGCAAGGACGACGCCCAGGGCGCCGGCGAGACGGAGACGGCGGGTGCGCGGGGAGACGGACTTGTTTCGTGGGGACTCAAATCTCATACCCGCATCCCTAGCCGCCCGGCTGATCGGTCATGTTGGCCGACAGGCGCCTGTCACCCGTTCGACGGCGCGGTCCGCCCGTTCGCCGTCGTCGCCGCGCGACGGCACCGCTCGCGGCGGCGGACGCGGCGATGACGCCGGTCCGCGGGACCGGCGTCATCGCCGCGGAGCTCCGGGTGGCTGTCAGGCGGTGAGTTCCACCTCGGACAAGGCCGCCGGCGACCCCGCCGACGGTACGGCGCGCAACTGCGTCTCGGCGGCGACCAGTGCGTCGGGAACCGTCCTCGTCCCCGTGGTGACGCAGAGGGTGTAGGAGACGTCCTCGAGATGGCGGCCGCTCTCGGACGTGCCGAGCCGTGCGTGGGCGCTTCGCAGTGCCTCGTAGCGCCTGACGAGTTTCCGCAGCGTCGCGGGATGGGCCATCAGCACGGCAGTTCCTCTCTGCAGGGCGGCCGGGAGCGCGTGCCCCGCACCGACGAAGGATGATCGCGCCGGCGATCCGCCTGGCGTCACGGGCGGCGGTGCGAAGGTCAGCACACGTCCGGTCCCTTGCAGACGATGGTCGCCCCGCCTCACCGAATCCGCATCCGCAGTCACCTGCGGTGACAAGGGAGCCAGGGGTCCGGTGCCGAGTGCACCACACGCCTCGGTGCGAAAGAATGGAGGGGACGGGTGCACGGCTGTGGGCCGTGCCCGGTCGGGAGGCATTCATGGGTTACCCGGAGAGTTACGAGCTGATATTCCAGATGACGGGCGCCGAGGACGACGTCGTCGTCGTCCACCTCACCGCCCGGTCCGGAGCCGGCGGATACCCGGTCTACGAGGACGAGACCGGCATCGTGCGGGCGGAGATCAGCGAACGCGGTGAGGTACGCATGCAGGCGAGCGGCGGGCACCAGGCGCCCCGCGTGCCGCTGCTGGCCAGGCCGCTGAGCCATGGAAAGGGCCCCGGCGCCGGCTGAGAGCCCACCGGTCGTCCTACAGGCGCCCCCACCGCCCGCCCGGGGGCCTGTTTACTGGCCCTCGGAGAAGACGCCCCGCAGGACCGGGCACCGGCCTGCCGGGGCGGAGGAAGGGGCGGTCGGTGTGAGCGGTACGTGGGACGGTTCGGCGACGGGCGTGATGCGGCTGCCGTCGGGACGGCTGGTGCGCGGGCGCGGGTTGCGGCGTCCTCTCCCCGAGGGTCCGGTGCCCGGGTACGCGCTCCATCTCCTCGGCCGGCGGCCGCTGCCCGTGGAATGGGAGGCGCGGTGGCTTCGCTGGCCCGATTTCCGGCTCCCCACCGACCGTTCCGAAGCGCGGCGTGCGTTCGAGGAGGTGTGGGAGCGCTCTGCGCGGGAGCGGGTCGAAGTGGCCTGCGGCGGCGGACGCGGGCGCACCGGCACCGCCCTGGCCTGTCTGGCGGTCCTCGACGGCGTCCCGGCCGGCCAGGCTGTCGCCTACGTGCGGCGTCACTACCGCCCCGGGGCCGTCGAGACCCCGTGGCAGCGCCGGTACGTCCTGCGCTTCGGCGCCGGCCTGCGATGAGGCGGGCCGGGCCGCGTCAGTTCACCGTGTGTGGTACGGGGACGGTGGCCGCGCCTCCGGCGCGGACCGCCTCGACGACGTCCTGGTGGAAGGAGCGGCTGTCCTCCTCCGACGGGCAGGGCACGGGGCTGCCCTCCATGGTGAACCAGTCGGAGGCCCCGCTGTACTGCACGGCCACCTCCGCCTGCCCTTCGGACCAAGTGGTGTGTATGGTCAAGTCGCCTTTGACGACCCCTACCTCTTCGGTGCGCACTCCGCCGGTTCCCGCGAAGACACCGCAGGTAGTCCACGATGCCCAGTTCATGACGCGTCACCTTTCGGGACGTTGACAAGCCTGTCGAGCGGACTGCTTTCGAGTATGGCACCGCACACCCCCATTCGCACATATGTGCCCGCATGTATCACGGCCGTAGCACAACGCGGTCGGTCAGGGATGCATGGAGGCACCCTTGAGGATCTTGTCCACGTCCTTGCGCGGCCCGTAGACGGCCATCCCCACCAGATCCAGGTTCGGCCGCGTCACCGCGCGCACCGCCGCACGGTTCGCGGCGTCGTGGCCGGTGGCGAAGAGGTCGGAGGTGAAGACGGCCGTCGCCACCCCCCGGCCGACCGCCCGGGCGTGTGCGGTGGTGAGCAGCTCCTTCGAGCCGGAGAAGACCATGACCGGCTGCCGGAACATCGGCAGATACGGGGTGTCGTCGGCGTCGGTGTACGGTTCGCCGATCACCTCCGGGGCCCGCGTGCCGAGGCCGCTGACCAGGAAGGCGGTGACGTTCAGTCGCTGCCAGGTCAGCAGGTCCTCGCGGAGCAGCACGGTGATCTTGGTCTCGAAGCGTACGGGCGCGTTGTCGTCGTTCATGCACGAGAGCCTGCCGGTCCCGCGGGCGGGAATCTTGTACGAAGTTTGCGGGCCTCAAGCCCCGGGGCGGGCTTGTACGCTTCCGGGATGACCGCACGTCCACAGGTGAGAGCGTGGCGTCCGCGGGTGGAGGGGATCGACGAGGTCTTCCACGCCCGCTTCGCCGACCACGCCTACCCCATGCACACGCACGATTCCTGGACGCTGCTCCTCGTCGACGAGGGCATGGTCCGCTACGACCTGGACCGCCATGAACACGGTGCGCCACGTTCCGTGGTGACACTCCTGCCGCCGCACGTCCCGCACAACGGTGACGCGGTCACGCCCGACGGTTTCCGCAAGCGCGTCCTGTACCTGAACACCACGCAGATCGACGTGGACCTCGTCGGGCGCGCGGTCGACCGCCCGGTTCTGCACGATCCGCAGCTGCGGCACCGGGTGCACCGGCTCCATCTGACACTCGCGCGCCCCGGTGACGAGCTGGAGGCGGAGAGCCGACTCGCGCTCGTCCGTGACCGGCTCGCCGCCCACCTGCTCGA
>NZ_KL585414.1:188448-195657 GCF_000721935.1 Streptomyces sp. NRRL WC-3549
GTGACCGGCTCGCCGCCCACCTGCTCGACCGCCTCGGCACGCCGCCGCCGACGCGTGATGCCAGGGTCGCCCACGAGCTGCGGGACCTGCTCGACGGGCACGTGGTGGAGGGACTGAGCCTGCGGGCGGCGGCGCTGCGTCTGCACAGCCACCACGCCCACCTGGTGCGGGCCTTCAGCCGCGAGTTCGATATGGCACCGCACCAGTACCTGACGGGGCGTCGGGTCGATCTGGCACGGCGCCTGCTGCTGGACGGGATGCGCGCGCCCGACGCGGCGACGGCTGCGGGCTTCTACGACCAGTCGCATCTCTCCCGGCACTTCAAGCGCGTCGTCGGCACGAGTCCGGGCCGCTACGCGCGCTCAGGTCCGGCCTGCCGGCGTTCCAGTGCTCCGCGGACGAACGCCGCCTGACCGGCGTGCTGCAGGTCGTCGGAGAGGACGCTGACCAACCGCACTCCGAGGGTGACCGGCGGTGACCACGCCTCGTCCACGACGCGGTCCAACGCCCGGCCGTCGAGCCCGTGGATGAAGGCGAGGCTCTGCTCGTGGACGGCGTTGTAGTAGCCGAGGAGCAGATCGCCCGAGGCCACCTCGACGGATGCCACCTGCTCGCTGCTGTGCCCGTAACCGGTCGAGTCCCCGGGAAGGGGCAGCTCGAATCGGGACACCCAGTCCTCGGAGAACCAGACCTGTTCGGTGCCCGCGGCGTCGGAGACGTGGTCGTCCTGGACCCGGGTGAGGTGCCACACCAGCCAGGTGATCGAGTTCGCGTCCTCGTCCGGCCTGGCGTTGAGCATCTCGGGTGGGAGGCCCTCGACCGCCTCGTGCACCGTTTCCTTGATGCGTTCGAACGCCTCGGCGAGAATCCCAGCACTGTTCATGAGCCCACCATGACCGGTCGGGGGACGCGGCCCCGGCTCCGACACGCGGCCGGCACCGGGGCCCGGGTCCGCCCGGTCAGGCGTCCACCGTGCGCAGCCACCGCGTCAGCGGGGTGTCGGCCTCGGCGGCGGGTTCCTGCCCAACGCGGTGTCCGCAGCCCTCGCCGGTGTGCGAGGAGACCGCCGACAGCGCACGTCGGTCCCGCCGGCTCAGACGAGCAGGTGGAGCAGGTGGCGGCAGGCCGTCTCCTCGTCCGGGTGCCGGGCGAACGCGTCGTACACGCCTCGCTCGTACGCGCCGGTCTCCCACGTCCCGTCGGGTCCCCGTCTCACGAACAGGAAGTCGGGGGGCGTGGGGACCGGTTCGTGGACGCCCTCGATGCGGTAGTAGCCGTCCGGCACCCCCGCGGCGCTCAGCGCGGACCGCAGTCCGTGGCGGTCCATGCGGGTCAGGCCCCGGCGGGCGTCAGGTAGTCGTGGTCGAGCAGCCACTTCACGTTGAGGCGCTCGCCCTCGCCCGGGT
This sequence comes from Streptomyces sp. NRRL WC-3549, assembly GCF_000721935.1. GTDB lineage: Bacteria > Actinomycetota > Actinomycetes > Streptomycetales > Streptomycetaceae > Streptomyces. The sequence goes on from NZ_KL585414.1 coordinate 189,855, forward strand.
CGAGGAATACCGGGTCGAGCTTGATCTGCTGACCGCCGCCGGGCTGTTCGAACCACGGGGCGATGCCGCCCTGCCAGACCCAGAAGGGCTTGGCCACCTTGTAGACGCGGTAGTCGCACGGCGTCGTCGCCTCGCGGGTGTTGAGACTCTGCGGCGGCAGGGCACGCTCCGCGTAGGCGTCGCCCGCCGGTGCGAGGTAGCCGCCGTACTCGGAGCCGAAGCGGTCCAGGCGCTGGCCCGGGCGCAGCTTGGTGGGTTCCCTGTCGATCTCGCCGTTGACCTCGGCGAAGCCGTCGTCCGGCGGGTACTTCCAGCTGCCGGTGTCCTCGGGGCCTTCCCAGTACTTCTTCAGGAAGGCGGCCGGTGACAGGGTGCCGGTGCGCTTGTACCCCTTGAGCAGCGGGCCGACGGGCGCCTGCGTGGTGCTGGGCAGCCACTGCGGGCCCAGCCGGGCGTCGTCGCGGAACTCGCCGGTGCACGGGTCGTGGCGCACGGCCGTGGTCGGCGGGGTGTGCCCCTGCTGTGCCGCGGCGTTCGCGGTGGGTGCGGCCACCAGCCCCGCGGTGACGCCCATCGCGGCGAGTACGGTGCGGATTCGGTTCATTCGGGGTCCCCTCGGTCTGCCGTCACTACTCGGACAGGCACGAAGGGTAATCCCTTGAATGCGTGGGGTGTTCACGCCATGCCGGTCCGGCCGACGGCGGCATCCCGGACGAACCTCCGCGCGGAAACCGCTCCCGGTGCTCAGCCGTAGTGGACGGCCACCTTCTCGAACCCGAGGGATCCCAGCAGCCCTTGGAGCATGGAGGTGGTGTTCTTCTCCGCCCGCTCGGTGAGGCCGCTCTCCTCGGCCGCCTCGCCGATGTGCTGGACGGCGAGTTCGTTGACCGCCTGTTCGCTGCCGGGGTTGTCGGAGAAGAAGTCACCGAGCCGGTCGAGGAGTCCCCGCTGCTTGGACACCGCGTACGAACGCCCCGGGTCCAGGGCCGGCTTGCCCAACGTGGCGTGCGGCAGGAGCAGTTCGGCCTCGGTCCGGTCCTCGTTGACCTTCACGCCGTCCTCGGCGATCTTGCCGAGGTCCACCGATGCGCCGACGGTGCCGGCCCCCACGTACAGGGTGCGGGTTCCGCGGATGGCGTCGGGCAGGAACTTGCTGTCCTTCTCCAGGTCGACGACGACCTGGAAGTCACCGGAGGCCGCCTCGTACGAACTCATGTCCTGGACCGCTTTCAGCACCGCGGGTCCGGAGCGGTCGGTGGTCCGCTCGCCGAAGAAGTCGCCGAAGCCGGGCAGGAGGCCGATGCGCGAACCCAGCAGGAGCAGGACCAGGGCCACGGCGCAGACACCTGCGAAGGGAAGGCAGCCCCGGGTGCGGGAGCGGCGGCTCCGGTCCGCCCGCTCAGGATCCGGTGCGCCGTCTGTCCTTACGTCGGTGGACGTCATGTCCCTCGTGTGACCCGGTCCGGCCGTTTCACTCCGTCCCGGACCGCGCCTACGCCAGACGCTGTACGGGCGCGGCTCAGGCCCCGGTGGCCCCGTCCAGCCGCTCCCTGAGGAGGTCGGCGTGGCCCACGTGGCGGGCGTACTCGGCGATCATGTGGATGTGCGCCATACGCAGGGAGTGGACCGTGCCCCGCCAGGTGAACGTGTCGTCGAGTGCCGCACCGGAGACCGCCTCGTCCGCGAGGCGCATCTCCTCGACGAGACGGGCGTAGTCGTGCTCGGCCCGGTCCGGGGCGAGGTCCTCGAAGTCCGCGTCCTTGCCCTTCGCCGGTTCGTACATCGGTGGAAGGTCCAGTCCGGCGAACCCCAGGCGGAACCAGATGCGTTCGACCTTGGCCATGTGCCGGACGAGGCCGAGCAGCGTGAGGTTCGAGGGCGGGGCCGTCACTTCGGCGAGTTGTCGTCCGGTCAGCCCGGCGCATTTGTGCAGGAGCGTGCTCCGGTAGAAGGCGAGGAATCCGGTGAGCGTCTCGCGCTCGCCGCCGGTGAGGGGTCCGGTGGTACGGGTGACTTCAGGAGCGGTCCATGTCATGGGCCCATGATGCCGGTGCGGGCGGGCAGTCCGTCGCCATGACCGCCGCGCTCCCGGGGCGGCCGGCGTGCCCCGGGCGCTCGCCGTGGCGCGTCGGCCGCTCGGTGCGGGGCGGACGGTCGCCCGGGTCCGAACGGGTGCCCCGGCCGGCAGCCGGGGCACCCGCTGTGGCCCGGTCACTCACTCCAGGAGATCGGCGTAGGCCCCCAGAGCGAGTGCGATGTCGGCCTGCGCCCAGAACCGGTGGTAGGTGAAGACCGGCGCCGCGCCGCCGTCCAGATAGGCCTGCACCTTGGGCCAGTTCGGGTCGTCCTCGTAGAAGGAGCGGATCGAGACGAAGGTCGAGTCGTTGTCGACGGTGTCGCCGTTGGGCATGGCGCCCGTCCAGCCGCTGGGGACGTAGACCGGGTCGTCGAACCGGTTGTAGTCGGCGCGGGTCTCGGGCACCGCCACACCGGCGTCGTCCCGGTAGTGCTGCCACATACCGTCGAGCAGCGCCTCGGCGGTCGTCCTGGCCTCCGTGTCGCCGGACTTGGCGGCGTAGTACGTCAGCGTCCGGGCGTAGGCGCCGGCCACGCCGACGTCGTTGGTGTAGTCGGCGACCGTGACGTGGAGCCCGGCGTTGGGGCCGGGGTTCGAGGCGTTCCAGGTGTCGGGGGCGCCGGACCACTGGAGGGTGGACGGCATGAGATAGGTGCCGTCAGGGTTGACGGTCGTCTCGGACAGTGCCCAGTCGACCCATTTGTCGAGCACCGCCTTCGCCTGGGCGTCCCCCGACTCGTGGTAGTACTCGGCGACGCGCTCCATGGACCACGCCTGGAATCCGAACCACTGGTTGGACGGCGGGTCGTGGTAGACGGGCTTCTCGTCGTAGTACATGCCGTAGAAGGTCGGGGTGCCGGCCGGGGGCTGGGCGTAACCGCCCTTCCAGCTGTTGGTCGCACCACCCGCGATGGCGCCCTCGTCGGACTGCAGCCACTGGTAGAAGTCCAGCTGCCGGTCGAGGCTCTTGGCCCAGTCCTGCCGGCCGGTGGCCGACTTGGGCTTCAGGTCGGCGGCCGAGCTCAGCGCGTAGGCCGCCATCGGGTTCTGGTATCCCCCGTGGGCGTGGCTGGAGCCGATCCGCCAGGCCCAGCCGGCCGAGGTGTCGGTCGCGCCGCCCCAGGCGTAGTACCAGGACATCAGGTAGTGCGCGCTGTCCTTGCCGGAGCCGGCCGGGCAGGAGGTCGGGCCGACGCAGTCACCGACCTTCTTGAAGTACTTGTCGAACATGGAGTAGCGCAGGTAGTCGCCCATCTTCGCCGCCTTGCCGACGGTGCCGGCCACCTCCGCCGACTTCCCCTGCTCCTTCGCCCAGACGTCGGCCCAGTAGGCGGCCTGCACGGCGCGGGCGTCGGCGTCGGGGGCGTTGGTGAACTTCCACTGCTTGGCGTACGAGGAGTCCCCGGTGAACAGGTCGAGGTAGCCGTTGGCGCCGCCGTACGTGAAGTCGTCACACGTCGGGTGGGTGACGGTCTCCCAGACCGACTCCTGCGGTCCGCGCTGGAAGGTGTTGATGTAGGACGGTCCGGTCCCGGTGGGGCCGGCCGCGCACGTCCCGGGCGCATTGCCGTACCCGTAGACGTTGTCGACGTCCTGGATCCAGTGCATGCCGTAGATGTCGTCGGTGCCGTAGGCGCTCTTCAGCTCGGCCGCGATCGGGTCGGAGCCGGAGGAGACGGAGCCGTCGAGCACCGCGGGGTACTCGTCCGGGGTGTCGTGCTCGGGCGCGTACGTGGCGGGCTTGGAGGCGTCGTAGAAGGAGTTGGTGGGCTGGTCGGCGTGGGTGGGGATCATGTACGTCTCCATGGTGTCCCACGCACCGTTGAACCTGGTCCAGTCGCCGGTGATCTTGCCGTACATCGCCTGCAGCCAGATCAGGTAGCTGTAGGCCTCCGAAGTCGTCTCGTGCCCGTGGTCAGGGGCCTCGACGATCAGCGTCTCGACGGAGTGGTAGGGGATGCCCTCCGGCGAGAAGTAGCCGTTCGCGGGGTCGGTGACCTTCCCGTAGAGGTCGAGGAAGCGGGCGTCGTACTCCTTCGCCGCGGCCAGCTGGGTGACGGTGACCTCGGCCTTGGCATGGCCGGGGGCCGTGACGGTGAAGGTCGCGGCGCCGGTGCCGGAGCCGTCGGCGGCGATGGACACCTTCTGGGGCACGGACCAGTTGGCCGGGGTGAAGGTGAGGCTCGCCCCACCGGTGACGCTCAGTCCCGTGTTGCCCGCGGACCGGGCCACGGTGACGGAGACGTCCGCCGCGGGTGCGGTGGACAGCGAGACGTCAAAGGTTCCCGTCCTGCCTTGCTGGACACCGAGTTGGGCGGGTGTGGCGACCACCGCGGGGCCGGCGACGACGGTGATGCCGGCGGGCGGGGACTCTGCGAAGGCACCGAGGCTGTCGTACGCCCGGGCGTACACCGAGTGGTTTCCGGCCGCGAGCCGCTCGGCCTCGTAGCTGTACGGGGACGTCGTGTCGGTTCCGAGCAGGGTGGTGTCGTCGTAGAACTCGACCTTGCTGATCGTCGCCCCGTCCGCGGCCGCCGCGGTCGCGGCCAGCGGTACCGGGTCTCCGGCGGAGAAGACGGCGCCCGCCGCCGGGGAGGTGAGGACGGCGATCGGCGGCTGGTGGGCCCCCGCACAGACGGTGCCGTTGACGGCGAAGGAGGCGGGGGCGGTGTTCGTGCCGCTGTAGGTGAACTGCGCGCCGGCCGTGACGGCGGCACCGGCGGCGACCGTCCCGTTCCAGTCGGCGTTCTTCACGGTGACGGTCTTGCCGGACTGGGACCAGGTGCCGCTCCAGCCGCTGGTGAGCTGCTGGTTCCCGGCGTAGTCGTACGTCAGCGTCCAGCCGTCGATCGCGGCGGAGCCCCGGTTCGTCAGGGTGAGTTCGGCGGTGAACCCCGAACCCCAGTCATTGGCCGTGTAGTCGACGCCGCACGCGACGGCGGCGGCCTGAGCCGGTGTGCCGGCCGCTGCGGTCATCCCCAGGGGGAGGGCCAGGGCAGCCACGAGGGCGGTCCACAGACGTCTGGTTCCGGCTCCGGTTCTTCCGGGTCTCCCCGGTAACCAACTTCTTCGTGCGCTGGCCGATGGCATGCGCGGTACCTCCTCGGCGGCTCGGAAACATGGGGGGTGCGGGGGCTGAGCACAAGCCTTGAACCGGTGGGAGCGCTCCCAGAATGGGGACGAGGAAAAAGAGAGTCAAGAGACGTGAAGAGTCGAATTGTTTCGACAACAAGAGTTCGGAACCGGTGTGTTGACCGACGAGACTTGACGCTCTACGGTCAAGCCACACCAGTGGGAGCGGTTCCACCAGACGACGTGCCGTAGGGGTACGCCGGACCTGTAAAGGAGTCGCTCATGCGACATCCGCACGTATCGCACCTGCACCAGCTGCTCCTGCGAGCGGTGCCCGCCGCGGTCGGCCGTACCGCCGTCGCCGTGTCGGCGGCTTCCGGATCCGCCTCCGTACCCACGGGTGGGACACCGTGCGCGTACGTCTCCGGGGCGGTTCCACGGCCCGAGGAGCGACGACCGGCCCGCACCCGGCGCACCCACGCTCGACGGCACGCCACGCAAGGCGGATCACGCACGGGATCCGGACCGCTCCGGCCGATCAGGCCGACTGGAGTTCCCCGCCCCCGTATCCCCGAACAAGGAGTGCCCGGCTGACCTGGACCCACAGCCCCGCGGAAGGCGGGAGAGAACACCACCACCGGAACCGGACCTGCC
>NZ_KL585414.1:195854-196200 GCF_000721935.1 Streptomyces sp. NRRL WC-3549
GGCCGCCGCATGATCGCCCACGCCCCGGCACGTCCCTCAGCCGACGTCCGTGCGAGCGCACACCGCCGGACCATCCGTGACCGACCACGCCACCACCGAAGCCGCCCTCTGACGGAGGGTGTTCGGTAACGACCGCATGACCACGGACCCACCTGCCCCGGAAGGACTCCGCACGCCGGGATCCTCCGCGGGTCCTTCCCCGATCAGCGACCACGACGGAACCCCACCCGTACGGAATCGGGCCGCGTGACCACCGCGCGCCCTCGACAACCGAGGAAACGGAACTCGTATGAGCCGCACGAGCCGCACCACCCTGCGCCGATCCCGAACAGCACTCATGGCGGCG
>NZ_KL585414.1:196519-199760 GCF_000721935.1 Streptomyces sp. NRRL WC-3549
CGGCTGCACCGTCGACTACACCATCCAGAACCAGTGGAACGGCGGGCTCACCGCCTCCGTGAGCGTCACCAACAACGGCGACGCCCTATCCGGCTGGCAGCTCGAGTGGAGCTTCGCCGGCGGCGAACAGGTCAGCCAGGGCTGGAACGCCACCATCTCGCAGAGCGGCTCCGCCGTCACCGCGAAGGACGCCGGCTACAACGCCGCCCTCGCCACGGGCGCCTCCGCCACCTTCGGTTTCAACGCGACCGGGAACGGCAACAGCACCGTGCCCGCGACGTTCAAGCTGAACGGCGTCACCTGCAACGGAGCCGCGGGACCGATCGACCCCACGGACCCGACCGATCCGACCGACCCGCCCACGAACCCGCCCGCGGGCAGCCGGGTGGACAACCCCTACCAGGGCGCCAAGGTCTATGTGAACCCGGAGTGGTCGGCGAACGCCGCGGCCGAGCCGGGCGGCGACAGAATCGCCGACCAGCCCACCGGCGTCTGGCTGGACCGCATCGCCGCGATCGAGGGCGCGAACGGCTCGATGGGGCTGCGCGACCACCTCGACGAGGCCCTGACGCAGAAGGGCTCCGGCGAACTCGTCGTCCAGGTCGTCATCTACAACCTGCCCGGGCGTGACTGCGCGGCGCTGGCCTCCAACGGTGAGCTCGGCCCGACCGAGATCGGCCGCTACAAGACCGAGTACATCGACCCGATCGCGGAGATCCTCGGCGACCCGAAGTACGCGGGTCTGCGGATCGTCACCACGGTCGAGATCGACTCGCTGCCGAACCTCGTCACCAACGCCGGCGGCCGCCCCACGGCCACCCCGGCCTGTGACGTCATGAAGGCCAACGGCAACTACGTCAAGGGCGTCGGCTACGCGCTCAACAAGCTCGGCGACGCGCCCAACGTCTACAACTACATCGACGCGGGCCACCACGGCTGGATCGGCTGGGACGACAACTTCGGCCCGTCCGCGGAGATCTTCCACGAGGCCGCGACGTCCGAGGGCGCGACCGTCAACGACGTGCACGGCTTCATCACCAACACGGCCAACTACAGTGCGCTGAAGGAGGAGAACTTCTCCATCGACGACTCGGTGAACGGGACCTCCGTGCGGCAGTCGACGTGGGTCGACTGGAACCGCTACACGGACGAGCTGTCCTTCGCACAGGCCTTCCGCAACGAACTGGTCTCCGTCGGCTTCAACTCCGGCATCGGCATGCTCATCGACACCTCCCGCAACGGCTGGGGCGGAACGGACCGGCCGAGTGGTCCGGGCGCGAGCACCAGCGTCGACACCTATGTGGACGGCGGGCGCTACGACCGGCGCATCCACCTGGGCAACTGGTGCAACCAGGCGGGAGCGGGTCTCGGTGAACGGCCGCAGGCCGCTCCCGAGCCCGGGATCGACGCGTACGTCTGGATGAAGCCTCCGGGGGAGTCCGACGGTTCCAGCTCGGAGATCCCGAACGACGAGGGCAAGGGCTTCGACCGGATGTGCGACCCGACGTACACGGGCAACGCCCGTAACAACAACAACATGTCGGGGGCGCTGGGCGGCGCCCCTGTCTCCGGGAAGTGGTTCTCCGCCCAGTTCCAGGAGCTCATGAAGAACGCCTACCCGGCGCTCTGACGGCCTGAGGGGCGATGTCCGCCCCCGGGGGCGTCGTCCGGTGCGATGCGGGACCGCGAGGCCGACGGGAGCCCTGGTGGCAGCTGCTACCAGGGCTTTCGGCCAACACGGCGAGCGTACGTGGCGGACGGCACGACGGCGCGGCTTGCCCGCAGGGTCATCAGGCACCGCGTCGGTCCGGTCCGGGCGCTCCCCCGCCCGGACCGGACCGACGGCCGCGCCACCTCGCGGTGAACCCACGCCCGCGCGCGGGCGGCTCTCCGGCCGGGCCCTCGGTGGGGCCCTCGGTGGGGCCCTCGGCCGGTTTCCGGGCGGGCGAAGGCTCGGGGGCGGGTGTGGCCGCCAGTGCGTGGTAGCGGTGGCTGGCCTTCCGGCCGATCAGGAGGTACCCCAGGAGGGCACCGGCGGTGTTGAGGATGACGTCGTCGATGTCGAAGGCGCGTCCCGTGACGAGCGCGCCCTGGACGAGTTCGATGACGGCCATGACCGTCGCGGTCAGAACGGTCATCCGGATCATCCGCAGCCGGCGGGGCACCAGGACCGGGAGCAGTACCCCGAACGGGACGCCCAGCAGGAGGTTGCCTCCCGCCTGTTTGCACGCGGCGAGGAACGTGTACTCCTCCGCGTACTGCCGCAGAGACCTTCCCGGGCGCAGGTTGGACGTCACGATGCCCTCCGAGGCGGGCGACGGGGTCAACGTCACCTTCGCCAGAGCGATCGAGAAGACCACGAGCCCCAGTGACGCCACCACGAGCACCACGGCTCGCAGCAGGAGACGGCCTGGACTTCCATGTCGTGCCCGGCGCTTCGCCTCTGCGTCCATGGACCCCGTTTTCCCCGGACCGCGGCGGCCACACCACGGGCCCCCGGTGCGACGATGGGCGCATGACTGCTCAGAAGAAGGACGCATTGCTGGCGGAGGCCGTTCGGCTGCGCGAACAGGGCCACCCGGAACAGGCCAGGGAGCGTCTGCTCTCCCTCACCGCGTCGTTTCCGGAGGCCGCCGACGTGGCGTACCAGACCGCGTGGGTCCATGACGTACTCGGCCTGGAGGCCGAGGCCGTGCCGTACTACGAGCGGAGCCTCCAGGGGGACGCCCTGAGCGACGAGGACCGCCGGGGCGCGCCGCCGAGACATTGCGCGGGGGTGTCGCGCAGTTCCCGGACGACGGTGCGCTGCGGACCTTCCTCTCGATGGCCCTGTTCAACACCGGCGACCATCACGAGGCGATGCAACTCCTGCTGCGTCTGCTCGCCTCGACGAGTGGGAGCCCCGAGGTGCAGCGGTACCGGACCGCCATCGAGCACTACGCGGAGGATCTGACCCGGACCACGTGAAAGCCCCGGCCGGATCGGGGGAATCCAGCCGGGGCGGCTCACGCGTGGGATGCGGCGGACGGTGCCGCTCGGCGGGCTGTGCCCGCCCATTCCCACGTATAGATGAACAATAAACCACTCGGGTCCGTTCCCGGGAACCGCAGGGGCCCTCTGTGATTCACACCACGGCCACCTGCGACGATGCCCGTTCCGGGCGCCTTCGGGCCTCCGTCAGCGGGCCTCACGGAAGAGCACGTGCTGCCCCGCGACCGGGTCGAACTTGCGCAGCTCCAGC
>NZ_KL585414.1:199997-201624 GCF_000721935.1 Streptomyces sp. NRRL WC-3549
GTCGGGGCTGGTTCGGCGGTTCTTCCGCGTGACGTAGGTGTGTCCGGTACCCGCCGTCGAACGGAGGAGTACGACGGGCCTGGTCTCGCTGCGTGCCATGGGGACCTCCAAGTAGGCCTTCCGATCCCACCTCCACCTGATGGGAATGGGTATCGTTTCCGACTGTCTCCGTAACACGCCGGGGCGCACGCCCATTCCCGCCGCGCGGCCGCCGGCCCGGCCCGCACCTCCCCGCTCCCGACGGACGCGCCGTGCGGGAGCCGCTCACGCGGGCGTGCGACCCGCAGCTCACGCCGGACGGCTTGCGTCAACTCGGCGATACAGGCAAAGGTGTCCGGCGGACTGCACTCCAGTCAGCCGATGGCATATGCCGGAAGCAACAACCTGTCGAGTGTTGCCAAATCCCTTACGGGCTCCCCCGGCCTGTGCAACAGTCGTGTCCGGTCCACCCCCACGAACCGGCCGTGCCGTGTCTGTATCGGAGTACGTGATGCCGTCCCATCTGTTTGCGGACCGCCCCGCCCCGCGACCACCCGGGCGGGACGCCGTCGACGCCCTGATCAGCCGCACCCGTCGGCTGCGCGGTGACGTCGCGGCCGTGCGGCGGGACAGCTCCGTACTGGACGAGGACGACCCGCAGCTGCGTTGGGAGCGGGCGCTCTGCGAGCTGGCCGTGAACCAGCTCGACGACTTGGGCGAGCAGCTGGGGCAGCTCAGGGACGGGGTCCCGGCCCAGCCCACCCTGCCGGCGGGCGGACCCGCACGACAGACCCCCGGCGCCCGCCCGGCCGGCTCGTTGCTCAGCAGGGTCGGCAGCGCGGAATGGAATCTGCTCACGGACGAGGTGAGCTGGTCCGACGAGCTGTACGAGATCTTCGGCAGGGACCCGGCGGCGGGAGCACTGTCCCTGGACGAGCTTCCGTCCGTACTCCTCCCCGAGGACCAGCCGCTGTTGACGTCGATGGTTACGGACTGCCTGGTCGACGGCCGGCCGATAGACGGAGAGATCCGCATCCTCCTGCCCGACGGACGGATGCGGACCCTGCACATGACCGGCGAGCCCGTGCTCGACGCCACCGGTTGTACCGCCTCCATGTGGGCGGTTCTGCGGGACGTCAGCAGGCTCAGACGCAGCCAGTACACGGTGGACCGGACCCGCTCCTCGCTCCGGAGCGAGGAGCACCGCGCCCGGGCGGAGCGCCGCATGGCGGTGGAACTGCGCGAGGCCGTACTGCCGCCCCGGCCCGAGTGCCTGCCTCCGTCGGCGCGGGGGACCGACGGCCTGGACGTGGCCGCCCGTCACCTCTCCGCCCGGTCGACCGACCTGGTCGGCGGCGACTGGTACGACGCCTTGCGCCTGCCGGACGGCAGGACGCTCCTCACGGTCGGCGATCTGACCGGTCACGGCGTCCCCGCGGCCTCTGCCATGGCGACGCTGCTCGGGGCACTGCGCGGGATGGCCGTCGCCGGCATCGAGCCAGGAGCCGTGCTGACCCATCTGAACCAGCTGATCCAGTGCTCCGCGCAACCCGTGCTGGGGAGCGCCTTGTGCTGCCTCTTCGACCCCGTGGCCGGCCGACTCTCCTGGGCCCAGGCGGGACACCCCCCGCCGCTGCTGTTCCGCGGC
>NZ_KL585414.1:201841-211390 GCF_000721935.1 Streptomyces sp. NRRL WC-3549
CAGAGATGTGTATAAGAGACGGGACACGCGCTCCCGGCCCCGGACGGAGTGCTGCTCGGCGCGGCGTCCGGAGTCGCCTACGAGCAGGACCAGGTGCCCCTGCTGCCCGGTGACGTGCTCGTGCTGCACACCGACGGGCTGACGCGCCGAAGCGACGGGGACAGTGCCCCGGAGGCACTGCTGGGCCTCGCCCCGCTGCTCGCACAGGGCGGCACGGCACAGGACTGTCTCCGCACGGTCGTCGAGGAGTTCGGTGCGAGCGAACGGCTGAACGACACATGCGTACTGGTGGCCCGCGTCGGAGCCTGAAGGCGTGCCGGACGGCGTGCGTCCGGAGGGCCGCTGCGCCGGCCGCGACGGTGCGGCCTCTCAGATCTGCGCACCTTTCGTCTTCTTGAACACGCTCCGCGGCAGAGCCCGTTCGATCTCCTCACGGAGGTCCTCGATCTTGGCGTACCCGGCGAACTGGCCCGTGAGGCGGTACATCTCACGGAGCCGGTCCCAGGTGCGGTGGGAGGAGGTCTCCCCCATCGACACCAGAGCGAGCCGCGCGTACCGGTCGGCCTGCTCGGGGTCGTCGGCGATGAAGCAGGCCGAGGCGAGCGAGATGTAGTCGAAGATCTTGGACCGCTGACGCCCGTTCCTTCGCAGATCGAGCGCCTGCCTGGCGTGTCGCTGAGCGGTGTTGGCGGCGGCCGGATCGTGCTCGGCCAGCGTACGGAAGGCGAGAGCCTGCATCCCGTGCATGTCCGCCTCGTCGAACATCTGCATCCAGCTCGGCGGCGGCACGTCCCCCTTGTCGGAGACGAAGAGCTCCTCGGCCTCGCCGAGGGTGCGGCGCATGGCCTGTCCTTGCCCCATCGACGCCTGGGCCCACGCCTCGATGGTGCGCAGCATGGCCTGGGTGCGCGGCAGGGTCTGGTCCCCGGAGCCCGACTTGGCCAGCTTCATGAGGTCCAGGGCGTCATCGGGCCGGCCCAGGTGGACCATCTGGCGCGCGGCGCGGGAGAGCGCCTCACCCGCGCGCGGCCGGTCGCCGCCCTCGCGCGCCGCGTGGGCGGCGATCACGAAGTACTTCTGGGCGGTCGGTTCGAGGCCGACGTCATGGGACATCCATCCCGCGAGGACGGCGAGGTTGGCGGCGACGCCCCACAGACGGCGCTGCAGGTGTTCGGGGTGGCGGTAGGCGAGCATGCCGCCCACCTCGTTGAGCTGGCCCACGACCGCCTTGCGCTGGAGGCCGCCGCCCCGGGAGGCGTCCCACGCGCGGAACACCTCGACGGAGCGTTCGAGCGCCTCGATCTCCTCGGACCCGACGGGCGCGGCCTCGTACCGGTCGAAACCGGCGCTCTCCACGTGCTGGGGTTCGTCGGGACGGGCGTTCGGGGCCGTCGGAGCGGGTTCGGAGTGGAGCCAGTCGTACATGGCACCGGTGATGGCTGAGCCGGCGGTGAGCGCGGCGCCCGCGCCCACCAAGCCGCGTCGGTTGAGCATGAGGTCCATTCCCGTGAATTCGGTGAGGACCGCTGCCGTCCGTTCGGGCGCCCACGGCATTCCGTCGGGATGTTTCTGCGTCCCGGCCTCTCGCCGCTTCCCCACACGCCCGCGCCGGCCGAACCCGAGGTCCTCGATGGTCACGACACGGCCGAGCCGCTCGGTGAACAGAGCTGCCAATACCTCGGGCACGGGATCGCGGGGTGACTCCCCCATGTCGATCCAGCGCCGGACCCGCGAGGTGTCGGTGGCCAGCTGCGGATGGCCCATGGCCGCCGCCTGCCGGTTCACCATTCTCGCGAGCTCCCCCTTGGACCAGCCGGCGAGGCCGAACAGGTCGGAGAGGCGGGTGTTGGGTTCTCCGGTCACTTCAAGCCCCCAGGTTCTCGGCTGACTTGACACTAACCCCCTGTCAGATGCTGAGGGACTATTCGCCAGGGTTCGCCAGGGTCCGCCAGATGGTCTGCCACCCGTACCCCGGTGTCAGGTAGGAAAGCGCCACCCCGCCCGGCAGCCCTCGGTACTCCCCAGGGTGCCGAACGGCCGCCGGCCGGGGCGGCGTACGCAACTTGTCGGCGCACGAAGGGATCTGTCTCGCCCATGTACACAGCATCGTCCTCCGTGTCCGCCCCGCCCCGGCCGCTTCGTCCCATGGGGGCGGGCGGCGGGCCGTATCTCGACCCCCGCGCCGCTTCACCGGCGTCCGGCACGGGTCGGACCCGGCGGGCGGCGGGGCCGGGCACCCAACCGCTCAGCGGACGGCTCGACCTGTCGGGCCCCCAGGGCGCGCAGTTGAGGATGGCGATCGCCTCGGTGCACCGCATCTGTCCCGAGTTCAACCCGGTCCAGGTGCTGCGGCGCAGCGGCCGTTCGGTGCTCGTCGTCGGCACGACGGGCCGCGCGACCGCCGTGGCCAAGTGCTTACTGGACCACTCCCCCGCGTGGACGGAGCGGTTCAGGCACGAGATAGCTGCATACCGCGCCTTCGTCAGGCATCGCCCGCCGGTACGGGTCCCGCGGCTCATCGCCGCCGACCCGGAGAACTGCACGCTGGTGATCGAGCGGATGCCCGGACGGGTCGCGGCTCTGACGAGGCATCCGGCGGAGGCACCGCCGCGCGCGGACATCCGGGCGGTCCTCGGAGCGATCAGCCGGATCAACGCCTGGCGACCGCCGGCCGGCCTCTTCGGTGCGCCCCTGGACTACGCCTCCCGAATCTCCCGCTACCACGAGCTGGGCCTCTTCACCGACCGGGACCTGGGTGACCTGCAGAAGCTCCTGCACGGCCTGGCCCACGCGGGCGGCCGACAGACGATGGGCCAGTTCTGCCACGGTGACGCGCTGCTCTCCAACATCCTGGTGCCGCCCACCGGCCCCGTGCTGGTGGACTGGGAGCACGCGGGCTGGTACCTGCCGGGCTACGACCTGGCGACGCTGTGGACGGTGCTCGGTGATGCGCCGGCGACACGGCGTCAGATCAGCCAGCTCGCCCAGTCGCAGGGGGCGGCGGCGCGGGACGCGTTCCTCGTCAACCTCATGCTCGTACTGACCCGGGAGATCCGTACGTACGAGACGGCGGTCCAGCGGGCCATGCGGGACGGGGCGGCGGCTCCGGTCCGTCCTGGTGCGCTCTCCTCGAGCGAGGAACAGCGGCTGCTGCTGCGCCGCCTGCACGACGACTGCGCGATGGCACGCCGGGCCGTGCGCGCCGCAGTGGGGACCCGCTGACCGACGGGGGACGCGTGCTGCGGGACCGGTGCCGACACACAGGTCCCGCAGCACGCAACACGCGGTGGCGGTGCAGTCGCCCGAGGTCGGCCTCACTCACGGCCGGCCGGGATCACGACCGGCCGGCCCGTACCACGTCCACGTCGGAAGCCTTCACGAACCCGATCCGGTGCCCGATCTGGACGGTCACATATCTCTCTGACCCCCGGAAGTAGGTGTGGTCGTACGGCTGGGAGGAATCGATCGTCGGCGCGTAGAAGTACCCCGTGGGGGCAGCGCCCCCGCCCGGGTAGGCCTGCCCCGCCTTGATGGTGTAGCCGAGTGGGGTGCCGACGGCCGGCTTCGCGAAGTCACCCGGGTACTCCGCCCTCTCCGGGTAGGCCACGCCGTACACCGGCACGTCGCCCTTGCCCGCCTTCGGCCGAACGACGTGTCCTGCCGTAGGTGTGGTGACACGGGCGCCCGCCGGGGTTCGGAACCACGCCTTCCGCCCGTACCACCAGATCGCCGTCCAGCCGGGCACACGGTCGGCCACGACGGCCTGCTGGGTGGTACTGATCTTGCTGCCCCAGTCGGCGGCGCAGTCGGTACCGGGGGCCCCGTCCGGATGCAGCCCCGGGTCGGAGAAGAGCGGGGCACCTTCGGACGGCGCGGTGTGCAGGGGCACCGCGCTGCTGCCTTGCACCGGCAGGTCGACGCCCCTCTCGCAGTCGCGGAAGGCCTGCTTGTTCTTGGCGAAGTCGGCGCTCACCGTCACGAGTTGACTGTTCGCGGGAGCGTTCGGCACGGTGGGCCTGCCGAGGAGTGCCATGAAGCGGTTCCAGTCCCAGTAAGGGCCCGGGTCCCAGTGCATGTTCTGCGTCCCGGCGGCGCTGGTCGGGGGCACGCCGTCGTGACCGAGGATGTGCTGCCGGTCGAGCGGGATGTCGTACGTCGCCGCGAGATGGCGTACGAGCCGGGCGGTCGACCGGTACATCTCGTCCGTGTACCACTTCGCTCCCTCGGCCGCGAAGCCCTCCTGCTCGATACCGATGGAGTGGGTGTTCATGTACCAGTTGCCGGCCTGCCAGGCGATGTCCTTGTTCTTCACCATCTGGGTGACATGGCCGTCGGCGGAACGCACGACGTAGTGGGCGGAGGTCTTGTTCGCCGGGTCCTGGAAGATCTTCAGTGTCGTGTCGTAGTCGACCTCGGTGTCGTGCAGCACGATGAACCGGACGGCGTTGCTGTGGGGCCGGTCCGCCGTGTCGTAGTTGCCGTACGTCTCCTTGTCGGCCGGGGCGCCGGTCTGCCGGTAGGCCGCCGGTACCCAGTCGCAGGTGAGTGTGCGGGGACATTCGGGCCGTGGGGTCTCGGCGCCGGCCTGCGCCGAGGGTGTGAGCAGGGCGACGCCCAGGGCTCCCGCGGTGATCAGCGCGAGCGCGGTCCTGGTTCTCTGATCGGGCTTCATGACAACCCTTCCCGGGCCGGAGGTACCGGCCCGCTCCTCGGGTGATCTCGTCGTTCCGTGGTCCGCTCACACTCTGTGACCGGAGGTGATCGCGCGTCAAGAACGTTGTCCACAGCCCCCTGAACTTGTGTGACTATTTCGCACGGTGCGTACCCCGAATGGCGGAGGGGTAGTGCTGGCGCCGACAGGACCGATTCGCGCGGACCGCGCGGAGTTCTCGGAAAGGCCGGACGTACATGGCACAGCCCTTCACCCTGCCGGACTTCTACGTGCCGTACCCGGCGCGCCTCAACCCTCATCTGGAGGCGGCCCGGACCCACACCCGCGCGTGGGCCCGGAAGATGGGGATGCTGGAGGGGTCCGGCATCTGGGAGGAGAAGGACCTCGAGTCCCATGACTACGCGCTGCTGTGCGCGTACACACATCCCGACTGCTCCGACGAGGCACTCGCCCTGGTCACCGACTGGTACGTGTGGGTCTTCTTCTTCGACGACCACTTCCTCGAACTGTTCAAACGCACCCCCGACCGGGAGGGGGGCAAGCGCTATCTGGACCGGCTTCCCGCGTTCATGCCGATGGAGCGGGGCGCTGTGACCCCTGAGCCCACCAACCCGGTCGAGGCGGGTCTGGCCGACCTCTGGGCGAGAACGGTCCCGGCGATGTCGGACGCCTGGCGGGCCCGCTTCGCCGAAGCGACGGAGAACCTGCTCAACGAGTCGCTGTGGGAGCTGGCGAACATCAACGAGGGGCGCATCGCCAACCCCGTCGAGTACATCGAGATGCGGCGCAAGGTGGGTGGCGCCCCGTGGTCGGCGGGTCTGGTGGAGTACGCGGCGAACGCGGAGGTGCCCGCGTCGCTGGCCGACGCGCGTCCGCTGCGGGTGCTGCGGGACGCCTTCTCGGACGGGGTGCACCTGCGCAACGACCTGTTCTCCTACCAGCGCGAGGTCGAGGACGAGGGCGAGAACAGCAACGGTGTGCTGGTGCTGGAAAGGTTCCTGGGCTGCTCCACCCAGGAGGCGGCCGAGGCGGTCAACGACCTGCTGACCTCACGTCTCCAGCAGTTCGAGAACACCGCCCTGACCGAGCTCCCGCCGCTCTGCGCCGAGAAGGGCCTCACCCCCGACCAGACGGCCGCCGTCATGGCGTACGTCAAGGGTCTGCAGGACTGGCAGTCCGGCGGGCATGAGTGGCACATGCGCTCCAGCCGGTACATGAACGACGGGGGCGCGGCCGAAGCGGTTCCCGGTTTCGCGATGGCGGCGGCGTCCATCCGTTTCACCCCCCGGTCGGAGTCGGCCCGGCTGCGCACTCACACCCACGTGCCGTACCAGCACGTGGGGCCGTCACTGCTGCCCGACTTCGAGATGCCGTTCTCCACGACGCTGAGCCCGTATCTGGACGGTGCGCGGCTGCGGATCGTGGACTGGTCGCGGCGGATGGGTCTGCTGGAGGCGCAGCCGGGCGTGCCGGGTTCGCACATCTGGGACGAGGAGCGGCTGATCGCGACCGATCTGCCGCTGTGTGCGGCCGGGCTGCACCCGGACGCGACGCCCGAGGAGCTGGACCTGTCCTCGGGCTGGCTGACGTGGGGGACGTACGGCGACGACTGGTTCCCGGTGGTGCACGGCCGGACCCGTGACCTGGCCGGGGCGCGGCTGGCCAACGAGCGGCTGTCGCTGTTCATGCCGCTGGACGGGACGTCGGTCCCGGAGCCGGTGAACGCACTGGAGCGCGGGCTGGCCGACCTGTGGCGGCGCACCGCCGGACCGATGGACGAGAGCGCCCGCCGCACGTTCCGCGAGGCGGTGGAGACGATGACGGCGAGCTGGCTGTGGGAGCTGGCGAACCAGGCGCAGAACCGGATTCCGGACCCGGTGGACTACGTCGAGATGCGCCGGGCGACCTTCGGTTCGGACCTGACGATGAGCCTGTGCCGGCTGGGGCACGGCAGGAAGGTGCCCGAGGCGGTCTACCGCAGCGGCCCGCTGCGCTCCCTGGAGAACGCGGCGGCGGACTACGCGTGCCTGCTCAACGACCTGTTCTCGTATCAGAAGGAGATCGAGTACGAGGGGGAGGTGCACAACGGCGTCCTCGTCGTGCAGAACTTCTTCGGCGTGGACTACCCGACGGGGGTCGCGATCGTCCACGACCTGATGAACGGACGGATGCGTCAGTTCCAGCATGTGGCCGAGCACGAGCTGCCGGTGCTGTACGACGACTTCGGCCTGGACGCGGAGGCGCGGGAGATTCTGGCGGGCTACGTGGTGGAGCTCCAGCACTGGTTGGCGGGCATCCTGATCTGGCACCGGGACTGCCGCCGCTACCGCGAGGAGGACCTGCGGCGAGGAACGGGAACCCCGTGGCACATCAGCGGCCCCACAGGGCTCGGCACGTCGGCGGCGCGGGTGACCCGCCTGCTGTCCCAGGGGCGTCTCAGCCCTGCTGGAACAGCTCGGCCGGCAGCGGTTTGAGCAGGGCGTACAGATCGTCGGTGATGGGCCGGTCCCAGCTCGCGATGGTGACCAGCACCCCGTCGTTCCGGTCGAACTGAACGCAGGAGATACGGCTCTCGGAGAGCTTGATGCGGCGGACGACCAGGAGGCTGTCGCCCTGCATCACGGGGACGTCCTCGGTGGCGGTCACCTCGACCGGCTCGTCGTTCTCGAGGGCGAGGAGGAGCTGGGCCACCTCGAAGGGAATCTGGCCCTCCTCGGTCTCGCGGGCCGGCGAGCCCTCCGGGAGGTTGCCGATGATCATCGCGGGGCCCCGGCCGCCGTACAGGTCGTAGCGGAGGAAGACGCCCTGGCAGCTGCCGTCGGGGGCGGGAAGCAGACCGGCGCCGAGGTTTCCGGGCCAGTCCCCGGGGTCCATGGCCAGGACATCGAAGTCCGGGCCCGCGGGTGTGGCGGCGCTGCGGCGGCGGAGGAAGGACATGGGTGCCATGGTACGTGGCCCGGCTCACGTTGCGGAGCCGGGCGGACCCGGCGCCTCGGGCCGCAGCCGCCCTGGGCCGACGAGCGCTGCGTGCCCGGGCGCGGGCTCAGGACTCCCGGGCGAGCGCCTCCAGCACGCCGACGGCCTCGTCCGCCCGCTCGTAGGGGACGAACAGGTGGTCGTGGTGGTGTCCCGCGACCACGTTGCAGCTCACCCCGGCGTCGGTGAGGGCGAGGGAGACCGCCGCGGTCAGTCCGACGGCGTCCAGAGAGGAGTGGACGCGGAGCGTGATCCACCCGGCCACGAAGTCGTACGCGAGCCGCGACTCGACCGCCTGTTCCTCGGGAAGGACCAGCGTCAGGCCTTCGCGCTCGGCGACGGTCACCACGGGCGTGACGCCGGGGGGTGACTCGCCGCCCGGCAGGGTGGTGAAGACGTAGCGGCCGGGGTTGAGCTCCGGCCGCATGCCGCGCAGCAGTGTTCGAAGATCGCGTTCGCCCGTCATGGCGGCCACGTTACGTCTCCCGGGGCGCTGCGCGGGGCCCCGCGCGTACGGCGGCGGTGCGCACCGTCCCGCACCGGCAGGCCACGCACCCGTTGACGGCCCCCTTCCACGCTCCGTCGTGCGCCGGCCCGTAAGCCATTCAGGCACGCCATGTGGTCTTGCGCTCACGTTGTGTGGCAGCACCCCGCCATCGCCCCTAGCTTCGGCTCATGAGGAAAAGAGACATCACCTGTTCGGCTGCGCTCGCCGTCGCCTCGGCGGCCCTGGGGCTCGTGGCGGCCCCCTCCTCCGCGTCCGTGCCGGGACACCACGTGGTACGCCCAGGCGGTTCGATCCAGCGCGCGGTGGACGCGGCGGCTCCTGGTGACACGGTCGTCGTCCTGCCCGGCACCTACCGGGAGAGCGTCCTGATCACCAAGCCGGGCCTGACCCTGCGTGGCACCGGCGGACGGACCGTGATCGCACCGCCGGCCACCGGGACGAAGGCCGCCGGCGCGTGCGCCGCGGGCGGTAACGGCGTCTGTGTGATCGGCGCCGAGGGACGGACGGTCGACGACGTCAGCATCTCCTCGCTGACGGTCTCCGGCTTCTCCGGCAACGGCGTCTGGGCGTCCTGGACGGACGGGCTCACCGTCAGCGAGGTGACGGCGAGCGGCAACGGCACGTGGGGCATCGCACAGGAGCGCTCGACCCGTGGCGACTTCAGGCGCAACACCGCCACCGGCAACGGTGACGCCGGCATCTTCGTCGCGAACTCGGTCGACGAGGAGGGCGGGGCCATCGACACCCGGGGCACCCGGGTCACCGACAACACCCTGAGCGACAACCGCATCGGGATCACCGCACGGCGGGTCAGGAACATGGTGATCGGCGGCAACCAGGTCACCGGCAACTGCAGCGGCCTGTTCGTCGTCGGTGACGAATCCAAGCCCGCGGCCGGGGCGATGACGGTCACCGGGAACGAGATCGTGGAGAACAACAAGTTCTGTGCGGCCACGGAACGGCTCACCGCCCTCCAGGGCTCCGGCATCGTGCTCACCGGAAGCGAGAAGACGCTCGTCCGGGACAACGTGGTGCGCGGCAACGCGGGCACCACCCCGCATTCCGGCGGAATCGTGCTGTTCAAGAGCTTCGTGGGCGCGCTCAACACGGGCAACACCATCAGCGGCAACCTCGTCCGGGACAACCTGCCGGCCGACCTGGCCGACCGGGACGCCTCCGGCACGGGCAACACCTTCGTCAGCAACGAGTGCGGGACGTCCGTGCCCGCCGGGATGTGCGCCGAGTAACGGCTCACCGCCGCACCAGGAGAATCGAGACGGTATGACCACCGTGAGTCCCACCCCCGACACCACCCCCCTCACCTCACCCGTCACCACCCACACGCCTCCTTCCTCCGCGGCGCAGGCCCCACCGCCGGCCATGCGGCTGAGGG
>NZ_KL585414.1:211630-219228 GCF_000721935.1 Streptomyces sp. NRRL WC-3549
GGCCCGGCTGGGGGTCGCCGACGCCCTCGGCGAGCGCCCGCCTCGGCCGAGGAACTCGGCCAGGCCGTGCGGACCGAACCGGAACCGCTGCGCCGACTGCTGCGCGCGCTGTGCTGCTACGGCGTCTTCAGCGAGACGGAGGACGGGACGTTCGCCCACACGGAGATGTCCCGCCTGCTGCGCGAGGACGACCCGAACAGCCTGCGGTACATCTCCCTGTGGTGCACGGAGCCCTGGACGTGGGAGGTCTGGCCGCGGCTCGACGACGCGGTGCGCTCCGGTTCGAGCGTCTTCCCGGAGGCGTTCGGCAAGGGCTTCTTCGACTACCTCCACCAGGACGCGGGCGAGTCCGCCCAGGTGTTCAACCGCGCCATGACCACATCCAGCGTGCAGTCGGCCCGGGACGTCGCCGAACTGCTCGACCTCACCGGGGTGTCCTCGGTGGCCGACATCGGCGGGGGCCAGGGTCACGTATTGGCGAGCCTGCTGGAGAAGCACTCCTCGGCGCGCGGCATCCTGCTCGACCTGCCCGGTGTGGTGGCGCGGGCGGACGGCCGGCTGCGGGAGGGCGGCGCGCTCGCCGACCGGGTGCGGATCGTGCCCGGTGACTGCCGCGAGGGCGTCCCGTTCGAGGTGGATCTCTACATCATCAAGAACATTCTCGAGTGGGACGACGAGAGCACCCGCAGGACGCTGCGCAACGTGATGGCGGCGGCCCGTCCCGGGTCCCGGGTGGTGGTCATCGAGAACCTCGTCGACGACACCCCCTCCATGCGGTTCACCACCGCCATGGACCTGCTGCTGCTCCTCAACGTCGGCGGTGCGAAGCACACCAGGGAGAGCCTGGAGACACGGATCGCCGACGCCGGCCTGAAGATCGCCGAGGTCCGGCCGGTCAATCCCTATCTGCACGCGTTCGAGTGCGTCGTACCGGGCTGATCCGCCCGGGTACGCGTGTCGCCCCGGAGTCGGCGCTCAGGTGCCGGCCCCGGGGCGGCGCGTTGGTGCGTCAGGCGGAGCCGTCCCGCTGCCACCGGTAGAACTGCTGCGCCATCGCGTCCTTGGGTCCGCGCCAGGTCTGCGGGTCGTAGGGGCTCACGTAGGCGGTCAGCCGGTCGCTGATGGCCTTGAACTCCGGGTGTTCCGTCACCTTCGCGATCTCCGGACCCGGCGGCTGCTCGGACTCGATCAGGTGCAGGTAGACGTCTCCGAACTGGAACAACGTGCGCCGGTTGACCCCCACCAGGTGGGGCAGTTCGGTGTTGTCGGAGGCGGCGAACAGCTCGGCGATGTCCGGGGCGGCGTCGGGAGCCATCCGGGCGACGATCAGTGCGTGGTGCATCCGGTTGCCTTTCGGGGCATCAGTTGGCGGGGACCGCTGCGGAGCGCCGTTCCCGGTCGCGCTGCTCGATCTTGTCGCGGATGAGCTCCATCTGGACGCGGGAGTTGCGGTTGATGTTGTCGGTCATCCACGCGTCGTCGACCGGGGCGTCGGGCCGCATGGCGAAGTCCTGCCGCCAGCGCATCACCGTGCCCCCGGGGGCCTCCGCGTACTCCCAGTGGATGTCCATGTGCTGGAAGGGGCCCGGCTCCACGCGCCGTGCGTTCACGGTGCGGGTGGTGCGGTCGGTGGTGCGTTCGGAGACCCAGCTCCACACTTTGCCGTTGTCGTCGGGGTGCATGGTGAGCCGGAAGGTGGTCGTCCCGCCCTCGCGGTCGATCACCTCGACCGAGGCGTACTCGCTGAAGAGCTGGGGCCAGTTCTCGAGGTCGTTCGTCATGTCCCAGACCAGGTCCAGGGGCGCGGCGATGGTGATCTCGTTCTCGGTGTGTCCGGACACGTCAGACTCCTGTCAGGCTGTTGTTGACGAGGTCGAGGAACTCGCCCGGCGTCTTGCACCGGTCGGCGTCGGCCGGCAGAGGGCGGCCGTACCGGTTCTCGAGCGCGGCGACGATGCCGAGCAGGCCGAGCGAGTCGAGGCCGTACTCCTCGAAGGGGGAGCCGGGACGGCTCTCCATCTGGGACGGGTCGACCGTGAGGCCCGCGCCGTTCTTCATCAGCACGGACAGTTCTTCGTACGTCAGTCGGTCGGACATGAGGAGCTCCTTGTCAGTGGGGGGTGTCGGTGGGGCGACGGAGCACGAGGGCCGAGTTCGACCCCATGAGGCCCCGGCTCAGCACCAGCGCCGTGCGCAGCTCTGCGGGGCGTGCGCGGCCGGTGACCACGTCAAGGTCGTGGCACACCTCGAAGACGTTGGGCGTCGGCGGGACCAGACCGTGCTCCATGGCGAGCACCGCCGCGGAGACGTCCAGCACGGGCGCTCCGCAGTAGGCGCGGCCGATGCCCGTCTTGGGCGCCGTCACGGGCACGCGCCGGCCGTGCGCGCCCAGTGCGTCGGCGAGTGCCAGCGCCTCCGCCCGGTCGGCCGAGGGCACACCGAGGGCGTCCGCGAAGACGACGTCGATGTCCTCGGGGGCGCAGTCCGCCTCCCGCAGGGCGCCCTCGATGGCTCGGGCCAGTCCTTCACGGGACTGCTCCCACCGGCCGGCACCGGTGAAGGTGGCGGCGTGGCCGACGAGTTCGGCGCGCACGCGGGCGCCACGGGCGCGGGCCGCCGTCTCCTCCTCGACCACCAGCATGGCGCCTCCCTCGGCCGGTACGAAGCCGCAGGCGTCCTTGGTGAACGGCCGGTACGCGCGGGTCGGTTCGTCGCAGAGGCTGAGGTCCTCGTAGCCGAGCTGGCAGACGACCGAGTACGGGGCCAGGGGTGCCTCGGCGGCGCCGACGACGACGGCGTCCGTGCCGCCCCGGACGGACCGCCCGGCGTGCATGAGCGCGTCGAGGCCGCCGGCCTCGTCGCTGGCGACGACGGCGCAGGGGCCCTTGAAGCCTCCGCGGATGGAGATCTGGCCGGTGCTGGCGGCGTAGAACCAGGCGATGGACTGGTAGGGGCCGACGAACCGGGAGCCCTGGCCCCACAGCCGTTGCAGCTCGCGCTGGCCGAACTCGCCGCCCCCCGATCCGGCGGCCGTCACCACGCCCACCTTGAACGGGGTGTCCTGGTAGTCGGCGCGGCCGAGCCGCGCGTCGTCCAGGGCGAGGTCGGCGGCGGCCATCGCGTAGTGCGTGAACCGGTCGGTCTGGACGAGGTAGCGCTCCTCGACGGAGGCGACCGGGTCGAAGTCCCTGACCTCTCCGGCGACGCGCAGCGGAAGGCGCTCACAGCCCTCGCGGGACACCCGGTCGAGGACGCTGACCCCTTCCTGGGTCCGCTTCCAGAAGGCGCCGGTACCGGTCCCGTTGGGGGCGACGACGCCGATCCCCGTGATGACGGAGCGCCGGTGTGCCGGGTTGCTCATGGGGTCCTCCCGCCTGGTCGGGTCAGGGCGACGGCGGACTGGAACCCGCCGAACCCGCTGCCCACGGAGAGCACGCTGCGCAGCTTGAGGGGCCGTGCGGTGCGCGGAACGTAGTCGAGGTCGCACTCGGGGTCCGCGGTCTCGTAGTTGGCCGTCGGCGGCACCGTCTGGTGCTTGAGCGCCAGGACGCACGCGGCTATCTCGATGGCCCCGATGGCACCGAGGGAGTGACCGACCATGGACTTGATGGAGCTCATCGGCACCTTGTAGGCGTGTGTGCCCAGCGCCCGCTTCACCGCTGCGGTCTCGTGCCGGTCGTTCTGCTTGGTGCCCGAACCGTGCGCGTTGACGTAGTCGATCTGCGTGGGGTCCGTCCGGGAGTGGCCGAGTGCCGTGTTGATGGCCTCGGCCATTTCGAGGCCCTCGCTGGTGAGCCCGGTCATGTGGTAGGCGTTGCCGAAGGTGGCGTAGCCCGATATCTCGCACAGCACGGTCGCCCCGCGGGCCCGGGCGTGCTCCAGTTCCTCGAGTACGAGGACGGCGCCGCCCTCGCCCATGACGAAGCCGTCGCGGCGCGCGTCGAACGGGCGGGAGGCGTGCTCCGGGTCGTCGTTGTTCGCGGAGGTGGCCTTGATGGCGTCGAAGCAGGCGACGGTGATCGGGGTGATCGGGGTGTCGGACGCCCCGGCGATGCAGACGTCGACCCGGCCTTCCTCGATGGAGTGGAAGGCGTACCCGATCGCGTCCAGGCCGGATGTGCATCCGGTGGACACGGTCTGCACCGGTCCGTGCGCGCCGACCTCCTCGGCGACCGCCGAGGCGAGGGTGCTGGGCGAGAACGCCCGCTCCAGGTGGCGGCCCGCCGGCCGGTGGTCGACGTCCCAGCGCGCCCCGCTGTCGCTGACGGCGACGTAGTCGTGTTCGAGGCGGGTGGTACCGCCGACCGCGGTGCCGAGCGAGACCCCGATGCGCCAGGGATCCTCTTTCTCCAGGTCGAGCCCGGCATCGCCGAGTGCTTCCCTGGCCGCCACGAGGGCGAACTGGACGTACCGGTCGGAACGGGCGATCAGTTCGTCGTCCAGGCCGTACGTGACCGGGTCGAAGTCGCACTCGGCCGCGATGCGTGAGCGGAAGGGCGCGGGGTCGAAGAGCGTGATTCCACGGGTGGCGGTACGGCCGTTCGACAGCAGGTCCCAGAACGCCGGGGTGCCGATGCCGCCGGGCGCGACGACGCCGACTCCGGTGACGGCGACACGCCGGGTCACGACGCGGCCCCCGTTCGTTCTGGCGGTGCTCCGCGCTCGGCGGCCGGCACGGTCTCCGCGGCGTCCGTGACCTCGGTGTCGACGTGGCCGAGTTCGGGGCGCGGGGCGAGCGGGCCGAGGTGGAAGACCATGCGCGCCTCCACGTCACCCACGTTGCGGAAGCGGTGACGTACGTGCGGCGGGATGAGGAGGCCCTGGTCGGGCCGCATGGCGTGGGGTTCGCCGTCCAGGTCGACTTCGAGGAGGCCGTCCACGACGTACACGAATTCCTCGGAGTACGGGTGGTAGTGCTCACCGATGCGCTCACCGGGGCGGACGATGGCCAGTCCCATGAAGCCGCTGGTGGCTCCCACGGCCGTTGGTGTGAGCATGGCGCGCAGATCGCCTCCGCGCCTGCGGTTGGGCTGCGTCTCGCTGAGGTCCACGATGCGAGGCCGGTGCGTGGTCATGACTGCTCTCCTCCGGGCGCGTTGTGCGAGGTGGCGGCAGCCCGGGCCGGTGCCCGGGTCTGCCGGTGGGACACGTCAGGACTCGGTGGCCCGACGGTCGGTGATCAGGTCCATCTCCGCCTGGGAGAGGAACCGGGCGGCCTCCGGATCGGTCGTCGGCAGGCCGTTGGCGCCGCCTTCGAGGAGCCGTCCGAGCATGGCCGCCTTGCGGGCACCGCCGATGCCGAGCGCCTGAGCGGGCTGCGCGTCGAGGGGGCCGCTCACTTCGAGCAGGCGCACCACCACGTCGTCGCGCTGGAAGATGGTGCTGCTCTCGATGGGGCCGGCGACGTCCTCCGCCGCTTCCTCGTCCTGGCCGGCGAGCAGCCGGGCCAGAGCCATGCCGCAACCGTCCTTCGCCTGGTAGAACAGCGCGTGCCGCTGGACGTCGGCCGCGGCGTGCCGTCCGGCCTTCACGTGGTGGACGGTCGGGAGCGCGGCCCGGGTGAAGAACATCCGTGCGGAGTCGGGGTCGGACAGGTCCCGGTCCTGCTCCAGATAGGGGTTGATGGCTTCCTCGACGGCCCTGACCTCGGGCTGCCGGGAGACGTGGCGCAGGGCGGCCATCAGGTCTCCCTCGACCTCCACGGCCCGTACGACACGGTTGCCGTGCATGAAGAGCGAGGTGCGGCGCAGCCGGGTGTTCTCGTCGACCCGGGCCTGGGGGGAGTCGTAGTCGGCGAGGATCTTCGCGACGATGTCCTCCGTGCCCGGCTTCACCGTGAAGGTGAGCGCATGGCGGACGATGCCGTCGCCCAGGCGCGGGGCGGACTGGAGGCGGCCCTTGACGGGTTCGGAGGCGTTCTCGAACGCGGCACCGGTCTCACGCAGCACGCTGAAGCGGAGCGAACGGGTGTCGCGCACGCAGTTGTGCAGGGGCTGGACCGTCTTGACGTGCTCCTCGCTGTTCACCCAGGCGAGGAAGGGGGGCGCGCTCTCCCACTCACTGGTGATGAGCCACTGCGAGGGGTTCTCGATGGACTGGCAGAGCTGGTCGCTGATGTGACCGGGGACCGACGCCACCTGGTTGCGCATGTGCTCGTACGCCTCGAGGAACTCGTTCTGAGCGCCGTCGTGCAGGTCCAGCAGCAGTATGACCCGGAGCCTGGAACCGTCGAAGGCGGACTGCGATATGCGTTCCGAGAGGGTTGTCATCTTTCGCTCTCCTTCGAGACGGTGCGTACGGCCACGTCCGGTGGTCTGTCGTCATCCGTCGGTTTCGGTGGAGTGGAAGCCGAGCGGGTCTCCCCCGCTGATGCGTCGTCTCCGCACCCCCCGGCATCGCGAGCATCGCTCCCGCGAACGATCGTGGAACGCCGTGACGGGCCGCGCGAGATTTATGAACCGTTCAGGTGAGGAGGTCGCCGAAGCCCTCGTACGAGGGCATGGACACTGCATACGTCCTGCGTCCGAGCTGGAGCAACTGATGAACGAGAACGTCGACCACCGCGTACCGGTCCTCATCGTGGGCGGCTCCCTGGTGGGCCTGTCCGCCTCCCTCTTCCTGAGCCGGCTCGGCGTCCGCCACCTCCTCGTCGAGAAGCACGCGGGCACCTCCACCCACCCGCGGGGGCGCGGCAACAACGTCCGCACGATGGAGCTCTTCCGGACGGCCGGGGCGGAGCGGCTGATCCGGGACGCCGCTTCGGTGCTGGCGGAGAACCACGGCATCCTGCAGGCGGCCTCGCTCACCGGGGACGACCAGGAGTGGCTGTTCAAGGAGATCGACCCCGGCGGCGGGCTGGCCCGGTTCAGTCCGAGCGGCTGGTGTCTGTGCAGCCAGAACGATCTGGAGCCGGTGCTGGTCGAGCATGCGCGCGCCCAGGGCAGCGATCTGCGGTTCTCCGCGGAACTGCTCAGCTTCGACCAGGACCCGGACGGGGTGAGCGCCGTGGTGAAGGACCGGGAGACCGGGGAGCACACCACGGTGCGCGCCGACTACCTCGTGGCGGCGGACGGGCCGCGCAGTCCGATCCGGGAGCAGTTGCGGATCGGGCAGTCGGGTCCCGGGGACCTGTTCCACAACGTGAGCATCACCTTCCGGTCCCGGGACCTGGCCTCGGTGGTCGGCGAACGGCGTTTCATCGTCTGCTATCTGACGAGCCCGGACGCGGACGGGGCGCTGCTGCCCGTGGACAACGAGGAGCGCTGGGTGTTCCACGCGCCGTGGAAGCCCGAGCTCGGCGAGACACTGGAGGACTTCACCGACGAGCGGTGCGCCGAGCACATCCGCCGGGCGGTCGGCGCGCCGGGGCTCGACGTCGAGATCACGGGCAAGGCGCCGTGGCACGCCGCGGAGCGGGTGGCCGAACGGTACGGGGCGGGCCGTGTCTTCCTGGCGGGCGACTCCGCCCACGAGATGTCCCCGACCGGGGCGTTCGGCTCCAACACCGGTATCCAGGACGCGCACAACCTGGCGTGGAAGCTGGCCGCCGTGGTGAACGGGGAGGCCGGCCCGGGTCTTCTGGACCCGTACGAGGCGGA
>NZ_KL585414.1:219433-229690 GCF_000721935.1 Streptomyces sp. NRRL WC-3549
CCGGTGGCCCGGGCGACGAGCGCCCGGGCGTCGGCCCGTTCGCAGGAACACAGTCACCCCGGGTACGCGGCAACGCCGGGCCCGGCCGGCGGGCGCAAGGGCGGCATGCTCACGGTGGCCCTGGGTTACCGGTACACCCGGGGCGCGGTGCTCGGTGCGGACCCCGGTCTGCCGGTGGTGCCCGAGGGCATGGACCTGACGGGCGAGCCCGGCACCCGGGCCCCGCACCTGTGGGTGAGCCGGGACGGTGCGCGGGTGTCGACCCTGGATCTCTACGAGCGGTCGTTCGTGCTGCTCTGCGACGCGGGGAACGCCGAGTGGCGTGCGGCGGCGGAGCGGGTCGCCGGGCGGCTCGGCGTCCGGCTGGACGCCTACACCGTCGGTTCGGCCCCCGGGGCGGGACTGGTGACGGAGAGCGGCGCGGACTGGGCCGCTGCGCACGGTGTGGAAGCCGGGGGTGCCGTGCTGGTGCGACCCGACGCGTTCGTGGCCTGGCGCTCGCCGGGCGCGGTGCCGGACGCCGATGCCGTGCTCCACCACGCTCTCACGGCTCTGCTCCACCGGGCCTGACGACCCGGAAGGGGTTCAGCCGACGCCGAAGGACCTGAGCGCGGCGAGGAAGGCGTCCGGGGCGTCGGTGTCCAAACAGGCTGTGCGGCCGTCGGAGGTTGCGTACGCCCACAGCGGATCGCGGGTGGCCGGCGAAGGTTGTCCACAGGTGCCGTCCACCCCCTTGCCAGGGAGTCCCTCATCCTGAATTACTGCCCCCAGGAGGGACGACCGAATGATCGGTCGTCCGTTTTCGGGGAGAGGAGCATCCGCATGACGGCGCTGCTGGACGACGTCGAGCGGCTCGGCCGCGAGGAACTGGAGGTGCTGCAGCTGGAGCGGCTGAGGGCCACGCTGCGGCACGCGTACGACCACGTCGGTTTCTACCGGAAGGCCTTCGACGAGGCCGGTGTCCGGCCTGAGGACTGCCGCTCCCTGGCCGATCTCGCCCGTTTCCCGTTCACCGTCAAGGCGGATCTGCGCGACAACTACCCGTTCGGGATGTTCGCGGTCCCGGAGGACCGGATCCGGCGGATCCACGCCTCCAGCGGTACCACCGGGCGCCCCACGGTGGTGGGGTACACCGAGCGGGACCTGGACACCTGGGCCGATGTGGTCGCCCGGTCGATCAGGGCGGCGGGCGGGCGGCCGGGGCAGAAGGTTCACGTGGCCTACGGGTACGGGCTGTTCACGGGCGGCCTCGGGGCGCACTACGGGGCGGAGCGCCTCGGCTGCACCGTGATCCCCGCGTCCGGGGGGATGACGTCCCGCCAGGTGCAGTTGATCCAGGACTTCCGGCCCGAGGTCATCATGATCACGCCTTCGTACATGCTGACCTTGCTGGAAGAGTTCGAACGACAGGGGGTAGACCCCCGTTCGACGTCCCTCAGGACCGGGATCTTCGGGGCCGAGCCGTGGACCGAGCGGATGCGCGAGGAGATCGAGGAACGGTTCGCGATCGACGCCGTCGACATCTACGGACTGTCCGAGGTGATGGGCCCCGGGGTGGCACAGGAGTGCGTCGAGACGAAGGACGGCCTGCACGTCTGGGAGGACCACTTCTACCCCGAGGTCGTCGACCCGTTCACCGGTGAGGTCCTGCCGGACGGGGAGGAGGGCGAGCTGGTCTTCACCTCGCTCACCAAGGAGGCGATGCCGGTGATCCGATACCGGACTCGGGACCTGACGCGGCTGTGGCCCGGGACGGCGCGTGCCTTCCGGCGGATGGAGAAGGTCACCGGGCGCAGTGACGACCTGGTGATACTCAGGGGGGTGAATCTCTTCCCCACCCAGATCGAGGAGATCGTGCTGCGCACACCCGGGGTCGCCCCGCACTTCCAGTTGCGGCTGACCCGGCAGGGCCGTCTGGACGCGCTGACCGTACGGGCGGAGGCTCGGGAGGACGCGACGGCTGACGAGCGGGCGGTGGCCGCACGGTCGATCGCCGCGGCCGTGAAGGAGGGGGTCGGGGTGAGTGTGGAGGTGGAGATCGTGGATCCGGAGGCGCTGGAGCGTTCGGTCGGGAAGATCAGACGGATCGTGGACATGAGGGGAGCCGACTGAGACATGCGGGGCCGGCTCCCCCGGCTCCGTCCGGCGGGGGTGGGACGGCGAGGAAGGGGTGCACGGGTGGACTGCCGGAGGGAGGTTCGCCGGGCGGCGGACATGGGGTGACGCGGGGTGATGGTCGGGGGGGCGGTGACCGCGGGACGACGGGCACGGGGTGGTGGACGGTGGCAGTGACCGCAGGACGACAGGTCGGGAGGACGGGCGGGGTGGTCCCGTCGGCGCGGGGCGCCCCGCGACCGGGATCAGGCCGGTGACGCGGAGAAGCGGTCCCGCAGCTCCCGCTTGAGGATCTTGCCGCTGGCGTTGCGTGGGAGCTCGTCCAGGAACAAGACCTTCTTGGGTGCCTTGAAATGGGCCAGCTGTTCGCGCACGTGCTCGATCAGCTCCCGCTCCGTGGCCTCCTCACGGAGGACGACGACCGCCGTGACCGCTTCGATCCAGCGTTCGTCGGGCAGCCCGACCACCGCGGTCTCAGCCACGGCCGGGTGGGTGTACAGGGCGTCCTCCACCTGTCGGGAGGCGACGAGCACACCCCCGGAGTTGATGACGTCCTTCATCCGGTCGACGACGGTGAAGTAGCCCTCGGTGTCACGTACGGCCAGGTCGCCGGAGTGGAACCAGCCGAGCCGGAACGCCTCCGCGCTCTCCTCGGGTTTCTCCCAGTAGCCCCGGCACAGCTGGGGCGAGCGGTAGACCACCTCGCCGGCCGTCCCGTCGGGCACCTCCGCGCCCTGCTCGTCGACGACCTTGGCCTCGACGAAGAGGACCGGCCGGCCGCAGGAGTCCATCCGTCCGTCGTGCTCCTCCGGGCCGAGGACCATGGCGAGCGGTCCGATCTCGCTCTGCCCGAAGCAGTTGTAGAACGCCAGCTCCGGCAGGCGTCCGCGCAGGCGCTCCAGTACCGGCACCGGCATGATCGACGCCCCGTAGTACGCCTTGCGCAGGGCCCCGAGTTCGCGGGTGGCGAAGTCGGGGTGGTTGGCGAGGCCGATCCAGACGGTCGGCGGGGCGAAGAGGCTGTCCGCCTGCCCGGCCTCGACGAGTTCGAAGATCCGACCCGCGTCGGGGGCGTCCAGGATGGTGTTCTCCGCCCCCACCGCGAGATAGGGCAGGAGGAACACGTGCATCTGCGCGGAGTGGTAGAGCGGCAGCGAGTGGACGGGCCGGTCGCCGGCGCGCAGGTCCAGGGCGGTGACGGCGCTGAGGTACTCGTGGACCAGTGCCCCGTGCGTCATCATCGCGCCCTTGGGCTGGGCGGTGGTACCGGAGGTGTACAGCAGCTGCACCAGGTCGTCGGCGTCCGGCGCACGTTCGGGGGTGAACGGGCGGGGGGTGTCCAGTTCGCCGAGGAGCGAGTCGGGGGCGTCACGCAGTGCCCGCACGGCGTATCCCTGGGGGATGCGGGGGGCCAGGGCCGGGTCGGTGAGGACGAGCGCACTGCCCGACTGGCCGAGGATGTACGCGAGGTCGTCACCCGTGAGGTTCTGGTTGACCGGGACGTGAATCAGTCCCGCTCGGGCACAGGCCAGATAGGCGATCAGGTAGACGTCGGAGTTGTGGGCGCAGGAGGCGACCCGGTCGCCGGGGCGCAGTCCGTGATCGGCGGTGAGGACCGCAGCCGCGGTACTGACCGCCGCGTCCAGGGCCTGGTAGGTCCAGGTCCGCCCGGCGTACCGCACGGCGATGCGCCCGGGGGTGCGCCGTGCGCTGCGTGCCACGACTCCGTCGACTGTGCTGCTGCGTACACCGTTCATGGCGTGATCCTGGGCGGCGGGGCCTCACGGGTCAAGGGCCGGGACGCCCCGCGCCGCGAACAGGCGCGGAACAGGGGACGCGGCGGCCGGAACGGTCAGGGGCTGATCGAGTGTCTACCGGCGGCAGGACCAGGAGGGCGATGACGACACCGACCACCACCTGCGGCATTCCGACGGCGTCGACGCCCGATCCGACGGCCGCGAGACGGACTTGGCGTTGCCGACGACCGCGACCAGCGCCACCAGGAGGATGACCAGGCTGAACGTGGTCTGCCTGCGGCGGGGCGGGGAGGCCGGGTCGTCGTCCGGGCGGGTCCGGCCGTCCTGGGTGAGCGGCAGGCAGTGCTCACGGGGCCGGACGGTCTCCACGGCGGCGAACAGCCCGTACAGGAAGAGCGAGGCGACGGTGGCGAGGCCGAGCTGGGCAGGTGAGCACTCCGGTCCCGCCTTTCCGATGGTGAAGGTGGGCAGCACGGTGGGCGACGACCTCGGCGTGGTGGACGGCGGCGAGTACGGAGCCCGCGAGGCAGAGGGCGATCAGGCCCGCGGCGGCCGGACCCAGACCACACCTCCAGCTCGGCGCGAGAACCAGCGCCGCGAGCACCGGCACCACGACGGTCCACCGGCCGGCCATGGCCCGTGGAGTCGCGCTTGCGTTCACGGCCCGCGGGCTGCCGGAGCGGGCCGGGGCTCGCCCGGTGGGACATGGCCGCGGGCCCAGGGTTCCCGACGCGGCTCCGGTTCACGCTCGCGAACACGGTTCGGGCGCAGACCCCTCCGTAGGTGACGAAGCGTCAGGTTCTTGTTCCGTCAGGGGGCGTACGGGGCGGCGGAGGTGACAGTACTCTCTGCCTCGGCAGGAAGTTTCACACTCGGACGCGATTTCGAAAGTTACTTTCGCGCCGGTGTCGCGCTGACGACGTGAGGGGAAGGGGTTCCGGATGAGCGGGGACGTGTCGGGCGGGGGAATGAGCCGTCGGAGGCTGGGCGGCGGGATACTGGCGCTGGGCGGGGCCCTCGCCCTCGCGCCGGTTCCCTTCGCGGGGGCGGCCGGGACGGCCTCCGGGACGGAACGGGCGGGCGGATCCGCGGGAACACCATCGGCCACCGGGACGGGCATGGGATCTGGATCAGGGCCGCGCAGACCCACACTGAGCCGGGGCCCTGCCGCGCGGGCCGGTCTCCTCCAGGAGCAGCTCGACCTCCTCGTGGCCGACGCCGAGAAGTATCTGGCCGACTCCCCCCGGCACCCGTGGTACGCCGGCGCCGTCCTGCTGGCCGGGCGGGGCGGGACCGTCGCCCTGCACCGGCCGATCGGCAAGGCGGTGCGCTACGCGGCGTACGACGAGACGACGGACACCGGGGTCGAGTTCCCCGCGGACCGCCAGATCCCCATGGCCAGGGACACGGTCTTCGACCTGGCGTCGGTGTCGAAGCTGTTCACCTCCATCCTGGCCGTGCAGCAGATCGAGCGGGGCCGCCTGGAGCTGGAGACCACGGTCGCCTCGTACCTTCCGGACTTCGCGGGCGGCGGCAAGCAGGACATCACCATCCGTCAGCTGCTGACCCACACCTCCGGCTTCCGGGCCTGGATCCCGCTGTACGAGGAGCCGACCCGGGAGGGCAAGCTCCGGATGCTGTGGAAGGAGGTCCCGGCGTCCGCGCCCGGCACGGTGTACCTCTACTCCGACCTCAATCTCATCTCGCTCCAGCTGGTCCTGGAGAAGATCACCGGGCACACCCTGGACGTGCTGCTCCGTGAGGAGATCACCGCTCCGCTCGGGATGCACCGCACCCGCTACAACCCGCCCGCCTCCTGGAAGCCGAAGATCGCGGCGACCGAGGACGCCCGGCTGCCGTGGTCGGGCCTGGAACGCGGGCTGGTCTGGGGGGAGGTGCACGACGAGAACGCGTACAGCCTGGACGGGGTCGCGGGCCACGCGGGCGTCTTCTCCTGCGCCTGGGACCTCGCCGTGCTGGCCCGCACCCTGCTCAACGGCGGCGTCTACGGCCGGTCACGGATCCTTTCCGAGCAGTCGGTCGACCTGCTGTTCACCGACTTCAACACCGCTTTCCCGGGCGACGCGCACGGGCTGGGCTTCGAGCTGTACCAGCACTGGTACATGGGCGCCATGGCCACACCGCGCACCGCGGGGCACACCGGTTTCACCGGGACCAGTCTCGTCCTGGATCCGACCACGGACTCCTTCCTGATCGTCCTGGGCAACTCGGTGCACCCGGTACGCACCTGGCGCTCCGGCAGCGCGCCGCGGGTCGCCACCGCCAACCGGATGGCGCGCGCAGTGCCCGTCCGGCCCGACCACGGCCGTGGCGCGTGGTTCTCCGGCATGGAGAGCGCGGCCACCTCGACGCTCACGCTGCCCGCGCTGCGTCCGGTCTCCTCGCACGCGGCGCTGAACTGCGCGCTGTGGTGGGACACCGAACCGGCCTCGGACTTCCTGTTCCTGGAGGCCCGCGGCCGACGGGCCACGGCGGGACCACCGAAGCACCCCGCTCGCATCCGGAGGGCTCGGTGTCCGGCTGGTCCGGGCGGGTCTGGCACCGGCTCGAAGCGGACCTGGGCGCCTGGCGCGGCACCGAGGTGCGGCTGCGCTGGCGCTGCACGACCGACCAGTTGTACGTCGGACGCGGCGCTTACGTGGACGCGGTCCGGGTCGAGGACGGCGGACGCATCCTCTTCGACGGCGAAAAGCCCGCGAACGCGCGCCGCGTCGAGGCCATCGGATGGACCGTGTCCGCCGACTGATCCGCGACCCGGCAGTCGGCCGGCCGTACGTCGGCTGCTTGGATGGCCGGCATGAACGGTAACCAGTACATCAAGACCCCGTGGGGCGTGTCGGTGTTCGGCGCGGCGAGCGAGGACGCCGTGCCGGACCTGGCCCGCCTGCGCGTGGCGATCGAGCAGACCGAGGACACCCCGGCCGAGGCGTTCGCCACCACCCGTGGCGGAGTCAACCGCATCCGGCAGGCGCTGCGCGGACACGGCGTGCCCGAGGCGGCCGTGTCGACATCGCGCCTGAACCTCAAGTCGAGGTGGAGCTACGGCGAGTCGCGCCGCTTCCTCGGCTACGAGTGCACCGCCTCGTTCGTCGTCGAACTGCGGAACCTGGACATCCTGGAGACCGTGCTCATCGACCTGGTCGACGCCGGGGCCAACCAGGTCAGCGGGGTGGAGTTCGACGTACGCCGCAAGAAGGAGCTGCGCGCGCGGGCCCGGACCGCGGCGGTGGCCGCGGCCCGAGACAAGGCCGCGCTGAGACAAGGCCGCGCTGTACGCCGAGGCGGCCGGAGCGCGGCTCGGGCCGGTCGTCCACATCACGGACGTGGACGCCGAGCAGCCGCAGAGCTACCGCGGTCACGGTGGTTCGCAGCCCGGTGGCGGGGAAGGGGATCTGACGCCGGGCGAGGTGACCGTGTCGGCGGCCGTCCTGCTGGGCTTCTCCCTCCTCGACGGCTGACCGCACCCGGCCGTTAGACCAGGCGCGCGGCCCGGCCCGGAAAGGGCCGGCCCGCGCCCTGCACGTTCCCGGCCGCGCGCCGCCCGCCGACGGCGCGGGTCCCACTGCCTACTCGGCTGCCCGCCCGTTCCCCAGCAGACCTCCCCCGGCGTCCGCCGGAACCCGGGCTGCCGCCGGACCCGCCCAGCCGCCCACCGACGGGGCACTGCCCAATCGTGGCCGCAGCCTCGCGGAGCAGGGCCGCTGGGCAAGTCCCAAGCCCCGGAACCATGCACCGAAACTTTCGCCCTGGCACCTGACCACCTTTCGGGCAGCTCGATCGCGGAGATCCGAAGCCGCTCCCGTAAGGAGGCCCACCCGCATCGGAAGCGCACCGCGTGCGCAGGTGGAGCGGCCCGCCGTCAACAAATGAGCGAATGTGCGCTCGGAAACCTTTCGGAAACGCAGCGTTGACGTGTCCACGCCCCGCGCGCATACTCTCCCTCACTCCCATGTTCCACCGCTCGGCCGCCCCGCCGGGGTGCGCTTCACAGCGCGCACCGGCGGGGCCGCCCAGCACCTCGAACGGTCCGCACCCCCTGTCCGGGCACTCCGCTCGCTCTGCCCGGCAACCGGAAGAAGAGGCTGGACAACGTGATGGCCAAGAAACATCCCGCCCGCGCCGGACGGGCACTCTCCGTACTGACCGCGGGCGCGCTCGCCGCCACCGGCGTCGTCGCACTGGCCGGTACGGCCGAAGCGGCCGGCGCCCTGGGTGACGCGGCAGCGGCGAAGGGCCGGTACTTCGGCACCGCGGTCGCGGCGAACCACCTCGGCGAGGCACCGTACACGTCCACGCTGGACGCCCAGTTCGGCTCGGTCACCCCCGAGAACGAGATGAAGTGGGACGCGGTCGAGGGCAGCCGGAACTCCTTCACCTTCACGGCCGCCGATCAGATCGTCAGCCACGCGCAGAGCAAGGGCATGCAGGTCCGCGGGCACACCCTGGTGTGGCACTCGCAGCTCCCGGGGTGGGTCGGCGGCCTCGGCGCCACCGATCTGCGCGCGGCGATGAACAACCACATCACCCAGGTGATGACGCACTACAAGGGCAAGATCCATTCCTGGGACGTGGTGAACGAGGCCTTCCAGGACGGCGGAAGCGGCGCCCGGCGCAGCTCACCCTTCCAGGACAAGCTGGGTGACGGCTTCATCGAGGAGGCGTTCCGGACCGCCCGCACGGTCGATCCGGCCGCCAAGCTCTGTTACAACGACTACAACACCGACGGCCAGAACGCGAAGAGCAACGCGGTCTACGCCATGGTGAAGGACTTCAAGCAGCGCGGCGTCCCGATCGACTGCGTGGGCTTCCAGTCGCACTTCAACAGCAACTCGCCCGTCCCCTCCGACTACCGGGCCAACCTCCAGCGCTTCGCCGACCTCGGCCTCGACGTCCAGATCACCGAGCTGGACATCGAGGGCTCCGGCTCGGCCCAGGCCGCCGCCTACACGAGCGTCGTCAGCGCCTGCCTGGCCGTGTCACGCTGCACCGGTCTGACCGTCTGGGGCGTCACCGACAAGTACTCGTGGCGGAGCAGTGGCACGCCGCTTCTCTTCGACGGCGACTACAACAAGAAGCCGGCGTACGACGCGGTACTGGCCGCGCTCGGCGGAACCGGCGGAGGCGACAACGGCGGCGGCGACAACGGCGGCGGAGGCAACGGCGGCGGAGGCAACGGCAGTTGCACGGCGACGTACACGCAGACCGCCACGTGGAACGGCGGGTACAACGGTGAGGTGACGGTCAAGGCCGGCTCCTCTGGCATCACCACCTGGTCGGTGCCGGTGACCGTGCCCTCGCCCCAGCAGGTCTCCGCCCTCTGGAACGGGGCACCGACCTGGAACGCCGGCAACACCGTGATGACGGTGAAGCCCACCTACAACGGGACCCTGGCAGCCGGTGCCTCGACCAGCTTCGGGTTCACCGTCATGACGAACGGCAACGCCTCGGCCCCCGCCGTCGGCTCCTGTACCGCCTCCTGATCACGAGGCGCCCCCTGCCGCCTCGCCCGTCCGCCCCGTCCGGTGTTCAGACCGGGCGGGGCGGACACGGCGCACGGCACACAGCACACAGCACACAGGTCAACCCTCACCCTGAAGTTGAGCTGGAGGGAGGTCTCCTCCCGGAAGGCACCGCCTGGCCCGCCGGATCACCGGCCGAGTGCGGCCATGGCCGCGTTGTGGCCCGGTACCCCGCTGACCCCGCCCCCGCGCACGGCGCCCGCACCGCACAACAGGACATTGGGGTGCGCGGTCTCCACCCCCCACCGGCCGTCCGCCCCGGTGGCATACGGGAAGGAGAGGTCACCGTGGAAGATGTGGCCGCCGGGCAGGCCCAGGTCCCGCTCCAGGTCGAGCGGGGACTTGGCCTCTATGCACGGCCGGCCGTCGCCGTCGAAGGCCAGGCACCCCGCAAGCGGCTCCTCCAGGTGGGAGTCGAGCTGTGCGAGTGTCGCGTCGAGCAGGGCCGCCCGGGCCGTCGCGTTGTCCGCCGCGAAGAGCCGGGCGGGGGTGTGCAGGCCGAAGAGGGTGAGGGTGTGGTAGCCACGGGCCGCCAGGGAAGGGGCGAGGACCGAGGGATCGGTCAGCGAGTGGCAGTAGATCTCGGACGGCGGCGCGGTGGGCAGCCGTCCGGCGGACGCCTCCCGGTAGGCGTCCGCCAACTGCCCGTACCCCTCCGCCACGTGGAAGGTGCCGGCGAACGCCCGGCGTGGGTCGACGGACCGGTCCCGCAGCCGCGGCAACCGTGTGAGCAGCATGTTCACCTTCAGCTGGGCACCTTCGGCCGGGGCCGGCGGCTCCTCGCCCAACAGGGCGGACAGCGCCTGCGGCGAGGCGTTGACCAGGACCCTGCGGGCGGCGACGAC
>NZ_KL585414.1:229897-230855 GCF_000721935.1 Streptomyces sp. NRRL WC-3549
CCCCGTTCGCCGTCCGCAGAGCGGACGGTGACCTCGGCGTGGGTGCCGTCGGTCTCGATACGGGTCACCTCGTGCAGGACCCTGATCTCCGCCCCCGCCGCCCGCGCCGCTCGGGCCAGCGCGTCGGTGAGTGCCCCCATGCCGCCGACCGGGACGTCCCAGTCCCCGGTGGAGCCGCCGATCACGTGGTAGAGGAAGCAGCGGTTCTGCACCAAGGACGGGTCGTGGGCGTCGGCGAACGTGCCGATCAACGCGTCGGTGAGCACGATGCCGCGTACCAGGTCGTCCTGGAAGTGCCGTTCGACGGCGGCGCCGATCGGTTCCTCGAACAGCGCGCGCCAGGCGTCCCGGTCGTCGACGCGGGCCCGCAGGGTGTCGCGGTCCGGCAGCGGTTCGGTGAGCGTCGGGAAGACCCGCTCGGCGACCCGCCGTGTCATGCCGTAGAACCGCTGCCAGGCCTCGTACTCACGGTCGTCGCCGGTGAGGGCGGCGAAGGAGTCGCGGGTGTCCTCCCCGCCCACGAGCAGCCCCGTCGCCCTTCCTCCGCGTACCGCAGGGGTGTACGAGGAGACGGAGCGCTTGCGTACGGCGAAGTCGAGTCCGAGGTCGTCGAGGATCTTCCGGGGCAGCAGTGAGACCAGATAGGAGTAGCGCGAGAGCCGGGCGTCGACCCCGTCGAAGGCCCGGGCCGAGACGGCCGCGCCCCCGGTGCCGGGGAGGCGTTCCAGGACGAGGACGGACTGCCCGGCGCGGGCCAGATAGGCGGCTGCGACCAGGCCGTTGTGCCCGCCTCCGACGATCACCGCGTCGTAGCGGTCGGACGCGGGCGGGCCGGGGGCAGGGGTCTCGTCAGCGGACATGTCCCTTCGTAACACGGGCCGCTCGCCCCTGACCAGATGCGGGACGGCGTGGGCGGAAAGCCGGAGCGGGACCCGGGGCGGCTGCGGCGGGAGCGCCT
>NZ_KL585414.1:231105-231261 GCF_000721935.1 Streptomyces sp. NRRL WC-3549
GATGTGTATAAGAGACAGGTCGCGGGCAGCGGGCGGTCCGTTCACCGGCACGGTGTGGCGGGGGAGGCCGGGGCCGGGCCGTTCGGCGCGCGGGTTCCGCAACCGGCGGTCGCTCACGGCTCCGAGTCGTGCCGCCGGCTCAGGGCCGCGACCTGC
>NZ_KL585414.1:231457-233759 GCF_000721935.1 Streptomyces sp. NRRL WC-3549
TGCCGGTACAGCTCCACGGCCTCCACGTCGCGGCCCAGCTGCTCCAGGCAGTGGGCCTGGTCGTTGCGGCCGGCGAGGGTGTCGGGATGGTCGGCGCCCAGGACCCGTTCACGGGCGTCGGCGACCTTCCGGTAGTCGGTGAGGGCGTCGGCCCACCGGCCCAGCCAGCCGAGGCCCACGGCGATCTCGCGGCGGCTGACGAGCGTGTCGGGGTGGTCGGGACCCAGGGTGCGCTCGCGCAGGGCGCAGACCTCTCGGGCCTCGGCCAGCGCCTCCTCCCAGCGCGCCGTCCGCCCCAGGTTGACACCGAGTCCGTGCCGGGCGCGCAGGGTCTCGGGATCCTCGGGGCCACTCACGCGGGTACGGTCCTCGACCAGCACGCGGTACAGCTCCAGCGCCTCGGCGCTGCGGCCCAGCCGGCCGAGGCTGATGCCGATCTCGTAACGGGCGGCGAGGGTGTCGGGGTGGTCGGCCCCGAGCGCCACGGCACGGGCCCGGGCGACGTCGTCGTAGGTCTGCAGCGCCTCTCCCCAGCGGTCCAGCCTGCCCAGGGTGTACGCCACCTCGTAGCGGGTGACCAGCGTGTCGGGGTGTGCGGCGCCGAGCAGCCGGCTGCGCGCCTCGGCCACCTCGCGGGCCACCCGGTAGGCGTCCTCCAGGCGGCCCAGCCGGCCCAGGTTGAAGGCCAGGTTGTGGCGGCAGCGCAGGGTGTCCGGGTGGTCCGGGCCCATGGTGCGCTCCCGCGAGGCGAGCACCGCGGCGTAGACCTGGTGGGCCTCGAAGTGACGGCCGAGCTGCCCCAGGACGTACGCCGTCTCCTGCCGTGCCGCGAGTGTCTCCGGGTGGTCGGGGCCCAGGACGCGTTCGCGGCCGTCGGCGACCGTGCCGAACTCGCGCAGGGCCTCGGCGGCCTGTCCGGTACGGCTGAGGGTGAACCCGACCTCGTAGCGGCTGGCGAGGGTGTCGGGGTGGTCGGGCCCGAGCGCCTGCTCGCGCGTCGCGGCGACCGACCGGTGCACCTCGCCGGCCTCCGCCCAGTGGCCCAGGCGCGCGAGGTTGAGGCCGGCGCTGTGCCGGCTCGCCAGCGTGGAGAGGAGTTCGGGCGACGGGGTGGGGCGCGCGGTGCCCGCGGGCGGGAACACGCCCGACAGGGCCCGCGCCTGTGTCCCGGTCGTCCAGGTCCCGGTGAGACCCGCCGTGTGGTCGACGGGCGCCGGCCCGGGCGGTGCAGCACCGACGGCCTTGTGACCCGTGGTCATGTTCCGGGTCCACGCCGGCAGTCGGGGCTCCCGCGTCGCGGGGAGTGTGACGGGCAGGGGCACGGGGACGGGGACGGGCGGAGCGAGTACGACGCGTCCGCCGGCCGGCACCTGGGTCTGCCCGCCCGTCCGGCCGACGGCGATGCGCTGCCGCAGGTCACCGGCGTCGGCGGGCCGCCCGTCGGGGGTCTTGGCGAGCAGGTCCAGGACGACCCGGTCGAAGAACCCCGGAAGGTCGGCCCGGTGCGTACGCAGGGGCTCGGGCGCGGTGTCGCGGTGCCCGACGAGCACGCCCCAGGCGTCCTCCTGGTCGAACGGAGGGGCACCGGTGGCGATTTCGTACAGCACACAGCCCAGGGAGTAGAGATCGCTGCGGTGGTCGACGTCCCCGCCGCTGATCTGCTCGGGCGACATGTAGTGCGGCGTGCCCATGGCGACACCGGTGCCGGTGAGGCGTGAGCTGAAGCCGATGTCGTGGCCGAGCCTGGCGATGCCGAAGTCGCAGATCTTCACCGTGCCGTCGGGGAGCCGCATGATGTTGGCGGGCTTGAGGTCGCGGTGCACGATGCCCTGCTGATGGGTGTAGCCGAGGGCGTCGGCGACCTGTTCGGCGATGTCGACGACGTCGGGCACCGGCAGCGGGTGCTGCCGGTTGTCCTCCAGGAGCTGGCTGAGGTTGCGCCCCTCCAGGAGCTCCATCACGAGGTAGAGGACGCCCTCCGACTCGCCGAAGTCGTGCACGACGGTGACGCCCCGGTGCTGCAGGGAGGCCGCCACCCGCGCCTCGCGGCGGAAGCGTTCACGCAGGACGCGGGTGAAGGACCGGTCCTGCTGGGGGCCCAGCGGTTTGAGGCACTTGACGGCGACCTGCCGGCCCAGGGACTCGTCGCGGGCCCGCCACACCTCGCCCATGCCGCCGCGCCCGATCAGATCGAGCAGCTGGTACCGGCCCTGGATCAGCCTGGTCTCCGCCATCTCCCGCAGTCGCCCCCGTCGTGTCGCCTACCGCCGCACCCTCCCCGGCCCGTCTCTTATACACATCT
>NZ_KL585414.1:233960-236435 GCF_000721935.1 Streptomyces sp. NRRL WC-3549
GTCTGCGGAGTTTGTACGGGGAGGGGCGGCTTCCGGGGCCGAGCCGTGCCATGGCCTTCGCGACGTGTCCAGGGGGCAGCCGGCGCCTCAGACGTGCAGGAACGCCGCGCAGGGCGGCTCCGGCCGCCCGCAGCCGGCGGTCGACGGCGGCCCGGGGCGGTGCGGGTCTGCCGTACAGCTCGTGGGCGTACGGGGGCAGCGAGTCGTAGGCGAGTGCCGCCACGCGCCGCCACAGCAGTGCCCGCGCCGGGATCAGCAGGGGGTGGACGGGCGGCTCCCGCAGGAAGTCGTCGACGTCCCGGGCGTCCGGTCCCACGGCGAGTTCGGGGCGGACCTCGGCGAAGTAGGAGTCCAGCGCCGCCGTGGTGGCGGGCACCGCTGACGGGTCGAGGCCGACCAGGCGGGCCGCCTCGCGCTGCTCGTCGACGTAGCGGTCGGCCTGGGCATCGGTGAGCGGGAGGCCGGAGCGGCGTTCGACCTGGAGGTAGGAGTCGACTTCGGCGCAGTGCACCCAGAGCAGCAGGCGGGGGTCGTCGATGCGGTACGCCTCGCCGGTGACCGGGTCGGTCGCCGTGAGCGACCGGTGGATCCTGCGCACCCGCGCCCCGTACTTCTCGGCGGTCGGCGCGTCGGCGTAGGTGACGGTCCCGACGAAGTCGGCGGTACGTCCCAGACGCCCCCAGGCGTCCTCACGGAAGTCGGAGTTCTCCATCACCCCGCGGACGGCACGGGGATGCAGGGCCTGGAGGTACAGGGCACGTACCCCGGCGACCCACATCATGGGGTCGGCGTGCATCTGCCAGGTGACGGACCGGGGCCCGAAGAGCCCCGGGTCGGCATCGCTCATCGGCTCGTACCTTCCGCTCGGCGGGGGGAACGGGAGGCCGCGCGGGGCCTCGTCGTGCCGGGAGTGCGGTCGTACTCGTCAAAGGGGCGGTCCCTAGTATGGCGCCCCGGACGTCGATGTACGCGGGCCGCGGCTGAGCGCGTGACGGGGAGGGGTGGACGGGCGTGCCCAGATGGGGGCTGATCGTCGAGCAGAACCAGGGGTACGGCCGGGGCCGGCTGTGGGCCGTCGAGGTGCTGGACCATGTGGACGGGACCCGTCAGGAGGCGCTCGACGCGCTGCGGGCGCGGGCCGAGCGGTTCGAGCCGCATCACCCGGCCAACCCGGAGCGGCGGATGCTCTATCGGGAGGCGGAGGGATTCCTCCTGGTCGTCGAGGGCTTCTGGAGGTCGTTCCACTGCCGTTTCAGGATCGCCGAGCAGCTCTCCGACAGCCGTCCGCCCGAGCCCCCGGCCGACGCCTCACCGGAGCCCGTTCCCGAGCCTCCCCGGGAGGCCCGGGAATCGCGGCGGCCCGCGGCAGCCCGGAGGCCGCCCCGGCCCACCCGACGTGCCGCAGGTGCCGTCCTGGCTGGGACGCGACGACCTGTCCTGAGTCCGCTCAGCGCCGGACGGCCCGCAGGACCACGAACTTCGGGTCCCCGGCGACGGTGGTGCAGTTGCCGAAGATCCTCCGCAGCTGGGTGTGGTGGCCGAGGTGCCGGTTCCCCACGACCCAGAGTTCCCCGCCGGGCCGCAGCGCCGCGTGTGCCCCGCGGAACATGGTCCGCGCGGTGGCGTCGGTGACCGCCTGGTGCGAGTGGAAGGGCGGGTTGCTGAGGACGAGGTCGACGCTCCCGCCGGGTACGTCCGCCATCGCGTCACCGACGACGAAACGGGCCTCGGCTCCGGCCGGCGCGTTGGCCCGGAACGTCTCCTCGGCGGAGGCGACCGCCTGGTACGACTCGTCGATGAAGGTGACGGATGATGCGGGGCAGGCGAGCGCGGCGGCCGTGCCCACCACCCCGTTGCCGCAGCCGAGGTCGACGACGCGGTCGGGGCCGGAGCGCCGGGGCAGGTGCTTCAGGAAGAACCGGGTGCCGATGTCGAGGCGGTCGGCGCAGAAGATCCCGGCGTGGTTGGTGACGCTCCGGCCGGACATCACGCCGATGCCGTCGGGGAGGTCGTAGCGGCGGGGCCAGGGGCTGGGGGCCCCGGCCATCCCGGGGTCCGGGGTGCAGAGGATGAGCCGGGCCTTCTTCACCGCGAGTGAGGTGCGGGTGGGACCGATGATCCGTTCGAAGAGCTGGAGGGTGGAGGTGTGGATCTCCTTCACCATGCCCGTGCCGATCACGACGGTCCCCGCGTGCAGCGAGGGAGCGAGCCGGTGCAGCTGGTCCTCCAGGAAAGCGAGGCTCTTGGGCACCCGGACGAGCAGGGTGTCGATCCGCTCCGGAGGGGTGTCGCGCGCCGTCAGCATCCGTACCGCGCCCGGATCGGCCCCGTTGCGGGCGAGGTTGGCCCGGGTGGCCTGCTGGGAGAGGTACGAGTCGGTGATCTGCACGGGCCGGTGCGCGGCCAGCGCGGTGGCGAGGGCGCCCCAGCGGTCACCGACCACGACGACCGTCCCGCCGGCCTCCGGCGCCGGCT
>NZ_KL585414.1:236623-240726 GCF_000721935.1 Streptomyces sp. NRRL WC-3549
CTCCGGCGCCGGCTCGCCGTCCTCGGTGCCCTCCAGCCGTCGCAGCAGGTACTCGTCGGCCGCGTCCCAGGCACGGAGCCGGTCGCGGGGGTCCTCGGGATAACGGGCGAGCTCGAACACGCCTTGTGACGTCGTCAAACGGTTCATATCGCGTTCAGGCTAGCCGAGGGGCGGGGAGCGCTCCGCACGCTCCCCGCCCCGGCTCTCGTCAAGGAAGCCGCTTGTCGATGGCCGACCGGCCCTCCTCGGCCAGTCTGCGCTCGGCCCATTCCAGGTTCTCCGGGGTCAGGTCCCGCCCGGAGGCGAGGACCAGGTCCTCGGCGCTGGTCTGTCCGTCGCCGCCGGTGTGCAGCAGACGGTCCGGGGTCACCTCCCGCGCGTCCGGCGCGGGTGCGGATAGGGATTCGGACTCTTCGCTCATACCGCCTCCTCGTCCTTGCGGCAATTCTCGCTCCCGACCGACGGCCCCGCATCCGAGGCGGAGAACCCGAAGGCCGGGCGTCACTTGACTTGCACATGATGAATACGCAACGTTCACCCGGCACCCACCCGG
The DNA here is from genome assembly GCF_000721935.1 of Streptomyces sp. NRRL WC-3549. Lineage (GTDB taxonomy): Bacteria > Actinomycetota > Actinomycetes > Streptomycetales > Streptomycetaceae > Streptomyces. The sequence goes on from NZ_KL585414.1 coordinate 237,177, forward strand.
CGTGTGCGAGGCTCCCGGCTGACCAGAGATCCACCGCCACCCGGTACCGCTCCCCCACGCACCCCGGTGGCGGCGGAGTGGTCCCCCGCTCGGGAGAGGACACCCCCACATGTCCGTCCGTCGCCGTTTCTACGCGCGTCCACTACTGGCCACCGCCACATCGATCGCCGTACTCACCGGCCTCGCAGCCGGCACCGCACCCGCCACCGCGGCCTCCGCCTCCGCCCTCGACGACACCTACTACCAGGACGCCGTCGGCAAGACCGGTACCGCCCTGAAGAGTTCGCTGCACACCATCGTCAGCGACCAGACCGAGCTCACCTACGCCCAGGTCTGGGACGCCCTCAAGGCCACCGACGAGGACCCGGCCGACTCCTCCAACGTGATCCTGCTGTACACCGGCCGCTCACAGCCGAAGAACGAGAACGGGGGCAGCACCGGGGACTGGAACCGTGAGCACGTCTGGGCCAAGTCGCACGGCGGCTTCGGCACCTCCACCGGCCCCGGCACCGACATCCACCACCTGCGCCCCGAGGACGTCCAGGTCAACTCCGTCCGCGGCAACAAGGACTTCGACAACGGCGGCAGCGCCGTGCCGGGCGCCCCGGGCAACTACACCGACGGCGACTCCTTCGAACCGCGCGACGCGGTCAAGGGCGACGTCGCCCGGATGATCCTCTACATGGCGGTGCGGTACGAGGGCGACGACGCCTTCGCCGACCTGGAACCCAACGACAGGGTGGGCAACGGATCGGCCCCGAACATCGGCCGGCTCTCCGTCCTGAAGGAGTGGAGCCGGCAGGACCCGCCGGACAGCTTCGAGCGGAAGCGCAACGACGTCATATTCGAGCAGTTCCAGCACAACCGGAACCCGTTCATCGACCACCCCGAATGGGTCGAGGCGATCTGGTAGCCGCCGCGCACCCCGGCCCGGGTCCGGCGGGGGCGCCGGACCCCCACGGACCCGGGTCGGCCGCGATTCGCTCACACTGGGTGGAAACGGTATGAATTGATCGTTGAGCCACCGCTCCTCACCCCTGGGGCGGGCTCAGTACCGCCGACCCCGAGCCCTCCGGGAGGGAACGATGGATACGGACGCCCTGACCGCCGGTACCTTGCAGAACCTTCGGGCGACCAGGCCCTACCCGGCCGTTTCCCTGACGATGCCGACCCACCGCAAGGCGCCGGACAACACCCAGGACGCCGTACGGCTGCGCAATCTCGTCACGGAGGCCGGCAGCCGGCTGGACGCCGACCCCCGGGTGAGCCGCGAGGCGCGGGACGCCGTGAAGGCACAGCTGGAGCGCGCGGCCGCCGACGTCGACCAGCGCCGTGCCCTGGAGTCCCTGGTCGTCCTGGCCGACGCGGACGAGTACCAGATCTGGCAGCTGCCGCGCACCGCTCCCGAGCGCGTCGTCCTGAGCGACTCCTACCTCACGCGCAACCTGGTCGCGGCCAAGGCGGGGGCCCAGCTGTTCTGGGTACTGAGCTTCTCCGCCGAGCACGCGACGCTCTGGTCCGGCACGAACGAGGGGCTGCGTGAGGAGGACGGCCGCGGCTTCCCGCTGCGCCCCCGGCACGTCAACTTCGACCCGGAGCGCCAGGCCCGGAGCGGCGACTCGCCGAGCATCTACACCGACGAGGACACGCGCAACTTCTTCCGGACGGTCGACGAGAAGCTGCGCGGTGTGCTGGCCGCGGAGCCACGGCCGCTGTTCCTCATCGGCCTGCCCCAGGCCCTCTCCCTGTTCGAGGACGTCGGCGAGGGCGCTAAGTCGGCCGCCTGCAAGGTCGCCAAGGGGACGACGGCGGAGACGACCACGACCGAGCTGGCCAGGGAGCTCCGGCCCGCGCTGGACGACTGGCGCGAGCAGCGTGTCGCCGCCGCCCTGGACCGGCTCGACACCGCCCGTGGCGCCAAGTCCTTCGCCGGCGGTCTCGACGAGGTGTGGGCGGCCGCCCGGGAGGGCCGTGTCGCCCTCGTCGCGGTCGAGGAGCACTTCCAGCGGACGGTCAGGGTCACCGACGAGCACCTGGAGGCGGTGGACCCGGCGGACGTCGAGCCCGGGGACCAGGGGATCCGCGAGGACATCGTGGACGAGCTCATCGAGACGGTCCTGGACAACGGCGGGGAGGTCGCGTTCGTCGCCGACGACGCCCTCGCCGACCACGGGCACCTCGCCGCCGTCCTGCGCTTCTGAGGGCTTTTGCCGGCGCCCACCCCGTGTGGGGGGGCCGGGAACGCCTCGGCCGGCCCGCGCACCCGCGGGCCGGCCGAGGCGTTCCCGGGACGGTCAGCCGTCCCAGGTCCAGTCGGCCACCTCGGGCAGGTCGGTGCCGTGCTCCCGGATCCAGTCGTGGTGCCGGCTGCGCACGTCCGCCATCGCCTGGCGGACGGCGACGGCGCGGACGCCGAGGCCGGGCACCCGGTCGATCACGTCCATGACCAGCCGGTAGCGGTCCAGGTCGTTGCGGAGCACCATGTCGAAGGGCGTCGTGGTGGTGCCTTCCTCCTTGTAGCCCCGTACGTGCAGGTGAGCGTGGCCGGCCCGCCGGTAGGCGAGCCGGTGCACCAGCCACGGATAACCGTGGTAGGCGAAGATCACCGGCTTGTCGCGGGTGAAGAGGGCGTCGTACTCCGCGTCCGGCATCCCGTGCGGGTGCTCCTCCCGCGGCAGCAGCCGGGCCATGTCCACCACGTTGACCACCCGCACGGCGAGTTCCGGCAGATGGCGGCGGAGCAGGCCGGCCGCGGCCATGACCTCCAGGGTGGGGACGTCCCCGGCGCAGGCCAGTACGACATCGGGCTCCCGGCTGCCGTCCTCGGTGCCGGCCCACTCCCACACGCCCACGCCGCGTGCGCAGTGGGCACGCGCCTGGTCGAGGGTGAGCCAGTCGAAGCCGGGCTGCTTGCCGGCGACGACCACGTTGACGTAGTCGCGGCTGGCGAGGACGTGGTCGACGGTGCAGAGCAGCGTGTTGGCGTCCGGCGGAAGGTAGACGCGGACCACCTCGGGCGACTTGTTGAGGACGTGGTCCACGAAGCCGGGGTCCTGGTGCGAGAAGCCGTTGTGGTCCTGGCGCCAGACGTGCGAGGTGAGCAGGTAGTTCAGGGAGGCGATGGGGCGGCGCCAGGTCAGCCGCCGCGAGGTGCGCAGCCACTTGATGTGCTGGTTGACCATCGAGTCGACGATGTGGGCGAACGCCTCGTACGAGGAGAACAGGCCGTGCCGTCCGGTCAGCAGGTACCCCTCCAACCAGCCCTGGCACAGGTGCTCGGAGAGCACCTCCATCACCCGGCCGTCGCGGGAGAGGTGTGCGTCGGTGGGCAGCACCTCGGCCTGCCAGGCCTTGCCGGTGGCCTCGTACAGCGCGTCCAGGCGGTTCGACGCGGTCTCGTCGGGGCCGACGACACGGAAGTCCCTGCGCTCGGCGGTGGCCGCCATCACGTCCTCCAGCAGACCGCCGAGGACCCGGGTGGGTTCGTGCCTGACCGTGCCCGGCCTGTCGACGCGTACGGCGTGGTCCGTGAGCGGCGGCACGGGCAGGG
>NZ_KL585414.1:240910-241377 GCF_000721935.1 Streptomyces sp. NRRL WC-3549
GGCACGGGCAGGTGCCGCAGCAGGCGCCCGCCGTTGGCGTACGGGGTGGCGCCGAGCCGGGACTCGCCCTCGGGGACCCAGCGCAGGACCTGTTCGGTGGGCCGTCCCGAGGAGTCGAAGAGTTCCCCGGGGCGGTAGGAGCGCATCCACTCCTCCAGCTCGCGCAGGTGGCCCGGGTTGTCCCGGACACCGGAGAGCGGCACCTGGTGGGAGCGCCAGGTGCCCTCGACGGGCAGCCCGTCGACCTCTTTCGGGCCGGTCCAGCCCTTCGGGGTGCGCAGCACGATCACCGGCCAGCGCGGGCGTTCGGTCGCGCCCTCGGTGCGGGCGGCCCGCTGGTGGCCGGCGATGCGGTCCAGGGCACGGTCCATGGCGGCGGCGAGCGCGCGGTGCACGGTCGCCGGGTCGTCGCCCTCGACGTGGATCGGCTCGTGCCCGTAACCGCGCAGCAGTGCGTCGAGTTCGTC
>NZ_KL585414.1:241593-242975 GCF_000721935.1 Streptomyces sp. NRRL WC-3549
CGTTGAGATGCAGGATCGGCAGGACCGCGCCGTCGTGGACGGGGTCGAGGAACTTGTTGGAGTGCCAGGACGCGGCGAGCGGGCCCGTCTCGGCCTCTCCGTCACCGACCACGCAGGCGACGAGCAGATCGGGGTGGTCGAAGGCGGCGCCGTAGGCGTGGGTGAGCGCGTATCCCAGCTCGCCGCCCTCGTGGATGGAGCCGGGTGTCTCCGGGGCCACGTGGCTGGGCACACCGCCGGGGAAGGAGAACTGCTTGAACAGCGCCCCCATGCCCGCGGCGTCCCGGCCGATGTCGGGGTACGTCTCGGTGTAGCTGCCCTCCAGCCAGGAGTTGGCGAGCACGGCGGGGCCGCCGTGGCCCGGCCCCCAGACGCACAGGGCTCGCAGGTCGCGTTCCTTGATCACCCGGTTGAGGTGGGTGTGGACCAGGTTCAGCCCGGGTGAGGTGCCCCAGTGGCCCAGCAGGCGCGGTTTGACGTGCTCGGGGGCCAGGGGCTCGGTGAGGAGGGGGTTGGCCGTCAGGTAGATCTGGCCGACGGCGAGGTAGTTGGCGGCGCGCCAGTGGGCGTCGAGGGCCGCGAGGTCGCCGGCGGAGAGCCCTGGGGTGGTGGGCGGTGCGGTGGCGTCGGTCATCTGCGTCTCCTAGCGGGTGTCCGAGCCGGGGCCGTACCAGACGGTGGTGGCGTTGCAGAACTCGCGGATGCCGTGCCCGGCCAGCTCACGCCCGTATCCGGAGCGCTTCACACCGCCGAAGGGCAGTGCGGGGTGGGAGGCGGTCATGCCGTTGAAGAAGACGCCGCCGGCCTCCAGGTCGCGCACGCAGCGGCCCATCTCCTCCTCGTCGCGCGTCCAGACGTTGGAACTCAGGCCGAAGGACGTGTCGTTGGCGATGTCCAGGGCCTCGTCCAGACCGGCGGCCCGGTAGAGCGTGGCGACCGGGCCGAAGGTCTCCTCCCGGTGGATGCGCATGCCCGGGGTGATCCCGGTCAGGACGGTCGGTTCGTAGAACCAGCCCCGTTCCAGTCCGCCGCCCAGGTGCCTGGGGCGGCGGCCTCCGCACAGCACGGTGGCGCCCTGGCCGACGGCGTCGTCCACGAGCTCCTCCAGGTCGGTGCGGCCCTGTTCGCTGGAGAGCGGGCCCACGTCGGTGGACTCGTCCAACGGGTCGCCGACGGTCAGGTCGCGCATCCGGGCGGTGAAGCGCTCGGCGAACTCGTCGTACACGTCCGTGTGGACGATGAAACGTTTCGCCGCGATACAGGACTGCCCGTTGTTCTGCACCCGGGCGGTCACCGCGGTCTCGGCGGCCTTCGCGACGTCGGCCGACGGCAGGACCAGGTACGGGTCGCGGCCGCCGAGTTCGAGGACGGTCTTCTTGATC
>NZ_KL585414.1:243198-245563 GCF_000721935.1 Streptomyces sp. NRRL WC-3549
CTGCCGGTGAGGGTCGCCGCGGCGACCCGGGGGTCGCGCAGGACCGCCTCGACGGCGCCCGAGCCGATCAGCAGTGTCTGGAAACAGCCTTCGGGGAATCCGGCCCTGCTGAAGAGGCCACCGAGGTGGAGGGCGGTCTGCGGGACGTTGGAGGCGTGCTTGAGCAGCGCGGTGTTGCCGGCCATGAGGGCGGGGGCTGCGAAGCGGACGACCTGCCAGAGCGGGAAGTTCCACGGCATCACGGCGAGGACGGTGCCGAGCGGCCGGTAGCGCACCAGGGCCCTCGTCGCCCCGGAGTCCCTGACGTCGGCGTCGTCGGGGTGTTCGTCGGCGAGCAGCCGCTCGGCGTGGGCGGCGTACCAGCGCATCGCCTTGGCGCACTTGGCGGCCTCCGCGCGGGCGGCCGCCAGGGGCTTGCCCATCTCGGTGGTCATGGTCCGGGCGATGTCCCGCTGGTCCTCGTCGAGGAGGTCGGCCGCCCGGTTCAGCAGCCGGGCCCGTTCGTCGAAGCCGGTGGTGCGGTAGGTGCGGAACGCAGCCGCGGCGGCGGAGATCCTTTGTTCGATCTCCTCTTCGCCCAGTGCGTCGAACGTCCTGAGCGTCTCACCGTTGGCGGGGTTGACCGTCGCGATGGGCATGGCTGTGGCCTCCTCGGGTTGTCCCGTCGTCCCGGCGGGACAGCCTTGTGCATAGGTTCTTCGACCGTGCCGCGCGGCGCCCTGCCGCGCAACGCGGCTCCGTGCCGCACGCGTACCCGGCCGGTGCGGATCATGCGTGCCCTGGGCACGCCGTCCGCACCGGCCGGTGTCCGTCACACGAGCGCGGCCGCCGGCCGGCTCCGGGAGGTGAGGCCGCCGGGCAGCGGCGTACGCGGCAGCGGTTCGGCGGGCAGGGGCGTCTCGGCGTAGCGCGTGAACCAGACGACTTTGCCGCTGCCGGTCCGGCAGGTCCCCCAGCTGTCGCTCAGGGCCATGACGCGGCTCAGGCCGCCGCCACCGCCGTCGAGCAGCCGGGGCATCCGGGCGTCGTCGTCGGCCACGGACACCGTCAGGTGCCGTCCGGTCCAGCGGAGTTCGACGACGCAGCGGTTGTCGTCGCCGACGTGCCGCCTGACGTTCGTCAGCAGCTCTTCCGCGGCCCGGCACACGGGCCGGACCTGCAGATCGAGGTTCCAATGGCGAAGGTGTGCGGCGACGATGCGCCGCATCTGGGAAATGCGCTCTGCCGACACCTGCAGTTCGGCCAGGTAGTGCCGGTCGAGTGGAACGGTCATCGTGGAGGCTCCTCACCGCGAGGTCTACTCACCCCGTTCGAACCAACGACCCCCGAACACGAAGCGTGAGCAATCATCACTTATGGGTCACTCATCAGAGTGACCCGAGGGGACCGTTCACGCAACCGCTGCGGCGCGGGGTGCGGTGTCGCGGGTTCAGAGGTAGGGGAGCAGCTTGTCGGGGGTGAGCGGGAGGGAGCGCAGTCGGGCGCCGGTGGCGTGGCGTACGGCGTTCCCGACGGCGGCGGCCGCTCCGACGATCCCGATCTCACCGATCCCCTTGCTGCCCATGGGGTTCAGGTGGTGGTCGTCCTCGTCGATCCAGTGCGCCTCGAGGCCGGTCACGTCCGCGCAGGACGGCACGTGGTAGGAGGCGAGGTCGCGCTCGGTGAAATCGCCGTGGACGGGGTCCATGGTGCTGCCCTCGGTGAGCGCCATGCCCAGCCCCATGACCATGCCGCCGATGAACTGGGAGCGTGCGGTACGGGCGTTGAGGATGCGTCCGGCCGCGAAGACCCCGAGCATCCGGCGCACCCGGACCTCGCCGGTGAGGGAGTCGACCGCCACCTCGGCGAAGTGGGCGCCGAAGGCGTGCCGGGCGTACGGGGACTCCTCGGAGGCCTCCTCCTCGGTGGAGGCGGTGACGGTGACGCCCTCGGGCGGGACGGTGCCGCCGTCGGCGAGCCGGCGCACCAGGGCGGTGGCGGCCTTGTGCACGGCGGTGCCCCACGACGCGGTGCCGGAGGAGCCTCCCGCGACGGAGCCGAAGGGGAGGTCGCTGCTGCCGATCTCGATCGTCACGTTGTCCAGCGGGGTGGCGAGCGCCGCGGCGGCGATCTGGGCGAGCACGGTGCGCGCCCCGGTGCCGATGTCGGTGGCGTTCACCCGGACGGTGTACGAGCCGTCGGGGGCGGCGTGCGCGGAGGCGGCCGAGGGCGACAGCATCACCGGGTAGGTCGCCGAGGCGACACCGGTACCGAGCAGGTGGCGGCCCTCCTGCCGGGTGGCGGGACGCGGGTCCCTCTCGTACCAGCCGAAGCGCCGTGCCCCCTCGTTCAGGCAGCCTGCGAGCCCGCGGCTGCTGAAGGGGCG
>NZ_KL585414.1:245779-246825 GCF_000721935.1 Streptomyces sp. NRRL WC-3549
GCCATCAGAGATGTGTATAAGAGACAGCGCCGGTTCGTTGCGCAGCCGCAGGTCGACGGGGTCGATGCCCAGGGCGCACGCGAGCTCGTCCATGGCCGACTCCAGGGCGTACATCCCGGGGCACTCCCCCGGCGCCCGCATCCAGGAGGGGCTGGGTACGTCGAGGGCGACGACCCGGTGCGCGGTCCTGCTGTGCGGGGAGGCGTACATGACGCGTGCGGGGACGGCGGCCTGCTCGACGAACTCCTTGATCCGGGAGGTGTGTGTGGCGACCTCGTGGGACACCGCGCGGAGCACCCCGTCGCGGTCGGCCCCGAGGCGGACCCGCTGCACCGTGGGCGCGCGGTGCCCCACGAGCGCGGGCATGTGGCGCCGGGGCACGGAGACCTGGACCGGTCGCCCGGTGTGGCGGGCGGCCATGGCGGCCAGGACGACCTGGGGGCGCGGGGTCCCCTTGGAGCCGAAGCCGCCGCCGACGTGCTCGGAGTGGACGGTGATGTCGTCGGGGCCGAGCCCGAGCACCTGGGCGAGGCCGTCGCGCACGGTGGTGGAGCCCTGGCTGGAGTCGTGGACGGTCAGATGCCCGTCGGCCCAGTCGGCACTCGACGCGTGCGGCTCCATGGGGTGGTTGTGCAGTCCGCCGAGGGTGTAGGTGGCGTCGACGGTGACGGGCGCGGCGGCGAGGGCGGCCTCGGTGTCGCCGCGTTCACGCACCGCGGGGAAGCCGCCGTTGGCCTTCTCGGGGGTGTACATCCCGGGGTGGTCCCAGGTGAGCACGGTGTCGTGGCCGGCGCTGTCGTACTCGACGCGTACGGCCTCGGCCCCGGCGCGGGCGGCTTCCAGGCTCTCGGCGACGACGAGGGCCACGGGCCAGCCCCGGTGCGGGACGCGGGCGTCCTGGAGGACGGCGAGGACGGCGTCGTCCGGTTCCCCGAGCCGTGGCGCGTTCTCGTGGGTCAGCACGGTGTGCACCCCCGGCAGGGCGAGCGCGTCGGCGGTGCGGACCGCGGTGATCCGCCCGCTCGCGACGGCGGCGGGGACGATCC
>NZ_KL585414.1:247060-247389 GCF_000721935.1 Streptomyces sp. NRRL WC-3549
GGTGGTGCTCCACGGCGTAACGGGCGGTGCCGGTGACCTTCTCCCGGCCCTCGCGGCGGACGACGGGTTCGCCCAGCGGCTGGGGGGCGTGGCTCATGGCGGAAGTCCTCGGTTCGTCGGGGTGTGCGGATCGCTCGGTTCAGCCGGACCGGCCTGCCCGGCCGGTCAGTTCGGTGAGGGCGCCGACGGCCAGGTTGCGGGCGAGGGTGACCTTGAACCCGTTGTCGCGGAGCGGTCGGGCCGCGGAGAGTTCGGCCTCGGCCGCGCGGGCGAAGGTCTCCTCGGTCGCGGGCCCGCCCCGCAGCACGGCCTCGGCGGCCCGGGCCCGC
>NZ_KL585414.1:247564-248200 GCF_000721935.1 Streptomyces sp. NRRL WC-3549
GCCCGGGCCCGCCACGGCCGGTGCGCGAGCCCGCCGAAGGCGAGCGAGGCGTGGGCGACCCGCCCGTCCCGCACCGTCAGGACGGCGGCGACGGAGGCCAGCGCGAAGGCGTACGAGGCACGGTCGCGGGCCTTGCGGTAGAGGGAGAGGGACCCCTCGGCAGGCGGCGGCAGCACCACGTCGGTGATGAGCTCGCCCGGCCTGATGACCGTGTCCTGGTCGGGGTTGTCGCCCGGCAGCCGGTGGAACTCGGTGGCGGGCACGGCGCGTTCCCCCTCGGGCCCGTGCAGGTGCACGGTGGCGTCGAGCGCCGCGAGGGCGACGGCCATGTCCGAGGGCTGGGTGGCGATGCAGTCCGGCGAATGGCCCAGGACCGCGAGATCGCGGTGGGCGCCCTCCCGGGCGGGACAGCCGGTCCCGGGGGCACGCTTGTTGCAGGGCTTGGTGGTGTCCTGGAAGTACGGGCACCGGGTGCGCTGGAGGAGGTTCCCGCCGGTGGTGGCGGAGTTGCGCAGTTGTCCGGACGCTCCGGCCAGCAGCGCCTGCGACAGCACGGGATAGCGTTCGCGTACGGCGGGGTGGGCGGCGAGGTCGCTGTTGCGGACGGTCGCGCCGATCCGCAGGCCGCCGTCGTCC
>NZ_KL585414.1:248397-248860 GCF_000721935.1 Streptomyces sp. NRRL WC-3549
GCCGTCGTCCGTGGCCGTGACCAGGTCCAGCGGGAGGCGGCTGACGTCGATGAGCAGGCCGGGCGTCTCCACGCCGAGTTTCATCAGGTCGACCAGGTTGGTGCCGCCGCCGAGGAAGCGGGATCCGGGGCGTTCGGCGCTCACCCGGACGGCTTCCGCGACGGAGCCCGGGCGCAGATAGGCGAAGGGTTTCACGGCGCCACGTCCTCGATCGCCTCGACGATGCGGGGGTAGGCGCCGCACCGGCAGAGGTTGCCGCTCATCCGTTCGCGGATCTCCTCCGCGTCCAGCGCCGCGGGCCCGCTCCTCGCCGCCGTGTCCGGCGCGGTGACGTAGGAGGGGAAGCCGTCGGCGGCCTCGTCGAGCATGCCGAGGGCCGAACAGATCTGGCCCGGGGTGCAGTAGCCGCACTGGAAGGCGTCCCGTTCCAGGAAGGCCGTCTGGAGCGGGTGCAGCCGGGCGC
>NZ_KL585414.1:249123-250264 GCF_000721935.1 Streptomyces sp. NRRL WC-3549
GCATCAGACAGCTGTTGACGCGGCGGCCGTCGACGAGCACGGTGCAGGCACCGCACTGGCCGTGGTCGCAGCCCTTCTTGGCGCCGGTGAGTCCGAGGTGCTCCCGGAGGGCGTCGAGCACGGTGGTCCGGTGGTCGAGGGTCAGCTTCCGGTCGCTGCCGTTGACGTGCAGGGTGAGGGTCGAACGGTCGTCGGAGGGCGGTGGCTCCCCTGCGTCCGTCACGTCCCCCCAGGTGATGGTGTCCATGTGCGCGGGTACCTTCCGGGCCGGTGCGTACGGGGTCTCAGGCTGCTGCGTCGCGGCTCTCCAGCCGCAGCCGGACCTCTTGTTCCTGGTCGCCCGAGGCGGTACCGACGACCTTGACCGTGAAGGCGTCGGCGAGACTCCTGCGGAGCCGGTCGACCGCCCAGTAGCCGCCCTGGGCCTCGACGGTCACCGGTCCGGAGAGCCGCGTCGGCGAGGCGCCCTCGCGGGTCTCGGTGACGTCGACGGTCGCCGACCAGACGGTCGGACGGACCTCCGACTCCTCCTCGGGGGCGTCGGCCGCCGGCCGGTCGGAGACGAAGGAGTGGCGCAGTACGTCGAACACGGCCCGCGCGTCCTCCTTCGGGCACCCGGTCACCTCCACCATGACGTCGCCGCTCTCCTGGTGTTCCTGTGCGTGTGCGTCCGAGTTGTTCACTCCGGTTCCTTTCACTGGGAGAGCGAGGTGCGTCGTCGCTCGGCGGCCTCGCGCTGCGGGCCGACGGTGTGGGCGGGGTCCTCGGCGGAGGCGATGCCGGCGTGGAAGACCCCGAAGCGGGTGCAGGCCGAGCCGGCGAGCAGGGCCAGGCCTGCGACGGCCGCGGCCGGGCGGCTCCGGTGTCCGAGCAGGACGGCCCCTGCGGCGCCTGCCGCGGTGAGGGCGCGGGCGGCCCGCATCAGCCTCCCGGCCCGTCCGTCCCGGTAGGTGACGGCGACGGGGGCCGGGGTGTTCTCGTGCGCGGGGCCGGTGACCAGTGCCATGCCCGCGGCCGCCGCGGTCGCCGACGCCGCGAAGAGGTAGGGAAGTTCGCGGTGCGCTCCGTGCCAGGCGGGTACGGCGGTGTCGGCGGCGAGGACCGCGGTGTAGGTGGCCAGCACGGGGCCGAGCACGGCGGC
>NZ_KL585414.1:250494-255878 GCF_000721935.1 Streptomyces sp. NRRL WC-3549
GCCTTCGGCAGCCGCCCGGTGACGGCGCAGAGGGCGGCTGCCCCGGCGGCGGGTCCGTAGGAGGCCAGCAGCCAGGACCCCATGCTCATCGGGGAGGTGGGCTTGAAGACCCGGAGCATGTTGGGGAAGCGCGAGGGCCTGCCGAGGTCGTGGACGAGGGCGGCCGTCGAGAGGCCGACCGCGGTCAGCGAGGAGACCTTCAGCGCCTTGGCGGTCGTGGCGCGTCCGGTCAGCTGAGCGCCTGCGGCGAGCACGGATCCGGCTCCCGCCAGCCCGCCGAGGAAGAAGTATCCGGCGATGTCCTGAGGGGCCCAGGACGGCGCCTTGACGATCGGGCGGCCGTAGTAGGAGTCGTCGGTACGGGTGGTGCCGGGCGGGCCGGGGTTCATCGGTGCCCCTTCGGGTCGGTGCATGCGGACAGCGCGAAGGACAGTGCGGCCGCCCCGGCCAGCGACAGCGCGGCCACCCCCGCGTGACGCCACATGGCGCCCAGGTCGCGGGTGGTGACGACGGGGTCCGGGGGCAGCCCGTACACCTCGGGTTCGTCCAGGAGCAGGAAGAACGCCCCGTCCCCGCCCACGCCGTTGTCCGGTTCGTGGCCGTAGAGCCTGGCCTCGGTGACCCCTGCCTCGTGGAGCTGGTCCACCCTCAGCGCGGCGCGCTCGCGCAGTTCGTCCAGCGGTCCGAACTGGATGGACTCGGTGGGGCAGGCCTTGGCGCAGGCGGGTTCCTGCCCCGCGCCCAGCCGGTCGTAGCAGAGGGTGCACTTGAAGGCCCGTCCGTCCGTGGGCCGTTGCTCGATCACCCCGTACGGGCAGGCGGGCACGCAGACACCGCAGCCGTTGCAGATGTCCTCCTGCACGACGACGGTGCCGAACTCGGTGCGGAAGAGCGAACCGGTCGGGCAGACGTCCAGGCAGGCGGCGTGTGTGCAGTGCTTGCAGACGTCGGAGGACATCAGCCACCGCGTGCCGGATTCCTCCGCCGTCGCTTCCTTCCGGGTGTCCGGCTCGACGAGCGGCAACCGGGTGCGGCCGGCGGGCACCGGCTGCTCGACGAAGGCGACGTGCCGCCAGGTGGAGGCACCGAGCCCGCCGGTGTTGTCGTACGACATCCCGGTCAGCGACATCCCGTCCTCGGGGATCGCGTTCCACTCCTTGCAGGCGACCTCGCACGCCTTGCAGCCGATGCAGACGGATGTGTCGGTGAAGAAGCCGACGCGTGGCGGGGCGTCCTCGTGTCCGGCGTCCCGTGCCGGGTCGGGCTCGGGCCCGCTGAACAGGTTCTCCCTCACGTCGCCTCCTGCGTTCCGGTCGTCTCCGTGATGCCCGCCCGCCTGCGGTACTCCGCGACGAGTTCGGGGAGCGCGGGCCCCCGGGGCCTGCGGCCGGGGCGGATGTCGGCGGTGAGCGCCTTGTCCTCCTGGATCAGGCCGTTGGGGTCGAGCGCGATGGCCACCAGTTCGTTCGCGGCGTCTCCGGTGGAGATGCCGTTCGGCCCCCAGTGGAAGGGCAGTCCGATCTGGTGGACGGTGCGGCCGTGGACGGTGAGCGGGACGATCCGGCCGGTCACCATCACCCGGGCCTCGACGGCGTTGCGCGCCGTGACGATCGTGGCCCAGCCGCCGTGTTCGAGGCCGCGTTCGTCGGCGAGCTGCGGTGACACCTCGCAGAAGAACTCCGGCTGCAGCTCGGACAGGTAGGGCGACCAGCGGCTCATCCCGCCCGCGGTGAAGTGCTCGGTGAGCCGGTGGGTGGTGACGACGTACGGGTAGACGTCGGCCCCCGGCTCGTCACCGCTCGGGTGGTAGCGGTTGCCCTCGCGCGGATGCAGTTTGCGCACCGGCGAACGGGAGCGCGAGGGGTACAGGGCGTTGCCGAACGGCGAGTCCTGCGGCTCGTAGTGGGTGGGCAGCGGCCCGTCCTCCAGGCCCGCGGGGGCGTACAGCCAGCCCTTGCCGTCGGCCTGCATGATGAACGGGTCGTCCCCGCGCAGCGCGTCCGGCCCGGTGGCGCCGGGCTCCGGGACGTGTCCGGGTTCCCGGTCGGGGATGAAGTCGGGGACGTCGTGGCCGGTCCAGCGTTTCTCGGTCCCGTCCCACCAGACGTACGCCTTGCGGTCGCTCCACGGTGTCCCGTCCGGGCGGGCGGAGGCCCGGTTGTAGAGGATGCGGCGGTTGGCGGGCCAGGCCCACGCCCACTCGGAGGCGACCCAGTCCTGCTCGGTGTGGGGCTTGCGGCGGGCGGCCTGGTTGACGCCGTCCGCGTACACCCCGCAGTAGATCCAGCACCCGCACCTGGTGGAGCCGTCGTCCTTGAGCTGGGTGTACGCCGACAGCGGCGCGCCGTCCGGGCCGTGGCCGTTGATCTCCGCCAGGACGGACGCGGCGACGGGTTCCCGCAACGGGCCGTCGACGGGGTAGTCCCAGGTGAGGTCCTGTACGGGGCGGTCCACCGGGTCGGTGGACGCCGCGAGCCGTTCCTTGACGCGGCGGCCCAGGTGGTACATGAACCAGAGGTCGCTGCGCGCGTCGCCCTCGGGCTCGACGGCCGCGTGGTGCCACTGGAGCCAGCGGTTGGTGTTGGTGAAGGAGCCGGACTTCTCGGTGTGCGAGGCCGCCGGGAAGAAGAAGACCTCGGTGCCGATGTCCTCGGTGCGCATCTCACCGGTCTCGGTCTCCGGGCCGTCCTGCCACCAGGTCGCGGACTCGATGAGGGAGAAGTCGCGGACCACCAGCCATTCGAGGTTGGCCATGCCGAGCCGTTGCAGCCGCGCGTTGGCGGAACCGACGGCCGGGTTCTCCCCCATCAGGAAGTAGCCCTTGCAGTCCCCGGCCAGCTGGGCCATGACCGTCTCGTAGGTCCCGTGGGAGCCGGTGAGGCGGGGCAGGTGGTCGAAGCAGAAGTCGTTCTCGGCCGTCGCGGCGTCCCCGTAGTACGACTTGAGCAGGCTGACGAAGTACGCCCGCATGTTGCCCCAGAAGCCCTTGTCCGTGCGGCTCGCCCGGATGAAGTCGTCCAGGGTCTCCCGGGTGTGGGCGTGCGGCATCGGGAGGTAGCCGGGCAGCAGGTTGAACAGGGTCGGGATGTCGCTGGAGCCCTGGATGGAGGCGTGCCCGCGCAGGGCCTGGATGCCGCCGCCGGGCCGGCCGATGTTGCCGAGCAGGAGCTGCAGGACGCTCGCGGCGCGGATGCACTGGGAACCGGTGGAGTGCTGGGTCCAGCCCACCGCGTAGGCGAAGGCGCTGGTGCGGTCGGGGCCGGAGTTCGACGTCAGCGCGTCGCAGACCTCCAGGAACGCCTCGCGTCCGATGCCGCAGATCTTCTCGACCATCTCGGGGGTGTAGCGGGCGTAGTGGCGCTTGAGGATCTGGTAGACGCACCGGGGGTCGCTCAGCGTCTCGTCACGCGGGGGGCGGGCGCCCGCCTGCGCTCCCCCGGATCCGTGGGCCTCGGGGCCGGCTGTCTCGTGGAGCCGTTCGTGGCCCTCGCCGCCCCCGGAGTCCCCGCTGCGGCTCCGGTACAGCTTGTCGACGTCGCCGGAGGGCGCCTGGACCTCGGTGCCGCGGTACTGCCAGGTCTCGGTGTCGTAGTGATAGCTCTCCTCGTCCAGGCCGGAGAAGATCCCGTCGAGGTCCTCGGTGTCCTGGAACGCGTCGCCGACCAGGGTGGCGGCGTTGGTGTAGTTGAGGACGTACTCGCGGAAGTCCTTCTCCTCGGTGAGGACGTGGTTGATGATGCCGCCGAGGAAGGCGATGTCACTGCCGGCCCGGATCGGGACGAAGAGGTCGGCCACTGCACTCGTACGGGTGAAGCGGGGGTCCACATGGATGATGCGGGCGCCACGGGCCTTGGCCTCCATCACCCACTGGAAGCCGACGGGGTGGGCCTCGGCGAAGTTCGAGCCCTGGATGACGATGCAGTCCGCGTGCTGGAGGTCCTGCATGAAGGTGGTCGCGCCGCCCCGGCCGAACGAGGTACCCAGGCCCGCGACGGTGGAGCTGTGGCAGACCCGCGCCTGGTTCTCCACCTGGACGATGCCCAGTCCGGTGAAGAGCTTCTTGATGAGGTAGTTCTCCTCGTTGTCGAGGGTGGCACCACCGAGGCTGGCGATGCCCATGGTGCGGGCCGTCCGCGCTCCGTCGTGCTCCCATTCCCAGGTCCGGCGCCGTGTCTCCACGACCCGGTCGGCGACCATGTCCATGGCCGTCTCCAGGTCGAGCGGCTCCCAGTCCGTGGCGTGCGGGCGGCGGTAGAGGACCTGGTGGCGCCGGGCGGAGCCGGTGGTCAGTTGCAGGGTCGCCGAACCCTTCGGGCAGAGCCGGCCACGGCTGATGGGCGAATCGGGGTCGCCCTCGATCTGGACGACCCGGTCGTCCTTGACGTACACCTGCTGGCCGCAGCCGACCGCGCAGTACGGGCAGACCGACTTGACGACGCGGTCCGCGGTGGCGGTGCGCGGGCGCAGCTCCTCGGTGGTGGACGACATGGCGGCCCGGCCTCTGCCCAGAGGGTCGGCGCCGGTCAGCTGACGGTAGGCGGGCCAGCGGCCGAGCAGGTTGTGCACTCCCATCGCGTTCCTCCAGCGATCCGGGGGATTCACTCAAGGCTCACCCCGCGGCCTCCGGTCGGCGACACGAGTGCGGCGTCCGGCCCGCGAGGGGCTCCGGCGAGCCGCCTACCCCGTGGGCCCGGGCGAAACATGGGGCGGGCGGCGCCCGGAAGGCGGTCGGCACGGCGGCCCGGGACACGGCCAGGCGTACGACGCGTGTCCGCGGGAAACCGTCCGGGAAGACGGCGGCCGAGGGGTGGCGGCGAGCTCGGGCCCGGCTCTCGCGAACGCGGCCACCGCGGCACGGGTGCGCGGGGAATCCGGTCCGCCCAGTCATCATCGTGTAGCCGATTTGAACCATATGAAACGCTTTTACTCTGACATCGCCATAAAACATGAATTCATGTCAATGGCTGTCTGTGAGCGGGTCCCCGGGGTATGCGCCATGCATGGACGTAACGAACGGAGCAACAGATTCGCTCGCCGTGACTCTCGCCGACGGGCGGGGGGCGGTGGGTGTGGTCGTCGGCATCGTCGGGATCGCCGTGGTGCTCGTACTGATCGGTGCCTTCTGGTGGGGCATGCGGCGCCGCGACAAGGAGTCCCGGCCGCCGCGCCCGGACGAGCAGCCGCCGCGCCCGGCCCACCGGACCGAGATCCAGGAGAACGACGTGCACGGGTCGGACAGCTTCCCCGAGAACGGCCGGGCCCTCACGCCGTACGAGCTCAGCGACCACGGCAACGAGGCGATCCCGCCGGAGGAGGAGCCCGGGCGCGACGAGCCGCGGCGCGACTGATCCGCCGGCGCTCCCGCGTGCGGGCCGGCCGCCCGC
>NZ_KL585414.1:256083-258273 GCF_000721935.1 Streptomyces sp. NRRL WC-3549
CCCGCCGGTCCGTACGGCGGCGGGCGCGGCACGCGGGCGCCCGGGTCCTCCGGTGCGCCCCGACCCACCTGACCGGGAACCGGGCGCCGGGGGGACACATGACGACGAGGCCGGAGTCCGACCGCCGGACGCGCGTCACCGTCCTGGTGGCGCTGGCCGCCAATCTCGTGATCGCGGTGGCCAAGGCGGTGGGGGGCCTTCTCTCGGGCTCTCCCGCTCTGCTGTCCGAGGCGGCGCACTCCGTCGCGGACAGCCTCAACGAGATCTTCCTGCTGGCCGCCCTGCGGCGCAGCCGCCGCCCGCCCGACGACCACCACCCGTTCGGCTACGGCAAGGAACGCTACTTCTGGTCGTTGCTCGCCGCCGTCGGTATCTTCGTGATGGGCGGCTGCTTCTCCTTCTTCCAGGGCTTCGAGGCGCTGCGTGAGAACACGCGGGTGACGCCCGGCGGGTACGCGGCGGGCCTGGTCGTCCTGGGGGTCGCGTTCCTCGCCGAGGGCGGTTCGCTGGTCCGGGCGCTGCTCCAGCTCCGGGGCGAGAGGGCCGGGGCACGCGACCCCGCGCTGCGGACCGTGGTCGCCGAGGACAGCACGGCGGTGCTGGGGGTGGTGCTGGCGATGGCCGGCATGGCCCTGCACCTCGTCACGGGCGACGTCGTGTGGGAGGCCTCGGCCTCGCTGGGGATCGGACTGCTCCTGGTCTACGTCGCCTTCCGTCTCGGCCGGGAGGCGCGCGACCAGCTGATCGGGGAATCCGCCGAGCCGGGGCTCCGCCACGGCGTCGAGGAACTCCTCGAAGCCCAGGCGGAGGTCGACAACGTGGCGGCCCTGCTGACGATGCGGCTGGGCCTGGACTCGGTCCTGGTGGCAGCCCGGATCGATCTCGCCCCCGGGATCGACAGCGAGGAGATCGAGCGGGTCTCGATGCGCATCAAGAAGGCCGTGGCCGGCGAGTGGCCGCAGGCCGAGCACGTCTTCCTCGACATCACCAACGCTCCGCCGCCCGGTGGCGTGTGAGCAACGCGCCCGCGTGTTGCGGGAGCGCCCTGGGCACACCACGCTGGTTCTGGCCCCGCGGCACCGAAGAAGTCGTGCCGCAGAACCGATAAGGCAGTGGGACCATGACCCCAACCGAACCGGCACCGCTGACCGGCGCCTCCGCGCCGTGCTGGGTACATCTGGTGACCCGGGACCTGGACGCGGCGCGGCGCTTCTACGGTGCCGTTCTCGGCTGGACCTTCCGCCCGGGGGCGATGGGCGACGACTTCGTCATGGCCCGCTCCGGCGGGGTGCCGGTGGCGGGGATCGGCGCGGTGTCCTCCGACTACCACGTGGCCGTGGCCTGGACGCCGTACTTCTCGGTGCGGGACGCGGACGTGGTGTCGGACCGGATCCGTGAGCGCAGCGGCACGGTGGCGGTGGGTCCGCTCTCGCTGACGCTGGGGCGCGCCGTGCTGGCCGCCGACCGGGACGGCGCCTCCTTCGGGGTCTGGGAGTGGACGGGCCGGGCCGCCTCCCTGGCCACGGTCGGCCGCCCGGCCCACGCCTGGCTCCGGTTGCGTACCCGCGACGCCTTCGACGCGGCGATCTTCTACGGCGAGGTGCTCGGCTGGGAGAGCGGGGAGCCCGGCGGCTGCGAGGTCGCCTACGTGAAGGAAGAGGTCCTCGTGCGCTGCGGCGGCCGTCCGCTGGCCCGGATCAGCTCCGGGGCCGTCGAGTCCGCCCCCGACCCCATGGTGCGCCCGCACTGGCAGGTGCAGTTCCCGGTGGACGACGTCGCGGCGACGGTGCGCGAGGCGGAGCGGCACGGGGGCACGCTGCTGGAACGGCGGAACGTGGGGGCCTACCGGAGCGAGGCGACGCTGCGCGATCCGGACGGGGGTCACTTCACCGTGACGGACGTACGCAGTCCCGCCGACCCGCACGACGACTGAGCGGGCACCCGTCGCCCTGGCCGGTCACCCGCCGCCCTCCTCCCGGGCCCGTTCCGCCGCGTCGGAGGGTGCGCGGCCCCGCGCCACGGCCCACAGGGGGAAGACGAACCAGCAGACCAGGAACCAGAGGGCCATGGCGCCCACCAGCCACAGGGCCAGGGTGTTGTGGAGCGCCACACGCAGGATGAGCAGCAGGGTGCTGCACATCGTGCAGAACAGCAGGCCGAGCCCGAGCACGGTCAGGCGCGACGCCCAGG
>NZ_KL585414.1:258499-262076 GCF_000721935.1 Streptomyces sp. NRRL WC-3549
TCTGCGGCTTCATCCGCCTGCCGGTGAGCAGCCGGTGGTAGGAGACCGGTCCGATGAGGGCCGCGGCCGTGGCGGAGCCGAGCATGACCGTCACCACGTAGATGTTGCGGTCGGTGACGGAGAGGCCGGCGAACCGGGACTGGAAGACCACGGCGAGCAGGAACCCGAAGAGGATCTGCACCCCGGTCTGGGCCACCCGGAGCTCCTGGAGCAGATCGGTCCACCGCCGGTCCGCCCGCTCCTCCTCCGTCTCCTGGCGCCCGGTGCCCTTCGTCGTCGGGGCCTCCCGGTCCCTGTCACCGTCCGGTGTGCGTGCCATCGCTGCCTCCGCCACGTCGTGCGATTCGGCCGGGCCGTACGGGTGCCCCGCCAGTCGCCGGGTGAATCCCGGGGCGGCGCCGGTCAGAGCTCCACGGTGGCCGCGGTGCGGATGTCGGCACCCATGTTGCGGCGCATCATCGCCAGCGCCGCTTCGGCGAGGTCCGGGTGCATGTGCGCGACGGCGTCCTCGGGGACGGTGACGTCGAGATACCGGATGTGGGCGTCGAGGGCCGAGTACAGGATGCACTGCTCGGTCACCTGGCCGCAGAGGATGACGTGGTCCACGTCCAGCTCGTTGAGCAGGTAGGGCAGCGGCGTCTCGTAGAACACGGAATGGCGGGCCTTCACCACGAAGAGGGAGGCGTCGTCGGGCAGGAGGGGTTCCACGAGCTCCGGGTGGGCGCCGGCGAGCGCCTGGTCGACGATCTCACCGTGGTGCGACCGCCACTCACCGAAGTTGTCGTTGACGTAGATGACGGGGACGTCCCGCTCCCGTGCCCTCCGGATCAGTTCCGCCATCGCGTGGACGGTCCGGGTGACGGACGGGACGAGCAGGTCGGCGTCGGGATGGTCGTAGCTGTTGATCATGTCGATGACGACGACGGCGCGCTTACCCATGCTCTCCATGATGGCAGCCGCCCGGGAATGCACCACACAGGCCCGACGGCCTCCGTCCGGAAGGAGGGCGCGGAACCGGGCCTCGACGGGGGCGGGCGGGCCGCCCGAGATCGCCCGCACGGCGTCGCGCGTCGGTCACCGGCCGGGCTCAGGGACCGTCGATCGCGAAGGTCAGTTCCGGACGGTCCCACATGACCGCGGGCGGGCCGGCCGGCACCGTGCCCGTACGCTCGGCGCCGACGCTGCGGTAGAAGCCCTCGGACGGGGGGTGGGCGACCACCCGCACGCGGGTCAGGCCCGCCCGGCGCGCCTCGTCCCGCAGATGACCGGCGAGCAGTCGCCCGATGCCCCGTCCCTGGGCCTCGTCGGCGACGAACATCAGGTCGACCTCCGGCGGGGCGAGGAGCAGCGCGTAGAAGCCGAGCACGTGGTCGTCGGCGTCCACGGCCACGAAGACGCGGTGCGCCTCGATGTAGTCCGGGCCGACCCGGTACCCCTCGACCATCGGGGCGTAGGGGCCCTCGTAGGCGCGGGAGCGGGTGACCAGGCGGGTGAGCCGCCTGGCGTCCCGGGCGACGGCCCGCCTGATCCGGATCCCTTCGGGCCGGACGGCCGACGCACGCCGGTACGCCCTGCTCTGTCTCATACGCCGAGTATGGCGCACCGGTGGCCGACGGAGGCACCGGGCCGGGGCCGTGCGCGGTCCGGGGCGAGGAGGTGTGCCGCCCTGTCAGGAGCGCCGGGCGTGCCACTCCGCCACGACCGCCTCGACGTCCAGCGGCCCGAGGTTCAGCGGCGGGCCCTCGGGAGGCGTCCGCAGCGCCTCGCGGATCCGCTCGTTCACCTCGCTCAGGACGCGCCGCGCCTCCCGCTCGGACCGGGCGTCAAGCGCCTCCTCGCGGGCGTCCTCCGCCTCCTTGCGCAGGGCCAGCGACGGCGGGAGAACCGACACGCCCTCGCGCTCCAGCTTGGCCTTGATCCACCAGTTCTCGTCGTAGGGGCGTTCCAGGCCGGCGAGTGGTTTCCCGAAGCCGGGCAGGTGGGAGAAGTCGCCGCGCTGTTCCGCCTCGCGGATCTGCCTGTCCACCCACGACTCGAAGCTGACACCAGCGGGTTTGCGCTCGGTCACCGTGCGCCCCTTTCCCAACTCGGCCCGCGGGCCGCGGGGTTGCCGTCGGCCGTCCTCGGCCGCTTCCCACGATACCGAGCGCCCGTCCGGCTTGAACCCGGTCGAGGGGGTACACGACGCCGTGCGTACCGCCCGGCCGGAGTCCGGCCGGGCCCGATCCGAAAGGGGTTGAGGAGAGTGGGACAGTACGACGCACCGACCACCGGCCGACAGGAGCGTCCGTCATGACGACGACCGTGGTGATCATCATCGCCGTCGTCCTGGTGGTGGCGGCGCTCGGTTTCCTCCTCCTCCGCGGCAGGGCGGGCGGCGGACAGGGGCTGCGGCGGCGCTTCGGGCCCGAGTACGAACGTGCGGTGGCCGAGCACGGCGGGGACACCAAGGCAGCCGAACGGGAGCTCGCCGAGCGGGTGAAGCGGCACGGCTCGCTGCACGAGCAGCCCCTCTCCCCCGACGCGCACGAGGCCTACGCCGGCCGCTGGGCGATGGTCCAGGAGACCTTCGTCGACTCGCCCCGGGAAGCGGTCGCCGAGGCCGACGCGCTGCTGGCGCGGCTGGCCCGCGACCGCGGCTTCCCCGACGGTGACAGCTTCGAGGAACAGACGGCCGCCCTCTCCGTGCACCACGCGGGTCAGCTCGACGGCTACCGCCGGGTGCACACGGCGGTGCACGACCGCGGCAGCACGGAGGAGATGCGCGCGGCGCTGGTCGAGGCGCGGGCGCTGTTCGACGTACTGCTCGGGGACGCACCGTCCGGCTCCGGGCACCGGGGCCGGCACGCGACGAGGACCCCGCACGGGGCCGAGGGAAGGACCACGGCATGACGCACGACACCGAACGCACCGATCCGGCCGCCACCGAGACGCCCGGCCCCGTGCCGGGAGCGCACCGGGGTACGCCGGCGCCACGGGCGGCGTACGGGGACGGCCCCGTGCCGCCGACGGCGGAACCGGAGCCCCGGCGCGTCGCCGCGCCCGGTGCCACGACGGGCAGTGGCGCGCCTGAACGCGGACCGGACGGGGTGCCGGGCACGGACGGCGACGGCCGAGGTCTTCCGCTCGGCCCGGCCGAGGCCGCACCGCCGGACGGGCCGGAGGCCACCCCCGCACGGACCACCGCTCCCGGCCGCCACACGGCCGTGGACGCGCCGTCGCCGGACGGCCTCCACGACAAGGACGCGCCCGGTGACCGGCCCCTGATCCCGGCGCACGAGCGGGACGCGCTGATCCTGCGGATGCGCCAGGCGGTCAGTGACTTCGTCGAGGATCCGCGCCAGGCGGTCGAGGAGGCCGACAGCGCCTTCGACCGGATCGTCGCCGACCTCGCCGAGGCGCTCGACGAGCGCAGGCGCGCCCTGCGTGCGAGCTGGCAGGGCGCGGACTGCGAGGCGCGCACCGAGGAACTGCGGGTGGCCCTGCGGAACTACCGTGACGCCGGGGAACGGCTCCTGCGCGTCTGAACGGCCGGACGCGCGGCGGCCCGGGGCGGGTCCTTCCACAGATCCCGCCC
>NZ_KL585414.1:262235-268784 GCF_000721935.1 Streptomyces sp. NRRL WC-3549
TCCTTCCACAGATCCCGCCCCGGGCCGCCCCTGTGTCAGGCCGTGGCCACCAGGTCGGCGCCCAGCCGCTCCACCACGGTCCGCGGGAGCCTCAGCCCGTTGCGGAGATATCCGTCGAGGCCGCCCCACCGCTCGTCCATGGCGTCGAGCGCGGCGTCCAGGTAGCGGGGGCGGACCTCGACGATGGCGGTCGCGATCCCCGGGTCCCCGCCCGCCTCCAGGAAGCGGCGCACCTCGGGTCCCAAGGCCCGCCGGGCGACCCGGTTCACGGCGAGGAACTCCGCCCGTACGACCTCACGTGGCGCCCCCGCCATCATCAGGAGCAGTGCCGTCGCCCATCCGGTGCGGTCCTTGCCGGTCGCGCAGTGGAAGAGCAGGGGCCTCGCCCGGGGGTCCGCCGCCGTCTCCAGGAACGCCCGGTAGGCCGCCGACGCCCCTGGGGTGAGGACCATCCTGCGGTAGGTCTGCGCGAACAGTTCCTCCGCCTTGCCGCCGCCGAGGGCGGCGGCTGCTCCGTCCGGGTCGCGGAGCAGCGACCTGAGGCGGCCCTGGAGCACCCCGGGGTTGTCACCGAGCACGTCGGCGACGAAGAGCCGGGCGCCCCGGGGAAGCCGGTCGGGCGCCCAGTGGCGTTCGTCGGCGGTCCGCAGGTCCACGACGGTCCGGATCCCGAGCGCGGACACCGCGATGTCGTGCTCCGCGTCGAATTCGCTCAGCTGGCCCGAGCGCAGGAGGATCCCCTGCCGCAGACGGCGGTCGCGCCCCAAGGCGATACCGCCCAGGTCGCGCAGGTTGACGACGGTGGAGGCCTGGACGGCCCGGGCGGTCTGCACGATGAACTGCCTCTTTCCCGACGGCCTGCACAGGTCAGGGACAACGTCGCATGAAGCACTGGAATCGACAAAAGAAGGCTTCGGGGAACGCCCCGCCGTCAGTCGGCGAGGACCCTGGTCTTCTCCGCCGCGAACTCGGTGTCGGTCAGCGCGCCCTGTTCCCGGAGCGCCGCGAGCCGTTCGAGCAGCGTGATGACGTCGTCCTCGCCGTCCACCGGCACGCGCTCGTGCGCCACGAGCTGTCCGCCCGCCGTCCGGACGGCCTCGGTCAGGGGCACGGACCACAGGTCCTCCCACACGATCAGCGCGGCGAAGCTGCCGGCCGGCACCGCGTCCAGGGCACGGAGCTTCGTGAGGTCGGGCCCGTGCTCCGCCCCCTCGCCGGGTGGCTCGAACGCCACGAGGCCCTCCGGGTCGAGCTCTCTCAGCTCCACGAGCTCGGTCGTGCCGTCCTGGGCCGTCCGGGCGAAGGTGAGGCCGAGGATCCGCACCGCCTGCGCGGAGAGCGCTTCGGTGAGGACGGGCGCGATCGTGTCGGCGAACCGGCTGCCCGGAAAGGTCACGACGAGGTATTCCACGGGTCCCATGGGCACGACGCGTCCTCTCAGCTGCGGTGCTGGATCGCCAGCAGCTTAACTTCGGGCATGGGGTGACGCATGGTGAGAATGCGGACGCGTGGAGGGCGGACTCCGCCTCCGGCCGCCTGCCGCCCCAGGCGTCGGGCGGCTCATGTCCGAAGGCCCGGGTGACGGAGCCCCGCCGGAGACTTCGACGGGGCGCGAGGCGGTGCCCCTTCCCGGATCCGGTGGCGCGTGGTACCTTCCAGGCAGCGGCATGTGTGTACGCCCCTTCATCGGGCGCCGATGCCGGTTCTTCTCTCCCGCTGTCGCCCCGTCGTACGACGTCCGGCGATCCAGCTCCTCCTCTCTCCGGCCCGGGCTCGTCCGCCCGTCGCACGGGGCGTGATCGTGCCGCCCCGCCTCCGCCGGACCTCTCGTTCGCCATGTCCGCGAAAGGACCCGCCGTGACCACCACACTCGAACGCCCCGTCGCCCAGCAGAGCCGCCCCGTCCGCACCACGGGTGTCCTCGACACCGCCGGCGGCGGTGACGGCGTCCTGCGCACCGCCGGAGGCCATCCCGCCCCCGGCGACGTCCAGGTGCCCTCGTCTCTCGTCCGCCGGCACGGACTGCGCAGGGGCGATCTCGTCGAGGGCACCTGCGACCGTCCGCGCTCCCTGTCCCGTGTCGACTCCGTCAACGGCCTCGCCGCGCACGCACTGCGGACCAGGCCGCATTTCCGTGACCTGACGCCGCTGCACCCCCATGAGCGGCTGCGCCTGGAGACGCCCGGCGGAGCGCCCGCCACCCGCGTCGTCGACCTGGTGGCACCCGTCGGGAAGGGGCAGCGCGGTCTGATCGTCGCCCCGCCGAGGACCGGCAAGACGGTGCTCCTCCAGCAGCTCGCCGCAGCCGTCGCCACCAACCACCCCGAGGCCCGTCTGATGGTGGTCCTCCTGGACGAACGCCCCGAGGAGGTCACGGACATGCGCCGCTGTGTGCGGGGCGAGGTCTACTCCTCCACCTTCGACCGGCCCGCCCGGGAGCACATCGCCCTCGCGGACCTGGCGGTGGAACGGGCGAAGCGGCTCGTCGAGCAGGGCGATGACGTGGTCATCCTCCTCGACTCGCTGACCCGTCTGTGCCGGGCCCACAACAACGCCGCCGGATCCGGTGGCCGCACCCTGAGCGGCGGTGTGGACGCGTCTGCCCTCCTCGGCCCGAAGAAGATCTTCGGTGCCGCCCGCGCGGCCGAGGAGGGCGGGTCGCTGACCATCCTGGCGACCGCGCTGGTGGAGACCGGCTCGCGCGCCGACGACTACTTCTTCGAGGAGCTCAAGAGCACCGGCAACATGGAACTCCGCCTCGACCGCGCGCTGGCCGACAGGCGGGTCTTCCCCGCCGTGGACGTCACCGCCTCCGGCACACGCCGGGAGGAACTCCTGTTGTCGGCGGGCGAACTGACGGGCGTACGGGCGCTGCGTCGCGCCCTGCGCCACCGCGACGGCCGCACCGGCCCGGAGGCGCTGGTGGAGTCGATCCGCCGGACACCGGACAACGCCACCTTTCTGCGGCAGCTCCGGCAGACCGTGCCCGGTGCCTGACGGCGGCCCCGTCCCCTCTCCTCCGCCCGCGGCCCTCAGCCGGTGGCGCCCAGTGCCTCGGAGACCAGGGTACGGGCCTCGTCCTGGACCTCGGCCAGGTGCTCGGGCCCCTGGAAGCTCTCCGCGTAGACCTTGTACACGTCCTCCGTGCCGGAGGGGCGGGCCGCGAACCATGCGCTGTCGGTGCAGACCTTGAGGCCGCCGATGGCCGCGCCGTTGCCGGGGGCCTCGGTGAGCACCGCGGTCACGGGTTCCCCGGCCAGCGTGCCGGCGGTGACCTGGTCCGGGGAGAGCCGGGCGAGTACCGCCTTCTCCTCGCGCGTCGCCGGGGCGTCGACCCGGGCGTAGGCCGGGTCGCCGAAGCGGGCGGTGAGTTCGCCGTAGTGCTGGGAGGGCGTGGAGCCGGTGACGGCGGTGATCTCGGAGGCCAGCAGGGCGAGCAGGATGCCGTCCTTGTCGGTGGTCCACACACGGCCGTCGCGGCGCAGGAAGGACGCGCCGGCGGACTCCTCTCCCCCGAACCCGAGGGTGCCGCCGAAGAGCCCGTCGACGAACCACTTGAAACCGACGGGGACCTCCACCAGCCGCCGCCCCAGGTCGTCCGCGACCCGGTCGATCATGGAGGAGGAGACCAGGGTCTTGCCGATCCCGGTGCCGCCGGGCCAGTCGGCGCGGTGCGTGTAGAGGTAGCGGATCGCCACGGCCAGGTAGTGGTTGGGGTTCATCAGCCCGCCGTCGGGGGTGACGATGCCGTGCCGGTCCGCGTCGGCGTCGTTGCCCGTGGCCAGGGTGTAGGCGTCGCGCTGTTCGATCAGCGAGGCCATGGCGTACGGCGAGGAGCAGTCCATCCGGATCCTGCCGTCCCAGTCCAGCGTCATGAACCGCCAGGTCGGGTCGGCGAGCGGGTTGACCACGGTGAGGTCGAGGCGGTGCCGTTCGGCGATGCGGCCCCAGTAGGCGACCGACGCCCCGCCGAGGGGGTCGGCGCCGATACGGATCCCCGCGTCGCGTACGGCGTCCAGGTCGAGGACGGCCGGCAGGTCGTCGACGTACGCGGTGAGGAAGTCGTGCCGGCGGGTCGTGTCGGCGGCCAGGGCCCTGGCGTACGGGATGCGCCGGACCTCCTTGAGCCCGCCCTCGATCAGGGCGTTGGCCCGGTCCTGGATCCAGGAGGTGGCGTCCGATCCGGCCGGGCCGCCGTGCGGCGGGTTGTACTTGAAGCCGCCGTCGGCCGGGGGGTTGTGCGAGGGCGTGACCACGATGCCGTCGGCCAGGCCGCCGTCACGGTCCCGGTTGTACGTGAGGATCGCGTGCGAGACGGCGGGGGTGGGGGTGTAGCCGTCGTCCGCGTCGATGAGGACGGTGGCGCCGTTGGCGGCGAGCACTTCCACGGCGGTGGCCCGGGCGGGTTCGGACAGCGCGTGGGTGTCGGCGCCGAGGAACAGCGGGCCGTCCGTGCCCTGCCGCGTCCGGTAGTCGCAGATGGCCTGGGTGGTGGCGGCGATGTGCTCCTCGTTGAAGGCCGCCGCCAGGGCCGAGCCGCGGTGTCCGGAGGTCCCGAAGGCGACCCGCTGGCCCGGCTCGGCGGGGTCGGGGTGGAGTGAGTAGTAGGCCGTGACCAGCCGTGCCACGTCCACCAGGTCTCCGGGCTGCGCCGGCTGACCGGCCCGATCGTGAACCATCGCTTCTCCTTGAGTGTTCGTCGGCCGGCCCGGCGCGCGGACCGCCACGGGGCGGAAGATCATCACGAGTTGTACCCGATCCTGCCCGTCCGATCGCACCCGAGGGCCCCGGCCGGACCCTGGCAGTACACCCGAGCCACGGGGCGGACGCGAAGGCTTTCACGGTGAACGGCCGGTTCGCGAGGGCCTCGTGCGGCGGGAAGGCGGGAATTCGGAAGGCCCGTTGTGGAAAGGCCCCGGGTTCCGTCCCGGAAGGCGATTGGCGCGCGCCTCGGCCAACTCCCGTGAAAGGAGTTCCGCTTCGCCCGGAGTGCGCGGACCGACCGCCGGGGATGTGCGCCGCATTACCGGAGGCCGGGGTCCGCCGGACGCGTGCGGCCTTTCATGATGCGCCATCGGATCGGCCGGAAGGTGTCACCGGAGGGGGACACGCCGCAGCAGGTCAGAAGCGGACACCGCCCGCAGTGGCGGACGTAATTAAATCGGTCCGGCGAGCGAGTCATGCGTGAATTCGATCGCACTGTCTGCAAAAGTGCACCTCGTTTTCACCCACTTGATCTCCGCCGCCATATTTCCTGCCGCCGGTCTTCGTACCGGACGGCTCTTCGGGGGCATGTGAGAAGAGAGCCGTGCGTGCTGCAGCGAAGTTGCACCGAGGAAGGCCGGCTGACGGTCCTTCACCTCGTCCAGCCCGTGGAGGGCGGAGTGGCGCGGGTCGTGACGGATCTCGTCGCGGCTCAGGTCCGGGCGGGGCTGCGGCCCGTCGTGGCGTGCCCCCCCGGCGGTCCGCTGGCGGCCGGCGCGGCCGGGGCCGGGGCCCGGGTGCGGGAGTGGCCGGCGGAGCGGGCCCCCGGCCGCCGGCTGGGCCGGGAGGTCGCCTCGGCGCGCGGGCTGGTCCGGGCGTGCGCCCCCGATGTGGTCCACGCCCACAGCGCGAAGGCGGGCCTGGCCGGGCGGCTGGCGGTCCGGGGCCGCGTACCGACCGTGTTCCAGCCGCACGCCTGGTCGTTCGAGGCGCTCACCGGGCCCGCCGCGGGACTGGCCACGGCGTGGGAGCGGTTCGGTGCGCGGTGGAGCGACCGCATCGTCTGCGTCAGCGAGTCGGAGCGCCGGGCCGGGGAGCGGGCGGGTGTCGACGCCCGCTGGTCGGTGATCCACAACGGCGTCGACCTCGGCCGGTTCCGCCCGGCCTCCCCGGAGGCCGCCCGGACGGCGCGGGCCGCTCTGCCGCTGCTCGCGGGCGTCCCGGCCGGGGCTCCGCTCGCCGTGTGCGTCGGGCGGCTGAGCCGGCAGAAGGGGCAGGACGTCCTGCTGCGGGCCTGGCGGCGGGTCCGGGTGCCGGGGGCGCGGCTCGTCCTGGTCGGCGACGGCCCGCGCGGCGGGGAGCTGCGGCGTACGGCCCCTGACGGGGTGCTGTTCGCCGGCGAGAGCGGGGACGTACGGCCGTGGATCCACGCGGCCGATGTGCTGGTGCTCCCGTCCCGGTGGGAGGGGATGGCCCTGGCCCCTCTCGAAGCCATGGCCTGCGGCCGGCCGGTGCTGCTGTCCGACGTCGACGGCGCCCGGGAGAGCCTGCCGCCGGGCCAGGCCCCCCACTGCCTCGTACCGCCCGAGGACCCCGCCGCGCTCGCGGGGGCGCTCACCGCCCTGCTGGGGGACCCCGCCCTGCTGGCCCGGCTGGGCTCGGCGGCGGGGGCGCACGCCCGGTCGGCCTTCGATGTGGCCACGACCTGCCGGGCGGTCCTGCGGCTCTATCAGGAACTTGTCGGCCAGTCCCGCCCCACCACGAGGGAGCGCACCGAGCGATGACGACGGAGAGTGCACCGATCCCCCGGGCGGCCCGGGCGACCGCCGTACGCGGTACGGCTTT
>NZ_KL585414.1:269019-269460 GCF_000721935.1 Streptomyces sp. NRRL WC-3549
CCGTACACCCGCCGCGGGAGGGCGGCGGGGAGCTGCCCCGGCCCGTGCGGGACCGCGTGCGGTGGGTGTCCCCGGCGGGGCTGGTCGTCGTGGACGGCCTGGCGGTGGGCGCCGCGGCGGCCCTGGTGGCGCCCGCGCCCGTGGCGTGGCCCGTGGCGGTCCTGCTCCCCCAGGTGGCCGCGCAGGTGCTCCTGCACGCCCTCCGCGGGCTGTACCGGGGCGGGTTGTCCCCGTCCGTGCCGGCGGAGCTTCCCGTGCTGCTCGGCACGGCGCTCGTGCAGTGGTGCGTCACCGGCCAGGTCCTGGCGGCCGGCGACGCCGGGTGGGACGTCGGCTGGGCGGTGCTGCTGTGCGCGGTCGGCACCCAGATCGTCCTGACGTGCTGCGGGCGCGGTGCCGTCTACCGGGTACGGCGGCGACGGGCGGCGCGCTCCCCCCGGC
>NZ_KL585414.1:269656-273366 GCF_000721935.1 Streptomyces sp. NRRL WC-3549
GACGGGCGGCGCGCTCCCCCCGGTCCGCCCTGGTGATCGGCGACGGGCCGGTCGCCGAGCGGGTCACCGCGGTGCTCCAGGAGCGCGCGGAGTACGGGCTGCGGCCGGTGGGCCGGGTGGGCCGTGGCGCCGCCGGGGACGGGGACGGCGGGCCCGGGGCGGCCGAAGGGGTTCCGCTGCCCGTCCTCACCACGGCGCAGGACGTGGGCCGGGCGGTCATCCAGAACAGCGTGCGGCACGCCGTGTTCACCGCGCCCCCGGAATCGGTGCCCGACGGCGCCGCCCTCTTCGGCCTGTTCCTCCGGCACGGCTGCCGGGTGTGGCTGGTCACCGACCGGAGCGGGCCCGGCAGCCGGGGGCTCGCGACCCGGGACCACGTGTGGGGTTTCGCCGCAGCCCCGCTGCACGACGCCCCGCACCATCCGGTCGCCTACCGGGCGAAGCGGGCCATGGACGCCGTCCTGGCCACCACCGCCCTGGCGGCCGCCGCCCCGCTGATGGCGGCCTGCGCCCTGGCCGTACGCGTCTGCGACGGACCCGGTGTCCTCTTCCGGCAGGAGCGCGTCGGCCGGCACGGACAGCCCTTCGTCCTGCTGAAGTTCCGTACGCTGCGGCCGGCCGACGCCCATGAGGCCGCCACCCGGTGGAACGTGGCGTCCGACCACCGGATGAGCCGGGCCGGCCGGTTCCTGCGCCGCACCTCGCTGGACGAGCTGCCGCAGCTGTGGAACGTACTGCGCGGGGACATGAGCCTGGTCGGACCTCGGCCCGAACGCCCCTACTTCGTCCAGCAGTTCAGCCGGATCCATCCCGGCTACCGGGCGCGCCACCGGATGCCGGTCGGCATCACGGGGCTGGCCCAGGTGCACGGTCTGCGCGGGGACACCTCCATCGAGGACCGGGTCCGCTTCGACAACCGGTACATCGAGACGTGGTCGCTCTGGCAGGACGTGTGCGTGCTGGCGCGCACGGCGGGCTCGGTCTTCCGGCTGGGGGGCAGCTGAACCGTGACTCCCACCGTCACCACGGCGCCGCCCGTCCGCCCCGGTACGGCCGAGGCGGCCGCCGCGCCCGTACCGGGGCGGTGTCCCGTTCCGGGCACCTGGCGCGGCAGATGGCCGCTGCTGCCCCTGCTCGCGGCGGTGCTGCTCCTGGCCGTACCGGCCGACGGGACGAAGGCCGGAGCCGTGTACGGCGTGCCCCTGGCCGACATGGCGTCGGGCGTCGCGGTGCTGGTCCTGTCTCTTATACACGGTGACGGCCACGGATCCGGTGGCGGCGCTGCCGGGGTTCGTGCGGTACCTGCAGATCTTCGTCCTGGTACCGGCCGCGGTGCTCCTGCTGGTCAGGGACGCGGCGGACTTCCGGGTCGTCACCGGCGCGCTCGTGGCGCTGGCGCTCGTCCAGGGCGCGACGGGCGTGCACCAGTACGTCACCGGGTCCGGCGCCTCGTACATGGGTGAGGAGATCCGGGCGGTCGGCACCTTCGGTCCCGGCGACGTGATGGGGATGGCCACCGTCGTCGGCTACGGGCTGCTCTCGGCCGCCGCGTACGCGTTCCGGCCCGGGGCGGCGCGGCCCCGGTGGGCGGTGCCGTGCGCCCTGGGGGCCGCCGCCGTGCTGGTGGTGCCGCTCGCGCTGTCCTTCAGCCGGGGGGCGTGGATCGCGACCGCGGCGGGCGCGGTGGCGATGGCCGCGCTGACCGGGGCGCGGCAGGCGCTGCGCACGCTGGCGGTGCTGGTCGCGGCGGCCGTCGTGCTGGTCGGCGGGTTCGGGGTCGGCTCCCAGATGCTCTCGCAGCGGCTCGCCAGCATCACCGAGGTGACGAACGCGCCCGACCGCTCGGTCACCGACCGCTACACCATGTGGGCCGCGGCGGCCGGGATGTGGCGGGAGCGGCCGGTGACCGGCGTCGGGCTCAAGGCCTTCCCCGCCCACCGGGACGGGCACGCCTCGATCGGGCTCTCGGCCGGCAGCGACACGGAAGGGGCCGGACAGGAGTTCGTCAGGCAGCCGCTGCTCTCCCCTCACAACATGTATCTGCTGGTCCTCGGCGAACAGGGGCTCGTCGGTTTCACCGCGCTGGTGGGCGGCTGGGCCGCTCTCCTGGTGGGCGGTGTGTGCCGGCTGGTCCGGGCGCGGGCCCGGCGGGCGGCGGCTCTCGACTGCGGCCTGGCCGCCGTCGGGCTGACGGTCTGGCAGTGCGTGGACTTCCTGTACGCGGACATCGGCGGGCCCTCCACGGTGCTCACCGGCGTCGTGCTGGGGCTGGCCGCGTGGTGGGCGCTGGCCGCGCCGGAGAGGATGGCCGCCGCGTGAGCGAGACCGTCGTCGGGAGTGCCGGGAAGACGCCCGGGTCGTCCACGCGCGAGGTGTCCGGCAGGCCGTTCCTGGCCCGGGCGGCGGCCGGGGCCGCCGGGCTGACCGTCGTCGCCGCCCTGCTGGGGCTGGTACGCGACCAGGCCGTCGCCCGGCTCTTCGGCGCCGGCCACGCCAGCGACGCGTTCCTGGTGGCCTGGACGGTGCCGGAGATGGCGGCCACCTTGCTGATCGAGGACGGCATGGCCCTGCTCCTGGTGCCGGCCTTCAGCCACGCGCTGACCCGCCGTGCCCTTGCCACGGCCCCCGGGGACCCGGTACGCGCGCTCGTCGCGGACACCCTGCCCCGGCTGTCCGCCGTCCTGGCCTGCGCGGGTGCCCTGCTGGTCGCGGGCGCCCCCTGGGTGGTCGGGGTCCTGGCACCCGGTCTGGAGGATCCCGGGCTCGCGGTGGACTGCACCCGTCTGACGGCGGTCACCGTGCTCACCTTCGGAGTCACCGGGTACTTCAGCGCGGCGCTGCGGGCGCACGGGCGCTTCCTGGGACCGGCCGGGGTGTACATCGCGTACAACGTCGGCATCATCGGCATGACGCTCGCGCTCCACTCCGTGTGGGGGGTGCGGGCCGCCGCGGCGGGGGTCGCGGCGGGCAGCGTGCTGATGATCCTCACCCTGCTGCCCGCCTTCGTGACCCTGGTGCTGCGGCGGCGTGTGCGGGCGGAGGGGCGTCCGGTGGAGCGGGACGCGGCGGCCCCGCTGCTCGGTGCCGCCGTACTCGCCCCCGTCCTGCTCTTCGTGGTGAGCCGTCAGTCGCAGGTCTTCGTCGAGCGGTTCCTCGCCTCCTCGCTGTCGGACGGGGCGATCTCCCACCTGAACTTCGCGCAGAAGGTCGCGCAGTTGCCCATGGTGCTGTCGATGATGATCTGCACGGTCACCTTCCCGGTCGTCGCCCGCGCCATGGCGTCGGGGGACCGCGAGGGCGCCCGGCGCAGGGTCGAGCGCGACCTCGCCCTGGCGGGGACGGTCGTGCTGCTCGGCACGGCTCTGGTCATGGGGTACGCCCCGCAGATCGTCGAGGTCCTCTTCCAGCGCGGCGCCTTCGACGCGGCGGACACCGCGGCCACGGCAGGTGTGATGCGGGTGTACGCGCTCGGCCTGCTGGGCCACACGCTGGTCGGCGCGCTCTGCCGGCCGTACTTCTCGGCCGGACGGCCGACCTGGTACCCGCTCGGCGCGATGGGCGCGGGCCTGCTGGTCACCGCGGCGGCGGGGCTCGCCCTGGCCGGGCCGTTCGGTGTCGACGGCATCGCGGCGGCCAACGCCCTCGGCATCAGTACGGCCGCGGTGCTGATGCTCCTGGGGCTCGGCTCGCGCGCGGTCGCCGTCCGGGTC
>NZ_KL585414.1:273595-275673 GCF_000721935.1 Streptomyces sp. NRRL WC-3549
CTCGTACCCGCCGTGTTCCATCTGACCGCACGCGCGCTCGGGGCTCCCGAGGCCGTCCATCTGCCAGCCCTCGTCCGACAGAGGTTCACCCATGGCCGCTGACACGTCATCACCCCGAGCCGGGACACGTCTCCTATCCTCCCCGCCGTGGATCCTCACCTACCACTCGGTGGCCGATCCGACGAAGGACCCGTACGGCATCACCGTCTCCGCCGACCGCCTGGACGAGCAGCTGACCTGGCTGCGCCGCCGGGGCCTGACGGGGGTCGGCATCACGTCCCTGCTCCGCGCCGACGCCTCCGAGCGGCGGGCCCTGGTCGGGCTGACCTTCGACGACGGGTACGCCGACTTCGTCCAGGAGGCGCTCCCCGTCCTCCTCGCGCACGGCTGCACCGCGACCGTGTTCGTCCTGCCGGGCCGGTTCGGCGGCGGCAACGACTGGGACCCGCTGCTCACCGAGGAGGGCGTCCGGGCCGTCGCGGCGGCCGGCATGGAGATCGGCTCGCACGGCCTTCGCCACCTGGACCTGACGACGCTGTCCGACGCCGCGCTGCGCCGTGAGACGCACGCCAGCAGGGAGGCTCTCGGCCGTATCACCGGCGGGCTGCCGGCCGGTTTCTGCTATCCGTACGGGAGCGCCGACGCGCGGGTGCTCGCGTCGGTCCGGGACGCCGGGTACGCGTACGGCTGCGCCCTGGACCCCGGCCCGTTGCGCGGGCCGCTCGCGCTGCCGCGTACCCACGTCAGCCACGCCGACCGGTCCGCCCGCCTCCGGGCGAAGGCGGTACGCCACCGGATCCGGTACCGGGCGGCGGACGTCCCCGGGAGGCACCGGTGAAGGTGCTGCACGTCATCACCGGCCTCGGCGTGGGCGGCGCCGAGCAGCAGCTGAGGCTGCTGCTGCGTCACCTGCCGGCCCGCTGCGACGTGGTGACGCTCACCAACCCGGGCGCGGTGGCCGAGGGGCTGCGCCTCGACGGGGTGCGGGTGCGGCATCTCGGTATGCGCTGTCTACCGAGGCTCGCCCGGCTCGTGCGGCAGGGCGGCTACGACCTCGTGCACACGCACCTGTACCGGGCGTGCGTCTACGGGCGGATCGCGGCCCGGCTCGCCCGGACCGCCTCGGTGGCGACCGAGCACTCCCTGGGCCGCGCGGAGATCGAGGGGCGCCCGCTCACCCGGGGGACCCGTGCGCTCTATCTGCGGACCGAGCGGCTGGGCTCGGCGACGGTCGCCGTCTCGGACACCGTCGCCGGGCGGCTGCGCGACTGGGGGGTGCCGGCCGCCCGCATCCACACGGTGCCCAACGGCATCGACGCGGCGGCGTTCCGCTTCGACGGCGGGCGGCGCCGGGTGGCCCGGGCGCTGCTCGGCCTCCCCGAGGACGCGTTCGTGGTGGGCGGAGTGGGCCGGCTGGTGCCCGGCAAACGCTTCGACGTCACCCTGCGGGCCGTCGCGGCACTGCCCGGCGCCTGGCTCCTGCTGGCGGGCAGCGGGCCGGAGGCCGGCCCGTTGCGCGCCCTCGCCGGACGGCTGGGCGTCGCGGACCGGGTCCGCTTCGCCGGGGAGTGCGGCGTGGACGGCGCGCCGGACGTCCCGGCCGTGCTCGGGGCGATGGACGTGTTCGTCTCGGCGTCCCGCGAGGAGTCCTTCGGCCTCGCCGTCGTCGAGGCGCTGTGCGCCGGGCTGCCGGTCGTCCACGGCCCCTGCCCCGCCGTCGACGACCTGCTGCCCGGGCAGGTACCGGACGGCGCCACCCGGCTGCGGTCCCGGGCGGACCCCGTCGCCGAGCTGACGGCCGCACTGCGGCACCGGTGGGCGGGCGGCCCGCGCAGACTGCCGGTGCCCCGGGCGGTGGACCGCTACGACATCCGGCTCAGCGGCCGGCGGCTCATGGACGTGTACGCCCACGCCCTCGGCTCCCCCGTCACGGGCGACGCCCCGACCCCGAAGTCCCCGACCCCCTCTACCCGGAGAGCACACTGATGACCGATTCCTCCGAGCAGCAGCCCCTCCGCGGACGGCTGCGCGGGCTCCGCCCCGCCTTCGTCCGGCCCAGCTGGTGGCCGCTGCCCGCT
>NZ_KL585414.1:275891-279133 GCF_000721935.1 Streptomyces sp. NRRL WC-3549
GCTGGTGGCCGCTGCCCGCCTGCGTCCTGCTCGGAACGGCCTGCGGGCTCGGGTACGGGCTGCTCGCCACCCCCCAGTACGCCGCGACCGGCTACGCCGTGGTGACGGCGGACAAGGGCATCGACCCCGCGGCGGCGCTGGGGTACGCCCAGTCGTACGGCCGGCTGGCGACCAGCGACGCGACGCTCGCCTACGCCCGGGGCGCGGCCGGCGAGCCGATGAGCGAACTGCGTGCCCACGTACGGTCCGAGACCTCCCCCGACTCGCCCATGATCGCGGTCACCGGTACGTCGTCCGATCCGGACCGGGCCGCCGACATCGCCAACGCGGTCACCGAGGCCGTGGCCGCCGGGGCCGGTCACGTCGCCGAGGAGACCGGGGTCCAGCTGATCGAGCTCTCGCACGCCGTCGCCCCCGCCGAGCCCGTCTCCCCCTCCGCGGCGCTCGGCACGGCGGTGGGGGCGAGCGCCGGAGGGCTGGTCGGCGGACTCGTCCTGCTCGTACGGCCGCGTCCGGGGCGCCGGGGTGTCACCGCCCCGGTCCCGGGGCCGGCCCAGGGCGGCGGGGCGGCCCACACCGGCGAACGGGAGCTCGTGGCATGACCGCGGAACGCCACGGCCGTGTCCGGGTGACCCTGTGCCGGGATCCGCGGGAGTTCTCCGCGCTCTTTGGTGAGTGGGACGCGCTGCACCGCCGGTGCCCGTCCGCCACACCGTTCCAGAGCCACGCCTGGCTCCATTCCTGGTGGCTGTCGTACGGCGTCCCCGGGCGGCTGCGGGTCCTGCTCGCGCGCCGGGACGGCCGGCTCATCGGCGCCGCGCCGCTGATGCTCGTCCACCGGCCCATGCCGCTGCTGGTCCCGATGGGCGGTGCGATCTCCGACTTCTCCGACGTCCTCGTCGACGCCGCGTGGACGCGGGAGGCGGTCGGGGCGCTGGAGCGCGGACTGCGCCGGGCGGCGTCGCACAGCGTGGTGGACCTCCGGGAGGTACGGCCGGGCGCCTCGGCCCAGTTGCTGTTCGATGCGTGGTCCGGTGCCCGCGCCCGGCTGACCGACTCGACCTGCATGGAACTGCCCGCCGAGCCGGTCGGCGAGCTCGTCGCCCGGCTGCCGGGTTCCCGCGCCCAGCGGGCCCGGGCCAAGCTGCGCAGGATCGACGCCCTGGGCATCGAGTGCCGGGCCCTGCCCGAGGACCGGGTGGCCGGCGGCGTGTGCACCCTGCTGCGGCTGCACGAGCTCCAGTGGCGGGGCCGGGGCGTCAACCCCGAGCATCTGCGCCCCCGCTTCCGCGCCCATCTGGTGCGCTCGGCCCGTCGGATGGTCCGCGACGGCGAGGCCGCGGTCCGGGAGTTCCTGCTCGACGGGGAGGTGGTGGCGGCCGACCTGTCCCTCGTGTCAGCCGGCCTGACCGGCGGCTATCTCTACGGGGTGGATCCGCGCCTGCGGGAGCGCAAGGTCGACGTGTCGGCGATGCTGCTGCGGGAGCTGGCGCGGCAGGCGGCCGACTCGGGCGGCGGAGTGCTCAGCCTGCTGCGCGGCTCGGAGCAGCACAAGGGGCAGTGGGGCCCCGAGCCGGTGGTCAACCAGCGTCTGCTGCTGGCCCGTTCCTCCCTGGAGCCGCTCCTGAGGCTGCGCGAGTCCCAGGTGGCGGTGCGGGACCGGGCGGCGCGAACGGTGAAGACCCGTTTCCCGGCCGCACGGGACTGGCGCGACCGGCTGAGCTCCCTCCCGTCCGCGGGGTTGCCGGCCGTGGGCCGGAGATGATCCTGGATTACGACTTTTGCTCCGGTCCGTGACCGTCTGTCGACTTCCGCGTTGTCAGGGCATGCCGGCGCACGTTCGGTGGCCGGTTCCGATCCCCTCCAAGGAGAACTGATGTCCCGCATCTCGAAGGCAGCCGTCGTCATGGCGGGCACCGGCGCGCTGATCGCCGGTGGCGCAGGCTTCGCCTCCGCCGACGCCGGCGCCGAGGCCGTCGCCGCCCACTCCCCCGGTGTGCTCTCGGGCAACGCCGTGCAGGTGCCCGTGCACGTCCCGGTCAACGTCTGCGGCAACACCGTCAACGTCATCGCCCTGCTGAACCCGGTCTTCGGGAACTCCTGCGCGAACGTGTCGGACGACCACGACGACGAGGGTGACTACGGGTACGGCTACTGAGCCCCGTATCCGACGCACCCCGGGCCTTCCCTCCCCGCTCCGGCGGGGGTGGGGAGGCCCGGTCCGTTTCCGGTGCCGGGGCGGGTCCCGGTGGTTCAGACGTACCGGTAGAGGCTGCTGTGGTCCAGGAGCTGCGAGGGCTTCACGTCCCAGGGCGGCATCGGGTCGTCGAGCGCGAAGATCCGGCCCCGTTGCGGGTCGTCCGCCGCGGGCGCGCGGTCCGGCAGGTAGCGGGAGCGGGGGTGGGCCTTCTGCCAGCGGGTCCAGAGCAGGTCGATGTAGGCGTGGTGCAGCCAGAAGACCGGGTCGTCGGGTGACGCGGCACCGGCCATCGACCCGCCGATCCAGCGGTGCACCCGGTTGTGGTTGCCGACGTCCCGGGTCCCCCGGATGCCCCAGCCCTCGATCCGGTTGCGGAATCCGGTGGTGCTGACGCTGTTCCAGGGGGCGGCGTCGTAGACGGGGTCGCCGAGGGCCCGGTCCACGTCGGCCTTGGTGGGCAGGGTGACCGGTGCCGACGGGCGGCCGAAGTCGCGCCGCAGGAAGCGGTCCTCGGTGACCCCCGCGCGGATCCTCCAGTCGCCCCGGGCGTACGCGAACGGCCCCGTCATGACCTGCCGGTCGCCGGCCCGGCCGTTGCCGCCGAGGAAGTCGTCCGCCCAGAGGGAGGCGGCCGGGGTGTTGTCCCGGGTCCAGTCCCAGTACGGGACGGTCACCCCGGCGTCGACCGTCTGCAGCGCCTTCTCGAACTCCAGGAGGTATCTGCGGTGCCACGGGAAGAACGACGGGGTCATGTGGGCGGGCCTCGGCCGGCTCTCGGCGTCGGTGACGTAGTACTGCCGGTGCAGGGAGACGAACTCGTCGTACCTGCCCGACCGTTTGAGTCCCAGGATGGCGTCGACCAGGCGCTTCTTCTCCGTGCGTGTGAGGTCGCGCTGATTCTTGCGGCTGTACACCCGTGCTCGTCCTTCGCCTCAGATGGTGTGCGGGATGGTGGCGGACAGCTGTGCGGTGCCGAGCTCGTCGACCGCCGCGCGGGCCGTCGCGAGGAGCGTGGGGAAGGACTCGTAGTGGTTGACCTCGC
>NZ_KL585414.1:279416-282193 GCF_000721935.1 Streptomyces sp. NRRL WC-3549
CCCGGCCCGGCCCCGCCTGCCCGCCGGCCGGCACCAGGGTGGAGACGGTGCCCCGGATGTCGCGGCCCCGGTACCTCTCGGAGAAGCGTTCGGGGGCCTGGGACCTGCGCTCCGGACGGCCGAAGGCAGCGGGGTCCTTGAGCAGCACGGGGGCCAGGGCTCCGCCGGTGCAGGCGACGGCGGTCACCGTGAAGGCGGTGCGCAGTACGGCTCGGCGGGCGGGGCGGTGCGGGGCGGGGGCACCCGTCGGGGCGGCCGTCGCTGTGGTCGGGTCCATGGAGGTCCTTGTCTGTCGTCCACTCTCGTGTGGGGTTGCGCTCTCGAGGTGGGCAACGAGACGGGGGGCGAACGGTTCTCGTCCGGTGCGCGTCACGCGACCGTGGGAATTCTCCGCCGGTGACGGCCGCGTCGGCCGCCCGGGGGGACGCGCCGGGCCAGCATGGCGGTCCCTACGTCCGGGAGGCCGCCCATGAACGCACCGCCGCAGGTGTCCACCGTCCGTGCGCGGGGAGCCGGCCCGGCCCGTCTCCCCGACCTGGCCGACCCGTCGTTCTGGTCGTTGCCCAGGGCCGAGCGGCTGGCGGGCTTCGCGCGGCTGCGGGAGCACGGCGAACCGGTGCGGTTCACGCCGCGGCCGGGCTCCGCCCCGCCGTTCCACGCCCTGGTCCGGCATGCGGACGTGAAGGCGGCCAGCCGCCTGCCGCGCGTCTTCGCCAGTGCACCGGGCGCCACCACGCCCGAACCCGCCCGCTGGGCGAAGGCGGTGTTCGGCAACTCCATGGTGAACATGGACGGCGCCGAGCACGCCGGTCTGCGCCGGACCGTCTCGCGGGCCTTCACCCCCCGGCTGCTCGCGACGGCCGAGGAGAACATCGCCGGCACCGCCCGGCGGCTGGTGGACGAGGTGGTCGCGGAACGCCCGGAGGATTTCATGCGTTCGGCCGCCGCCCGAATGCCGTTCGAGGTGATCTGCGACCTGATGGGCGTCCCGGTCCGGTACCGCCCCGCCGTCGCCGCACAGGTCGACCACGCCTCGGAGTACGTCGGGGTGCGGCGCCGGGGCCGGGCCCGGCTGCGGGTGCCGGGGCGCGGGCTGCGGTCACTGGCCGGGATGCAGCTGGTCATGGCGGGGCTGGCCCGGGAACGCCGCCGGCGCCCGGAGCAGGACCTGGTCTCGGCGCTGGTGCGCGCGGACGTCGACGGGCGGTCGCTGTCCGCCCGCGAACTCGGGGCGTTCTTCTCGCTGCTGCTCGTGGCCGGTGTGGAGACCACCCGCAACGCGCTGGCGCACGGGCTGTACCTGCTGACCGCGCACCCGGAGCAGCGCGCCCTGCTGGAGTCGGACTTCGAGCGGTACGCGGACGGAGCGGTGGACGAGATCGTGCGTCATTCGACGCCGATCATCCAGTTCCGCCGGACGGTGCGGGCCGAGTACGCGCTCGGAGGGCGCGTCTTCGTCCCCGGCGAGAAGGTGATGCTCCTCTACGCCTCGGCGAACCGGGACGCGTCCGTCTTCACCGGCCCCGACGTCTTCGACATCACCCGGTCCCCGAACCCGCACCTCGGGTACGGCGGCGGCGGCCCGCACCACTGCCTGGGCGCCCATCTGGCGCGTCTGGAGATGAAGGCGCTCTACCGCGAACTGCTCGGTCGCCCGGTGGGGGTCCGGGCGGCCGGCGAACCGGTGCCGGCCGGTTCGAACTTCGACCACCGCGTCCGCTCCCTTCCCCTTTCCTACGGCCGGCTTCACCCGAACGGGCCGCTCTGATCCTCCGCACGCCGCGAATGCGCTGCCCGGCGGACGTCGTACGGCACATTTCCGGGCCTTTCTCCCTAGGGTCGGCAGGGCCCCGGGGGGCCCACGTTCCGAGGAGGACCCGTGCCCGTACAACGCCGTCTCGTCACCTTCTCCATCGGAACGGCTGTGCTCGGCCTCCTCGTCGGG
Source organism: Streptomyces sp. NRRL WC-3549 (assembly GCF_000721935.1). Taxonomy (GTDB): domain Bacteria; phylum Actinomycetota; class Actinomycetes; order Streptomycetales; family Streptomycetaceae; genus Streptomyces. Next base: position 281,362 of record NZ_KL585414.1, read on the forward strand.
GGCGTGCTGGTCGCCGACCGCGACGCCACGGACTCCGCCGCGGGCAAGGGCGCCGGTGCGGGCCGGCCGCCGGCCGTGGAGGGTACGACCGCGATCGGCGCCTACCTGGACTACGGGCCGCAGGGCGTGCGGCGGATGGCGGACCTGTCGCGCTGGCTCGGCGGGACGAAGCTGCGTGCGGGCCACAGCTACCTTCCGGGCGACGTGTGGGAGAACATCGAGGGCCGGCCCGGTTTCCTCGGCTCGTGGGCGGCCTGGCGCAAGGCCTCGCAGGAGCGGATGTTCGTCCTCAACACGCCGATGCTGGAGCGGAACGAGGAGCACGTCCCGGACGAGGAGGTGCGCTCCCTGCTGCGGCGGGGGGCCGCCGGCGAGTTCGACGGGCACTTCCGCACGCTCGCCGAGCGGCTGGTGCTCCTGGGTGTCCCGGACACGGTGCTCGTCCTCGGCTGGGAGATGAACGGCACCACGTACACCCACCGTTGCGGTCCCGACCCGGCCGCGTGGAAGGCGTACTGGAGGCGCATCGTGACCGCGATGCGCTCCGTTCCCGGCCAGGAGTTCCGTTTCGACTTCGCCCCGAGCCGCGGCCGGGACGCGGTGCCGTGGACGGAGTGCTACCCCGGTGACGAGGTGGTGGACATCATCGGCATGGACTCCTACGACCAGCCGCCGGCCCGGACGTTCGACGAGCAGGTGAACGAGCCGTACGGGCTGCGCAAGCAGGTGGACTTCGCGGCGGAACACGGGAAGCCGGTCTCGTACCCGGAGTGGGGGCTGTTCCGCAACGGTGACAACCCTGAGTACATGCGCCGCATGCTGGAGTGGATGG
>NZ_KL585414.1:282404-283583 GCF_000721935.1 Streptomyces sp. NRRL WC-3549
AGAGATGTGTATAAGAGACAGCGATCACGGACTACTGTCCGCACGGGGTGTGGCAGTGCGCGGAGAACCCCGAGTCCTCGCGCGTCTACCGGGAGATGCTGTCCGCCGGCCCGTCCTCCCCCGCCCCGTCGCCGGTGCCCACGGGGTCGCCGGAGGCCACTTCGGTACCGGACGCGCCCTCGCCCGAGCCGGTGACGGAACCGGTGCCGGAGCCGACGGGGAGCGGCGCGTCCAGGTGGTGCTTCTCCGTTCCGCTGAGCACCTGGTTCGGGACGTGGGCGCCGGACCGCGAGTTCTGCGGGGAGGCGTGAGGCGGCGCGCCCTTCACCTCCTGCCGGGGCGGCGGGCGGCGAGGAGGGCGGCGGCACCGAGCGCGGCGCCCGTGGCGAGGGCGGCGGCGGGATGGCGGGAGAGCCACAGCTGCGGGTCCCAGGTGTGCGCCTGCTCGTCGAAGGCGCCGTGCGCACCGTGGTCGGCCTCGGCGTCCCGGGGCTCCCAGAGGTTGTGCGGGCGCCGTGGGTCGTCGGGGACGGCCGTCTGCTGGGAGTCGTATCCGGTGCGGGCCAGGTAGCGGTCCAGCAGTCCGGCGGCGACCTTGTTCGCCAGGATGGTGGCCGCGGTGCTGGAGCCGACGTAGAACTGCTTGCGCCGGGGGTGGCCGGCGGCGTACACCACCGCCCGGGCGGCCGTCTCGGGCTGGTAGATGGGGGCCACGGGCTGCGGCCGGTTGGGCAGCTTGGAGAGCACCCAGGAGAACTGCGGGGTGTTGACGGCGGGCATCTGGGCGACCGTGATGTGCACGTTGCTGCCCTGGTGCAGGAGTTCCGTGCGTACCGCCGAGGTGAAGCCGTTGATGGCGTGCTTGGCCCCGCAGTAGGCGGACTGCAGCGGGATCGACCGTGACCCGAGGGCGGAGCCGACCTGGACGACGGTGCCGTGGTCCCGGGGCAGCATGTGGGCGAGGGCGGCCCGGGTCCCGTTGACGAAACCCAGGTACGTCACCTGGGTGACGCGTGCGTACTCCTCGGCCGCGATCTCGGTGAACGGGGCGAAGACGGAGGAGAAGGCGGTGTTGACCCACACGTCGATGCCGCCGAAGGTGTCCGCCGCCGCGTCGGCCGCCGCCTCGACCTGCCGGTGGTCGGCGACGTCGGTGGGGACTGTCTCTTATACACATCT
>NZ_KL585414.1:283837-284875 GCF_000721935.1 Streptomyces sp. NRRL WC-3549
CGCCCCCCCTGCCGATACCGGCGCTGGCTCCGGTGATGACGACGGTCCGGGACATAGGGGTCTCCTCGATGTGTCAGACGGGCGGTGCGGCGAGCCGGGCGGCGGTCTCCAGCATCAGGGCGTGCACGAAGGCCTGGGGCAGATTGCCGCGCAGCTGCCGCTGACCGATGTCGTACTCCTCGGTGAACAGTCCCGGGGGCCCGCAGGCGGCGCGGTTGCGTTCGAACCAGCGCAGGGCCTCCTCCTGGTTCCCCTGCTGGTGCTCGGCCAGGGCGACCAGGTACCCGCACAGCAGGAAGGCACCCTCGGCCTCGGCCAGGGGCTGCTCGCCGTGCCGGAAGCGGTAGGCGTAGTGGTCGCGGGTCAGCTCGGCGGTGTAGGCGCGGAGCGTCGCCACGGTCCTGGGGTCGTCGGCGGGCAGCGCTCCCCGCAACGGGGGCAGCAGCAGGGCGGCGTCCAGCCCCGGGTCGTCGGGGGCGCGCTGCCAGCGTCCCGTGGGGTGCGTACTGGTGGCGGAGGTGTCGGCGACCAGGGCGTCGGCGAGCGCCGACCAGGTGGCGGCCCGGCCGGGCGGGGCGACGGCGGCCAGGGAGCGCAGTCCGGCGGCACAGCTGAGTCTGCTGTGGGTCCAGGCGCGGGCGTCGAGCTCCCAGATCCCGGCGTCGGCTTCGTGCCGCCGCTCCGCGATGGCGGCGGCCGCGATGTCGGCGGCGCGCCAGCCGTCGGCGTCCAGCCGGCCGTGGCCGTGCGCGGCGGCGAAGAGGAGCAGCGCCTCGCCGAACACGTCGAGCTGGAACTGCCGGTTGACCCAGTTGCCGGTGCGGTCGTACCCGCCCGGGTATCCGGGCAGGCCCAGGACGCGCTGGTCGGGGACGGGGCCTCCGGTGACGGTGTAGGCGGGTGCCAGGTGCGGGCCGTCCTGGTGCAGGCGGGCGGAGACGAACCGCACCGCGTCGTCCAGCAGGGCGAGGCTCCCGGCCGCGGCGACGGCCTGCCCCGCGTAGCACTGGTCGCGGATCCACACGTACCGGTAGTCGT
>NZ_KL585414.1:285143-290945 GCF_000721935.1 Streptomyces sp. NRRL WC-3549
CCCATGCCGCCGGTCCGGGCGGTCAGTCCGCGCAGCACGGCGCAGGCGTGTCGCGCGTCCTCGGGGGCGAGGGTGCCGGCCGGTGTGGGCACCTCGCGGAGCCAGGCGCTCTCGGTCGCGTGCCAGAGGCGCGTGGCGTCGCGGTCGGCGGTGTGCCCGGCCGGCGTCCGCTCGCCGAGTTCGAGCACCAGGTCGTGGGTGTCGCCCGGTTCCAGGCGGAGCTCCATGGCCAGCCCGGTGGCCCTGAGCGCGTGGCGTACGGGGTGCGCGGAGTCCGCCCCGCTCCAGCGCCACCGCAGCGGCCCGTCGCGTCCGGTCCAGGTCCCGTCGTCCTCGCGGTGCGGCCGGCGGTGCCGGCCGGAGCCGAAGTCCGCCTGCGGCTCCAGTTCCACCCTGAGGTGGGCCGGGCCCTTGACCGCGGTGATCCGGCGCAGCAGTACGGCGTGGTCCGGGTCGCCGGGGAAGGCGAGGGCTTCCCGGCACTCGACGATGCCCTGCCCGGTGATCCAGCGGCTGCGCCAGATCAGGGTGCCGGCCTCGTAGGAGCCGCCCCACACGTGACGTCCCCGCGGGGTGACGGTGTAGTGGCCGGGGCCGCCGATGAGCGAGGCGAAGACGGCTCCGGAGTCCCAGCGCGGGACGCACATCCAGACGATGTCCCCCCGCGGGCCGACCAGGGCCCCGCGCTCACCGTCGGCGATCAGCGCGTACTCCCGCAGCACGTGGGGGGCCGGGGCGGCGGGCCGGGGGACGTACAGGGGGGTCACTCGGTTTCCTCGCTGTGGGTCGAAGGGCCGTCAGACGCGGTACCGTTCCGCCGCCTCGGTCCGCAGGGTCAGGCCGAGGCCCGGGCTCTGCGCCTCGCCGGGCCGGACCGTTCCGCCGTGCGGGTCCAGCACGCCGTCGAAGAGGTGCTGTTCGATCCGGGTGTGGTCGTGGAACCATTCCAGGTGGCGGAGGTTGGGGACGCAGGCGGCGGCATGGGCGTGGGCGTGCGGGGCGCAGTGGCCGGAGATCTGGAGCCCGGCCGCCTCGGCCAGCGCGGCAACCCGCAGCCATACGGTGATGCCGCCGCAGCGGGTGGCGTCCGCCTGCAGGCAGTCCACGGCGTCCGCGGCGAGCATCCGGTGGAAGTAGGGCAGGGTGTAGCCGTATTCGCCGGCCGCCACGTCGGCCGTGACCGCCGCCCGGACCTGCCCGAGTCCCGTCAGGTCGTCGGAGGAGACGGGCTCCTCGAACCAGGTGACGCCCGCTTCCGCGAGGAAGACTCCGGTCCGGACGGCTTGTTTGCGTGTGTACGCGCCGTTGGCGTCCACGTACAGCTCCGCCGTGTCCCCGATGCTCCGGCGGGCGCGGATGACGCGCTCCCGGTCCCGTTCCGCGTCGCCGCCCCAGGACCCGCCGATCTTGATCTTGACCCGGGGGATGCCCTGCCCGTGCACCCAGGCGCGGAGTTGCCGGTCCTGCCGGTCGTCGTCGTAGGTGGTGAAGCCGCCGCTGCCGTAGACGGGGACCTCCTGACGGCATGCCCCGAGCAGCCGGGTGAGGGGCAGGTCCAGCAGGCGGGCCTTGAGGTCCCACAGGGCGATGTCGACGGCCGAGAGCGCTCCGGCGACCAGCCCGGGGCGGCCGGTGTTGCGGACCGCCCGGTGCATCGCCTCGTTGGCCGCCGGGACGTCCCACACCGGCCGGCCCGTGACGACGCCGGCCAGGTGCTGTTCGACGGCCTGGACGGTCGCCGGGGAGCCGTAGGTGTAGCCGAGCCCGGTGGTGGCGCCGGAGTGCGCCCGCACCACGACGAGGGTGGTGGACTCCCAGGCCAGGGTGCCGTCGCCTTCCGGCGCGTCGGTGGGGACGGTGTAGGCGGTGGCGTCGACCGCCTCCACCGGGGGACCTGGGGAGCTCACCGGTCCTGCCCGGAACCGGGGTCCTTCTCCTGGTGCCGGTGCCCGGGGAGGAACTCCTGCACCTTCGCCTTGATGCCCTGCTTGACCACGTCACCGCGGTCGCTGTCCCCCTTGACGAGGGCGGAGGCCACGGCTTCGGCCTGTTCCCTGGTGGCGTGCGGCGGGATGGGCGGGACGGCCGGATCGGTGCGGAAGTCGATCACGAAGGGCCGGTCGGCGGCGAGTGCCTGACGCCACGCCGCCTCCACCTGCTCCGGCTTCTCCACCCGGACGCCGCCGAGCCCGATGGAGCGGGCGAAGTCGGCGTAGGGGACGTCCGGGATCGCCTGGGAGGGCAGGAACTGCGGAGCGCCCGACATGGCCCGCATCTCCCAGGTGACCTGGTTGAGGTCCCGGTTGTTCAGCACGGCGACGATCAGGCGCGGGTCCTGCCACTCGTGCCGGTACTTGGCGGCGGTGACGAGTTCGGCCATGCCGTTCATCTGCATGGCGCCGTCCCCGACGATCGCCAGGGCCGGGCGGTCGGGGTGGGCGAACTTGGCGCCGATGGCGTACGGCACACCGGGGCCCATGGTGGCGAGCGTGCCGGACAGGGAGCCGCGCATCCCCCCGCGGATCCGCAGGTGGCGGGCGTACCAGTTCGCCGCCGAGCCGGAGTCGGCGGTCAGGATCACGTCGTCGGGCAGGAGGGCGTCGAGGCTGTGCACGACGTACTCGGGATTGATCGGGTCGGCCTCCACCGCGGCGCGGCGCTCCATGACGTCCCACCAGCGGGCGGTGTCCTTCTCGATCTTCTTCCGCCAGGCGCCGTGCTTCTTCCGCTTCAGCCGCGGCAGCAGGGCGGCCAGGGTCGCCTGCGCGTCGCCGGCCAGATTGACCTCGAACGGGTAGCGCAGCCCGAGCATCGAGGGGTCGATGTCGATCTGCACGGCGCGGGCCTGGTCGAACTCCGGCAGGAACTGGGCGTACGGGAAGTTGGAGCCCACCACGAGCAGGGTGTCGCAGTCCGTCATCAGCTCGTCCCAGCAGGCCGATCGAGCCGGTGACGTACGGCAGGTCGTCGGGGAGCACGTCCTTGCCGAGCAGCGCCTTGGCGACGCCGGCGCCGAGGCGCTCCGCCACCGCCTCGACCTCGGCCCGGGCGCCCCGGGCGCCCTGCCCGATGAGGAGGGCCACCTTCTCGCCCGCGTTCAGCACCCCGGCGGCCCGGTCCAGGGCCTCGTCGCCCGGTACGGGGGCGGAGAGGGACAGGCCGAGGCTGGACGGAACCATCTTGAAGGCGTGGGTGGGCGGCGTGTAGTCGAGTTCCTGGACGTCGCCGGGGATGATGACGGCCGTCACGGTCCGCTTGCCGTAGGCGGTGCGGAAGGCCCGGTCGATGACGTTGGGCAGCTGCTCGGGGACGGTGACCATCTCGCAGAAGTCGGAGGCCACGTCCTTGTACAGGCTGAGCAGGTCGACCTCCTGCTGGTAGGAGCCGCCCATGGCGCTGCGGTTGGTCTGTCCGACGATCGCGACCACGGGCACGTGGTCCAGCTTCGCGTCGTACAGGCCGTTGAGGAGGTGGATGGCGCCGGGGCCCGAGGTCGCCGCGCAGACACCCACCTTGCCGGAGAACTTGGCGTAGCCCACGGCCTGGAACGCGGCCATCTCCTCGTGCCGGGCCTGGACGAACTCCGGTTCGTTCTCGGCTCGCCCCCAGGCGGCGAGCAGACCGTTGATGCCGTCGCCCGCGTAGGCGAAGACGTGGTCCACCTCCCACTCGCGCAGCCGCTGCAGTACGTAGTCGGACACCTTCATCGACACGGGTTCCTGCTTTCTCTCCGAGGTGCGGGGACAGCCCCCCGCACGGTCCGTCGGTCGGTCAGCGCCGGATGCGGCGCAGGAGCGCGTACGCCGTGGCGCCGAGGGCCGCCGTCGCCGCGGCCGTGACCAGCCGGGCGTCCCGGGCGGGAGTCTCCGGCCGGGCGACGGCCTTCTCCGGGTGGTCGGCGGGCGGTGGCCCGTCGAGTCCGAGCGCGAGCGCCTCGGCCAGGTGCATCGCCCGCCGGCCGGTGGAGCCCTGCTCGATCTGGGTACGGCAGCTGAAGCCGTCCGCGAGGACGAACGACGCGGGCGGCGCCTCCCGTACGGCGGGCAGCACCCCGTGCTCCCCGACGGCCATGGACAGCTCGTGGTGCCCGCGTTCGAAGCCGAAGTTGCCGGCGAGGCCGCAGCAGCCCTCGTCGAGCACCCCGGCGTCGATCCCCGCGCGCCGCAGCAGTTCGCGGTCGGCGTCGTACTTGGTCACCGCGTGCTGGTGGCAGTGGGTCTGGACGACGGCGGACCGGGCGAGCCGCGGGGGCCGCCAGTCGTCGGGGGCGTCGTTCACCAGCAGCTCGGCGAAGGTCCGGAACTGCGTGGACAGCCGCCGCACGTCCTGGTCGTCCGGCATCAGCGCGGGGGCGTCGGAGCGGAAGACGGCGGTGCACGAGGGTTCCAGCCCCACCACCGGGGTCCCCGCCTCGGTCCAGGGGCGCAGGACGTCCAGGGTGCGCCGCAACACCTTCCGGGCGGTGGCCGGCTGGCCGGTGGAGATCCAGGTGAGTCCGCAGCACACGGCGCGGCCCGGCACGGCGACCCGGAACCCGGCGTCCTCCAGCACCCGTACGGCGGCCTTCGCGACGGCCGGGTGGAAGTACGTGGAGAACGTGTCGGGCCACAGGACGACGGCGCGCGGATCGGCGGGGTCGGGCTCGGGGGTACCGCGCGCGGCCCACCACTGCACGAAGGACTCCTCGGCGAAGGCGGGGGCGTCCCGCTCCCCGGCGACCCCCGCGAGGCGCTTACCGGCCCGCGCGAGGCCGGGGGCCCCGAGTACGGCGTTCAGCAGCCGGGGGGCGGCGCGGGACAGCCGGGCCCACAGCGGGAGCCAGCCCAGCGAGTAGTGCGCGGCGGGGCGCAGCCGGCCGGCGTAGTGGTGGGAGAGGAACTCCGCCTTGTACGTGGCCATGTCCACGCCCACGGGGCAGTCCGACTTGCAGCCCTTGCAGGCGAGGCAGAGGTCGAGGGCGTCCCTGACCTCGGTGGAGCGCCATCCGTCGGTGACGGCGGAGTCGGCGTGCCCGCCGAGCATTTCGAACAGCAGACGGGCCCGGCCGCGGGTGGAGTGCTCCTCCTCGCCCGTCGCCCGGTAGGAGGGGCACATGACGCCGCCCTGGTGGCTGCGGCAGTTGCCGACGCCGACGCAGCGCATCACTGCGCGGGTGAAGGAGCGGTCGTCCTCCGGGTAGGCGAACTCGGTCCGCTCGCTCCGGGGACTCCACAGGGGGCCGAGGCGGAGGTTCTCGTCGGTGCGGTGAGGGGCGACGACCTTGCCCGGGTTCATCCGGTCGTCCGGGTCGAAGAGGGCCTTCAGCTCACCGAACGCGGTGACCAGCCTCTCTCCGAACATCCGGGTCAGCAGCTCGCCGCGGGCCTGCCCGTCGCCGTGTTCGCCCGACAGGGACCCGCCGTACGAGACGACGAGGTCGGCGGCGCGGAACAGGAACGCCCGGAACGCCGCCACGCCGTCGGCCGTCCTCAGTTCGAACGGGATGCGGGTGTGCACACAGCCCTGGCCGAAGTGCCCGTAGAGCGAGGCCGCGTCGTAACCGAACTCACCGAAGAGCGCGCGCAGGTCGCGCAGGTAGTCCCCGAGCCGGTCGGGGGGCACCGCCGAGTCCTCCCAGCCCTCCCAGGTCTCCCTGCCGTCCGGCGGCCGGGCGGTGACCCCCAGCCCGGCCTCCCGTGCCCTGAGCATCCTCCGCTCACGTCCCGGGTCGTCGGAGAAGGCCACCCCCGGGTCGTCCTCGCTCCGGCCGATCGCGCCGAGCAGCTCGCGTACCTGGGTGTCGGCGGCCTCCCGGCTCCCGCC
>NZ_KL585414.1:291137-292161 GCF_000721935.1 Streptomyces sp. NRRL WC-3549
GCCGCTGCACTGCACCAGCAGCCAGCTCTCGCCCTCGGGGAACTGCCCCAGCGAGTCGAGGTGGGAGCCTTCGGCCCGCATGAGCTGCGCCATCCGCCCGTCGATGGCCTCCAGCAGCTCCGGGTCGCAGTGGGCGAGGAGCCGGGGAACGTCGTCGGCGGCGGCGCAGATGTCGTCGTACCCGAGCACGACCATGGCCTCGTACGCGGGCACCGGTACCAGGTCGAGTTCGGCGCGGACCACCGTCACCAGGGTGCCCTCGCTGCCGACGAGGGTGCGTGCGACGTCGAAGCCGTTCTCCGGCAGCAGCGAGTCCAGGTTGTAGCCGGACACCCGCCGGGGGATGGCCGGGTAGCCCCGCCTGACGTCGGCCAGGTGGCGGTCGATGATGTCCCGCATCCCCCGGTACAGCACGGCCCGCCCGTCGTCCGAAGCGGTGATCTCCTCGTACTCCCGGTCCGAGGTGGGGCCCACCCAGCAGCGCGTGCCGGCATAGGTGACGATCTCCAGGCGCCGCACGTTGTCCACGGTCTTGCCGTACGCCTGTGCGGAGGCCCCGCAGGAGTTGTTGCCGATCATGCCGCCCAGGGAGCAGTGGCTGTGGGTCGAGGGCTTGGGACCGAACTTCAGTCCGTGGGCGGACAGCTGCCGGTTGAGCTCGTCCAGCACGATTCCCGGCTCGACCACGCAGGTGCGCCGTTCCACGTCGAGGGAGACCAGGCGGTCGCAGTACTTCGTCCAGTCGATGACGACGGCGGTGTTGGTGCACTGGCCTCCGAGGCTGGTGCCGCCGCCCCGCGAGAGGACGGGAGCGCCGAACCGGGCGCACACCGCGACCGCCTCCGCCCCGGCGTCGACGTCGCGGGGCACGACCACACCGATCGGGACCTGTCGGTAGTTCGAGCCGTCGGTGGAGTAGGCGCCCCGGCTTCCCGCGTCGAAGCGGATCTCACCGCGCACCCGCTCACGCAGGGCCTCCTCCAGGGCGGTCACGTCGAGCTCGGTACCGGCACCGGTTACGGCA
>NZ_KL585414.1:292371-306902 GCF_000721935.1 Streptomyces sp. NRRL WC-3549
AGCCGGTCCACTGGGTTCTGACGACGACTCGGGCTTCACCGTTCCGCTTCCTTCTCGCACACTTCGCCAACCGCGCCCGGGAGGCCGCTCCCCCTGTCCTCGCGGCTCTTCGGCCCTCGCGGCAGGAGGCGGCGCCTCGTTCCTCTATGGGTACGAAACCCCATGCGGCCCTCACGGGCATCCTGACCGCCACCTGACCGCCGACTCGGGGCGGAAACATCCACGGCGGGCAGAAGTGCGGCCGAGGATCAGGGCCGGGCGGACACCCGGGTCCCACGCCCGGCCCGTACGGTCCGCCGGAGACAGGGCCATCGGGATGACGGTGGGCTACTCAGCGCAGCCGGCCCGGCGCCCCTGGGTATCCGTGGTCACATGACTGTGAACCCCATCGAACTCCAGAAGTGCCTCGGCGGCGTCGGCTACCCGGCGGACAAGCAGCAGATCCTCGACCAGGCGAAACAGCACGGCGCCGGCCGGGACGTCATGGACGCCCTCGGCGCCCTCCCGGAGAAGAGCTACGACTCACCGGCCGACGTGAACAAGGAAGTGGGCAAGGAGGGCCACTGACCGTGCCGGACCCCGGCGGGCCGTTGTGGGCCATCTCCGCCACGACGGCCCGCCGGCGTGCACGGGTGGCCCGTGGTGCGCCGGGACGGCGCTCGGCTTCCCACGGCTCACGCATTCCGTGGAGTCAGGCCCCGGCATCGGGGTACCCGTCAGCGGATCGGCAGACAGGAGTGAGCGATGGAGTCCCCGGTGGACCGGATCGGCGACCCGTGGGGCGGTCGTGTCCCGTACGGGCGGCACGAGCAGTGGCCCGCCCGGGTGGACACCTTCCTCGCCGACGGCGTGGAGCCGGCCATGGTGCAGGAGTGGGTGCAGGCGGCTTCGATCCTTCATTCGGACGGGGACGCCATGGACATCGCCGTCGTCGACGGCCGGATGGCCGGCGTGCGGGGGCGGGCCGACGACCGGGTCAACCGGGGCAGGCTCGGGCCCAAGGACCTGTTCGGCTGGCAGGCCAACTCCTCGCCCGACCGGCTGACCCGGCCGCTGGTGCGTGAGGGCGGCCGGCTGGTGGAGTGTGACTGGGAGACCGCGATGGGCCGCGTCGTAGCCCGCTCACAAGACCTGTTGGAGGAGCGCGGCCCCGGGTCGCTCGCCTTCTACACCTCGGGCCAGCTGTTCCTGGAGGAGTACTACACCCTGGCCGTGCTGGCCCGTGCGGGCATCGGCACCAACCACCTCGACGGCAACACCCGGCTGTGCACCTCCACGGCCGCGGAGGCCCTCAAGGAGTCCTTCGGCTGCGACGGCCAGCCCGGCAGCTACGAGGACATCGACCACGCCGACGTCATCGCCCTCTTCGGCCACAATCTCGCCGAGACCCAGCCGGTGCAGTGGATGCGGATCCTGGACCGGCTGGAGGGCGCGGAGCCCCCGCGGCTCCTCTGCGTGGACCCGCGCCCCACCCGGGTGGCCCGCAGTGCGGCCGTGCACCTCGCCCCACGCCTCGGTACGAACGTCGCCCTGCTCAACGCCCTGCTGCACGAGGTCATCCGGACCGACCGGGTCGATCACGCGTACGTCGAGGCGCACACGGTCGGGTACGAGGAACTCGCCGCTCGGGTCGCGGAGTGCACCCCGGCGTGGGCGGCGGGCATCTGCGACGTCCCGGCCGCCCGGATCGGTGAGGCGGCCGAACTCCTGGGCGGCGCGGACCGGTTGCTCTCCACCGTGCTCCAGGGCGTCTACCAGTCCCACCAGGCCACCGCGGCCGCCGTCCAGGTCAACAACCTGCACCTGATCCGCGGCATGCTGGGGCGTCCGGGCGCCGGCGTCCTGCAGATGAACGGGCAGCCGACCGCCCAGAACACCCGGGAGTGCGGTGCCAACGGCGACCTGCCCGGGTTCCGCAACTGGCAGAACGACGCGCACGTCGCCGACCTGGCCGAGGTGTGGAACGTGGAGCCGGACACGATTCCGCACTACGCGCCGCCGACCCACGCCATGCAGATCTTCCGGTACGCCGAACAGGGCTCGGTCCGGATGCTGTGGATCAGCGGGACCAACCCGGCCGTCTCCCTGCCCGAACTCTCCCGCGTCCGCCGGATCCTCTCCCAGGAGCGGCTCTTCACCGTCGTGCAGGACCTGTTCCTCACCGAGACGGCGCAGCTCGCCGACGTCGTGCTGCCGGCCGCCACCTGGGGCGAGAAGACCGGCACCTTCACCAACGCCGACCGCACCGTGCACCTGTCCGGCAGGGCCGTCGAACCGCCGGGAGAAGCCAGGCCCGACCTCGACATCTTCCTCGACTACGCCCGGCGCATGGACTTCCGCGACAAGGACGGCGGTCCGCTGATCCCGTGGGACGGCCCGGAGTCCGCGTTCGAGGCGTGGAAGCGGTGCAGCGCCGGCCGCCCGTGCGACTACACCGGCCTCACCTACGCGATGCTGCGCGAGCGCGGCGGGATCCAGTGGCCGGTCGACGAACGGGCTCCGGACGGTACCGAACGGCTCTACACCGACGGCATCAGCTGGGCCCACCCCGACGTGTGCGAGAACTACGGCAAGGACCTGGAGACGGGCGCCGCCGACGGCGTGGTGGAGTACCGCTCCCTCAACCCGGACGGCAAGGCCATGATCAAGGCGGCCGGCTATCTGCCGCCCCACGAGATGCCCACCGAGGAGTACCCCTTCCAGCTGACGACCGGACGGACCCTCTACCACTTCCACACCCGCACCAAGACCGGCCGCGCACCACAGCTGAACGACGCGGCTCCGGACGTGTGGGTCGAGATCGGTGCGGCGGACGCCACGGCACGGGACCTCGCCGAGGGCGATCTGGTCGAGGTCCGTTCGCCTCGCGGGGCGCTGCGCGGCCGGCTGCGCGTCACGGGGCTGCGGCCGGGACTGCTGTTCGTGCCGTTCCACTACGGCTACTGGGACACCCCCGCCGGCTCGGGCCCGGACTCCACCACTCCGGGCCGGGCGGCGAACGAGGCGACGATCACCGACTGGGACCCCGCCTCCAAGCAGCCGCTGTTCAAGACGTCCGCGGCGGCCCTCACCCTCGTCGAGCGCGGCAACGGGAGAACGGCCCCGGCCCCCACCACCACCGCGTCGGCTCCGGAGGCCCCCGGGGGTCTCCGGGCGACGACCGGCGGTCCGCGCGCCCACGTGTCGCAGACCCCGGACTCCACGTGGGACACACCGGGAGGCAACCGTTGAACGGCGTCCGGCTCGCTCTGCGCACCCTGCACCACGGCGAACAGCACCTCTGCGACGGGCTGCTGACCGTGGCGGACCGCCACCGCACCGAGCACGAGGTCCACCACGTCGCCCACGACCTCGCCGCCTGGTCCCGGGAACACGTCCGGCGTCTGGCCGAAGCGGCCGCCGGACACGGCCTGGACCTGGACGATCCGGGTGGGGATCCCTCCGGGGGTGTGCTCGGGGCGCTGCGGCGCAAGGCGTCCGAGGTGGTGGGCCGCCGGCCCGAACCCGGACTGCTGCTCCTGCGGGACCTGCGCGACCTCCATCTGGCCGCGACGTACAACTCGCTGCACTGGGAGATGCTGGCGCAGGCCGCACAGGCCACCCGGGACAAGGGGCTGCTGGGCCTCGCCTCCTCCTGCCACCCCCAGGCGCTCCGTCAGATGCGCTGGACGAACACCATGATCAAGAACCTGTCGCCCCAGATCCTGACGAGCCTGTGACACCGGCGTGGCGCGCCGCGCCGGTTACGTACGGCAGCAGGCCGCAATGCGAAGGTTGGCACGGAAGAGGCTGAGTACACCGGTTACGGACGGTTCTCCGGAAGGGCGAAGGGTGTCCATGCGTACGCGGCCGCAGGCCGCACCAGTGAGGGACGGGACCGAGCGGCGGGTCGGGCAGGGCAGGAGGCTGCTGGGTCTGCTCTCGACGACCGATCACAAGCTGATCGGCAACATGTACCTGGCCACCTCGTTCGCGTTCTTCCTGTTCGCCGGCCTGCTGGCGATGCTGATGCGCGCCGAGCTGGCCCGCCCGGGCCTGCAGATCGTCTCCCCCGAGCAGTACAACCAGTTGTTCACCGTGCACGGCACGATCATGATGCTGCTGTTCGCCACGCCGACCTTCACCGGCTTCGCCAACGCGATCATGCCGTTGCAGATCGGCGCGCCCGACGTGGCCTTCCCCCGGCTGAACGCCTTCACCTACTGGGTCTACCTGTTCGGCGGCCTGCTGGTCGTCTCGGGTTTCCTCACGTCGAACGGCGCGGCCTCCTTCGGCTGGTTCGCGTACGCGCCCCTGAACGGTTCCCTCTTCACCCCCGGCACGGGGGCCGACCTCTGGGTCATGGGGCTGGTGGTCTCGGGGCTGAGCACGATCCTCGGGTCGGTCAACTTCATCACCACGATCATCTGCCTGCGCGCTCCCGGCATGACCCTCTTCCGGATGCCGATCTTCACCTGGAACGTGCTGTTCACGTCCATCCTGGCGCTGCTGGCCTTCCCGGTGCTGACGGCCGCGCTGCTCGCGCTGGAGGCGGACAGGAAGTTCGGGGCGCACGTCTTCGACGCGGCCAACGGCGGAGCGCTGCTGTGGCAGCACCTGTTCTGGTTCTTCGGCCATCCGGAGGTGTACATCGTGGCTCTGCCGTTCTTCGGGGTGGTCAGTGAGATCCTCCCGGTGTTCAGCCGGAAGCCGATCTTCGGCTACGTCGGACTGGTCGGCGCCACGATCGCCATCACCGGACTGTCGGCCACCGTGTGGGCGCACCACATGTTCGCCACGGGCTCGGTGCTGCTGCCGTTCTTCTCCCTGATGTCCTTCCTGATCGCCGTGCCCACGGGGGTGAAGTTCTTCAACTGGATCGGGACCATGTGGCACGGCTCCCTGTCGTTCGAGACGCCGATGCTGTGGTCCGTCGGCTTCCTGGTCACCTTCCTGCTCGGCGGACTGACCGGGGTGCTGGTGGCCTCGCCGCCGCTGGACTTCCATCTGACGGACAGCTACTTCGTCGTGGCCCACCTGCACTACGTGCTGTTCGGCACGATCGTCTTCGCCACGTTCGCCGGCTTCTACTTCTGGTGGCCCAAGTTCACCGGGCGGATGCTCGACGAGCGGCTCGGGAAGATGCACTTCTGGACCCTGTTCACCGGCTTCCAGCTCACCTTCCTCGTCCAGCACTGGCTCGGTGAGCAGGGCATGCCGCGCCGGTACGCGGACTACCTGGCCGCCGACGGGTTCACCACCCTCAACACCGTCTCCTCCCTCGGGGCGTTCCTGCTGGGCCTGTCGACGCTGCCGTTCCTGTACAACCTCTACAAGACCCACCGGTACGGCGCGAAGGTGACCTGCGACGACCCCTGGGGCTGGGGGCGCTCCCTGGAGTGGGCCACCAGCTGCCCGCCGCCCCGGCACAACTTCCACGCGCTGCCCCGGATCCGCAGCGACTCCCCCGCCTTCGACCTGCACCACCCCGAGGTACGGGTCGGGTCCGCCCACCCGAGCGCGTCGGCGGGCCACCACTCCACGCCCGACCCCGACACCACACGGCAGGTGACCGGATGAGGAGCGAGGCCTGGCTCTTCACGGGTGTGGCGCTGTTCTTCGCGGTGACCGGCTCGGTCTACGCCGCGTTCTCCACCGATCCGGCCGGCATCGCCGCGCTGCTGGTGTCGTTCCTGATGTCCGCGCTGATCGCCGCGTTCCTCTGGTGGGGTTACGCGAGCGTCGGCCCCCGCCCGGAGGACCGCAAGGACGCCCGAGTACGGGAGGTGGGCGGCAGGCGGGCGTACTTTCCCGCCCGGAGCTACTTCCCCGTCCTCACCGCCGCCGGCACCGCCCTGCTGGGCCTGGGCACCGTCCACGGGCTGTGGCTGTTCCTGATCGGCCTCGGCGTCCTCGTCCCGGGCGTGTTCGGCTTCGTCTTCCAGAACCCGGACCGCACGGACTGAGCCGTACGGCCGGGCCGGACGCCCCTCAGCCGTGCCGGTCGGGGCCGGCCAGGACCTCGGCCGCCTCCCGCTGCTGCTCCTCGGTCATCGGGGGCCGCACCGCGTCCCGGTAGAACCACCGGCTGAGCGCGACCCGCAGCCGGTCGGCGAGGCGTGCGGGGGCCGGGTCGCGCCGGGTGGTGCGCGGGTCCAGCGGCCGGGGCAGGTCCCTGGCCATCAGCACGTACCGCTTCCCGGCGGGGAGACCCTGGTGGCCCGGGTGGTAACCGCCTTCGACGGACTGGCGCACCCCACCGGTCTCCTCGCCCTCCTCCAGGAGGTCCCGGTCCCGGGCCTGGGCGGCGAGGCAGAGCCGGCCCGTCACCAGGAAGGCCACCACCGGGAGCACGAACAGGGCGACACGGAACGTCCAGGTCAGTGCGTGGACGGGCACGTCGAAGACGAAGGCGAGCACGTCCTGGGCGCCGGCGAGCAGCAGCACCGCGTACGCCGTCAGCGCGGCGACGCCCAGCCCGGTGCGGACCGGCCGGTCGCGTGGCCGGTCGCACAGGTGGTGCTCGCCGGTGCCCCGGGTGATCCACCGTTCGAAGAAGGGGTAGGCGTACAGCACGAGGAAGAGGGCGCCCGGCAGGATGACCCCGGGCACCAGAGGGTTCCACATGAGGGTGTGGCCCCACAGCCGGGTCTCCACCCCGGGCATCAGGCGCAGCGCGCCTTCGAGGAAGCCGACGTACCAGTCGGGCTGGGAGCCGGTGGAGACCTGGTCGGGGCGGTAGGGGCCGTAGTCCCAGACCGGGTTGATCTGCGCGACGGCGGCCAGCAGCGTGAGCACGGCGAAGACCAGGAAGAACAGGCCGCCCGACTTCGCCGTGTACTGCGGGTGGAACGGCTTGCCCACCACGTTGCGGCCGGTCCTGCCCGGCCCGGCCCACTGGGTGTGTTTCAGGTGCACGATGAGCAGGAGGTGCAGGCTGACCAGGGCGAGCAGCAGCCCGGGGACGAGCAGGATGTGCACGGGGTAGAGACGGGACACGATGTCCTCCCCGGGGAACTCGCCGCCGAAGACGAAGAAGCTCAGATAGCTGCCGACGACGGGGACCGAGAGCATGATGCCCTGGGCGGTGCGCAGGCCGGTGCCGGACAGCAGGTCGTCGGGGAGCGAGTAGCCGGCGAAGCCCTCCAGCAGGGCCAGGAGGAACATCGTCACGCCCACCACCCAGTTGAGCTCGCGCGGCCTGCGGAACGCGCCGGTGAGGAAGACCCTCAGCAGGTGCGCGCCGATCGAGGCGACGAAGACCAGTGCGCCCCAGTGGTGGATCTGACGGACCAGCAGTCCGCCCCGGACGTCGAAGCTGATGCGCAGGGTGGAGGCGTACGCCTCGGACATCCGCAGGCCGCGCAGGGGGGCGTGGGAACCGTCGTAGACCACTTCGGCCATCGACGGCTCGAAGAACAACGTCAGATAGACGCCGGACAGCAGGAGGACGAGGAAACTGTAGAGCGCCAGCTCGCCCAGCAGGAACGACCAGTGGTCGGGGAACGCCTTGCGCAGCAGCGCACGCCCCGCCTCGGCCAGGGGCAGCCGTGCGTCGAGGGCGTCCACCGCCCCCTTCGCCGTGTGCCGCTTCCCGCTCCTCGGGCGCGCCTTCTCCTTCGCCAGCAGCACCGGTGCGCTCCCTGCCGTCACGTCGTACGCCGTCATGTCCGAGGTAACCCCTACCCCGCCCGGCGCCGACGATCACAGCGTCCGCCCGTGCGCCTGACTCCCGTCGTGTCCTCCCGGCGCCTCGCCGGGAGGGGCCCGCCGCCACGGCGCCGTGACCGGGTTCCGCCCGTCCCTTCGGGACGGACGTGCGCGGCGGGCCGGAGGGGTCACCCTTCCGGCCCGCCGTGCGCACGGGTGACAGGCCGTCAGGCGTGCAGCTCGCGGTGGGCGCGGATGATGCCGGCGTACCGGCGGCCGCTGGTCTTCACGGTGCGCCGCTGCGTCGGGTAGTCGACGTGGACCAGGCCGAAGCGCTTGTCGTAGCCGTAGGCCCATTCGAAGTTGTCCAGCAGCGACCAGGCGTAGTACCCCTCCAGGGGCGCGCCCTTGCGCACGGCACGGGCGCAGGCGGCCAGGTGCTGCTCCAGGTAGCGGGTGCGCTCGGGGTCGTCCACGGCGCCGTCGGGGCCGACGGTGTCGGGGAAGGCCGAGCCGTTCTCGGTGACGTACAGACGGCGTACGCCGTAGTCGTCGGTGAGGCGCATCAGCAGTGCCTCCAGGCCGCCGGCGTCGATCTGCCAGTCCATGCCGGTGCGCTCCACACCGGGCAGGGCGATCTCCCGGGCGTGCGGGACGGGCCCCTGGGGGTCGTCGGCGACGGTGACCGGGAAGTAGTAGTTCAGGCCGTGCCAGTCCAGGGGGGTGGCGATGACGTCCGGGTCGCCGTCGCGTTCGGGCAGCTCGACGCCGTAGAGCTCGCGCATGTCGGCGGGGAAACCCCGGCCGTACACCGGGTCGAGCCACCACCGGTTGGTGTGGCCGTCCATCCGGGCGGCCGCGGCCAGGTCCTCGGGGCGGGAGGAGGCAGCCTCGACGGTGGAGTGGTTGGTGACCAGGCCGATCTCGGCCCCCGGTACGGCGGCGCGGACGGCTTGGGCGGCGAGGCCGTGGCCGAGCAGCAGGTGGTAGGAGGCGCGGACGGCGGCGGTCAGGTCGGTGAGGCCGGGGGCCATCCGGCCTTCCAGGTGGCCGATCCATCCGGAGCACAGGGGTTCGTTGAGCGTGGCCCACCGGGTGACCCGGTCGCCGAGGCGGGCGGCCACCACGGAGGCGTACGCGGCGAGGTGCTCGGCGGTGTCGCGGACGGTCCAGCCGCCCCGGTCCTGGAGCGCCTGGGGCAGGTCCCAGTGGTAGAGGGTGATGTTGGGGGTGATGCCGGCTTCCAGGAGGCCGTCCACCAGCCGGTCGTAGAAGTCGAGGCCCGCCTCGTTGACGGGGCCGTCTCCGGCGGGCAGGACGCGGGGCCAGGCCGTCGACATCCGGTAGGCGCCGGCACCCAGGCGCTTCATCAGCGCGATGTCCTCGGGCCACCGGTGGTAGTGGTCGCACGCCTCGTCGCCGTGGTCGCCGTTCTCGGTCTTGCCGGGGGTGTGCGAGAACGTGTCCCAGATGGAGGGGGAACGGCCGTCCTCGCCCACGGCCCCCTCGATCTGGTACGCGGCCGTCGCGGTGCCCCAGACGAAGTCCCGGGGGAAGGCGGCGAGGTCTATCGGTTCGGACACTGGGTACCTCACAGGTCTGTTCAGCGGGTGGGGGAAGGCTGGGCGCCCGCCGCGGGGCTACTTGACGGCGCCGGCGGTGAGGCCGGTGACGAGGTAGCGCTGGAGCAGCAGGAATCCCGCGACGACGGGCAGGCTCACCACCAGCGAGGCCGCCATGATCTGGTTCCAGTACACGTCGTTCTGCGTGGAGTAGCCCTGCAGGCCGACGGCCAGGGTGCGGGTGGTGTCGTTGGTCATGACGGAGGCGAAGAGGACCTCGCCCCAGGCGGTCATGAACGCGTAGACGGCGACGGCGACGATGCCCGGGGTCGCGGCCGGCACGATGACCCGGAACAGTGCGCCGAACGGGCCGCAGCCGTCCACCTTGGCCGCCTCGTCCAGGTCCCGCGGGACCGAGTCGAAGTACCCGATGAGCATCCAGATGGAGAAGGGGAGGGAGAAGGTGAGGTAGGTGAGGATGAGGCCGCCGCGGGAGCCGAACAGCGCGATGCCGGTGGCGTTGCCGATGTTGACGTAGATGAGGAACAGCGGCAGCAGGAAGAGGATGCCCGGGAACATCTGCGTGGACAGCACGGTGACGGTGAACACGCGCTTGCCGCGGAAGGTGTAGCGGCTGACCGCGTAGGCGGCGAACACCGCGATCACCACGGAGCAGACGGTCGCCGCCCCGGCAACGATCAGCGAGTTGGCGAAGTACCGGGCGAGCGGGACGGTGTCCCAGATGTCGAAGTAGGGGCGGACCGTCAGGCCGGAGGGGATCCACTGGAACTTCCCCGTCACGTCCTCCAGCGGCTTCAGGGAGCTGGTGACCATGACGAAGACCGGCAGCAGGACGAAGACGGTCAGCAGGGTCAGGAAGATCCGCCGGCTCCACAGGAACGACTGCGGGGGTGCCATCGGCGAACGGGACGGCCGGTGGGCGGGGCTAGCCATCGCTGGCCTTCTTTCCTCGGGACGTGAACAGGAGGTAGAGGCCCGTCACCACGAGCAGGAACAGCAGCAGCAGGACGGACATCGCGGAGCCGGCGCCGAAGTTCCAGGTCTGGAAGGAGGACTGGTAGATGTGGATGGAGATCAGGTCGGCCGCCGCCGGCGCGGACTTGCCGAAGAGGACGAACGGCGTGTTGAAGTCGTTGAACGTCCACAGGAACAGCACGAGGACCAGGACCTGGTTGACGGGGCGCAGGGACGGCAGCGTGATGCGGCGGACCTGCTGCCACATGCCCGCGCCGTCGAGCGCGGCGGCCTCGTAGATCTCCCGGGGGATGTTCTGGAGCCCGGCCATCATGATGAGGAAGGCGAACGGCCAGCCCTTCCACACCGACACCACGAGCAGGGCGAAGAAGCTGTTGTCGCCCAGCAGCCAGAACGGAGGGCTGTCCGTGAGGCCCAGCTGGTCGTGGACGACGTGGTTGATGATGCCGTTGTCCCGCTGGAACATGAACGCCCAGGTGATGACGGCGGCGTAGACGGGCAGCGCGTACGGCACGAGGAAGAGCGTGCGCAGGAAGCCCCGGCCGCGGAAGGTCTCCTGCATGAAGACGGCGGCGGCGGTGCCGAGCAGCCCGCACAGGCCCACCGACAGGACCGTGAACAGGCAGGTGACGAGGAACGAGTGCAGCAGCGCCTCGCCCACCGGCGCGTCGAGGTCGACCGAGACGGTGTAGTTGTCGAAGGCGGCCCACGGCGAGGTGGTCCAGTCACGGATGTAGAACTGGGTGAGCTCGCGGAAGCTGACGACCACGCCGATGACCATCGGCACCAGGTGGACCAGCAGTTCGAGGAGGAGGGCGGGGAGCAGCAGCAGGTACGGAAGTCCGATGCGGCGCAGCCGCCCGGAGCGGCGTCTGCGCGGCGCCGCTCCGGGGTCCGTCTTCCGTGCTGTCCGCTCGCCTGTCGCGGGGGCGGCGGTGGTGGTCATGGTGGTGTCCGTGCTCACTTCTTGGGCATCTGCTGCTGGGCCTTTTCGAGCTTGGCCTTGACGGACTCGGTCGTCACCGGGCGGCCGGCGGCGGCGTCGGCGAAAAGCTCCTTGACCGCGGTGCCGACGACCGTCTCGAACTGGGACTCCTCGGGGACCTGCGGCAGGGCGGCGGCGCTGGTGGCGAGGGCCTCGCGCAGCGGGGACAGCGCGAAGGTGCTGAACGCCTCGTCCTCCTGGGCGGCCTTGACCGGCGGGATGGAGCCGTAGGCCTTGTTGAGGAGGACCTGCTCCTCGTCGCTGGTCATGAACTTCACGAACTTCTTGGCACCGTCGATGTTCTTGGTGTTGTTGAAGACGGCCATGTTGATGCCGGCGACCATGGAGTTGACGCCGGTGTCCTGGCCGGGCTTGCCCGACCGGACGGGCGCGGGCGCGACGCCCCACTCCGACTCGTCCATGCCCTGGGACTTGAAGGTGGCGGCCGCGGTCTGCCACAGCACCATCGCCGTCTTGTTCTTGGCGAAGTCGCTGAGGGACTGGTTCTGCGCGTACTCGGCGTTGCCGGGCGCGATGATCTTGTCCTTGGCCATCAGGTCGACGTACTGCTTGACGGCCGCGACCGCCCCCTCGGACGTGAAGTCAGGCTTGCCGTCGGCGGTGAAGAAGTCCGCGCCGTGCTGCTTGCCGAGCACGAAGACCTGGTGGATGTTGTTGGAGAGGTTGGAGCCCTCGGCGCCGAGCGCCCACTTGCCGTCCTTGGACAGCTTCTTGCCGGTCTCGACGAGCTCGTCCCAGGTGGCGGGCGGCTGCTTGATGCCGGCGTCGGCGAACATCTTCTTGTTGTAGTAGAGCGCGTAGGCCATGGAGTAGAGCGGGACGGCGGCCGGCTCCTCGCCCTCGACGCCGGTGGAACCGAGCGCGGAGTCGACGAAGCGGTCCTTGCCGCCGATCGCCTCGAAGTTCTCGGCGTTCCAGGGCAGCAGCGCGCCGCTCGACTGCAGGGAGGCGCTCCAGGTGTTGCCGATGTTCAGGACGTCGGGGCCCTGTCCGGACGTGGTCGCGGTGAGGATGCGGTTCAGCAGATCGCCCCAGGGCACCACCTCCAGCTTGACCTTGATGCCGGTCTCCTTCTCGAACTTGTCGAGTTCCGGCTGGAGGACCTTCTTGTCCACCTCCAGGCTGGCGCCCTGGTTCGAGGCCCAGTACGTGAGGGTCTTGGGCTGCTCGTTGGACCCGCCCGCACCGGAGGACCCACCGCCGCAGGCGGCCGCGGTGAGGACGAGCGAGAGGGTGACGGTGCCGACGGCCGCGGCTCTGATTCTGCGCATGACTCCGGAGGCCTTTCGAAGGGTGGTGAGGGGGCGCCGAGGAGCGGGACCGGAGCAGCGCCCCACGAGCGGCCCCTGAAACCCCTACGGCTTAATTTAGGATGTGAGTTAAACCCCAAGCGAAGGGGCCGTCAAGGGCTTTCGCAGCGGTACGTCGCGTCCGGGAGCTTCGGGAGAGGGGGCCGGGGTGGGGGTTCACGGCGGCCGCACGGCGTGTGACCTGCGGCGCGGGAAGCAGACCGCCGCATTGCAACGGTTGGGTCTCGACGGCCCGTTGAGCCGCACGGCGGCCGACGGCGGCAGGACCGGAGCCCGTCCGCGGGCCGCGGCACCGGCAGGGCGGACAGCACCGAGGGGCGCGCGGCGCGGTGATGCGGCGCACGCCCCCGGTGTTCGGGGGTGCCCTCGCGGGCGCCCCCGGGGGTCAGCTGTAGATGCCGAACTCGTGGAGCGAGTACCCCCATTCCGTGCCGCGGGCCGTCAGCTGGAGTCGTACGTACCGGGCCGTGGCCGCGATGTCGAGCGTGTCGATGTCGCCGTCACCCGAGGTGGTCGTGTGCACGGTGCGCCAGTCGGTGCCGTCGTCGGACACCCGCACCTCGTACGCCTTGGCGTAGGCGGGGTCCCAGACCAGCTGGAGGGTGCGGAAGGCGGTCGGGGCGCCCAGGTCCACCTGGATCCACTGCGGGTCGCTCCAGTCGCTGGCCCAGCGGGTGTCCGCCCGGCCGTCGGTCGCCAGGTCCGGGGTGCAGGGGCAGTCGCCGTAGGACTCCTGGAAGGAGGAGGCCGTGGTGGGCTTGTTCAGCGCGATGTCGGTGCCGTCGACGGGCGGCGCGACGACCTTGACCGACCTGGTCTCGATGCCGGCGTTGCCGTGGCCGTCCTCGGCCTGGATGTACACCTTCCACACGCCGAGCTTCTCGGGCGCGGTGACCGCGAAGGCGCCGTCGCCGGTGGAGCGCCACCGGGCCTCGACGAGCCGGTTGTCGCCGGTGGCGTAGTTGCCGCTGAGGAAGACCTTGTACGTCACCGGGTCGCCGTCCGGGTCCCGTACGTCGGCGCGGACGGTGAACTCCTTGCCGGCGGGCGCGGAGGAGGCCGGGGCGGCCGTCATGCCCGAGATGACGGGCGGGGTGTTGTCCCCGCTCGTCGATCCGGCGTACGCCTTCTTCACCGCGTAGTACGACAGGCGCTTCAGGCCGTCCGGTACCAGGTTGAACCAGACGCCGCCGAAGTCGTGCTCCAGGCCGTAGTGGAAGAGCGTCGCGCCGAGGGCCACGCCCCGGTGCCCGGTGACGCAGTCCCAGGCCTTGGTGTACCCCTCGGCCTTCTGCACGTCGGTGGGTTCGTCGGGCACCCCGTTGGCGTCGTCGGGCACCTCCCACTCACCGGCCGGGCCGCCCTCGGTGATGATGTAGGGCTTGGTGTACCCGCCCGCCTCCCAGGCACCGCGCACGTTGCAGACGTCGCCGTAGGAGTTCATCGAGTACAGGTCGAGGTCGGGGGCGTTGCGCTTGTAGTACGGCCAGGCCCCCGTCCACGCGTCGGTCGAGGTGACCGGGTGGTCCGGGTCGATGGTGTGGATCTTCTTGGCGACGTCGTTGACGAAGCCGGTGTACGCGTCGCGCTGCCGCTCCAGTTCGTCGCCGCCGTAGCAGTTCTGGAGGCCGAGGACGGATTCGTTGCCGACGTTCCACATCAGTACGCCGGGGTGGCTCTTGTAGGCGTCGACCCACTTGGCGAACTCGGTGAGCGAGTCGTTCTTGTACGCCGTGTCGGTCACGTAGTCGACGCAACCGCCGCTGCCGGGGCCGCCGCCGGGCTGGAGCCAGAAGCCGCTGACGACCTTGATGCCGTTGGCCGCGGCCTCGTCGAGCAGGGGCTTGCTGGAGCCGTCGGTGCCCCAGGTGCGGATGGTGTTCACTCCCATGGACCTCAGGTCGGGCAGGTAGCGGCCCGCGTCGGCGACGGAGGGCCCCCAGGTGAGCCCCTTGACCTGGTACGGCCGGCCGTCGACGGTGAGCTGCCAGTCGCCCTGCGAGCCGGTGACGGCGACCTTGCCGCCGG
>NZ_KL585414.1:307102-307684 GCF_000721935.1 Streptomyces sp. NRRL WC-3549
CCGTACACCTGGCACTCCCAGAGCGAGTAGCCGTATCCGCCCGCCCGTGCGGTGCCGAGCATGCGGACGTAGCGGCCCGAGCCGGAGACGGGGAGGTCGTCGGTGCCGCCGTCGCTGCCGGTGACGGTCTTCAGGGTGCGCCAGTCGGTGCCGTTGTCGGACGCCTGGATCTGGTACGCCTCGGCGTGGGCGGCCTCCCAGGTCAGGACGATCCGGCTGAGGTCCCGCACGCTGCCGAGGTCGACCTGGATCCACTGCGGATCGCTCCAGGCGCTGGCCCAGCGGGTTCCGGTGAGGTCGCCGTCGACCGCGGCGGAGGCGGGGTACGCCTCACCCTCCTGGGAGGAGGCGGTCGCCGTTCTGCCCTGCGACAACAGGGTCTCGGCCGCCCCGGCCGACGGGGAGGCGGCGAGGGTGAGCGAGGACGCCAGCAGCGCGCCCAGGGCGATCAGGGGGACGCCGACGCCTCGGCGCCTCGGAGTGAGGTGTCTGCGGGGTTCCGGGAGTGGGTGGTGCGTGAGGGGTTTCGACACGGTCTGCTCCAGGCAGGTCGGGATGCGGACGGCCGGACCACGGTCAGGG
>NZ_KL585415.1:0-10829 GCF_000721935.1 Streptomyces sp. NRRL WC-3549
CGAGGGCTCGGCCGACGGGGAGGCGGGAGAAGCGGAAACGGGCGGCGGGGCCACCGCGTCGGCAGGGCCGGTGAGGGACTCGACAGCCGTGGCCGGCCCCTCGTCCGCGTCGTCCGTGTAGAGGTGCACCGCCGTCCCGCCACCGCCCAGCGTGCCGACCGCCACCAGCGCGGCCACCACCGTGCTCCGGCGGCGCCTGCGCGCCCGGCCCCGGCGCCGCTCGGCCCGCCCCGGGCCCGCGTTGCCACGGGCGGAACCAGCACCAGCCCCGCGAGCAGACCCTCGGCGGGAACCAGGCCGGACCGGTGCCCGGAACAGGCCGTGCAGTCCCGGGCGTGCCGTGCCAGACGCTTGCGCCAGAGCGCGGACGGCACACCGTCCCAGGAGGCGGTGAGATCCGCCAGCAGGACACAGCGCGGATGCGCCGCCAGTGCCCGCACCACCACCCGTGACGCCTCCAGCTGAGCCTTCATCCGCTGCACCCGCACCGCGGTGTGCTCCGGGGACAGCTCCAGTGCGCGGGCGACCTCGCTCCGGGTCAGTTCCCCGGCCGTCTCCAGCCACCACAGCGAGAGCAGGTCGCGGTCGTCGTCGTCCAGCCACCGTGTGGCCTCGGCGGTCTCGCGGCGCTGACCGGTCAGACCGAGCCGGACGATGGTCAGCTCGACGAAGTCGGACGACGGGTCGGCCACCTCACAGGTCTCCCGTATCCGGTCGGCGGATATCTCGCCGCTCCGGCGTTCACGCCAGTGACGGCGTACCTCGTTCATCGTGATGGCCACGAACCACGACCGGAAACTCCGCGGGGTGCGCAGACCGGGCAGACCCCGGAGCATGCGCAGCACACTCTCCTGCACCACGTCGTCGACGTCCGCGTGGCCGTTCAGGGCCCGGCCGACGATGTTGTAGGCAAGCGGTACGACGAGACGAGCCGCTCCCGGGCCCGCTCGTCACCCGCCTGCGCCGCCTTGACCAACGCCGTCTCGCGTGTCTCACCCATGCTGTGCTCACTCTTCCGGGATCCTGTTCCGTCACTTCCCACACTGGGGAGACGCGGTGCGGCGGGGACGATAACAGGAATCGGGGCAGACACCTTCGGCCAGGCCGGGAATCCGGTGCGCGACGCGCCGGAGCCCGTGGCGGCGCGTGGCCGGCCACGGGCTCCGGACTGCGGGAAGAAGGGCGACGGGCGGCCCCAGGGACAGCCGGTTCACCCGACCTCAGGAATCCCGACCTCAGGAATGAGGACGCCCGCCCTGGTCCCGGTCCGAACCGAGCTGCTGCTTGAGCTTGTCCTGACCGCTCTTGACCTGCTTGCCGTACTTGCCGTGCGTCCGGTCGTCGATCGTGTCGCCTGCTTTGTCGATGCCCTTACCGGCCTGGTCCTCATGGCCCTTGAGCATCTGCTTGATCTTGTCCATCGCGGACATGGATGTCCTCCTCGGCTCGGCGTCCCCCTCACCCCAGGGTCACGGCACACGGCCGACTCCGCATCCCGCGCCCGGCCTCGTCGGGGGAGGGAGGTGTGAAGGGCGTCCGGATGGGCAGATACCGGGTGACCAGGAGGGGGTGGTGGCCATGGGCCGCATCCAGATCGTCCGACGTCCGCAACCTCCCACGGGGCCGCCGCCGCTCGACCTGCGTACACCGTCCGGGCGGCCCCTGCCCTACTGAGGGGGCCACCGGCACCGCTCCCGAGACCGCCCGGCCTGCGGACGGCACCCGGGCGCGACCTGACCGGTACGGCACGTGGGGCCCAGGCCGGCGGCGTACGAGCCGTGGAGAGAGCGACCCCGCGGAGCGTAAGCTCGGTGGACATGATCGATCACTCGGCGCACGCCCTGTCGGCCCCGCGGCAGAACTGGGCCCGCAACATCACCTTCGCCGCCCGGCGGCTGCACACGCCCGCCTCGGTCGCCGAACTCCAGGACATCGTGGCGGCCGGGAGCGCGATACGGGCGCTGGGCACCGGACACTCCTTCAACACGGTGGCCGACACCCATGGCGAACTGGTCTCGGTCGCCGGGCTGCCCCGTGCCGTCGAGATCGACCGGGCCGCCCGGACAGCGACGGTGAGCGCGGGGCTGCGTTTCGGGGAGTTCACCGGCGAACTGCACCGCAACGGCTTCGCCCTGCACAATCTGGGCTCGCTGCCCCACATCTCGGTGGCCGGCGCCTGCGCCACCGGCACCCACGGATCGGGGGTCGCCAACCGGGCCCTGGCCGGCGCGGTGTGCGCCCTGGAGTTTGTCACCGCGGACGGCGCCCTGGTGAAGACCGGACGCGGCGACGCGGACTTCCCCGGGACCGTGGTCTCCCTGGGGGCGCTGGGCGTCGTGACCCGGGTGACCCTGGATCTCGTACCCGCGTTCGAGATCCAGCAGTGGGTGTACGAGGGGCTCCCGCAGGACCAGCTCCTCGACCGGTTCGACGAGGTGATGTCCGAGGCCTACAGCGTGAGCCTCTTCACCAGCTGGCGCGACGACCCGGTCGACCAGGTCTGGCTCAAGCGGCGGACCGGCGAAGGCGGCCGGGGCGCGGCGCCCCACCGGTGGCTCGGAGCGACGCTCGCCGACGGGCCGAGGCACCCTGTCCCCGGAATGCCGGCCCGGCACTGCACCGAGCAACAGGGCACCCCGGGCCCCTGGTACGCCAGGCTGCCGCACTTCCGTCTCGAGTTCACCCCGAGCAACGGCGACGAGCTGCAGTCCGAGTACTTCGTCGACCGGCGCGACGCCGCGGCGGCGTACGGGGCCCTTAACCGGATCCGTGAGCGGATCGCGCCGCTGCTGCAGATCGGCGAGATCCGTACGGTGGCCGCCGACGACCTGTGGCTGAGTCCGGCCCAGGGCAGGGACAGCGTGGCGTTCCACTTCACCTGGGTGCCCGACACCGCGGCCGTCACCCCGGTCGTGACCGCCGTCGAGGAGGCTCTGGCACCGTTCGCGGCCCGGCCGCACTGGGGCAAGGTCTTCACCACACCGCCCGCCACCCTGCGCGGTCTGTACGACCACTACACCGACTTCGAGCGGCTGACCGAGCGGCTGGATCCCACGGGAACCTTCCGCAACGACTTCCTGACGCGTCACTTCCCCCGTACCGACGGCGGCGGACCGGAGCGCGCGGAGACCGTCGGCTGAGCCGGCGGGCGACCGCTCAGACCGGGCGCGGCGGGTCCGCCGGGCCGTCCGAGCGGCCCCCGGTGTCCCGCCGCGGCGCGAGTTCCTCGACCAGTGCCGCGAGCTCCTCGCACGCCAGCTCGGTCTCCCGCCGGATGTTGTTGTGCTCGGTGACGATCGCGGCGAGCAGCAGCGCGGTGAGCGCCACACAGCCGTTGAGGACGGTGAGGTTGAGCATCACCTCGAGCACGGGGTGGCCGGCGAAGGGCCCCACCCCGCCCGTTCCGGCGACGATGGCCATCACGGACATCAGCAGCGCGCAGGGTGCGCTGCCGGCCAGCTGGAAGCGCAAGGCGGCCCAGACGAGCACCGGGAAGAGGAGATAGAGCATGGAGAGCGGGCTCCTCGTCGCCACGATCGTGGCCCCCACCGCGACGACGGCCAGGGCCGAGGCCTCCACCCACCGGTCGTCCGCCCGGGGCAGCCGGGCCCTGCGCACGACGAGCAGCAGCGGGGTCACCATGAGGACGCCCATGACGTCCCCGGCCCACCACGCCGACCAGACCTGCCCGAACTGCCGTACGCCGAGGTCGCCGCCGAGCATCAGCGTGGCGGTGCCGACGGTCGCGCTGACCAGCATCCCTCCCATGGCGCCCAGGAAGACCAGGGCGACTCCGTCGCGCAGACGGTCGAGTTCCGTGCGGAAGCCCACGGCCCGCAGCGCGGCACAGGCACACACCGGCGCCAGCGTGTTGGCAGCGGCGATCCCCACGCCGGCAGCGCTGAGAGTGCCGCCGAGGGTGACGACGGTCAGCAGCGCGCCGAGCGCGATCCCCGGCCAGACGCCGGCGCCCAGATACAGGAGGGCCGCCAGTGAGATCCCGGTGGGCGGCCAGAGGGGTGTGACGACCGCGCCCTCCACGCCCACCTGTCTGAGCAGACCGAGCCGCCCGGAGAGGTAGTAGGCGGCGGTGACGCCCAGCATCCGCAGCACGGCTACGGCCCGGTGTCTGGTTTCCTGGCTGCGGATCACGCGTCTCATCAGACACCGCCCACGAGAGCGGGCGGACGTGACACGCGCGCCCCGTCCCGTACGTCATCCGCGCTCGCGGGGCACCGTCTCGTGGCGCAGCACCAGAACCGCGGCGTCGTCCTCGTGCCCGGTCAGCACGGCTGCCTGGAGCACCCGGTCGGCCAGTTCCCCGGCGGTGGCCCCGACATGGGCGCTGACCAGGCGTCGGACCTCCTCGAGCCCGTCGCCTATCGACAACGAGGGCCCCTCGATCACCCCGTCGGTGAGCAGCACGAACGCGCCGTCGGCGGCCAGGGTGCGCCGGGTGACCGGATAGTGCTGCCCGGTCTCGATGCCGAGGGGGAGGCCCCCGGCGTCCGAGGTGACCCCCGAGCCGCCGTCGGCCGCCGCCCACACACCAGCCACATGTCCGGCGCGCGCGCCCGTCAGCTGCCGTGTCACGGGGTCCAGCCGGAAGAAGGAACTGGTGGCGAAGAGGTCGGAGTCCATCGAGAGGATCAGGTCGTTGGTGCGGGCCATCACCTCACCGGGATCGGCGGCCGTACTGGCGACCGCCCGCATCGCGATCCGGATCTGCCCCATGAAGGCGGCCGCCTCGACGTCGTGTCCCTGGACGTCGCCGATGGCGAGGCCGAGCGCCCCGTCCGGCAGCAGGAACGCGTCGTACCAGTCGCCGCCGATGTCGAGCCCGTCGCGTGCGGGGGCGTAGCGGGCCGCGGTCCGGATGCCGGGGAGGGCCGGCAGTGCGGCGGGGAGCATCCTGCCCTGCAGGGCCTGGGCCAGTTCGACACGGGCCTGGTGCGGCCCGACTTCCTGTCTGGCGCGGGCCGTGAGGTGCTGCAGGGTGCTGAGCAGTTCTTCGGCGCTCGCCGACCGGGATGTCCGACGCCAGTTCATGGGCCGCTCCGCGATGCGTTCGTTCCTGGCATCGTATCGGCCACGCACCCCTACTGCTACTGCCCCTGCTCCAAGGCCACCCGGGGCGACATCGGCGTCCCGCTCGTGATCGAATGGCCGCAGCCGGACTCCCCCCGCTGCCCGGAAGGCGGGGCCGAACCCCCGGCATCCGGTTCGGGGTCCGGTACCGGGTCTTTGGACCGCGGCCTCCGCTGTGTCCCGTCCGCCGCCCGGATCGCTGCCCGGGACCGGGCTCCCGGACGGAACGCGGACCTTTTCGCCGGTCCGCCCGTCGCGGACTGTCGGGCAACGCGTACACTCGGCTCCCGTTTCCGCTGATTGGCGGGCATGGACCGATGGATGGGCATTTCGACGTGAGTTTCGCAGACAAGACCGAGGCACCGATCTACGCCGGCCTCGTCGAGGAACAGGGAGACGTCCCGGCCGAGGTGCGGCGGGTGGCCGAGGAGACCCTGCGCGAGGTGGACCGCGCGCTCGACTTCAGCACGGTCCGGTCCCCGGCCACCCTCCGCTAGGCCGCCGAGCGCAGGCGCGCAGCCACGCGCCCGCCGCCGTCAGGTCCTGGCCGCCGGAGACACCGGCCCGGCAGGGACCCTCATGTTCAGGAGCACCGCGTGACCCCCACCCCGCGTGACCTGGAAACCATCCTCTTCCAGGGGGACAGCGTCACCGAAGGCGGTCGGCTGTCGGACCCCGGGAAACCCCTGGGCAACGGCTACCCCTCGCTGGTGGCCGGCCTGGTCCGCGAGGACCGGCCCGGCAACGGCATCACGTTCGTCAACCGGGCCGTCGGCGGTGACCGCGTGGCGGACCTCCGGGCCCGATGGCAGGAGGACGCCCTCGAGGTGGAACCCGCACCGGACGTGGTGTCCGTCCTCGTCGGCGTGAACGACACCTGGTTCCGCTACCAGGCGGGGGAGACCACCTCGCCCCGCGCGTTCGAGGACGACTACCGGGCCCTGCTCACCCAGGTCCGTGACCGTCTGGACGCCCGGCTGATCCTCGTCGAGCCCTTCCTGGTGCCGGTGACGGCGGAGCAGTGGACGTGGCGCGAGGACCTCGACCCGAGGATCCACGTGGTCCGCCGGCTGGCCGCGGAGTTCGACGCCGCGCTGCTGGCGGCGGACGGGCTGCTCAACCAGGCCGCACGCACCGCGGGCGGGCCCGAACACATCGCCGGCGACGGGGTCCACCCGACCCCGCTGGGCCACACACTGCTGGCCCGGGCCTGGCTGGCAGTGGCGAAGGTGTAGGAGGGCGGGGCCCGGCGTCCGTCCCGCCGATGTGCCAGGTCCTCGCCGGCCTCGTGGGGCCTTTGCCCCGGGCGGTACGGCGATGCCCTCAGATGACGGGCACCTTCGCCCAGACGGTCTTGCCCGGACACGTGGGGGACCAGCCCCACGAACTGCTCAGCGCGTCGATGATGCGAAGCCCCCGGCCGCGTTCCAGGAAGCCCGCGTCCTCACGCAGCACGGGCGCATCGGGACTCGGATCGTTCACCGCGCAGACGAGCGCGCCTTCCTGACGGGCGAGCCCCAGCCACGCCGTCGGCCTGCTCACGGGCCTGCCGGCCTGCGGCAGCGCGTGGCAGACCGCGTTGCTCGCCAACTCGTCGGCGACCAGGGTCATGTCGTCCGCGCAGGAGGCGGACTCCAGCCCCCACCGCTCCAGCGAGGCGCGGACGAACGCACGCGCCCGCCGCAGGCTCTCCGGGCCCCCGTCCAGCCCGTGCGTGGCGAACCCGGCGGAACCGATGCCGAGATCCCGTGCCCATCTCTCCCGCGGAACGGCGTCGTTTTCGGCCAGATCCGTGCAGCGGGCCGCTGCTCCGGGGCGGGGTGCGTTCTCCGCGTGCATGAGCGCTGCTCACCCTTCGGTGAAAGGCCGGTTGATGGTGCCGTTTTCGTGTGCCGTGGCGGCCGGACGGGCACTAGTATCCTCGCCGTCCGAGCAGAGGTGCAATTGCATCCGGAATTGCACCCTGTGGTGTGACCAGGAAACACCTGTTCACACCACGGCACGGCCCCCGGCGGGCGCGCCGGGGATGTCCCGACCCCTGCCCCGAAGGAATGGACCGCATGACGCACATCGACAACGGTGTCCCCGCCACCTCTCTCACCGGCGTCGAGTGGGTGAAGAGCCATCACAGCAACCCGAGCGGGAACTGCGTGGAGATGGCCCTCCTCCCCGACGGAGACGTGGCCGTACGTAACTCCCGGCACCCGGAAGGGCCCGCGCTCGTGTACACGGGCGCGGAGGTGCGCGCCTTCCTCGCCGGGGTCAGGGACGGTGACTTCGACCGCATGATCGGCTGAAAGAGGACCGCACGTGCGTGCGTGAGCGCCCCCGCCGAGGGCTCCTGATGGCACACTGGCGTCCTGACGCCCGCCATCAGGAGCCCGCATGCCCGGCATCGAATCGCTTCAGCCGTCACGGAAGCCCGCGCTCGCCCCGGCCACCGGATCAAGTCCCACCGCCCTGCGCCTCGTTCTGGGCGCCCAGCTCCGCCGGATGCGTACGGAGGCGGGTATCACGCCGGACGTCGCGGCCACCTGCATCCGCTGCTCCACGGCGAAGATCAGCCGGATGGAGACGGGGCACTCCCCGTGCAAGGAGCGGGACGCGGTGGACCTGCTCGTGCTCTACGGCGTCACCGACCCGGACCGGACGGCCGAGTTCGTCGACCTGGTGCGCAAGTCGGGGGAGCGCGGCTGGTGGCGTTCGTACGCCGACGTCCTGCCGGACTGGTTCGAGCCCCTCGTAGGGCTGGAGGAGGCCGCCGCGTCCATCCGTACCTACGAGAGCCACTACATCCCGGGGCTGCTGCAGACCTACGACTACGCCCACGCCGTCGTACGCTCCGGGCACGCGCTCGAAGCGGAGGAGATCACCCGGCGGCGGGTGGAACTGCGCATGAAGCGACAGGAGTTGCTCTCCCGCAGTGACGCGCCCAAGCTCTGGGTCCTGCTGGACGAGGCGGTCCTGATGCGCCCGACGGGCGGTGCCGGGGTGATGGGCCGGCAACTCGCCCACCTGCTGGAGATGACGGAGCTGCCCCACGTGACCGTGCAGGTGGCGCCCTTCGAGGTCACCGCCCACACGTCACCGGGCAACGGCATCACCTATCTGCGGTTCGCGATGTCCCAGCTCCCCGATGTCGCCTACATCGAGCATCTGACCAACGCCACCTCGGTGAACAAGCAGGAGAGCACGGACGAGTACCGCTGGATCCTCGACTCGCTCAGCGCCCAGTCCCCGAGCCCCGTGGAGAGCAGGGAGCTGCTGAGGCGGGCGCTCGAACGCTACAGCTGACCCGCGACGCCGCGGGGAGCCCTCACCTCTTGCGGCCGACGCCGCCGTACTCGATCCACTCCAGGGTCTCCTGCTTGGGTGACAGGTCCGAGTCCGGCCGCCACGTGGAGACCTCCACCAGCCCGGGCTCCAGCACGTCCAGCCCTTCCAGGAAGACGTGTACGTCCTCGGGCGGACGCACCCGGCCCCACCGGTTGCCGGTGCTCCTCGCCATGAAGTCGGTGACGAAGTCGCGGGTCTCCTTGTCCTCGCTGACGAGCTGACAGACCACCAGGAAGCTTCCCGGCGCGAGACGGTCCGCCACCCGGCGCACCAGTCTGGCGGGGTCGTCCTCGTCGGGAATGCAGTGCAGCACGGAGACGAACAGCGCTGCCACCGGCTCGTCGAAGTCGATCAGCCGGACCACCTCGGGATGGCTGAGGATCCCGTCGGTGTCCCGCATGTCGGCCTGGATGACCGCGGTCCTGTCGTCCTCCTCGAGTATCGCCTTGCCGTGCGCCAGGACGATGGGGTCGTTGTCGATGTACACGACGTGGGCCGTCGGATCGACGAGCTGGGCGACCTGGTGGACGTTGTCCTGGGTCGGCAGGCCGGAACCGTGGTCGATGAACTGGCGGATCCCGTACTCGGACGCGAGGTGGCGCACGACACGCCGCAGGAACCGGCGGTTGTTCACCGCGAGGACCTTCGTGCTCGGCACGCGCTCCAGCAAGTGTTCGCTGGCGACCCGGTCGGCAGGGTAGTTGTCCTTGCCACCCAGGTAGTAGTCGTACATCCGCGCGACGCTGGGCACGTTCACATCGATGTTCTTCGGAATGGTGGTGTCCCCGTTACTCATGCAGCCCCTCGCCCGTTCAAAGATTCGTCAGCCGTGAGGGGTCATGCTAGGTACCTGATCGTGGGGCGGACAGCCCTCCCAGGGGTGAGGGCGGGCCCAGGGAGGCGAATTGGCCAGCCGTCCGGGGCGACGGTACGGCCGCCGCAGGTCGGACGAAAGGGTGCCCGCACCCCGGCACGGCTGTCCACGCCTTCATCGGATGCGGGAACAGGCTGGTCCACGGGGTGCGCGGCCGGGCGCCGGCCCGCCCCCGGCTCCGGCCCGGGACCGGGCGGGCAACAACCGTTGGGTAAACCCCCGTTCAAAGCGGCCGGAAATCGACTGTCGCCGGGCCTGACCCGCCGCTCCGCGTGGCAGACGACCCGCAGGAGGGACCGGCGCTCTATCGTGTGCGCCATGCCCGTCCCCGAAATGATCCGCATCGTCTCCCGTGACTCGCCCATGGCCCTGGCGCAGGTGGAGCGCGTCCGGGCCGAACTGGCGGCCCGGTACCCGTCCCTCCGCACGGCTGTGGTCCCGGTCAGGACGACCGGCGACACCTGGCTGGGGGACCTCGCGCAGGTCGAAGGGAAAGGGGCCTTCACCAAGGAGGTCGACGCCGCGCTCCTCGCCGGGGAGGCGGACCTCGCCGTGCACTGCGTCAAGGACATCCCCGCGGACCGGCCGCTCCCGGCCGGTACGGCGTTCGCCGCCTTCCTGGAACGGGACGACATCCGCGACGCCCTCGTCCACCCGGACGGCCTGGCCCTCGACGAACTGCCCCCCGGCACCCGCATCGGCACCTCGTCCGTCCGGCGGGCCGCTCAACTCGCCGCCCTGCACCCGGGTTTGCGGTGCGTTCCGTTCCGTGGCAACGCCAACCGCCGCCTCGCCAAGCTCGCCGCGGGTGAGGCCGACGCCCTGCTGCTCGCCGTGTCGGGTCTCCGGCGCATCGGCCGGCCCGACGTCATCAGCGACATCCTGGGCCCGGAGACGATGTGCCCGCCCGTCGGAGCCGGGGTCCTCGCCCTGCAGTGCCGCCAGGACGACACCGCTACCATCGATGCCGTAGCGGCGCTCAACCACCCGGCCACCTACCGGGAGATCACGGCCGAGCGCATGTTCCTCCATGTGCTCCAAGGCCACTGCAACTCCCCGATCGCCGGGTACGCCACGTCGCACCGGAACGGCGACCTCTCGTTGCGCGCCTGCGTGTTCACGCCCGACGGCAAGACGGTCCTCAACGCCCACGAGTGGGCGGGACCCCTGGACCCCGCGACCCTCGGTACCTCGGTGGCCGTCGCCCTGCTGCGGCAGGGCGCCCGCGAACTGATCGACGGCATCGCCCACTGAACGCCACCGCGGGGCGGGGGACGCGGCGCCTTCCGTGCACCCTGGGCGGTGGCCGTGCCGGGTTCGCGGACCGCCGCTTCCAGCCAGGCGGGCCCGGGCCCCACCCGCGGGCGGAGGCCCTCCGTCCCCGACGACGGGCCGAGGTGCCCGGACCGTGCCGGCGCACCCTGACCTTCCGCGTCGTACCGCCATGGTCGCGGCCATCCATCCGCACGACGGATCGCTTCGCCGACGGCTGACCGCCGCTCAGGCCGGTCCGGCATGCCGGACCGGCCGG
>NZ_KL585415.1:11029-12637 GCF_000721935.1 Streptomyces sp. NRRL WC-3549
GCCGGCCCGGCCGGTCACGGCACCGGCGGGTTACCGTCGACCACATGAACGGTGACCGCGATCGCCGAGGGTGGCTCCCGAGTTGTCTCGCCGGAGCGGTGTTCGCCGTGTGTATGGCGGGGACCACCCTGCCGACCCCCCTCTACGGCCTCTACCAGGACCGCTTCGGATTCAACGAGCTGATGGTGACCGTCGTGTACGCCGTCTACGCCTTCGGCGTCATCGGTGTGCTGCTGCTCGCGGGCAACGCCTCCGACGCCCTGGGCCGACGCCCCGTACTCCTGTGGGGTCTGGCATGCGCGGCGCTGAGTGCCGTCAGCTTCCTGTGTGCCACTTCGCTGGGCTGGCTGTACGCCGGGCGGCTCCTGTCGGGCCTGTCCGCCGGACTGTTCACCGGGGCGGCCACCGCGTACGTCATGGAGCTGGCACCCGGCGCAGGCTCCTCGCGGGCCTCCTTCGTCGCGACGGCCGCCAACATGGGCGGTCTGGGCTGTGGCCCGCTGCTCGCCGGAATCCTCGCGCAGTACGCCGCGTGGCCGCTGTACCTGCCCTTCACCGTGCACCTCGTCCTGCTGGCCGGTTCCGCCGTCGTCCTGCTGCGCCTGCGGGAGACCGTCCGGGAGCGGCGGCCCCTGAGGACCGTGCGGCCGCAGCGGCCCGCGCTGCCGCCCCAGGTGCGGGCGGTGTTCACGCCCGCGGCGCTCGCCTCGTTCGCGGGTTTCGCCCTGTTCGGGGTGTTCACCTCCGTCAGCCCCGCGTTCCTGGCGGAGTTCCTGCACGTGGGGAACCACGCCGTGAGCGGGCTGGTCGTTGCTCTGGCGTTCTTCGCGTCGATCGCCGGACAGTCGGCGGTCGGCCGGCTCGGGGTGCGGCGATCACTGCCGCTGGGCTGTGCGGGTCTGCTCGCGGGGTTGGCACTGCTGGCGGGTGCGCTGAGGTGGGAGTTGCTGTCCCTGGTCGTGCTGAGCGCGTTCGTCGGCGGCGCGGGCCAGGGGCTGGCCTTCCGCGGAGCGCTCTCCGCGGTGGCGGCGGCGTCCCCCGCGGACCGGCGGGCGGCGGTCATCTCGACGTTGTTCGTGGTGGCGTACGTGGGTATCTCGCTCCCGGTGATCGGCGTGGGAATCCTGACGGGCCCGATGGGCCTGCGCGGCGCCGGGCTGGTGTTCATCGCCTGTATGGCCTCCCTGGTCGCCTCGGCCGCCGTCTACCTGCTCCGGCGCCCCGCGGGCGCGGAGGGATGAGGGACGGCCGAGCTGCCCGAACAGGCGCGCTCGGCCCTCCCCGCGGCGGTCCGTCAGCAGGGCCCGGAGGGGCGGCCCGCCGCACCGGGCCCTCGCCGTTGCCCGCGAGCACGAGCGACCGTCCCGCTGCGGTCGTGATCGCCGTCGCAGGGCACGGGTGAACAGCTCGGCTCGTCCTCCCCGGGACACGGCTCCTGCGGCTGTGCTCCGCAGAGGTGCGGGATCTCCGTACAGTCCGAGGGCTGCGAGGGGCCGGCCGAAAGCGGCGGACGGGCCGCACCCCTCGGCCGAGGCCGCCCGTGCCACGGATGCCGTCGGCCGGGCGCGGTTGCGTCCGTGGCGGCTCCGGGGTCTCAGACCGCCGACC
>NZ_KL585415.1:12830-21131 GCF_000721935.1 Streptomyces sp. NRRL WC-3549
TCTCAGACCGCCGACCAGCCGTTGTCCACGGGGAGAATCACCCCGTTGATGTTGGCGGCCGCGTCGGACGCCAGGAAGGCGATGGCCGCCGCCTGCTCGTCCGCCTGGGAGGGCCGGCCGACGTTCCCCATGTAGGCGGCGAGAGCTGCGGGCCCCTGGGCGCCCGGCTCGGCTTCGACCTGGATGTTGGTGACGGTGCCGCCGGGGGCGATGGCGTTGGTGCGGATTCCCTTGTCCCGGTACATGACGGCCAGTGACTTGGTCAGCCCGGCGATGCCGTGTTTGGACGCCGTGTACGCGGCGCCCGCGGCACTGCCTCGCAGCGAGGCCTCCGAGGCGGTGAACACCACGGCGCCCTTCCCGGCGGCGATCATGTGCGGCAGCGCGGCGCGGGTCAGCCGGAACGGAGCCGTGAGGTTGATGCCGATCACGCGCTCCCACTCGTCGTCCTCGGTGTCGGCCACCGCCGACATCTTGTCCATGATTCCGGCGTTGTTCACCAGGACGTCTATGCCGCCGAACTCCTCCAGGGCCGTGGCCACGACCCGGTCGACCACGGCCTGGTCGCGTAGGTCCCCGGCCACGGTGACCGCCGCGCCGCCGGCCCGCTCCACCTCGTCGGCGACGGCGCGGGCCGCCTCGCCGTCGATGTCGGCGATCACGAGGTGCGCGCCCTCCGCCGCGAACCGCAGGGCGGTGGCCCGGCCGATGCCCGAACCCGCCCCGGTGACGACGACGGTGCGGCCGGGGCCGCGGGTGGTGACGCTCATGAAGTGCTCCTTGCTCTCGGTGGTACGGCGACCACGCTACTCTTTTATGGCGGTCACCGCCAAGATGGCATGGTCGGTCATGAAAGGAGATCGTTACCATGGGCGCAGCCGGACGGAAGGTGGCGGAGACCGTGGGAACCACACGTGGGAGCGGGGGAGAGGACGGGGCCGTCGCAGACGCGGTGCGCCCCGCCCCACCCCGGCTCGGGCGCCCCCCGCTGACCGAACGCCGCAAGGCCGCCACCCGGCTGGAGATCGCCCGCGAGGCGGTGCGGCTCTTCGCGGACCGGGGCGTCAACGGGACCACGGCCGACGACATCGCCGCCGCCGCGGGCATCTCGCAGCGCACCCTGTGGCGGTACACGCCGTCGAAGGAGCTCTGCGTCCGTCCGCTCCTGACCTACGCCCTCGACGCCGCCACCGAGCTGATGAGGTCCTGGCCCCGTGACCGCCCTCTTTCGGAGGCCGTGGCCGGGACCCGGCCACGGTCGGGCGAGGAGCAGAGCGCCATGGACCCGGACGCGCTGCGCGACCTGGTCCGGCTCACCCGCACCGAGCCCGGACTGCGCGCGGTCTGGCTCCAGGTCCACCACGACGCCGAGCCGGTCTTCGCCGAGGTCATCGCCGAGCGCACGGGCCGCCGCCCCGAGGACCTCGAACCGCGGGTCCAGGCCACCGTCCTCAACGGCGCGCTGCGCGTCGCCGTCGAGGAATGGGCGTGGAACGCGGACACCGGGCAGCGGACGCCGGCCCGTGCCATCGCCCGCGCCCTGGACATCGCCCGGGACGGCCTGCCGGGCTGAGTGACGGCCGCCGCCAAGGCTCCGCATTCCGGACGTGTCCGGCCGGGCCGCCCGTCGTTGAGCAGGGCATGAACCTGCGGTCGATGTCTCTCGCGCTCACTGCCCTGCTGAGTACGGCAGGCTGCGTGTCCTTACCGGCCGGCTCCGAGGCGTGTCCGTACCGGCCGGCTCCGAGGGACCGGCTCCGGCCCCGTCCGGGTACGCGCGGAACACGCCCGCCGCCCAGGCGTCCACGGCGCCCCTCGCCCCCCGGCCCGTGCATGACGCCCTGAGCAGGACCGAGGAGCAGTCGCACGAGGAGAGCGCGGGGAAGCGGAGACAGGGCGAGGCCGCGGACCGACGGGCCGGCCCCGTCGCGTCGGCCCCTTCTGCGGCCCCCCGCCTGCCGCGGCCCCCCGCCGCGGCCCGCCCGGACGTACGGGGAGCGGGTACGCCACCTCGTAGGGGGCCGGCCCTCCGCACCGCCGGACCACAGCCGACGTACGGCATGCGCACCGTCTGCGCGGCGGGCAGCGGGGTGGCCTCCGCCGACATCGTCGCACTGTGCCGCACCGCGTACGGCCGTTGACGGCGCCGCCGGCCGGCGCGAAGCGACGGCCGGGTGGGGCGGACCCCGTACCGCCGAGGCAGGAGGACGTATGGCGTCGGCGCGCCGGGGTAGTGGGCCGGTGACACGACCTCGCGATGCCCGCAGAAGGAGACAGCCGATGCTGATGGCCCACCCCGCGATACTCGGGAACCTGATCCAGGAGTACGACACGCTGCGCATCCTGGACGCGGGGAACAGCGACGGTGAGGTCCGGCAGCGCATGGACGACATCACCTACACACTGTGTGTCTCCACCGGCACCCAGGACATCGACGCCGCCCTGATCGCGGCCCGCCATCAACTGCCCGGGGCCCGCCCGGAGGACGACTCCCTCCTCACCGCGTGACCCCGCCGGTACCGTGACGCCTCGGAGGGGCCCGGGGCGCCGGGCGGTGGCTCGTCGTGCTGCCGCCTGACCGTCTCCTCCCCCCACCGGCCGCCTGACCGGGCCGGATCCCGCTGTCTCCCCGCCACCGGAGAGCGCGTGCCCACACCCGCCGCCGGGGACAGCCCCTTCCCGGACCCCGCCCGCCGCCGCCCGACGCGTATCCGGTGGTCGGGGGACGGTCACACGATCCTCACGTAACGGGGTACTGGCGGAGCGGCGACGGGCAACGCGGAGAAGGAGCCCACTCGCCCCCCCCGGGAGCCCGATGTGATCACTCTCGTCTTTCTCTTACCGCCTTTCCTGCTGGTGGCCGTCGTTCTCCTGGGCCGTTACGAGGACCGCATGTTCACCGCGCCGGAGAGACCGCGCCATGCCCGTGAACACCGTCATCTGCGGCTCGTCCCGTCGAGGAGCGCGGCGAGGCAGGTGCGGCCCGCGGGGGCCGACGGTCCCCGGACCGCGGGGCGGAGCTCCGGCGGCCGGAAGGCGGCGTGACCGGCCGCGCCGCTTGCGGTGTCATGTCCGGTGCTGGCTGGGGCAGTTGGGCATACATGAAACTCGTAGCCCTCCCAGAGGCCCGGCGTCCGGCCGCACTGCTGGCAGTCGCCCTCCTCGTCACGGCCTGCGGCCCCGCCCCCCGGCACGAGGCCGGCGAACACACCGGGACGCCGCCATCCCTGGCGGGCGGAGCACACCTGCTGGTCACCACGGACAACGGGGCCCGACTGCGGCCGGCCGAGTCGGACCGGGCCGCCCTCGACCCCGAAATCACCGGCCGCTGGTCACACCACGGCGACGACTGGGTTCTGGACCTGTCGTGCCCGGAGGAATCGGACCAGGGAGGCCGGGAGTGCCCCCGCATGCCCGTGGTCCAGGTGCCCGCCCGTCTCGCCGTCACGGTGCGCGCGAGGAACGCGGGCATCGACGTGGCCGACGTCGCCGCCGCGCTGGACCTCACCACGGTCAACGGTGACGTGACGGTCGTACGCGCCGGACTGCCGGACGCCGACCTACGGCTCACCACACGCAACGGCTCCGTGCACGCCGACGCCGTGGACTCCGCCCGCCTGGACGCCGGGACGGTCAACGGTGACGTGACGCTCACCGGCGGGTCCCCACCGGCGCGCCTCGTCGCCACGACGACCAACGGATCGGTCCGGGTGGTGCTGCCCGAGGACGCACCCGCCTACCGCACCGAGGCCACCACCCGAAACGGCCGGACCTCCGTCACGGTCCCCGCTCCCGCCTC
This sequence comes from Streptomyces sp. NRRL WC-3549, assembly GCF_000721935.1. Lineage (GTDB taxonomy): Bacteria > Actinomycetota > Actinomycetes > Streptomycetales > Streptomycetaceae > Streptomyces. The sequence goes on from NZ_KL585415.1 coordinate 16,630, forward strand.
CGGCGAACGGGCCCGGTACGGCATGACGCTGACCACCGTCAACGGAGACGTCGACGCGGTCCGCGGCCGGCTCCCCACAGGGCACCGGACCACGAGCGACCCGCGCTGACGGCGGCCCGCGACCCTGGTGGCCACCGCATGCCACGGGCCCGGCGGAGATGGCAGGGTGGGTCGGGAGAAGCGGCGGCCCCCGACACGGCCGCCGTCGCTCAGACCCGTCCACCGTCCAGGAAGGAACCGCTTTGTCCGAGTCGCCTCAGCCCACCGGTAACCCTGCTCGCCAGAACGTCACCTTCCCCAGCTCCGGGGGCACCGCCCACGGGTACCTCGCCCTCCCGCCGACGGGGCGGGGGCCGGGGGTCATCGTCATCCAGGAGTGGTGGGGTCTGACCGACCACATCGCCGACGTCACCGAGCGTCTGGCCGCGGAGGGCTTCGTCGCCCTGGCTCCCGACCTCTACGGCGGAAACGTCGCGCACGACGCGCGGGAAGCCCTGCGCCTGATGCAGGACCTGCCCGTCCAGCGGGGCGTGGAGCTGCTCTCCGGTGCGGTCGACCATCTCCTGGCCCGCCCCGAGGTCACCTCCGACACCGTCGGCGCCGTCGGCTTCTGCATGGGCGGCGGCTTCGTGCTGTACCTCGCCGCCGTCGAACCACGGGTCGGCGCCGCGGTGCCCTTCTACGGAGTCATCCAGGGAGACCTCCCGGACTTCTCCCACCTCCGCGCGGAGGTCCTCGGACACTACGGGGAGCGGGACGAGTCGATCCCGCCGGAGTCGCTCGGTGAACTCCGCCGCACGATCAAGGAGCAGTCGGGCGTCGACGCCGACCTGCGTACGTACCCGGCCGGGCACGCCTTCTTCAACGACGGCCGACCGGAGGCCCACGACCCCAAGGCGTCCGCCGAGGCGTGGCGCACCACCGTGGAGTTCCTCCGACGCCGGCTGACCTGAGCTCCCGGCGGGCACCCGCGCCCGCCGTACCACCCGGCGGCGCCCCGTGCGTGGCGGCCCCGGCCGGGGCGGGCCGGGCGCGCGTCGGGAGGGCGCCGGGCGAGCCAATAGGGTGACCCTATGTCTGCCAGGTTGAGTGCCACCAAAACCCGCACCACGCTCCGGACATCGGCGCGTCTCTCGGCCGAGCTGCTGCTGGTTCTTGTGATGGCAGCGGTGACGCTGTGGATCCTGGGCCGGATGTGGCCGGTCGTCTGGCCGCTCGTGGTCGGTCTCTTCCTCACCACACTGACCTGGCCCGTGGCGCGGTTCCTGCGCAAGCGCGGCTGGCCCCCGGCTCTCGCGGCTTCAGCCGTGACCGTGCTGTTCCTCCTGGTCGTCGGGGGCATCGTGGCGTTGATCGCCGTGCCGGTGGCGTCCCAGTCGGGCCAGCTGGCCGACGGGGTGGTCGCAGGCATCCAGAAGCTCCGCTCATGGGCCGCCGGACCACCTCTGAACATCGACGACGCCCAGATCTCACACGCGCTCGACGCCGCCATCGACCGTATCCAGAACAGTCTCGGCAGCACGGTCACCACCGTCGTCACCGGGCTCAGCACCGTGGTCAACGGAGTCGTCACCGCGGTCCTCGCGGTCTTCCTGATGTTCTTCTTCCTCAAGGACGGCCCACGGTTCCTGCCGTGGCTCACCCGCCAGCTCCCCGGCAGGTTCGCCACCGACGTCCCCACCGTGGCCGAGCGCGGCTGGAACACCCTCGGCGCGTTCGTACGCTCCCAGGCCTTCGTCGGGATGCTCGACGCGGTCTTCATCGGCCTCGGCCTGTGGATCCTGGGCGTACCGCTCGTGCTGCCGCTGGCGGTGCTGACCTTCGTGTCCGCGTTCGTACCGATCATCGGCGCCCTGTTCGCGGGCTTCGTCGCGGTCCTGATCGCGCTGGTGTCGAACGGGCTGACCGACGCGGTGATCGTGCTGGTGATCATCATCGTGGTGCAGCAACTGGAGGGCAACGTGTTCCAGCCCATGATCCAGAGCCGCGGGCTCGGTCTGCACGCGGCGGTGGTCCTGCTCGCGGTGACACTGGGCGGCAGCCTCGCCGGAATCGTGGGAAGCCTGCTCGCCGTCCCCGCCGCCGCCATGGTCGCGGTCGTGTGGAACTACGTACGGGAGCAGCTGAGCGAGCAGCCGCAGGAGGCGGCGGGCGACGACGGTACGCCCGGTGGCGCGGTCGTCCCCTCTTAGGTGTATGGACCGGCAGCGTTGTTGACGCGGACACGCCCTAGAACCACCGCCGGGAGGCGTAAGGACCCGGTGCCCGGTGCGGGCACGGAGCCGTACGCGTGACGTACCGCCCCCTTCGTCCTGCGGCGCGTCGGGCCGAGCGGCGGCCCTGGACACCGTCCGGCGTCGTGGCGGATCGCGGAAGCCAGACCGGGGCGAGGCTGCCGGACCTCCGGCGCGGAGCGGATGGCCGCTGCGCCAGGTGCTGAGGCGTCCGCAGCGTTCGGCGGTGGTGGGCGCGCATGGCTGCGGGAAGCGCGCTGCCCCGGGCAGGGCCGTCGCGGGGGATCTGCGCCCGGCACTCCGCGGTGGGGAAGCCGCGCGGGGGCGGGTGGAGCGTCGGCTTCCCCACCGGCGGGTCAGGCGCGGTGGATCTTCCAGTCGGCGACGTCCGCGGCCCGGTTGTAGTAGGCGCTGGTGCAGACCTTGTACTGCCCGGCGACGGGCCCGTTGCCGTTGGTCTCCAGGAACCCGCCGTTGCCGGCGTAGGTGTTCCACAGGTGCACGACGTCACCGATGCGGACGCTCTGGTCGGAGGGGGCGGAGGCGCGGGCGAAGATGTGCCAGTTGCCGGTGCCGGAACCCGCCGCGCGTTCCCTGGCCGTAGACGTGAGCACGTCGTACTTGGCCCCGGACCGCTTCTGCCCGTCGGCCGCGTGCCCGTTGGTGTCGAGGTACCCGCCGTCGCCGCCGTAGAGGTTGCGCAGTTGGACGAGGTCACCGCTGGTGACCGGGGTACCGGTGGCCTTGCCGGTGGCCGAGAGGATCTCCCAGGTGCCCGTGCCCTGGCCCCGGGTGGGTGACTCGGCGGTCGACACCCCGTACTTGGCCCCGGACGCGGCGGCATGCCCGTTGGTGTCCAGGTAGCCGCCCTTGTAGTCGTTGAAGGCGTTCTGCAGGTAGATCTTGTCGCCGTACTTCAGTTCGTTCGCCATGGGCGCTCCTGGTGGGTTCGGACAGCACGGTGCTGACATGGGGCACAGCCGTGCCGTCAGGCCGTACGGCACGGCTGCCACGGCCAAGATGATGGCGAGAGGGAAGATCAACACGCCCGTGAACCGTCGCCGAGTCACTCGTACCGGTAAAGGGGGGAGTGGGGCGTTGACGCTGGTCGCGGCCGTACTCCTCGTCTGTCACTCGGGAGCCCGCGAGGCGGCCGGGCCTCGGGCGTGCCGGTGGACGGTGGCCCCGCGGCCCCGGTCGAGCGTGCCTTCCGTGGCTTCATTGGTATGGACATGTCGAGTCGGCGGGTCTAGCCTCAGAGTTGGTCTAGACCGCAGCGGACGCGTTGCCTCCGGTTACCGCTGCCCTGCCGCGCTCGTCCCCGCCGCTCCACCCGGCAGGCGCACCGGAGGCCGCGTGTCCGCCCAGACATCCGGAATCCAGGACCACGGGAGCCGCACCATGCGAAGGAAGATCACCTCGTTACTCCTCGGCCTCGGGCTGGCCGGCGGCGCGCTCGTCGCCACCGCCGGCAGTGCCCAGGGCCACGGCTACACCGACTCACCCGTCAGCCGTCAGCAACTGTGCGGCAACGGCACCGTACGCAACTGCGGGCAGATCCAGTGGGAACCGCCGAGTGTGGAAGGCCCCAAGGGGTTCCCCACGCGCGGTCCGGCCGACGGGCAGATCTGCGCGGGCGGGAACGGCCGCTTCTCCGAGCTGGACGACCCGCGCGGCGGGAACTGGCCCACCACCAAGCTCACCGCGGGCCGGAGCCACACCTTCGTCTGGCGTATCAGCGCACGTCACGCCACCACCGACTTCCGCTACTACGTCACGAAGGACGGCTACGACCCCACCAAGCCGCTGACCAGGGCCGATCTGGATCCGCAGCCGTTTCTGACCGTGCCCTTCGGCGGCCGCCTGCCCGGCTCCACGGTCAGCCACGAGGGCGTCCTGCCGCAGAAGAGCGGCCAACACATCATCCTCGGCGTCTGGACCGTCGCGGACACCGGTAACGCCTTCTACGCCTGCTCCGACGTGCGGTTCTGACCCGCTCGGCCGACAGCCCTCCCGGCCCGGTGCCGCCCGCCGGAGTACCGGGCCGGGAGGGGCGCCGACGGCCCGCCCCCACGTCCGTCGCAGCAGCATCCATCCGACCCCCGGCCCGGACCGCCGCCGGTCCCGACGACGGTGTACGCGCACGGGCGCCACGCCTGTGCGCATCCGGGCCCGGCCCGCAGAAGGGAACCCCCCATGCTCCGCCGCAGGACGAGAGACGCGAAGAACCCCCGTCGACCACGGGCGACGGCCTTCCTGGCCGTCTCG
>NZ_KL585415.1:21364-35842 GCF_000721935.1 Streptomyces sp. NRRL WC-3549
GCCGCGGCACAGTCCCTGCTCGGCGCGGCGCCGAGCGCGTCGGCACGGGCCGACGTCTCCTCCGCGCACAGCGCGTCCGCCACCGCGGCCGAGACCTGCGCCCTGAAGCCCCGGCCGGAGGGCAAGGTGCTCCAGGGGTACTGGGAGAACTGGGACGGCGCCGCCAACGGCGTCCACCCGCCGTTCGGCTGGACGCCGATCACCGACCCGCTCATCCCCGCCCACGGCTACAACGTCGTCAACGCGGCCTTCCCGGTCATCCGTTCCGACGGAACGGTGCTGTGGGAGGACGGCATGGACGCCACCGTGCGGGTGCCCACGCCGGCCGAGGTGTGCCAGGCCAAAGCGGCAGGGCTCACCGTGCTGCTGTCCATCGGCGGCGCGACGGCCGGGATCGACCTCAGCTCCACAGCCGTGGCCGACCGGTTCGTGGAGACCGTCGTCCCGATCCTGAAGGCGTACCACTTCGACGGCATCGACATCGACATCGAGACCGGTCTCACCGGCAGCGGCGACATCCGCCAGCTCTCGCCCTCCCAGTCCAACCTCATCCGGATCATCGACGGCGTGCTCGCCGCCATGCCACCCGGCTTCGGCCTGACCATGGCCCCCGAGACCGCCTACGTCACCGGCGGCAGCGTCGTCTACGGCTCCATCTGGGGCGCCTACCTGCCGGTCATCAAGAAGTACGCCGACAACGGCCGACTGTGGTGGCTGAACATGCAGTACTACAACGGCAGCATGTACGGCTGCTCCGGCGACTCCTACGAGGCGGGTACCGTCCAGGGGTTCACCGCCCAGACGGACTGCCTGGACAAGGGACTCGTCGTGCAGGGCACCACCGTCAGGGTCCCGTACGACAAGCAGGTACCCGGCCTGCCCGCACAACCGGGCGCGGGAGGCGGCCACATGGCGCCCGCGCTGGTCGCACAGGCATGGAACGCCACCGGCGGACTGAAGGGCCTGATGACCTGGTCCCTCAACTGGGACGGGTCCCGCAACTGGACCTTCGGCGACAACGTCAAGGCGCTCCAAGGCCGTTGAGCCCTTCGCCCGGCCCCTTGCCGCACCCCTGGGCGGGGCCGGGCCCCGGCGTCACGGACGCGTTCCACGCCCGCCCGCGCGGGAAGCCGCTGGCCAGACGCAGCCACCGGGGACGAGAATCCCGTCATGACCGACAACAGTGACGACGCGGACCGCGTGTTCGTACGCAGCAAGTGGGGCACCAACCGCTACGTCTACAACCCCCGCAACCCGGTCGGCCGGGCTCTCATCGCCGGTTCTCTGCTGTTCGCCGCCGGTAGCATGTACGTGCTGTACCACCCGGACCTCTTCGAGCCTTCCCACGACTGGAAGACGGGCGAACTGCGGGACGCGGTGACAACGGCGACCGCTGAACTGTCGAGGGACGCCGAGTTCGGGCCGGGCGGCGGGAGCGGTAGCTACGACGACATCCTGCGGGCCCACATAGCCAAGGCGGCTGACCGCCCGTCGGACGGGATGAGCGTCGCACTCGCCTCGGCCCCTGCGGTGTCCGCCGCATTCACCGGTGGTGAGGAACAAGCCGTGTACACCGTCACCGCCGAGGGCACGGACGCCGCCTTCTGCCTCGACGTCCACGCGGTGACGCGCGAGGGGGGATGGCGTTACGCATCGGTGAGCATCTCCGTCGACGAAGGAGTCTGCCCCGACCCCTGACCCGAAAACGCGGGCAAGGGGCGGGCCGGCCAGGCGTCCGGTCCGCCTCACCGGCCCGCCTCCCCCTGCGTCCGCCGGAACCCCGCGTCCGCCGGAACCCCGCGTCCGCCGGAACCCCGCGTCCGTCAGGCAACCGGCAGCATCGCGACCGTCACGACGGCCAGCAGCCCGACGTACGCCCAGGCGTACGTGCGGTCGGGTATCCGCGGCGGGCGTCGCCGCAGCACGGCGATCACCGGCAGAGCTCCGAGGAGCAGTGCCGAGGCGGCACGCAGGTCGACGAGTCCCGCCAGGTGCCCGTGCACGTCCGCCGCATCGGCGGCCGTCGCCCCGCCCAGGGACACCGCGGTGGCCGGGAGAGCGATGGCGAGAGTGAGCGGGTTGGCCAGCGCCGTCGCCGTGTGCATCGTGTGCCCCGCCCGTCGCATCGCGGGAACGGTCATGACACTGCCCCCCACGCCGAGGAAGGCGGCGACCGCACCCACCGGCGCGGCCGTGGTGCTCCGGGAGCCGCCGCCCCTTGCCGGCCGTGCGGACGCAGGAAGCCGGGCCGCAGGAGCACGTCCCCGATGGTCACGGTGACGTAGGCGACGAACGCCCAGCGCACCAGGCCGGCCGGGGCTAGGCGGGTGGCCAGCGCACCGGCCCAGGCACCGGCCGCGAGCAGGGCGAGCAGCATGCCGCTGCCGCGGAGCGCGACGAGTACCCGTCCGGGTGTGACGGCCGTGGCGAACCCCGCGTTGACCACCATCACCAGGGCGGAGGTGGCCGTCGCCACCCTCATCGCGTCCGTGCCGAGCCCGGCGTCCGCCCACACCACCACGGGAACCGCGACGAACCCGCCGCCGAACCCGAAGAGCACCGTCGTCACCCCGGTGAGGAGCCCGACCCCGATCAACATCACGACATCCATACGCCCACCCCATCAGCCCGCACCGACGTCCCGCATTCGATGGTCGGCACACTTCCTTCGCGTCCCGGCCCCGTAAGGTGAGCAGCGTGAGGAACGTCCCGCCGGCCGAGGTGGACCACGTCGACCGGGCCGTCCTGCCGATCGGCACCGACTACCCGCCCGGCCACGTACTGGACTGGCACGTGCACCGGCGCGCGCAGTTCCTCTACGGCGCCACCGGGGTCATGGTCGTCGACACCGCCGAGGGAACCTGGACCGTCCCGCCCGAACGCGCCGTACTGATCCCGGCGGCCACCCGGCACCGGGTCCGGATGCTGGGCGTGAGCACTCGGAGCCTGTACATCGAACCAGGCGCCGTCCCCTGGTGGCCCGGCACCTGCACGGTCGTGGACGTTCCGCCACTGCTACGGGAACTGCTGCTGGCCGCAGTGGAGTTCACCCCCGACTACAGCTTGTCGGGGCGTGAGGGCAGCATCGCCGCGACACTCCTGTACGAGATCGCGGAGCGCGCCCCGCTGCCGTTCCACGTGGCGATCCCCGCCTCCGCGGACCTCGCGGAGATCTGCCGCGACTACCTGGCCGGCCCGGACGCCGGCGTGACCAACGCCGCGTGGGCGGCGCGCACGGCCATGAGCGAACGGGCCTTCACCCGGCGCTTCCGCGCGGAGACCGGTGACAGCCCCGCCGTATGGCGGAGCCGCGCCCGGATGCTCGCGGCCGTGCCGCTGTTGCGTACCGCGTCGGTCAGCGAGGTCGGCAGCCGCCTGGGTTACACCACTCCGGCGGCGTTCACCGCGGCCTTCACGCGTGTCTTCGGCGTGCCGCCCTCCCGGTTCGCCGCCAGCCGCCAAGGCCACCGGCCGGGCCCACGCCGCTGATGTACGCCCGAGCCGGACGCCCCCTTTCCACGGTCCCGGCCGAGCGGGCCCGTGCGCCAAGACCGACGGACGCCTCGGACGCCGGCGGGCCGGGAAGGGCGAGAGGGAGGCCGCCCGGTGAAGCCTGCCGTCGGTTCCGGCCCGGGCCCACTTTCGGGCCGGCCGGGACGGAGCCGCGCATCGTTCCCCTTCCGCGGGTGCCGAATGGCGCAGGCCGGTCGGGGCACCCGATGATCCCAGTAGGCCCCATCCCTCATCCCGGAGGCAGTGTCATGAGTCTTCTGCGTATCGTCGGCCGCCCGCTCCTCGCCTCGATGTTCATCGCCGGCGGCGTGAACTCCGTGCGCCGGCCCCAGGACGTGGCCGAACTGTCCGAACCCGTCGTCCGGCCGGTGGCCGACCGGGTCGCCGTGCTCCCGGACCGCACCGAGCAGCTCGTACGGCTCAACGGCGCCGTGCAGGTGGTGAGCGGCGTCCTGCTCGGACTGGGACGGTGCCCGCGGCTGTCCGCGCTGGCCCTCGCGGCGACCGTGGTCCCCACGACGCTGGCGGCCCACCGGTTCTGGGAGGTGGAGGACGCCTCCGACCGGGCACAGCAGAGCATCCACTTCCTCAAGAACCTGTCCATGCTGGGCGGCCTGCTGATCGCCGCCGACGACACCGGCAGCGCCCCCTCGCTGCTGTGGCGCGGCCGTCACGCCGCCCACGGTGTGCGCCACGACGCCCATGTGGCGCGCCGCTCGGCCCGTGCCGCGGCGATGTCCGGCGGCGTACGGGCCAAGCTGGGCGTCTGAAGCGGTACGAGGGCCGGCCGCACGGACAGCGAGGCCGGATCGCGCTCCACACGGCTTCCTGCCCGGCCGCCGAGCCCCGGTCACGTCGGCTTCCGCCACCCACCCGTCGGTACCACTGCCCGGCGGACCACCGCACGGGCGGCGGCTGGAGACGGGGTATGGGAGCCTGAAAGGGGCCGGACGGGTGAGCCCGCGAGGCCAGGGGCCCCGGCCGGACAGCCGCCGGGAGCCAGGGCAGGGTGCGGCGCCCGGCCGCTGGAACAGCCCTCACCGCCGCACCCGTGGGCCCCCGGGTTTCCGTCATGGAGGACTGATGAGCAGAGCGGCAGAGGCTGCCAGGGCCGGAATCCGGCAGCTCGCCGGGACGAAGAAGTAGGCCGACGGGATCGCTCCGGACGATGCCCGGGCGAGGGACGAGGGCGAGCAGCAGCAGAGGGAGGCGCGGACACGGGCATCACACGCCCGCCGACGGCACCGCCCCCGGCCCTGACCTTCTCCGGCCGACCGCTCCTGCTCGCCCCGGCCGGAATCACCACTGCGAAACCACCCGACCGACGCGAAAGGGTCGATAGCTCCGCGGAATGCGGGCATGCGCGTGCGGACAGGGACCGGAGAAGAGAGCGAGGAGTGGAGACACATGCAGATCGGATACAAGCTGGCCGCCGAGGCGTTCGGCCCGGGCGAGCTGGTGCGCCAGGCGGTACTCGCCGAGCGCGCCGGGTTCGACTTCGTGGAGATCAGCGACCACTACCATCCGTGGCTCGACAACCAGGGTCACTCCCCCTTCGCATGGACCGTGCTGGGAACCATCGCGGCGCGCACCGAGCGGATCGGGCTGGCCACCGGTGTGACGTGTCCGACGGTGCGCTACCACCCCGCGATCATCGCCCAGGCGGCCGCCACCCTCGCCCTCCTGTCGGACGGACGGTTCACCCTCGGGCTGGGGTCCGGCGAGCGGCTCAACGAGCACGTCGTCGGCCGCGGCTTCCCGGACGCGGTCAGCACCCGGCAGGACATGCTGCGGGAGGCCCTGGAGATCATCAGGCTTCTGTGGAGCGGCGGCTACCGGTCCTACGAGGGCAAGCACCTTCAGCTCTCGGACGCCCGTGTCTTCGATCTGCCCGACTCCCTTCCCCTCCTCGTCGTGGCCGCCGGGGGCCGTGACGCGGCGACGCTCGCCGCCGAGCTCGGGGACGGGCTGTTCGCCACCGAGGACAGGGACGAACTGGTCCGGCACTACCGCGAAGCCGGTGGCACCGGTCCCCGCTACGCCGAGGTCCCCGTCGCCTGGGCGCCCGACGAGAAGAGCGCCGCGCAGGCCGTCCTCGACACCTCCAGGTGGGCGCTCACCGGGTGGAAGGTGATGAGCGAGCTGCCCAATCCGGTGAACTTCGACGCGGCCACCACCACGGTCCGGCTGGAGGACGTCCAGGAGAAGTTCGCGTGCGGACCGGACCCCGCCCTGTACGTGGACGCGGTGCAGAGCTACGTCGACGCCGGATTCGACCGGCTCGTCATGCAGAACGCGGGCCCCGACCCCGACGGGTTCATCGACTTCTACACCCGTGAGCTCGATGCGCCGCTGCGCAGGCTCACGCCGGGGAAGGCCGGGTGACGACGCCGCGGCGCGGCACACCATGACGCGCGGCGAACCCGCCGAGGCCCCGGCCCACGGCGCCGGGCTCCGGCGGACCGTCAGACCGTGACCACCTTGACGCCGATGTCGGCGAGACGGGCGCTCATGTCGGCCGGCAGAGCCGAGTCCGTGACGAGGACGTCGACGTCCTCGAGCCCGCAGATTCGGGCGAAGGCCCGCTTGCCGATCTTCGACGAGTCGGTGACCAGGACGACGCGCTGAGCGCGCTCCGCGAACAGCCTGCTGATACTCGCCTCGTCCTCCTGGTGGGCCATCACGCCGAGCTCGGGATCGAGTCCGTCGATCCCGAGGACGGCCACGTCGAGCACGACCTCCTTCAGTACGCCGGCGGTCAGCGGACCCACCAGCTCGTACGTCTGAGGCCGGGCCACGCCGCCGGTGACGACGATCTTGATCTGGGGCCGTACGGCGAGTTCGCCCGCGATGTTCAGCGCGTTGGTGACGACCGTGAGGGCGGGTGCCGCGGCGGCCTCCACCGCGCCGTGCCGTCCTCCGCCCGCCCGCAACGCCAGCGCGCGGGCCACCTCGGTGGTGGTCGTACCTCCGTTGAGCCCCACGACGTTTCCGTCGCCGACGCAGTTCGTAGGCGACGCCGTGGGAGATGGCTCCGCCGCGCGTCCGGATGAGCATCTTCTGCTCGGCGAGTTCGTCGAAGTCCCGCCGAACCGTCGCGGGGGAGACCCCCAGGGACGCTGCGGTCTCCTCGACGTCCAGCCTGCCCTCGGCCGCCAGCAGCTCCAGCAGCGCGTTCCACCGCTCGTGTTTGGCCATGTGTCGGGAGCTCCTTGACCTCTGTCCGCGCACGTGAGTCGCCGCGAGAGGCGCTTGTCGGGCTCTTCGCCGGGCCGCCTCGCTGACAAAGGGGGAGCGTAACGCGTACACCGGGGGGGATGTGTATAAGAGACAGCTGCCGGCCTGCGCGACGAGGGTGGTCCTGACAGGGGGAGACACTACTGTGGTCGGGATGAGCGCTGATCCTGTGATACTGCGACCGGTGAACGAGGCTGATCTGCCTCTGCTCGCACGGTTCCTGACCGATCCGGAGGCGACCGGGCCGTTCCAGTGGCTGGGCTGGTCGGATCCGGAGCGCTGGCGGCGGGAGTGGGAGGTGAACGGCCTGCTGAGCGATGAGGGCGGCCGGTTGATGGTGGTGACCGGCACCGACCGGCTCGGATTCGTGTCCTGGCGGAGGGCCGTGACCTCGCGCAGCTCGTACTACTGGAACATCGGCGCCCAGCTGCTGCCGGAGAGCCGCGGCCGGGGGATCGGCACGCAGGCCCAGCGGTTGCTGGTGCGATACCTGTTCGCCCACACCCCCGTCGTCAGGATCGAGGCGGACACCGAGACGGAGAACATCGCCGAACAGCGCGCCCTGGAGAAGTCCGGCTTCTCCCGCGAGGGCGTGCTGCGCAGCACCGTGTTCCGGGATGGGCGCTGGCGGGACGCCGTGCGGTACAGCGTGCTGCGTGAGGATGTCCCGACGGGCCTCCCTGACGGCGGAGCGGCCTGAACGAGGCGGCCGGGCCGGGAGAGGTCCAGGACCAGCGGGCCGCCTGATTCCAGGAGAGGCGGTCGTCCTGGCCGCCTCTTCGCAATCCCGAGGATGCCGCTGTCCGCACCGCGTCGTGAGGTACCTGCCGATTCCGCGGACCGCACAAGAAGAAAGCAAGGAGACATCTCTCCTTGCCACTCCCAAGGTATAGCGCGCCGGGGGGCTTGCGGCAAGACCCGGGGCGCGGCGCAGAATCGTCGGTCGAGACCACAACCTGCGGAAACGGGGGATCACGACGTGCGTGTGCTGACATCGACGTACGGGAGACGCTGTGGCGTCGCACCGGTGGTGGCGCCGGAGGTGCGGCTGCGGGCGCCCGGTGCGGCGGAGGGAGGGCGACCGGAGACGAGGACATGCCCGGCGAGGGGTAGGACGGAGTCGGGCGCGCCGGTGACGGGATCGGTCATCGCGGCGCAACGGAGTACGGCTGTCCCGGAGGTGTCGCCATGACCCGGCCGTATGTGCGGGCTCTCCAGGAGATCGACGAGCTGCAGGTCGCGGTCGCCGGAGGCAAGGGTGCGCACCTGGGCGGACTCTCGCGGATCGAAGGCATCCCTGTACCTGATGGCTTCTGCGTGACGACGGACGCCTTCCGGCGGATCATGGCCGAAGTGCCGTCGATCGATGATCGGCTCGATCAGTTGTCGCGTTCGGACCCGGATGACCGGGCGGCGATCAGTGCGCTCAGCGCGCAGATTCGCCGGGCCATCGAGCAGGTCGTCATTCCGGGCGATCTCGCGGCGGAGATCACCGGCGCCCTGGCCCAGTTTGGCGAGCAGGCCGCCTATGCCGTCCGGTCCAGCGCGACGGCGGAGGACCTGCCGACGGCCTCCTTCGCCGGACAGCAGGACACCTACCTGAACATCGTGGGGCCGACGGCGGTCCTCCGGCACGTCAGCCGCTGCTGGGCTTCGCTCTTCACCGAGCGGGCCGTGACCTACCGTCGGCGGAACGGCATCGACCACCGGACCGTCCACATGGCCGTGGTCGTGCAGCGCATGGTCTTCGCGCAGGCGGCCGGCATCCTGTTCACGGCCGACCCCGTCACGGGCAACCGGAACGTAGCCACCGTGGACGCGGGCTTCGGCCTCGGCGAGGCCCTGGTCTCCGGACTGGTGAACCCGGACGTGTTCAAGGTGCGGCGGGGCGAGATCGTGGAAAAGGCGATCGCCGCCAAACCGCGTGCCGTACACGCCCTGCCGGCCGGGGGTACGCGGGAAGTGGCGATCGACTCGCAACGGCAGCGGGTGCCGGCCCTGACCGATGCGCAGGCCGTGCGGCTCGTGGGGCTCGGGCGGCGGATCGAAGCGCACTTCGGCTGTCCGCAGGACATCGAATGGTGCCTGATCGATGACGGCTTCCAGATCGTTCAGAGTCGGCCGATCACGACGCTGTTCCCCGTGCCCGAGGCCGGCGACCGGGAGAACCACGTCTATGTCTCCGTCGGCCATCAGCAGATGATGACCGACGCCCTGAAGCCCCTGGGGCTGTCCATGTGGCGGCTGACGGCCATGGTGCCGATGAGCGAGGCCGGCGGGAGGCTGTTCGTGGACGTCACCCGGCGCCTGGCCTCACCGGCGAGTCGCACCGGCCTCCTGGACCTCATGGGAAGAGGGGATCCGCTGGTCAGGGACGCGTTGGAGACCGTTCTCGACCGCGATGACTTCGTTCCGTCGCTCCCGGACGCGGATTCCGGCGGGCCGCCCGCAGCACCCGCCTCTGCTCCGGTCGAGACCGATCCCACCCTCGTCACCGGCCTGGTCGAGCGCAGCCGGACGTCCGTCGCCGCCCTGGAGCGCGACATCCGGACGAAGGCCGGACCGACGCTGTTCGACTTCCTGCTGGAAGCGTTCGAGGAACACAAGCGGATCCTCGGTGACCCTCTGAGCATGCGCGTGATCATGGCGGGCATGGAGGCCACCTGGTGGCTCAACGACAAGCTGGGGGAGTGGCTGGGGGAGAAGAACGCGGCCGACACCCTGACACTGTCCGCCCCCGGCAACGTCACGTCGGAGATGGGGCTGGCCCTGCTCGACGTCGCGGACGTGATCCGCCCCCACCCGGAAGTGGTGGCGTTCCTGGAGGACGTCGAGGACGAGGACTTCCTGGACGATCTGGCGGAACTCGCCGGCGGAACCGAAGCCCGCGAGGCCGTCGAGGCCTACCTCGGCAGGTACGGCATGCGCTGCGTCGGCGAGATCGACATCACCAGGCCGCGTTGGCGCGAGCGCCCCACCACGCTCGTTCCCGTGATCCTCGACCACGTCAGGAACTTCGAGCCGGGCGCCGCCGAGCGGCGGTTCGAACAAGGGCGGCACAGGGCGCGGGAGAAGGAACAGGACCTGCTGTCACGCTTGCGGGACCTGCCGGACGGGAACCGGAAAGCCGACGAGGCCAAACGCATGATCGACCGGGTCCGCACCTTCATCGGATACCGGGAGTACCCGAAGTACGACATCGTCAGCCGTTTCTTCGTCTACAAGCAGGCCTTGCTGAGGGAGGCCGGACGTCTTGTGCGGAGCCATGTGCTCCGGGACAAGGAGGACGCCTTCTACCTCACCTTCCAGGAGTTCCACGACGTCTCCCGCTCCGGCCAGGTGGACGAGCGGCTCATTCAGCAGCGCAAGGACGCCTTCCGGTCGTACCACGACCTCACTCCGCCCCGGGTGCTCACATCGGACGGCGAGGCGGTCACGGGGGCCTACCGGCGCGACGACCTGCCGGCCGGCGCCCTGATCGGTCTCCCCGTCTCCACCGGGACCGTCGAGGGAAGGGCTCGCGTCGTCCTCGACATGACGGAGGCGGACCTGGAGACGGGCGACATCCTGGTCACCGCCCACACGGACCCCAGCTGGTCGCCCTTGTTCGTCGGAATCTCGGGCCTGGTGACGGAGGTCGGCGGTCTGATGACCCATGGCGCCGTCATCGCCCGGGAGTACGGCTTGCCGGCCGTCGTGGGCGTCGAGCAGGCGACCCGGCTGATCCGGGACGGGCAGCGGATCCGCGTCCACGGGGCCGACGGGTACGTCGAGATCCTGTCTGCCTGAGGGTTTTCACACGCGGGCGACAACGGGCGCACCTGGCGCCGGAGCGCGTGCACCACCAAGCGGGGCACGCCGCCGTCCGCCGGTGCGCCGGGCGGACGGCGACGACACGGGCTCGTCTCAGTCGTACAGGGCCGTGTCCCCGTCCCGTGTCCCCGTCCCCTGTCCCGCGGGCCGCCGCACCGCTTCTGCCTCTGATCTTGCCCGGTGGGTCCGTGTCAGTGGCGGGAGCGGTTCGGCCGGGCGCCGTCGTGGTCGGATTCGGGTGAGCCGCCCATCATGCCCAGCATGGCCCTGCCGCCCGTGCGCAGGAACCGTACGACCAAGGTTGCTGCCAGCAGGAAGAAGGCGATGTTGAGCCAGGTCGTGTAGTTCCAGCTCACCCCGCTGTCCGGGACGGTGGCGTGGGCGCGGTCGGGGACGAGGCCGAGACCGCCGAAGAGGAACTCGACGACGTATCCGGCCAGGACCATGGCGGTGTAGAAGGTGCCGAGCACGAAGAGGGCCATGCGCGCGCCGTAGTACTTCCGGTAGATGTTCAGGATGGGCAGGATCAGGAGGTCGGCGAAGAGGAACGCCACGACACCGCCGAAGCTGATGCCTCCCTTCCACAGCACGACGGCGAGCGGCACGTTGCCCACCGAACACACGAACGAGGCGATGGCCACCAGGGGGCCGATCAACGGCCCCCACAGCTTGGACGCGAGCGGGTGGCCGTCGAAGAAGAAGGCGCGCCAGAAGGAGTCGGGCACCCAGGCGGCGATCGCGCCGGCGATCAGCAGGCCGACGACGAGGTCACGCAGGATCGCCGCCCACTCCATGACGAAGACGTGGGAGACCGAGGTGAAGCCGTCTCGGGAGAACAGCCTGCGGACGAAGGAGCCCTCGCGCCGCACGGACATGTCCATCGCGGCATGCCCCTCCATGGAGCCGGCCACCCCCCGTTCGGCCTGCTCGCGGGCTCCGCGCAGCAGCTGGTCGCGCAGGAAGAGGCGGAACAGCACCGCCAGGGCGATGATCATGAATGTGCCGCCGGTGAACTCGGCGGCCGTGAACTGCCAGCCCATGAGCAGGGCGAGGATCACGCCGAGCTCGACGACGAGGTTGGTGGAGGCGATCTCGAAAGCCATCGCCGCGGTGAAGTTCGCCCCTTTGCGGAACAGTGAGCGGGCCAGCGCGACCGCGGCGTAGGAGCAGGACGAGGAGGCGATGCCCAGCCCGGTCGCGGTGGCCAGGGTGCGGGGGCGGTCGTCGCCCAGCAGGGAGACGACGGTGGACCTGCGGACCACCGCCTGGACCACTGCGGACAGGGTGAAGCCGAGGATCAGCGCCCAGGCGATCTCCCACGCCATGGAACCGGTGATCGACAGGGCGTGCTGAATTGCGTGCATACGCGTCCTCCCGTGCCCCGGACGGGCCCGATGCGCCGCCCGGATCGTGTACCCCAAGGGGTAACGGTGTGACGCCGCGGACTCGACACGCCTCGCCGTGTCCATGTGGCCTGCCGTGCATGGGTCCGGCGTCACGGGCAGGTCCCGTCCGGCCCGGGGCGGCGAGACCTACCTGCGTCGCGAGGAAGGCCAGGCACTCGGCCTGGAGCGCCACCGTCCGCGAGGCGGCCCGCCGGCCACCGTGGCCCACGCCGTGTTCCGGCCGCAGCAGGACCGGCCCGGAGCCGGGACGGGGCATGCATGCTGCTGGGCGGCGGGCATCTTCCGGGCGTGCAGCGGGTCCGTCCTGGTGTCACCGTCCGAGGCGGTCAGCAGGACGGCCGGGTACGCCGTGGCCGGGGTGATGCGGTGGTAGGGGAGTACCCGAGCAGGGTCCCAACCGGCCGGGGTCCCGGGCGCTGCCGTACTCGGGCACCCAGCTGGGGCCCAGCCCGGACAGCTCGTAGCGGACCACGCCCAGGAGGGGGACATACACACCAGGGCGGCGTACCTCTCGGGCCGCTGGGTGAGGGCCGCGCCGACCAGCAGTTCGCCGTTGGGCCCGCCCCGTCGCCACCAGGTGCTCGGCGGCCGCGTCGAAGTCGTGGAACGTGGGCTGTTCGTGCTCCCCGCTGGCGGCCCGGCCCATTCCTCGCCCTCTTCACCACCACCGCGCAGCCCCGCGCAGGCGAACGGTCGGACGCGGTATGTCCGGACGGCTCGTGGACGAGACGACGAACATCCGCACCGTCGTCCCGTCACGGAACGCGAAGCCGGGAGCACGGAGCGTTCCCGCTCTTCCGTCGTCGCGCGGGAGGACGCGCTGCGGTCGCCCGTGGAGGAGCCGTGGTTGCCGAACTTCTGGACACCGGCGAAACGCAGTGGCTCCAAGAGCAGGGCCGCCATGTCCGTCAAGGCTTCATGGATCCGAGGCAGTAGGCGGCGTTCGAAGAGTTCCTGTCCCGGCAGGCACCACTCGGCGAGCAGTGACGAAGGCTGCGCACCGGCGTCGCAAGGGCCCGCTCGGCCGGGGCGCGGCGCCCGGTGCCGGTGCTTCGGGTGAGCCGAGTTCTATCAGCCGGCGGAGGCTCGCGGACGGCGCTGCTCACGCGCTCTACTTCCGCATCACCAGGAGGACGATCAGCGCGGCGAGGATCAACCCGCACACCACAGCCGCGGCGATCTTGACCTTGCTGTACGGGCGTTCGCCGATGACTTCGGCGGTGCGGGCGTTCACCATGACCTGCCAGCTGGTGCCCGCGTACAGATAGGTGAGGAACCACACGGGCAGCAGCATCAACTTGAACGTGAGCGCCGAGTACTGCGTGTCCAGCGCGGTGACCCGCTGCTCGTCGCCGCCGATGTCGGCCCGGCAGTCGAACTTGATGACGGTGGCCATCCGCTCCTTGGCCGTCACCAGCCCGTCCTCGGGCTCCACGTCGTACCGCACGGTCTGGAAGCCGGCCAGGTACTCAGCCTGGAACGGCTTGGCCTCCTCGAGCGGCCACGGCGTGAGCTTGTCCAACTGGTCGTGGCCGACGTGAGTGGTGCCGGCGACGAGAACGTCGTCGAATGCGCGGCTGACCATCCCGGAGGCAGGGGACCAGCGGGTGTGGCGTACCTGGCGGGTCTTGGTGACGCTCTCGCCGTTCTCGGTGGTGGTGTACGTCTCGGTGACGTAGTAGTAGTCGCCACGTTGACCCCGGTAGCTGGAGGTCGTTTGCGCGTCGTAGGTCCAGTGCGGCAGGTAACTGCCCTTGAACGTCTCCGCCTCGCTGACCTTCTTCAGCCGGGAAGGCGCGAACCAGCGGGAGGATGTCCAGGTGCGCAGTGCTTCCCGGGCCGCGTCCCGATCCAGGCCGAAGGGGACCACGGCCTCCGGCTGCACCCGCTCGGTGGCTTCGGGTTCGGCCACCAGTGCGGTGGCGCAGAACTGGCAGTGCGCGGAGAGGTCGTCGCTCTCGGTGTGGGCGCCGCAGCCCGGACAGACGTACGTGCGTATGCCGTCAGTCGCCGAGCTCCGTGGCTTGACGGGCAGAGTGGCCAGTTCGTCGAAGCTGTGCTCACGGACCTCGCGCGACGCCGTGGTCACCGGCTGTTCATGACCGCAGTACGGACACCGCATGGCGTCGGTGCCCGGCGCGAACACCACCGTGGCGCCGCACGCCTGGCAGGGGTAGGAACGGGAACTCGTGCCGGCAATCCCGGCGTTCTGCTCGTCGGTGTTCAACGTCGCCCCCTTGTCAGGCCTGCGGCGGGAGCGGCGGAGGTACGGCCCCGAAGAGCCGGCTGAGGTCGGGCACCTGGTCGGCGGGCTGCCACCCGGACATCCCCTCCTTCCACATCAACGTCGTCCCGGTCAGGGTGCCCGCGCTCACCAGACCGGCCAGCGCCGTTCGGTCGTACGGCCCTTGCTGGGTGCCGTTGACGCCGATGAACCACTGCTCCTGCACGGGCAGCGGCGGCGGGCCCGCCGAGGGGGCGGGAGATGCGGCAGGGGTGGGGGCAGAGG
>NZ_KL585415.1:36044-40275 GCF_000721935.1 Streptomyces sp. NRRL WC-3549
GGGGCAGAGGGCTGCGGCTGTGGGTTGAGACCGGCAGCCATCCGCTGGCCCGCGGCCATCCCGAGCCCCAGCCCCATGCCTTCACCGACGCCACTGCCGGGCGTGCTCGCCGCGGCGGCGAGCGCGTCGGCTGCCTGGAACTGGGTGTACTGGTCGAGATTGCCCGCGATACCCATCCTGGCACGGGTGTCGATGGCCTCCTCGACCTCTGGAGGCAGCGAGATGTTCTCGATGATGAACGTGGGGACGGCGATACCGACCGGCTTCAGCTCCTGGGTGAGCACACCCGCAAGCCTGGTGCCGATGGACTCCTGCTGGGTCGCCAGATCCAGCATCGGAACGCCTGAGGTGGCGAGCGCGCTGCCCAGTTTGCCGACGATCAGCTGGCGCAGGTAACCCTGCACCTCCTCGGTACGGAACTGAGGGTCGGTACCCGCCAGTTCGCGCAGCAGTGCCGCAGGATCGACCACCCGCGCCGCGTAGGCTCCGAAGGCCCGCAACCGCACCATTCCGAACTCGGGGTCGCGGACGATGACCGGGTTCTGCGTGCCCCACTTCATGTCGGTGAACTGGCGGGTGGTGACGAAGTACACCTCAGCCTTGAACGGCGAGTCGAAACCGTACTTCCAGCCCTTCAGCGTGGACAGCAGCGGCATGTTCTGGGTCTGCAGGGTGTATGTACCCGGCTGGAAGACGTCCGCTATGCGGCCCTCGTTGACGAAGACCGCGGTCTGCGACTCACGTACGACGAGCTTGGCGCCCATCTTGATCTCGTTGTCGTGACGCGGGAATCGCCACACGATGGTGTCCCGGCTGTCGTCGGTCCACTCGATGATGTCAATGAATTCCCCGCGGATGCTGTCGAACAGCCCCATGGAAACCTCCCCCGCTCGGTGATGCGCCCCACTCCGGATCCGTCATGGAAAGATAGCAACCGGCAGTGACAGGCCTCCGGCCGTCCCGGTCCTCAACCGCGCGGCGGCTTGCGAGACAGCTGAACGAGACAGCTGAAGCGTTGCCTGAAGCGCGGCTCGGATCGGCATCCCGGCCGCTGCAGGCACCGACTCCTCATCGGCGGTGCTGCCCGCTGCGGTCGAGGGATCGGACCGGGATCGAGGGCGGTCTCCGCGTTCGCAGCCGTCTCTACCGCCCTCCTCCCAGGCCGCCCGCCACCGGAGGGCCCTCAACACCTTGCCCGTTGTACGGGCGTTCGGTTGCGTTTCCATGGAGCTTGTGCTTTCGCACAGCTTCCGTGCCTTGCAGCCGTAGCGGTCGCCGGGCACGGGCCGGCGGAGTGGGACGACAAGACGTGGGTCGGCGCGCCGATGGCGACCTGGTGGTCGGTCGAGTAGCGGGGGACCGGGGGCCTTCCGCTCGGGCAACGGCTCCGTCGCGACCGGGCGGAGCCTGTGGACGTCCTGATCCGGTTCACGCCGGTCCGGCGAACTGGTCGACGGGGGAGGCCGCTTCCTCTCACATCCCGTCACACCACAGGCATGAAGTCGGGCAGGACGAGGGCCGAATGGGCAGGTCGCGCCTTTGTGGGGGGAATCGAGGTGAGTTCGCGCAGTCGGGCGTTGCGTTCTTCCAGCGCCTGTGCGGTGGTAGGGAAAAGGGTGGCACCGCCCTTGCCGACCAGCGCCTGGTTGGCCGTCACGAAGCCACGGGTGTCCAGTTCGTAGGCGGCGAAGCCGGAGGAGTGGTCCCGGTCGGCCAGGGAAGCGGCGAGCATGTACGCGCCGACGAGGGCAAGGCTGGTGCCCTGACCGGTGAGGAACGAGGGTGCCCACGCGGCGTCGCCCACCAGGGCGACTCTGCCGTCGGACCAGCGGGGCGTGCGGATCTGGCTGACCGCGTCGAAGAACAGGTCGTTCCCATCCCGCATCGCGGCCAACATGCCCGGCACCTCCCACCCCGCGTCGGCGAATGCCGATTCCACCAGGGCGCGTTGGGCTCGAGGGTCCGGGAACGCGCCGAACGGCGGGTGGGGGTGGGCGAAGTTGAGGAAGGCGTGCACGTCGTCGTGGTCCCCCACGGCGTAGAGGGCCGCTGCCCTGCCCGGCGTGTTCCACATCACGGTCTCGTGGGAGAGGCCGAACGTGTTGGGCATGGTGAACACGGCGAAGCAGTAACCGAGGTACCGGTGGAACTGCTCCTCGGGTCCCCACAGCATCCGGCGGGTGTGCGAGTGCAGACCATCCGCGCCGAACACCACGTCGAACCTACGGGTGCCGCCTCCGCGGAAGGCGACGTCGATGCCGTGATCGTGCTCGTCGAGGGTTGCGATGGCGTCGTTGGACAAGAACTCCACATCGTCACGGACCGCCGCGTGAAGAGCATCGGACAGATCCCCGCGCCGCACCTCGAGGTCGTGCCCCGCAACGCCGCCGGTGACGGAGTGGGGATGGACCGAGGCCACCTCGCCGCCGTCCGCGGCGAGGAAGGTGAGCCGGCGCAGGTCGATGTGCGCGTCCCGCAGCCGCGGCAGGATTCCCATCCGCCGGACGACCTCGAGTGCGGTGCCGCGCAGGTCGACGGGGTAGCCGCCGCTTCGGAGTGCGGGGGCCTTCTCGACCACCGTCACCTCGAACCCGAGACGGTTCAGCCAGAACGCGAGGGCCGGCCCGGCGACGCCGGCCCCGGAGATCAGGGCCTTGCGCCGCGGCACAGCGCGGCTGTGCTTCAACTGATGTGCGGACGTCATGCTGTGACTCCTCTGCGCATGGTGCGGGCGACAAGCAGGGACAGGGCCGTGACGGCGCCGGCGATGACGAAGCCCGTCACGAAGGCTGATTCGTCCGGGACGTCGGACCCGGACGGGGTTGCGGCGGTGAGGAGCGTGCCACTGGCCTGCACGCCCACGGCGAAGCCGATGACGCGGGTCACCAGGACCAGGCTGGTGGCGATGCCGGTGTCACCCTGATCGACGGAAGTGGCGGTGCTGGTCACCAGCGCTGTCACACACAGCCCGTTGGCGAGCGCGATCATCATCTTGCCGATGACGAGGTGCCAGACCTCGGTGTGCACGGCCCCCAGGACGATCAGGGAAGCCGCCAGAACGACGATCCCGGCGGTGATGACCGCGCGCGAGCCGAACCGCCGCGCCCCGATCCCGCCGACCGGCCCGGCCAGAGACGCGGCGACCGTGCCGGGCAGCAGGTAGAAGCCGATCGTGGTGGCGTCGGCCCCGAAGCCGTAGGCGTCGTCGGACACCGCGAAGAGTTGCGGGACGAGATGGACCGCCGCCGAGGTACCGACGCAGATCATGAACGTCAGCACGCACGGCTTCCACACCGCAGGCCGGGACAGCATGCGCAGATCGACCATCGGTGACGCCACTCGGCGCTCCACGGCCGTCCACCCGGCCACGAGGGCGGCCAGGAGCACGAGGAGGACCGCGAGCACGAGGGGCTGCGAGCCGAGGTCGGGCGCCATCGAGAGGACGAGCATCAGCGTGACCAGGGCGCCGCTCAGGAGGGCCAGGCCGGGCCAGTCGATCCCGGCGTCGTCGGGCCGGCCCGGTCGGTCCTGCGGCATGAGCCTGTTCACCAGTACGGTGGCCGCGATCACGACGACCGTGGGCAGCGCGAACATCCAGTGCCGGGACAGTCCTTCGGCCACGGGCCCGGCGGCCAGCGTGCCCGCCATCCCGCCGCCGACGAACAGGCCGCTGACCACGCCGATGGCGACCTTGGACTCCCCCTGAGGGAGGTGTTCGCGCACCAGGATGAAGGAGAGAGGCAGCGCGCCGACCATCGCCCCCTGGAGGATCTGGCCGACCAGCAGTACGGGGAGGTTCGGGGCCGCGGCGGACACCAGGCCGCCGGCCGAGACCACCGCCATCAGCCGGATCAGGACCCGTTTTCCGCCGTAGCGGTCACCGAACTTTCCCGCCACCGGAGTGATGAGCGCGCCGGTGATCATGAGGACGATGCTGAGCAGTGCTCCTTCGGCGGGACTCATGTCCAGCTCGCGTTGCAGGAGCGGGAGTGTCGGCGTCACCACCGACTCCAAGGCGCCGGTGGCCACTGCCAGCATGCCGAGGGCCCCGATGGCGGCCTTTCCGACAAGGGTCGGCGGGGCCTGGGGTGTGGTCATGCGCGTCCTTCCCGTCGATTCAGGGCGGGTTGAGGTCGTCCGGTCGTGCCATGCAGCGACCGTGTGGGCCGTCGGTGGCGCGATCACGGAACCGCTGGTCGGGGACGTGGGCGAGCCGGTCGTGGCTGGGACT
>NZ_KL585415.1:40451-42160 GCF_000721935.1 Streptomyces sp. NRRL WC-3549
GATGTGTATAAGAGACAGAGCCCGGCCGGAGCCGGCACGACGGACGCCGCCGCCGTCACCGCGGGGACTTCGGGCGCCCGGCGCAGTGCTGCGCCCGTGAGCGCTCCGATGGTGACGAGCGTGACGGCCCCGCCCCGCCGCCGGGGTTGTCCCGTTCTCTGCGGACCGTACGAGGGGAGCCGACGTCATGCCGCGCCCAGTTCGTGGCCGCTGGTCGAGCCCGGTGACGCACCGGAGGAAGGTGGACCTGCCGGACCCGGAGGGGGCCCATGAGCGAGCTGAACGTGCCCCGAGGGAGGGTGAGGTCGACGCCCGCGAGTGCGTGTACG
The DNA here is from genome assembly GCF_000721935.1 of Streptomyces sp. NRRL WC-3549. Classification (GTDB taxonomy): domain Bacteria; phylum Actinomycetota; class Actinomycetes; order Streptomycetales; family Streptomycetaceae; genus Streptomyces. The sequence continues at coordinate 40,781 of NZ_KL585415.1, forward strand.
GTGCCGGATGCGCGACCCGTGCTGCCGCCGGACGCCGCACAGTTCGACGGCGACATGGGGTGTGGCCGCCGGAGCCCCCGGTCGGAGTCCGCCCTTCGCCGCTTGCCGTTGCGTAACCTCATCTTCCGCCCTTTCACGGTCGTCTTCTGCCGACGAACTGAGGGTGCGTGTTCGGCAGTGCCTCAGGCGACATACCGGGGAGCCGATGTGGACGTACCACTGCGGTAGGGGGTGGAGGAGGGGCCGGCCCCGGGACCGACGATCATCGTTCGGGCTCTCGGGCTCTCGGGCTCTCGGGCCGCAGATGCAGGTCGTCCGTACCCGTGACCACACACCAGCCACGGGGCGATCGCCCCCTCCGTGCCCCAAGAAGAGTGCCCGGGGCATGCGCCCACGCGCCCAGGCCCTGCTCTGCCTCGCCCGCCCGAGGGCCGGTGTCCTGTTCGCGATGCTCCGCGACAGGACCTCCTACGCACCCCAACCCGCCGCAGCCGCCCGATCCTCCGACTCTCGGACAGGCACGTCATCGCTCATGACGGCCGCAGCGCCATCCGACCACCTTGACCAAAGACATAGGGCCCCCGCCAGGCGCAGTGGAGCCCCGGTAGGCGGGTACCGTCACCGCCGGAGACCGCACCCCAGTCAGTCAGCGGCTCCACAACGGGTTCGCCCTCTTGGCCGGGCAGGTTCGCTGACTGACGTGAGTTCGCGCCCGGAGCAACTGGCAGCGCTCGGGACCGCGGAACGACAAACGGCGCCAAGTTTTCGTCGGCCTGGCGGGCTACTGATGGGGCGTTGGCGGGAGACCGTTCCGAGGCCTTCTCGTAGCCAACGCCCTACTGTCTGCGGCATCGTGTGTGTCCACCGGGTGCTCAAGGATACGCTGCAGAACCATGGCAAAGAGCACGCGCACCGTGTCCGGAGACTTCGACCTGACGATGGGTGAGTTGCGCGTCGTCGCGCATTACGTGGTCCGGCACGCGGAAGACGTCCTATTGGTCTATGAGCAGGCTGTTCCCGATGACCCCCGCCCGCGTGCGGCGATCGACGCTGCCTGGGCGTTCATCAACGGTGCCGACAGGACGAAATTGCAGCGCGTCACTTCCCTCGAAGCCCATCGAGCCGCCCGGTCCGCCCCCTCCGAAGCCGCACGACTGGCCGCTCGATGCGCCGGTGACGCCGCGTCGGCTGCATACCTGCATCCCATCGCCCAGGCCGGCCAGGTCGGCCATATCTTGCGAGCCTCCGCGAGCGCTGCACACATCGGAGGGTTGAAGGCGGGCGGAGACACCGCGATTGTGGACGCCCTGATGGAAAGATCGAGGCGGCGTGCAACGCCGGTACTCGTCGATGTGCTCTGCCGCTACCCGCCCGCGGCAG
>NZ_KL585415.1:42344-43832 GCF_000721935.1 Streptomyces sp. NRRL WC-3549
GAGATGTGTATAAGAGACAGCTACCCGCCCGCGGCAGGCGGCAGCAGCCGTGTCGCCCGGTTGATGACCGCTCTGGACCATTCCCTGCGTCAGGCGGCCGAGCGGCGGCCCGGGCACACCGCAGCGAGCTGATCCGAGACGGGGGACGTGGGTGCGAGAGGGCAGGCATCCGCCGGGCCCGGCGCTCGTCGGGCTTCCCCCAACCGATTTGTCGCCGCGCCTGGGACCGCAACTCCTCACGGAACGTCTGCCGGGCGGGTCCGCCCTCCGGTGGATACCCCCATGCGGAAACGACGGCTCTGCTGTGAGGGCTGTTCGGCCAGGCGCATACTCGCTGGATGGGATCGATCTACCGCAATGAGATGGGTCGGCAGTCCATCCGGGGCTGGTGCACCGAGCAGCTCGACCGATGGCCGGTTCGACACGAGCGGACGGTTGTGACAGCCAAGGACGTGCCCAGCCACGTAGTGACCGCGGGCGCGGGTGCGACGACAGTGGTGTTCGTCCCCGGCACCAACTTCAATGCGGCTTCCTCCTTGCCGTTGGCGACCGCTCTGGTCGCCGCGGGCCGCCGTGTCGTGCTCCTGGACGTCCCGGGGCAGCCCGGTCTCAGTTCCGGGGAACGCGCTCCCTCCGGCGGCGGACTTTCCTGGTACGGATGCTGGCTGGGCGAGGTGCTGACGGAGTTGTCGGCGGGGCCGGTGACGGTTCTGGGCCATTCCTTCGGCGCCGCGATCGCCGTCTCGTGCGCTTCGCCCTGCGTTGAGCAGCAGGTTCTCGTGAGTCCGGGAGGGCTGACGAGGCTGCGCGTGAGCGGCAGCGTGATGGCCGCCTCAGCTGCCTGGTACGTGCGTCCGACACCGAAACGCAGCGCCCGGCTCCTGCGCGCCATGCACGCGCCGGGCCGGCAACCACGGCCTGAGCTGGTCGAGTGGATGACCCTCGTCGCCCGGTACGCCCGCTCCAGCGGCGCACCGGGAGGTGCGAAGTTGCCTGCGACGACCGTGCCGCGCCGGGTGGTTGCCGGCCGGCACGACACCTTCCTCCCGCCGCGGCACCTCGGGTCAGCCGTGCGTCGGACCCTCGGCATCGAACTCGACGTCGTCGCTGGTGCCGGCCACCTACTCGTTGACGAAGCCCCCGAATATGTGGCCGCTCTGACCGACAGCTCAGGTGGGACTCGACGCTCCCCTCACGGCCCCGCAGACTGCGGGGGCGCCTCGCTTGATCGTTGACCTCGGGGCCGGGACGAGTCCGTCCCAGCGCGTCGTCCGGCAGCGTCGTTGTGCGGAACTGCCGTGCCTCCGGGGTGGGTTCCACTCCTGCCGGCTGTCGCCGGTGGGCGAGGCCCGCGCGGGCGCGGCGGGATCCACGAGGCCCTGGCCATGGGGCGGGTCGTCCGTATCGCTGCCCGGTGGGCACTGACAGCTTCCGTCCGAAATACGTCTCGGTGCCACCGTGCGCAGGCAGGCGCTCGAAGGGGTACCC
>NZ_KL585415.1:44030-51154 GCF_000721935.1 Streptomyces sp. NRRL WC-3549
CCCGCCGATGCCGGCCCCGGCCCCCGCCCCTGGCGGGAGCGGGACCCGAGGCGGGGGAGGCTGCCCGGTCAGGTGCGGGGGAGGTGGCCCTTGCTCTGCATCGCGACGCGGACGCGCTGTTCGGCCAGGGCGCGGCCGGCCGTGTGCGGGGTGGTGTTCCGGCGCTCGGCCTCGTCGAGGACGGTGACCGCGTTGGCGCGCAGCCGGGTCGAGATCGTGTCGAAGATGGCGGTGGTGTCCGGGCGGAAGCCGGAGTACCGGGCGTCCATCGCGAAGGCGGCGGCGACCACGCCACCGGCGTTGGCGACGAAGTCCGGGAGCACCGTGATGCCCCGCTCGGCGAGGATGTCCTGGGCCTCGGGGGAGGTGGGCAGGTTGGCGCCCTCGACGACGATCTCGGCCTTGACGGTGCGGGCGGTGGTGCGGTCGATGACGTCCTGCAGGGCGGCGGGCACCAGGATGTCGCAGTCCACGGTGAGTTCCGCTCCGGAGGCGAGCACCGTGCCCTGGTGGTGGCGGGTGACGAAGTGGTCCCCATGCTCCTGACGTGCGGTCAGGAGGGCTTCGACGTCGAGGCCGTCGGGGGCGTGGAGGGCCCCGTGGGCGGTGGAGACCGCCACCACGGTGGCGCCGAGCTCGGCGAAGCGCCGGGCTGCCGCGCCCCCGACGGCACCGAAGCCCTGGACGGCGATGCGGGCGCCGGTCAGGGGCGTCGGGCCGCGGCGTCGGTGGCCTCGGCGACGCCGTAGCCGGTGACGCCCAGCTTGTCGTACGCCACGCCGCCGAGGTGTTCGGGGGTGCCGACGGCCGCTCCGCGGTCGCCCAGTTCGTCCTGGATGATCGCGGCGTCGCTCTCGGTGAGCCCCATGTCGAGGCCCATCACGTATTCGCGCGGCACTTCGTTGGACAGGGCACGGGCGAAGGCGCGCAGGACCGCCTCCTTGTCGGGGGACGCGGGGTCGGCGACTATGCCGGCCTTGGCTCCGCCGTAGAAGAGGTCCACACCGGCCCACTTCCACGTCATGACCCGGGCGAGGCGGGCGACCTCGTCCACGGTGACCGTGGGGCTCATGCGGGTTCCGCCCTTGCCGATGCCGCGGGCGGTGTTGTCGATGACCAGGACGCCCTTCATGCCGGTGCGCCGGTGGGAGACGACGACGATCTTCTCGGGGCCCCAGTCGTCGATGAGGGAGAGGGCGTCAGTCATGGGTGGCTTCCTTGTCCGTCGAGGGGCAGTGGGACGAGTCGGGCGAAGAGCGGGTGGGCAGCGCGCGGGCGATGAGCTGTGCGAGGTGGGTGCCCGCGCGGTCGGTCTGCTGGGCGATCTGGGTACGGCAGCTGAAGCCGTCGGCCAGGACGTGGGTGTCGGAGGCGGCCGCGCGTACGGCGGGGAGCAGGACCTGTTCTCCCGCGGCGACGGAGACCTCGTAGTGGCCGCGCTCGAAGCCGAAGTTCCCGGCGAGGCCGCAGCAGCCGGACTCCAGCACGGTGTTGTCGACGCCCATGCGTCGCAGCAGTGCGCTGTCGGCGCCGAAGCCGGAGGTGGCGTGCTGGTGGCAGTGGGTCTGGCTGATGGACGAGGTGTCGACCCGTGGGGGCTGCCAGTCGGGGGCCCGGTGGACGAGGAGTTCGGCCAGGGTGGTGGTGGCCAGGGCGAGGGCGCGGGCGTCGTCGTCGCCGTCGAGGAGTTCGGGCAGGTCGGTCTTGAGCGCCGCTGTGCAGCTGGGTTCCAGGCCCACCACCGGTACGCCGTCTGCGACCGCCGGGGCGAGGGCGGCGGTGGTGCGCCGGGCGATACGCCGGGCGATGCCGAGTTGCCCGGTGGTGATCCAGGTCAGTCCGCAGCACTGGGTGCCGTCGGGGACCTGGACGCGGAAGCCGGCGTCCTCCAGCACCGCGACCCCGTCCTTGAGGACGTCGGGGGTGAAGTGGTTGTTGAAGGAGTCCACCCACAGCACCACCGGCCCGTGACGGCCGTCACCCCCCGGTGTACGCCGCCGGAACCAGGTCAGGAAGGTCTCGTCCGCGAAGCGGGGGACCGCGCGCTGGGGGGCGATGCCGCCCAGCCGCTTGACGAGGGGCGCCAGCCGGGAGGAGGTGAGGGCGTTGACCAGCCGGGGCATCCGGGCCGCCGGCCGGGACAGCAGCGGCAGCCAGCCCATCGTGTAGTGCGAGGCGGGCCGGACGCGACCCTTGTAGTGGTGGTGCAGGAACTCGGACTTGTACGTGGCCACGTCGACGCCGACCGGGCAGTCGACGCTGCAGCCCTTGCAGGACAGGCAGAGGTCGAGGGCGTCGCGGACCTCCGTGGACCGCCAGCCGTCGGTGATCACTTCGCCCTGGGTCATCTCGTACAGCAGGCGGGCGCGGCCGCGGGTGGAGTCCTTCTCGTCCCGGGTGACGCGGTAGCTCGGGCACATGACGTCGCCCCGGTGGGCGGTGGTGCGGCATTTGCCGACGCCGACGCAGCGGCGGGTGGCCTTGGCGAAGTCGCCGTCGTCGGCGTGGAAGGGGAAGACGGTCGCCAGGGGCAGCGGGGTGCGGTGCGGGCTGATGCGGAGGTTGCCGTCCATCGGCAGCGGGCGCACGATCATGCCCGGGTTGAGACCGTTGTCGGGGTCCCAGATGTTCTTGAACTCCTCGAACAGGGTGATGATCCCGGGCCCGTACATGAGGGGCAGCAGTTCCGAGCGGGCCTGGCCGTCACCGTGTTCGCCCGAGAGGGAGCCGCCGTGGGCGGCGACGAGTTCGGCGGCGTCGGTGACGAAGGCCCGGAAGACCGCGGTGCCCTCTTCGGTGGTGAAGTCGAAGTCGATACGGACGTGCAGGCAGCCCTCGCCGAAGTGGCCGTAGACCGCACCCTGCAGTCCGTGCTGACCGAGCAGCTGGGTGAACTTCCGGAGGTAGGAGCCGAGTCGTTCCGGTGGGACCGCGGCGTCCTCCCAGCCGGGCCACGCCTCCGACCCGTCGGGCAGGCGCGTGGCCAAGCCCGCTCCGTCCTCCCTGATCCGCCACAGCCGCCGGGCGCGCGAGGCATCGGTGATGACCTCCGCCCCGGTGAAGCCCGTTGTCTGCCGGGCGGCTTCGGCGAGCGCCCTGGCACGCTGCGGCAGTTCCCGCGTGGTGCCGCCGAGCTCGGCGAACAGCCACGCCTGAGCCGTGGGCAGGGTGTCGATCGTCTCCCGGGTCTCCGGCCGGGTGACGATGTCGGTCAGTGCGTGGTCGAGACCCTCCAGCGCCAGCGGCCCGTGCTCCAGCAGGGCCGGCACGGCGTCGGCCGCCGCGCAGGCGTCCTGGAACCCGAGGACGACCAGAGCCCGGGCCGGCGGCGGAGTGACGAGACGGACCGTCGCCGACAGGATGACGGCGAGCGTGCCCTCGCTTCCGACCAGCGCCCTGGCCAGGTTGAACCGGTGCTCGGGCAGCAGGTGCTCCAGCGCGTAGCCCGAGACCTGGCGTGGGAACCGCCCCAGTTCGGTGCGTAGCTCCGCCAGGTTGTTTTGGGCGAGCCGGTGCAGCGCGGCGATCAGCCGTCCGCGGTCGTCGTCCTGGGCCACGGCCTCGTCGATCTCGCGTCGGGTCATTTCGCCCAGACGGACCACTGTGCCCCGGTAGGTGACCACGTCGAGTTCGAGGACGTTGTCCGCGGTGCGCCCCCAGGCCAGGGAGTGTGAACCACAGGCGTTGTTTCCGATCATGCCGCCGAGCGTGCAGCGGCTGTGAGTGGAGGGGTCGGCACCGAACAGCAGGCCGTGGTCGGAGGCGGCCGACTGCAGGTCGTCGAGGACGACACCCGGCTGCACGGTCGCCGTCCGTGCCTGCGGGTCGAGCGCCAGCAGCCGGTTGAAGGAGCGGGAGAAGTCGAGCACCACGCCCGGCCCGACCGCCTGCCCGGAGGTACTGGTACCCGCCCCGCGCGCCGTGACCGGTACCCCCAGGCTCCGGCAGACGGCGAGGGCGTTGAGGACGTGCCGGCGCTGGCGCGGGAAGACCACCACGAGGGGGATCTGCCGGTAGTTGGAGGCGTCGGCGGAGTACTGGGCGCGGCGACCGGCGTCGTCGGCGACCTCGCCGCAGTCCCCCAGGCGGAGGGCTTCGGCCACGACTGCCGCGTCGGGGCCGGCCTGCGCTGTAGTGGTCACGCTACTGGTTCCTTCGTCTCTGGGGTATGGCCGTCGCCGGAGCACGGCCGGGAGGACGGCCTCCCGGCCACTCGCCCCCCGGTCGTCGTCGGGGCGGCCCGGGAGAGGGGGTGAGGGGGAGTGGCCCGGGTCGGGACGGGTTCTCAGGCCTCGCCGGTCTTCCGTGGTGCCGTCTCCTTGGTCGTCAGGACCACGACCAGGGTGATGAGGGCGCTCGCCATGATGTAGAAGGCGGGGGAGGCGACGATCCCCGTCCGGGCCACGAGGAAGGTGACGAGCAGGGGTGCGGTGCCTCCGAAGACGGAGACCGAGAAGTTGTAGCCGAGCGAGAAGCCACCGTAGCGGACCCGGGTGCTGAACATCTCGTTCATCGCGGCGAGGGTGGGGCCGAGGAAAGTCCCCAGGATCAGGCCCAGACCGCAGTGGGCGAGCACCACGAGCGTGGTGTTCGACGAGTCCATGAGGACGAACAGCGGATACGCGAAGAGCAGGGCCAGGCCGCACGCGCCGCCGAGTACGGGCCTTCTTCCGACCACGTCGGACAGCGCGCCCGTGAGCGGGATCGTCAGGCACACCAGGGACATGGAGACGACCGCCGAAACCGAGGCGAGGGTGGCCGTGTGGCCGAGCGTCGTCTCCTGGTAACTGGGGATGAACGTGAGGATCACGTACAGCGCGGCGTTCTGGAAGAGCGCGAATCCGGCGGTCCGCAGGATCGACCGCCAGTGCTGGGTGACCGACTCGCGCAGTGGGTGCTTGGCGAGGCCGCCCCGGGCACGCAGCTCGGCGAATTCGGGGGTCTCCTCCAGCTTGTTCCGGATGTAGAGCCCGATGAACCCGAGCGGGGCGGTCATCAGGAACGGCACGCGCCAGCCCCAGTCCTGGACCTGTTCGGCGCTCAGGGCGAAGTGCAGCACCATCACGACCAGCGACCCGAGCAGGAAGCCGAGGATGCAGCCCATCTCGACGAGGCTCACCAGATATCCGCGCCGCTTCTTCGGCGCGTACTCGGCGACGAAGGCAGACGCTCCGCCCATCTCGCCGCCTGCCGAGAACCCCTGGATCAGCCGGAGGAGCACCAGCAGGGCGGGGGCGAGCAGCCCGATCGAGGCGTAGGACGGCAGCAGACCGATGCACAGGGTGGCGATCGACACCGAGACGATGACCCAGGCCAGGGTCTTCTGCCGGCCGATGCGGTCGCCGAGTGTGCCGAAGAAGATGCCGCCCAGCGGCCGTACGAGGAACGCGGCGGCGAACACGGCGAACGAGCTGAGCAGTTGGGTGGTGGGGTCGCTGGCCGGGAAGAAGACCTTGCCCAGCACGCCGGCCAGGTAGCCGTACACGGCGACGTCGAACCACTCGACGACGCTGCCGACCGTGGCTCCGGCGGTCGCTCGGCGCAGTGTGGACTTGCTGGGAGTCGGTCGCCCTCCAGGTGCGCCGTCCCCCTCGGGGACGACGGTTTCGCAGGCAGCACTCACAGGGGCTCCCGATGAAGTACAGGCGGTCACATGCCGCGGTCGACAGTGCGGCGACTGTAGGAAATCGTCCGACGATACGCAAGGGATCTGAACGGGTGATTTCGCTCTTCGTCCGACAGGCGCCCCGTGAGGTGTCAGCCGGAGTAGCCCTTCAGGAGTTCCACCTCCGAGTCCGTCAGGTAGGCCGCCAGCAGCGTGGCCGCCCCCTCGACGTCCCCCGAGCGGAGCGCCTCGGCGATCTCCCTGTTCCGTGCGAGGTAGGCGGCGTGGAAGACCTGGGGGTCGTCCATGTGTACGTAGGAGAGCCGGAACTCCGCCAGGACGCCGCTCATCATCGCGTTCAGCCGCTCGCTGCCGGCGAGCGCCACCAGGGCCTCGTGGAAACGGATGCTCGCGGCGGCGACGGCGTCCCACCGCTCCTCCTCCGCGGCGGCGACGCCGTCGGAGATGGAGGCGGTGATCCTGCGCAGGCCCGCGGGTGTCAGGCTCCGGATGCTCCGCACCGCCGCGCACTCCACGATCCGCCGGACCTCGTAGAGATCGGCCACGTCCTCCCGGGACAGGCGGCGCACGAAGACGCCGCGGCTCAGTTCGTGGACGAGCAGCCGGTCCCGGATGAGCCGCTGGAAGGCTTCGCGAAGCGTGCTGCGGGAGACGCCGTGGGCCTCTCTCACGCGCTCCTCGGAGAGGCGGGTCCCCGGTTTGAGCTCGCCCGAGATGATCTGTGTGCGCAGGGCGTCCGCCACGCGGCTGGCGGTGCCGGCCGAATCCGTCATTGCTGCTCCATTCCGCGGCCGCGGCCCCAGGGGCGCCCGGCCGACTTCCCGGTGTCACGGAAGTCAGAGGGTAGCAATCGTCCGACGAACTCTTGCTGAATCGTCGGACGATCTGTACCGTCCACCGGGCGTGCCGATGACCGTGGAAGAGGCGCTGCGCACGTTTCCCCAGACCCGCCCCGGAGGACTTCAATGACCCACTCCCGCGCGCTGCGCGTCGGGGTAGACATCGGTGGCACTTTCACCGACATGGCGATCCTCGACGACTCAGGGATCGTCGCCGTCGGGAAGACCCTCACCACCCACAGCGAACCCGCTGCCGCCGTCGAGACGGTGCTGCGCCAGACCCTGGCCGCGCACCGGCTCGACGCCGCGGACATCACCACCTTCGTGCACGGCACCACCCTGGTCACGAACGCGCTGATCGAGCGCCGTGGCGCCCGTACCGCGCTGCTCACCACCGAGGGTTTCCGGGACGTGGTGGAGATGGGCCGCGAACACCGGTACGAGCTCTACGACCTCGCCCTGGAGCTGCCTCGGCCGCTGGTACCGAGGCACCTGCGCTTCGGTGTCCGTGAACGCGTACTGGCCGACGGCGCGGTCGACACCCCCCTGGACGGCACCGCCGTCAAGCAGCTCGCCGTCGAGCTGTCCGCGGCCGGGGTCCAGGCGGTGGCGGTGTGCTTCCTGCACAGCCACACCAACGACGACCACGAGCGGCAGGC
>NZ_KL585415.1:51358-53374 GCF_000721935.1 Streptomyces sp. NRRL WC-3549
GCGGCAGGCCCGGGAGATCATCCAGGCTGCCGCACCGGAGCTGCGTGTGGCGCTGTCCAGTGAGGTGAACCCCGAGATCCGTGAGTACGAGCGGAGTTCGACCACCCTGGCCAACGTCTACGTCCAGCAGCTCGTCGAGACCTACCTGGAGGACCTCCGCAACCGGTTGCGGGGTCTCGGCCTGCGTCGTGATCCGCTGATCATGCTGTCGAACGGCGGGGTCGCCGCGATCGACGTGGCCCGGCGGTTCCCGATCCGGATGCTGGAGTCCGGGCCGGCGGGCGGCGCCCTCGGAGCGATCGCCTTCGGGCGCGCCGCGGACCGGCCCGACCAGGTCGCCTTCGACATGGGCGGCACCACCGCCAAACTGTGCATCATCGAGGGCAACCGCCCCCTGGTCACCCACACCTTCGAGGTGGACCGGGTGTACCGGCTGCGCGCCGGTTCCGGTCTTCCCGTGCGGGCCCCGGTCATCGACATGATCGAGATCGGGACGGGCGGCGGCTCGGTGGCCAGGGTCAACTCGCTCGGCCTGATCACCGTCGGCCCGGACTCCGCCGGTTCGGAGCCCGGCCCCGTGAGTTACGGCCGCGGCGGCACCCGGTGCACCGTCACCGACGCCGACGTCGTCCTCGGATATCTGGACCCCTCCCGCTTCCTCGGCGGCGACATGGCGCTCGACGCGGCCGCGGCGTCCGCCGCCATCGAGGAGCAGATCGCGCGGAAGCTCGGTGTCGGCGTGGCGGAGGCGGCGTGGGGCATCCACGCGACGGCCAACGAGAGCATGGCGAACGCGGCCCGTGTGCACGCGATCGAACGGGGTCAGGACCCCGCACGTCTGCCGCTGTTCGTCTCCGGCGGCAACGGCCCCCTGCACGGTCCCGGAGTGGCCGCAGCGCTCGGCTCCTCCGCCGTGGTGGTGCCCCCGGCCGCAGGCGTCCTGAGCGCGCTGGGATTCCTGTCCGCACCGATGTCCATCGACATCGTCCGCTCGCGCTACGCCGCACTCGGCACCCTCGCACCCGGTACGGTCGAGGAGGTCTTCGCGGAGATGGAACGCGAGGGCACCGAGGTGCTGTCCGGCTCCGGGACGCCGGCCGCGGACATCACGCACGAGCGCACCCTGGACATGCGCTTCGCCGGGCAGGGCAGCGAGATCGAAGTGCCCGTGCCCGAGCTGGGGGACGACTGGCGCGAGGCCCTCGCGGAGAGCTTCGCCGAGCAGTACCGGCAGCGGTTCGGGTCCGTCGCCCCGGTAGGGGTCGAGACCGAGATCCTCACCTGGCGGGTCGCCTCGCGGGGACCGGACCCCCAGGCCCGGCTGCGGCTGGACCGGCCGGCGGAGTCCGCCGACGCCCTCGTCGGCCACCGCGACGCCTACTTCCCCGCAGCCGGGGGCTATGTGTCCACCGCCGTCTACGACCGCTACCGGCTGGCCACCGGCACCGTCGTCGAAGGCCCGGCACTGGTGCAGGAGCGGGAGTCGACGCTGGTCGTCCCACCCGCGGCCCGCTGCACCGTCACCGACGACAGCAGCATCCTCGTCGAGTTCGTTTCAGGAGGGACCCGATGACCACCGTCCCCGTTCCCGCTCGCCCCACCGACCCCGCCCACCCGGGCGCCACGGCCGACCCGGTCGACCCGGTCGTGGTCGGGCTGGTGAGCAACCGGCTGCACTCCCTGCTCGACGAACAGCAGGCCGCACTGGTGAACACCGCCTTCAGCCCCGTGGTGCGCGAATCCCTCGACCTCGCCTGCGCCGTGTTCGACAGCCGGGGCCAGATGATCGGTCAGTCCTCCGGCGGCACCCCGGGCCACATCAACGCCATGGCGACCGGGATGGGCCACATCGTGGCGAAGTACCCGCCCGGCGCACTCGCCGACGGTGACGTACTCATCACCAACGACCCGTGGATGACGGCCGGGCAGGTCAACGACATCACGGTCGCCACCCCCGTCTTCCGCGGTGGCGCGCTGGTCGCCTGGTTTGCGAGCTGCTGCCACTCGCCCGACATC
>NZ_KL585415.1:53566-55093 GCF_000721935.1 Streptomyces sp. NRRL WC-3549
CGCCCGACATCGGTGGGCGCATCCTCTCCGCCGCGGCCACCGAGGTGTTCGAGGAGGGGCTGCGGCTCCCCATCCTGAAACTGCGCACGGCCGCGGGCCCCGTCGAGGCCCTGGAAGAGCTGGTCCGGGCCAACGTGCGCACCCCGGACGAGACGATGGGCGACATCTACGCCCAGGTCGCGGCCAACCAGGTGGGCGCCCGCAGTCTCGGCCGGATGATGGACGAATTCGGTCTCGACAGCATCGACGCCGTCGCCGCCGAGATCATGCTCCGCTCCGAGAACGCCCTACGGGCCGCACTGCGCGGACTGCGCGACGGCCGTTACGAGTCCCGGCTGACGTCCGACGGGTTCAACGGCGACCCGATCGATCTGGCGGTCGCCGTGACCATCGACGGCGACCGCGTCGACATCGACTACACCGGCTCCTCGCCCCAGTCCCCCTACGGCGTGAACGTCGTCCTCAACTACACCCGGGCGTACACCTCGTTCGCCGTCAAGGCGGCCCTCGCCCCGGAGGTCCCGCACAACGCGGGCTCGTTCCGCCCCGTCCATGTGAGCGCCCCCCGCGGCTCGGTGCTGAACTGCATCGACCCCGCCCCGGTCGCCTCCCGGCACCTGGTCGGCCACTTCCTGCCCAGCCTCCTCTTCGACGCCCTGCGCTCCGCCGTCCCCGGAGGGCTGCCGGCCACCAGCTCCGACGCCCTGTGGATGACCGTGTGGCGCGGCGGGGAGACCACCGAACCGCATCCGTTCACCCTCACCATGTTCGGCGCCGGAGGAGTGGGCGGGCGCCCCGGCAAGGACGGTCTGAACACGACCGGTTTCCCCACCGGGGTGCGCGCGGCCCCCACCGAGGTGCTGGAGACCCTCACCCCGCTCCTGCAGCGTCAGCGCGAGCTGCGCCCCGACTCGGGCGGCCCGGGTGAGTACCGCGGTGGCCTCGGACAGACCGTCCGGATCGGCCGCCGGGGCGAGCACGGCTGGACCGTCAACGCCAACATCGACCGGGTCGACCACCCGGCGCCGGGCACCCATGGCGGACTCCCCGGCGCGCCGGGCGAGTTCACCGACGCCGCCACCGCGGAGCAGCTGCCGCGCAAACAACTGGTACGCCTCGCCCCCGAATCCGTGGTACGGCTGCGGTTCCCGGGCGGCGGCGGCTACGGCGACCCGAAGGCGCGGCCGGTCGAGCGGGTGCTGGACGACGTCGTCAACGGGTATGTGACGTGCGAGGCCGCGCGCGAGCACTACGGGGTCCACGTCGAGTACACCGGAGACGCCGACGCGCTGGTACGGCCCCCCGAGTCCTACCGGGCCGTACGGGTCCTCGACTGATCCACGGGGTCCGGCCCCGCCCGAGCGACGCCCGCACCCGGCCGGGCGCCGCTCGTGCAGGACCGGCCCCGCCCGCCCCGGCCCTCTTCGGCCCGCCCGGCACCGACCGGGCCGAGACCCGTTCGGAAGCCCACCCGGTAACCGTTCCCCCTAGTGAAAGGCAGACCTGCCGATGATCAGCCAGTGGCAG
>NZ_KL585415.1:55293-66172 GCF_000721935.1 Streptomyces sp. NRRL WC-3549
ACTGCCTTGCCAGCCCGCTCAGAGATGTGTATAAGAGACAGGCTCTCGGACATGTACGGGCGGGAGGTCCCCGCCTACACCACGCTCGTGGACGTCTCGCGCGAGGTCAACGAAGACGTGCTGAAGGCACAGGGCGCCGATGCCGAACGGCTCGGCTCCATCAGCCGGGTGACCGCGGAACGGCACGGCGCCATCCGTGTCGGTACCCCCGGTGAACTGCGGCAGGCCGGCCGCGTCTTCGGCGCCCTGGGCATGCGCCCGGTGGGCTTCTACGACCTGCGGGAGGCCGCTTCCAGCGCCGTACCCGTGGTGTCCACCGCCTTCCGACCCGTCGACGGCGAGGAACTGGCCCGCAACCCCTTCCGCGTCTTCACCTCCATGCTCACCCCCGCGGACCCGCGCTTCTTCGACGCCGGGCTCCGCTCCCGCCTGGAGGCGTTCCTCGCCGACCGCGAACTGTTCTCCCCGGAGCTGCTCGCCCTGGCCGACCGGGCCGAGGCGGAGAAGGAGTTGCCGGACGAGGACGCCGAGCGCTTCCTCCACCTCGCGGTGCAGGCCTTCGAGCTGTCCACCGAACCGGTCGACAAGGCGTGGTACGAGACGCTGGAGAAGGTCTCCGCCGTCGCCGCGGACATCGGTGGCGTGCGCAGCACCCACATCAACCACCTCACCCCCCGCGTCCTGGACATCGACGAGCTCTACCGGCGCATGACCGAGCGCGGCGTCGAGATGATCGATGCCATCCAGGGACCCCCGGGATGGGAGGGCCCCGACGTCCTGCTGCGCCAGACGTCCTTCAGGGCGCTGGCCGAGAACCGTGCCCTGCGCACGCCCGACGGCCAGGTGGTCACCGGCGCCCTACGGGTGCGGTTCGGCGAGGTCGAGGCCCGGGGCATCGCCCTCACCCGTGAGGGGAGGAGCCTCTACGATCAGCTGCCGGCCCTCATCGACGAGCGGTCGGCCCTGGACCCCCTGGCCGACCGGGGCGAACTGGCCCGCACCCTGTGGGCCGAGCGCCTCCCTCGCAGCGAGCGGGAACTCGCCGCGAAGGGCCTGGGGTACTTCACGTACCACGCCGTCCGGGACCGGCCGAGGGACGGAAGCCGTCCGCCCGCCGGTCTCGCGGACCGGCTCCGGCTCGAACAGGGCTGGGTGCGCGCCGAGCCCATCGTCTACGAGGACTTCCTGCCCCGTTCGGCCGCCGGCATCTTCCAGTCCAACCTCAACGGCGAGGGCTCCAGGGACAACGGCCAGGAAGGCGCCGCCTACGACAGCGAGTGGCTCTCCGGAGCCATGGAGCGCGAGGTCCTGGACCCCTTCGCCCTCTACGAACGGCAGCAGGACCGCTCCCTCGCCGAGGTCGCCCAGGAGCTCGGACGCGAGGGCGCGCCTGCCGGGGGAGAGGCCGGCTGAGGCGCCGGGGCCCGTCATGCCTCGGGGCGGGTGATCCGTATGCGGTGGCTGTCGCCGGTGCCTTTGCCGAGCGCGACACGCGTAGCCCGTCGGACCGCTCGGTGAAGGTCTCGCCCGGTTCGAACGCGGCGCCGAAGAGGTCGGCGTGCCCGGGCCGGTGGTCACCCACCGGCGACCGTTCCGCCGGGTCCGGACCGGGCCGTCGGCGCACGACACCGCGACCCGCCCGTAGCGCTGTCGCGTCGCCGAGCCCGCGTTCTCGTGAGGCCGTGCAGGCATAGGGTGAGACTTTCGACGAGGTGGCACGGGGGGAGCGTCGTGGAGGTCACCGTTCAATGGATCCGGACGTCCTGGACGAAGCGGTCTCGGGGTGGAGAGGCCGCCGCTCGCAGGAACGCGGTCCCGGTCGGCTTCCGTCTTCCGCCTATGGTGCCTGCGGTCGCGCACGTGGTCCGTGTGCGGGAGAGCGACGGCTTCGACGCCGTGGACGGTCAGGAAGACCTGCGCAGCGTCGACGTCCAGCTCCGAGAGCGCGACGGCCGGTTGCGAGTCCTTCCCCGGATCCAGCCCTTGTTCGCCATACCTCCTCGGCCGCGGAGGCCCCCGGCTGTACGGCTTGTTCCCGGGCAGTGGGTCCGCTGGCAGCTCAACTACCGTTTCAGCAGCGCGGCGGGAGTACGGGGCTGGTCGTACTGGCTCGACACCTTCAACATCGCATACGGCCCGGTGGAAGCTGACGTGTTCTTGTCTCCGCCCACACTGCTCATCGATGAGCGGGGGCCGGTCCGGTGACCCACCGGGCACCGGACACGCACCGGAGTCCTCGGGCCCGTCTCGGCAGAGCGCGAAGCAAGAGGGATGGGAGCGCTCGGCCGGGTGGTGGAGCGGACGGGTGAAGGCGGGCTCACCGCTTGGCTCGACTGCGACCTGGTGGGTGACCCGGGCCCGGGGGACGCCCCACCGGCGGTGACCACCGTCCCCCGTGCGAGGAGGTCTGGTGAGCGGTGGAGCGACGCCCGGACAGTACGACGGCCGCCTCCCCCCGAATGCGGGCCGGGGCGGTGCCGGCCGGGATCCGAGGATCGGTGCCGAGTGTGGCCGACAGCCGTGGTCAGCCGGAGGAGGAGCCGTCGCGACGCCCCCGGGTCGTGACTGGGCCGGCTAAGGGCGGTGGTAGGAACAACGCTGCGGGTTGGTACACCTGGCGGGCCCGTCCGTGGCGGTCAGTGGGCGAATCCCCAGTCGAGCATCTTGGCGGCTTCGGCGAAGACCGCCTGGTCGGCGCCGACGATCGCACCGACCAGGGTGCGGTTGTCCCGCTCGGCGGCGAAGACGAGCGAGTAGCCCGCCTCGGCGCCGCTGCCCGTCTTGACGCCGAGGGCGCCGTCGTAGGTGCTCAGCAGGTCGTTGGTGGTGTGCCAGGTGTAGTAACGAGTACGCCCGTTGGCCGCCGGTGCCTCCGTCTCGAACTGCTGGAGCTTCACGATGTCGGCGAAGACCGGCTTCAGCATCGCGCGCTGACCGAGCTTGGCGAGGTCGCGCGCGGTGCTGCGGTTGTCGCCGTGCGAGATTCCGTCGAAGGAGTCGAAGTGCGTGCCGGTCAGGCCCAACTGCTGGGCGTGGGCGTTCATCTGGTTCTCGAAGTCGGCGATCCGCGCCTGCTGTGTGTCCCCCTCGCCGAAGCTGTCGGCGAGGGCCATCGCGGCGTCGCCGCCGGAGGGAATCAACATGGCGTGCAGCAGCTGACGGGCAGTCAGCTTGTCGCCCGTCTGGAGGTCTGCGGTGCTGGCCCCGTTCTCGGTGACGTAGTCCCGGTACTCCTGCTTCACCGTGATCTGCCGCTCCAGCCACTCCGGATGCTGGAGCACCACGAGCGCTGTCATGATCTTGGTGGTGCTGGCCATCGGGACACTCTCGTCGGCCCTGGTCCCGGCCCACATCGCCCGCTCCTGGCTGCCGTCGCGGGCGTCGAGCAGGAAGGCGTTGTCGGTGGCGACGTCCGGTGCGGCCAGGTCCGGGGTGGCGGGTGCGTCCTGAATCCGGTCGTCCGCGGAGTGCGTGACGGTGGAGGTCGCCGCTTCGGCGAGGCCCCCGGCGGTGATCGGCAGGACGGCGCCGACCAGTGCGACGGTCGCGATGCGGGCTCCGGTGCGGTGGATACGGCTGGGGCGGGCGTGCGAACCCATGGCCTCCCCTTCTCCCGGCGCGGGGCGCCGGCTCGTGACGGAAATCAGTGTGTAGCGAACCTACTTGCGCGCGAACAGCTGCTGTCAAGATCGACATGTCATAGCCGGGTAACAGGAATGACCGACATGGAGATGTGGTGCAGACCCCTTGTGGGGCCTATGACCTCGGTCGCGCACCGTGGTTCAACGACCTCGACGCGTCACGGGTTCCGGGCGGCGTCGAGCCGCCCCGGTCTGCTGCGTACCGGCCCTTGGATATCTGCGCCGCCGGACGCTGGAGGCCGCGGCGCCCGCTCTGTGGCGAGATGAGAGAAAGGCATGCTTTGACAGGGTCTGTGGAGCTTCTTCAGCGTTGCCGCTCCCGCGTGTGGCTGGCCTCGGCGACGGACGTCAAGCGGCCCGGCTGGTCCCGGTCAGGCTGCCGTGGCGGTCAGGACGGCCTGGGCTGCCAGCCGGAGATTGCTGATCATCGGATTCGGATCGCCCTTGCGGCTGACCAGGACGACCTGGCTGGGGGGAGCGCCCTCGATCGGGACGGTGACGAGGTCGGGACGCAGTGAGCTGCGCCGGTCGCCGACCGGTAGCACGGCGATCGCCCTGCCACTCGCGACGAGTTCGAGCTTGTCCTCGTAGCTCTCGATCGGCGGCACACCAGCCCCGAGGACCCGGTAGGAGGTCCATTCCGCAGTCTCGAACGCGCACGGCGCCGCTTCCTCGCCGGCCAGTTCTTCCGCGGTCACCGACGCGCGGTCGGCCAGAGGATGGCCGCGCGGAACCACGAGCATCCGGGGCTCCTCGTACAGCGGCGTGGTGACCACGTCGTCCGCAGCGAGCGGCAGCGGGGCCCGGGCGATCAGGGCGTCGACGCGCTTGTCGGACAGCGCCCCGACGTCGCGGCAGTTCAGGTATCGGGTGGCGACCTCTGCGTCCGGGTGACGGCGGCGCAGTTCCCCCACGGCGGCGGTGATCACCAGGTCTTCGACGTATCCGATGGCGATGCGCGCGGTCTCGGCTTGTTCACGCACCGCCAGCTCGGCCCGGCGGGCGGTCTCCAGCAGAGCTCGGGCGTGAGGGAGGAACGTCTGTCCGGCCGGAGTGAGCCGCGTGCCCTGGGGTGTGCGGTCCAGCAGGCGTGCGCCGAGCTGCTTCTCGAGCCGTTGGATCTGGCGGCTCAGCGCCGGCTGGGCCACGTGCAGGTCGGCGGCGGCCCGGCCGAAGTGCTGGTGCGCCGCCACCACGGTGAAGTACCGCACCAGCCGCAGCTCCAGGTCCTGCCCGAGGTCGTTCACTTTTCCAGCGTACGCCGTCATGCCGTTTCGGAATGACCGGGTTGCCGAACCGGTCTTGGACGGCCGTGCCGGCCTGGACCTTGAATGAAGGAGCAAGGTTTCTCCAGGAAAGTGACAGGTGCGATGAAGGCGATCCAGTTCCACGAAGCGGGCGGGCCGGAAGTTCTGCAGTACGACGAGGTGGCGATTCCCGCGATCGGCCCGGGCGAGGTGCTCGTCCGGGTGCACGCGGCGGGCGTCAACCCGCCGGACTGGTACCTGCGTGAGGGGATGAAGGTCATGCCGGCCGATATGAGGCCGGCGCTCAACTTCCCCCTGATCCCCGGCACGGACATGTCCGGGGTGGTCCAGGCGGTCGCTCCGGACGTGTCGGGGTTCGCCGTCGGCGACGAGGTCTTCGGCATGCTGCGCTTCCCCGGATTCGACGGCCGGACGTACGCCGAGTACGTGGCCGCGCCGGCTTCGGACCTGGCGCACAAGCCGGCCGGTACCGACCACGTGCAGGCGGCCGGGGCGCCGATGGCCGTGCTGACGGCCTGGCAGTACCTGATCGATCTCGGCCACGACGTGCCGTCTCCTTTCACCGGCCAGGTGCACCGGCCGGTGCCGATCACGCCAGGGATGACCGTGCTGGTCAACGGGGCCGCCGGCGGAGTGGGCCACTTCGCGGTGCAGCTGGCGAAATGGAAGGGGGCACACGTCGTCGCGGTAGCCTCGGGCCGGCACGAGCAGTTCCTGCGTGAGCTCGGCGCCGACGAGTTCGTCGACTACACCACGACGCAGGCCACCGACGTGGTCAGCGGCGTCGACCTGGTTGTCGACACCGTCGGCGGCCCGGACAGCTCACGCTTCCTGTCCGTACTCAAGCGCGGTGGCACCATGCTTCCGGTGTTCTTCGCCCAGTACGACCCGGAAGAGACGGCGCGTCTGGGCATCACGGTCTCGAACATCCAGGTGCGTTCCAACGGCCCCCAGCTCGCCGAGATCGGACGTCTGCTGGGCGAGGGCGGACTCCGGGTCGGGGTGGACAGCACCTACCCGCTGCCCGAGGCGCACAGCGCACACACGCGAGCTGCGCAGGGCCACCTCCAAGGAAAGATCGTGCTGACGGTGGTCTCGTGACCGCCGAACTCCCACCGGCGGTGGCGAACTACGCCCACGCCCGGGCGAGCTGGTTGGGCCCGGACCGGAAGGGGGCGGCACCACCTGGGCAATGCCGTGGTCACGACGACGGATGCCGCTACCGCCGAGGTGCGGCCCGTCCGGCGCAGACGAGGAACACCGGCGAGAGCATCCAGGTGATCGATCCCGACCGGGGTCTGCACGTTCGGCTTGCGCCGGTCCGGCGGTGGGTGGTGGATCGCCGAGCTCCCCCTGGCGCCGGCCACCCCTTTTCAGGGCGGGGCCAGGCAGCGTGTCCGCGGATCACCGGGTGCCTGCCGGTGATCCGCGGACAGGTGGCGATCGGGCCCACGACGCCACTCCACACTCCGTATGGCATCGGCCGGGTGCCTCCGGCGGCCTGGAGCCCCCTGGGCTGCTGATCGAGGCGCCCGGTGTCTCAATCAGGTTGCTCGGGGGCCTCCTTGGTCGTCCGTCCTGGCACGGTCAGAACCGGTGCAGGCGGTGAGGGGAGCGCTCGGTGCGGAAGAGGGCGTCGGCCAGGGCGACCGCGGCCGGTCGGTGAGCGTGGATGTGTCCGGCCCGCACCGGTGTGCTCGGGGCCGTGCCGCCGAGGTGCACCGAGCCCAGGTCGCTCGCGTCCGGGGACAGATCGGGTTCCCGGTCCGTCGGGACGCACGCCTCGCCACCGACGAGACCGTCGCAGCGGAAACACTGCCGTACCTGGATACCGCCCGCTCCGGTTCCGACCGCAAGCTCCACCCCGACCACGCCTGACAGGAGCACCACCATGCCGGACACCGAGGCACTCACCCATGCCTGGCACATCGAGGAACGGGAGTACAGGCGCCAGGAAGAACGACGCGGCCGCCGGTTCGCGTACACGAGTCTGGACCCCGCCCGCACCGCGCTGGTCGTCATCGACATGGTGCCGTTCTTCGTCGAAGCGAACCCCTACACCCGTGGCATCATCCCGAACATCCACATGCTCGCCGACCGCCTGCGTACCGTCGGCGGGACGGTCGCCTGGGTTCTGCCCGCGCGCACCGACCGGACCCCGGTCGGCGACGAATTCCACGGCCCGGCCGCAGCCGAGATGTTCCGTAACGCCGGCGGCACCGGGCCACTCCGCGACCGGTTGTGGCACGGCTTCACGACCGGTGCCGACGATCTGGTGGTGGAGAAGTCCGCGCCCAGCGCGTTCTTCCCCGGCCGCTGCCCGCTCCCCGAGCTTCTCCGGGAGCGCGGAATCGACACCGTACTGATCACCGGTACGGTCACCAACGTCTGCTGCGAAGGCTCAGCCCGCGACGCCTGGACACTCGGCCACCGGGTCATCATGGTCGCCGACGCCAACTCCACCGGCCGCGACCAGGACCACAACGCCACCCTGCGCACGGTCTACCTGTCCTTCGGCGATGTCCGGCCCACTGCGGACGTGCTCGCCCTGATCGCCCCAGCGGGCGGTCGGTGGTCCCCAGAGGGAGGCACCATGTAGGCGTTGCCGTCGGGGTTCTCCGGGAGGGGCACCCAGCTCGAGCGCAAGTGGTCGATGCGCCTGCTTGGTCGGGAGCGAGGGCTGACGAGGTTCTTGCCGCTGTAGACGCAGACGAGTATCCGGGCGTCGTCTCCCTCGCCGACCGCGAGACGACGCAGTCGCCGACGCGGTCGTTGTTTTCGCTGTGCCGGCCCTCTCGGAGAACGAGAGGGCCTCGGTCCGAACTGCCACTGCGACAGGCCCGGTCGAGGTCTGGGGGAGGGCGATCGCCCCCATCCGGTCGGGGCGAGGGACGGGTACCGCGCCAGCAAGGGCTTGGCGCGCGTCGCGCGTCGGAGTTGTCGAAGCGGCACACCGCGATGGTGTGCTCGAAGAAGTGGTCATGTGGAAGTGCGGGAGGCCGGGGGCGGGACGGGGTTGCGGGTCAGGCCTGTGGCATCGAACGCCCTGACGTGGTCGACGTGTCCACCGGACCGAGGGTCCCTGGGATTCTGGGCTATAGTTGATCTAGAGGGCGGCGGATCGTTTCGGCGGTGCGATTGCCTGTGCGTTGGTCGTCCAAGGAAAGACGTCCCGCTTCCCGCGGGGAGATGCAGGTGCAAGGCCTGCCCAGCGCTCCACCCGGAGCCCCGTTCCCGTCATGACAGGAACGGGGCTTCTTCGCGAGGGTTGCCGGTCAGTGCTCGGTGGCGTGGTGCGTGAGCCGGCTCGGGTCGGTGTTCGCTCCGCAGAGCACCACGGCGACCTTTTCGCCGTGGGAGGGGCGGTAGTTACGGGACGGCCTGGTGGGCAGGTCGCGATCGGGTACGCGGTGCGGCCCAGCGGTGAGGGCGGCCAGCGCGGTTGCCGCCCCGTGCTCGACGGCGATGCGGTGATGGTCCCACAGGGTCTGGCGGGCACGGACGATCTCGTCGTCCGGCACGAGCACGGAATGGACGCGGTCCTGCTGGGCGGCGTGCAGGGCCATGGCGGAGGCGCGACGGGCGCCCAGGGAATCGGCGGCGATCGAGTCGACCGGGACGTCGACCAGGCGGCCGGCTTCGACGGCGGCGTTCAGTGCGCGGCAGTTGAGCGGTTCCACGGCGACGGTTCGGATGTTGTGGTGCCGGGCGGCGGTGGCGACGCCGGCGAACAGTCCGCCGCCGCCGACGGCGACCACCACGGTGTCCAGGTCCGGGATCTGCTGGTGGATTTCTTCCAGCAGGGTGCCGGCCCCGGCGGCGATCAGGGGGTTGTCGTAGGCGTGGGAGGGGAGCGCGCCCGTCGCGTGCGTGAAGTCCTCGCAGGCGGCGAGTGCTTCGGCGTACTCCGTGCCCACCAGGCGCACGTCCGCGCCGTAGCCCCGGAGTCGGGCGACCTTGACCGCCGGGGCGGTGGCCGGCAGGAACACCGTGGCCCGCACACTGTGTTGCTGGGCCGCCCACGCGCACGCGAGTCCGGCATTGCCGCCGGAAGCTATGGTCACCCCGGCGTCCGGCAGGGTACCGGCCTCGTGGTGGGCCTGGATGAAGTTCTGGGCGCCGCGGGCCTTGAAGGAGCCGGTGTGCTGCATGTACTCCAGCGCCAGCCACACCTCACACGATTCGGGCTCACGGTCGTCCAGGGGGTCGCGTGGGGCGGTGTGGATCGCCCCGGCATCGACCGGGGCGAGGGTGACGGGCCGGATACGCCCGGCGATCCGGTCGGCGGCCTGCTTGATGTCGCCGTAGGTGAGGTGGGACACGGGGTTGCTCCCTTGACTGAGGGGCTGATCAGGACCAGGTGACGAGCCGGCCGGTGGTGGCGGCCCGAGGAAGAAGGCGAAGGCGATGCTCCGCCCCGCCGGGTTGGGGCGTGACGAATGGGAGCAGGCCGGAATGAACAGCAGCGTGTCGCCGAGATCCGGCCTCGGACCGACCTGCTGGAACCAACCCCTTCCTGCTCCCGCCGCCCTATGCCAGCGCGTGGTACGCGAGGCCACGTATACGGAGATGGTGGCCCGCGCCCGCGACCTTGAGCTCAGAGGTTACGAGGTCTCCGGTTCGGCCACGACAAGCTCGGCGCCTTCGGATATACGCCGGGACCTCCTGTGGGAACGCCGCCTTGGCCACGACGGCCACCTCACCCACGAGACCTATCGCCGCCCGAACGCCCGGGCGACGTGGAGGGGACACCGGGGCAGCGGGCCCGGCAGCGCTTCTCGCACGTCTGCTGTCACGGTGTCGATCCGCCCGAACCCGCGCTTCCCGGGCTCAGGGGAGGAGAGCGCAGCGTGCGGGAGTGACGACGGAGCGTTGAACTTCCGGCATGCCGGGAAAGGCGAGAGCGCGCTGATCCTGTGAGGTGGCGCATAGGGCGTGGGTCATAGGCCGGGTCGGATAGTAGTGGCCGGCCGCGTGGATGCGCGCCGGTGCTGGAGCCCGGTGTCGTCGCGTCGCCTTTCTACGAAGCGTCTTCGCAGATCACATGGTTGCGGGGGCGGGGAACCGTTCCTCATGGTGGTGGACGTACCGGGGAGCCGAGCGCCGGAACGGGCCACGGGCAGCCGAGCAGGAAGCCCAGGACCCGCCTCCAGACACCGGCCCCATGACACGCGGCGGACGCAGTGGTCCGCATGAACACCGTGTCGCCGACACACATCCTGTAGTCGGCCTCCCCATGCCGTCCCCCTTGGAGAGGTACCCCATGACTGCCGTCCGCCGTGTCCTGAACCCCCGCACCGCCACCGCCGCGATCGCCACCACGGGTGCTGCGGCCCTCGCCCTGACCCTCGCGCCCCAGGCCCACGCCGACGAGCAGGTCAAGCCGGCGCTGCCCGCCACCGCTGCCGCGGCCGTCGCCGTCCAGGCCGACCACCTCGCGGCCACGGCCAAGTCCGCCGCCCAGGCCAAGCCCTCCAGCGAGACCAAGACCATGTCCGTGGCCGACATCCAGAAGAAGGGTGTCAAGAAGTACGGCAACAAGCTCGACGGCTGGATCCGTACCTCGCTGGACATCATGCACGCCAAGGGCATCCCCGGCACCTACAAGGGCCTGCACTCCAACATCATGCGCGAGTCCTCCGGGAACCCCCGCGCCATCAACAACTGGGACGTCAACGCCCGCGCCGGCGTGCCGTCCAAGGGCCTGCTGCAGATCATCAAGCCCACCTTCGAGCGGTTCCACGTGGCCGGCACGAAGAATGACCAGTACGACCCGGTCGCCAACATCGTCGCCTCCGCCAACTACGCCGCCCACCGCTACGGCACCATCGACCTCGTCCACTCCGCGTACTGAGGCTGCCCCGCAGTTCTTGGATCCGGGGAACCACCGCGCATCCCGTGACCTCGTATGCAACGAGGACGTGGGCAGGGGGACTCAGGCACCCTGACGGCCGGTGGCCGGTACGGGCT
>NZ_KL585415.1:66392-72169 GCF_000721935.1 Streptomyces sp. NRRL WC-3549
TCTTCCTGTGCCGATCGAGGCCCTGGCTGGCAGCACCAGGGGAAGTCGGAACCCCGGTGCTCGGTCCGGGGAATGATCAGCGCGGCAGCCTCCTTCCCGCGCCCGGCCTGTACCTCCACCACGTCGGCGTACCGCTGGACGTGACCGACGACGTGAGCGTGGCCGCCGCCGCGGACGACGGGCCCGGTGGCCGTGGCGTACGCGGGCACCGAGAAGCTGATCCAGCTGCTGGATCCGGCCTTCGTGATCAAACGGTGAGTGGCAGCGGCCCCGCGTACCTCAGCTGCTTGATCGGACGGCTACGGCGGGGCCACGGAACGGCGGCAGTACGCGGAGAGATGCTCAGAGCTCTTCACCGGGGCGGACATGAGGCTCTGAGAGGGCGCAGCGGAACCCGCCGTGCCCTGTGGTGCTGTCGGGGGTGTTGGACGTGCGGGCGGCCACCCGGTAGCGGTTGCAGTAGGAGCGGTGGCACAGGTGCGAGCCGCCGCGCAGCACCCGGGTACCGCCGTACGGCGGCCCGGCGGGGTCGATCCGGGTCTCCGGGCGGTCCGGGACGTGCCAGTCGGCGCTGAACCGGTCGGCGCACCACTCCCACACGTTGCCCGCGACGTTGTACAGCCCGTAGCCGTTGGGGGCGTAGGCCTTGACGGGGGCGGTGCCGGCGTAGCCGTCCTCCCGGGTGTTGCGCACCGGGAAGTCGCCCTGCCAGATGTTGCAGCGGTGCCGGCCCTTCGGGGTGAGCTCGTCGCCCCAGGGGAAGCGGGCGCGGTCGAGTCCGCCGCGGGCCGCCTTCTCCCACTCGGCCTCGGTGGGCAGCCGCTTGCCGGCCCAGCGGGCGTAGGCCGAGGCGTCGTGCCACGACACATGGACCACCGGATGGTCCCGGCGGTCCCCGATCGAGGTGCCGGGCCCCTCGGGCGCCCGCCAGCTGGCCCCCTCCACGGCGCTCCACCAGGGGGCACCGGGCACGGTCCCGGGGAGCACGGCGTGACGTGCCCCGCGGGGGACGAACGGGCCGAAGACGTAGGACCAGCCGATGAGTTCGGCCTCGGTGCGGTAGCCGGTGGCCTTGACGAAGCGCGCGAACGCGGCGTTGGTCACGCAGGCCGCGTCGATCCGGAACGGGGCGAGGACCACCTCCCGGACCGGTCCCTCCCCGTCGGCGGGGAACGCGTCCTCGTCGGCGCCGCCCATCAGGAACGGCCCCCCGGGCACGGCGACCGTGCCGCGCAGGAGGTCGGCGGCACTGCGGACCGGCACGGCGAAGTCGGCCGGGGGAGCGGTGGCGGCGACGGTGCCGGCGGGGGCGGCGCTGCCGCGGTCCGGCCCGCAGCAGGCGTTCACCGGGAGATCCCTTCGCCGAGGCCGCTCACCGGGGCTGCGGGAGCGGGACGGTCGAGCAGTTCCGCCAGGTCCTGGCCCGTGGTGCGCAGCAGCAGCGCCACGCCGCCGAGCGCGGCCGCGTCGCCGCCGAGGGTGGAGCCGCGCACCTCGATGGACCGGGGGGCGGCCGGCAGGGACAGCGCCGCGATCTGCTCCCGGATCGGGGCCAGGACGAGGGCGTCCAGGGCCGCCGGCTCCCCGTAGACGACGACGCATTCCGGATCGACCTGGGCGGCGAGCGCGGCGAGCACCCGCCCGGCGGTGACGGCCGCGTCGCGGAGCACGTCGGCCGCCTCCGGCCGGCCCTCGGCGGCGAGACCGATCAGTTCCTCGGCGTCCTTGGCGTCCACCCCGCGGTCGGCGCAGGCGGCCAGCAGGGCGGGGACGGAGATGAGGCCCTCCAGGCAGCCCCGGCCGCCGCAGTGACAGGGTTTGCCCTCGGGGTCGCAGCTGGTGTGCCCGATCTCGCCGGCCGCGCCGTGCGCGCCGTGCACCAGCGAGCCGTTGACGACGAGTCCGCCACCGACACCCTGGGACCAGCGCAGGTACACGGCGTTGTCGAAGCCGCGGGCAGCGCCCCAGGTGACCTCGGCGAGGGCGGCCAGCCGGGAGTTGTTGTCGGTGACCACCGGAGCGCCGAAGTGCCGGCCGAGTTCCGCGGCGACGTGCCCGGCGAACGGGGTCATCGTGTGCCGGTCGGCGGAGGCCGGATTCTGTACGAAGCCGGGCAGGCCCAGGCCGACGCCCTGCACCGGGGCGAGGCTGATGTTCTCGCGCCGCACCAGCTCCTCCACCACCCGGATCGCCTGCGCGGCGCGCTCGGCGGCCTGGCTCTCGGCCGGCACCGGGGCGCTGTACCGGCCGACGATCTCGTGGGCGCAGTTGGCCACGACCACGTGGATGTGGTGGCGCTGGAGGTCGATACCGATCAGTTCGGCGCCGCGCGAGTTGAGCGAGATCTCCAGGGCCGGCCGGCCCCGCCCCCTCGGCTGCCCGGGGTCGGGGGCCGGCTGTTCGACCACGGCGTTGCGTTCCAGCAGGTCGGACACGATCGCGAACAGCGTCGTACGGGACAGCCCGACCCGGTCCTTCAGCTCGCCCCGGCTCAGCGCTCCCGACCTGCGCAGCTCGCCCAGTACGGCGGCTTCATTGGCTCTGCGCAGGCGCTGGAGGGCATCGGTGCGTTCCGTCATGGACGCATGGTCGATCGGTCAAGGGGTTTCTGTCAATGCACCGGACGAATTCACGGAATGTTTATTCCCGAGGGTTGACGTAAAAAAGTGGGCCTCCCTACAGTTCCCGTCAATCGCATGAGCCGGAACGAGTCGAGCACCCGCAACACGCTCCCGGGCCGGCACCCGTCACCATGAGCGACCACCGAAAGGGCGGCCCGAGTGGCTCCGCGCAACATCCTGTTCCTGATGACCGACCAGCACCGGACCGACACCCTGGGCTGTTACGGCAACCCGCTCGTCGACACCCCCGCCCTGGACGCCCTGGCAGCCGAGGGCACCCGGTTCGACCGCTTCTACACCCCGACCGCCATCTGCACCCCGGCACGTGCCTCCCTGGCCACCGGCCTCCACCCCTTCCGCCACGGCATGCTCAACAACCCCGAGCGCAACGGCGGCAGCAAGGACGAACTCTCCGACGAAAGCCCCATGCTCTGGAACCAGTTGACGAACCAGGGCTACGCGGTCGGCCATGTCGGCAAATGGCACATCGGCCGCGAGCGCGGCCCCGAGTTCTACGGCCTGGACGGCGAGCACCTGCCCGGCGCCCTCAACCCCGTACACCACCCCTCGTACGAGAAGTGGCTCGACGACAACGGCTTCCCGCCCTTCGCGGTGCGTGAGCCCGTCTTCGGGACCGCCGCCAACGGCACCGGACGCGGCCACCTCATCGCCGGCCGGCTCCAGCAGCCCGCCGAAGCTACCATCGAGGCCTTCCTCACCGACCGCACACTCGGCCTGCTGGACGGCTACGCCGCCGACTGGAAGGCGACCGGCAAGCCGTTCATGCTGTCCTGCCACTGGTACGGCCCGCATCTGCCCTACCTGATCCCCGACCACTACTACGACCTCTACGACCCCGCCGACGTGCCCCTGCCCGCCTCCATGGCGGAGACCTTCGCCGGCAAGCCCGAGGTGCAGCGCCAGTACAGCGCCTACTGGTCCTCCGACGACTTCGACGCCGACGCCTGGCGCAAGCTCATCGCCGTCTACTGGGGCTACGTCACGATGATCGACCACCAGGCCGGACGCATCATCGAGGCGCTCAAGGGCCACGGCCTGTGGGACGACACGGCGGTCTTCTTCACCGCGGACCACGGCGAGTTCACCGGCGCCCACCGGCTCAACGACAAGGGCCCCGCGATGTACGAGGACATCTACAACATCCCCGGCATCGCCCGAATCCCCGGCGCCCCCGCCCAGGTCAACGACGACTTCGCCACCCTCATCGACCTCAACCCGACCATCCTGGAACTGGCCGGCGCGCCCGTGCCCGCACTCTGCGACGGCACCAGCCTGGTGCCCCTGCTGTACGGCGAGGAGGCGGGCGGCACCCGCGACGAGGTCGTCACCGAATTCCACGGCCACCACTTCCCGTACTCCCAGCGCATGATCCGCGACCGGCGACACAAGCTGGTGCACAACCCGGAGAGCGTGCACGAACTGTACGACCTGGAGACCGACCCCCACGAACTGCACAACGTGTACGAGGCACCCGCCTACGCGGAGGTCCGGCGCGACCTCACCGTCCGGCTCTACCGCGAACTGCTGCGCCGCGGCGACCCCGCCTACACCTGGATGAGCTACATGGCCGACATCGGCGGCGGCCGGGCGGCCGACGTCGACGGGGTCGCGGAGGAAGTGGCATGAGCGTGCAGGACAAGACCCGCGCACCGCACCGGGCGAAACCCCCGGGCCCGGCGCCCACCGAACCATCTGCGCCCGAACACCCACCCGGCAAGGGCACGAAGAAGCGCGGCACAGGCCGGCCCACCTCCGTACTCCTCGGCCTCGCCTCCGCCGCGCTCGGCCTGCTCGCCTGGATCGTCCTCGCGAACAGCGGCGTGGACGGCTTTCCCGGCCCCGTCGCCGTGGGCCGCCGCGCCGGTGACCTCATCGCCGACGGCACCCTCTTCGAGGACGCGGGCGCCAGCCTCAAACGCGTCCTCATCGGATACGTCCTCGGGGTCGCCCTCGCGATACCCGTCGGATTCGTCATGGGCTGGTACCCGCTCGTCCGCAGACTGATCGAGCCCTGGCTGCAGTTCTTCCGCATGGTGCCGCCGCTGGCGATCATCCCGTTGGCCATCGTGCTCATGGGCATCGACGAGACCCCCAAGATCTTCGTGATCTTCCTGGCCTCGTTCCTCTCCTGCGTCGTCTCGACCTTCCAGGGCGTCGTCGCCGTGGACGTCACCCTCGTCAACGCGGCACGGGTCCTCGGCGCCCGCGACCCACAGGTCTTCCTCGGCGTCGTCGTGCCCGCCTCCACCCCGTTCATCCTGGTCGGCATGCGGATCGGACTCGGCGCCTCCTGGGCCACCGTCGTCGCCGCCGAACTCATCGCCGCCCAAGGCGGCCTCGGCTTCCGGATGCAGCAGGCGCAGCTCTACTACGACCTGCCGACCATCTTCGTCCAGCTCATCGCGATCGGCGCGATCGGACTCGCCATGGACCGGCTGCTGCTCCTCGCGGAGCGCCGGCTGACCCACTGGCAGGAACGGCGGTAACCCATGCCCAGCATCAACTTCCACGAGGTGACGAAGGACTTCGCGGTCAAGGACGGCGGATACCTCGCCCTGGACCACGTCAGCCTCGACATCGAGGACGGTGAGTTCGTCACCGTCGTCGGCCCGTCCGGCTGCGGCAAGAGCACCCTGATGAACATCGCCGCCGGACTCCTGGACGCAACCGACGGCGAGGTCGTGGTCGACGGCGTCCCCGTCAGCGGCCCCGCCCCCGAACGAGGCGTCATCTTCCAGCAGTACGCCCTCTTCCCCTGGATGACCGTCTCCGGCAACGTCGAATTCGGGCTGAAGGTCGCCGGGGCCAAGAAGGCGGAGCGCCGCCGCAAGGCCCGTGAGGTCATCGAGCTCGTCGGCCTCACCGACTTCGCCGACTCCCTTCCCAAGACCCTCTCCGGCGGCATGAAGCAGCGCTGCGCCATCGCCCGCGCCTACGCCGTGGACCCCAAGGTCCTCCTGATGGACGAACCCTTCGGCGCCCTGGACTCCCTCACCCGGGTCCGGATGCAGGAATCGCTCCTGGACACCTGGGGCCGCGACCGGCGCACCGTCATGTTCATCACCCACGACGTGGACGAGGCGGTCTTCCTCGCCAACCGCGTCGTCGTCATGGCGGCCCGCCCCGGCCGCATCC
>NZ_KL585415.1:72398-81853 GCF_000721935.1 Streptomyces sp. NRRL WC-3549
GCCCGCCCCGGCCGCATCCACACCGTCATCCCGGTCACGCTGCCCTACCCGCGTACCGAGGAGCAGCGCCTGTCGACCGAGTTCGCCGCACTGCGAGCTCAGGTGTGGCACGCCGTGCACCACCAGCCCGCCCCGCTCGAAGGAATCGCGTCATGAAGCCGATCCGTTCCGTACGCTCTGTCTCTTATACACATCTCGGCGACGACTCCTCGGACGCCGCCGGCGGCCCGAAGAAGGTGAGTTTCGGCTACATCGCCGACTACAGCGGCTCCGTCGCCCTGGCCGTCGCCCAGAAGCAGGGGCTGTGGAAGGAGGCCGGTGTCACCCCCGAACTCAAGGTCTTCACCAACGGGCCGCTCCAGGTCCAGGCCCTGGGCACCGGCAACCTGGACTTCGGCTACCTCGGCCCGGGCGCCCTCTGGCTGCCCGCCTCCGGAAAGGCGTCCATCGTCTCGGTGAACATGCTGGGCCTCGCCGACCGGGTCATCGCCCGGCCCGGCTCCGGCATCGAGAAGCCCGCCGACCTCAAGGGCAAGAAGGTGGCCGTCGCCGAAGGCACCTCCGGCGACATGATCCTCAACCTGGCCCTCAGCGAGGCCGGACTCAAGCCCGACGACATCACCAAGGTCGCCATGGACGCCTCCACCGTCGTCACGGCGTTCTCCGCCGGCCAGGTCGACGCGGCCGCCACCTGGTACCCGCTGATCGACACGATGAAGGAGAAGGTCCCGGACCTGAAGGAGATCAGCCGGACCGAGGACTACTACCCGAAGCTGTCCTTCCCGAACGTCTTCGTCACCCAGCCGAAGCTCGCCTCCGGCGATCCGGAGCTGGTCAAGAAGGTGACCGGGGTCCTCAAGTCGGCCGGCGACTGGATCGCGGCCCACCCCGAGGAGTCGGAGACCGTCGCCGCCGACTTCCTGAAGCTGCCGGCCGGGCAGCTCGAGGGCTCCGCGAAGTACGTGAAGATCCTGCCCTCCGACGAGCTGACGAAGCTCACCCAGGACGGCACGGTCGACGGCTGGTTCGACGAACTGGCCGCCAACTTCAACCGGATGGGCAAGCTGCCCGACCCGGGCAAGGCCAAGGACTACTACCTCGGCGACCTCTACGCCGCAGCCGGAAAGGCGGACCGCTCATGAACGACACGCCGCACAACGACCCCACCACCGCAGCGGACGGAGTGAGACGGCGAGGCTTCCTCGTCGGCGCGGCCGGGCTCGCCGGGGCCGCCCTCCTCGCCGGAACCACCGCCACCGAGGCCGCCGCGGCCGGTGGCCCGCTCCGGGTGGCCTCCGGCGGCCGGGCCCGCGCCTCCATCCTGTGGTGGGGCGGCGGCAGCGCCGCGTTCGCCGCAACAGAACTGCGCGACTACCTGCGCGCCGTCACCGGCGTCCGCCTCCCGCTGCGCGCCGTCCCCGCCCCAGCCACCGCACCCGAGGGCGTCACCGGCCTGGTGGCCCTGCACGCCGGGACCGGCGGCGGCCGGATCACCGCGAGGCGCCTCGCCGACGCCGGACGCGAACTGGCCGGCGCCCCCGAGGACTCCTTCACCCTGCTCGGCGACGACACCTGCCTCCTGCTGACCGGCCTCGGCGACCGCGCCCCGCTGTACGCGGTGTACGCCCTCCTGGAACGGGTCGGCGTCCGCTTCTTCGCCCCCGCCTTCCCCGCGTACGAGGGCCATCACGAACACGTGCCCAGCGTCCGCACCCTCACCCTGCCGGCCGTACGCCTCACCGACCGGCCCGCCACCGGGTTGCGGCGGCAGTACGCCGAGGAGGGATTCAGCCACACCACGGCCAGCCTGCCGCCGCTCCTCGACTGGATGGCCAAGAACCGGCTCAACACCTTCGTCCACCCGACCGACTACCTGGGCCTGGGCGTCACCACGTACGACAAGGTGCGCGACGTGCTGGCCCGGGAGGCAGGCAAGCGGGGCCTGCGGATCGAGACCGGCGGGCACGGCTACGACAGCTTCCTGCCGAAGGCCGACTACCCGCAGTTCTACGAGTCCGGCGGGCCGGTCTTCGACATCTACAACCCGGAGGCGCTCGACGCCTATGTGGGCAAGGTCGTCGCCTTCCTCCGGGAGCGCCCGGAGATCACGGTGTTCGACTGCTGGCCCCCGGATGTCGGCACCTTCCAGAAGCCGGTCCTCGACCGGTACGGCACCGCCTCCAACGCCGAGTCGGTGGTGGTCAACGAACTGGCCCGGGTACTGCGCCAAGAGCTGCCCGGCGTCCGGGTCGAACGCATCGCGTACGCGTCCACGGTGCGTCCGCCCGACGCGGACCACGCGAGCGACCCCCAGGTCATCGTGGACTTCGCCGCCTACTCCCGGAACTACAACGGCCACCTCGGCGACCCGGCGGTCAAGGCGAACGTCCCCTTCGCGGACGCGCTGCGCGCCTGGCGGGCCACACACACCGGTCCGCTCGCCATGTACGAGTACTACCGGCGCTACCGCTGGCGCAGCCTGCCCGTGCACCCGCTGGCCACCATCGCGGGCGACGTGGCCTTCGAGGCGGGGCTGGGACTCGACGGGATCGGCATGTACAGCGAGCCCGGCGACTGGATCACCTACGAGCACGTACAGAGCCTGGTCGCCGCACTGGCCTGGGACAGCTCCCTGGACGCGGAGGCGTTCCTCGACGGCTACCTGCACGCCCGCTTCGGTGACCGCGCGGTGCCTGCGATGCGCCGCTACTACGAGCTGACGCGCCTGGACCCGGACACGCACGCCGCCGCCGCGCTCAGCACCGCGTACGGGCAGGCCCGGGCAGCGCTGCGGGAAGCGGCCGGACAGGTGACGGGCGCGGCGCCCCGCACGGTCCTGGACCGGCTCACCCGCAACGCCGACTTGGCGCTCGCCGACATGCAGATCGGGCTGGCACCGGCGGCCGGCGCCGAACGCCGGGAGTACCGCGCGTTGGTGCACCGCAACCGGTTCAACGGGATCTGCCTGCCCAACATGCAGGCGTGGGGGCGCTGGAACGGCCCGCAGGCGCAGACACCGTACGACGACGCGAAGATCCGGCAGGACGTCGTCGACAGCTACGCGAGCCCCGCCGCCGGCTTCGGCGACCCGGGGCTGCTGGTGCTGGAGCGGGGCGGCGACGCGGTCCGGCTCGACGTGGAGGCCCAGGACGTGGACTTCACCGGCCACACCGTCCACTGGACCGCCACCGCACCCGACGGCGTCCGCGTGGAGCCGTCCCACGGCACGCTGAAGGTGCGCGGGACCCGGAGCGACGCCCAGCGGGTCGCTGTGAACGCAGCAGCCGACGCGGCGGCCGGCAAGCGGCCGATCACGCTGGACTTCCGCCTCAGCGACGGCACCCGGCTGGTCGGCTCCCATGTGGTGGCCGACATCCGCTGACCCGCACGGCGCACCACGACCGGCCTCACGGCCCCCGGACCCGCACTCTCCCCGCCCCCGGTCTCAGCGCCCCGGCGTCTCGGACCGGGCGGTCGGCGGCCGCCGAGACCACCACCCACCGCCTCCGGGACCAGACGACCCGCCACGCCATCACCTGGGACGAGAGGTCCCTCAAGATCGACGGAGAGCGGCCGGTCGCCTGGTTCGGGAGGTTCCACTACTGGCGGCTACCCGGTCCCGACCGGTGGCGCGACGTCCTGCAGAAGCGCAAGGCATCGGGCTTCAACGCCGTTTCGACGTACTCCAGGTGTCCAGGTGGGGCTACCACTTCTCGAAGCCGGGCTCCTACCGCTTCCCGCCTCAGCGGCGTCCGCGACATCGACCGGCCTCTGATCATGGCTGAGCAGGAGGGCCCGTACGGTCATCGCCCGCCCCGGCCCGTACATCATCGCCTCCCGTGCCGCCCGCAGCGGCAGCACCTGGCACTCCGGGCAGGCCTGGCGATCGACCCTGGCATACCGCGCACAGCCGCACTCCACCACACCCAGCGGAAGGGCACGGCTTCGCCGGCACAATCACGGGATGACCGGCAACGGCATCCGCTCCGACTGCCGGCACCGTGGCGACGGCGGCCCGCACGTGATCGTCCCCCACCTCAGCCATCACCCATGGGGTGTGCTCGTTGAGATCGTCGGTTACGAGAACGCTGGTCCGTCGGCCTCCATCGCCATGATCCAGCAGTTCTCCCAGACCACGAGCAGCCGGGACGAACTCCTCACGCTCTTTCCACCCATCGGTTCACAGAGCGAAGCGGTGATCGTGCGAATCCACCGCTGGCATCCGCCGGTAGCGGTGCGGCTCACCATCTGGCCTGCTGACCTGAAGACGCTGCTCCGGAGCTGCGACTTCTGTGGTGAACCGATCACGTTGGGCCCAGGTGGAGACGCCCTCGTCCTGGACTCGCCCAGCAGCGACGGTCCAGGAAGCCACACCATCATTTCCCACCGGCACCGCCTGGCCGAGCGCATCCGCCCGGAGAACAGCGGAGAGCGGGCGCGAGCTTTGAAGATCGGGAGGATGCGCTGAAGTCGTGAGGCCCGCGCCTACCGGCATGGACGAGCTCGACAGCTCATTCGGCGGGAACCAAGGGGTAGTTCAGGGAAGCCCGCATCCGTTGTCCCGTCCTCCAGATGGATCCTCGCCAGTGGCCCCGCCTCCTGGGGACCATCAAGAAACTCCACAGCCATCACCGAGGCCCGGCGCGGAGACGGCCGGCTCGGCGAGGTCGCAGGACCACAGGTCAGCTTCGCCACCGTGAAGAGCCAGCGCAACAGCCTCACGCGGGCCCCGACCGATGGCCGGTCACAGGTGGTCGACCTCGGTATGCCGGTCTTCACCGACGACACGCCGCCTAACCTGGATGGGGCGCGTCGTCAGAGCTGACCGGGGCAGCGTGGACGGCGAAGACGGCCGTCGCCGGGGTGGGCCGGACAAGGGCCGTGAGAGGCAAGGGCGCCCGCACCGCTGGTCTGTGGCACCAGCGTTGCGCCGCGTTGAGCTCACCGCCACGGCGACGACACCTCCGCTCCCGGGGTGCCGGGGTCGACCGAGGCGCACACCCCTTCCTCGCGGACATCGAGAAGTTCGCGGATCTCTTCCAGGGGAGGCCCGAGAACTCGGCCGAGGAGACGGGGGCCAGGCGCTCCGCCTCGCCCTCCCCGTACACGTGGTACCCGGACGCTGTTCGCGCGGCGGGCAGCGGACCAGGGTCCTCGTCGAAGCACTGGGCCGTGGCCGGAAGGTCGGAACGCCGAAGCGCTCGGTCATCTGCGAGATGCGGTAGTGGTCACGCCGTTGACGGAAAACCTTCGACCCGACTCGAAGGCCAAGCCCCGAAGGGACCGGTCGTCAGGCGACGCCGAGCTCGACGAGCAGCGCACGGACGCGCCGCTCGATCTCGTCCCGGATCGGCCGGACCGCCTCGACACCCTGCCCGGCGGGATCGCCCAGCTGCCAGTCGAGGTAGCGCTTGCCGGGGAGGACGGGGCAGGTGTCGCCGCAGCCCATGGTGATCACGACGTCGGACGCCTGGACCGCCCCGGTGGTGAGGATCTTCGGGGTCTGGTCGGACATGTCGATCCCGGCCTCGCGCATGGCCTCGACCGCAGCCGGGTTCACCGAGCCGGCGGGGGCGGATCCGGCGGAGCGGACCTCGATCCGGTCCCCGGCGAGGTGGGTGAGCCAGGCGGCGGCCATCTGGGAGCGGCCGGCGTTGTGGACGCAGACGAACAGCACGGACGGGACGGGCTTGTCAGACACGCGCGGGGCCTTCCGGGGCGGCGGCCGGTGCGGGCGCCGGGGTGGGCCGGGGGAAGTAGCGGCGGGCGGCGAGAGCGACGTAGACGAGCCCGATCAGGACGGGGACCTCGATGAGGGGGCCGATGACTCCGGCGAGGGCCTGGCCGGAGGTGGCGCCGAAGGTGGCGATGGCGACCGCGATGGCCAGCTCGAAGTTGTTGCCTGCCGCGGTGAACGCGAGCGTGGTCGTTTTCGGGTAGTCCAGGCCGACCGCGCGGCCGGCCGCCATGGATCCGGCCCACATCAGCGCGAAGTACACGAGCAGCGGGAGCGCGACCCGGGCGACGTCCAGGGGCTTGGAGGTGATGGCGTCGCCCTGGAGGGCGAAGAGCACCACGATGGTGAACAGCAGCCCGTACAGGGCGAACGGCCCGATCCTCGGGATCAGCTTCGTCTCGTACCAGGTACGGCCCTTGGCCTTCTCACCCAGGCGCCGGGTGAGGAACCCGGCGAGCAGCGGGATGCCGAGGAAGATCAGTACGGAGCGGGCGATCTCCCACACGGAGACGTCCAGGGCGGTCTGCTCCAGGCCGAGCCAGCCGGGCAGGACGGAGAGGTAGAACCAGCCGAGCAGACTGAACGCGACTACCTGGAAGACGGAGTTGAGGGCGACGAGGACGGCGGCAGCCTCGCGGTCGCCGCAGGCGAGGTCGTTCCAGATGATGACCATGGCGATGCAGCGGGCGAGCCCGACGATGATCAGACCGGTGCGGTACTCGGGCAGGTCCGGCAGGAAGATCCAGGCGAGGGCGAACATCAGCGCCGGGCCGATCACCCAGTTCAGCACCAGGGAGGGGACCAGCAGGCGGCGGTCTCGGGTGACGGTGTCGAGGCGGTCGTAGCGGACCTTCGCCAGGACCGGGTACATCATCACCAGCAGCCCGAGCGCGATCGGCAGCGACACCCCGGTGACCGTCACCTTCGCCAGCGCATCCCCCAGGCCCGGAACGAGACGGCCCAGGCCCAGCCCGGCGGCCATCGCGGCCAGAATCCACACCGCGAGGAACCGGTCCAGGAAGGACAGTCGGGACGCGACCGGCCCGGCCGCCACCGCGTCCGCGCTCACGCGGTCGCCTCAGCCGGCGCGGCGGAGGGGCGGGTCAGGACGGTGGCCAGCTTGTCGGTGGTCTCCGGCAGTAGCCGGTAGTACACCCACGTGCCGCGCCGCTCGGAGGCGATCAGACCGGCCTGCTTCAGCAGTTTCAGGTGGTGGGAGATCGTCGGCTGCGACAGGTCGAACGAGGGCGTGAGATCGCAGACGCAAACCTCCCCACCGGCCCGAGAGGCGATCATCGACAGCAACCGAAGCCGCACCGGATCCCCGAGCGCCTTGAACACCTTGGCCAGCTCGACGGCCTGGTCCTCGTCCATGGGCGCGGCCAGCAGGGTCGGACAGCATCCGTCGGCGCCGTCCTGACCGAGGACCACAAGCTCTTGTTTCGACATGCTTCTATGTTGGCGTTTTTCGATCCAAGGCGCAAGCTTGTATCGAAGAACACCGATGCAAGCTGTGTGAAGTCCCGCCAGACCCCTGACATGTGGGAGTCCGAGTGTCCAGTCGATCAGGGGCTTTTGCAGCTGGGAAAGGATAATCGCTCTCACCCGACGAGCCGACACCCGCTGGCCCCACGGCGCGTGGGCACCGTAGGGCCCCCGCCTTCCCCGCCAGTCGCGTACCTGTGACCTGTGTGCCCGGCCCGGCCCGAACCCCCGCCCCGCGGGCCGGTGCAGTCCTACGATGGGTACTCGCCCTGATACTGGGAGCTTTGATGGCCGCTATTGAGCACACCCCGGACTTCCCGCCGAAGACGCCCCCGCCGCCCAAGCGCCCGGTGCAGCCGCCCCGCCCGACGACGGGCCTTCAGGGCACCGCGCGGGCCGGGATGCGGCTGAGTAACCGGCGGTCCGCGAACTGGTCCTTCGAGGCCGCCCCGTGGGCCGCCGGCAAGGCCGCCGCGCACGTGCTCAAGCAACTCCACACCTGGGGCTACCGGGAGGCCGATCAGGCCGCCGCCGATCTCACCGCCGCGCTGGTCGGCCACGCGGTGGCGGGCGGCGGGCGCCGCGTCTCGGTGCATCTCGCGGACCAGGACCACCAGGCCGTGATCGTGGCCCTGTCCCACCAGCCAGGACCGGCCGCGGGGGACACCACGGTGTTGCCCGGGCTGTCCGGGCTGGGTGCCGTCTCGTGCGGCACGGACACCGCAGAAGACGGACGCAGAGTGTGGGCCGTCCTGGATCTGCGGTGACGCCCGAAGGCGCGCCCGCCGTGTTGGCCATGCGCAGATCCCGGGCGGCATCGGCGCGGAAGGGGTGCCGCCGAAGGACGCGGCGGTATCCGGAATCACCTGAAGGCCATCGGGACTGATCAGATCCCGGACGTCTCCGCCGTGATGAGGTGGAGCTCGCGGGGCTAACTGGCCAGGGCGGTGTCGATGCCGCCGATGCGGGCGATCCCGGTCACGACCACAGGGTCGGCGAAGTACGGAGGAGGCCCGTCGAACAGGTCCGTCAGGGCAGGTACCGGATCACGGCGGCCCCCGGCTTCGATCCTTGCCGCACAGCGTCGGACCCGGCCGATGGCGGTGGCAGTGGCGGTCGCCGTCACCGGCCGGTCGAGGTGGGGCCGTGGAGCTTGGGCAGGTCTGCCGTGACGTCTGCCTCCACGGGGGCCGCACAGGAGCGCCGCTGGTTGCCACCGAACCCGAAACCGCTGGGGGCCTCACCGCGTTCCTCGTCCCCGCCTGCTCCGACGGGGCCTCACGGTGATGCTGGGGGAGTGCCGGTGGCCAGCCCCACACTCGCGAAATGGCGCCTACGTACAGCAGCGGCAGTGGCGACGGCCTGCCGGAGAACGCACGGCCGGAGCCCCACCCGGCGGGCATCACCCAACCCCCGTTCCTGTCGAGTAGCCCCCGCGTTTCCGGGAAGCTCCAGTCGCTGCTTGCGTGGTGCGGGCACCACGGGCCGCCGCCGCCAGTCGTACACGTAACGGCCCACCAGGTGTAGGGGAGCGAGCCTGGGTGTTGCGGAGCGCTGCGAAGACGAACTCGCCGCGGTGGGAATCGCGGAGACGCGAGGGAAGGGGCAACGGGTGGTGCCCGGCCGGGCATCGGCTACGGCGCCTTCCGCTGCCTCGCCCGACCCCGTCGTGTCCGGCGCGGGAGGCCGCGGGCTCGCATTCACCGGGGTGCCACCGGCCCGCTGGGAGACGCTCCTTCATCCGCCCGGCAGTTGGACCGTGCGGGCCGTGCCGACGGATCCGTCCGCGACACCTTGACGTGTGGTCTACACCTCAATAGGTTTCCTCACGATTCACATAAGACGTCTGATGTCAGGTGTCGTGGTTCGTCTCTGACACATCCCGCATGTCCGTTTCGCGCCGCGCCGCGGCATCTTCAAAAGGAGTGATCGCACCGATGTCACGCCGATCAACCGCACTGCTCACCACGGCCCTGCTGGCGGCCGGGCTGACCGCCGTCCCCGCGCACGCCGCCGGAAACGGGGAGCCCGTCATCCACGGCAATCGGCTGGTGCAGCAGGATCTCGCCGAGCGGGGCAAGGGCGGGTACCCCCAGTACCGCATCCCCGCCCTCGCCACGACCACCGACGGCACGCTCATCGCCGCCTACGACGGCCGGCCGGCCATGGCCGACGTGCCCAGCAACATCGCGATCGTGATCCGGCGGAGCACGGACGGCGGCCGCTCCTGGCA
>NZ_KL585415.1:82061-82389 GCF_000721935.1 Streptomyces sp. NRRL WC-3549
CGGTCCGCCGGGACGCCGCTCCCAAGGGATACGGCGATCCGAGCCTGCTCGTTGACCGGCAGACCGGCCGGATCTTCCTCTTCTATGCGGCCTCGGTCAACCAGGGCTTCGCCGGCTCGGGCCCCGGCGTCGGTCATGACGACCCGAACGTGCTGCAGACGGACTACAGCTACTCCGACGACGACGGCCGCACCTGGAAGCACCGCCGGATCACCTCGCAGATCAAGACACCGGGCTGGGGCGGCGTGTTCGCCGCCTCCGGCGAAGGCATCCAACTGCGGCACGGCGCGTACGCCGGCCGGCTGATCCAGCAGTACGTGGTCCGCCA
>NZ_KL585415.1:82640-87224 GCF_000721935.1 Streptomyces sp. NRRL WC-3549
GCACATGGGCGAGCTCGTGGGCCCCGGCGCCGACGAGAACAAGACGGTCGAGCTCTCCGACGGCACGGTCATGCTCAACTCCCGCTCCGCGCCCTATCGC
Organism: Streptomyces sp. NRRL WC-3549; assembly: GCF_000721935.1. GTDB lineage: Bacteria > Actinomycetota > Actinomycetes > Streptomycetales > Streptomycetaceae > Streptomyces. The sequence continues at coordinate 82,741 of NZ_KL585415.1, forward strand.
AGGGTCGCCCTCTCCCACGACGGCGGGGTCACCTACGGAGAGTTCCGCCAGGACACCCAGCTCACCGACCCGGGCAACAACGGTGCCATCGCGCGCTACGCGCCCGACGCGCCCGCGTCCGACCCCCGGTCGAAGATGCTGCTCTTCAGCAACACCGAGGACGACGGCATCCGGCGCAACCTCACCGTGAAGATGTCCTGCGACGACGGCAAGACATGGCCGATCCGACGCGTCCTGGAACCCGGCGCCGCCGGCTACTCCACCATCACCCCGCTCTCCCGCGGCCGTGTCGGGATGCTCTACGAACGCGCGGGGTACCGCACCATCACCTACGCGGGCTTCGACAGCGGGTGGCTCGGCGGTGGCCGCCGGCGACAGCGCCGACCTGACCGTCTCCGTCACCAACCAGACGCAGCGCACCACCGCGCGGGGCACCCTGGACCTCGATCTCCCGGCGGGCTGGACCACCGGCCGCAAGGTCGCGGTGCCGCGTATCGCCCCCGGTGGCAGTGCCGAGGTGACGGTACGCGTGACGGCGCCCGCCACCGCGACCGGCCGTGTCCCGATGACGGCTGTATACCGCACGGCGGGCGACCGGTCCTACGGCACGGCATCGCTCGACGTCACGGCCGGCCCGTCGGCCCCCGCCCGGCCCTCACTGTCCGCGCTGCCGGTCATCGACCACTACGACGCCGCCGGCGCTCCGGGCGTCACCGGGGACGTGCTGACGTACTGGACCCGGGTGACGAACACCGGGAACACCACGCTCACCGACGTCACGGTCACCGGCAACATGAGTAATCTGCCCACCTGCCACTACTCCAGCCTCGCTGCCGGGCAGTCCTACGTCTGCCGCACGGCCACGGTCACGGTCACCGAAGCCGACGTCAAGCGGGGCTCCTTCGTCCCCGAACTCACCGTGACCGCTCTCGCCCCCAACGGCGTCCGGACCACCTCCACGGTCACCGGCGACCGCGTGGACCTGCGATGAGAGGCTGGGCGCACACCGTGCGGCGGCCACGCCGTACACCGTTCGCCGTGGCCACCCTCGCCGTCGGGGCCCTGCTCCTGCCGCTCACGGCACCGTCCCCGGCAGCCTCCAGGAGTGGCGGGGCGACCGGGGCGACTGGCGACTGACCCGGCACAGCCGCGTCGTCGTCCCCCGCGCGCAAGCCGGCGAACTCGCCACCACCGCAAAGACGTTCGCCACCGACCTGTCCGCCCTGACGGGCCGTGACATACCCGTGGACGAAGGGGCCCCGCGTCGCGGCGACGTGCTCCTCACCACGCGCACGAACGGCCAAGTGCCGGGCCCGGAGGGCTACCGCCTGACGTCCGCGTCCGAACTGACCATCGAGGCCCCCACACCGGCCGGTGTCTTCTACGGCACCCAGACCGTGCAACAGATCCTCAAGGCCGACCCCGACCGCTCCCGCGTCCCCCGGGGCACAGCCCGCGACTGGCCGCGGATGGGGCAGCGCGCCCAGATGCTCGACGTGGGGCGCAAGTTCTACCCGGTGAGCTATCTGAAGTCGCAGATACGGCTGATGGCCTGGCAGAAACTCAACACCTTCCACCTGCACCTGACCGACTGGCGGGGCTTCCGCATCCGGACGGAGAAGTTCCCGCAACTCGCCGCCGAGGAGTCGTACTCGGCGTCCGACCTGCGCGAACTGCAGGACTACGCACGCCGCTACCACGTGGAGATCATCCCGGAGGTCGACCTGCCGGGGCACGCCACGCCGATCACCGCCTACGACCCCTCGCTGCGGTTCTCCTGCGAGTCGATGGACAAGGCGCAGTGGCCGGGCGGCGAACAGGGCGGGTGGACCCTGGACATCACCAAGGAGCACACACGCGACTTCGTCCGTGAGCTGCTCGACGAGATCATCCCCATGTTCGACAGCCAGTACTTCCACGTCGGCGGCGACGAGATCGGCTACGACCCCGCCAAGTACGCCTGCCCCGAACTGGTCACCTACCAGCAGGAACGCGGCTTCGCCTACCCGGGCGACGTGTTCGTGGACTTCCTCAACACCCTCGACCGCCAGGTCCGCGGCCACGGAAAGACGACCGAGGCGTGGGAATGGTGGAACGTCTACGGGCAGAAGAGCAGCATCGCGCCGGACAAGAACATCGTGCTCGACACCTGGGTCAGCGACGACCCCTCCGCCCTCGCCGAGCAGGGCTACCGCGTCGTGGCGACCCCGGAACAACGCCTGTACATTTCACCCGGCTTCGGCCGGAAGCCCGGTGACTACGGGTATGTCGACGTACGTGCCGTGTACGAGGACTACGCGTTCCCGACGCCGGACAACGTCACCGGCTACAAGGCCGCCCGCTGGTCCGACCAGGCCGAGGAACAGAGCCCCCAGTGGTTCGACTTCTTCGCCCGGCGCCCGCTCCAGGTCCTCGCTGAACGCACGTGGGGCGGCCCACGCTCCGCGACGGTGTGGCAGTTCTTCGCACGCGCCGACGCCATCGGCGGCCCGGCACCGGGTGACCCCACCGCACTGCCCAAATCCGGCATGCGGGTGACGTCCGTGGACAGCGAGGAGACCGGGCAGGAGCCGGGCGCCGCGACACGCGTACTCGACGACAACCCGTACACCCACTGGCACACCGCCTACTCTCCCGCCCCCGACACCCCACCTCACGAGATCACCGTCGACACCGGCGCCCGCCACCGCCTCGCCGGATTCCGCTACCTCCCGAGGCAGGACGGCGGCTCCAACGGCCGGGTGGCCGACTACGAATTCACCGTGAGCGACAACGGCCGGACCTGGCGCACGGTGGCCACCGGCACCTTCGCCGACGACCAGACCGAGAAGCAGGTGACCTTCACCCCGACGACCGCCCGGTACGTGCGCCTGCGCGCCCTGTCCGCGACGAACGGCGGCCCCTTCACCAGCATGGCCGAACTCACCATCCTCCAGGCGCCGGCCGGAAGCGGAGCGCCACTCGCCGCACGATAGACCACCACCACCGCTCCATCACCCCGCCATGCGGGGTGGTGTCGGTGCGCCGAGAGGCGCTGATAACCCGCGCGGAGGTGAAAGACCGTCGCCATCCCCCCCTGATGCGGCAGCAGGGGGAATGAACTGGGGACAGGCCAGTCCGGGATACGCCGGTGAGGACGAGAACAGCCCCGACAAAGCCGGCACGGACCAGAACCGCCAGATGGCCTGGGTCCGGCAGGCGCGATGGAGAGAAGCACGAGAGGAACCAGCCATACGTCTCTCGCCCTCACCGGCTCCAACCCCGTGCAGATACGGGCACCGGCGACGGCACACCGGACGACGGAACGGAACGCACCACCGACCCGACCGCGGCCGCACCGTGCGCCACCCCGTCCGAGACCGCGCCGCACCGACGGCGCCAACACACGAACCACAAGGATCACGAGGCAGATGCACGGCCGAGCCGGGTTCACCTTGCTCAGCCACCGCGTTCTCCTCCGGTGATCACTGCACAGCGCCACCACCGCTTACGGCACAGAGCCAGACGTTTTACAGTCCCGGCCTCAGCGTCCGAACCGGGCGGGAGTCGTTCGAACAGGCTTCAGAACTCAAATGCGCCGCGTACCGCAGTGGTGCGGCCACCCTGCGACTCAGGGTGGCCGCACCGCGCCTCCTCTGCTTCTTCGGGCTCTTCTGCGCTCCTCGGTTCCAAGCGCGGGGCGCACCCCGTACTGGAACGTCGGCGCGCAACTGCGGCCTGAGGCGCACGGCCGGGGCATCGGCATCGCCGCGCAGCACCTCCTCGTCGACCACCTGTTCGCGCACTCTCCCGCCGGCCCGAAGCGGACACCGAGACTGGCAACGTCCCGAGCAACCGTCCCCGGAGAAGGCCGGGTTCACCCGCGAAGGCGTGATGTGTGCCGCAAGGTTCCGCGACGGACAGTGACGGTACGCGGTGCGGTACGCGGTGATACGAGGAAACACCGCGCGGCCGGACACGGCCGAGGGGCCGGAGTCCGGCCGCGCGTGACCGCCTCCGTCCGGCCCTGTCGCCCGGGCGGTTTCTCGTCGTGCTTCGGGGCCGGGCGGCGCGTTGCCAGGCACGCGGACCAAGCCCACGCCTGATCCGTTACAGGGAGCTACTGGTCACTTGGGCAGCTTCGGGGGCAGAGGGCCCAGTCAGCCGACCATGGGGTGGCGGCCTGTGGGTCACGTGACCAGCCCCGCGTTGCGGAGTGCGGTGAGGCCGCCATCCGGATAGTTCGTGCGGATGTGGGTCACGACATCGGCGTCCGAGATGGTGAGCTGCTTGTGTACGGCGCACTCCTGGAGCCAGATGATTCCGGGCTGGACGCTCAGACTCCTGAAGCTGCTCTTACCGTCGCTGCCCTGGAAGCCGTACTTCTTGTGGTTGTCGGTGAGCCACTGGATGACCGCGGCGGTGTCCTTGGGAGACGGTTCGAGTGCGGTGACGCCGGGCGTCTGAGCCCTGCCCGCGATCGCGGCGGCCACATCGGGTCCGCC
>NZ_KL585415.1:87451-94476 GCF_000721935.1 Streptomyces sp. NRRL WC-3549
TCGGGTCCGCCGGAGCCGCCGCCGAGCACCCCGGCTCTGTAGAGCGCCAGGCAGGCCCTCATGTACTCCCTGCGGCGTGTCGTGTTCACGTTGCCCGTGACGTTGTCGGCCGCGTTCCGGGCGTGGTCGAGGAGGGAGGGGGAGGCCTGGAGGATGTCCTGGCGCATGGAGGCCATGGTCATCTCGAACCGCCCGCGTTCCATCCAGTAGTTCGCGAAGATCATGGGGTCGTTCGTGATGGCGGGACTGCCGGCCTTCTGCCACTTGTCCGTGTTCGACTCGACCGTCTGTGCCGTCACTTGTGGATAGGTGATCTCGGCTACGTACGGCTTGGACTTCTACCCGGAGCCGTTCTTCTCGAAGATGTGCCCCAGGCTCTTCGCGGACGTGATGTCGTACCAGGCGACCTCGCTCCCGTCGAGTTGGAGGACGACATCGGGACGGGTGTTGCCATGGGTGACCTGCATGGCCACGGAGAACGTGCGGCCAGAGGCCGGACCGGTCCAGGACTTCCGCTCGGTGAGGAACACCTTGGTGGCGAGGGACTCGATGGCGTAGCCGGCCATGGCGGGGACCAGCGCGGCCATCTCTGCCTTCTTCGCCGGGGTGGCCTGGAGGTACTCCTCCCACTGCTCCGCCCACCGGCCCAGATATCCGTCCGTGAGTGCGAGATTGGCGTCGGTCGGATTCTGGGTGGCCTGGAGCCAGGCGAGCTGGACGGCCGCGTCGAGCCTCTCACCGAAGCCCACCAGGTCCTTCTCGACCTGTTCGCTGGGGCTCTCGCCGGACGTCGGGTGGGAGTGGACGGAGCGCTGGACGGACTCCGGTCCGCCGCCTGCCCGTTCGGCCGGGCCCTGCGTCGCCTGGTGAGGCACCGGTCCGCTCAGGACCCTGGTGGCGTTGGCCTCAGCCTCCCGCTCGAAGCGGTCCGACGGGTCCGAGACGCGCAGCCCCGACCCGTTGTCCGTGCCGGCCACCGGGCCCTGCGACTGCTGGATGACGTGGGTCAGCTCATGGGCCAGGGTGTGCCGGTCGGCGCCGCCCTCGCCGATGACGACGTGGTTGCCGGAGGTGTAGGCGCGGGCGCCGACCTCGGCGGCGGATGCGCGGGCCGCCTCGTCGGTGTGGATCCGTACGTCGGAGAAGTCGGCGCCGAGGCGGGCCTCCATCTCGGTGCGTGCGGCGTCGTCGAGGGGGCTGCCGGGGGTGCGCAGGACGTCATCGACGGTGGAGCGCTGTACCGGGTGCTCGGTCTGGTGGTTGTAGTCGGCGACGTGCTGGTGCCGTTCCCGGGCCCATGGGTGTCCGGCCCGGCGGAGCATCTGGACGACTGCCGCGTTGCCGACGGTGCTGTGCAACGCGAGAAGGCCCAGGGGCGGCGTCGGGCCTACGGCCTGGGGTCGGCGGGCCGGCACCCCGCCCTTTCGCGCCTCCGCGGACCTGGCCCCTACCTCGGCATGCATGCGGCCTCTTCCCGGTGAGCGGACAACTCCGCTCTGGATACCTCAGGCGCGGGCGGGCCGGCCATGTACACGAGGGCAGGGCAAGGGGCATTGCGTGTGGGCCGCACGGGCGAGCGGCACGGCGCGCCAAGGCCATCTGACTGACCGAGCTCCGCGCTGCGTATCGGTGACAGGCGTCGGACGCTGCGTCCCGCGCCCCCCACGGGAGCCGCGTAGCTTCTCGCCGAAGAGCAACTGCGGCCGGCGGTGAAGCGGCAACTGCTGAGTCGCGGGGCACGCCGGGGCGTCGTACACAGAAGGCATGAGCGAGGAACAGAGGACATGGCATCCGGGCGAGATCGTGCCGGAGAGCGGGATCTACGAGTGCGACTGCGGCGCGGGCCACCACTGGAGTACGGACGTGAAGGGACACCGCTTCCCTCCGCTGCCGGCAGGCTGCCCGGGAGCCGGGTGGGCGTTGAAGACCGACGCCCACCCGGACACCGCGCCCGGGACCTGACGGGTCTCGGCGAGAGGGATCTCTGCGTGGTGCCGCGGCTCCCGTGGAGCCGATGGTCGGCGAACCCCACCCAAGTCCTCCGCGGGTTGTCGCGGGATCGGCCGGCGGCGGCGGTGGTGGCCCGGTGTCGTAACGACCACGTGGAGCCGCCGGCCCCGGGGGAAGGTCGGGCGGTTGGTGGGCAAGGCGGTCAAGGACTTCGAGGCCCGGTTCTGCCGCAGCAGGGTGGAGCGGTGTCTGGACGGTGGCCTCGCTGGCCCGGAGGGGTACGCGCCATAGGTCCTCGCGTCGTTCCACCGAGCTGCGAACGCCGGGCCGGATGCCGGCCGGGACCGGGGGCCCGGGGGACCGGACCAGGAAACCGGCGTTGCCGTCAGAAGTTTTGTCAGGTCGTGATCCGGACCGTCGTGCTGGAACGGAGGGCGCCCGGGACACTTCAGTCTCCCGGGCGCCCTCGCGCGTGGGGCAGCGCCGACGCTACCGGGAGAGCCGCGCACTATTTCCGGTGGTGTTCACGGGAGGGATGCCGGCCGGGTTCGGTGAGGTCGGGGCGTACGCGGTTGTGGAGGCAAAGGAAGAAGAGGGCCAGGGCGAGGGTGAGGAGTATGTGGCCCAGTCCTGCTGGTCCTGAGATCGCTGGGCCGGTGGTCTTGCCCAGGACGGTCATGGTGCCGTGCACGGTCATGATGCCGGTGGTGAGGATCAGACCGGCGTGGTAGGTCCAGAAGAACGCGTTGAAGAACCGGCCGCTGCTCAGGCGCAGGACTTTCTCCAGAGCCACGGCGATCAGGAAGAACAGCGTGCCCAGGGTGAGCAGGTGTGTGTGGAGCACGGAGAGCTGGGTGTCTCCGGTGAAGTCCTGTGCCTTGGTCAGTTCCCGGTAGAAGAGTCCAGCGAGGAGGCCGAGGACGGTGTAGATGACTGCGGAGTAGTAGAGCTTCTTCACGGGCGTCGTTCCCTTTCGGCCGGACAGCGGGTTTTGCTGCCGCGACAGCAGTGGGGTGCGTGAGCGGCTCCCGTCCGGGGCGGGTCAGGTGTGGGCGGGCAGGTGGAGGCGTCCGTCGTGGACTTCGGCGATCTGGTCGACGGCGGTGAGGTGGGCGCGGTCGTGGGTGACCAGAACGGTGGCGGTGGCCTGCTGGTGGGTGAGCCGGGTGATGAGGTCGATGACGGCGGCGCCGCGTTCGTGGTCGAGGGCGCTGGTGGGTTCGTCGACCAGAAGGACGGTGGGGGTGTTCATCAGGGCGCGGGCGATGTTGACGCGCTGGCGCTGGCCGCCGGAGAGCTGATGGGGGCGCCGGCCGGCCTGGTCGGCCAGGCCGACGGCGTCGAGGAGTTCCATGGCCCGGTCACGTGCGGTGCGGGGCTTGCGGCCGTCGATCTGGGCCATGACCTGGAGTTGTTCTGCGGCGGTGAGGGAGGGCAGCAGGTTGGGCTGCTGGAAGATGATGCCGATCTTGTGGCGGCGCAGTTCCGTCAGCTCGCCGCGGCTGAGGCCGGTGGTGTTCTGGCCGTCGATGGTGACGGTGCCGGTGTCGGGGGTGATCAGGGTGGCGGCGACCGCGAGGAGGCTGGACTTGCCGGAGCCGGAGGGGCCCACCACGGCGCTCAGGCTGCCCTTGGGGACCTCCAGGCTGACCTGGTCGAGGGCGGTCAGGCGGGTGTCGCCGTCGGGGTAGGTGAGGGTGATGTCGGTCAGGTTCAGGCTCATCGGACGCTCCCCAGGGCGGTCAACGGGTCGACGGAGGTGATGCGGCGGATGGAAAGGGCGGCACCGAGCGCGCCGAGGACGATGATCACGGCGGCCGGGAACAGGACGGTGGCGGGGGTCAGGAGGAACGGCACGGCGGAGCCGGACACCAGGGCGCCGAGGGCGGCGGCGATGCCGGTGCCGATCAGGGTGCCGCCGACGAGCAGGACGACGGCCTGGCCGAGGGCGTCCTTGAGCAGGTTGGCGGTGGAGGCGCCCAGGGCCTTGAGGACGGCGACGTCGCCGCTGCGCTGGATGGTCCAGACGGTGAAGAAGGCTCCGATGACCAGGGCGGAGATGGCGAACAGGAAGCCGCGCATCAACTGCAGGGAGCCGTTTTCGGAGGTGTAGGAGCCGATCGCGGACAGCGAGGCGTCCGTGGTGAGCGTCGTGGTGCCGGCCTGCTGGTCGGTGGCGGCCGTATCGGCCTGGGAGGTGGTGTTCAGGGCGATGACGGTTGCGGTCGTACCGCGGTCGCTGCCGGTGGGCGGCGCGGTCTTCTGCCAGGTGTCCAGGCTGGTCCAGATCACCGGGGTGTGGCTGAAGTGGGCGTTACCCCGGACGGCGGCCACCTTGAGCTTCTGGCCTGCCAGGGTGAGGGAGTCGCCGGGCTTCACGCCGAGGTCGTCGGCCGCTGTGGTGGACAGCACCACCGCGTTGCCGGTGATCTTGTCGCTGCCCGGGGCGAGGCGGGAACCGGGCTCGACGCCGAAGGCGGAGACCCCGGTGCTCTTGTCTCCCGCGGTGGCCTTGGTCGTGGCGATCCCCAGAGGTTCGGCGCTTTCGACACCGGGCGCCGTGGACCACTGCTGCCACTGCTTCTGGGTGACGGTGGAGTTGGAGTACGACGGGTCCTGCCCCCCGCCGGGCGCCTGGAAGGCGATCTTGTCGGCAGGCAGGCCAGTGATCGCGGAAATGTTCTGCTGGCCCAGTCCGGCCGTCAGCCCGGACAGCAGCCCGACCAGCAGGGTGATCAGCACGATGACGGTCCCCATCAGGGCGAAGCGCCCCTTGGCGAATTTCAGGTCTCTCCAGGCGACGAACACGGCGTGGACCTGCCCCTTTCAAGTGGTGGAAGCGGTATGTCCCCACTCTCGCCGCCCATGCCCCCACCAGGCATCTGGCCCAGGACAGCACTTGCCGCACCAAAAGGCGGCACGCCGGTTGTAACTTTCGGTGGAGGCCGGGCCGGGGTCTTCTGCCTAGGCTGGAGGGACTGTGACCACCACCGCCCCCACCCTGACCCCCACCACCCGTGCCCTGGCCTGGTGCCTGCACCTTCTGGTCGTCGGTCTCCTCGCCCTGGCCGCAGGCCGGGCGCTGGCCGATCACCGTCCGTACGCCGGGTGGGTCCTCGCCGCGGCCGTAGCGTGCGGCCTGGTCTATGCGGCCGGCCCGGTACTGCCAGGCATAAGCCGCTCGCGTCGGGCCGCCGCACTGTGGCTGACCGCCGTGAGCACCGTCTGGCTGGTACTGCTGGCTCTGTCCGCCGACGGGGTGTGGGTGGCGTTCCCGCTGTACTTCCTCCAGCTCCACCTGCTGTCCCGCCGCGCCGGACTGACCGCGGTGGTGGCCACCGCGGTCGCCGCCATCGCCGGCTTCGCCCTGCACCAGGGTTCCTTCAACGCGGCGATGGCGATCGGCCCGGCCCTCGGCGCCGCGGTCTCGGTGGCCGTGGTGTGGGGGTACCAGGCCCTGTACCGGGAGAGCGAACAGCGCAGGCGCCTGATCGAGGAACTCACCGCCACCCGCGCCGACCTGGCCACCGCGCAGCACACTGCCGGGGTGCTGGCCGAACGCGAACGCCTGGCCCGCGAGATCCACGACACCCTCGCCCAAGGCCTCTCCAGCATCCAACTGCTGCTGCGCGCCGCCGAACGTACCCTTCCCCAGGCCCCGGAGAATGCTGCCCGCTACGTCGACCAGGCCCGCCAGACCGCCGTCGACAACCTCGCCGAAGCCCGCCGCTTCGTCGCCGCCCTCTCCCCGCCCGCCCTGGAAGGCACCACCCTGGCAGGCGCGTTGGAGCGGCTGTGCGCCACCACCAGCACGCGCCACCGGATCACCGCACGATTCCATCTCACGGGTGAGCCCGTACCGCTGCCGACCGCGCACGAGGTCGCACTGCTGCGCATCGCTCAGTCCGCCCTGGCCAACACCGTCCGCCACGCCCACGCCACCACTGCCGAGGTCACCCTCAGTTATCTCGGCGATCACGTTGCCGTGGACGTCGTCGACGACGGACGCGGCTTCGACCCCGCCCACCTGCCCGTCCCCGGTCCCGAGGCCGGCGGGTTCGGACTGGCAGCCATGCGCGCCCGCACACAGGCTCTCGGCGGCACCCTGGCGGTCGAATCCGTCCCCGGCCACGGCACCGCCCTGGCCGCCCAGCTGCCCCTCACCCCGTCAGCCGAGACCCGACCCGAGGCCCTCCCGTGACCGATACCTCCATCCGCCTGCTCCTGGCCGACGACCACCCCGTCGTACGAGCCGGACTGCGTGCCGTACTGGAAACCGAGCCCGGCATGACCGTGGTGGCCGAGGCCGCCACCGCCGAGGACGCGATCACCCGCGCCACCGGAGGCGACATCGACGTCGTGCTGATGGATCTGCAATTCGGCAAGGGCATGGGCGGCGCCGAGGCCACCGCCCAGATCACCGCCCGCCCCGGAGCCCCCCGAGTGCTGATCGTCACCACCTACGACTCCGACGCCGACACCCTGCCCGCCATCGAAGCCGGCGCCACCGGCTACCTCCTCAAGGACGCCCCACCCGAGGACCTCGCAGCCGCTGTACGCACCGCAGCCGCCGGCCGCACCACCCTCGCCCCCGCCGTCGCGGACCGGCTGATGAACCGCCTGCGCACCCCTGGCACCGCCGTGACCCGCCGCGAGAGCGAAGTCCTGGCCCTGCTCGCCGAGGGCCTGTCCAACCAGGCCATCGGCGCAAGGCTCCACCTCACCGAAGGGACCGTCAAGTCCCACCTGGCCCGCGTCTACACCAAGCTCGGTGTCGACTCCCGCACCGCCGCCGTCGCCACCGCCACCGACCTCGGCCTCATCCGACGCCCGTAAGCCCCCCGGCCGGATGCCCTGGCCCGAGCCCAGCCGACGCCCCGCTGATCACGGGCCTTGACCCCGAATCCTGGACACGGGTTATGCGGCTGGTGCCAGCGTAGTTGGTGTGCGGTGGAGGGCGTTCTCGAAGGCGATCGGTGATCGTTGTCCGAGGTGGGAGTGTCGGCGTCGGGTGTTGTAGCGGTGGAGCCATCGGAAGGCGTCGAGTCGGGCCTCGCGCTCGGTCGGCCAGCTCT
>NZ_KL585416.1:0-591 GCF_000721935.1 Streptomyces sp. NRRL WC-3549
GGTCCTCGGGGGGCCGCCGGAGTCGCCGCCCCCGCAGCCTGTCAGTACCGCACCCAGGGCGAGGGCTCCCGAAGCGGTGAGCGCGCCCCTGCGCGTCGTCCCCGTGCGCCGCACTTGTCTCCTTAGGCCCGGTTTTTGGCAGAATCTGACCTGAAATGATCACCGCAGGTGAGCGTACCCGCGGCCGGGCGGGAGGCGGACGGCAACACCCCTGCGGACCGGATACCCTTTGACCTGACACGCGACGATCCCCACAACAGCACACGCGGCCGAGGAGTCACCCGGATGAGCACCACCCAGAGCGAGAGGCTGCGCGGACTGCTCGAACCGCTCGTCAGCGCCAAGGAGCTGGACCTCGAGGAGATCGAGGTCTCCCGGGCAGGCCGCCGCCGGGTGCTGCGGGTCGTCGTCGACTCCGAGGACGGCGTCGAACTCGACACGTGCGCCGAGCTGAGCCGCACGATCTCCGAGACCCTCGACGCGACCGACGCGATGGGCGAGGGCGAGTACGTCCTCGAAGTGAGCTCTCCGGGCGCGGACCGCCCGTTGACCGAGCACCGCCACTACGTACGCGCCACCGGCAGGCTGGGC
>NZ_KL585416.1:778-8052 GCF_000721935.1 Streptomyces sp. NRRL WC-3549
CCGGCAGGCTGGCCAAGCTGAACCTGGCCGACGGCGGCGAACTGGTGGCCCGCATCCTCGGCGTCGACGACGAGGGGCTCGATCTCGAGGTGCCGGGCGTCAAGGGCCGCAAGCCCACCGCGCGCCGGGTCGCCTTCGACGAGATCGCCAAGGCGCGCGTGGAGATCGAATTCAATCGCAAGGACAAGAAGGAAGAGGAGGCGTAGCCGTGGACATCGATGTGAAGCTTCTGAAGGGCTTGGCGCAGGACAAGGAGATCCCCTTCGACGTGCTCGTCGGGGCGATCGAGTCGGCCCTCCTCATCGCGTACCACCGCACCGAGGGCAGCCACCGCCGTGCGCGCGTCGAGCTGGACGCCTCCGGCCACGTCACGGTGTGGGCGAAGGAGGACCCGGCCGACCTCGAAGAGGGCCAGGAGCCCAAGGAGTTCGACGACACGCCGTCCGGCTTCGGCCGTATCGCGGCGAGCACCGCCAAGCAGGTCATCCTGCAGCGGCTGCGCGACGCCGAGGACGACAGGACGTTCGGCGAGTACGCCGGGCACGAGGGCGACGTCGTCACCGGGGTCGTCCAGCAGGGCAAGGACCCCAAGAACGTCCTGGTCGACATCGGGAAGCTGGAAGCGATCCTGCCCGTGCAGGAGCAGGTGCCGGGCGAGGAGTACACCCACGGCCTGCGCCTGCGGACGTACGTCGTCCGGGTCGCCAAGGGGGTGCGCGGCCCGTCCGTGACCCTGTCGCGCACCCACCCCGGCCTCGTGAAGAAGCTCTTCGCGCTGGAGGTCCCGGAGATCGCGGACGGCTCGGTCGTCATCGAGGCCATCGCCCGCGAGGCCGGCCACCGCACCAAGATCGCCGTGCGGTCGACCCGTGCGGGCCTCAACCCCAAGGGCGCCTGCATCGGCCCCATGGGCAGCCGGGTGCGCAACGTCATGGCCGAGCTGCACGGCGAGAAGATCGACATCGTGGACTGGTCCGACGACCCGGCCGAGATGGTCGCCAACGCGCTGTCGCCCGCGCGGGTGAGCGAGGTCGAGGTCGTGGACCTCGGCGCCCGCTCGGCCCGGGTCACCGTGCCCGACTACCAGCTCTCGCTGGCGATCGGCAAGGAAGGGCAGAACGCCCGTCTCGCGGCGCGGCTCACCGGCTGGCGCATCGACATCCGCCCGGACACCGAGACCGACGAGGAGCGGGAGACCGCCGACCGCGAGCGCGCCGAGCGCGCCGAGCGCGCCCGGGAGCGGTCCTGACCGGTCCGCCGCCGCCGCACCGTTTCGGTGCGAAGGAATAGATCGAGGCGGCTCGCCGCTGAGATTCACGACAACATCCGTTCGATTCTTGCCCCAAAGGGATGAGGTCGGTACGGGGAGGTAGACTTAGCCGTGTCTGGCCGGACGCACCCCCGCGCTTGCCCTGAGCGAACCTGTGTGGGATGCCGGGAGCGGGCGGCCAAGAGTGAGCTGCTGCGCATCGTGGTGGACGAGGGAGACGTCGTCCCTGATCCACGCGGTACGCTGCCCGGCCGGGGTGCGTATGTGCACCCCGCCTCTGTCTGTCTCGACCTGGCGGTCCGCCGCCGGGCATTCCCCCGGGCCTTCAGGGCCAAGGGGCCGTTCGACTCCGCGGCACTGCAGCGGTTCGTCGAGCGGGTGACATCGTAAGAAAGTGAACGGCACGGGTCCCCGTGCGGTCAGGTACCTCGCGAGTTGGAAGTAGGTCGAGATTGCGATGAGCACTCGATGAGTACGCGATGAGTACGCCCATGAAGTAGCGACGGTCCGGCGGTAACCCGGACCTAAAAGGAGCGAAGTGGCTAAGGTCCGGGTATACGAACTCGCCAAGGAGTTCGGCGTGGAGAGCAAGGTCGTCATGGCCAAGCTCCAAGAACTCGGTGAATTCGTCCGTTCGGCGTCCTCGACGATCGAGGCGCCGGTTGTACGTAAGTTGACCGACGCGCTGCAGGGTCCCGGTGGCAACGCCGGCAAGTCCGCAGCCAAGCCGGGAGCGCCCCGTAAGGCCGCCCCCGCGAAGCCCGCCGCGCCCTCACCGGCCGCGGCGGCACGTCCCGCTGCCCCGAAGCCCGGCGCCCCGGCCCCCAAGCCGGCCGCCCAGGGCCCGGCGAGCAGCACCCCCGCGGCGCCGTCCGCGGGTCCCCGTCCGGGTCCGAAGCCCGCGCCCAAGCCGGCACCGGCCAACCCGGTGCCCGCCGCCGAGTTCTCGGCGCCGGCCCCCGCCCCGGAGCGCCAGGAGCGGCCCGCGCCGCAGCAGGCCCCGCGTCCCACCGGCGCCACCCCCGGCCCCCGTCCCGCCCGTCCGGCCCCGGCCGGCGGTCAGCGTGACGGCGGCCAGCGCGACGGCGGCCGTGGCGGCGAGCGCGGCGGAGACCGTCCGGCCCGCCCCGCGGGCCAGGGCGCACCGCGTCCCGGCGCACGTCCGGCGGGTCCCCGTCCGGGCAACAACCCCTTCACCTCCGGCGGCTCCACCGGCATGGCGCGCCCCCAGGCGCCCCGTCCCGGCGGTGCCCCGCGCCCCGGCGGCGGTCAGGAGCGCCCCGGCGCCCCGCGTCCGCAGGGCGGTCCGGGCGGTGCCCCGCGGCCCCAGGGCCAGGGCGGCGCCCGTCCGACCCCGGGCGGCATGCCCCGTCCGCAGGCTCCCCGTCCGGGCGCCGGCCCGGCCGGTAACCGTCCGAACCCGGGCATGATGCCGCAGCGTCCCGCCGCGGGTCCGCGTCCCGGTCCCGGCGGAGGCCGTGGTCCCGGTGCGGGTGGCCGTCCCGGCGGTGCCGGTGGCGGTCGTCCCGGTGGCGGCGGCTTCGCCGGCCGTCCGGGCGGCGGTGGCGGTGGCGGCTTCGCCGGCCGTCCCGGTGGTCCCGGTGGCGGTGGCGGCGCGGGTCGTCCCGGTGGTGGCGGCGGCTTCGGCGGTCGTCCCGGCTTCGGCGGACGTCCCGGCGGCCCGGGTGCCCGTGGTGGCACACAGGGTGCGTTCGGCCGTCCCGGCGGTCCGGCGCGTCGCGGTCGCAAGTCGAAGCGGCAGAGGCGTCAGGAGTACGAGGCCATGCAGGCCCCGTCGGTGGGCGGCGTCATGCTGCCCCGCGGCAACGGGCAGGCCGTCCGGCTGTCGCGCGGTGCCTCGCTGACCGACTTCGCGGAGAAGATCAACGCCAACCCGGCGTCGCTCGTCGCCGTGATGATGAACCTCGGCGAGATGGTCACCGCCACGCAGTCCGTCTCCGACGACACGCTGCGCCTGCTCGCGGACGAGATGAACTACGTCCTCGAGATCGTCAGCCCGGAGGAGGAGGACCGCGAGCTGCTCGAGTCCTTCGACATCGAGTTCGGCGAGGACGAGGGCGGCGAAGAGGCCCTCATCCCGCGTCCGCCGGTCGTGACCGTCATGGGTCACGTCGACCACGGTAAGACGCGACTGCTGGACGCGATCCGGAAGACGAACGTGGCTTCCGGCGAGGCCGGCGGCATCACCCAGCACATCGGTGCCTACCAGGTCTCCTCCGAGGTCAACGGCGAGGACCGGAAGATCACCTTCATCGACACCCCGGGTCACGAGGCGTTCACCGCCATGCGTGCCCGCGGTGCGAAGTCCACCGACATCGCGATCCTCGTGGTGGCGGCGAACGACGGTGTGATGCCCCAGACGATCGAGGCGCTGAACCACGCCAAGGCGGCCGAGGTGCCGATCGTGGTCGCGGTCAACAAGATCGACGTCGAGGGCGCCGACCCGACCAAGGTGCGCGGTCAGCTCACCGAGTTCGGTCTGGTGGCCGAGGAGTACGGCGGCGACACGATGTTCGTCGACATCTCCGCCAAGCAGGGCCTCAACATCGAGGCGCTGCTGGAGGCCGTCGTCCTCACCGCCGACGCCTCGCTCGACCTGCGGGCCAACCCGGAGCAGGACGCGCAGGGCATCGCGATCGAGTCCCACCTCGACCGCGGCCGCGGTGCGGTCTCGACCGTCCTGGTGCAGCGAGGCACGCTGCGCATCGGCGACACGATGGTGGTCGGCGACGCGTACGGCCGTGTCCGGGCGATGCTCGACGACAACGGCAACAACGTCGAGGAAGCGGGTCCGTCGACCCCCGTCCTGGTCCTGGGTCTCACCAACGTCCCGGGTGCCGGCGACAACTTCCTGGTCGTCGACGAGGACCGTACGGCCCGGCAGATCGCCGAGAAGCGGGCCGCCCGCGAGCGCAACGCCAACTTCGCCCGCAAGGGTGTCCGGTTCTCCCTGGAGAACCTGGACGAGGCGCTCAAGGCCGGTCTGGTCCAGGAGCTCAACCTCATCATCAAGGGCGACGCGTCCGGTTCGGTGGAGGCCCTCGAGTCCTCGCTGCTCCAGCTCGACGTCGGTGAAGAGGTCGACATCCGGGTCCTGCACCGCGGTGTGGGTGCGGTCACCGAGTCGGACATCGACCTGGCGACCGGCTCCGACGCCATCGTGATCGGCTTCAACGTGCGTGCCGCAGGGCGCGCGCAGCAGATGGCCGAGCGCGAGGGTGTGGACGTCCGGTACTACTCGGTCATCTACCAGGCGATCGAGGAGATCGAGGCGGCCCTCAAGGGCATGCTCAAGCCGGAGTACGAAGAGGTCGAGCTCGGCACGGCGGAGATCCGCGAGATCTTCCGCTCGTCCAAGCTGGGCAACATCGCCGGTGTGCTGGTCCGCTCCGGCGAGGTCAAGCGCAACACCAAGGCGCGCCTGCTGCGCGATGGCAAGGTCATCGCGGAGAACCTCAACATCTCCGGTCTGCGCCGCTTCAAGGACGACGTCACCGAGATCCGCGAAGGCTTCGAGGGTGGTATCAACCTCGGGAACTTCAACGACATCAAGGTCGACGACGTCATCGCGACGTACGAGATGCGCGAGAAGCCGCGAGGCTGATCCACGGGGACGACCGGGGGGAGACCCCCGGTCCCTCCTCCGCGGTCGGGGCCGGTCGACGGGTGGTATTTCCGTCGATCGGCCCCGGCCGTTCCGTGTACGGTTCGGGGTGTCCCCGCCACGAGGGTGGCGGGACGCGGCTGTGCCGGCCCGGGGGTCGCCCCCGGCGCCCCTCGAACCCGAACCGGCGGGACATCCGGACACACATGTATGTGGGGACACTGTCCTTCGACCTCCTGCTCGGCGACGTACGGTCGCTGAAGGAGAAGCGTTCCGTCGTCCGTCCGATCGTGGCCGAGGTCCGTCGCAAGTTCGCGGTCAGCGTCGCGGAGACGGGCGGGCACGACCTCTACCGCAGGGCCGAGATCGGGCTCGCCGTGGTCTCCGGGGACACGGAACACCTCACAGACGTACTCGACCGGTGCGAACGCATGATCGCGGGCCGGCCGGAAGTGGAGCTGCTGTCCGTACGACGGCGGCTGCACAGCGACGAAGACGATTGAGCACGTTCAGATAGGAGACGGACCAGTGGCCGACAACGCGCGGGCAAAAAAGCTGGCGGACCTCATCCAGGTGGTGGTCGCCGAGAAACTGCAGCGCGGTATCAAGGACCCGCGTCTGGGCACGCATGTGACCATCACGGACACCCGGGTCACCGGCGACCTGCGGGAGGCCACGGTCTTCTACACGGTCTACGGGGACGACGAGGACCGGGCGAGCGCGGCTGCGGGCCTGGAGAGCGCCAAGGGCATCCTGCGTTCGGCGGTCGGCGCGGCGGCGGGGACGAAGTTCACCCCGACCCTCGCCTTCGTGGCGGACGCCCTGCCGGACAACGCGCGCGCGATCGAGGACCTGCTCGACCGCGCACGTGCCTCCGACGCCAAGGTCCGCGAGGCGTCCTCCGGCGCCACGTACGCCGGTGAGGCGGACCCGTACCGCAAGCCGGAGGACGAGTCCGGCGAGAACGACGAGGGCTCACCTTCCGCATGACGCAGCAGAATGACAGGACGCCGGACGGGCTTGTCGTCGTGGACAAGCCGGCCGGTTTCACCTCGCACGACGTGGTGGCCAAGATGCGCGGCATCGCCCGTACCCGGCGGGTGGGCCACGCCGGCACGCTGGACCCCATGGCGACCGGCGTGCTCGTGCTCGGGGTCGAGAGGGCGACCAAGCTGCTCGGCCACCTCGCCCTGACCGAGAAGGAGTACCTCGGCACGATCCGGCTCGGCCAGGACACCGTCACCGACGACGCGGAGGGCGAGATCATCTCGTCCACCGACGCCTCGGGCGTGACGCGGGAGGCCGTCGACGCGGGGGTCGCCGCGCTGACCGGGGCGATCATGCAGGTGCCGTCCAAGGTCAGCGCCATCAAGATCGACGGCAAGCGCTCGTACGCCCGGGTGCGCGGCGGCGAGGAGTTCGAGATCCCGGCCCGCCCGGTCACGGTCTCCTCCTTCCAGGTCTACGACGTCCGCGAGGCGGTCGCGGAGGACGGCACCCCCGTCCTCGACCTCGTCGTCTCGGTCGTGTGCTCCTCGGGTACGTACATCCGCGCGCTCGCCCGCGACCTGGGCGCCGGACTCGGCGTGGGCGGTCATCTGACCGCGTTGCGCCGCACCCGGGTGGGGCCGTACGGACTGGACGCGGCCCGGACCCTCGACCAGCACCAGGAAGAGCTGACCGTGATGCCCGTGGCCGAGGCCGCGGCGGCCGCCTTCCCCCGGTGGGACGTGGACGAGAAGCGGGCCAGGCTCCTGCTCAACGGTGTGCGGCTGGACATGCCGTCCTACCCGCCGGGACCAGTGGGGGCCTTCGGACCCGACGGGGCGTTCCTGGTGCTCGTCGAGGAGCAGAAGGGCAAGGCCAAGAGCCTCGCCGTCTTCGCCTGAGCGGGCGGGTACCAGGGGGCAGGGTGCCGGGGCTTCCGGCTGGGGGCTGTGGGTCCTCGTCGTGGAGCGGGCAGTCCCCCCGGTGCCCGCTCCACGATTCCCCTCCCGCGGTCATCTCTGTCCAGGAAGACCCGGGTATTCACCCCAATGGGCGGGCGCTCGGAGTGATCGAGGGGTGCACGGGGGGCGCTTTCCTCCGTGCGCGTGCCGTGTCGATCATCAGGGTCCTACCGTCGGACCATGGGCAGCGGGGACCGGTCGACACTGGTGAGTATCTGCGATCAGGCGGGCCGGCCACGGGGGACCGGCTTCGTCGCGGACGACCGCGGCACGGTCGTCACCAGCCATCAGGCCGTGGCCTCGGGCGTGCCGCTCGTCCTACGCGCCCCCGACGGGCCGACCCGTGCCCTGGACCCGGACGACATCACCGAACTGCCCGCCCTGGGCCTCGCCCTGCTGCGCACCGGCGGGCCGGACGCGCTGGGCGGCG
>NZ_KL585416.1:8287-9017 GCF_000721935.1 Streptomyces sp. NRRL WC-3549
GAGCCGCTGCCCGTCGCCGTACGCGACCGGATCGAGACGGGCACCTATGTGCGCATCGCCGCCCACGGCTGGCGGGAGGCCAGGGTGCTGGGGACCGTTCCCGCGGTCTACGAGGAGGGCGGTCGCAGCCATCCCGTGGGCGACGCGCTGGAGCTGGCGCTCGGCACCGACGGGCGGGACGCCCTCCGGTCGGGCGGCGCGGCCGTCGGGGGGCCGGTCGTCGATCCGGGCACCGGGGCCGTGCTCGGCGTCCTCTCCACCGGCCTGCGGGCCGGACACGAGGCCGGCGGGCTCGCCGTGCCGCTCGGCACCCACGGCCCGGGACCGGACGCCGAGGGGCCGCTGGGCGAACTGCTGCGGCGCAACGCCGACGTCGTGCCCGGTTACGGCTGCGACCTGAACCTCGCGGGAGCCCTGCAGCTGACCGCGACCACCCTCGGCCACCGGCCGGACGGACCCGACCCGGTCGAACGGCCGGGCGTGACGGCGGAGCTCACGGCCTTCGGGCGCGGTCCGGGCGTCGTGCTGGGGCTCGTCGGCGCCCCGGGGACGGGCCGCACCACCGAACTGGCCGCGCTGGTCGCCCGGCGGACCGGCGGCGCCGTCCCCGCCCTCGCCCTCTGGCTGCGCGGCGCCGACCTGCTGGCCGAGGACGCCTCGGTCGCCGACGCGCTGAGCCGCGCGCTCGGCCGTTCCGGGCGGATCGCCGCCGCCGCGGGAGCCCGGGGCG
>NZ_KL585416.1:9211-14590 GCF_000721935.1 Streptomyces sp. NRRL WC-3549
GCCACCGCCGAGCGGATCGCCGCCCTCGCCGCGGCGTCCGGCGAGGCCCTGCTGGTGGTCGTGGACGGCCCCGAGGAGATGGCTCCGCTCCTCGCCCACCGGCTCCCCGAGTGGACCCGGGCGACGGTGGAGTGGCTGCGCGCCCACGGGGCGCGGATGGCCGTCGCCTGCCGTCCGGAGCACTGGGAGACCGCCGGGGCACTCCACCCCGACGGTGCCCTGCACCGCCCGGAGCGGCCCGCCCGGGGGCTGCCGCCCGCGGTCCCGCTGGGCGACCTGACCCCGGGGCAGGCCCGGTGCGCGAAGGAGCGGTACGGCATCCCGCCGGACTCGATCGCCCCGGGACACGACCGGCACCCGCTGACCCTGCGGCTGCTCGCCGGGGTGCGGGAGGCGCTGCCCCCGGACGTGCCGGGGCGGCCCGGCACCGAGGAGGTCTTCGCGGCCCACCTGGACCTCGCCTGCCTCCGGATCGCCGTCCGCGTCGGGGCCGAGGCCGAACCCCGGCTGAGGGGCACGGCCGTACGCCGGCTGGCGGCGAAGGTCGCGGGCCAGGTCCACGAGGTGGCCCGGCGGTGCCTGGGACCGGGGCAGGGGGAGCTGGACCGGGCGGCGTTCGAGGAGCTCTTCCCGTGGCGTACGGGATGGGCCTCGGCGGTCCTCACCGAAGGGCTGCTGGTTCCGGCGGGCGCGGGCTACCGCTTCGCCCACGAGGAACTGGGCGACTGGGTGCAGGGCGCCCACCTGGACCTGGACGCCGCGCTGTACGCGCTGGTCCACCGTCGGCACGCGGAAGGGGAGGCGGCGGCGGGGGACGATCCCGGCCCCGATCCCGCGACCGCCGCCACCCAGGAGTCCTCCCGGACGGCGGGGCCCCGCAGCCTGCCCGTGCCGCGCCACCGCATCGGGCCGGTGATCCACGCGATGCTCCTGCTGGAACGCCGCCGGGGGAGCGCGGCGCTGGCGCACCGGATGGCCGACCTGATCGAGGCGACGGACCGGCTGGCGGCCGGCGCGGGGGAGGACGGCCGTCGTCCCGGGGGCCGGGCCGACGCCGTCTGGTGGGCGGTCCGGCTGCTCAGGGAGAGCCTGCTGCGGGTCCCCGACGCACGGCCGTACGCCGGGGTGCTGCGGGTCCTCACCGGGCGGATCACCCGGTGGTCCCGGGGTGGCGGCGGTACGGCGGCCGGCGGGCCCTACGCCGCCTTCGAGCCCTGGTTCTGGCGGCGGCTGTCGCTGCCGGAGAGCGCCCGGATCGACCTCCTGCGCCGGCTGGTGCCCGCCGACGGAGCCCCCCGCGGCGAAACCGGCCGGGCGGCGGAGGGCGGACCGGACGCAGGACACCTCGCGGGGGCCGCGCCGGGCGGGCGGAGCCCCCGCGGCGACACGGGCGAGCGCTATCTGGACGCCGTGGACCGCCGCCTCGCCGCCCATCCGCGTACCGTGCAGGTCCTGCTCTGCCGGTGGTTCACCGACGAGACCCCGCTGTACGCCCACACGGGCGTGCCGGTGCGGGCCACCGTGGCCGCCGCGGCGCAGGCGCTGCTGTACGCCCGGCGCGACCTGGCCGTCGACGACCTGACCGAAGCGCTGGTGGACACCGCCCACCCACGCGCCGCCGAGCTCCTGGCCGCCCTCGCCGAGGACGAGCCGGCCGCGCTCTGCCGGGCCGTCGACCGCTGGGCGCACGACGGCCGGCGGCCCGAACGGCGGGCCGCTGCGGCCGGGTACGCCCCGCTCCTGGCCCGCGGCGCGCTCACGGACGAGGACCGGGCGCTGCTGGGCGGTGCCGCCCTCGCCCTGCTGGCCCGCTCCGGTGACGCGGCGCTGCACGCCTCCGCGCTCACCGTGCTCGTCCGCGACCCGCACACCAGACGACCCCATCTGGCGCGGGCCCTGCGCCTGTTCGCGGCCGGGGACCCCGGGCTGCCCGCCGGTCTGCTCACCGAGGTGTTCCCCGAGCACCCCGAACCGGTGCTCGCGGCGCTGGACGCACGGCTGGCGCTGCCCGGGGACGCCGCCGCCGGCGTCCTGCGGGAGCTGGCCCGTCTGGATACCCCGGCGCTCGCCCTGCACGCCCCCGCGCTGCTGCGGCGGTACATCGACACGCACCCCGAGGACGGCGCCGGGGCCGCCGCCTACGTGGAGGCCCGGCTGGAACACGGCCCCGCCGCCCGTGCGCTGCTGCTCCCCCTGCTGACCGGGCTGTTGCGGGAGCGGCCCGCCCCGCCGCCGGTGCGCGCCGCGCTGGCCCGGGTGCTGGCCGCCCCGGGCAGCGCCGCGTCGAGGCCGCTGCGGGCCGCGCTGCTGGAGGTGCTGCTGGAGTTCGAGCAGGACACCGGCGGCGACCCGGAAGCGCTCGAAGCGCTGCTGAGGGCCGCCGCCGCGGGCTCCGGCCACCGCCCCGAGGCCCGAACCAGGGCCCTGGTGCACCGCACCGGGATGCTGCTCGTCCGCACGACGCAGGGCGCGGCACGCTTCGACCGCACGCTCGTCGAACTGGCCCGGGAAGTGCCCGGATTCACCACTCTCGTCCTTGGGTGGCTGGCCGACGCGCCCCAGGACTGGGCGGCCGTCGTAGGCCCCGGGGCCCGGCGGACCGTGGAGGCGCTGGCCGGACCACGGCCCGGGATGGCGGTGCCGATGCAAACCGCGGGACGTGAGCATGGCAGTCTTAGACCTGCGTAAGGGACATACACACGTACACGGGTTCGGGCGAGGAGCAGTCACAGTGCAGTGCTGGCGCGGCTTGGAGGACATCCCCGACGACTGGGGACGCAGCGTCGTCACCATCGGCTCCTACGACGGGGTCCACCGCGGTCACCAGCTGATCATCGGCCGTGCGGTGGAGCGCGCGCGCGAGCTCGGAGTCCCGGCCGTCGTCGTC
Source organism: Streptomyces sp. NRRL WC-3549 (assembly GCF_000721935.1). Lineage (GTDB taxonomy): Bacteria > Actinomycetota > Actinomycetes > Streptomycetales > Streptomycetaceae > Streptomyces. Next base: position 12,099 of record NZ_KL585416.1, read on the forward strand.
ACCTTCGACCCGCACCCGAGCGAGGTCGTGCGCCCCGGCACCCACCCGCCTCTGCTCGCCCCGCACCGCCGCAGGGTGGAGCTGATGGCGGACCTGGGGGTCGACGCCGTGCTGATCCTGCCGTTCACCACCGAGTTCTCGCAGCTGGCGCCCGCCGACTTCGTCGTCAAGGTGCTCGTCGACACACTCCACGCCCAGCTGGTCATCGAGGGCCCGAACTTCCGCTTCGGTCACCGGGCGGCGGGGAACGTCACGCTGTTGGCCGAGCTCGGCACCACGTACGACTACCGCGTCGAGGTCATCGACCTCTCCGTGAGCGGCGAGGCGGGCGGCGGCGAGCCGTTCTCCTCCACGCTCACCCGGCGTCTGATCGCCGACGGCGACGTCGAAGGGGCCGCCGAGATCCTCGGCCGCCCGCACCGGGTCGAGGGCACCGTGGTGCGCGGAGCCCAGCGCGGCCGGGCGCTCGGCTTCCCCACGGCCAACGTGGAGACCCTCCCGCACACCGCGATCCCGGCGGACGGCGTCTACGCGGGCTGGCTGACGGTCGACGGCGAGGCCATGCCCGCCGCGATCTCCGTCGGCACGAACCCGCAGTTCGACGCCGTCGAGCGGACGGTCGAGGCCTACGCGATCGACCGGGTCGGCCTCGACCTGTACGGGATGCACGTGGCGGTGGACTTCCTCGCCTACGTACGCGGCATGCTGAAGTTCGACTCGATCGACGACCTGCTGGTGGCGATGGCCGCCGACGTCAAGCGGTCCAGCGAGCTGATCGAGGCGTACGAGCGCCCCTGAGGCGTGCCCGGCCGCCGCCCTGGGCCATTTTCCGGGCCCCGTGACCGAGCTCCGGACGCGGGACGCCGTCCCGCTCCCCGGTGTCCCGCAGGAGGAGAACGATCCCGTGAGCACGCGCACCGCTTCGCCCGACGGCTACTACCAGCGCATAGGCGAGCACCGGTACAAGCCCACCGCCCACGCCGGGGGCGCCTGGCGGACCGACGAGCAGCACTTCAGCCCCCTGGCCGGCCTCGTCGCCCACGCGATCGACCGGCATCTCGCGGCGGGCCCGGCCACGGACCTGACGGTGGCCCGGATCAGCTACGACATCCTCGGCCGTATCGCCCTCGACGAGTGCGAGATCACGGTGGAGACCCTCCGGCCCGGCCGCACCGTCGAACTCCTCGAAGCCGTCGTCGTCATCGGGGACCGCCCCGTGGTCCGGGCCCGTGCCTGGCTCCTCGCGGCCCAGGACACCGCCGCCGTCGCCGGTACCCCCGACGAGCGGCTGGCCCCTCCCGAGACCTTCCCCCGGTGGGCGATGGGCGACGTCTGGGACGGCGGCTTCATCGCCTCGCTCGACGTCCGCAGGACGGCGTCGTCCCGGGACGGCCGGGCCACCGCCTGGGTCACCAGCGGTCTCGACCTGGTCGTGGGCGAGCGGAGCGGCCCACTGGCGTCCTTCGTCGCCCTCGTGGACACCGCCAACGGCATCACCGTGCGGGAGCGGCCCACGGAGTGGATGTATCCCAACATGGACCTGACCATCCACTTCCACCGCCGGCCCGAGGGCCGCTGGACCGGCCTGGACACGGCGGTCAGCTTCGGCCCGTCGGGGCACGGCCTGACCAGCACCGTCCTGCACGACGCCGAAGGCCCGGTGGGCCGCGCCGAGCAGATCCTCACGGTCCGCCCCCAGCCCGGCCCCCGGTAACCCCCTACGGGGCGGCGGCCACCGGAGCCGCCGCCGCCCAGTGGCACGCCACCTGTGTCCGGTCGCCGCCCTCCAGGACCGGCAGGTCCCGCGTACGGCACGCGTCCGCGACACCCGCGCGCTCCGCCTCACCGGAGGCGAGGACGTGGCAGCGCGCGTGGAAGCGGCAGCCGGACGGGATGTTCGACGGGTCCGGCGGCTCGCCCGTCAGGATCACCGGATCACCCTGCGCCTCCGGCAGCACCGAGAGCAGGGCCTGGGTGTACGGGTGCCGGGGTGCCGTCAGGATCTGTTCCACGGGACCCGTCTCGACGATCCGGCCCAGATACATCACCGCCACCCGGTCCGCGATGTTCCAGGCCAGCCCCAGGTCGTGGGTGACCACCAGCGCCGACAGCCCCAGCTCGTCCCGGAGCCGCAGCAGCAGGGCAAGGATCTCGCCCCGTACGGACGCGTCCAGCGAGGCCACCGGCTCGTCCGCGACGATCAGTTCCGGCTCCAGCACCAGGGCGCCCGCGATCACCACCCGCTGGCGCTGACCGCCGGACAGCTCGTGCGGGTACCGCAGGAAGAAACGTTCCGGCGGACGGAGTCCGGCCCGTGCCAGCGCGTCGGAGACGGCCGTGTGCTCGTCACCCGCGTACCCGTGGATGCGCAGTCCCTCGGCCACCGCGTCGTACACCGTGTGGCGCGGGTTGAGGGAGCCGCTGGGGTCCTGGAGGACCAGCTGCACCCGCTTGCGGTACGCCTTCAGGGCCCGGCCCGAGTAGTCCAGCGG
>NZ_KL585416.1:14796-21782 GCF_000721935.1 Streptomyces sp. NRRL WC-3549
GCTCCCCGCCGAACGTGACCCGGCCGGAGGTGGGCGGGACCAGGCCGAGCAGGGACCGGGCCAGCGTCGTCTTGCCGCAACCCGACTCGCCGACCAGGGCCACGATCTCGCCCGGCCGGATGTCCAGGTCGACCCCGTCGACGGCACGCGCCGTCGACGCCCCGCGGCGGCCGGGGAAGGCGACCTCCAGGGCCTCGGCGCTGAGCAGCGGGGTGGAGGCGGGGGTGGTCACGACGTGCTCCTCGCTGTCTCGTTCTCGGTGCCGTTCCGCAGGCCCGGCGTCCCGGGGGCGTCCGGCTCCGCCAGCACACAGGCCGCCCGCCGGCCCTGCCCCGCGTCCCGGAGTTCCTGGTCCTCGGTGGCGCAGGACTCCAGTGCCACCGGGCAGCGCGGGTGGAACGTGCAGCCCGAGGGCAGCGCCGCCGGATCCGGTGGGTCGCCCGGCAGACCGCGCGGGGCGTGCCGGGAGGAGAGGTCGCCGACCGTGGGGAAGGCGGCCGACAGGGCGTGCCCGTAGGGGTGCCGGGCGTCCTCGTACACCTGCTTCGCCGGGCCCTCCTCGACGACGCGGCCCGCGTACATCACCGCCAGCCGGTCACAGGTGTCGGAGAGCACCGCCAGGTCGTGGCTGATCATGACGAGGCCGAGGTCCTGGTCGGCGACGAGCCGCTCGATCAGCCGCAGGATCTGTGCCTGGATCATCACGTCCAGGGCGGTCGTGGGCTCGTCGGCGACGATCAGCCGGGGATCGCAGGCCAGCGCCATGGCGATCATCACCCGCTGGCGCTGGCCGCCGGACAGCTCGTGCGGGTAGGCGTTCGCGCGTGCCGCCGGCAGACCCACCTGTTCCAGCAGTTCGCCCGCGCGCTTGCGGGCGGCGGCCGGGGTGGACCTCCGGTGCAGCAGAATCGGTTCGGCGATCTGGTCCCCGATGCGGTGCACCGCGTTCAGCGAGTGCATCGCGCCCTGGAAGACGATCGAGGCCCCGGCCCAGCGCACGGCCCGCAGCCGTCCCCACTTCATGGTGAGGACGTCCTCGCCGTCGAGCAGGATCTGACCGCTCAGGGTGGCGGACGGGGGAAGCAGCCGCAGCAGCGCGAGCGCCAGCGTCGACTTCCCGCAGCCCGACTCACCGGCGATGCCCAGCTTCCTGCCCGCCTCGACGCGCAGGTCGACGCCGCGTACGGCGGGTACGGCCGAGGGCCCCGAACCGTAGGTGACCCGCAGGTCCCTGACGTCGAGCAACGGCTGACCGGCCTCGGGCCTCGGCGCGGTCTCCTGCTTCACAGCGGTCAACGGGACACCCCCAGCTTGGGGTTGAGCACGGACTCGACGGTACGGCCGCACAGCGTGAACGCGAGGGCGACGACCGCGATGGCGAGTCCGGGCGGAGCGAGGTACCACCAGTTGCCGGAGCTGACGGCCCCGGCCTCACGCGCGTCCTGGAGCAGCCCGCCCCAGGAGACGATCGTGGGATCGCCGAGCCCGAGGAAGGCGAGCGTCGCCTCGGTGAGGATGGCGGTGGAGATCACCAGCGTCGTCTGGGCGAGCACCAGCGGCATCACGTTGGGCAGGACGTGACGGGACATGATGTGCCGGTGCCCTCCGCCGAGCGCCCGGGAGCGCTCGATGTACGGCCGGGCCTCCACGGACAGCGTCTGCGCCCGTACCAGCCGGGCGGTCGTCGGCCAGGTCGTCACCCCGATCGCCAGGATCGTCGTCCAGATGGACCGGGACAGCACGGTGGCCAGCGCGATGGCCAGCACCAGTGTCGGCATCACCAGGAACCAGTCGGTGATCCGCATGACGACGTTGCCGTACCAGCCCTTGAAGTGGCCGGCGGTGACGCCCACCAGGGTGCCGATGGCCACGGAGAGGAACGCGGCGAGCAGGCCCACGGTCAGCGACACCCGGGTGCCCCACACCAGCAGGGCCAGCAGGCTGCGGCCGAACTGGTCGGTGCCGAGCGGGAAGGCCGCGCTCGGCGGTTCCAGGGCGGTGCCGGGAGCGGCTGACGCTCTGCGAGTCGGCGCCCACCAGCCAGGGAGCGGCGAGCGCGGCCACGGCGATCAGCGCCAGGACGGCGAGTCCCGCGAGGCCGGTCCCGTGGGTGCGGTACTGACGCCAGAAGCGGGCGGCGGCCTGACGCCGCCGGGTCCGGGCGAGGCTGCGCGGTCCGGGGCCCGGTACCGCGTCGGTCGTGGTCGTCATCGGCCCACCCGGGGATCGAGGAGCGGATAGATCACATCGGCGAGCGTGTTCATCAGGATCACCGCTGCGGCGAAGACGAAGAACAGGGCCTGCACGAGCGGCAGGTCGGGCACGCTGAGCGCCTGGTAGAAGAGGCCGCCGAGACCCGGCCAGGAGAACACCGTCTCCACCAGGATGGCGCCCGCCACCGTGTTGCCCAGGTTCACGAAGAGCAGGGTGACGGTCGGCAGCATCGCGTTCGGCACGGCGTGGCGGCGGCGTACGAGGTCGTCGCGCAGTCCCTTGGCCCGGGCCGTCGTCAGATAGTCGCTGCCCATCTCGTCGAGCAGCGAGGAGCGCATCACCAGCAGGGTGCGGGCGTACTCGACGGCGACGAGCGTGATCACCGGCAGGACCAGGTGGTGGGCCACGTCCAGGACGTGGTCGAGGCCGCTGCCGGGGCCCGACTCCATGCCGCCGGTCGGGAAGAGCCCCGGGATCGGGCCGATGCCCACCGACAGGGTGATGATCAGCAGGAGCCCGAGCCAGAACGAGGGGACCGAGTACAGCGTCAGGGCGAAGGCGGTGTGGAAGCGGTCGCCCGCAGAACCGTTACGCCACGCGGACCGGGACCCCAGCCAGACGCCGATCACCGTGTAGATCACGAAGGCGGTGCCGGTGAGCAGCAGCGTGGCGGGCAGCGCCTCGGCGATCTTGTCCACGACGGGGGCGTGGAACTGGTACGAGGTGCCGAAGTCGCCGGTCAGGGCCTTGCCGCAGTACTCGGTGAACTGCTGCCAGAGCGGCAGGTCCAGCCCGAATTCGCGACGCATCGAGGCGATCTGCTCGGCCGACACCTGGCGCCCGCCGGTCATCTGCTTGACCGGGTCGCCGGGGATCAGCCGGAAGAGGAAGAAGCTGGTGACGAGCACGGCGAACAGCGAGACGGCCGCACCGGCCAGCTTGCCCGCCGCATAGCGGAGGTACGCGGTCGCGCCGCGGGCGCGCGGCCCGCGGGCCGGCGGTACGACCGGAGCCGTACCGTCGGCCTGCGCGGTGCCCGCGCCCGCCGCCCCCGGCGGGGGCGCGGGAATGCTTTCAGAGCTCATGGACTATTCACGGTCTTCCGCGGTGGAACGGCGACGCATGGCGAACAGCAGCCCGCCACCGGCGAGGACGACTACGGCGGCCCCGGCCCCGATGAGGACCCCGGTGGAGCTGCCGCCGCCGGACGAGCCGCCCGACGCGCCGGCGGCCGGGGCCGCGGACCACCAGCTCCAGTAACCGTCCTGGCCGTAGATGTTGCCCGCGTCGGCGGGCATCGTCGTGATGGACTCGATCTGGTCGGTGCGGTAGGCCTCGACGGCATTCGGGTACGCCATGACGTTCATGTACCCCAGGTCGTACAGCCGCGACTCCATCTGCTTGACCAGGTCAGCCCGTTTGGCGGGGTCGTATTCGGCGAGCTGCTTCGCGTACAGCTCGTCGTACCGCTCGTCGCAGATGAAGTCGTCGGTCGCCGCCGTCTCCTTCGCCTTCGTCGGGAGCGCGGCGCAGGTGTGGATCGACATCACGAAGTCGGGGTCCGGGTTGACGGACCAGCCGTCGAAGGCGAGGTCGTACTCGCCCGCGAACCAGGGGTCGGAGACGTTGTCCATGCAGTCGACCTTCAGGCCGATGCCCAGGTCGCCCCACCACTCCTGGAGGTACTTGCCGATCGCCTTGTCGTTCGGGTCGGTGGCGTGGCACAGGATGCGGAAGTCGAGCGGCTTGCCGTCCTTGCCCGTCCGCTTGCCCGCCGCGTTCTTCCGGTAGCCGGCCTCGTCCAGCAGGGCGCCCGCCTTCGCCGGATCGTAGGCGAACTTCTGTTCGGCCGAGGGCTTCCAGAAGTACGCGCCGAAGCGCGGCGGGATGTAGCCCTCGCCCTCCACGGCGTGGCCCTGGAAGACCTTGTCGACGACGGCCCCGCGGTCGACCGCCATGAACAGCGCCTGACGGACCTTCTGGTCCCGGAGCGCCGGGTGGCCGTCGCCGAACTTCTCGCCGGCCTTGGTGCGCGCGCCCGGGTTGACGGCCAGCGCGTAGAAGCGCCGGCCGGGGGCGTCGTTCACCTTGATGTTGTCGGCGCCCTGCAAGGAGGCGGCCTGGGCGGGGGTGAGGCTCGGACTGCCGGCGACGAAGGACACCTCGCCCTTGCGCAGCGCGGCGACGGCGGCGTCCTGGTCCTTGTAGTAGCGGAAGACGATCTCGTCGAACTTGGGCGCGCCGCGCCAGAAGTCCTTGTTGGCCTTGAGCTTCACATAGCTGTCGACCTTGTAGTCCGTCAGGATGAACGGCCCGTTCCCCACGATGGGGAAGTCCTTGTCGTTGTTGAACTTGGAGAAGTCGGAGACCTTCTCCCAGATGTGCTTGGGGACGATGGGCACGTCCAGCGCCGTCATCGTGGCCTGGGGCTTCTTCAGCTCGATGACCAGCTTGTCCGGGCTGGGGGCCGTGACCTTCTTGAAGTTGCTGACGAAGCTTCCGTTCGAGGTGGCGGCGCCCTCGTCCGTCATCATCGTGTTGAAGGTCCACGCCGCGTCCTCGGCGGTGGCCTGCTGCCCGTCCGACCACTTCGAGTCCGACCGGATGGTGTACGTCCAGGTCAGCTTGGACTGCGACGATTCCCACGCGGTGGCGAGACCGGGGATCGTGTGGTTGTCCTTGGCGTCGTAGTTGGTCAGGAAGTCGTACATGAGCCGGGAGATGCTCGTGGAGACCAGCCGCTGGGCGAGGAACGGGCTCAGGGAGTCGACGCTCTGCGCGACCGCGACCGTGAGCGTCGAGGTGTCCGAGCCGGCCGCCCGGGCCTCCTGCGCGGAGGGGCCGACCGGGTTCCCGGGGACGACGGAACCGGCGGCCAGGGCCAGCGCCGCCGCGCCCGAGGTGAGCAGGAGGCGCAGACCGCCGCGGGGGCGGGCCGGGCGTGGAGGGGGACTTGTGACCATGGGACGTGGACCTCGCGTCATGACTCGCACGGTGAAGGCGGGCAGATCTCTGGTTCGCCAGCTGGTGAAGCGAAGGTTTATCAGCGGGTCCGGGCTGCGTCAACGGTCGGCCAAACCGGGTGTGGGCTGCGCGAATACAAGGGGGGCCCGCACCGTGGGAACGGTGCGGGCCCTCATTGGTTTAGACCTCTACTGCCTTACTGGCCAGGCGCCGAAGGCGGCTGCGGGGGGTACTGCTGCCAGCCGGCGGGCGGCGCCTGACCGGGTCCGTCGGGCTCGCCGGGCTGGGGTGCCCGGCCCTCGGGGTGCGGCGGTGCCGGGGGCTGTCCGGGCTGGTGGGCACCCGGCTGAGGGGGCGCCTGCTGCCAGCCGTTCTGCTGTGCACCGGGGCCGCCGTAGGGCGGGTAGGGCTGCGCGTGCGGCTGGGCCCCGTAGGACGGCTGGGGGTACTGCTGGGGCGGGTACGGCTGCTGCCCGGGGTACTGCTGCGGCGGGTAGGGCTGTCCGGGCTGCTGCGGGGCGTACGGCTGCTGCCCCGGCACCTGCTGAGGGGGCGTCTGCTGACCCGGCATGGGCGGGGCGAACTGCGGCGGCGGGCTGCTGCCGTCCGACGTCCACAGCCCCTGTTGCTGCTGGGCGCGCTGGAAGTCCTCCGCGACGAGCGCCGAGAGGTTGAAGTACGCCTCGCGGGTCTTGGGCCGCATCATGTCGAGGTCGACCTCCGCCCCGGCCGCCAGATGCTCGTCGAACGGCACCACGACCACGCCGCGGCAGCGGGTCTCGAAGTGCTGCACGATGTCCTCAACCTTGATCATCTTCCCGGTCTCACGGACCCCGGAGATGACCGTGAGGGAGCGCTGCACCAGATCCGCGTACCCGTGGGCCGAGAGCCAGTCCAGCGTGGTGGAGGCGCTGGAGGCGCCGTCGACGGACGGCGTCGAGATGATGATCAGCTGGTCGGCGAGGTCGAGCACCCCGCGCATCGCGCTGTAGAGCAGACCCGTGCCCGAGTCGGTGAGGATGATCGGGTACTGCTTGCCCAGGACGTCGATCGCCCGGCGGTAGTCCTCGTCGTTGAAGGTCGTGGAGACGGCCGGGTCCACGTCGTTGGCGATGATCTCCAGACCGGAGGGCGCCTGCGAGGTGAAGCGGCGGATGTCCATGTAGGAGTTGAGGTACGGGATCGCCTGGACCAGGTCGCGGATGGTCGCCCCGGTCTCGCGGCGCACCCGGCGCCCGAGCGTACCGGCGTCCGGGTTGGCGTCGATGGCGAGGATCTTGTCCTGCCGCTCGGTGGCCAGGGTCGAGCCCAGCGCGGTCGTGGTGGTCGTCTTGCCGACACCGCCCTTGAGGCTGATGACCGCGATCCGGTAGCAGGAGAGCACCGGAGTGCGGATCAGCTCCAGCTTGCGCTGCCGCTCGATCTCCTCCTTCTTGCCGCCCAGCTTGAAACGGGACGCGCCGGAGGGGGTGCGGCTGCTCTTCGCCTTCTGCTTGCCCCGGACCAGCCGGTCGGAGGACAGCTCCACGGCGGCCGTGTAGCCGAGCGGGGCCCCCGGTACGGACCGCTCGCGCTGATCGTGCGTCACGGGGGAGGGCCAGGCCGCCCCGGTACGGGGATCGACCGGTGGGCCCTGCGGACCGGGCGGCGGAGGCTGGTAGGCATCCGGCTGCTGTCCGGGGTACTGCGGTGCGGGGTGCTGCGGTGCCGGTGCCGGTGCCGGCGGGTGCGGAGCGCCCTGGCCCTGCTGCGGGACCTGCGGGGGGAGCGGTGCGCTCCGGCCCGGGAGGTGCGGCGGCGGGGCGGCC
>NZ_KL585416.1:22024-36383 GCF_000721935.1 Streptomyces sp. NRRL WC-3549
GGGAAAGCCGTAACCGCCCTGCGGACCGTCGGGGGTGGCCGGCGGCGGCTGAGGTGCGCCCGGTGCGGGGTACGGCTGCTGCGGCTGCTGTAGGGGGAACCCGTAACCACCCTGCGGGGCATGGGGGTTCGGCGGGGCCGGAGGCTGGGGCGCGGGGGCGGCTCCGGGCGCGGGGGCCTGCGGGAACCCGTAACCGGCGGGCGCTCCGGCGCCGGACGCCGGCGCGGGAGGCTGGGCGGACGCGGGCCACTGCGGTGCCGGCTGCGGGGCGCCGGGCTGCGGCGCGGCGGGCTGGAAGGCGGGCGGCAGCGGCGGGAGGGCGCCCTGCGCGGGGGGAGCGGGCGGCCAGGGGGCCGGCGCGTTCGCCGGCGGGGAGTCCTGGGGGGTGTCGGCGGGCGGTGCGCCGGTGGCCGCCGGGGCCGTGGGCGCGGCCGGCGGTTGCGCCTGCGCCTCCTGTCCGGGCGTCGCGTCGGACGGGGCGCCGGGCTCCGCCGCGCCGCTCCCCTCCGCACCGGGCTCCGCCGGGTCCGTGTCCGCCGGGTCCGCGGTTGACGCGGTCCCGTCCGCCGTGTCCGCGTCCCGGATGGTGGTGTCCGGGGCGCTGGCGTCCGGGGCGGTGGCGCTCGCCTCCGTCGTCCCGCCGTGGTCCGCGGTGTCCGAGGACCCCTCGGGGACGGAGGCGTCCGGCGGGGCCGGGGTGTCGCCGGTCCCGGGGGCGGCTTCCGGAGCCTTTGAGGCGAGGTCCGCGGTCCCGGCTCCGGCCGCCGCCTGGCTCTCGGCGATCTCCCGCTTCAGGGCGGCCGGCGAGAACCGCATGGTCGCCCCGCTCTCCACGTCCCCGCCGCCGAACGGACCAGGGGCCTGCCGCTCGTCCGGCCCCTGAGGGCCCGCGCCCGCCGAGGCGGAGGAGACAGGACCGGGCGCGGAAGGCGAGGCGGGCGGTTCGGACGGGGTGGAGGCCGCGGACGGCGCGGACGCGGGCGGCGCCGGTTCGGACTCCGCCGGAGTGGCCGGCGGCCAGTTGGGCTGGAAACCGCCCCCGGCCGGGAGCCCCGGCACGGCCAGCGGCGGTCCCTGCGGCGGAGGCGGGGCCAGATGCGCCCCCGCGCCGCCGGACGAGTCCCCCGACGCGTTCTGCGTGTACCAGGCCGGCGGGGTGTAGTCGATGGTGAACTCACCCGTCATCTCGGCGGGCTCCGCGTCGGACGACTCGTCGACGGGTGTGTTCCATCCCCCGCGGATCTCGTCCCGATCGCCGTTCACTTTGCCTCCTGGTGTGGTCGAGCACCCTTGTGCCGTGGTGGGTGGGGGCGACCGTTCCCGTTGTCCGATCCGCCCGGCTCTCCCCCTTGCGACGCGCAGTGCCTGTCCGCAGGTTCCTCTGCCGCGCCCCACCCACCCTAATCGCCAAGGGCGGTGCCGAGGCAGGGCGTACCCCGGGGAAAGACCGTTCAGGAGGTCACGTACCGCCCACACCTGTCGCCCGGTGCGGGGCCCGGCGGCCCGAAGCGGACGAAAGCGCGGCCCGGGCGGCGCATCGCGGGACGATTCCGGCAACGCGCCCCAGCCGTCCGGCCACTCAGTCCATCCGGCGCGCGCCGCCCAGCAACCCGGTCTCGGCGTCCGTCGCCTGGGTCATCACGAACTGCCGGTCCCGGTCCGTACACCACAAGGTGACCCCGTCGGCGAGCGTGGACAGCGCCTGCGCCTCGGCGGCCGGCAGGTTCAGTATCCGCCCGATCTTCGCCGCCTCGTCCGGGGACACCCGCTGGATGCCCACCAGCGCGGACTTTGCCATCAACCGGGGGGCCACCGGGCTCAGATACGGCAGCAGGGTGACGACCGACTGCCAGGGTCCCGCCACCACCCGCCCGCGCGGCGGCCGCATGCCGCAGTCGCGCACGACGACCACCGGGGACCCGGCCGAGGCGCCCTGCGGCGGCACCCGCCCCACATCGTGCAGCGAGATGCACGGCTGCCCGCCGCCCGCCGCCTGGGCGAGGGCCGTCCAGGCCTGTGCGCGACCGGTCTCCACGGCGATCCGGGCACCCGTCGCCGCGGAGCGCAGCGCCAGCACCTGCGCGGTCCACAGACCGCCGATCAGCGTCACCTCGTACGGGGTGGGCCGGTTGATGCCCAGGACCGCCGGGCGCCCCTCGGCGTCCACCCCGACGACCGTGCCGTCGTCCCCCACCGGCAGCCCCAGCGAGCCCAGTTGGTCCAAGGAGACCGTGTGGCGGCCCCGGCGCGGTCCGATCAGACCGAAACCGAGCCGGGACCGCGGACGCGTCGTGGCGGACATCAGCGGGTACCCCCCAGCGGCAGTGTGGCGAGCACCCCGGGCAGCTGTTCGCGGTCCAGCCGCACCAGCGACGCCTTGACGCCGCGTGCCGTGCGCTCGAGTTCATGGCGGGCGGTGAGCAACTCCTCGTCGCTGCGCCCGGTGATGCGGACGTGCCCGGTGACCGAGACCGCCGAGCGGTCGCCGTGTCCCAGCGTCAGGCTGAACGTGGTGGCGAGCGCCGGGACGGAGGTGAGCAGCGCCACCAGTTGCGGCATCGACGCTCCTCCGTCGCCCAGGTGCGGCCACCGGCTCACCCAGTAGCTGGTGTGCCACCGGTCGTCGCAGCGCCACGTGCGCGAGGTCTCCTCGGTGCGCCGGCCCGGCGTCTCGGTCCGGCTCGCCTGTGTCATCGCCAGCGGGCTGACACAGGCCGAGGTCGCGATCGCCGAGGTGAGTTCCTGCTCGGTCAGCACCGTCGCGCGGAACCCGGCGCCGGTCAGCCGGCTCGCCAGCTGGTCCGCCGCCCGGACCGCGCACTTCTGCGCGCCCACGATCCCGCCGCCGCGCGCCGCCACCGCCTCGGGGCAGAGCTCCGGGTTCAGCTTCAGCGCGATCCAGGTGATGCGCAGCGCCGGCGCTCCCGTCTGCGCCTGCAGCGGCGCGTAGTTGCGGGCGGCCACCGACTGCTGCGGCAGATGCGGGGCGGGAGCGGGCTGGGTGTGCTGGACGACCTGTGCCGACTCCAGCCGGATCCCGTCGACATCCAGAGCGTCCCGTACGAGCGTCAGGGGCAGCGGGTGCGCCGAGCGGTCCGGCCGCAGGGCGGTCGCGTCCGACTCGACCTGGACGACCGCGGAGAGGTACGTGCCGTCCCCGATCATGCCGACCGGACGGCGGTCCCGGTCGCTGAACGCATAGGTGCGCAGGGCGGGTTCGCACTCCACGGCGGGGGCCAGACCCGGCTCGGTGCCGACGGGCGGACAGCTCCGGGAGCGACCGGCGGTGCCTGCGGACCACGGCGAGCACCACCAGGACCGCGGCGACGACACCGGCCGGCACCAGCAGCAGCGGCTCGATCACCCAGGCGGTCAGCAGCAGCGCGGCGGCGATTTCGACGAGTACGAGCTGTTGCAATCGGAACGGGCCGGTCTGTCCGGCGCGTCCGTCCGGCCGGGGCGCGGCCGTGGAGCCGGGGCCGGTACGCGCGGTGCGCGAGCCGCGACGGGAGCCTCGGGGGCCACCGGCCGCCGGGCCTCCGGAAGGCCGCGCGTCCCCGGCCGGACGTGTCCGCGTCGCGGAAGCCATCATTCCGGCATTCCCCCGTTCATAAGGCCCCAACTCAACCCGACCGCCCCGCTCCAGCCGGGGCTTCGGCGGCTGGATCACCCTACCCGCCCCACCGGTGCGCACGGTCAGCAGGCATAGTAGGGGGCCGGGTCCGGCGCCAGGGTCCGGCATCCCGTCCGGCTGCCGAGGACGGAGAGGCGTACGCTCCTGGGCCGCGCGGGGAGACACGGGAGACAGACACACTCATGGCATCACGGCGGGACGAGCTCAACGCGTACACCTTTGCGAAGAAGCGCACGGTGGCCGCATTCCTCCAACCCTCCTCCACGGGTACCGAGGAGGGCGCACCGCGCCCGCTGCGCGCCGTCGTCCCCAGCCTGATCGTCGGAGCCCTGGTCGTCGCCGGTTTCGGCGCCTGGGGCATGTTCAAGCCGTCCGCGCCCAACGACTGGGACAAGCCGGGCACCAAGGTGATCGTCGGCAAGCAGTCCACCACCCGGTACGTCGTGCTGACCACCGGCAAGGGCAAGGACAAGAAGACCCTCCTGCACCCCGTGCTCAACCTCGCGTCCGCCCGGCTGCTGCTGAACCCGCAGCAGTTCGGCGTGGTCCAGGTCGGCGACGACATCCTGGACGCGGGCAAGCCCCCGCGCGGGCCGATCCTCGGCATCCCGTACGCCCCCGACCGGCTCCCCGAGGAGAAGGACGCCGGTACCGCCAAGCGCTGGGCGGTCTGCGAACAGCCCGGCGGCAAGGGCAGCACCGTACAGAAGGCCGCCTTCGTCTTCGCCGCACGGGACGACAAGCTGACGGAGGGCAAGGGCCGGCTCGGCGGCGGCCAGGTGCTGTACGTCCAGGGCCAGGACAAGGTCCGCTACCTCGTCGACGCGGCCGGCACCAAGTACCGCATCGACGAGAGCGCCGCCGACGACGGGCACCTGACGAACGCCCCGCAGGCCGTCACCGACGACTGGCTGGCCACCCTGCACGACGGCAGCCCGGTGGTCTTCCCGCGGATCCCCGGCACGGTCGGCGCGCCCGCGCACGTCGAGGGGCAGCTCGACGACGAGGAGAACAAGGTCGGGATGGTCCTGCGGACCAAGACCGGTGAGGGCACGGCCTACTACGTCGTGCTGGAGGGCAAGGTCCAGCCGGTCTCCGAGTTCACCGCCTGGCTGCTGATCAACTCGCCGCAGACGGCCGGCCTCGACCTCGCCAGCGAGGCGCGCCCGGTCGGCCTCCAGGACTTCGTGCCCGATCCGCAGACCTTCGCCGGCCAGGCCGCCCACTGGCCGGACCGCAAGGCGGAACAGGTCAACTCCACCGGGGGCGACGGCAGTCGGGACACCGTGTGCAGCGTGCTCCGCAAGGTCGACGGCAAGGGCCGTACGACGCTGAGCACCTGGGCGGGCACCGCCTACCCCGCCGTCATCACCGCCGGCGGCACCAGTACCTACGTCACGCCCGGCAGCGGCCTGCTCTACACCCAGGTCCGGGGCGACCAGACGCAGCCGGACGGTTCGCTCTTCCTGGTGACCGACACGGGACTGCGGTACGCGGTCCAGGCGAACGGGGACAGCGACGCGGAGCGCTCCGACATCGGCGCCGGGGACACCGGCCGGCAGAGCCAGGACGGCAGGCCCGAGGCCAGCCAGGCGCAGACCCGCCTCGGCTACGAGAAGGTCACCCCCTCGCTCGTACCGATCGCCTGGTCCGAGTTCCTGTCCAAGGGGCCACGGCTCGACACCAACAGCGCACGCCAGCCCCAGACCTCCTGACGGCGGGGGCGGCCAGGAAGTGACGGACGCGGGACCCGGGGGAGAGGGACACATGTTGGACCGGAAGACGGCCGCGCTGACGGCGGCCACCGCCGCCCTGGCCGCGCTCGTCGCGCCGCACACCGCGTACGCGTACGCCGCCGAGGGGCCGGACCGGACGGCGGAGGCGGGCCTCGACGGCAGCGGCGAGTGCACCTTCCCGATGAAGGAGCAGTTCGCGGGCCGCCCGTGGCCGCTCCAGCGCGTCATGCTGGACGAACTCTGGCAGGACACCAAGGGCAAGGGGGTCCGGGTCGCGGTCATCGACACCGGCGTGGACAACACCAACCCGCAGCTCAAGGGTGCCGTCGACACCTCCGCCGGACGCAATCTCCTCAAGGGCGGCAAGAGCGACGGCACCGGTGACGAGGTCGGTCACGGCACCAAGGTGGCCGGCATCATCGCGGCCCGCCCCCGCGAGGGCACCGGGTTCGTCGGACTGGCCCCCGAGGCCACGATCATCCCGATCCGGCAGAACGACGAGAAGAACAGCGGCAAGGACACCACCATGGCCACCGCGATCGACCACGCGATCGCCGAGGGGGCCAGGGTCATCAACATCTCCCAGGACACCACCAAGCCGCTCACCGAGGACTCCGACCTGGGCAGGGCGGTCGCCCGGGCGCTCGCCAAGGACATCGTCGTGGTGGCGTCCGCGGGCAACGACGGCATGGACGGCAAGCTCAGGCAGACCTACCCCGCCGCCTTCCCCGGGGTGCTCGCCGTCGCCTCCTCCGACCGCAACAACGAGCGCGCCGCCTTCTCCCAGGCCGGCGAGTTCGTCGGCGTCGCGGCGCCCGGTGTGGACATCGTCTCCACCGTCCCCGGCAACGGCCAGTGCACCGACAACGGCACGAGCTTCTCCGCGCCGTACGTCGCCGGGGTCGCGGCCCTCCTCGTCGCCAAGTACCCCGACTGGAAGGCCCACGAGATCGTCGCCCGGATCGAGCAGACCGCGGAGCGCTCCGTCAACGGGCACGACGCGTTCGTCGGCTGGGGCGTCGTCGACCCGGTACGGGCGCTGGCCGGCGACAAGGACGACGTCCCGTTGCAGGCCCCCAGTCCGGATCCCGCACCGCCGAAGGCACCGGCGCCCGAACCCGCCTACCTGGCGATGTCGGAGACCCCCCAGGAACGCAGCGAGCGGTACGCCACCTACGCCGTGGCCCTGGCGGCCGTCCTGGTGTGCGTCGTCGCCGGTACCGCGACGGTCGTCCGGGATGTCCGGCGTCGGCGCGGTCCGCGGTGAATGTGCCGTCCGGTGAGGTGCCCCTCTTCACCGGAAGTCCGGTTGGGTGGAGCTGATGATGTGACTAGGGTGGTAGGGACTTCACGTGTGTGACGGGGGAACGAGAAGTGGCCGAGTCCGGTTCCGGCGTGCGCGAGCACGGCCGGACGCTTCTAAGAACCCGTGCATCCACCAGCCTGTCCGCGACCCGCGGACGGCTCCGGGAACTGAGAGATAGGACCTCCGGATGAGTGACACCGGTTCGGGTTTCGGACTTGCCGACGATCCGATCGTCCAGGCGAAGAACAAGATCGTCCTGACCGCCGAGGCGGTCTCCAAGCAGTCGCGTGAACTGGCCGACATCATCGCCACCGTCAGCGCCGGCTGGACGGGCGTCGGCGCGTCCGGCTTCACGAAGGCACAGATCGCGCTCAACGAGGACCACGACGTGATCCGGCGGAAGCTGCAGATTCTGCTCAACGGTGTCAGCCAGACCAAGAATCTCAGCAACGCCAACGACGAGGAGGTCCGCGCCGCCTTCGCCGCCATCCAGCCGATGGCCGGCGGCGGCAACACCTCAGGGCTCAACAACCTCTGAGCCGCACCGTAGTACCCCTCACGCACACCGCAGTACGCCCGACACCGGAGGAGCAGACAGATGTCCGGAGACCCGAGTAGCACCAAGGTCAGGTACGAGTCGGTCCAGGAGATGGCGAACCGTCTCCGGGCGGTCTCACGCCAGATCTGCGCGGACCTCGACGAGATGGACAGCGCGATCAAGGTCGTGACCGACACCTGGGACGGTGTCGCCCACGGCCAGTACCTCAGCCTGCAGAGGGAGTACCACAACCGGGCCGACCACATGAAGCTGCAGCTCGACGGCATCGCGAAGATCATCGAGAACGGCAAGGACAGCTACCGCGCCACGGACCACAAGGCCTCCGGCCTGTTCACCGAGGCGTTCTGATCCGTCCGCACACACGGAAGAGGGGCACGCCCACCGGGCCGTGCCCCTCTTCCGTGTGGTCCGCCCGATTCAGGCCGGCCCTTTTCCCGTCCGCCTACTTCAGGTCGAACTCGCCGTCCCGCGCCCCGAGTACGAAGGCACGCCATTCGGCCTCCGTGTAGCGCAGCACGGTCTCCGGATCGAGCGAGGACCGCATCGCGACGGCCCCGCCCGGCAGATGGGCGATCTCCACCCGCTCCTCCGCCTCCTCGGTGCCGGGGGCGCTCAGCCACTCCACCCCCGAGATGTCGAGTGCGTACAGCTCGTCCTTCTCCTGCTGGGTGCCCATCAGACGCCTTTCTCTGCGGCGGCCGAACGCCACCGCCGGGTGTTCGTGCCTACGGCCTGGCCGTCGATTATTCCTGCTCGCCGGCACCGGGGTGACCGGAACCGGAGGACGGGGCGGGGGCCGCTCAGCCGCACGCCGCCGACGCGGGGAGGTGCTCGACGAGCAGCTTCCCCAGGGGTAGGACAGGTCGTCGAGCGCCACATACGTCTCCTGACCCCCGCAGGTGAGCCGTTGAACCCCGGTGCCCTGCAAGGAGGCCGCCAGTTCCGGGGTCTTCACGAAGCCGATCCTGGTGAACGGGCCGTCCTTGTCCCCCGCGAACGACAGATCGCAGAACCAGGCCGAGTCGAAGGAGCCGGACGTCTGCTCGCGCGCCTGGGCGCCGCCCGGACCCCGCAGGGCGGGCAGCGCGAAACCGGGAACCCCGCACACCTCGTCGAGGGCGGAGTCCCTGACCGCCGACGGCCGCAGCAGTGCTCCGTCCGGAGCGGAGGGAGCGGTCTCACCGCACCCGGACTGCCGGGACACCCCCTGGACCGCGGCGGAGAGCACCTGGGCGGTGCCGTCCAGGCCCTCGCGGTCCGACAGCGACAGCTGGACGGTCGGCCGTTCGCCAGTCTTCGTCCCGGGCGCCTCGGCCGTGCAACCCTCCGGGAGGAAGGCCCAGCCGCCCCAGCCGTCCACCGCTCCGGTGGTCGGACCGACGAGTACACCGGAGGCCCCCGACGCCTTCCACAGGGACGACTCGAACGGGAAGCGGGGCTTCTGCGACGTCACCGCGAGAGTCAGACGCCGTTTCTGACTCCACGGCCACCAGCCGCTCCGCTCCACCGTGCAGGTGGACGCCGAGTCCTGAGAAGCGGTGAGTCTCCCGCCCCCCGGCAGCGCCCGTCCGGCGTCGGCCGCCGCGATCCAGCCACCACAGAGCCGGTCAGGTCCGAAGACGTTGCCGCCGTATCCGACGAGCAGCCCGCCCACGACGACGAGTGCGGCTGCCGAAGCGGCGACGGCCCGGCCGACCATGGAGCGGGGGACAAGTGTGATCACGCCGGTGCGCTTTCTGTTCGGGATGACGGTGGACCGCCGATCCGGGGATGTGCGGGAGGGGCGTTTCGGCCCGGGCCGGGCTACTCCCATCCCAGGTTGACCGCCGCGTCACCGCGCGAGGACTCGTAGGACTGCTTGGCTTCGCGGCGCATGGCCCGCCACGCGTCCCAGTGGGGGTCCTTCGCCGTGTTCTCTTCGTCGTCGATGTCGATCCCGTGGTCCCGGGCCCACGCGTCGATCAGGTCGTAGGTGCCGGAGACGCCGCTTGCGTAGTGCTTCGAGTCCGCCTCCTGGGCGGCCGATTCCGCGGTGGCGGTGACCTCCTTGGACCACTCGTACGTCGCGGCGTCCACGAGCCGCTGAGCTGTGTCGCCGATCACCGGCAGCCCGGTGATCGGCGCGCCGCCGAGGTGGTATGCGTACCGCGCCACGTCGTTGACCGCTGCCACCTTCCCGTCCCGTTCGTCAAGAATGACATCGGAACCGATGGAGTTCATGGCCCCGTTGACCGCACCCAACTCGCTCGCCGGGTTCTTCCAGGACTCGAATCCCTCGCCTGCCGCTTCGGGGGCCTCGGACAACCGGTCCATGGCATAGAGGCGCTGGGTGTCCTGGAGAAGAGCGGCCGTCTGGTCGTCCGCGGAGACGCCTCGCATGACACGCATGAGACTGTCCTTGCCGACGGTGATTCCGGCGTCGTCCCCTGTCTGCCAGACGGCGCCGAGGCCGGCCGGACTCCCGTGCTTGGTGCCGATCTCCGCGAGGATGTAGTGGTTGTCCTCCGCGTAGTCGGCGATCGCCCGGCCGAGGTTCTTCTGCATGTTCCGGTGCACGGACTCCCCGTCGGCTCCGGCGTCCAGTGCCTCGATCGTGCCCTGCATGACCCGCGCCTGCGCGGCGGTGTGCGGGCCGGGTTCGCGGCCGGGCTCACCCTCCTGGGCGGGGAGATGTCCCGTAGCAGCCGACTCCAGGGCCAGCCCCAGTCCCATGTGGCTCGTCGGATCGTCGGTGACGACGGGCGCCATACCGGTGGACACGCGCAGCTTCGGCCACTCCCGGGTACCGTCACCGTGGCCCGCCAGATACGCCAGGTGGTCGTTGTCGACGTGATCAGCGCCGGAACCGTTGCCGTCCGGGTCGAAGAAGGCGGTCGCCGCGTCGGGGTTCTTGCTCATCACCCCGAGGAGACCGTCCAGCGGGTCCGTCTCGACGCCGTCCCTGAAGGCCCCCCACTGCTCGAAGTACTGCGGGGACTTCTCGTCCAGGGCGATGAGGTCCTCACCCATCTCGTACAGGAACTGGTCGTCGAACGGCTGGTCCGCGTGCTGCATCAGGCTGACGAGGGACTGGTAGCCGTAGAGCGGTTGGGCGCCACTGCCGAGGTTCTTGGTACCGGCCTCGTCGAGCTTGTCCGTCCACTCCCGGTAGAACTTCCCCTCGCCGCTCGCGACCCACTTCTTGAAGGCGGGCGATCCGGGCGGGGCGTCCCGCACGCTGCCGGGGACCTTCGTGGCGGTGGCCATCGTGTTGGCCAGCCCGCGCTGGATCTCCAGGTACTGGCTCTTGTGCTTCTTGTCCGAGTCGAAGGCCCGGTCGTTGAGCTTGGAGTTGACCTTCATGAGGCCCTCGGGCCCCAGCCCGTTCAGCAGCGTCTGGGAGAACGCCTTGTCGTGCCCGTTGTCGCGGACGGAACGCTGGAACTCCGCGATGTCCGCCGCGGAGACCTTGTCACCGTTGTTGATCCGGGTGGCGATCCCCTGCGTGTGGGCCGCCTCGTACTCCTCGATGTCGTCCAGCGGCTTGCCGTTAAAGCCGACACCGAACGTCTCGTCGTTCTTGTCGCCGGTGACACTGTCCACCGTGACGGCGTCCAGGGCTATCTTCACGCCCTGGTCGGCGTCGTCCACGGCCCTGACGCAGTCGGCCACCGCGTCCGACCAGGAGGTCACCGCCGTGCGGATGCTCGCGGCGTAGTCCGGGTCGTGACGCAGCGCGGCGCGTTCGCCCTCCGTGAGCTTGGTGTAGTCGTAGGTGACCACACCGCCCTCGGACACCTTCATCCCCGCCTTGACGGCCTCGGCGACCTTGCTCTCCAGGTTCTTCCGCAGCCGTACGAAGTCGGCGTGCGCGTCCCGCAGCAGCGAGGCTATGGCCTTGGCCTCGGCCTGCGCCGCCGTGTACTCGTACCGCGTCGCGGCGAAGTTGGTGTGTGCGCTGAAAGCGCTCCGCCCCTGCCAGGAGGGTCCGAGCGTGATGCTCTGGACGCTCTCCTTGTAGCGGTCCTCCACCTTCTTGATCTCCGCGGCCATGTCGTCCCATTTGCCTGCGGCAGTGGTCAGTTGGGACAGATCGATGGTCATGACCTCGTGATACGTGAGCATCTCTTCCCCGTTGGTTCGTCACTACCCGGCGCCGCGGCGGCGGCGCGTCCGTCCGGCTAACTGATCTGTTCGTACAGGGCCCGGCTCAGGGCGACCAGCCGCTCCTCGCCGAAGTGCGGCCCCTTTGTCCTGCCCAGCGTCAGCAGCAGCGCCGCGTGGCCCTCACCCTCCGGCTCGACCCGGACGGTGACGTAGTCACCGGTCGTACCCGGCACCGGGCTGCCCGGCTCGGCCTTCCCCGTCCTGCGGAAATACGGACCGAGCTCGTCCGGGTCCTGGTCGGACGCCGCCACGAGCGTGGGCGACAGCAGGGCCTCCGGCTGCGGCTTCTCTCCGGCGATGAGGTGGGCCTCCACCGACTGCCCGCCGACGTGGAACCAGCAGCTGACCAGTGCGCCGGGATTGAAGGCGAACGGCTCGTCCTTCTTCGCCTTGTAACCGTTCTCAGCGGTGACGACGGCCGGTTGGCTGTCCCCGGGCGCCGGTCCGGCGCCCGCCTCCTCCGTGATCTCCGCGGTGGACGCGGCCTTCGCGAAGTCGTACGGGAGCGGGCAGGTGTCGGAGCCGTAGGGGCCGACCTCGTCCGCCATCTCGGCCAGTCGCTCGACGCTCACGGGGACACCGTCGGCACCGGCCCCGTCGTCCGTGCTCCCCTGGCACCCGGCGAGCAACGCCACTGCCAGGACCGCCGCGCAGGCCGGCACGTGCCGGGTTCCGCTCGTCACACCTGTTCCCTTTCGTACGGACACGCGCCTACACGCCGTTGAGACCGGAGGCGTACGGCCCCGTCCGCGGTGTGAGGAGGGGCGAGAACTGCGCGTTGATGTCGAGTTCGTTGTTGTTGAAGTAGAGGTTCGCGCCGCGCAGCGCGTTCTTCTCCGAGGAGAGACGCCCCATCAGCACCTTGACCTGCTTGTCCCAGGTCTCCGTCACCTTCTTCAGCCCCGCTCCGGTGTCCCAGCCGTCGAACTCCTTGACCGCCGTGGCGGACGCCTCGTCCGCCCAGTCGGTGGCCTTCTTGGTGTTCGGCTCCAGCTCGTTCTCTATGGTGTTCGCCGCGGCCTTCTTCTCCGCCGGCGTCGACGCCAGGTCCGCCTGACCGCCGAGACCGGGGAGCGGCCCGTCGTCCGCGCCGTTCAGCCGCATGGACGTGCCCTGCTGCTGCTCCGCCGCCTGCGAGCGCAGCCGGCTCCATTCCTCGTCGAAGCCCATGAAATCCCCCGTATCGACGACATCGGCGCCCGGTCCTACCGACCCCGTGGCCCCGGGCCGGGCGCTCCGTGTAGGCCACATCGAGACAAGCTAATACACGGAGCGCCCACAGAGGAGGCCCGGGTGCGACCCGGTCACCCCTCAGCGCTGCTCGGGCAGCCGGCCCGTCTGCACCAGCGGCGTCCCGCGACGGCGGGAGGCGAAGTAACCGCGCCCCGGCGGCATCGCGTGGCCCCGGACCGGGCCGATCAGCTCGCCCTCGGACGGATCGCCCGCCAGCACCACGCCCTGCGCGCCCAGCTCCTTGATGCGCTGCATGAAGCCCTCGTACATCGCCCGGGACGCGCCCGCCGAGCTGCGCGCGATGATGAAGCGGACCCCGGTGTCCCGGGCGAACGGCAGGTACTCGGCGAGCGGGGCCAGCGGGTTGCCGGCGTTCGTCGCCACCAGGTCGTAGTCGTCCACGATGATGAAGATCTGCGGCCCCGACCACCAGCTGCGGTCCCGCAGCTGCTGCGGCGTCACGTCCGTCGGCGGCTGCCGCCGCGCGAAGACCCCGGCCAGCGCCTCCATGTGCATCTGCATCGAGCTCGCCATCGGCGCGTACTCCAGCAGGTGCGACTCCGGCAGCGCCCCCAACAACGCACGCCGGTAGTCGCCGACCACGAGCTTCGCCTCGTCGGGGGAGTAGCGCTCCGCGATCTGCTTGGCGATCAGCCGCAGCAGGTTGGTCTTGCCGGACTCGCTCTCCCCGAAGATCAGGAAGAACGGATCCGTCTCGAAGTCGACGAACACCGGCTCCAGCGAGGTCTCGTCGATGCCGAAGGCGATTCCCCGCTCCGGGAACTCGAACCCCTTGGGCAGCTGGTCCGCCGGGAGCTTGCGCGGCAGCAGCCGCACCGCGGGGGCCGGCGGGCCCGCCCAGTTCGACCGCACGGTGGCCACGAACGCGGCGGTCCCCTCCGACAGGTCGGATGCCTCGCTGACCGCGTCGATACGCGGCAGCGCCCCCATGAAGTGCAGCTTCTGCGGCACCTGCCCCCGGCCCGGTACCCCGGTCGGGACGTTCGCCGCGACCTTGCGGTCGAACTCCGAGTCCATGACGTCACCGAGCCGCAGCTCCAGCCGCCCCAGGACCTGGTCCTTCAGCTGCGCCCGTACCTCCATGTACCGGGCCGCGCTGATCACCACGTGGATGCCGTACCCGAGCCCCCGGGCGGCGATCTCGGTGACGACCTGCTCCAGGCCCTCGTACTCGGACCGGAAACCGCCCCAGCCGTCGATCACCAGGAACACGTCGCCCCACTCCTCACCGGGCAGCTCCCCCTGGGCGCGCTTGCGCCGGTAGGTGGCGACGGAGTCGATGGAGTGCGCGCGGAAGAACTCCTCGCGCCGGTTGAGCACACCGCCGACCTCGGCGACCGTCCGCCGCACCCGCTCCGGGTCCAGCCGGGACGCCATGCCGCCCACGTGCGGCAGGTCCGCCAGCGAGACGAGGCCGCCACCACCGAAGTCCAGGCCGTAGAACTGCACCTCCCGCGGGGTGTGGGTGAGGGCGAACGACGAGATCAGCGTCCGCAGCAGGGTCGACTTGCCGGACTGCGGGCCGCCCACCACCAGCATGTGACCGGCCGCCCCGGAGAAGTCGCGGTACAGCACCTCACGCCGCTGCTCGAACGGCTTGTCGATCAGACCGAGGGGGACCGTCAGACCGCCGGGACGGGTGTACTCGGTCGCCGTGAACCCGCGGTCCGCCGTCGGCGCGAGCCCCGGCAGCAACTGGTCCAGTGTCGGCGCCCGGTCCAGCG
>NZ_KL585416.1:36603-36795 GCF_000721935.1 Streptomyces sp. NRRL WC-3549
GGCGGCAGCCACACCTGGTGGGCCGGCACCCCCTGCCCCTCCAGCCGCCGCACGATCACGTCGAGCACCGTGTCGGCGAGCGCGTCGTCCTCCTCGTCCGACCGGGCCGCCAGGTGCGCCGGATCCGGCGCCGCGTACACCACGGGCACCGGGGTGGCGCTGAACACCGCGGGCCGCCGCTCGACCGGCAGG
>NZ_KL585416.1:37048-46436 GCF_000721935.1 Streptomyces sp. NRRL WC-3549
GTCCGGCCCACCCGTGCGGTAGGTCCCCGAGACGTACGCCGCCTTGAAGCGGGTCATCTCGTCCGTACCGAACTTCAGGTAGCCGGAACCCGGCACCGACGGCAGGTGGTACGCGTCCGGCACCCCCAGCGCCGTACGCGACTCCGCCGCCGAGAACGTCCGCAGACCGACCCGGTAGGAGAGGTACGTGTCCAGACCGCGCAGCTTGCCCTCCTCCAGGCGCTGCGAGGCCAGCAGCAGATGCACCCCCAGCGAGCGCCCGATGCGGCCGATCTGGATGAACATGTCGATGAAGTCCGGCTTGGCGGTCAGGAGTTCGGAGAACTCGTCGATCACCAGCACCAGCGAGGCCAGCGGCTCCAGCGCCGCGCCCGCCGCCCGGGCCTTCTCGTAGTCGTGGATGTTGGCGTAGTTGCCCGCCGAACGCAGCAGCTCCTGACGGCGCTGGAGCTCACCGCGGATCGCGTCGCCCATGCGGTCGACCAGGGTGAGGTCGTCCGCGAGGTTGGTGATGACCGCCGCCACGTGCGGCATCTGCGACATCCCCGCGAACGTGGCGCCGCCCTTGAAGTCGGCGAGGACGAAGTTCAGCGTCTCCGAGGAGTGGGTGACCGCGAGCCCGAGCACCAGCGTCCGCAGCAGCTCCGACTTGCCGGAACCCGTCGCACCCACACACAGCCCGTGCGGTCCCATCCCGTCCTGCGCGGCCTCCTTGAGGTCCAGCATCACCGGCTGGCCGTCCTCCCCGACCCCGATCGGCACCCGCAGCCGCTCCGCCACCGACCGCGGCCGCCAGGTACGCGCCACATCGACCGCCGCCGCGTCCCCGAGGTTCAGCAGATCCGTGAAGTCCAGGTTGGCCAGCAGCGGTTCGTCGTCGTCGCCCCCGCCCATCCGCAGCGGGGCCAGCTGCCGGGCCAGCGCCTCGGCGGCCTCCGGCGAGATGCCGTCCGGGACCCCCTCGTACGCCAGACCCGCGCCCGACTCCAGCCGCAGCAGCCCGGGGTGCACCACCACCGAGAGGCCGCCGCGCGGCTCGTCCAGCTCGCCCGGCACCACCTCGACGATCGTCACGCCCTGCAGGCCCTCGGCCGCCGCCAGCAACGAGTCGGGCGGCACCATCCCACCGTCCAGGACCACCACGACGTGCGGCTGGTCCATCACCGGCTGGCTCTCCCGGTTGAACCGCGGCCGCCCGTCCAGCCGGCCCGCCAGCAGCTTCTCCAGCTCACCCAGGTCGTCACCGAACAGCCGCTTCGTCCCGGCACCGTCGACCTGCCCCGGAACCTGCGTGTGCGGCAGCCACTTCACCCAGTCCCAGCGCCCGACCGCACCCGGCGCCGCCACCACGGCGACCATCAGGTCCTCCGGGGAGTGCAGCGTCACCAACTGCGCCACCAGCGCACGGGCCGCCGACTGCGCCGACTCCTGATGGCCCGACACCGTCACGTGGTAGAAGGCCCGCATCGAGACCGCCATCGGCAGCCCGTCCAGCGACCCGTGCACCGACAGGAACCGCTGCATCGCCCCCGCGCACATCGGCTCCAGCTCGTCCACCGGTGCCGTGTCGGGAGCGATCAGCGGGGTCGACAGCTGCTGCGCGCCGAGCCCCACCCGCACCTGCGCGAAGTCCTTGTCGCCGACCCGCCGTTCCCACACCCGGCTGCCCTCGGCCACCACCGACCACAGCTGCTCGGGCGCCGGGTGGAGGTAGAGCTGCACATCGCGCTGGGTACGCGCCGTGCGGCGCACCGTACGCCGCGTCTGGGCCAGGTACTTCAGGTAGTCACGCCGGACATCGCCCATTTGCCCCTGCGTACCGCGCCGGTGCCGGACGATCTGGGCGGCCACCATGCCGACCGTCGAGACCAGCATCAGGACACCCATGATCCGCATGAACGGAGGCGCCTGCGGAGAGAAGAAGAAGACCACCGACGAGCCCATGCCGAGCACCGGGAGGACCTGCATCAGCATGCCCTCCTGCTGCCCGCGCGGCAGCTCCGGAGGGGCCTCCAACGTCAACTCCTCCGCCGGGACTTCCGGCGGCAGAGACCGCGGAGGACGTTTCACGACGATCTGGCTCACCGGAGCACCAATCCCTCGATACGGACGGGCGGAGGCCGGCTGGGTCCGCACCGACGCCCCCGTGGCTGCGTGCGCGCGGACTCCCGTCCGCGCGACGGCGATCCTACTTGCCGATCTCCGCCACCCCTCCCGGTAGGGTGGCGCGCGCACCGTGCGCATCCGCGAATCAGGGGGACCAGACACGTGAGTACGACCGCAGCCACGGGTTTCTGCCGCGTCACCGTCGTGGCGCCCGACAGCCGGATCGACGTCGCCCTCCCGGAGGACATCGCCGTCGCCGACGTGTACCCCGAGATACTGCGTCTCACGGGCCAGACCCAGCCGGCCGGCACCCCCACCGGCTACCACCTGGTGCGCCGCGACGGCACCGTCCTGGACGGCGCCCGCACCCTCGCCGCCCAGCGGGTGCTCGACGGCGAACTCCTGAGCCTGCGGCCCTTCGCCCAGTCGCTGCCGCCCGCCGTCTTCGACGACGTCTCCGACGCCGTCGCCTCCGCCGTCACCCGCGACCGCCACCTGTGGAGCGACGAACTCCTGCGCGGCGCGGGCCTGGTGGGCGGTGTGCTGCTGCTCGTCCTGATGGGCTTCGTGCTCTGGTTCGCCGACCCCGTACGCCACGACATGCACAGCCTGCCCGGCATCATCGCCGGATCCGCCGGACTGCTGCTCACCGCGTTCGCCGGCGTGCGCGCCCGGGTCTACTCGGACCGCGCCACGGCCGTCGCCCTCGGGCTCGGCGCCCTGCCCCTGGTCCTCATCGCGGGCTCCGGCGTCATCGGCCCCGACGCCGGATCGGGCCCCGGCCGCCTCCAGTTCCTGCTCGGCTGCGTCACCGTCCTGCTCGCCTCGGTCGTCCTGGTCGCCCTCACCCCGAGCGGCGACGCGCCCTTCGTGGCCGCGACCTTCCTGGCCACCGTCGGGATCCTCGCCACCTTCGTGGCGATCCTCACCGAGGCCTCCGCCACCCGGACCGCGGCCGTCACCGCCGTCGTCGCCCTCGGCCTGGTCGCCTTCCTGCCGGGCCTGTCCGCACGCTTCGCCCGGCTGCCCATCGGCTACGCCTCCCCGCGCACCGCCCCGGCCGGCTACGACGACGCCTTCGCCGAACCGTCCGCCGCCGGGGAGACGGACGCCGAACCCGTCGACGGCGACCGCATCGCAGCCCAGGCCCGCCGCGGCCACGAGATGCTCCTCGGCCTCGTCGGCGGATGCGCCGCGGTCGTCGTCGCCTCCGCCGCCGTACTCGGCTTCTCCGACAACGTCTGGGGCCAGGTCCTCGCACTCGCCGCCGGCCTCGCGATGCTGCTGCGCGCCCGCCTGTTCCGTTACACCTCGCAGGTCGCCTGCGTGCTGGTGGCGGGCATCGGCGCGATCGCCCTCCTCGTCCTCGGCCTCTCCCTCAACCCGCCGGCCGACCTGCTGTACGACCTGGTCCGCTACGGCGACCGGGGCTCCCTCGACATCCGTACGATCTGGCTGTCGGCGGCCGTCGCCGCGGGGGCCGCCCTGCTCACCGCGATCGGCCTGATCATCCCGCGCAAGGGCCTCTCCCCCTTCTGGGGACGGCTCCTCGACCTCGCCGAGAGCGTCCTGCTGCTCTCCCTGGTCCCGCTCTGCCTGGCCGTCCTGGACGTCTTCGCGCGGGCCCGGGCCATGACCAGCTGACGCCCGTCGAGGGCGGCCCCGGACGACTGGTACCCTGGGCGGTGGCCGTTTGTGTACGCGTCTCCGGGCATCTGGGGACTGCGCTCATCGGACCTTCGCCTCCGAGTCTCGGAAGCACCCCTGAGAACCAGACCAGGGGCACTCGTGGGCGCATCGAACACCTAGAGGAGTACGCGTGCCGCTCGACGCCGCTACGAAGAAGCAGATCATGGCCGAGTTCGCTCAGAAGGAGGGCGACACCGGTTCCCCCGAGGTCCAGGTGGCGATGCTCTCCCGCCGGATCTCGGACCTGACGGAGCACCTCAAGACGCACAAGCACGACCACCACTCCCGTCGTGGTCTGCTGATCCTGGTCGGCCAGCGCCGCCGCCTTCTGCAGTACCTGGCCAAGAAGGACATCCAGCGCTTCCGTGCGCTCGTCGACCGCCTCGGCATCCGCCGCGGTGCGGCCGGCGGCGTCAAGTAGACACGCTGTGAGAGGGAGCGGTTCCCCGGATCCAGGGGGCCGCTCCCTTTGCTGTACGTGCGGGACCGGGCTCAGGCTCAGTAACCTGGACGCAGAAGGACAGTACGAGGAGAGGCGCCCCACAGCCGCCGCCGGTCCTCGGTAGTGGCCCCCGGGCAACACCCGGGAGCTTCGATCGAAGACCGGCCCGCACACACGGTGCGCTTCTCCGCACCGTCCTCCGCCACACGGGCGGCAGGACGAAAGACGACGAGTATGGAGAATTCACTAGTGGAGAACGAGACCCACTACGCCGAAGCCGTGATCGACAACGGCACGTTCGGCACCCGCACCATCCGCTTCGAGACGGGCCGCCTCGCCAAGCAGGCCGCAGGCTCCGCCGTGGCGTACCTGGACGACGACACCATGGTGCTGTCGGCCACCACCGCTTCCAAGCGGCCCAAGGACCAGCTCGACTTCTTCCCCCTCACGGTGGACGTCGAGGAGCGGCAGTACGCGGCCGGCAAGATCCCCGGCTCCTTCTTCCGCCGCGAGGGCCGGCCCTCCGAGGACGCGATCCTCACCTGCCGCCTGATCGACCGCCCGCTGCGCCCCTCCTTCAAGAAGGGCCTGCGCAACGAGATCCAGATCGTCGAGACGATCATGGCGCTCAACCCCGACCACCTGTACGACGTGGTCGCGATCAACGCCGCCTCCGCTTCCACGATCCTGGCGGGCCTGCCCTTCTCCGGCCCGATCGGCGCCACCCGCGTCGCCCTGATCAAGGGCCAGTGGGTCGCCTTCCCGACGCACACCGAGCTCGAGGACGCCGTCTTCGACATGGTCGTCGCCGGTCGCGTCCTGGAGGACGGCGACGTCGCGATCATGATGGTCGAGGCCGAGGCCACCGAGAAGACCATCCAGCTCGTCAAGGACGGCGCCGAGGCCCCGACCGAAGAGGTCGTCGCCGCCGGTCTGGAAGCCGCGAAGCCCTTCATCAAGGCGCTCTGCAAGGCCCAGTCCGACCTCGCCGCCAAGGCCGCCAAGCCCACCGGCGAGTTCCCGGTCTTCCTCGACTACCAGGACGACGTCCTGGAGGCGCTCACCGGCGCCGTCAGCACCGAGCTCGCCAAGGCGCTCACCATCGCCGGCAAGCAGGAGCGCGAGGCGGAGCTGGACCGCATCAAGGAGATCGCCGCGGAGAAGCTGCTCCCGGCCTTCGAGGGCCGCGAGAAGGAGATCTCCGGTGCCTACCGCGCGCTGACCAAGAAGCTGGTCCGCGAGCGCGTCATCAAGGACAAGGTCCGCATCGACGGCCGCGGCGTCACGGACATCCGTACGCTCGCCGCCGAGGTCGAGGCCATCCCGCGCGTGCACGGCTCGGCGCTGTTCGAGCGTGGCGAGACCCAGATCCTGGGCGTCACCACCCTCAACATGCTGCGCATGGAGCAGCAGCTGGACACCCTCTCCCCGGTGACCCGCAAGCGCTACATGCACAACTACAACTTCCCGCCGTACTCCGTCGGTGAGACCGGCCGCGTGGGCTCGCCCAAGCGCCGCGAGATCGGCCACGGCGCGCTCGCCGAGCGCGCCATCGTGCCGGTGCTGCCGTCGCGCGAGGAGTTCCCCTACGCGATCCGCCAGGTCTCCGAGGCGCTGGGCTCCAACGGCTCGACGTCCATGGGCTCGGTCTGCGCCTCCACCATGTCCCTGCTGAACGCCGGTGTGCCCCTCAAGGCCGCCGTCGCCGGCATCGCCATGGGCCTGATCTCGCAGGAGATCGACGGCAAGACCCACTACGTCGCCCTCACCGACATCCTCGGTGCGGAGGACGCCTTCGGCGACATGGACTTCAAGGTCGCCGGTACGAAGCAGTTCGTGACCGCGCTCCAGCTCGACACCAAGCTCGACGGCATCCCCGCCTCGGTCCTGGCCGCCGCGCTGAAGCAGGCCCGTGACGCGCGTCTGCACATCCTGGACGTCATGAACGAGGCCATCGACGTCCCGGACGAGATGTCCCCGAACGCCCCGCGGATCATCACCGTCAAGATCCCGGTGGACAAGATCGGTGAGGTCATCGGCCCCAAGGGCAAGATGATCAACCAGATCCAGGAGGACACCGGCGCCGACATCACGATCGAGGACGACGGCACCATCTACATCGGTGCCCAGCAGGGCTCGCAGGCCGAGGCCGCCCGCGCCACGATCAACGCGATCGCCAACCCGACCATGCCCGAGGTCGGCGAGCGCTACCTGGGTACGGTCGTCAAGACCACCACCTTCGGTGCGTTCGTCTCCCTGATGCCCGGCAAGGACGGTCTGCTGCACATCTCGCAGATCCGCAAGCTCGCCGGCGGCAAGCGCGTCGAGAACGTCGAGGACGTCCTCGGCGTCGGCGCCAAGGTCCAGGTCGAGATCGCGGAGATCGACTCCCGCGGCAAGCTCTCCCTCGTCCCCGTCGTCGAGGGCGAAGAAGACGAGAAGAAGGACGACGCCTCCAAGTGACGTCCCGTAGTTCCGCGACGACGGCCCGCCCCTCCACCGGGGGGCGGGCCGTCGCCCGTACCCAAACTCTCCTCAAGGGCAACGGCGGCGTCGGCACCGTCCGCCGCACGGTTCTCCCCGGCGGGCTCCGCGTCGTCACCGAGACCCTGCCCTCCGTCCGCTCCGCCACCTTCGGCATCTGGGCCAACGTCGGATCACGCGACGAGACACCCACCCTGAACGGCGCGACGCACTACCTCGAACACCTCCTCTTCAAGGGCACCGACAAGCGCAGTGCCCTCGACATCTCCTCCGCGATCGACGCGGTCGGCGGCGAGATGAACGCCTTCACGGCGAAGGAGTACACCTGCTACTACGCGCGGGTCCTGGACACCGACCTGCCGCTGGCCATCGACGTCGTCTGCGACATGCTGACCGGCTCGCTGATCACCCCCGAGGACGTCGACGCCGAGCGTGGCGTGATCCTCGAGGAGATCGCCATGACGGAGGACGACCCGGGCGACTGCGTGCACGACCTGTTCGCGCACACGATGCTCGGCGACACCCCGCTGGGCCGCCCCGTCCTCGGCACCGTCGACACGATCAACGCGCTGGACCGCGGTCGGATCGCCCGCTTCTACAAGAAGCACTACGACCCCACCCACCTGGTCGTCACCGCCGCGGGCAACGTCGACCACGCCAAGGTCGTACGCCAGGTCCGCCGCGCCTTCGAGCGGGCCGGCGCCCTGACCCGTACCGACGCCGTCCCCACCGCACCGCGCGCGGGCTCCAGGACGCTGCGCACCGCGGGCCGGGTGGACGTACTCGACCGCAGGACCGAGCAGGCCCACATCGTCCTCGGGATGCCCGGCCTCGCCAGGACCGACGAGCGCCGCTGGGCCCTCGGCGTCCTGAACACCGCGCTCGGCGGCGGCATGAGCTCCCGCCTCTTCCAGGAGGTACGGGAGAAGCGCGGCCTGGCCTACAGCGTCTACTCGTACACCTCCGGCTTCGCCGACTGCGGGCTCTGTCTCTTATACACATCGTGTATAAGAGACAGATCCACGACGTCCTGGGGATCTGCCGCGAGGAGCTGGACCGGGTGGCGAGCGAGGGCCTGGACGACGAGGAGATCAGCCGGGCCGTCGGCCAGCTTGCCGGCTCCACCGTGCTGGGACTGGAGGACACCGGCGCGCTGATGAACCGGATCGGCAAGAGCGAGCTGTGCTGGGGCGAGCAGATGTCGGTCGACGACATGCTGGCGAAGATCGCCGCGGTCACCCCCGACGAGGTCCGCGCCGTCGCCGCCGACGTCCTCGGACACCGGCCCTCGCTCTCGGTCATCGGGCCGCTCAAGGACAAGCAGGCCGACCGCCTCCACCGGGCGGTCTCCTGACCCTCCGGGCGGTTTCCCGACCCTCCGGGCGGTCTCTCCACTCCCTAAGGAAAGAGCACATGAGCAAGCTGCGCGTGGCCGTTCTCGGCGCCAAGGGCCGCATCGGTTCCGAAGCGGTACGGGCCGTCGAGGCCGCCGACGACATGGAGCTGGTGGCCGCACTGGGCCGCGGCGACCGGCTGGAGACCCTCGTCGACACCGGCGCCCAGGCCGTCGTGGAGCTCACCACTCCCGCGTCCGTGATGGAGAACCTGGACTTCTGCGTCCGGCACGGCGTCCACGCGGTCGTCGGTACCACCGGATGGACCGACGAACGGCTCGCGCAGCTGAACACCTGGCTCTCCGCCTCCCCGGACACCGGGGTGCTCATCGCGCCGAACTTCTCCATCGGCGCGGTCCTCACCATGAAGTTCGCGGAGCAGGCCGCCCGCTACTTCGAGTCGGTCGAGGTCATCGAACTCCACCACCCCAACAAGGCGGACGCCCCCTCCGGCACCGCCGCCCGCACCGCCCAGCTGATCGCCGCGGCCCGCGAGCAGGCCGGGCGCGCCCCGCAGCCGGACGCCACCACCACCGCCCTGGAGGGCGCCCGCGGCGCGGACGTCGAGGGGGTCCCGGTCCACTCGGTCCGGCTCCGCGGGCTCCTCGCCCACCAGGAGGTCCTGCTCGGGGGCGAGGGCGAGACCCTCACCATCCGGCACGACTCCCTGCACCACAGCAGCTTCATGCCGGGCATCCTGCTCGGCACCCGCCGTGTGGTCACCACTCCCGGCCTCACCTTCGGCCTGGAACACTTCCTCGACCTGAACTGACGGGGCCCACCCCATGCGCGCAAAGCTCACCTACGCCGTCACCGCCGCGGTCCTGGTCTTCTACTTCGTCCTGGCCGGCAGCCGCGGCGTCCTGCTCATCCGGCACGGCACGCTGCTCACCGTCACCTTCGGCGTGGCCGTGCTGATCCTGCCGGTGATCGGGCTCTGGTTCCTCTGGAAGAACACCCAGTTCGTCCGCAGGGCCAACGCCCTGGCCGCCGAACTGGACGCCGAGGGCGGCCTGCCCGTCGACGAACTGGAGCGCACCCCCTCCGGACGCATCGACCGGGCCTCCGCCGACGCGGTGTTCGCCCGGCGCCGTGAGGAGACCGAGGACCACCCGGACGACTGGCGGTGCTGGTTCCGGCTGGCCGTCGCCTACCAGGACGCCAGGGACACCCCCCGGGCCCGCAAGGCGATGCAGCGCGCCATCGCCCTGCACGCGGACAAGCCCGTACGCGCCTGAACACGGAAGAAGCCGGTACGCGCCCGAACGGCGCG
>NZ_KL585416.1:46649-46791 GCF_000721935.1 Streptomyces sp. NRRL WC-3549
GGCTTCTTCCGTGTCGCGGGGGACGGGCCGGCCGTCAGCCGACGCGGTACTCCGCGCCCCAGGCCTCGACCGTGTCGGTGGCGCGGTCGAAGGCCTCGGCACGGGCCAGGAAGTCCGCGTTGTGGTCGGTGACCAGCGGCAG
>NZ_KL585416.1:47107-50504 GCF_000721935.1 Streptomyces sp. NRRL WC-3549
GAGATGTGTATAAGAGACAGGCTGGACCGTACGGAGCGCCTCGGCCTCGCCCCAGGCCACTGTCGTCGTACGGAAGAAGGCCACGCGGCGCACTCCGTGGCTGCTGACCCAGGCGCCGACCCGCAGCAGCCGCAGGGCGCAGACGATCACGACGGCCGCCAGCGCGAAGCAGGCACCGCCGCCGGAGGACGAGCCGGCGAACGCGATGATCATCGCCGCCAGAAGCACGAAGGACGCCAGCAGCAGCAGGGTGGCCGCGGCGGCGACCCACCACGGACCGGGGCGGTAGGGCCGCCGCCAGCTGTCGTGGTCGTCGAACGGCAGCGCGGTGTCCTCCGCGCTCGCGTCGAATACGCGGTCGGCCGTCAGAAAGGGCAGGGGCACGACTGATCCTCACTCACAAGCACGCTCGATTGCTGTGCCCGGTGAGGCTACCGAGGAGCCCCCCGGTCGACCACCCCAGGGGGCCCGTACGGGTCAGCGGTTCGGGGACGCCTCGGAGTGCTGACTGTGCGAGGGCGCCTGGCCGGTGTCGAGCGCGGGCAGGCCGAGGAGCAGCGATCCGGCGAATCCCGCGACCAGGGTCAGCCCCACGAGGGATCGGCCGGCCAGCTGGGAGACGCTGGCCCGCTCGCGGGGCGGCGGGGTGACGTTGCTGCGGAACCGCTCGGCCTCGGCGACGAACGAGAACGGGACGGACTCACGCCGGCGGAACATGAGGAAACTCTCCTTGAACTCTGTGACGGGTGCTGCTATTGAGTCAGACGTACGAAGGACCCTTTAGGTGCCCTGAATCGCCGAACGGGACGAAGAATTCCTGCGGACGGCTGTCCGGCGCCTACCCGGGGCACCGCGAGCCGATGCCCTGGGCCTCCCCGCGCATCGGAGCCGCCCGCTCCGGGGCGCGGGCCGAAGGCCCGTTCCCAGGCCCGTAGAGTGGACGCCGCCCGTGCGACGCCATTGGAAGGACCCCCGCCGGTGACCGACACCCCCGAGCCCACGAAGGCCCACTTCCGCAGCGATGTCACCGTCGACCTGGTGAAATCCGCTGCCACCGACTCCGACGTACTCTTCGCGGCCCGTGTGTCCACGGCGGGCGAGCAGTCGCTGGAGGAGGTCGCCAAGGACCCCGAGCGCTCCAAGGGCCTCATCAACTTCCTGATGCGGGACCGGCACGGAAGCCCGTTCGAGCACAATTCGATGACCTTCTTCATCAGCGCCCCGATCTTCGTCTTCCGCGAGTTCATGCGGCACCGCGTCGGGTGGTCGTACAACGAGGAATCGGGCCGTTACAGGGAGCTCGAACCGGTCTTCTACACCCCGGGGGAGTCCCGCAAGCTCATCCAGCAGGGCCGCCCCGGCAAGTACGAGTTCGTCGAGGGGGCCCCGGAGCAGCACGCGCTCACCAGCCGTGTGATGGAGGACTCCTACCGGCAGGCCTACGACGCCTACCAGGAGATGCTGGCCGCGGGCGTGGCGCGCGAGGTCGCCCGTGCCGTACTGCCCGTGGGCCTGTTCTCGACCATGTACGCCACGTGCAACGCCCGCTCGCTGATGCACTTCCTCGGCCTGCGGACCCAGCACGAACTGGCGAAGGTCCCCTCCTTCCCGCAGCGCGAGATCGAGATGGTCGGCGAACAGATGGAGCAGCACTGGGCGCGTCTGATGCCGCTGACTCATGCCGCCTTCAACAAAAACGGCCGGGTGGCCCCGTAAGCGGTGTCCGTATTGCGGCCTTTCGTGAAGTTCATCTAGGCTGATGAAACGGACCCGGCACTGCCTGAACCCCCGAGCAGGCAGTGCCGGGCTCCTCTTCTCCCGTCCCCCGAGGGGGCGCGGCGCTCCGAGCAACGAGTAGCGTGTTACCCATGGCTCCGATCTCCACTCCGCAGACCCCCTTCGGGCGGGTCCTCACCGCGATGGTCACGCCCTTCACGGCGGACGGCACGCTCGACCTCGACGGTGCCCAGCGGCTCGCCACCCATCTGGTGGACGCAGGCAACGACGGCCTGATCGTCAACGGCACCACCGGCGAGTCCCCGACCACCAGCGACGCGGAGAAAGACCAGCTCGTACGGGCGGTGCTCGAAGCCGTCGGAGACCGGGCCCACGTCGTCGCCGGGATCGGCACCAACGACACCCGGCACAGCATCGAGCTGGCCCGCACGGCCGAGCGCACGGGCGCCCACGGCCTCCTCGCGGTCACGCCGTACTACAACAAGCCCCCGCAGGAAGGTCTCCTGCGTCACTTCGGCGCCATCGCGGACTCCACGGGGCTGCCCGTGATGCTGTACGACATCCCGGGCCGCAGCGGTGTGCCGATCGACACGGAGACGCTCGTACGGCTCGCCGAGCACCCCCGTATCGTGGCCAACAAGGACGCCAAGGGGGACCTGGGGCGCGCCAGCTGGGCCATCACCCAGTCCGGCCTCGCCTGGTACTCCGGCGACGACATGCTGAACCTTCCGCTGCTCTCGGTCGGGGCCGTCGGCTTCGTCTCCGTCGTGGGCCACGTCGTCACGCCGGAGCTGCGCGCGCTGATCGAGGCGTACCTCGGCGGGGACGTGCAGAAGGCCACCGAGATCCACCAGAAGCTGCTCCCGGTCTTCACGGGCATGTTCCGCACCCAGGGTGTGATCACCACCAAGGCCGCTCTCACCCTGCAGGGCCTGCCGGCCGGTCCGCTGCGTCTGCCGCTGGTGGAACTGACCGCCCAGGAGACGGCTCAGCTCAAGATCGATCTGGCAGCCGGCGGGGTACAGCTGTAACCACGGACTTCACAACTGAATACGCGAGGACACTCGCGACGGAAACACCTCTGACAACAGCAAGTGCACGAATGACATGCGCGCCACGTGCCCTCCGCGGTACGTGGCGTGCGTGGTAAGGAGAGTCTTTTGAGTCATCCGCATCCTGAACTCGGTACCCCGCCGAAGCTCCCGAAGGGCGGTCTGCGCGTCACCCCGCTCGGCGGCCTGGGGGAGATCGGCCGCAACATGACGGTCTTCGAGTACGGCGGCCGTCTGCTCATCGTCGACTGCGGTGTGCTCTTCCCCGAGGAGGAGCAGCCGGGGATCGACCTGATCCTGCCGGACTTCACCACGATCCGGGACCGCCTGGACGACGTCGAGGGCATCGTCCTCACGCACGGCCACGAGGACCACATCGGCGGCGTTCCCTACCTGCTCCGGCTGAAGCCGGACATCCCGCTCATCGGCTCCAAGCTGACCCTCGCGCTCATCGAGGCCAAGCTCCAGGAGCACCGCATCCGCCCGTACACCCTTGAGGTGGAGGAAGGACAGCGGGAGCGCATCGGCGTCTTCGACTGCGAGTTCATCGCCGTCAACCACTCCATCCCGGACGCGCTCGCGGTCGCCATCCGCACCCCGGCCGGCAT
>NZ_KL585416.1:50694-52156 GCF_000721935.1 Streptomyces sp. NRRL WC-3549
CCCCGGCCGGCATGGCGGTGGCGACGGGCGACTTCAAGATGGACCAGCTCCCGCTGGACGGCCGCCTCACCGACCTCCACGCGTTCGCGCGGCTGAGCGAGGAGGGCATCGACCTTCTGCTCTCCGACTCGACGAACGCCGAGGTACCCGGATTCGTGCCGCCGGAGCGGGACATCTCCAACGTCCTGCGCACGGTCTTCGCCAACGCGCAGAAGCGCATCATCGTGGCGAGCTTCGCCAGCCACGTCCACCGCATCCAGCAGATCCTGGACGCCGCCCACGAGTACGGGCGGCGCGTCGCCTTCGTCGGGCGTTCCATGGTCCGCAACATGGGCATCGCCCGTGACCTGGGGTACCTGAAGGTGCCCGCCGGGCTGGTGGTGGACGTCAAGACGCTCGACGACCTGCCGGACGACGAGGTCGTGCTCGTCTGCACGGGCTCCCAGGGCGAGCCGATGGCGGCCCTGTCCCGGATGGCCAACCGGGACCACCAGATCCGTATCGTGCCGGGCGACACGGTGATCCTGGCCTCGTCGCTGATCCCGGGCAACGAGAACGCGGTCTACCGCGTGATCAACGGGCTGACCCGGTGGGGCGCGAACGTCGTCCACAAGGGCAACGCCAAGGTGCACGTCTCGGGCCACGCGTCGGCCGGCGAGCTCCTGTACTTCTACAACATCTGCAAGCCGAAGAACCTGATGCCGGTACACGGCGAATGGCGCCATCTGCGGGCCAACGCCGAGCTCGGCGCGCTGACCGGTGTGCCGAAGGACCACATCGTCATCGCCGAGGACGGCGTGGTCGTCGACCTGATCGACGGCAAGGCGAAGATCGTCGGCAAGGTTCAGGCCGGTTACGTGTACGTCGACGGCCTCTCGGTCGGCGACGTCACGGAGACCCACCTCAAGGACCGCCGCATTCTCGGCGACGAGGGCATCATCTCGGTCTTCATCGTGATCGACACGTCTTCCGGGAAGATCGTGGGCGGGCCGCACATCCAGGCCCGCGGATCCGGCATCGACGACGGTGCGTTCACGGCCGTCGTACCGAAGGTCGAGGAGGCGCTCAACAAGTCGGCCCAGGACGGTGTGGTGGAGCCGCACCAGCTCCAGCAGCTCGTCCGCCGCACGGTGGGCAAGTGGGTCTCGGACACCTATCGCCGGCGCCCGATGATCCTTCCGGTGGTCGTCGAGGTCTGACGGAAGACCGTGACCAGGGGCGGGGCACCTCGATTTGCATCGGGGTGCCCCGCTCCAGTACGTTTGCGGTTCCGCCTGAACGGGAAGCACCGCACGCAGTCATGCGCGCCTGGCCCTCT
Organism: Streptomyces sp. NRRL WC-3549; assembly: GCF_000721935.1. GTDB lineage: Bacteria > Actinomycetota > Actinomycetes > Streptomycetales > Streptomycetaceae > Streptomyces. Next base: position 52,013 of record NZ_KL585416.1, read on the forward strand.
CGTACGGGGTGGGAAATCCGACTCAGAATCTCTGATAATGTCGGGCCCGCCGAAAGGCAGCCGAAAGGCAAAGGCCGATCCACAGGCCACCGGAATCATCTTCGGACCGGAAACGGAACGAAAAAGGGTCTGGTAAGGTTGGAG
>NZ_KL585417.1:0-663 GCF_000721935.1 Streptomyces sp. NRRL WC-3549
GCGCCAAGGCCCTGCTGGACGCCGACCCCGAACTGGCCCGGCTGATGGCATCGGTCGCGGCCGCCGGCGCGGTCCACGCCCATCTGCTGACCGAACTGGCCGAGGAGGTCTCGTCATGACCGGAACGACGGAGGCTGCCGTGCTCCGTGCCGCGCAGGCCGCACTCGCGGCCGAGCACGCCGCGGTGTACGGGTACGGCGTCCTGGGCGGCCGGCTGGACGGCCCCCGCCGCACCGACGCCACCGCGGCCCACGACGCGCACCGGGCACGCCGGGACACGCTGGTCCGTACCGTCCGCGACCTGGGCGGTACGCCGGTGGCGGCCCGGGCCGCGTACGCTCTGCCGTTCGCGGTGCCCGACCGGTCGGCCGCGACACGGCTCGCCGCCGTCGTCGAGGACCGGGTCGCGGGCGTGTACGCCGACCTCGTACGGGCCGCCCGGGGGCCGTTGCGGCAGGAGGCCGCGGGGGCGCTCCGGGAGGCCGCCGTGCGTGCGGCGCGCTGGCGCGGCTCCGGCGTAGCCTTTCCGGGGCTCGCGGAGAAGGCCTCCGCCGACCCGGCGGACACCACGGCCGAGGCGGGCGCCACCGGCGCCCCGCACTGACGCAGGCTCGGAAAGGGAACAAGGCGCGTATGGGTTTCGAACCGCCGCAGCGGCTGGGG
>NZ_KL585417.1:850-1379 GCF_000721935.1 Streptomyces sp. NRRL WC-3549
TATGGGTTCCGACCCGCCGCAGCGGCTGGTGCGGGCGCTCGGCGAGACGTACGGGGAGGAGGCCGCCGACTGGCTCGGCCGGCTCCCCGCACTGACCGAGGAGGCCGTGTCCGCGCCGGGCCACGAGCTGGTCCCCGACCGGGTGGTGGCCCCGGGCGGGCGCAGCAGCCTGGTGCTCCTGGCCCACCGGCCGGACGGCGCCCCGGCCGCGCTGAAGCTCGCCCCGCCCCTCGCCGCTCCCGCGCGGGAGCGGGCGGCGCTCGCCCACTGGAACGGCTGGGGTGCCGTGGAGCTGCTGCTCCCCGCGGACACCGTGCTGCCGGGAGGCGCCCTGCTGCTGGAGCGGCTGCACCCCGAGGTGTCGCTGCGCTCGCTGCCGGAGGCGAAGGCCCTGCTGGAGGCGGCGGGCACGGTGCGGCGGCTGTGGATCGAGCCGCGGCCCGGCCACCCCTTCGGGACCGTGGCGGAGCGCACCGCGCGCCAGGCGGAGGGGATGCGGGCCGCCGCCGCCCGGGAACCCGAACTGGAG
>NZ_KL585417.1:1566-15879 GCF_000721935.1 Streptomyces sp. NRRL WC-3549
GCTGGTCTCGGCGGCGCTCGCGGCCCGCGAGGAACTTCTCGCGCAGGAGACCGAGAGCCTCCTGCTGCACGGCAACTTCCGGCAGAGCAAGGTGCTTTCGGGCGAGCGGGCGCCGTGGCTGGCGGTCGGGCCGGAGCCGCTGGTCGGGGAACGCGCCTACGACCTGGCGCGGTTGGTACGCGACCGGGTCGAGGACCTGATCGCGTCGCCGGGCGGCCCGGCGACGGCGCGCCGCCGGATCAGGAAGCTGGCGGACTCCCTGGAGGTCGACCAGGCCCGGCTGCGCGGCTGGACGCTGTTCCGGGCCGTGGAGTCGGGCACCCGCACCCTGACGGCCGGCCGCCGCCAGGACGGTGAACTCACCCTCGAATTCGCCGGCTGGCTGTGAGGACCGCCCGCCGGAGTGACGGCACGTGGCCCCCGCGCGGTGCGCGGGGGCCACGTGCCGTCGTCAGGGGCCTGGGCGGGGTCAGCCCCGGCCGGTCAGGCGGGCGAGGGCCTCGTCGACGGTGAGTTCCTCGCGCTCCCCCGTGCGGCGGTCCTTCAGCTCCAGGACGCCCTCGGCCGAACGGCGGCCGGCGACCAGGATCTGCGGGACGCCGATGAGCTCGGAGTCGGTGAACTTCACGCCCGGCGAGACGCCCGCGCGGTCGTCGACGATGACGCGCAGCCCCGCGGCGCCGAGCTTCTCGGAGACGTCGAGCGCCAGCTCGGTCTGGAGCGCCTTGCCCGCGGCGACGACGTGCACGTCCGCCGGGGCCACCTCACGGGGCCAGCACAGGCCCTTGTCGTCGGCGGTCTGCTCGGCGAGGGCGGCCACCGCGCGGGAGACACCGATGCCGTAGGAGCCCATCGTGACCCGGACCGGCTTGCCCTGCTGGCCCAGCACGTCGAGGGCGAAGATGTCGGCGTACTTGCGGCCGAGCTGGAAGATGTGGCCGATCTCGATGGCGCGGTCCACCTGGAGTCCGGTGCCGCACTCGGGGCAGGGGTCGCCCGGCTCGACGACGACCACGTCGAGGTACTGGTCGACCTCGAAGTCGCGCCCGCAGACGACGTTCCTCGCGTGGACGCCCTCCTTGTTGGCGCCGGTGACCCAGGAGGTGCCGGCCGCGATGCGGGGGTCGGCGATGTAGCGGACCTTCTCCAGTCCCTGCGGGCCGACGTAGCCGCGTACCAGGTCGGGGCGGCCCTCGAAGTCCTCGGCGGTGACCAGCTCGACCTCGGCCGGCGCCAGGTGCTCGCCGAGCTTGCCGAGGTCGACCTCGCGGTCCCCGGGCACGCCGACGGCGACGATCTCACCGTCGACCTTGACCAGCAGGTTCTTCAGCGTCGCGGACGCCGGGACACCGAGGAAGCCGGCGAGGGTCTCGATGGTCGGGGTGTCCGGGGTGTCCAGCTCCTCGACCGGGCCCGCGGCGGGGGTCTCGGCGGGGGCGGCGACGTAGGTCACCGCCTCGGTGTTGGCCGCGTAGTCGCAGGCCGGGCAGTCGACGAAGGTGTCCTCGCCGGCCGGCGCGGGCGCCAGGAACTCCTCGGACGCCGAGCCGCCCATGGCTCCGGAGACCGCGGAGACGATGCGGTGGTCGAGGCCGAGGCGCTCGAAGATGCGGATGTAGGCCGCACGGTGCAGCCGGTACGACTCGGCCAGACCCTCGTCGGTGGTGTCGAAGGAGTACGAGTCCTTCATCTGGAACTCGCGGCCCCGCAGCACACCGGCGCGCGGGCGGGCCTCGTCGCGGTACTTGGTCTGGATCTGGTAGAGGATCACCGGCAGGTCCTTGTAGGACGAGCACATGTCCTTGACGACCTGGGTGAAGATCTCCTCGTGGGTGGGGCCGAGGAGGTACTCGGCACCCTTGCGGTCCCGGAGGCGGAACAGCAGGTCGCCGTACTCGTCGTACCGCCCGCTCGCCTCGTACGGCTCCTTGGGCAGCAGCGCGGGCAGCAGGACCTCCTGGCCGCCGATGGCGTCCATCTCCTCGCGGACGACGCGGCTGACGTTCTCCAGGACCTTCTTGCCGAGCGGGAGCCAGGACCAGAGGCCGGCGGCGGTGCGGCGTACGTATCCGGCCCGGACGAGGAGCTTGTGGTTGAGCGTCTCGGCGTCGGCCGGGTCGTCACGCAGTGTCTTGATCATCAATCGGGACATGCGCTGGACCTGGGCCATGGTGAACTCCTGCTAGGAAGGGTGGTGGCCCCGAGGTTAGCCGGGCGGCCCGGGCGGGCGGAAATCGATTCACCGGCCGCGGAGCAGCGGCAGGGGCGCCCCCATCACCGCGTACGGCTTGGGCGCGCCGGGGAAGCCGCCCCGCCGGGCCAGGTCCTGGTAGCCCAGGGAGCGGTACAGACCGCGTGCGGGGCTCTCCGTGTCGATCGCCGAGAGGATCGAGCGGGGCTGGTCGACGGAGTCCGTGACGGTGGTGATCAGGCTGCGGCCGATGCCGCGCTGCTGGAAGTCCGGGTGGACGTGGAGTTCGGTGATCACGAACGAGTCGTCGAGCCACCCCTCGCAGCCGGTGGCCCGCAGGTACGGCTCGACCACGGTGGACCACCAGTGGGCACGGTCGTTCGGCAGGCCGTAGACGAAGCCGGCGAGGCGTCCCTCGGGGGTGGTGGCGCCGAGGGCCCGTGCCCGCGGGTCGTCGAGGTGCCGGAGCACGATATGGCGGCGCACGTCGATCTCGGCCTGGGAGAGGCCGAAGGCGACGGCCTGCACGGCCAGTGCCTCGTCGACACGGGCGGCGAGGTCGAGCGGTCCGACCACGACGTCGGGTGCCCCGGAGCCGCGGGGGAAAGCGGGGGTTGCTGCCATGCGGGAACCCTACTGTCCGGGCCGCCCGGTCAGAACAGCGCGCGCTTCAGAACAGCACGCTCATGAAGGCGCCCGTCTCCCGGAAGCCGACCCGGCTGTAGGACCGGCGCGCGGCGGTGTTGTAGTCGTTCACGTAGAGGCTGACGACCGGGGCCACGTCGGCGAGCGCGTAGCGCAGGACGGCGGCCATGCCCGTCTCGGAGAGCCCGCGCCCCCGGTGCTCGGGGGCGACCCAGACGCCCTGGATCTGGCAGGCGCGGGGGGTCGCGGCGCCGATCTCCGCCTTGAAGACGACCTTGCCGTCCTCGATGCGGGCGAAGGAGCGGCCGGTGGTGATCAGCTCGGCGACCCTCGCCTGGTAGAGGAGTCCCCCGTCACCGGCCAGCGGGGAGACGCCCACCTCCTCGGTGAACATGGCGACGCACGCCGGCATGAGGACGTCCAGCTCCTCCTTGCCGATACGGCGTACGAGGGGGTCGGCCTCCACGTCGGCGGAGGGCGCCTCGGCGACCATGAGCGGCTGGTTGGGCCGGACCTCGCGTGCGGGCCCCCAGCTCGGTTCGAGCAGCCGCCACAGCTGGCCCGTGGGTCCGGCGGGGCCGACGATCGAGGAGCAGCGGCGGCCGGCCCGGCGGGCCCGGTCGGCGAAGGCACGGACGGCCTCGGGGGTGGCGCAGATGGGGACGAGGTTGGCGCCGGAGTAGCAGAGCGAACGGAGCCTGCCGTCGGTGTACCAGCCCCACATCTCGCCGCCCAGGCGCCAGGGGTCGAGCCCCGCGACCCGGACACGGGACGTCACGAACGCGTTCTCGACGGGTTCGCTCTCCAGGACGGCGAGCGCGGCGGGGAGCTCGCCGGGGTCGAGGACCCGGGTGGTGGTCTGCGTCAACACTGGGGGGCCTCACCATACGGTCTGCTGATTTCCGCACTGTAACCGACAAGCCTGTGGAACGCCGCCCGCGCGGGGGACGGTCCCGGGGAGCGGACACGGCTGTGCCCCGCGGAACGCTCCGCGGGGCACGCGTGCACAGTGCCGCGGGGTCAGCCCGCGACGGAGACCTCGGGTTCGCCGGACGCGATGCCGTCCTTCTCCATCTGCTCGGCGATCTTCAGGGCCTCCTCGATGAGGGTCTCCACGATCTTCGACTCGGGGACGGTCTTGATGACCTCGCCCTTGACGAAGATCTGGCCCTTGCCGTTGCCCGAGGCCACGCCCAGGTCCGCCTCGCGTGCCTCGCCGGGGCCGTTGACCACGCAGCCCATCACGGCGACGCGCAGCGGGACCTCCATGCCCTCCAGCCCGGCGGTGACCTGGTCCGCCAGCTTGTACACGTCCACCTGGGCCCGCCCGCAGGAGGGGCAGGAGACGATCTCCAGCCGGCGCTGCTTCAGGTTCAGCGCCTCCAGGATCTGGAGGCCGACCTTGACCTCCTCGGCGGGCGGGGCCGACAGCGAGACGCGGATGGTGTCGCCGATGCCCTCGGAGAGCAGCGCGCCGAACGCCACGGCGGACTTGATCGTGCCCTGGAAGGCCGGGCCGGCCTCGGTCACGCCCAGGTGCAGCGGGTAGTCGCTCTGCGCGGCCAGCTGGCGGTAGGCGTTCACCATGACGACGGGGTCGTTGTGCTTGACCGAGATCTTGATGTCCCTGAAGCCGTGCTCCTCGAAGAGCGAGGCCTCCCAGAGCGCGGACTCGACCAGCGCCTCCGGCGTCGCCTTGCCGTACTTCTTCAGCAGCCGCGCGTCCAGCGAGCCCGCGTTGACGCCGATGCGGATCGGCGTGCCGGCGTCGCCCGCCGCCTTCGCGATCTCCTTGACCTTGTCGTCGAACTGCTTGATGTTCCCCGGGTTCACCCGGACCGCCGCACAGCCGGCGTCGATCGCGGCGAACACGTACTTCGGCTGGAAGTGGATGTCCGCGATCACCGGGATCTGCGACTTCCTGGCGATGGTCGCGAGCGCGTCCGCGTCGTCCTGGGTGGGACACGCCACCCGTACGATCTGGCAGCCGGAGGCCGTCAGCTCCGCGATCTGCTGGAGCGTCGCGCCGATGTCCGAGGTACGCGTCGTCGTCATGGACTGCACCGACACCGGTGCGTCACCGCCGACCGCCACCGATCCGACCTGGATCTGACGGCTGACCCGTCGGTCGGCGAGCTTGGTCGGAACGGCAGGCATTCCAAGAGAAATCGCAGTCATGCGCTGAGCATCCCCAAGGTGTGGATCAGTGTGGACCGAGGTACCGAGAACGGCGGTCTCCAGGCTTCGAGGTTACGTCACCGGAGGAAATACGGGCGCACCCGTCCGCGAAACCGCCCACGGGTGGCGGTCCCCGCCGCCACCCGTGGGAACGGCCGCCACTCGTGGGACGTACGGGGCGTCAGGTGATCTTCACGGGGTTCACGATGTCGGCGACGAGCACCAGCAGGGTGAAACAGATGAAGACCCCGGCGACGACGTAGGCGACCGGCATCAGCTTGGCGACGTCGAACGGCCCGGGGTCCGGGCGCTTGAAGACCCGGGCGACGTTGCGGCGCAGGGCCTCCCAGAGCGCGCCGGCGATGTGGCCGCCGTCCAGCGGCAGCAGCGGCAGCATGTTGAACAGGAACAGCGAGAGGTTGAACCCGGCCAGCAGGAACAGCATCATCGCGATCTGGTTCTGCGCCGGGACGTCGAGGTTCATCACCTCGCCGCCGATCCTGGCGGCTCCGACCACGCCGACCGGCGAGTCGTCGGCGCGCTCGCCGTCGCTGAACGCCGCGTTCCACAGGGCGGGGATCTTGGAGGGCAGGGCGATGATCGAGTCGACGCCGTTCTCGATCATGTCGCCCATGCGGACGACGGAGTCGCCGAAGGAGAGCGGGACGATCTCGGTCTTGGCGGCGAAGCCCAGGTAGCCGGCGCTGACGTACTGGTCGGGGACCACCTCGCCGTCGGCGTCCTTCTTGGCCACGGCGTTCTTCTTCAGCACGGCGTTCAGGGTCTGTTCCCGGCCGTCGCGCTGCACGGTGATGGTGGCCGGGCCGATGGTCTGCCGGATCTTGTCCGAGAGGGTGGCCCAGTCGTCGATCTTCTGGCCGTTGAAGGCGACGATCCTGTCACCCTCCTCCAGGCCCGCGGCCTTGGCCGGGGAGACCGGGTCGGAGGTCTTGCAGGTGTCGCGGTTCTCACTCTGGGCGATCACGCACTGCTGGACGCCGGCGACCTCGGTGGTCTGGGTCTGGAAGCCGAAGCTCATGGCCACGCCGAGGAAGATCGCCACGGCGAGGACCAGGTTCATGAAGGGCCCGGCGAACATGACGATCACGCGCTTCCACGGCTTGCGCGTGTAGAAGAGGCGCGACTCGTCGCCCGGCTGGAGCTCCTCGAAGGCCGCGGATCTCGCGTCCTCGATCATGCCGCGCCAGGGGGAGGTGGAGCGGGCCTCCAGCCGTCCGTCGGGGCCGGGCGGGAACATGCCGATCATCCGGATGTAACCGCCGGCCGGGATGGCCTTGATGCCGTACTCCGTGTCGCCCTTCCTGCGCGACCAGATCGTCGGTCCGAAGCCGACCATGTACTGCGGTACCCGGATGCCGAAGAGCTTGGCGGTCGAGAGGTGCCCCAGCTCGTGCCAGGCGATCGAGAACAGCAGACCCACGGCGAAGACGGCGATCCCCAGGACCGTCATCAGGATCGTCGTCATGCTCATGCGTGCGCCTCCGCTGTCGCTGCCGCCGAGAGTTCCCTGGCCCGGGCGCGGGCCCAGGTCTCCGCATCGAGGACGTCCGCGACCCTCAGCGGAGTTCCCGTGGCGGGGGTGCCGTGTTCGCCCACGACGGCGGTGACCGTGTCCATGATGCCGTTGAAGGGGAGCCGTCCCGCCAGGAACGCGTCCACGCACTCCTCGTTGGCCGCGTTGAACACCGCCGGGGCGGTCCCGCCGAGCGCGCCCACGTGCCGGGCGAGGCCCACGGACGGGAAGGCCTCGGTGTCCAGGGGGAAGAACTCCCAGCTGGAGGCGGTCGTCCAGTCGAAGGCGGGGGCCGCGTCCGGGACCCGCTCGGGCCAGCCGAGTCCGATGGCGATCGGGCCGCGCATGTCGGGCGGGGTCGCCTGGGCGAGGGTGGAGCCGTCGGTGAACTCCACCATCGAGTGCACGTAGGACTGGGGGTGGACCACGACCTCGATCCGGTCGAAGGGGATGTCGTAGAGGAGGTGCGCCTCGATGACCTCCAGGCCCTTGTTGACCAGGGTGGCGGAGTTGACCGTGATGACCGGTCCCATGGCCCAGGTCGGGTGGGCGAGCGCCTGCTCCCGGGTGACGTCGGCCAGCTCGCCGCGCGTACGCCCCCGGAAGGGCCCGCCGGACGCGGTGACGACGAGCTTGCGTACGTCGGACCGCTTCCCGGCGGCCAGTGCCTGGAAGAGCGCCGCGTGCTCGGAGTCGACCGGGATGATCTGGCCGGGCGCCGCGATCTCCTTGACCAGCGGGCCCCCGACGATCAGCGACTCCTTGTTGGCGAGCGCGAGCGTGCGGCCCGCCCTGAGCGCCGCGAGGGTCGGGGCGAGGCCGATCGAACCGGTGATGCCGTTCAGCACGGTGTGGCAGTCGCTCGCGGCGATCTCGGTGGCGGCGTCGGGGCCGGCCAGGATCTCCGGGAGCGGCTCGCCGGCGCCGTGGGTCTCGCGCAGCGCCTCGCGCAGCGCGGGCACCTTGCCGGGGTCGGCGACCGCGACGGTACGCACCCGCAGCCGCCGCGCCTGCTCGGCGAGGAGCGCGATCCGGCCGCCCGCGGCGGAGAGCGCGGTGACGCGGAAGCGGTCCGGGTTGCGCAGCACCAGGTCGATGGCCTGGGTGCCGATGGACCCGGTGGAGCCGAGGATCACCAGATCCCGGCGGCCTTGTACCGCGTCGAAGACGAGATGGGGGTCGGCGAGTGGTGCGGGACTGTCGGTCATGGCGACCATTGTCGCCGCTCGTGCTGTGCGCGCGGACAGGGCGCCCCCGTCGGCGCGTGGTTCAGATCCGCGCGGCAAGGATTTTCTCCCCCTGCGCGGCCCCGGCGCCCCGCGGGACGCCGTGGAGGCCCTCCGTGTCCGGGGTCTCCCCGCGGCGGGCGAGGGCGACCGGGCCCCCGCGTACGACGGTGTGGGGCGTGTACGGCTCCTCCGCCTCGGTGGGTCCGGCGGGGGCGGTAACGGAGGCGGTGGACGCCGGGCCCGTCGCGGCCCCGGCGCCGTCCCCGCTCCCGCCGCCCCCGCACGCGCCCCGCCGGCCTCCCGCTCCGCACACCCCTGACATCCCCGCCCCTGTCGTCGGCCGACGGCCGCCGTGATCGCGGCCGGGGCTCGATTGTGCGGCATCGGGGGGTCAGATGTGGGTCCGGACGCCGAACTTCCTCCTCAGGTGCGCCATGTCCGCCAGGTCGTGACCGGCCGGTTCGTACCCCTGGTGGAACAGCGCTTGCTGTTCGGCGGAGAGACAGCGCACCGTGGCGGTCCCGATGGTGCCGGTCACGAAGCAGGCGGCCGGGTAGTGGAAGGGCCGCTCGGGGTCGAGCGAGGCCTGTACGGCGGAGCCGTCGGGGGCGAACTCCAGCGGATGGAGGTCGATCTCGGGCCCGTCGGGGTGGCTGAGGACGAAACGGGCCGGGCGCCAGTCGAGCGTCTCGGTGTATCCGGCCGCCTCCAGGGCCGCGACGACGGCGCCTTCCTGATCCCGCACGTGCAGCAGGTCGAGGTCGCGGTGCTCACGGGTCTGCTCACCGAGCAGCGCGTCGACGCCCCACCCCCCGGCGACCACCACGGTGGCTCCCGCCCGGTCGAGCAGGCCGAGGACGGACAGGACGTCGTTCCGGCTCGTCATGGGCGCACGGTAGATCCCGCCGGCGTCGGACGCACGGGGTTTTCCTCCGGTCAGCCGGCGCCCTCCCCGGCGAACCGGGCGAAGGCCTCGTGGAATTCGGGGAACGTCTTGCGCACACAGCCGGGGTCGTCGTAGGTGACACCACCGGGCACGCGCAGCGCCGCGACCGCGAACGACATCACGATGCGGTGGTCGCCGTAGGTGGAGATCTCGGTGGGCCGCGGGGTCCCGGGGTGGATCTCGATCCAGTCGGGGCCGGTGTGCACGGTGACGCCCATGGCCCGCAGGTTCCGCGCGCAGGCCTCCAGCCGGTCGCACTCCTTGACCCGGGTGTTGGCGACGTCCTCGATCCGTACGGGCGAGGAGGCGAACGGCGCGATCGCGGCGAGGGTCGGCATGGTGTCGGAGATGTCGCGCATGTTGACGGTGAGGCCCGAGAGCGCTCCGGTGGAGCGGACCGTCGTCCCGGTGTCCGTGGTCGTCACCTCCGCGCCCATGCGCCGCAGGACGTCGGTGAAGCGCAGGTCCCCCTGGAGCGCGCCCGTGCCGAGCCCGGGGACGGTGACCTCGCGTCCGGTGAGGGCGGCGGCGGCGAAGAAGTAGCTCGCGGTGGACGCGTCGGGCTCCACGGCGTAGGTGGTGGCCCGGTAGCCGCCCGGGGGGACGGTGAAGGTGTTCCCCTCGCGGACGACGTCGGCGCCGAAGCTCCGCATCATCGCCAGGGTGATCTCGACGTACGGGGCGGACACCAGCTCCGTGACGTGGATGCGCAGCCCTTCGGCGGTGAGCGGGCCGAGCATGAGCAGCGCGGTGAGGTACTGGGAGGACTCCCCCGCGTCCAGGGTGAGTTCGCCGCCCTTGACACCCGACGCCCGGACGGTGAGGGGGTGGTGGCCCTCGGCCCCTTCGTGGCGGAGGTCGACGCCGAGGCCGCGCAGCGCCTCGGTGAGCGGGGCGAGCGGACGGCGGCGCATCTGGGCCGAGGCGTCGAAGCGGTACGTCCCCGAGGGCGCGGCGGCGGCGAGCGTCGGCAGGAACCGGGCGGTGGTGGCCCCGTCACGGCAGTGGACCTCGGCCTCGCCGACGGCGGGACCACCGGGGCGCCCCTCGATGTGCCAGCGGTCCGGCTCGCGCACCACCCCGTAGCCGAGGCGGGTCAGCCCCTCGGCGAACCCCTCCGTGTCGTCGGAGCACAGGGGCCGCAGGAGGGTGGTGGTGCCGTGCGCCGCGGCGGCCAGGAACAGGGCGCGGGCGGTGACGGACTTGGAGCCGGGGACGTGGATGACGGTCACGGTCGTCCATCCTGCCTGGCGGCGGGCGTGCGCGCGGGGCGCGTCCAGGCAGTGGACGCGCCCCGCGGGTGGGCCGGTTCAGCGGATGGGGCGGTGGACGTTCTCCCCGGTGGCGGGGCCGGGGGCGGCATCGGCGATCCAGGGGCCTTCGCCGCTCGGGTCGATGACGCCCTCCTCCAGCCATGCGTACGTCCCCGACAGGACGCCCTCGACCACCCGCCGGTCGATGTCGTCGGTGTTGGACCACAGCCGGGTGAAGAGCTCCTCCACCCGGATGCGGGCCTGACGGCAGAAGACGTCGGCGAGCTGGTAGGCCTCGCGTCCGTGGTCACCGTCGGCGCGCAGGTGTTCGGCGCGGACGCAGGCGGCGCTCATCGCGAAGAGTTCGGCGCCGATGTCGACGATGCGGCCGAGGAAGTTCTGCTTGGTCTCCATGCGGCCCTGCCAGCGGGACATGGCGTAGAAGGTCGAGCGGGCCAGTCTGCGGGCGGAGCGCTCGACGTGGCGCAGGTGGCCGGAGAGGTCGGGGTGGCCCGCGGGGCGGAACTCACCGTAGGAGTTCGGCAGGTGTCCCGGGCCGCTGACGAGCTTGGGGAGCCAGCGGGCGTAGAACCCGGCGGCGTCGACACCCGCCCTGGCCTTGTCGGAGAGCGTCTTGTCGGGGTCGATGATGTCGCCCGCGACCTTGAGGTGGGCGTCGACGGCCTCGCGCGCGATCAACAGGTGCATGATCTCCGTGGAGCCCTCGAAGATCCGGTTGATGCGCATGTCGCGGAGCATCTGCTCGGCGGGGACGGCGCGTTCGCCGCGCGCGGCGAGCGAGTCGGCGGTCTCGAAGCCGCGGCCGCCGCGGATCTGGACGAGCTCGTCGGAGATCCGCCAGCCCATCTCGGAGCCGTACAGCTTGGCGAGGGCGGCTTCGATGCGGATGTCGTTGCGGCTCTCGTCGGCCATCTGCGAGGAGAGGTCGACGACCGCCTCCAGGGCGAAGGTGGTGGCGGCGATGAAGGAGATCTTCGCGCCGACCGCCTCGTGGCGTGCGACCGGGCGCCCCCACTGCTCGCGGACCGCCGACCACTCGCGGGCGATCTTCAGGGACCACTTGCCGACCCCCACGCACATGGCGGGCAGCGAGAGCCGGCCGGTGTTGAGGGTGGTGAGGGCGATCTTGAGACCGGCGCCCTCGAGCCCGATGCGGTTGGCCGCCGGGACGCGGACCCGGTGGAAGCGGGTCACGCCGTTCTCGATGCCGCGCAGCCCCATGAAGGCGTTGCGGTGCTCCACGGTGATGCCCGGGGAGTCCGCCTCGACGACGAACGCCGTGATCCCGCCCTTGTGCCCTTCGGACTCCGGGACCCGGGCCATGACGACGAGCAGGTCGGCGACGACCCCGTTGGTCGTCCAGAGCTTCACGCCGTCCAGGACGTAGTCGTCGCCCTCGGGGACGGCGGCGGTGGCGAGCCTGGCCGGGTCGGAGCCGACGTCGGGCTCGGTGAGCAGGAAGGCGGAGATGTCGGTCCGGGCCAGGCGCGGCAGGAAGGCGTCCTTCTGGTCCTGGGTGCCGAACATCTTCAGCGGCTGCGGGACGCCGATCGACTGGTGGGCGGAGAGCAGCGCGCCGATGGCCGGGCTCGCCGAACCGGCGAGCGCCAGGGCCCTGTTGTAGTAGACCTGGGTGAGGCCGAGACCGCCGTACCGGGTCTCGATCTTCATGCCGAGCGCGCCGAGTTCCTTGAGGCCGTTCACCACGTCGTCGGGGATCCTGGCCTCGCGCTCGATGAGCGCCCCGTCGACGCGGGTCTCGCAGAACGCGCGCAGCCGGTCGAGGAAGGCCTCGCCGCGCCGTACGTCTTCGGCGGCCGGCACGGGGTGGGGGTGGAGCAGGTCGAGCCGGAAGCGCCCGAGGAAGAGCTCCTTGGCGAAACTCGGCTTGCGCCAGTCCTGTTCGCGGGCGGCCTCGGCCACCTGCCGTGCCTCGCGCTCGGTGACCTTGGGGGCCTGGGGGGTGTCGGATGGGGCGGACATGAGGAACTCACCTCGCCGCGAGTCGGGACGATGGTCGGGCCGTACGTGTACCGATCGGCACCACTCGTCCGTATGTACCCCATCTGCGCCACCCCTACCACCGTGCGGCGGACACCCGGCGCGGCACGGAACCGGCCGGGGCCCGCTGCACGGCGGGCGCCGGCCGGTCCGGTTCCCGCGTGGGGCTACAGGGCCAGGCCGGTGAGGACCAGGACCCGCTCGTAGGTGTAGTCCTCCATCGCGTAGCGCACCCCCTCGCGGCCCACACCGGACTGCTTGGCGCCGCCGTACGGCATCTGGTCGGCGCGGTAGGAGGGGACGTCGCCGATGACCACGCCGCCGACCTCCAGGGCGCGGTGGGCGCGGAAGGCGGTCTGCAGGTCGTGGGTGAAGACCCCGGCCTGCAGGCCGTACTTGGAGTCGTTGGCGGCGGCGAAGGCCTCGGCCTCGCCGTCGGTCCGCTGCACGTACAGCACCGGGCCGAAGACCTCTTCGCAGGCGAGCGTGGTGGTGGCGGGCAGGTCGGTGAGGACGGTCGGGGCGTAGGTGGCGCCGTCGCGCCTGCCTCCGGTGAGGAGGGTCGCGCCGGCCGAGACGGCCTCGTCGACCCAGGACTCCACCCGGCGGGCGGCGTCCTCGCTGACCAGCGGGCCGACGTCGGTGGCCGCGTCGGAGGGGTCACCGGTCACCAGGGCCTCGACCGCGGCGGTGATCTTCGGGACGAGCCGGTCGTAGACCGACGCGTCGGCGATGACGCGCTGCACCGAGATGCAGGACTGGCCGCCCTGGTAGTTGGAGAAGGTCGCGATGCGGCTCGCGGCCCAGTCCAGGTCCTCCTCCGAGGAGTAGTCGGCGAGCACGACGGCCGCTCCGTTGCCGCCGAGTTCGAGGGTGCAGTGCTTGCGCGGCACCGACTCCATGATCGCGTAACCGACGGGGCCCGATCCGGTGAAGGAGATCACGGGCAGCCGCTCGTCCTGGACCAGGGCGGGCATCCGGTCGTTGGGGACGGTCAGCACGGACCAGGATCCGGCCGGGAGGTCGGTCTCGGCCAGCAGTTCGCCGAGGACCAGCGAGGAGATCGGGGTGGCCGGGGCGGGCTTGAGGATGATCGGCGTGCCGACGGCGATGGCCGGGGCGACCTTGTGGGCGCTGAGGTTGAGCGGGAAGTTGAAGGGCGCGATGCCCAGGACCGGGCCGCGCGGGAAGCGCCGGGTCAGCCCGAGCCGGCCGGTGCCGCCGGCGTCCGTGTCCAGCCGCTGGGCGTCGCCTCCGTTGAACCGGCGGGCCTCCTCTGCGGCGAACCGGAAGACGGAGACGGCACGGCCGACCTCACCGCGCGCCCACTTGACGGGCTTGCCGTTCTCGGCGGAGATCAGCTGGGCGATCTCCTCGGTGCGCTCGGTGAGGCGGCGGACGACGTGGTCGAGGGCGGCGGCGCGTACGTGCGCCGGGGTCGCGGCGAACTCCTCGCGCACGGCGTACGCGGCGGCGACGGCCTCCTCGACCTGCGCCTCGGTCGGCACGGCGACCCTGCCGACGAGCCGGCCGTCGAAGGGGTTGGTGACGTCGAGGCTGTCCTCGCCGGTGGCCCGGCGGCCGGCCAGCCAGAAGGCGTGGGTGGAGGTCATGGCGGTTCCGGCCCTTCGGGGGTGGGTGGACGTCGGGGTGGTGGACGTCGGGTGGTGGACAAGGTCGTCATGGGCGCCGTACGCGGGCGCCCGGCCCCCACGGTAGGGCGCGGCGGTACGGATGAGGTTTGTCCGGTGCGGAGCAGAGCGGGGAGCGGATACGCCGGTTTGTCGCATGCGGTTCCGTGGGACCCCGGGCCGGACCGGCGTCTACGGGGTCGTCGAGGAGGCGCCGGCCGTCTTCAGGGCCAGCCAGAGCTCCATACGGACGTCCGGGTCGTCCAGGGAGCGGCCCAGGATCTCCTCCACGCGGCGCATCCGGTACCGGAGCGTGTGGCGGTGGACGCCCAGGTCCGCCGCCGCCGCGTCCCACTGGCCGTGCCGGGAGAGCCAGGCCCGCAGCGAGGCGACCAGGTCGCCGCGGCCCTTGGCGTCGTGTTCCCGCAACGGGCGGAGCAGCCCGTCCGCGAACGCCCGCACCGCGTCGTCGGCGAGCAGGGGCAGGACCGATCCGGTGGCCAGCTCCTCGTGCTCGACCAGGGCCCTGCCCCGGCGGCGGGCCACGGAGAGGGCCTGCTCGGCCTGCTTGTACGCGGAGGAGGCCGCGATCGGCCCCGCCGGGGCGGACAGGCCCACGGCCACATCGGTGTCGTCCTTCGCCGGCTCGCGCGCCGGGCGGCCGTCCTGCGCCCGGGCGTACGC
>NZ_KL585417.1:16083-18536 GCF_000721935.1 Streptomyces sp. NRRL WC-3549
GGCGTACGCGGCGCAGGCCGCGACGGCGGCGCCGCCGTCCGTGGCCAGCACCACGACCCGGTCGCCCTCCGGCACCATCAGCAGCGTCTCGCCGGACCGGGCGGCGGCGGCCTCCATCGTCTCGGTGAGCAGCGCGGTGTCGGACGCCTCCGCGAGGAGCAGCCGGAACGGGGCGTCCAGCAGGGCGCCGTACAGATCACCAGCGACCGCCCGGGCGTGGTCGGGCTGACCGGCGAGCAGCATCTGCAGGACCGCCGCCCCCAGCCGCTGCTCGGCGTCCTGGAGCGCGCGCGAGCGGGCCGTGGTGAGGGTCAGCAGGGCCACGGCGGAGTGCACCGCGTACCGCTCGGCCGTGCCGAGGGAGGCGCCCGTCCCGACGGCGAGCGCGCCCCGGGCGTGCCGGCCGGTGCCCAGTGACTGGAGCTCCACCCGGTCCTCGGGGCCGCCGACGACGGCGCTGGCGGGCGCGGCCCGGTCCCCCAGGCGGCGTACGTCCGCGGTGAGCCGGGCGGCCCGGCGGGCCGCCCAGTCGGGTGCCACCGCGACGACGGCGCCCGACGTGTCGTACAGCGCGGCCCAGCCGTCGACCTGGGCGGCGAGGCGGGTGATGAGCCCGGCGGGGCCCTCCCCGACGAGGGCCGCCCGGGTCAGTTCGCGCTGTGCCTCGAAGCCGGCGGTGACGGCCCGTTACTGGTCGGCGGCGATGGCCGCCGACACCGCCTTGCTGATGGCGATGAACGGCGTGCGCCGGGGCACTTCCAGGAGGGGCAGCCCGGCCTCCTCGGCGGCGTCGATCAGGGCCGGGGGGACCTCGTCGTAGGTGACCCCGACGGCGAACCCGAGCCCGGCGACCTCGGCGGCCACCAGTCGCTGGACGTACCGCCGCATCGTCGCGGGGTCCTCGGCGTCGAGGTTGGTCGCGGTGACCAGGAGCAGTTCACCGCCGTCCATGTAAGGGACGGGATCCGCGAGCTCGCTGGCGTGCGCCCAGCGCACGGGTGTGGCGAGCCGGTCCGCCCCGGCGCGGACCTTGAGCTTGAGCGCCGAGTGCTGGACGAGCGAGGCGAGAGTGGGTGGCATGGGACCGCCGGGGCTCTGGGAGTCGATTGCGCCGTCCCGTACAGACGGCCGGTTCCGATTCTGCCAGGGCGGCGCAATCGGCGTAACCGGCCCGCTCAGCCGTCCAGTTTCACCAGCAGCGGCGGGGCGTGCTCCCCGTCCACCGTGGTCAGCGAGAGGACCGCGTGACCGGCGGGCAGTTCGTAGGCGAGCGCGGAGGCGGACCAGCGCTCGCGTTCCACCCTTCGCACGGTCACCGCGTCCCGGGTGACGGCCTTGCCGGTGACGAGCTTGCGCAGGCCGTGCAGGGCGCGGGTGAACGGCTGGTCGGCGAAGACCGAGTGGTGGGCGACCTCCCGGGTCTCCACCCACTCCTTGCCCCAGACGTCCGCGAACCGCTTGCCGTCCCAGGTGGTGACCCCGCAGAAGGCCATGCAGCAGCCGACGCCGCCGAGCAGCGCGGTGTGCAGGCTCTCGGGGACGTCGTCCAGGGTCCGCAGGGCGAGTACGGCCCCGGCGTTCGCCGACCGCAGCCGCCGGATGCCCCGGACGGTCTCGGTGGTGAGGGCCTGGGTGGCGTCGTCCAGCACCAGGCAGACGAAGAGCGACCGGTCGGTGCGGGCGGCGGCGACGGCGGTGAACTGTGCGAGGACGAGCCGGGTGAGCAGCCGGGACGCCTCGGCGTGCGCACGCTCCGGGAGGTCGATACGGACCCGCAGGGGCAGGTGTTCCAGCGACCTGAGGGAGAAGGGCCGGGATTCGGGCCCGGTGGCGAAGAACGGGGCGAAGGCGGGCCGGTCCAGGAGGGCGATCCGGTCGGCGAGGACCGGCCCGGGGTCCTGGGAACCGCCGCGCTGCCGGGTTCGGGCGTCCAGCTCGCGCAGCATGGCGGTGTGGCCGCCGGCCGCGAGCTCCCCGCGCAGTGCGTCGACCGCCCCCTGGTCCCCGTCGAGGAGCTCCCGGAGGGCCGGGACGCCGGGGAAGTGCCCGTGGACGGCCCGGTAGGGGCCGAGGAGCTGGGCGAGCACGGTGGCGGCACGCCGGCTGTCCAGGCCGGGTACGTCGCCGACGAGTCCCTCCGCCAGCACGCCGGCCGCCTCGTCGGGGTCGGTCGTGCCGCCGTACAGGTCGAAGTCGTAGGCGGAGGCCGGGTCGCCGACCCGCACGACGACGTCGTAGGCCTCGTCGGCGCCGAGGGGGTCTCCCGCGC
The DNA here is from genome assembly GCF_000721935.1 of Streptomyces sp. NRRL WC-3549. Taxonomy (GTDB): domain Bacteria; phylum Actinomycetota; class Actinomycetes; order Streptomycetales; family Streptomycetaceae; genus Streptomyces. The sequence goes on from NZ_KL585417.1 coordinate 18,353, forward strand.
CGCCGACGGCGAGGACGGCCGCCTGGCCGGCGAGCGCCTGGAGCGCGAGCGACTCGACGACCGGCCGGACCAGGCGGGCGGTCTTCCCCGATCCCGGCGGGCCGACCGCGAGCAGCGAGGTGCCGAGCAGCGCGGGTTCCAGGGCGGCGCCCGACCCGCGGCGGGCGTACGGGTTGTGCGGGTC
>NZ_KL585417.1:18782-19642 GCF_000721935.1 Streptomyces sp. NRRL WC-3549
CCGGCAGGTCGCGGGCGCCCGACGGGTGCAGCGCCGCCGCGCCGCCGGCACGGAGCACGGCCTCCTCCAGCGCGGTGAGCCGCTCGGGGTGCGCCCGGCCCACCGTCCAGGCGTGGCGCAGGCGGACGACGTCGACGTCGTTCATCCGGCCCGTGCGCACCGCGGCGGTGAGGGCTTCGGCCGCGTCCGTCCGCCCGGCCGCGCGCAGTTCGGGCCACCGGTCGGGGGTGGGGGTGTCCGCGGGCAGGGGCGGGGCCCCCGGGGCGGCGGCCGGGCGTGCCGTGCGGCGTTGTGCGAGCAGCGCGCGCCAGCGGCCGAGGCGGGCGAACGGCCAGAGCACACCGAGGGCGATGAGGCCGTAGACCACGTTGACGACACTCTGGCTCTGGTAGATCTCGCCGCCGAAGACGGAGGCGACGAGGATCAGCACCGGCCTGACGACCGGCACGGCGTCCTTCCACACCAGGAGCTGTGCGAGCGCCGCCGCGGCGGCGCTCGCCAGGGCGAGGAAGGGCTGACCACGACCGGCGACGTGCCGGCGGAGGAGTTCGGCCCAGTTGCCCAGGCGCAGGCAGCCGTGGACGAGGAGGCCGAAGAGCACGGCCTCGTAGACGGTGAGCGCGTCGGACCCCTCGATGGTCCTGGGCCCGCCGAACGTGCCCGCGTACCACCAGTCGCCCGGGGTGAAGAGCTTCAGGGGAACCAGCCGGTAGGGGATGTAGCCGTTGCGCCACAGCGACCACAGGAGCAGACCGCACAGGACGGAGATCAGCGCGCCGACCAGCAGGGAACGGTCCGGCACCCCTTCGGGCCTCTCGGGCGGGCGCGGTGTGTGGCCGCTGTCTCTTATACACATCTCT
>NZ_KL585418.1:0-285 GCF_000721935.1 Streptomyces sp. NRRL WC-3549
AGCCTTGGCGCTCGCCGCTTTGGTGCGCACGGCCTTCGTGCTCGCCGCCTTCGTGCCCGCGGCCTTCGCCCCGGCGGACTTCGCGCTCGCGGTCTTGGTGGCCGTGGTGCGCTTGGCCGTGGTGCGCTTGGCGGGCGGCGGGGTCTCGGCGGCGGTCCCGGTGACCTCGGTGGTCACCGGCTGCGCTGCGGGCGGGACCTCGACGGGCTCGGGCGACTTGCGGGACGGCTTACGGGCGGTCACAGGGACGTCCTCCTAGGAGGGGGAGAGGGGGGAGGGGGCGGG
>NZ_KL585418.1:616-5277 GCF_000721935.1 Streptomyces sp. NRRL WC-3549
ATGTGTATAAGAGACAGACACCTCGTACACCGCCTTGTCGGTCTCGTGGGCGCGCAGCAGTTCCGGTTCGCCGCGCGGGTCCGTGCCCGCAGCGTCGGCGTAGCCCTCGCAGTACGCGGCGCGGCAGCGGGCCGCCCACTCGGGGCTCCACGGACGGTGCGAACGCGCCGCGTAGTCGAAGGACCGGAGCATCCCCGCCACGTCGCGCACCGGGGGCTGCGGGCTGCGGCGCTCGGGCAGGGGTTTGGAGGGCTCGCCCTCGAAGTCGATCAGTGACCAGAAACCGTCCTCCCCGCGCAGGGTCTGCCCCAGGTGGAGGTCGCCGTGGACCCGCTGGGCGGTCCAGCTGCGGCCCTGGTGTCCCCGTACGGTCACGGCGTCGAAGGCGGTACGCAGCCCCGGGACGTACGGGACGAGGGCCGGGACCGCCTGCGCGGCGGCCTCCAGCCGTTCGACCATCCCCGTCACCAGGTGCCGGGTCTGGGACCGGAGCAGGGCGGGCGTCGGGAGCGCCGCGGCGAGGGCCGTGTGCACCTCCGCCGTGGCCCGCCCCAGCGCACGGGCCTCCGGGGTGAAGTCGCGTCCCGCACCGAGCGCGGCCAGCGCCAGCTGCCAGCCGTCCTTCGCCCCGTGCAGGAACGGCTGGAGCACGCCGAGCGTCAGCGGTTCCGGGGTGGTCGCCTCGAACCAGGCCACCGGGGCCGGGACCCGGCCGCACCCCTCGCGGGCGAGCGACAGCGGCAGTTCCAGATCGGGGTTGGTGCCGGGGAAGACCCGGCGGAAGATCTTCAGGATGTAGGCGTCGCCGTAGACCAGTGAGGAGTTGGACTGCTCGGTGTCCAGGACACGGGGGGCGAGCCCCGGCTCGATCGGCGCCGACCGCTCGAAGCGCAGCGGTCCGAGTGACCCAGGGTTACGGAATCGTTCCAGCAGAAGGCCGGCGACGCGTGGGTCGTGGAGCCCCTCGTACAGCGTGCGGCCGGCGAGCGGACCGTCCGCCACCTGACCGATCCGCGCCGCCGCCAGGTGTGCGGGCAGGGCGCCGCGTACGCCGAGCAGGAGTTGGTAGCAGTCGCCGTGGGTCTGCGCCGGGCTGTCCGGCTGGTGGGCCCGGACGAGCAGGTGCAGCAGCCCGGGGCCCGCGGCCGACGGGTCCAGCGGCAGTATCTCCGTCGCCGCGACGAGCGAGAAGCCGGTGACCGGCCGGCCCTTGCCCGCGAACCACCGCTGCCGGGGCAGCCACTCGTGGAGCAGCGGGGCGAGGGACGGCAGCAGGGCGTGCGTGTCCGCGGCGCCCGGCGGAGCGGCCACCGGGCCGGACGGACTTCGTCTCGTGGTCTTTCTCGTTGTCGTGCTCTTCGCCAGGGCGACTCGAGTGGATGCAGCCTCCGACATGGCATCGCGTCCTTTCCCCGGGCACACCACAGGATGCGAAGAGTGTCCCGGATTGCGGCAATGGCTGTCCGGCTGTGCGGGACGTGTCGGGTGAGGATGGTCCGTACGGACTCGATCGTTCGAAGGGCACCAGGAGCCCGAAGGGGCCGCGAAGGGCTCGATACGGCGTCCGAGTGCCCCGCGCGGGGCGGCGGAGACCGCCCCGCGGGAGGCGCCACGAAGCAGACGCTCAGTCAGTTCGCGGCCCGCGGCGGCAGGGTGGCCGTCGTGTCCTTGCGCATCCGGAACCAGTAGAAACCGTGTCCCGCGAGGGTCAGCAGGTAGGGCCACTGACCCACGGCCGGGAAGCGCACCCCGCCGATCAGCTCCACCGGATGACACCCGTCGAAGTCCCGCAGGTCCAGCTCGGTCGGCTGCGCGAACCGCGAGAAGTTGTGGACGCACATCACCAGGTCGTCCTTGTACTCGCGGGTGAACGCGAGCACGGCCGGGTTCGACGACGGCAGCTCGGTGTACGAGCCGAGGCCGAACGCCGGGTTCTGCTTGCGGATCTCGATCATCCGCCGGGTCCAGTGCAGCAGCGAGGAGGGCGACGCCATCGACGCCTCCACGTTGGTGACCTGGTAGCCGTAGACCGGGTCCATGATCGTGGGGAGGTAGAGCCGCCCCGGGTCGCTGGAGGAGAACCCGGCGTTGCGGTCCGGTGTCCACTGCATCGGGGTGCGCACCGCGTCACGGTCGCCCAGCCAGATGTTGTCGCCCATCCCGATCTCGTCCCCGTAGTAGAGGATCGGGGAGCCCGGCAGCGACAGCAGCAGCGCCGTGAACAGCTCGATCTGGTTGCGGTCGTTGTCCAGGAGCGGCGCGAGGCGGCGGCGGATGCCGATGTTGGCCCGCATCCGCGGGTCCTTGGCGTACTCCGCGTACATGTAGTCGCGCTCTTCGTCCGTGACCATTTCGAGCGTGAGCTCGTCGTGGTTGCGCAGGAAGATGCCCCACTGGCAGCCGGACGGGATCTGCGGGGTCTTCGCGAGGACCTCGGAGACCGGGTAGCGGCTCTCCCTGCGCACCGCCATGAAGATGCGCGGCATCACGGGGAAGTGGAACGCCATGTGGCACTCGTCGCCGCCGGCCGCGTAGTCGCCGAAGTAGTCGACGACGTCCTCCGGCCACTGGTTGGCCTCGGCCAGCAGCACCGTGTCCGGGTAGTTGGCGTCGATCTCCTTGCGGACCCGCTTGAGGAAGCCGTGGGTCTCCGGAAGGTTCTCGCAGTTGGTGCCCTCGCGCTGGTAGAGGTACGGCACGGCGTCCACCCGGAAGCCGTCGATGCCGAGGTCCAGCCAGAAGCGGAGCGCCGAGATGATCTCCTCCTGCACCGCCGGGTTCTCGTAGTTGAGATCGGGCTGGTGCGAGAAGAACCGGTGCCAGTAGTACTGCTTGCGCACCGGGTCGAAGGTCCAGTTGGACGTCTCCGTGTCGACGAAGATGATCCGGGCATCCGGGAACTGCTTGTCGTCGTCGGCCCAGACGTAGTAGTCGCCGTACGGCCCGTCGGGGTCGGTGCGGGACTGCTGGAACCACTCGTGCTGGTCGCTCGTGTGGTTCATGACGAAGTCGATGATCACGCGCATGCCGCGCTGGTGCGCGGCGTCCACGAACTCCACGAAGTCGGCGAGGTCGCCGAACTCCGGCAGCACCGCGGTGTAGTCCGACACGTCGTAACCGCCGTCGCGCAGGGGTGACGTGAAGAACGGTGGCAGCCAGAGGCAGTCGACGCCGAGCCACTGGAGGTAGTCCAGCTTGGCGGTGAGGCCTTTGAGGTCGCCGACGCCGTCGCCGTTGGAGTCCTGGAAGGACCGGACGAGTACCTCGTAGAAGACGGCGCGCTTGAACCAGTCGGGATCGCGGTCCTTGGCGGGAGTGTCCTCGAACAGGTCGTGGACGGGCTCATTGACGATCATGGTGTGGGTGACCCTCCGGTCGGCGGGGACGGTCGCAGGACCGCGATGTGCGCGGGCGTCGAACCCGGCTCCAGACGCACATAGAAGGTCCTGCCCCAGTGATAGGTGTCGCCGGTGAGCTCGTCGCGCACCGGCACGCTCTCGTGCCAGTCGAGGCCGAGACGCGGCATGTCCAACGAGACCGTGGCCTCCTGGGTGTGGTGAGGGTCGAGGTTGACGACCACCAGAACGATGTTCGAACCGGAACGCTTGCTGTATGCGATCAGCGCCTCGTTGTCGACCGAGTGGAAGTGCACGTCGCGCAGTTGCTGGAGCGCCGGATGGCGACGACGGATCCGGTTGAGGGAGGTGATCAGGGGTGCCAGTGAGCGGCCCTCACGTTCCGCCGACTCCCAGTCCCTGGGCCTGAGTTGGTACTTCTCCGAGTCCTGGTACTCCTCGCTCCCGGAATGCACCGGGGTGTTCTCGCACAGCTCGAAGCCCGCGTACACGCCCCAGGAGGGGGAGAGGGTCGCGGCCAGCACGGCCCGCGCCTCGAAGGCCGGACGGCCTCCGTCCTGGAGGTAACCGGGAAGGATGTCGGGCGTGTTCACGAAGAAGTTGGGGCGCATGTACGAGGCGCTGTCGCCCGCGAGCTCGGTGACGTACTCGGTGAGCTCCTGCTTCGTGTTACGCCAGGTGAAGTAGGTGTAGGACTGCTGGAAGCCGACCGCGGCCAGCGTCCGCATCATCGCGGGCCGGGTGAAGGCCTCCGCCAGGAAGATCACGTCCGGATCGGTGCGGTTGACGTCGGCGATGACCTTCTCCCAGAACACCACCGGCTTGGTGTGCGGGTTGTCCACGCGGAAGATGCGTACGCCGTGGTCCATCCAGAACCGCAGGACGCGCACGGTCTCCGCCACGATCCCCGCCATGTCCCGGTCGAAGGCGATCGGGTAGATGTCCTGGTACTTCTTCGGGGGGTTCTCGGCGTAGGCGATGGAGCCGTCCGGCCGGTGGTGGAACCACTCGGGGTGCTCCTTCACCCAGGGGTGGTCCGGGGAGCACTGGAGGGCGAAGTCCAGCGCGATCTCCATCCGCAGGGTGCGGGCCGTCCCGACGAAGTGGTCGAAGTCCTCCAGCGTGCCGAGGTCCGGGTGGACCGCGTCGTGGCCGCCGTCCGCCGAGCCGATCGCCCAGGGCACCCCCGGGTCGCCGGCGCCCGGGGTGAGGCTGTTGTTGGGACCCTTGCGGTGGGTGGTGCCGATGGGATGGACCGGCGGCAGGTAGACCACGTCGAACCCCATGGCGGCGACGGCGGGAAGC
>NZ_KL585418.1:5563-8429 GCF_000721935.1 Streptomyces sp. NRRL WC-3549
GGGTCGCGCAGCGCGTCGACGGCGGCCAGCACCGCCTCGCGCCCCTCCCGCTTCGGTACGCCGGAGGCGGCCCGCTCGTACAGCTCGGCGCCCTCCGCGAAGACCAGCTCCGTGTCGATCCCGGCGGGGACCTTGATCCGCGCGTGCGCCCGCCAGGTGGTGACCGGATCGCTCCACGCCTCGACGGTGAACGTCCAGTGCCCCTCGGCGTCCGGCGTCACCTCCGCGCCCCAGCGGTCCGTCCCCGGGGCGAGTTCGCGCATCGGCGTCCAGGGGCCGGGCCGTCCGCTCGGATCGCACAGCACCACATTGGCGGCCACCGCGTCATGGCCTTCGCGGAAGACGGTGGCGCTGACCTGGAAGGTCTCACCTTCGACGGCTTTGGCCGGCCGTCTCCCGCAGTCGACGAGGGGACGGACGTCCAGGACGGGAATGCGACCGATCATGGAATCACCTGGGGGCTGGAGCTCGGCATGCACGGGGCGCGGGGTGGGTGGGGAGGGCTGACCGCGTGCGCCGCGAATGGGGGGTTGCGTCCTTTGTAGCCGCTCGGACGTCGGGTGACGGGTGGTGTGCATGGCCGCTCCTGTCCGCGTTCACTCGAATGGCACTCGAATGGCAGGTGCGAAAGGGGGTTCGTGCCCCGGACCGGGCACCTGGGGTGCCCCGGGGCCGGTACCGGAAGCCTTCCCACCGCTTCCGGGCGGGCAACCGGCGCCGTGCCGACTCCTGGGTGCACCCGGCGCACGTTTCCCGCGCCGCGCGCCGGTTCGCGGGCCGCCGTGCGGGCGCACCCCGAAGCCTTCCTTGTGGTGCGAAGCGCCACAAGGCCGCGCGAGGAGTAGGAATCAGCCATATCGCCTGTGACGGATGTGTGCGCATCTGGCCCATGCGGTGCCCGCGCCGCAGGGGCCCGGCGTGGCCGGGGCGGCCGGCGGGGCCCGGGAGGGGGGCGGGAAGGGCGCGCAGGGTGCAACGACAGGGGTGAGGGCGGATGATCCGCGCGCCGCCCGGCCCACTGAGCCGGTCGCGCGCCGTGGTTCCGTACCACCGCCCCCGGCTACCGTCGAGGGTGACGGTCGGGACGCGCACCGCCGTGCGTCCCCTCGGATCCGTACGTCCCCTGTAAAGGTGGGATACGTGAAGGCCATTCGTCGATTCACCGTGCGTCCCGTACTCCCCGAACCCCTTCAACCGCTCAGCGACCTCGCCCGCAACCTGCGCTGGTCCTGGCACACCGAGACCCAGCGGCTCTTCCAGGCGGCCGACCCGGAGGGCTGGCGCCCCGCGGACGCCGACCCCGTGCGGCTGCTCGGCGCCGTGTCCGCCGGGCGGCTCGCGGAGCTGGCCGCGGACCAGCACTTCCTGCGCCGGCTCACCGAGGTCTCCAGCGACCTGCGGGCGTACCTCGACGGCCCGCGCTGGTACCAGGACCAGCTCGCCCAGGGCGCCGAACTCCCCTCAGCCATCGCCTACTTCTCACCCGAATTCGGAGTCACCGCCGCCCTGCCCCAGTACTCCGGCGGCCTCGGCATCCTCGCCGGCGACCACCTCAAGGCCGCCAGCGACCTCGGTGTGCCGCTCATCGGGGTCGGCCTGCTCTACCGCCACGGCTACTTCCGCCAGTCCCTGTCCCGGGACGGCTGGCAGCAGGAGCACTACCCCGTCCTCGACCCCAACGAGCTGCCGCTCACCCTCCTGCGCGAGGCGGACGGCACCCCCAGCCGGGTGGTGCTGGCCCTGCCCGGCGGACGCTCGCTGTACGCCTCCGTCTGGCAGGCCCAGGTCGGCCGTGTCCCGCTGCTGCTGCTCGACTCCGACGTCGAGGAGAACGCCCCCGGCGAACGCGACGTCACCGACCGGCTCTACGGCGGCGGAAGCGATCACCGCCTGCTCCAGGAGATGCTGCTGGGCATCGGCGGGGTGCGTGCCGTGCGGACCTACTGCCGGCTCACCGGGCACCCCGCCCCCGAGGTCTTCCACACCAACGAGGGACACGCCGGGTTCCTCGGCCTGGAACGCATCCGCGAGCTCGCCGAGACGGGCCTCGACTTCGACGCCGCCCTGGAGACGGTGCGGGCCGGGGCGGTCTTCACGACGCACACCCCGGTGCCCGCCGGGATAGACCGGTTCGAGAGCCAGCTCGTCGCCCGGCACTTCGGCGACGACGGCGAACTGCCCGGCGTCGACGTCGACCGGATCCTGCGCCTCGGCACGGAGGCCTACCCCGGAGGGGACCCCGGCCTCTTCAACATGGCGGTGATGGGCCTGCGCCTCGCCCAGCGGGCCAACGGCGTCTCCACCCTGCACGGGGCGGTCAGCCGGGAGATGTTCTCCGGGCTGTGGCCCGGCTTCGACCCCGCCGAGGTCCCCATCACCTCCGTCACCAACGGCGTGCACGCCCCCACCTGGGTCGCGCCCGAGGTCCTCGGCCTCGCGGCCCGGACGTTCGGCGCCGAACGCGCGGAGAGCGCGCTGGCCGGCGCCGAGGTCGGGAGCGCCCAGGGCACCCGCCCCGGCACCCCCCGGCGCTGGGACGCGGTCACCGCCGTGCCGGACCGGGAGATCTGGGACCTCCGCCGCGGTCTGCGCGAACAGCTGGTCACCGAGGTGCGCAGGCGGCTCTACGCCTCCTGGCGCCGGCGCGGCGCGGGCACCGCCGAACTCGGCTGGATCGACGGGGTGCTCGACCCCGACGTGCTGACCATCGGCTTCGCCCGCCGCGTCCCCTCGTACAAGCGCCTCACACTGATGCTGCACGACCGCGACCGGCTGCGGGAGCTGCTGCTCCACCCCACCCGCCCGATCCAGATCGTCGTCGCCGGCAAGGCCCACCCCGCCGACGACGGAGGGAAGCGGCTCCCCC
>NZ_KL585418.1:8649-15238 GCF_000721935.1 Streptomyces sp. NRRL WC-3549
CTCGTCCAGGAGCTGGTGCGCTTCGCCGACGACCCGCGGGTGCGCCACCGCATCGTCTTCCTGCCGGACTACGGCATGGGCATGGCGCAGAAGCTCTATCCGGGCTGCGACGTCTGGCTCAACAACCCGCTGCGCCCCCTGGAGGCGTGCGGCACCAGCGGGATGAAGGCGGCGCTCAACGGATGCCTCAACCTCTCGGTGCGTGACGGCTGGTGGGACGAGTGGTTCGAGCCCGACTTCGGCTGGGCGATCCCCACCGCCGACGGCTCGGCCACCGACGAGGAACGGCGGGACGAGCTGGAGGCGGGCGCGCTCTACGCGCTGCTGGAGGACCGGGTCGCCCCCCGCTTCTACGACCGCAACGCCGAGGACCTGCCCGAACGGTGGATCGAGATGGTCCGCCGCACCCTGGTGACCCTCGGCCCCAAGGTCCTCGCCGGCCGCATGGTCCGCGAGTACGTGGAGCGGCTCTACGCCCCCGCCGCACTGGCCCGCAGGGCGCTGACCCCGGCGGCGGCCCGCGACCTGGCCGACTGGAAGGCGAAGGTGCACGCGGCCTGGCCCCAGGTCGCCGTCGACCACGTCGAGGCCTCCGCCGACGCCGTCGTCGGCGGCTCCGCGGAGCTCGGTTCCACCCTGTCGCTGCGCGTCAGGATCACCCTGGGCGGCCTCGACCCCGACGACGTGGAGGTCCAGGCCGTCGCCGGCCGGGTCGACTCCAGCGACGGGATCACCGAGGCCCAGACGTTCCCGCTGAAGCCGGCGGGCGGCCACGACATGGAGGACCGCCGGCTCTACGAGGGGCCGCTCGCCCTCGACCGCACGGGTCCCTACGGCTACACCGTGCGCGTCCTGCCCGCGCACCCGCTGCTCGCCTCGGGTGCGGAACTCGGCCTGGTCGCGGTGCCCGGTGAGTCCGCCGGCGGCGACACGGGCGAGGGCGCGGGCGTGTTCCTGCGCTGACCGCCCCGCCCCGCCCGGCTCCGTTTCCCGGCGGGCCCGGCGCCGTCCCGTACGGTGCCGGGCCCGCCGGTGTCCGCGCCCCGGGATCGCCCCTTCACCGGCGGGGATGATTTCCCCGTGACCTGGCTAACATGACAGCCGGTGCCGGTGCGGCCTGGTCCCACCGATGCGACACGACAGCGAGGCGTCCCGCGGGCGCGAGTGGAGGTCGGCACGGTGAACGGCGGCGGAAGCCGAGCGAGACGCCTGACCCGTCGGCTGGCCGCACAGCGGGGCACGTCCCGGCAGCTGCACATCCGCCCACCGGAGGCCGGCACACAGCTGCGGGCCGACCGCTTCACCACCGCGGCCCGGCTGCGCTGGCTGCACACCGCGAGCACCGGGATCGGCACGACCCTCGACCTGGAGCACACCGCGCAGGAGCTGGCCGAATTCAGCGTCCCGCGCCTGGCGGACGGCGCCGCCGTGGACCTGCTGGAATCGGTCCTGAGGGGCGAGGAGGGGGAACGCGTCACCGGCGCGGCCGTCCCCGTCACCCGCGCCATCGCGGTCAAGGCCCTGGACTCGCTGGCGGGCCTGGAACCCGCGCCGGTCGGCAAGGTGGTCGACCGCAGCCGGCGCCGCGAGACACTCCTGACCGTGCACTGCCTGCGCAACGGCCGCCCGGTGCTGGTGAGCCGGATGACCGACGAGGACTACGGGCGGGTGGCCCCCACGGACAGCGCCGCCGAAGCGATGCGCCGGCAGGGGGTGCACAGCTACATGGCCGTGCCGCTGATCGCCCGGGGTGTGCTGCTGGGCTCCGCCGACTTCGTACGCGCGCGCACGAGCCCCCCGTTCAACCGCGCCGACCTGGAACTGGCCGGACAGCTCGGCGCCATGGCCGCCGTGTTCATGGACAACGCCCGGCTCTACGGGCGTGAGCGGGAGCACGTCGTCACGCTCCAGCGCAGTCTGCTCCCGCGCGCCACCCCGCACACCCCCGGCCTGAGCGTCCGTTCCCACTACGCACCCGCCACCGACGCCCACGGGGTGGGCGGCGACTGGTACGACGTGGTGCCGCTGCCCGGCGGGCGTACGGCGCTGGTCGTCGGGGACGTCACCGGGCACGGACTGCCGGCCGCCGCCACGATGGGCCGGCTGCGCACGGTCGCCCGGACGCTCATGACGCTGGACATCGCGCCCGACCGGGTGCTGGCCCGGCTCGACCTGGCCACCCGCGACCTGGAGGACGACCAGGTCGCCACCTGTCTCTGCGCGGTCTACGACCCGGCCGACCGCAGCTACACCTTCGCCAGCGCCGGGCACCCGCCGCCGCTGCTCGTCGGCGGTGACGGGCCGCCCCACTTCCTGGACGTGCCGGTCGGGGCGCCGCTGGGCGCCGGGGTCATCCCGTACGACCCGCTGCGGCTGTGCGTCCCCGAGGGTGAACGGCTGGTCCTCTACACCGACGGCCTGATCAAGACGCGCACCGATGACGTGGACACCCAGCTGGCCGGGCTGCGTGCCACGGTCGGCGCGATGCGGCCCGGCGAACTGGCCGACGGGGGGCTGCTCGCGGCGCTGCGGACGGGTGACGCGCGGTTCGACGAGGCGGTGCTGCTGGTCGCCGAGTCCTGCGAGCTGCCGGCCGAGGCGGGGCTGCGGACGTGGGAGCTGCCCACGGAGGGCAACCCCGCCTCCACCGCCCGCAAGCTGGTGACCGAACAGCTGACCGGGTGGGGCCTGGCCGATCTGGCGGACGTCACCGAACTGGTCGTCAGCGAGCTGGTGGGCAACGCCATGCGGTACGGAGGCGGGCCCGGCCAGCTGCGGCTGCTGCGCGACGACCGGCTGCGGGTGGAGGTGTCGGACACCGGCCCCGACCTGCCGCAGATCCAGCACGCCGACGTCAGCGACGAGGGCGGGCGGGGACTCCAGCTCATCAACCTGCTGTGCCGCAGGTGGGGGTCGTGCCGCACGGCGGACGGCAAGGTCGTCTGGGCCGAGCAGGACGTCCCCGAGGGCCTCGGCTGAGCCGGAGACGGGTACGGGGACGGGCGCGGCCCGGGAGGGTGGTCCTCCCGGGCCGCGCCGTGTGCGGGGGGTGGGTCAGAAGGTGAGCTTCACACTGTTGAAGGTCCCGCGGTCGCCCGAGTAGACGTCCTGGATCCGCAGGTTCCACGTGCCGTTGGCCACCTCGGAGGAGGCGTTGACCGTGTAGGTCGCCACCACGTTGTCCGCCGAGTCGGTCGGGGAGGAGTTCTTCAGCAGGTAGGCCGTGCCGTCCGGGGCGACCAGGTCGAGGCGGAGGTCACCGCGGTAGGTGTGGGTGATGTTCACCGCGACCGAGAGGTTGCTGGGCGCCTTGCCGGTGACACCGGAGACGACCACGGGGATGTTGGTGGTGGCGCGGTCGGCGAGGGCCTTCACCGTGGTGTTCTGGAAGACCTTGCCGCCGGGCTCCGGGTCGGTGCTGCCGCCGGGGCGGGAGCCCACGTTGATGGCGGCCCAGGCGTTGGCGACCGCGGTGTACTCGGCGCTGCTGGTGCCGTACAGCTCACCGGCCACGGCGAGCGTGCCGGTGCGGGCCGCCGCGTAGTTCGTGGTGGAGGTGAACTTGGTGGTGAGCGCCTTGAACCAGATCTGCAGCGCCTTGTCGCGGCCGATGCCAGTCACCGGCAGGCCGTCGTACGTCGGGGAGTTGTAGGAGACCCCGTTGACGGTCTTGGCGCCGCTGCCCTCGGCGAGCAGGTAGAAGAAGTGGTTCGCCGGGCCCGAGGAGTAGTGGACGTCGACCGAACCCAGGCTGGAGGACCAGTAGTCCTTGGACGCACCGTCCTTGCTCGGCTTGTCCATGTAGCGCAGCGGGGTGCCGTTGCCGTTGATGTCGATCTTCTCGCCGACGAGGTAGTCGCCCGGGTCCTGGGCCGTGTCGGAGTAGAACTCCACGCCCGCCGCGAGGATGTCCGAGGTCGCCTCGTTGAGGCCGCCCGACTCGCCGCTGTAGTTGAGGCCGGCGGTGTTGGAGGTGACGCCGTGCGTCATCTCGTGGGCCGCCACGTCCAGCGAGGTGAGGGGAGCCGCGTTGCCGCTGCCGTCGCCGTAGGTCATGCAGAAGCAGCTGTCGGTCCAGAAGGCGTTGACGTAGTTGTTGCCGTAGTGGACGCGGGAGTACGCGCCGACGCCGTCGCCCCGGATGCCGGTGCGGCCCATGACGTTCTTGTAGAAGTCCCAGGTCTCCGCGGCCCCGTAGTGCGCGTCGGCGGCGGCCGTCTCGACGTTCGTCGGGTTGCCGTTGCCCCAGACGTCGTCGGTGCCGGAGAACAGGGTCCCGGTGCCGGACGAGCCGTGGTTCAGGTTGTACGTCTTGTGGTTTCCGCGCGCGGAGTCGGTGAGGTTGTACGAGCTGCCGGAGCCCGAGGTGCCGAGCGTGACCTGGCCGCTGTACTGGGTGTTGCCGATGCCGTTCTCGATGGCCTGCCACTCGTAGAGCTTCGCGCCGGTGGTGGCGTCCGTGATCACGTGCAGCTCGTTCGGGGTGCCGTCGTGCTGGAGGCCGCCGACGACCGTCTCGTACGCGAGCTGCGGGGTTCCGCTCGCCAGCCAGACGACCTTGCGCGGGGCCGCGCTCGCCTCGGTGCTCTTCGACCCGTCGGCCGCGGCGGCGGTCAGCGCCTGCTTCTCGGCGGTGGCCGGAGCGACGTCCGCGGTGGTGGAGACGGCCTTCAGCTGGGCACTGGTCGCCTTGGACGCCTTGGTGACGCCCTGGGTCTTCCCGGCCTTGGACTCGGCCACGACCAGGTCGCCGCCGAGGACCGGCAGCCCGTCGAGGGTGCGCTCGTAGCGGGTGTGCGTGGTGCCGTCGACGTCCTGGACGACATCACGGACGACCAGTTTCTCGGTGGCGCCGAGGCCGAGTTCCTTCGCGGTGGCCGCCCTGGTGGCGTTGGCCTCGCGGATGAGCTCGGCGCGCTGCGCGGGGGAGAGCTGGGCGGGGAGCGCGCCGGGGTCGGCGCCCTTCACCGCGGCGGCCGGGGCGGCGGTGCCGCTGACGGGCGCGGCCGCCGCGCCGCCGGTCTGTACTCCGACGGCGAGGAGGGCTGCGGCGGCTATCAGGGCACCGGTCGCGGTGGCACGACGGCTGGGGGTGGATCTCACGCGGAACTCCTTCTGCGAGGGGGGTGACGGCCGACTGGGTGAGCCGGCGGGCAGAGCGGGCGATGCGTGGAACGGGGGAAGAGTGCCAGCAGAAGGGGGTACATGTCAGGGGCGCGACAACACATTGGCCGGAACTCGTTCGTTGTCGGAATGGTCATGTTCGTTGAGCGGACGTTTCGCCGTGTGTCATCGGGATGTCGTACCGGGAGTGCCGAGAACGCTCCCGGCCTTGCGGCGCAGGGCGGGGAGGGGTTCCCGCCGGTATCCCCGGCGGAAGGGCGGCGCGGAGGGAAGCGGAGGACGACCACGTGCTGAGACGGGGGAGGGGGTGGCCGGTTCCGCGCCGTACGGGCCGCGCGGTCCGGTGGACGAACCCGTCGAGTCGGAGCGGTTCGAGGTATCCCGGCCCGCGCGGTCCCGGCCGGAGCCCGTCGTGGAAGGGGACCGGGCCTTCTCCAGGATGCCGTTGCTCCGCGACGAGGTCCGCGGGAGCCCGGACGGCTTCCACGACGCCATCCGGGGACCGCAGACGCGTCACCGCCTGGACCCGGTCGAGCCGGAGGGCGGCCGGCTCACCCCGTCGGCCACGCCCACGTGCGTCACCTCCCCGTGCCGCGGACCGGCGCCACACCGCCCCCGCGTGACCGCGCCGGCACGGGGTTCCGCTTCCCGATGAGCGCCGTGGCCCGATGAGCGCCGCGGCCACCCCCGGCCCGGGAGCCGACGAGGACGGCGAGGAGCCGGCCCACGACGACGCGGGCTTCCTCCGGCACCGTCGACCTCGCCCACGGCCCGTCGCGGCCGGTTGGCGGGGACCCGGCCTCAGGCCAGGCTCTCCCGCCACGCCCGGTGCAGCCCGGCGAAGCGCCCCGTGCCCGCGATGAGCTCGGCCGGGGAACCGTCCTCCACGATCCTGCCCCGCTCCATCACCAGCACCCGGTCCGCGATCTCGACCGTCGACAGCCGGTGCGCGACGACCACCGCCGTGCGGCCGCGCAGCACCGTGTCCATCGCCTGCTGCACCGCCCGCTCCCCGGGGACGTCGAGCGAACTCGTGGCCTCGTCGAGGATCAGCACCGCCGGGTCGGCGAGCAACGCGCGGGCGAACGCCACCAGTTGGCGCTGGCCGGCGGAGATCCGGCCGCCCCGCTTGCGTACGTCCGTGTCGTAGCCGTCGGGCAGGCCGCTGATGAAGTCGTGGGCGCCGATGGCCTTGGCCGCGTGCTCGATCTCCTCGGGGGCGGCGTCCGGGCGGCCGATCGCGATGTTCTCCCGGATCGTCCCGGAGAAGAGGAACGCCTCCTGGGTCACCATCACCACGCCCCGGCGCAGCTCCGGCGTCGGAAGGTCCCGCAGGTCGGTGCCGTCCAGCAGGACCCGGCCGTCGGTCGGGTCGTAGAAGCGGGCGAGCAGCTTGACGAGCGTCGACTTGCCGGCACCCGTCGAACCGACCACCGCCACGGTCTGACCGGCCGGCAGCGTCAGG
>NZ_KL585418.1:15416-19991 GCF_000721935.1 Streptomyces sp. NRRL WC-3549
CCGCCACGGTCTGACCGGCCGGCAGCGTCAGGTCGAAGCGGGGCAGGACCTCGCCCCCCGTGCGGTACGCGAAACGCACCCCCTCGAACACCACCTCGCGGCCCGGGAGTTCGCCGCGCAGCGCGGGCAGCTCCTTCGGCGCGGCCGGTTCCGGGACCGTGGGCCGCTGTGCCAGCAGGCCGGCGATCTTCTCCAGCGACGCGGCGGCCGACTGGTAGGAGTTGAGGAACATCGCGAGCCGGTCGATCGGGTCGTACAGCCGTCGCAGGTACAGCACCGCGGCGGCCAGCACACCGAGTTCCAGCGTGCCGGACGCCACCCGGTACGCCCCCCACAGCACCATCCCGGCCACCGCCGTGTTCGCGACGAGCCGGGAGCCGACGACGTAACGGGCCATCTCCAGCAGCGCGTCACCGTTCCGCCGCTCGTGCCGGCGGTTGAGCACCGCGAAGTCCGCGTCGTTCGCCCGCTCCCTGCGGAAGGCCTGCACGGGGCGGATGCCGTTCATCGTCTCGGCGAACTTCACGATCACCGCGGCGATGGCCGTGGACCGCCCCGAGTACGCCTTGGCCGCCCGCCGCCGGTAGGAGCGCACCAGCACGTACAGCGGGCCGAAGGAGGCGACGGCGATCGCGCCGATCCCGAGGTCCAGCCACAGCAGCATCAGCGAGATGGTCACGAACGACAGGACCACGCCGATGAGTTCCTGCAGGCCCTCGCTCAGCAGCTCGCGCAGCGACTCCACGTCCGTGGTCGAACGCGAGATCAGCCGGCCCGAGGTGTAGCGCTCGTGGAAGTCCACGCTCAGCGCCTGGGCGTGGCGGAAGATGCGCCCGCGCAGGTCGAGGAGTACGTCCTGGTTGATCCGGGCGGCGGCCCGGATGAACGCGTACTGGAGCAGCCCGGCCCCGACCGAGCACACGGCGTACCCGACGCCGACGGCGACCAGCGGCCCGTAGTCGCGGTCCCGGAACGCGGGCACACCCCGGTCGATGGCGTACGCGACGAGCAGCGGACCGGCCTGTACGGCGGCCTGCTGGACCAGCAGGACCAGGGTCGCCACCACCACCCTCGCGCGGAGCGGCCCGAGCAGCGACATCAGCAGCGCCCAGGTCGCGCCGGGCGGGGTGGGCAGGTCGTCCCGGTCGAACGAGTCGGCGTCGCCGGGGGCGTCCCGGAGGCCGGCCGGTGTGCCCGGCTCAGCGCCCGGAAGGCCGTCGTCGGCCAGGGCGGGGCCGTCCGCGGTGGTACTGGTCATCGGGTGCTGACCTCCTCGGCAGTGGGGACACCGGCGCGGGCTTCCGCGCCGGTGCCCTCCGCGCCCGACATCAGCCAGGCGTACTCGGTGTTGTGGTGCAGCAGTTCCTGGTGGGTGCCGACGGCGGTGATCCGGCCGCCGGACAGCAGCGCCACCCGGTCGGCCAGCATCACCGTGGACGGCCGGTGGGCGACGACCAGGGCCGTCGTCCCCTCCAGCACCCGCCGCAGCGCCGCCTCCACCAGCGCCTCCGTGTGCACGTCCAGCGCGGAGAGCGGATCGTCGAGCACCAGGAAGCGTGGCCCGCCGACCACGGCACGGGCCAGTGCGAGGCGCTGGCGCTGACCGCCCGACAGGCTCAGCCCCTGCTCGCCGACCTGGGTGTCGACGCCCTGGGGCAGGTCGTGCACGAAGTCGGCCTGCGCCACGGACAGCGCCCGGCGCAGCTCCTCCTCACCCGCCTCCTCCGCGCCCATCAACACGTTCTCCCCGACGGTCGCGGAGAAGAGCGTCGGCTCCTCGAAGGCCACCGAGACCAGCTCGCGCAGCCGGGACCGCTCCATGTCCGCGACGTCCTCACCGTCCAGCAGGATGCGGCCACCGGTGACCTCGTGCAGCCGGGGCACGAGCGCGGTCAGCGTCGTCTTGCCCGAACCGGTCGCCCCCACCAGGGCCATCGTCTCCCCGGGACGGATGCGCAGATCGATCCGGGACAGCACGGGGGCGGACGCGGCGTCGGCGTCGGGGTAGCGGAACTCGACCCCGTCGAAGACGAGACCCGCCCCGTCGCCTCCAGGTTCCCGCCGGTCCCCGACCGCCGTGGACGGTTCCTCCGCCACGTCCATCACCTCGAAGAAGCGGTCGGCGGCCGTCGCCGACTCCTGGCTCATCGCCAGCAGGAAGCCGATCGACTCGACCGGCCAGCGCAACGCCAGCGCCGTCGACAGGAACGCGACCAGCGTGCCCGCCGACAGCCCGCCGTCCGCCACCTGGACCGTCCCCAGGACCAGGGCGGCGCCGATGGCCAGCTCCGGGATGGCGGTGATCAGCGCCCAGATCCCCGCCAGCAGCCGGGCCTTGACCAGCTCCGTGCCGCGCAGCCGCTGCGCCAGTGCCCGGAAGGCCCGTGCCTGGCTGCGGTTGCGGCCGAACCCCTTGACGATGCGGATGCCCAGCACGCTCTCCTCGACGACCGTCGTGAGATCACCGACCTGGTCCTGCGCCTTGCGTGCCACCAGCGAGTACTTCGTCTCGAAGACGGAGCAGAGGATCATCAGGGGCACCGCGGGCGCCAGCAGCACCAGGCCCAGGGACCACTCCTGCGCGAACAGGATGACGAAACCGACCAGGATCGTCGTGGTGTTGACCAGCAGGAAGGTCAGCGGGAACGCCAGGAACATCCGCAGCAGCATCAGGTCCGTGGTCCCGCGCGACAGCAGCTGCCCCGAGGGCCAGCGGTCGTGGAAGGCCACCGGGAGCCGCTGGAGGTGGCGGTAGAGGTCGGCGCGCAAGGACGCCTCCACCCCGGCCAGGGGGCGGGCCACCAGCCACCGCCGCAGCCCGAAGAGACCCGCCTCCACGATCCCCAGCAGCAGCAGGTAGAACGCGCCCAGCCAGACCCCGCCCGGGTCCCGGTCGGCGACGGGGCCGTCCACCATCCACTTCAGGACGAGCGGGATCACCAGGCTGAGGCAGGAGGCGAGCACCGCGACGAACGCGGCGGCGAACCAGCGCGCCCGTACCGGTCGGACATAGGGCCACAGACGCATGAGGGAGCGCACGGCGGACCGGTCCGTGGGCTCTGCAGGTTTTTCGGGCATCAGGCGGAGCCTATGGTTCGCCACCGACATCGCTCACGTGGTTTTCCGGTCAGCCGCCACCCGGCATCAGCCGTTCGCGGTGACGTGTCAGCCTGTCTCTTATACACATATGCCCGTCCGAGCGGGACGGCGGATACCGGCGCGCCCCGCCCGCCGGAATCCTTCGGAGTGTGCCGGCCTCGCTGGGCTCCGCCGCCCTCGTCCTTCGCCGGACCGGGCGCCAAGGACCGCGCCGCCGCCGTCGCCGTCGGCTACGAGCGCGGCATCCTCGGCTGACGGCGCCTCACTCCCGTACCCGCAGCAGCAGCACCGAGCGGCCCGGCACGCTCAGCACCGTCTCCCCGCCGTGGACCGTGCCGGGGGCCGCCGCCTGGTCCTCCCGCGAGGTGTCCAGCACCAGTTCGTACGCCGTGGCCCAGGGCGGACCCGGCAGCCGGAAGGCGCACGGGGCGTGCCCGGCGTGCAGGACCGCCAGGAAGCTGTCGTCGGTGACCGGCCCACCGGTGGCGTCCCGCCCCGGGATGTCCCGGCCCGAGAGGTACAGCGCGAGCGTCGAGGCAGGGGTGTACCAGTCCGCCTCGGTCATCTCCGTGCCCCCGGGGGTGAACCACGCCAGGTCCCGCAGGCCGTCCGGGGCCTGCGGGGTGCCCGCGAAGAACGCGCGGCGGCGCAGCACCGGATGGGTGCGGCGCAGGGCCAGCACCCGGGAGGCCAGCCCGGTCAGCTCCCGCCACTCCGGCTGCTCCAGCAGCGACCAGTCCAGCCAGCCGGTCTCGTTGTCCTGGCAGTACGCGTTGTTGTTGCCGCCCTGGGTGCGGCCCATCTCGTCGCCCGCGACGAGCATGGGCATCCCCGTCGACAGCAGCAGGGTGGTCAGGAGGTTGCGCAGCTGGCGGCGGCGCAGGGCGTTGACGTCCGGATCGTCGCTCTCGCCCTCCGCGCCGCAGTTCCAGGCGCGGTTGTCGTCGGTGCCGTCGCGGTTGTCCTCGCCGTTGGCCTCGTTGTGCTTGTGCTCGTAGCTGACCAGGTCGCGCAGGGTGAAGCCGTCGTGGGCGGTGACGAAGTTGACCGAGGCGTACGGGCGCCTGCCACCCCAGGCGTAGAGGTCGCTGGAGCCGGTGAGCCGGTAGCCGAGGTCGCGCACGTCGGGCAGGGCGCCGCGCCAGAAGTCGCGCACGGTGTCGCGGTAGCGGTCGTTCCACTCGGTCCACAGCGGCGGGAACGCGCCCACCTGGTAGCCGCCGTCGCCCACGTCCCACGGTTCCGCGATCAGCTTGACCCGGCGCAGCACCGGGTCCTGGGCGATCACCGCGAGGAACGGCGAGAGCATGTCCACGTCGTGCATCGAGCGGGCCAGCGCCGCCGCCAGGTCGAAGCGGAAGCCGTCGACGCCCATCTCGGTCACCCAGTAGCGCAGGGAGTCGGTGATCAACCGCAGGACCTGGGGCCGGACCACGTGCAGGGTGTTGCCGCAGCCGGTGTAGTCGGCGTAGCGGC
>NZ_KL585418.1:20203-23775 GCF_000721935.1 Streptomyces sp. NRRL WC-3549
TCCTGCGGGAGGCGGTAGTAGCCGCGGTTGTCGATGCCGCGCAGCGACAGCGTCGGGCCCAGCTCGCCCGCCTCCGCCGTGTGGTTGTAGACGACGTCGAGGATCACCTCGATCCCGGCGTCGTGGAGGGCGTGGACCATCTGCTTGAACTCGCCGACCTGGCCGCCGGCGGTGCCGCTCGCCGCGTAGCCGGCGTGCGGGGCGAAGTAGCCGATGGAGTTGTAGCCCCAGTAGTTGCGCAACCCGCGCCGCAGCAGGTGGTCCTCGTGGGCGAACTGGTGGACGGGCAGCAGCTCGACGGCCGTCACCCCGAGCCGCCGCAGGTGGCCGACGGCGGCGGGGTGGGCGAGCCCGGCGTAGGTGCCGCGCAGCTCGGGCGGGATGTCCGGGTGGAGCTTGGTGAAGCCGCGTACGTGGAGTTCGTAGATGACCGTGTCGGCCCAGGGCGTCTTGGGCCTGCGGTCGTCGGCCCAGTCGTCGTCGTCATGGACGACGACCCCCTTGGGGACGAACGGCGCCGAGTCGCGGTCGTCGCGCACGGTGTCCGCGACGTGCTGGTCGGGCCAGTCACGGACGTGGCCGTACACCTCGGGCGGCAGGGTGAACGTTCCGTCGACCGCGCGTGCGTACGGGTCGAGCAGCAGCTTCGCCGCGTTCCAGCGGGCCCCGGTCCAGGGGTCCCAGCGGCCGTGCACCCGGTATCCGTAGCGCTGACCGGCGCCTGCGCCGGGGACGAAGCCGTGCCAGATCTCATGGGTCAGCTCGGTCAGCGGGAGCCGGGACTCACGGCCCGCCGGGTCGAAGAGGCAGAGCTCGACGGCTTGTGCCCCGGCCGCCCAGAGGGCGAAGTTGGTTCCCGCCACCCCGTCCGGGCCGACCCGGAACCGTGCCCCGAGCGGCGTCGGCGCCCCCGGCCATACGGGTGGTCCGTCCGGTCCCCGCCGGGGTGCCCCCTCGCCCGCGCCCACCCGCCCCGACGTACGCGGCGCTTCCTCCTGCCCGGCTGTGCTCGACACCTCTCGGCCTCCCGCGACTCGTCGGACGGGCCACCCGGCGAAGGGGCGCGCGGCGCCCGGGCCGCGGCTCCTCGTGGTGGTGTGCTCCCCTCTGTTCTGCCCACGGCGCGGCCCGCGCTCACGTTTCCCCCGGGCGTGCCCGTCGTTGGGGGGAGCGTGAACCACGAAGCGAAGAGAGCACGGGCGGGTTCGGCCGCCGTGCTGACATGGGCAGGATTGTTCACCGTGCTGGCCCTCCTGACGGGCTGCACCGAGGCGACGTCGTTCTTCGGGGACGGCCGCGCACCGGGGGACGCCATCCGCATCGTCCCGAAGGACGGCGCGGAGGACGTGGGCGCGGACGGCCGGATCGAGGTGACCGTCCCCGACGGCCGGCTCGAACGGGTCAAGGTGACACGGATGGAGGACGCGGAGCAGGAGGAGGTACCGGGGAAGATCGCCGGCGACGGCCGTTCCTGGACGCCCCAGGACAAGGAGTACCGGCTCGGGCTGGCCGGGAAGTACAGCGTCGAGGCCGTCGCGGTCGACGGCGACGGCCGCCGCTCGGCCCGGAACACCACCTTCACCACCCTGGTCCCCAAGGACCGCTTCATCGGCTACTTCAAGCCGGAGAACCGGTCGACCGTGGGCACCGGCATGATCATCTCCTTCGACTTCAACCGGCCGGTCAAGAACCGCGCCGCGGTCGAGAAGGCGATCCGGATCACCACCGAGCCGCAGGTCGAGGTGGTGGGCCACTGGTTCGGCGGGGAGCGGCTGGACTTCCGCCCCGCGGAGTACTGGGAGCCGGGCACCGAGGTCACCGTCGACGTCGGACTGCGCGACGTGGAGGGGGCGCCCGGCGTCTACGGCAGCCAGCGCAAGAAGGTGGCCTTCCGGATCGGCCGCGCGCAGAGCGCCGTGGTCGACGCCGCGGCCCACACCATGGAGGTACGCCGTGACGGCGAGGTCGTCAGCACGGTGCCCGTCACGGCGGGCGCCGAGAAGACCACCACGTACAACGGGAAGATGGTCGTCTCCGAGCTGCACGAGGTGACCCGGATGGACGGGCGGACCGTCGGCTTCGGCGGCGAGTACGACATCAAGGACGTCCCGCACGCCATCCGGCTCACCAAGTCCGGCACCTTCCTGCACGGCAACTACTGGGAGTCCCCGGACATCTTCGGCAGCGAGAACACCAGCCACGGCTGCATCGGGCTGCGGGACGTGAAGGGCGGGAGCTCCGAGAGCCCGGCCGGATGGTTCTTCGAGCGGACCCTCGTCGGCGACGTGGTCGAGGTGGTCAACTCCACGGACAGGACGGTCGCCCCGGACAACGGCCTCGGTGGCTGGAATCTCGGGTGGCCGCAGTGGAAGGCGGGTTCCGCGCTGCGCTGACCCCCGTCCCGACCTGCACGGGTCCCGGGGACGGCGTCCCCGGGACCGCCGGACGGCGCCCCGGGGCCACCGGGGACGAGTTGGGACACAACGGTGACATCCCGGGGGAGTTCTCCTCGCACCCGGTGTGATTGTCTTGCGCCGAGCGCGCATATCTGGCGCGCGGGGGTGCGGGCCATGGCGGGGCCAGGCCGTGCGAGGGGAGACGACCACAGTGAACGGGCTGCCGATATCGGGGGCATCGGCCGGAGCGGGCAAGGGACGGAACGGGCGCGGGGCGCACGGACTTCTCGCACTGGTACTCGGTGCGATGTTGTTGCTGGTGACCGCGTGCGGGGGGAGCGGAGTTGCGGCCGACAAGGGTGCGGCCAAGGACGGCGGGGGCAAGGCCGCCGACACGGCCGCCTCGCAGGCGGTGGTGACCATCGCGCCGAAGGACGGCGCCGACGCGGTGGCGACCAGCGGAGCGCTGAAGATCACGGCGGCGCAGGGGAAGCTGACCACCGTGAAGGTCGCCGACCCCAAGGGCAACGCGGTCGACGGCGAGATCGCCGCGGACGGGCTGAGCTGGGTCCCGGACCGGCATCTGGCCGCGGCCACCAAGTACACGGTGCACGCCGTGGCGAAGGACGAGAAGGGCCGTGAGTCGGCCAAGGACACCACCTTCACGACGCTCGTCCCGCAGAACACCTTCATCGGGCAGTACACCCCCGAGGACGGTTCGACGGTCGGTGTCGGCATGCCGGTGTCGATCCACTTCACCCGCGGCATCACCGACCCCGAGGCCGTCGAGAAGGCGATCAGGGTGACGGCGGAGCCGGCCGTGGAGATCCGGCCCCACTGGTTCGGCAACGACCGTCTCGACTTCCGCCCGGAGAAGTACTGGGCCGCGGGCACGAAGGTGACCCTGCGCCTCGACCTCGACGGTGTCGAGGGGCGGCCGGGGGTCTACGGCAAGCAGGCCAAGACCGTGTCGTTCACGATCGGCCGCAGCCAGATCTCCACCGTCGACGCGAGCTCGCACCGCATGAAGGTCGTCCGGGACGGCAAGCAGATCAAGGACATCCCGATCTCCGCGGGCGCCCCGTCCACGACCACGTACAACGGGAAGATGGTCATCAGCGAGAAGCTCAAGGTGACCCGGATGAACGGCGACACCGTCGGCTTCGGCGGCGAGTA
>NZ_KL585418.1:24011-25551 GCF_000721935.1 Streptomyces sp. NRRL WC-3549
CTACTGGGGCGGCTCGGGCATCTTCGGCTCGGCCAACACCAGCCACGGCTGCGTCGGGCTGCAGGACGTACGCGGAGGCTGGGACGGCAAGACCCCGGCCGCCTGGTTCTTCG
Organism: Streptomyces sp. NRRL WC-3549; assembly: GCF_000721935.1. Taxonomy (GTDB): domain Bacteria; phylum Actinomycetota; class Actinomycetes; order Streptomycetales; family Streptomycetaceae; genus Streptomyces. The sequence goes on from NZ_KL585418.1 coordinate 24,125, forward strand.
ACAACTCGCTGATCGGCGACGTGGTCGTGGTGAAGAACTCGAACGACAAGGTGATCCAGCCGGACAACGGCCTCAACGGCTGGAACATGGCCTGGTCGGAGTGGACGAAGTAGCTCCCCCGCACGACGGGCCCGGTGCTGTGACCAACGGCACCGGGCCCGTCGCCGTTAGCGGCGGTTAACCTGCCTCCCATGACCGTAACCCTCGAAGTACGCGACAACGTCGGCACGATCAGGCTGGACCGTCCGCCGATGAACGCCCTGGACGTCGCCGTCCAGGACCGGCTGCGGGAGCTCGCCGAGGAGGCCGCCCGGCGCGACGACGTGCGGGCCGTGATCCTCTACGGCGGGGAGAAGGTGTTCGCCGCGGGCGCGGACATCAAGGAGATGCAGGCGATGGACCACACGGCGATGGTCAAGCGCTCCAAGGGCCTCCAGGACGCCTTCACCGCCGTCGCGCGCATCCCCAAGCCCGTGGTGGCGGCCGTCACCGGATACGCGCTGGGCGGCGGATGCGAACTGGCGCTCTGCGCCGACTTCCGGATCGCCGCCGACACCGCCAAGCTCGGGCAGCCCGAGATCCTCCTGGGGCTGATCCCCGGTGCCGGCGGGACCCAGCGCCTCGCCCGCCTCGTCGGCCCCTCCAAGGCCAAGGACCTCATCTTCACGGGCCGTCAGGTGAAGGCGGAGGAGGCCCTTTCGATCGGCCTGGTGGACCGGGTGGTGCCCGCCGCCGAGGTGTACGAGCAGGCGCACGCCTGGGCCGCGCGGCTGGCGAAGGGGCCGGCGCTGGCCCTGCGGGCCGCCAAGGAGTCCGTGGACGCCGGACTGGAGACGGACATCGACACCGGCCTCACGATCGAGCGCACCTGGTTCGCGGGCCTGTTCGCCACCGAGGACCGGGAGCGCGGGATGCGCAGCTTCGTGGAGGAGGGGCCCGGCAAGGCCACGTTCCTCTGAGGGGGCGTCGACCACCCGTGCGTGGGAGGGCCCGGTGACGCGTGTTCATCCGTGCGGGCGGACCGGCGGGACCTTAAGAGAACCTTAAGGTCCCGCGCCCGTATGGCTCCTGCAATTACCCGGGCCGTGCGCGTCGCCCCAGTTGGAAGCGGGTCCGGATGGTCTTTGCTGCCTCTGGCATATGCCGGAGAACATGACCGGAATGACTGGTTCCGGGGGAGGGATTCCCCGGGAACGGCCACGGGGCGCTTGCGCGGCGTCCATGATGGTGGGCATGGCGGGCCTGGAGGGTGTGGAGCAGCCGCGACCGCGCAGCAGTGCGACGGCGGCACGCTGGAGTACAGCCATGGATGGCGAACAGCCGTTCCAAGAGCTGGAGTTGTTCGGAAATCCGACCGAGGCCGAGGTGCGGTTGCCCTCGCGCCCCGAGTCCGCGGCCACCGCTCGCCGGATCACCTCCTATGTGAC
>NZ_KL585418.1:25768-39747 GCF_000721935.1 Streptomyces sp. NRRL WC-3549
GTGGCAGCTCCCGCCGCAGACCGCCGAACACGGCGTACTGCTCGTCTCCGAACTCGTCGGCAACGCGGTGCGGCACACCGGCGCCCGGATCTTCGGGCTGCGGATGCTGCGCCGCCGGGGCTGGGTCCGGATCGAGGTGCGCGACCCCTCGCGCGGACTGCCGTGTCTGATGCCCGTCCGGGAGATGGACGTCAGTGGGCGCGGCATATTCCTCGTCGACAAGCTCTCCGACCGGTGGGGCGTCGACCTGCTGCCGCGCGGCAAGACCACCTGGTTCGAGATGCGCACCTCCGACCGCTGACCCGCACCCGCGGAACACCAGAAGCCCCCGTCGGCCGGGGTGCGGCGCTTCGGGGGCTTCTGCGGGGGGCCGTGGAATGGGGGGTGTGTCCACGGCCGCTTGGGGGACCTGGCTCGGGTCGGAGAAGGTCGTGTCACCGACTATGGCAGATGGGCGACGGCGGTGCCAAAACACCACTTCCGGCATAGCACGCCAAAACGGTCCATTTCTCTTCCGAATGCCAGGTGTGATGGGTCACTGGCCTGGGTTTTCCCCCATCGGGAGAGGCTGAGCGGGTGAATCATTGATCACCACCGCCCGGTGCCATGGCCCGGCCTCCGGCTTGCCCGCCCCGCTGTGTCCCGGGCCACGGGGGCACCGGCCCCCGGCCGGGTTCCGGGGGGACCGCCGTGAACGGCCGCAGGGCGTCGGTGGCCCCGCCGTGCCGCCCCGCGCACGGTGACCGGTGCCGGCGCCGCCACCGGCTGCACGGGCGGCGACGGCCACGGAACTGCCCGGCCGGCGCCCGACCGGCCCGTCGCGCCGGCCGTCATGAGGCGGTGGCCGGGGGCTTCACGTCCACCGTGGCGGCGGCCGTGGTCCGCAGGCCGCGCCCGGACCTCATCCAGTTGCCGAGGGCAAGACCGCCGCGGCGGCGGCTCGACAAGACTGGCCGGTTCTCGTACGGTCCTCCGTCCCGGCCGCCGGTCCTTCGCCACGGGGCCGTGCCTCCTGGGACCGGCTTGGACGTCCAGGGCCACCCCGCACAGGGCCCGGGGGCCCGTTGCCGGGTCCCCGGGCCCCTGCCCGTGCGGTGTGCGTGCCGTCAGACGGCGAAGTGCCGGGAGAGCGTGTCCCTCCGGTCGACTTCCACCAGATCGGGGCGTGTGTAGCGTTCGGCCCGCGCGTGGTAGTCGAAGTCGCCGCGTACCAGGCCCCGGTAGTCCTGTACGCAGCGTTCCAGAGCGGCCCGGGTGGGTCCTTCGATGCCCGCCGCGGCTATTTCCTCGACGAGTTCCCTCTCGGCCCGCTGCACTCGCTCGGCGACGCGTGCCAGTTGAATTCCGGCCTCGTCGACGGCCTCCTGGAGAGTGGACCGGCGGTCACGCTGAATGAGCCGCACCGCGTTGTGCTCATAACCGAGAACGGCCTCCTTCTCGAAGGAGCAGATGTCGTTGCACAGGCCGGAGTGATCGGTGACCGCGGTGCGCAGGGCGATATACGCGGGCAGACTGCGAGCGGATTCCGGAAGGTCTATTCCGGCGGTGATCTCATGGAGATCCAGGAAGGGTTGCATGGCCACGGAGTCCCGGCGGTGCCTGGTGAAGTCGGCCCGGCTCGGCACCTGTCCCGCGGCCCGTTCCACCGCCTCCGCGTAGTACGTCCAGAGCCACGCGGCGGTGTCACGGCGGAACTGCCGGTTCCAGGCGGGGGACCGGTCGTGGCAGGTGCGCTCCCGCAGGCCTTCGAGCGCGTGCTCCATGGGGACCAGCGGCTTCTCCCCGTCCAGCACGTCCACCAGTCGGGCGATGGACGCCTCGCACATCCGCGGGTCCCGGCCGGCCGGTCCGTCGTCGAACTCGTCGTCCACCAGGAACGCCCAGAAGAGCCACTGGCAGAAGAGGTCGAGATGTTCTTGGGAGGCCTTCGGGAATATGAGAGAAATCCAGAGCTCCGGCCGGGTGCGGAGCATCTTCTTCCGGGCGACGGGGGAGAGACGGAGGTCGTTCTCCTCCGCCCAGCGCCATGCCTCCGTCTTGGTCTCCTCCATGCCCGGATTGCATCCCGCGCTCCGGAACGGCATATGAAACACCGGTAAAACTATCTGGCTCATTGGTGCTCCTCGTCGAAATGATGCGGATGAACGCCGGGATCGGAGAACCGATCGACGTGACGCACCGGGGACGGCCCGCCGGAGTGCCGGTGCCGGACGCCTGCCGGCTCCGGCCGAAGGGTCACCGTGCAAGGTGGGACGGCCAAGGTGGACCTCCTTCCGCCGCCCGGGGGCCGGTCGGTCCGGCCGGGTGCGCGGAGCGGCGGGTGCCGTCCGCGTCACCATGCGTCACGAACAGTGAACCCCGTGTGGGCGGCGGAGGGAAGTCATATGTGACTCAAACTGCATGTTCGCGAGGAACAACTGCTCATTGCTGAGCATGTAATGACTCGCCGACGGGGCGGGGCGAGGCCGCCGCCGCGGGTCCGGGCGGGGTGCCGGCCCCGCCCGGACGCGGGCCTCAGCCGGCTCCGTCCCCGTACGCCGCCTCGAAGGAGGACCGGAACAACTCCTGGACCTCCGGGCCCCCCAGCCCCTCGGCCCGCGCCTGGTGCATCCACTCGTTCAGTGCCGAACGCAGCGGCCAGTCGGGGCCCGAACCGGACTGCGCCAGTGAGCGGGTGATGAACGTGCCCGCCCCCTGACGGACCTCGGCCAGCCCCGCGCGTTCCAGCTCGCGGTACGCCTTGAGCGTGGTGTTCGGGTTGACCTTGGTGGTGGCGGCGACCTGCGCGGCCGTGGGCAGCTGGTCACCCTCCTCCAGCGCGCCCATCCGCAGAGCCTGTTCGACCTGCCGCACGATCTGGAGGTACGTCGCCACTCCACTCCGCCGGTCGATGCGGAACACGACCACCGGCATCACCTTTCACTCGTATGTCGACACGTGACCCGGGGAAAGGGCGTCTACAGCGGGCGCCGAGCCGACCGCCACACGACGAACGCCGTGAGCGCGGCCGTGCCGGCCAGCAGGATGCCGGCCCCCGTCCACTGCATGGCCGTCATCTGGCTGTAGTCGAGGTACTCGATGACGTTGTTGACGATGCCCTTCTCCGCGAGGCACGCTTCCTGGGCCTTCTCCGAGGCCTCGCTGCACACACCCCATCCGTAGAGGTGTCCGTCCGCGCTGCCGATCCATCGGTCCACCTCGTACGACTCGGAGAAGCGGGCGGGGAGATCGGCGTCCACCGGGTAGGTGAACATACGCGTCGGGGCGAGATTCTGCCGGAACATGTCCCAGGCGGTCTCCACGGCCACGGCGAAGACGAAGGTGACGACCATCGAGGCGAGCACCCGCCGCAGCAGGACGCCGATGGTCACCCCGGCCGCGGTGAGGAACAGGGTGAGGGCCGGCAGGACGGGGCCGGTGTTGTCGAAGACCTGGGCGCCCAGCCAGGAGAACGAGAGCACCGAACGGTAGGGGCGCCACCACCAGGTGAAGACCGCGGAGAGCACCGCGCCCGCCGACAGGGCGGCACCGAAGCACCAGCCGAGCTTGGCGACCAGCCAGCGCCGGCGCGTCACGGACTGGGTGGTGACGAGCTGGGCCGTGCCCTGCTCGATATCGGCGGAGATCAGCGGGGCGCCGAGGAAGACGGCGAGGACGACGGGAAAGGCGCCCAGCAGCAACGTCAGGTAGTCGTACTGCCGGCCGCCGACCGGCTGTGTCAGGTCCTTCTCGGGCCAGTCGGCCGCATCGAGCAGAGCGACCAGCTGGCCGCGCTGGTACACGATCCACAGCGAGGTGAGCACCGTCACGCCCAGGAGGCAGAGCAGGGCCATCCGGTGCCGGCGCAGAACCAGCCAGTTCAGGCCGCGTACCATCCGCCGGGGTGTGGCGCGGGGGGCGGACGCGTCGGTCAGGGAAGTGCTCATGCGGTCCTGCCCTCCTGGGGATCGGCGGTGGCGCCGGGCGTGTAGAGCGCGGGGGCGTCCGGCGAGCGGAGGTGCGCGAGCAGTACCTCCTCCAGGCTGGGCTCCGACACCCGCCAGTCACCGGACAGCGGGCCCCGGGGCCGCACCATGGCCTGGAACTGCCTGCCCCGGACCCGGGTCTCGATGACCGTGTGGCGGGTGAGCGCGGCGGGCGGCGCCCCGTCCTCCGCCACCCCGGTCACCAGCGCGTGGGCCGGGACCAGCGCGTCGGCGTCCCCGGCCATCCGCACCCGGCCCTCGGCGACGACCAGCAGGTAGTCGCACATGTCCTCCAGCTCGGTGAGCATGTGCGAGGACATCATCACGGTGGTGCCGCGCTCCACGGCCTCCGCCATCAGCAGGCTGCTCATCTCCTCACGGGCCAGTGGGTCGAGGTCCGACATCGGCTCGTCGAGCAGCAGCAGATCGGGCCGCTTCCCGAAGGCGAGCGCGAAGGCGACGCGGGTCCGCTGGCCGCCGGAGAGCGTGCCGACCGCGGCGTGCAGCGGCACGTCGCCCGCGCGGACGATCCGTTCCGCCGCCGCACCGTCCCAGCCCGGATTGAGCTCGCCGCCCATCCGCAGCGTCTCGGCCACGGTGAACCGCTTGTACAGGGGCTTGTCCTGTCCGAGGAAGGCGAACTTCGGCAGGACCTCCGGCCGGCTCACCGGCACCCCGAAGAGGCGTAGTTCGCCCTCTGTGGGCTGTATCTGCCGGGTGGCGAGGCCCAACAGGGTGCTCTTCCCGGCGCCGTTGGGCCCCACCAGGCCGCAGATCCGCCCGGCCGGAAGCCGGAAGGAGCAGTCCCGCAGCGCCCAGCCGCGGCGATAGTGCTTGCCCAGGCCGCGGGCCTCGATGGCCCACGCTCCCCCGGACCCGGTCGATGTGCTCGTCTCTGCCACGCTCTCCCCCAAGTCCATTAGTCAATTAATGGAATCATGGACAGTGTGCAGCAGGCATGTCAAACCGCGCCGGGTGGCGGGGTGTACGGGGGTGTCCTCAAGGGCCGCGGGGGAGGCGCCGGGGCCGGGCGCGCGGGGGAGGCGCCGGGGCCGGGTGTGCGGCGCGGGAGCCGGGGCGGGGCCCGGGTGTGTGCACCGGGTGTGTCACCGGGGCGTGAGGGTACGGCGGGCCCGAGGGGGCCGGAGTCCGGGGCCGGAGTCGAGCGGACGGCGGCCCGCGACTCCGCGATCCCGCGTCGGCCCCGGGGCCGGCCCCCCGCCCTGGCCGGTGTGCCGTACGGCGTCAGACACGGGCGCCAGGGGTCGAGGGGCCGGACTTCAGGCCAGGGGGCGTCGGGTGTCAGGCGTCCGGGGTTCCCTCGGCCGCCGTGGACGCCCGGGTGAGACGGTCGACGGCCTCACCCACATCCGCGTGCACGGGCATGAGATCGCCGACCCCGGTCATGTCCAGGAGTCTGGTGAGCTGATCGGGCGCGGCGGCCACGGACAACGATCCGCCGCGTTCACGCGCGTGCTGCACTATGGCGATCAACGCGTTGAGTCCGGAGGAGTCGCAGAACTCCACGGGCGCCATGTCGAGCACCACGTGCGGGCTGCCCTGTCCGATCAGGTCCATGGCCTTGGTGCGCAGTTCCGGTGCCGTATCCACGTCGAGCTCGCCGGAGACGGTGACGACCGCGAGCGAGTCGGCCGGGTGCCGGACGGTGAGAAGAAGAGTGGTGCCGTGAGTCATGGCGTCAGTGCTCCTGGGCGGGGCGGACGACTGCGGCCGGACCTGCGGGAACGAGCCGGTGCGGTACCGGCCACAGGCCCCCCGGACGCACCTTCCGGCCGATCCGATGGGTGGCCGCCAGAAGATCGCTCATCGAATCTGGACTGCGGAAGCCTACCCCACGGCAACTGTTTCCCAAGTGCACACGCCCCGGTCCGGACGCGGCCGCCGACGCCTGTGGTCGGCGGAGGTAAGATACTCGGGGCACACTCGTGTGTCCCTGAGACGAGGCTGTGTCCTGACTTCCCCGTATGAGCGCATCGGATGCCGGCACGCTTGCTCGGTCCGGTGGCCGGACGGAGCCAGACAGACGAGTGAGACCATGCCGGATCGGAGTGTCATCTAAATGGGCCTGAACCCCGAACCAGACCACCGGTCCCGGGACGCGGCCCACGAGGGTTCCGAGGTCATCGAGCTACTCGAAGTCCTGTGGGAACGCGGGCGTGAGGCCGTGCCCACCGGCCCCGTGTCCCCGTCCCAGCTCCGCGTGCTGTACGCGCTGGACCGCGACGAGGGCATCAACCTCCGGATGCTCGCCGAGGCGCTGGGGTCGGCGTCCCCCTCGGTCAGCAGGCTGTGCGACCGGCTGCAGGCCACGGGGTTCGTGGAGCGGGCCCCCAGCCCGGTCAGCCGCCGGGAGCTGGAACTACGGCTGACCAGCCACGGCAAGGCGTACCTCGTCGACCTGCGCATGCGCCGGGAGCAGGTCCTCATGTCGACGATCGACGCCATGCCGCCCAAGGCCCGGCGCGCGCTGCTGGAGGGGCTCAGGGGCTTCCGCAGCGCCGCCGGCCGGGACGGTGGTGTCGCGAGACCCCTGAGATCGACCGGATAGCGGACCGGCTTCTCACGCCGGCGCGTCGCCGGCCGGGGACTGCCGCCCGAACCAGTCGAGGCAGACCACCAGGGCGTCGTCGTCCAGCGGGGCCGAACCGCCCCGGTAGTCCTTCAGATCGCGCAGGACCGCCAGCGGAACCTGCGCCGACGGCAGGAAGCGGTGCGCGGACAACGACCGCGCCAGCGCGCGCTCCCCGTAACGCTCCCCGGCCGCCGAGGGGCTCTCGTAGACTCCGTCGCTGCTCACCAGCAGCCGGTCACCCGGTTCCACGCGAAGGTGTTCCGAGACGTAGACCGTCTCCTCGAACATCCCGAGCGGCAACTGCGCGTCGAAGGCGACGGACTCCACACCGCGTCCCCGCAGCCGCCACATGCGCGGCGATCCCGCGTCCACGGCCTCCACCTCACCGGTGGCCAGGTCGAACCGGAGCAGCAGGACCGAGGCGTGCAGCGCGCCCCGGTACTGCGCGTATACCGCCTGGTCGGCGAGGCTCGCCTGGTCGGCCAGGTCCAGCCCGGCACGGCGCGCGTTGCGCAGCGCGTTGACCACGAGGTTGGTGAGCAGCGCCGCCTCCATTCCCTTGCCCATGCCGTTGGTGACGGTGAGCGTGAGGTGGCGGGAGGAGACCGACCAGTCGAAGTTGTCGCCGAAGATCGCGTACGCGGGCTCCAGGTGCGCGCCCAGCGCGAACTCGGGGCGGGTCACGGAGCGGCCGGGCAGCAGTTGCCACTGCATCTCCGCGGCCAGCGTCAGGCGCGTCGCACGACGGGCGAGGAGGTAGAGGTCGGTGTCCCGTTCGGCGACCAGGATCTCGTGGCCGAGCGCCTCGCAGATCCCCTGCATCTCCGCCAGGTCCGCCCGGGTGCGGGCGTCCGCGGTGGTGACGGTGAGCACCCCCATCCGGTCGCCCCTGACCGTCACCGGCAGGTGCACCGTCACCGGGCCGTCGCCCGACCGGGGCTCGATGAAGGGTTCCTGCGCGCCGAAGGCCCGCCCCTGCGGGCTGTCATGGATGGGCACCGGCTCGACGAGCGGCGCCTCGGCGACCACCTGCAGTGTGGTCACCCCGTAGTCGGCGAGCCGCAGCTCCACGCTCTGCACGTCGTACTGCTCCCGCAGGGCCGCCGCGACGACATCGAGGAGCAAGTCGGGTGCGGCATTGCGCAACGCCCGCTCGACGGCAGCAATTCTGTCCACGTGATCCTGTTTCTCGTTCGAGCCGCGCCGAACCCGGGCCGACCGCGGGCCCCCGAGCCGTCGGCGTTCAGCGTACGGGGCCTGGACCCAATCAAGCGCGGCGCGCCCGAAAGGTCGCTCCGGTGGCTGGGGCTGTCAGGTGTGGGTGAGTGACTGGCGAGGGCCGGACACCTGGGCTCATCTTACGATGTACAGAGACAACAGTTTCCACACAGCAAGAAAAATCCCACTCGATGAGCATGCGCCCGGAGAAGCGGGGCAGGGGCCCTCTCAGGAAGCACGCACCACCAGGGAGGGTAGGCATATGTCATTGATCTCCGAACGGGCCGCCGAGACCACGGTGAATGACGGGGTGTCGGCACCGGACGGCGGGGCTGCGTACATCGGTGAGCTGCCCTGGATCGAGGACGCCGGGAAGATCGCCCCCAAGGACGCCCGCGAGCTGTCGTCGCTGTTCTTCGCACAGCTCCAGGTGCTGGAAGAGGGCACGCACGAGTACCAGTACGCGCGGAACACCCTCATAGAGATGAACATCTCCCTGGTGCGGTTCGCCGCGCGCCGCTTCCGCAATCGCGGCAGCGGTGACATGGAGGACATCACCCAGGTCGGCATCGTGGGCCTCATCAAGGCGATCGACCGGTTCGAACTCTCCCGGGAGGTCGAGTTCGCCACCTTCGCCGTCCCCTACATCGTCGGGGAGATCAAACGTTTCTTCCGTGACACCACCTGGGCCGTGCACGTCCCCCGCCGCCTGCAGGAACTGCGCGTGGAGCTCGCCAAGGCCAAGGAGGAGCTCGCCGTACGGCTGGACCGCGACCCCACGGTGAAGGAACTGGCCGAGCACCTGGACCTCACCGAGGACGAGATCGTCGAAGGCATCGTGGCCTCCAACGGGTACACCGCTGGCTCGCTCGACCTGCCGACCGACACCAACGAGACGTCGGCGACCGCGACGCGTACGTTCGCCGACGTGCTGGGCGAGCCGGACGCGGCCATGGAGACGGTGGAGAACCTGCACGCGCTGGCCCCGCTCCTGGAGGAGCTCGACGACCGTGAGCGGCGCATCATCGAGATGCGCTTCGGCCAGGAGATGACGCAGGCGCAGATCGGTGCCGAGCTGGGGATCTCCCAGATGCACGTCTCCCGTCTCCTCAGCCGAACGCTCGGCAAACTGCGCTCCGGCATGTTCGCCTGAGCGCTCCGGGGCCTGTGTCCGTTCCGGGACCCGTGTCCGCGCTCCGGGCCCGCGTGCCCGCTCCGGGACCCGTGTTCGCTCCGGCCCCGTGCCCGCTCCGGGACCCGTGTTCGCTCCGGCCCCGTGCCCGCTCCGGGACCCGTGTTCGCTCCGGCCCCGTGCCCGCTCCGGGACCCGTGTTCGCTCCGGCCCCGTGCCCGCTCCGGACGGCGTAGGCCGTCCTGCCCCGCGGCCCGCGCCCACCGCTCGCGCCCCGCCGCGTCCGACGCCCTGAGGAGAGGAATTCCCGTGCTGATGGCCCACCCCGTGATCCTGCGTGGTCTCGTCGACCGCTACCACGAGCTGCTCGCCCAGGACTCCGCGCAGGGGTCCCACGAGACCCGGCGCCAACTGGAGGACCTGACCTACACGTTGTGCGTCTCCACCGGGACCCGCACCGCGGACCAGGCCCTGGCCGCCGCCGAGGAGCAGCTCACCGCGGCCCTGCGTGAGACGGCGCTGAGTGACGCGGCCCCGCGCGGGACCGCCCTGCGCGAGACGGCGGTTCATGACACGGCGGTCCGCGACGGCCGGCAGGTGGGCGCGCAGCTCGCGGCCTCCTGACCGGGGCACGGCCGACGGCGCCGACGGGGCGCCCGCTCAGCCGCGCAGGACGGCGCGTACCTCCGGGTACTCCACCTCGTCGGGCAGCCGGTAACCCAGCGCGGACAGCCGCTCCGCGACATCGGCCGGACTCCGTCCCGTCAGGCCGGCGCTGCGCAGGACGTGTTCAAGGTGGACGCCGTCCTTGAACGAACGGTCGACCGTCTCCAGCAACCGGACGTCCTCCTCGTCCGCGGTTTCGGGCAGCCTCGCGTTCTCGTGCAAGACGTGCCCGAGGGAGGCCAGCCTCTCCGCTGTCTCGGCGGGGCTCCGCCCGGTGACGAGCGCCGCGCGCAGGACGTGCCGCAGCTGCACACCCACCACGCTGTTCACCCTCAGCCAGGGGCTGTGCCCGTCGAGGCCCTCGCTCAGGATGACGAAGTCGTCCTCCTCCGGGGCGTCCGGCAGGGACAGGGGGTCGATCCAGCACCCCAGCTCCTGGAGCCGGGCGAGGACGTCCGCAGGTCGGCGGCCTGTCTCCCGCGCGACGGCGAGGACATGCCCGGGGTACCAGGCGGCCGCATGGTGGTGCACCTCGTCACCGGCGGCCCCGGTGTGCAGGAGGCGGTCGTCCACGGGGTCGGGGGTGTACGGCAGCCGGACGCCGAGCGCGGTCAGCCGCAGCGCGGCGGCGTGCGGGCCGCACTTCAGCTCCGCGGCGACCTGGAGCACGTGGCCTGCCCGCACCTCCTCGCCCTGGTCGAGCCAGGCACCGTAGCCCTTCCTGTCCTTGCGGATCAGCAGCAGGTCCCGCGCGTCGCGGGTCTCCGGCAGCGGCCCGCTCCCGGCCGGGTAGTGGTAACCCAGCGCGGTCAGCCGCCGTGCCACCTCGGCGGGGGAGACCTGGAGCCGGTCCGCGAGGACGACCGTCTGCCGCAGGGACACGGGCACGGTGACGTCCACCCATGATCCACGGCCCGAGTCGACGGACTCGACCAGCGCGGCGTCCTCAGCGGCCACGGACGCCGGCAGCCGGCCGTCGGGGATCTGCACATCGTGGTACCCCAGCGCGGCCAGCCGTGACACCACGTCGGCCGGAGCGCACCGCAGAGCGGCCGCGGCGGATATCAGGTGGCCGTACGGCACCCGCTCCGCCGGATCGAGCCACGGGCTCGCGCCGTTCAGCCATCGGCTGACGAGCAGGTGGTCCTGCGGGTCCTCGGACGTGGGGGCGTGCGGCTCGGGCGCGGGGGTCATCGGCGTGCGGCCTTCCGGGTGGTGACGTAACGGGGCAGGTGGGGCGGACGGGGGCGGTCACTCGGTCACGGCGATGTAGCGGCCGTGCTCCTCCCCCATCTCCAGGTAGTACTCGTCCTCCTCGGTCTTCCCGATCACATTGACCCGGACCCCCGCGGGTTCCAGCGCCGTCCACAGCCGCAGCATCATGGCGTGGCTCAGATAGTGGTGGGAGAGGTCCAGCTCCTGGAGATGGGTGAGCGGCTGCCCGAGCAGCAACGCCTCCGCCCCCGTGTCGGAGAGCGCGCCCATCGACAGACTGAGCGAACGGAGCTGCGGCACCACCGGAGCGGAGGCCAGGGCGGCGGCCAACTCGTCCTGGATCGGGCTGTTCTGCAGCCCCAGATGACGCAGCGCGGGCTTGCCCTCCCCCGCCAGCAGCGGGGCGAGCTGCTCGACCGTCGTGCCGCCGCCGTAGTCCTCGGTGCCCAGCCACAACTCGAGGCGCTCCAGGGAGGGAAGGGAGGCGGCGGCGATATGCTCCACCGCCTCGGGAGGTATCCCCCCTGACTCGACGCGCAGCGACCGCAGGTTCCGGTGCCCCGCCACGGGGAAGTCGAGGTCATCCCCACCGCGTACCACCAGCTCCCGCAGCCCGGGGAACGCCTCCAGGAGTCCCCCGAGATCGTGCAGCCCGATCAGGGAGATCATCGACTCCTCGTCCTCCAGATCACCGAGGAAGACCGCTTCGAGCCCGGTGAGCCGGGACCGCAGCCCGATCAGATCGTCGTCGGAGCCGCCGAAGGCCTGGTACCACGGGTGGCCGAGGATCACCGCCCGCACCTTCTCCAGCTCGACCATCCGGGTGAAGCGCTCCCAGTACACGTCCGAGCTCTCGTCGGACGTGTAGGGCCCACAGCTCAGCCGCCAGGCCACGGACCCGGCGTCGGGCAGGTCCTCGGGGTGGGCGTACGGCGGAAACGTGTACACGGGCAGCCCGTGGAAACTCCGGACGTGTTGCACATACGACAAGGCAGGTCTCCCGTAACTCCGTGCTGCGACTGTGTGTTCGGTTCTATCAGTCGCCACTGACACGGGGGTACGGCCGCCGAGGGCGGCCGTATCCCCGTGCGGACGGAGATGGCGCGGACTCCCGGCCCGGGCTCCCGTCCGCACGGTCCGGGGTGAGCGTCCTCATCGCGGCGGTCACCGAGTGGCGGTGATCGGCACCCGGCGTCAGAGCTCGTGGTCCTGGGCCGGCTCTTCCCAGCGCATGCTGTCGAGGGGATGGTCGGTGCCTTTGCCCGACGGGACGTCCAGGACGGCCTGGAACCAGACCACCGTGAGAGCGGAACGGTGCAGCACCGGGCCAAGCTCAGGGCCCACCACCGTCGAGCGGAAGGCGCCGACGCGGGCCACGGGAGCGGCGCCCGCTCTCAGCACTCGATGATGTTCACCGCGAGCCCGCCCCGGGCCGTCTCCTTGTACTTCACGCTCATGTCCGCGCCCGTCTCCTTCATGGTCTTGATGACCTTGTCGAGGGAGACCTTGTGGCTGCCGTCGCCGCGCAGCGCCATCTTGGCCGCCGTGACCGCCTTGACCGCCGCCATGCCGTTGCGCTCGATGCAGGGGATCTGGACGAGGCCGCCGACCGGGTCGCAGGTCAGGCCGAGGTTGTGCTCCATGCCGATCTCGGCGGCGTTCTCCACCTGCTCGGGGGAGCCGCCCAGGACCTCCGCCAGGGCGCCCGCGGCCATGGAGCAGGCCGAGCCGACCTCGCCCTGGCAGCCGACCTCGGCGCCGGAGATGGAGGCGTTCTCCTTGAAGAGCATCCCGATGGCCCCGGCGGCCAGCAGGAAGCGGACCACGCTGTCGTCCTTCTCGGCGTCCGTGCAGCCGCCCGCCGCGAAGTTCATGTAGTAGTGCAGGACGGCCGGGATGATGCCCGCCGCGCCGTTGGTCGGGGCCGTCACGACACGGCCGCCCGCGGCGTTCTCCTCGTTGACCGCCATCGCGTAGAGGGTGATCCACTCCATGGCGTGGGCCTGCGGATCGCCCTCGGCGCGCAGCTGGCGGGCCGAGTTCGCGGCGCGGCGGCGGACCTTCAGACCGCCGGGCAAGATGCCCTCGCGGGACATGCCGCGGGCGACGCAGGCCTGCATGACCCGCCAGATCTCCAGGAGGCCGGCGCGGATCTCGTCCTCGGTGCGCCAGGCCTTCTCGTTCTCCAGCATGAGGGAGGAGATCGACAGGCCGGACTCACGGGCGAGGCGCAGCAGCTCGTCGCCGGTGCGGAAGGGGTGCTTGAGGACGGTGTCGTCCGGGACGATCGGGTTCTCGCCGGCCACCGCGTCCTCGTCGACGACGAAGCCGCCGCCGACCGAGTAGTAGGTCTTCTCCAGCAGCGGGGCGCCGTCGCGGTCGTACGCGAGGACGGTCATCCCGTTGGCGTGGTACGGCAGCGCCTTGCGGCGGTGCAGGACCAGCTGCTCGTCGGCGTCGAAGTCGATCTCGTGCATGCCGAGGAGATTGATGCGGCCCGAGGCGCGGATCTCCTCGACGCGGGCGTCGGCACCCTCCACGTCGACGGTGCGGGGCGATTCGCCCTCCAGCCCGAGCAGGACCGCCTTGGGGGTGCCGTGGCCGTGGCCGGTGGCGCCGAGCGAGCCGTAGAGCTCCGCGCGTATCGAGGCGGTGTGGGCCAGCAGACCCTCGTTCTTGAGGCGGCGGGCGAACATGCGCGCCGCACGCATCGGACCGACGGTGTGGGAGCTGGACGGGCCGATGCCGACCGAGAAGAGGTCGAAGACCGAGATGGCCACGGGGGAACTCCTAAGGGGTTGGTAGACGCCGTTGTCTGCCGGGTGGTGCGGGGCGGGCCGGTGGGCCCGCAGAGCGCGGGGCAGCGGTGGGGGCACCGAGCTCACTGTTCAGTGTGCGCGGTGCCCCCACCGGTCGTGCAAACTGCGGATGGCCTACTTCAGGCCGGGGTACAGCGGGAACTTCTCGGCCAGTGCCGTCACCCGGGCCTTGAGGGCCTCGGCGTCGTACGACGGCTTGAGGGCGGCGGCGATGATCTCCGCGACCTCGGTGAAGTCCTCGGCGCCGAAGCCGCGGGTGGCCAGGGCCGGCGTACCGATCCGCAGGCCGGAGGTGACCATCGGGGGGCGCGGGTCGTTCGGAACGGCGTTCCGGTTGACCGTGATGCCGACCTCGTGGAGCCGGTCCTCGG
>NZ_KL585418.1:39896-41901 GCF_000721935.1 Streptomyces sp. NRRL WC-3549
GTTCGGAACGGCGTTCCGGTTGACCGTGATGCCGACCTCGTGGAGCCGGTCCTCGGCCTGCTGGCCGTCCAGCTCGGAGTTGCGCAGGTCCACCAGGACCAGGTGCACGTCGGTGCCGCCGGAGAGGACGGAGACGCCCACCTCGGTGACGTCCGGCTGGACCAGGCGCTCGGCGAGGATGCGGGCGCCGTCCAGGGTGCGCTGCTGGCGCTCCTTGAACTCCTCGGTCGCCGCGACCTTGAAGGAGACCGCCTTGGCCGCGATCACGTGCTCCAGCGGACCGCCCTGCTGACCGGGGAAGACCGCGGAGTTGATCTTCTTCGCGAGCTCCTGCGTCGACAGGATCACACCACCGCGCGGACCACCCAGCGTCTTGTGCGTGGTGGTCGTGACGACGTGGGCGTGCGGCACCGGGTTGGGGTGCAGCCCGGCGGCGACCAGGCCCGCGAAGTGCGCCATGTCGACCATCAGGTACGCGCCGACCTCGTCCGCGATGCGGCGGAAGGCGGCGAAGTCGAGCTGACGGGGGTACGCGGACCAGCCGGCCACGATCAGCTGCGGCCGGGTCTCCTTGGCCAGACGCTCGACCTCGTCCATGTCCACGACGCCGGTGCCGTCGACGTGGTACGGGACCACGTTGTACAGCTTGCCGGAGAAGTTGATCTTCATGCCGTGGGTCAGGTGACCGCCGTGGGCCAGGTTCAGGCCCATGATCGTGTCGCCCGGCTTCAGCAGTGCGAACATCGCGGCGGCGTTGGCCTGCGCACCCGAGTGCGGCTGGACGTTCGCGGCCTCGGCGCCGAAGAGCGCCTTGATGCGGTCGATCGCGATCTGCTCGACCACGTCGACGTGCTCGCAGCCGCCGTAGTAGCGGCGCCCGGGGTAGCCCTCGGCGTACTTGTTGGTGAGAACGGAGCCCTGGGCCTCCATGACCGCCGCCGGGGCGAAGTTCTCCGAGGCGATCATCTCGAGGGTGGACTGCTGGCGGTGGAGCTCGGCGTCGACGGCGGCGGCGACGTCCGGGTCCAGCTCGTGGAGTGAGGAATTGAGAAGCGACATCAGGTGGTCCCTAGGGGTCTTTAGTTGCCGGAGAACTCGGTGTACTCATCGGCGGAGAGCAGGTCCTTCGGCTCCTCCGCCAGGCGCACCTTGAACAGCCAGCCGCCCTCGAAGGGGGCGGAGTTCACCAGCGACGGGTCGTCCACGACGTCCTGGTTGGCCGCGGTCACCTCGCCGGTCACCGGTGAGTACAGGTCGCTGACCGACTTGGTCGACTCCAGCTCTCCGCAGGTCTCGCCGGCGGTCACCGTGTCACCGACCTCAGGGAGCTGGGCGTAGACGACGTCACCGAGCGCGTTGGCCGCGTACTCGGTGATGCCGACCGTGGCCACGCCGTCCTCGAGGGCCGACAGCCACTCGTGCTCCTTGCTGTACCGCAGCTGCTGGGGGTTGCTCATGGTCTGAATTCTCCTGTACGCGGGGGAGTGCTGGTGAACGGTGGTCTTGCGGTGTGAGACGGGAATGCGTCACGTCCGGGGCGGACGGGCCGCCGCTGCCGCCCGGGGCGGGCTACTTCTCGCGCTTGTAGAACGGCAGCGCGACGACCTCGTACGGCTCGTGCGTGCCCCGGATGTCCACGGCGACGCCCTCGGTGCCGGGCGCCGCGTACGCCGCGTCGACGTACGCCATGGCGATCGGCTTGCCCAGGGTGGGGGAGGGGGCGCCGGAGGTGACCTCGCCGACGGCCTTCCCGTCCACGACCACCGAGAAGCCGGCCCGGGGCACCCGGCGGCCCGCGGCGACCAGGCCGACCAGCTTGCGGGGCGGGGCGGCCTCGGCGCGCTCGGCGGCCTTCCGCAGGGCCTCGCGGCCCACGAAGTCGCCCTCCTTCTCGAACTTCACCACCCGGCCGAAACCCGCGTCGAACGGCGTCAGGGCGGGGGTCAGCTCATGCCCGTACAGCGGCATGCCCGCCTCCAGGCGCAGCGTGTCGCGGCAGGGGAGG
>NZ_KL585418.1:42102-43289 GCF_000721935.1 Streptomyces sp. NRRL WC-3549
GGCAGGAGAGGCCGCACGGGACCAGTCCGTGGGGGGCGCCCGCCTCCGTGAGGGCCTTCCACAGCCGCTCCGCGTGCTCGGGCGCCACGAAGAGCTCGAAGCCGTCCTCGCCGGTGTAGCCCGTACGGGCGATGAGCGCCGGGACCCCGGCGACCGTGCCCGGCAGGCCCGCGTAGTACTTCAGCCCGTCCAGGTCGGCGTCGGTGACCGACTTCAGGATGTCCGGGGAGGCGGGGCCCTGGACGGCGAGCAGCGCGTACGCGTCCCGGTCGTCACGCACCTCGGCGTCGAAGCCGGCGACGCGCTCGGTGAGGGCGTCCAGGACGGTCTGGGCGTTGCCCGCGTTGGCGACGACCATGTACTCGGTCTCGCCCAGGCGGTAGACGATCAGGTCGTCCAGGATGCCGCCGTCCTCGGCGACGATCATGGTGTAGCGGGCGCGGCCCGTTCCGACCGTGGCGATGTTGCCCACCAGGGCGTGGTTCAGGAAGGCGGCGGCCTGCGGGCCGGTGACGGCGATCTCGCCCATGTGGGACAGGTCGAACAGACCGGCCCGGGTGCGGACGGCGTTGTGCTCGTCACGCTCACTGGCGTACCGCAGGGGCATGTCCCAGCCGGCGAAGTCGGTCATGGTCGCGCCCAGCGATCGGTGCAGCGCGTCGAGTGCGGTGAGACGGGGGGCAGTGCTCATGGATACGGCTCCAGGGCATGACGGCGGAGGACGATCCCTCCCCATCTGTCATCGGAACCTGAGAGGTTCGCCGGGAGCCCCTGAACGGGGTCGGCTTGCACCTTGGGTGGAGCCGCGAAGCGGCCCGCTTTTCAGATCTGCCTCATCCGCGCGGTACGGGGCCTGAGAGATTCAAGGGAGGAACTTGCTCCTTCGGCGTCCAGGTCACAGGTGACCGGGACTCTCCCGCGCGGATTCGAACGGCCGGTATGCAATTGGCGGGGCCATCATCGCACGCCCCGCGGGGGAGCGGGGCCGCGAGCACGGGGCCGGGGTCCGGACCGCCCCGTGCACCGGTGAGCGGTTGTGCCACATTGCCTTTTCTTTACACTTCTTGGGCAGGTCGGGTGCGGGTGGTGACGAGCGCAGGGGGACGGCCATGACGGTGCGGCCACACATGACGGCCGCGGGCGCGGCGGGGGAGCCGGAGGCCGCCCGCGAGACGATGCCCGCACAG
>NZ_KL585418.1:43476-46745 GCF_000721935.1 Streptomyces sp. NRRL WC-3549
CGGAGGCCGCCCGCGAGACGATGCCCGCACAGCCCGGGGCGCCGGTCCGGGAGAGCCTCGACGCGCGGGGCCCCGGCCTCGCCGTGCGCGACCTCCGGGGCCGGGGCGGGGCCGGACCGAGGGTGCTGGACTTCGCCCCGGGCGACGTCGTGGTGGTGTCCGGACTGCCGGGCGGCGGCAAGTCGACGCTGATCCGGCGCTCGGTCCCCCGGCAGGACGCCGTCGACTCGCAGGACACCCGGGACCGCTGGGCCCGCTCGCTGCCCCGCTCGGTCCCGTACCCCCTCTACCGCCCGCTGGTGCGCGTCGCGCACTACCGCGGGCTGTGGCGGGCGCTGCGCGGCGGCGGGTCCGTCGTCGTCCACGACTGCGGTACGCAGGCCTGGGTCCGGCGCTGGCTCGGGCAGGACGCCCGGCGGCGGGGGCGGGCCCTGCACCTGATCCTGCTCGACGTCACGCCGGCCGTGGCCCGGCGGGGGCAGCGGGAACGCGGACGCGGGGTCTCGGGCTACGCGTTCGCCCGGCACCGGCGTGCGGTCGGCCGGCTGCTGCGCGACGCGGGGGACGGGGTGCTGCCACCGGGGTGCGTCTCCGTCGTCCTCCTGGACCGGGAGGCGGCCGACGCGATCGCGCGGATCTCCTTCACCGGCGAGGGGGGAGAGGCGGGGGAGGCGAGCGAGGCTGGTGGTGCGGGAGCGGCAGGTGTGACGGGAGGGGCAGGTGTGACAGGTGCGACGGGTGCGACGGGTGCGACGGGTGCGGCGGACGAGGCGTCGGGCGTTTCGGGTGAGACGGGTGCGGCGGACGTGCCCGGGGTAATGCGCGTGACGCGTCCGTAGGGCGCGGGAAGCGGTGGGGAGCGGCTCCGCAGGGAGGCCGCGCGCCTCCTCGCGCCATGGCGCGCACCGTACGTCCGGTGGTCCCGCATGCGCTCCGGGCGCTCCGCGCGCTCCCCATCCTGCGCGCCGCACGCTCCGCGCCATCGCGTCCGCCCGTGCGCTCCGCCGCCCGGGTGGCCCGCCGGGCGATTCGCAGGAGCACAGCCGGAGCGAATCCGTCCGGGCGTCCAGGATCCGGACCGCGGCGGCCCGTACCGGTCCCGGGCCCGCCTTCCCGGCCCGCGCCACTGCCCCCCGGCCAGGTGTCGGTCTAAGGTTTCTGCCGCAGGGCATGGCGAGAGAGGGACTGAGACACCGTGGACATTCCGGCACAGGCACATCCTCAGCAGGGGTGGCCGGCCAACGAGCTCGAAGAAGTACTGACCGCGTCGGTGGGCGTTCCCGACGCCGGGGGGCGGCTCGTGGAGGTGCTCGGCCGCAGTGATGTCTGGGTACCGCTGCCGAACGGGGGCGGCCCGGACAGCCCCGATCTGGACCTGCCGACGGTGGACATCGGCGGCGCCGCGTTCGTCCCGGTGTTCAGCTCCGAGGCGCAGTTCCTCCGGTGCGCGGGTCCCGCTCTCTCCTACGCGGTCGCGCCCGCCCGTGAGTTCGCCCGGGGGCTGCCCCCGCAACTCGGTATCGCCGTCAACCCCGGAGGTGCGGTCGGGCTGCCGCTCCCCCCGCCCGCCGTCGCCGAACTCTGCCGGGCCGGGCGCACGGCGCTGGAAGGAGGACCCCGTCGACTTCCTCTCCACCGTGGCCGCCGAGTTCCACGGGACCGCGGTGGTGGGCACCGCCCGCCGGGCCCTGGCCAGCATCGAGGGCGGCGACCCCGTCCTGTTCGTCGGCGTCGAGTTCGCCCTCTGGGACGGCGCAGGGCAGGAGGCGCCCATGGACGCCCTGGGGCGTGCGCTCGGCCGCGTCCAGGTGCCCTGGCCGGTCAACCTCCTCCTGCTCGACGTGGCCCAGGACCCCGTCGGTGACTGGATGCGGGAGAAGGTGCGGCCGTTCTACCGGCGCGAGGAGTACTGAGCGCGGGGCGGCACCGGGAGCGCGACGAGTGCCGAGGGAGCGGTGAGGGGCGTCGCCCGTGGCGTCAAGACGGTGTCAGGGGCGGCGCATAAGCTGGTTGGATGACGAGGTCGCCCCGTGTGCCCGGGGCGGCACCACAGCATCGCGGGACGGGCCGAGGCGCCGGAGCGCGGATCGAAGAGGGGCGGGACCCAGGGTGAGTGCGTCAGGCACGGCGGCGGCCGGACAGGTCGAGCACATGCTGCGCCAAGTGACCCCCGGGCGCCTCGACGCGTACGAGGCGCTGCTGCGGGCCCTGGCGGGCGGTCAGGTCTGGATGCTGCTCTGGCACGGCACGGCCGGCTCCCCCGACGCCCAGTACGGCAACATGGAGGTCGACGGCATGGGTTACGCCCCCTGCGTGACCTCCGCCCAGGAGCTCTCGGCCAGTGGCTGGAACCGGGCCCACGAACTGATCACCGGCCGCGACATCGCCCGTGCCCTGTTCCCCGACCGCTGGGGGATCTGGCTCAACCCGCACGCCCCCGGCGGTGGCGTGGGCGTCCCCTGGCTGGACCTCCGCCGCATCGCCACCGGCCTCGACCGGATGCCCGCGGGTCCGCTCCGGCTCTTCGAGCCGGCCATCCAACTCCCCCAGTTCTACGCCCTGCTGTCACAGAACGCCCACCGGACCCAGGCGGTGCGTTCGCTGCGCCGCGCCTGGGTGCAGCCCGCCCTGGGCGTCCCCTACCTCGCGATCGGCCTCGACCTCTACGACACGGGCCGCCCCTCGGTCGACGCGGCCCGGACGATGATGCAGCAGTCGGTCGGGGCCGTCCCCGACGGGCTGCCCGTCTCCACGGTCTCGATGTCCGACGAGTACGACCCGGTCGCGTTGTGGCTGCGCGCCAACTCCCGGCCGTTCTACGACCGCGAGGCGCACGCCGCCCCCGCGGTCCCCCCGCCCGCCCCGGGATACGGCTACCCGCCCCTGGCCGGGCCGGCCCCCCACGCGTACTGAGGACGGCGCCGGGCGGTCCCCACGCGTTCTGGGGGCGGCGCCGGGCGGTCGCCCGGCCGGGGCGGCGTTCGGTCAATTGGCCACTCAATCGGATGAGTTGGCCCACATGTCCGGTATCGAGGATTAGTGACCGAGAGGTCCGCTCAGTAAGACCGGCTGTCCGGATAACGGAAACCCACTGACCGCATCACGTTTGAGCAAACATTCCCCGTGGGGTCTGGCGGGTGATCGCGCGGAAGCTGAAGACTCCACCTCAGCAGGTGGTCCCTGCCCGACTCATGCCTCTTTCAAACAGCGGCTGTTCGGCACGGCGCCGCCCATGTGACATGTGTTTGTACGAGCCGCTACAGCGGCGG
>NZ_KL585418.1:46953-48952 GCF_000721935.1 Streptomyces sp. NRRL WC-3549
GGAGCCGCTACAGCGGCGGTCATAGGCCGGCCATCCGTCGGCCGAGAGGGGTCTCCAGCGCGATGACGGCACCTATCGAGACCACCAGGGCGGATGCGCAGCCCGAAGCGGTGCTGGAGGGCGCGGGCGGCAAGGAGATCGAGGGCCGCTCGCTCGGGCGCATCGCCTGGACCCGCTTCAAGCGGGACAAGGCCGCGGTGGCCGGTGGCATCGTTGTCGTGCTGCTGATCCTCACCGCGGTGCTGTCCAAGCCGATCCAGTCGCTCCTCGGCCTCGACCCGAACGCCTTCAACCAGGGCCTCGTCGACCCCGTCATGCTGGCGCCCAAGGGCGACTTCGGCGGCATCAGCTGGGACCACCCGCTCGGCGTGGAACCCCAGACCGGACGCGACATCTTCGCGCGCATCCTGGAAGGCTCCTGGGTCTCCCTGGTCGTCGCCGTCGGCTCCACGCTGCTCTCCGTCGTCATCGGCGTCGTGATGGGGGTCGTGGCCGGGTTCTACGGCGGCTGGGTGGACAGCTTCATCAGCCGGTTGATGGACACCTTCCTCGCCTTCCCGCTGCTGCTCTTCGCGATCTCGATCTCGGCCTCCCTGCAGGGCGAGGCCTTCGGGATGGAAGGGCTCACGCTGCGGATCGCCGTCCTCGTCTTCGTGATCGGCTTCTTCAGCTGGCCCTACATCGGGCGCATCGTCCGCGCGCAGACCCTGTCGCTGCGCGAGAGGGAGTTCGTCGAGGCGGCCAGGTCGCTGGGGGCCCGCGGACCGTTCATCCTCTTCCGCGAACTGCTGCCGAACCTCATCGCGCCGATCCTCGTCTACGCGACGCTCCTGATCCCCACGAACATCCTCTTCGAGGCGTCCCTCTCCTTCCTCGGCGTCGGTATCGCGCCGCCGCAGGCCTCGTGGGGCGGCATGCTCACGCAGGCGGTCGAGCTCTACGAGGTCGACCCGATGTTCATGGTCATCCCCGGCATGGCGATCTTCATCACCGTGCTGGCCTTCAATCTGCTGGGGGACGGGCTGCGCGACGCACTCGACCCTCGTGGCAAGTAAGCGCGGCCATGCCGCACCGGACAAACGAGGGGGCTTTCCTCAGCATGCAGAACAGAAAGAAGGCGGCTGCCATTGCGGTGGTCGTGGCGGTGTCGCTCGGCGCCTCCGCCTGCAGCGGCAGTGACTCGGACTCCAAGGGCGGATCCGGCGGCGGCGGCGCCAAGGCCGACGCGGCTCTGACCTCGATCGTCAACCCGACGGACAAGAAGGGGGGGACGGTCACCTACGAGCACGCCAGCGGTCCCGACTCCCTGGACCCGGGCGACACCTACTACGGCTGGGTGCAGAACTTCTCCCGCCTGTACGGCCGTTCCCTGGTGACCTTCAAGCCGGCCGCCGGTGACGAGGGCCTGGAGGTCGTCCCCGACCTGGCCACCGACCTCGGCAAGGCCAGCGACGACGCCAAGACCTGGACGTACACGCTCCGCAAGGGCGTGAAGTTCGAGGACGGCACCGAGGTCACCTCGAAGGACGTCAAGTACGCCGTCGAGCGCTCCAACTTCGCGCCGGAGGCCCTGTCCAACGGCCCGACGTACTTCAAGGCCTACCTCGAAGGCGGCGACAAGTACAAGGGTCCGTACAAGGACAAGTCCGCCGAGGGCCTCAAGTCCATCGAGACCCCGGACGACTACACGATCGTCTTCAAGCTGAACAAGCCGTTCGCGGACATGGACTACCTCGCGGCCTTCTCGCAGACCGCACCGGTCCCGCAGAAGGCCGACAAGGGCGCCTCCTACGTCCAGAAGATCGTCTCCTCGGGCCCGTACAAGTTCTCGGCGTACGACGAGGGCAAGGGCGCGACGCTGGTCCGCAACCCGGAGTGGGACCCGAAGACGGACCCGATCCGCAAGGCACTGCCGGACAAGATCGAGCTCAAGTTCAACGTCAACGCCACCACGATCGACGACCACCTGCTGGACGACACGATCACCGCCGGCATCGAG
>NZ_KL585418.1:49093-62884 GCF_000721935.1 Streptomyces sp. NRRL WC-3549
AGTTCAACGTCAACGCCACCACGATCGACGACCACCTGCTGGACGACACGATCACCGCCGGCATCGAGGGCACGGGCCTGCAGTCCAAGACCCAGCCCAAGGTCCTGGCGAAGGCCGCCGAGAAGGCGAAGACGGACAACCCGTACGGCGGCGTCCTGCAGTACATGGCGCTGAACGTCAACGTGAAGCCGTTCGACAACGTCGAGTGCCGCAAGGCCGTGCAGTACGCCGTCGACAAGCAGAGCATGGTCGACGCCATCGGCGGCTCGGTCAAGGGCGACCCCGCCACCACGGTCATCCCGCCGACCGTCGCCGGGTACAAGAAGTTCGACCTGTACCCGACCGAGGGCAACAAGGGCGACATCGCCAAGGCGAAGGACCACCTCGCCAAGTGCGGTCACCCGGACGGCTTCAAGACCACGCTGACGGCCCGCTCCGACCGCCCCGACGAGATCCTCGCGGCCACCCAGATCCAGAACAGCCTGAAGAAGATCGGCATCACCGCCGAGATCAAGCAGTCCCCGGCCAACAAGTACTTCACCGACTTCGCCGGCGTCCCGAACTGGGTCCACAAGAACAACGCGGGCATGCTGATGATGCAGTGGGGCGCCGACTGGCCGACCGGCTTCGGTTTCCTCGACCAGATCGTCAACGGCACGGCCATCAAGCCCTCCGGTGGCACCAACCTGATGGAGCTCGACGACAAGGGCGTCAACGAACTCCTCGTCAAGGGCATCGGCACCGTCGACACCGAGGCGCGCAACGCCACGTGGGGCGAGGTCGACCAGAAGGTGATGGAGACCGCCGCGGTCGTCCCGCTCGCCTACCGCAAGAGCCTGCTCTACCGCCCGGACTCCGCGGCGAACGTCACGGTCACCAACGCCTACCTCGGCATGTACGACTACGTGCTGATGACGTCCACCAAGTAACACCTGTTCATCAACAGCATCTTTTGAAAGGCAGGTGAAGGCGCCGGGCCGGCGGGCAGAACCCCGCCCGCCCGCCCGGCGCCGCACGGCTGTGGCTGCGTACATCATCCGACGCGTATTCGCCGCGGTGTTGCTGCTGCTGGTGGTCAGCGCAGTCACGTTCGCGATCTTCTTCCTGGTCCCCCGACTCGGCGGCCAGACCCTCGACTCGATGGCGGCCCAGTACGTCGGGAAGAGCCCCGACCCGGACGTCATCGCCGCGGTCAAGAAGAACCTGGGGCTCGACCAGCCCCTGTACCTCCAGTACTGGCACTTCGTGAAGGGCATCGTCGTCGGCGCCGAATACCAGTTCGGTCCCGACCCGGTCACCTGCAACGCCCCGTGCTTCGGGTACTCCTTCAAGACCCACACCGAGATCTGGCCGCAGATCGTCGACCGCATCCCGGTCACGCTGTCGCTGGCCGTCGGCGCGGCCGTCATCTGGGTCGTCTCCGGTGTCGCCATCGGCGTCGTCTCCGCCCTGAAGCGCGGCTCCGTCTTCGACCGGCTCTCCATGGGCGTCGCCCTCGCCGGTGTCTCGCTCCCGATGTTCTTCACCGGTCTCGCCGTGCTCGCGCTGTTCGGCAACGGGGAGTACGTCCCGTTCGCGGACAGCCCGCTCGAATGGGCGGGCAGCCTGGTCCTGCCCTGGTGCACGCTCGCCCTGCTGTACTCCGCGCTCTACGCCCGGCTGACCCGTGCGGGGATGCTGGAGACGATGGGCGAGGACTACATCAGAACCGCGCGCGCCAAGGGGCTGGAGGAGCGCAAGGTGGTCGTCAAGCACGGCCTGCGCGCGGCACTGACCCCGATCATCACCATCTTCGGCATGGACTTCGCCCTGCTGCTCGGCGGCGCGGTCATCACCGAGACGGTCTTCTCCTTCCAGGGAATGGGCGCCTTCGCCATCAAGGGCGTGACCGAGGCCGACCTTCCCAAGGTGATGGGCGTGACGCTGGTCGCCGCCTTCTTCATCGTCATCTGCAACCTGCTGGTGGACCTCGTGTACGCCGCGATCGACCCCCGGGTGAGGCTCTCATGAGCGAGGCAAGCAAGAAGGACTCCCCGGCGCAGGACACCGCGCAGGGCTCGGTCCCCGCGCCCCGGGACGCGTCGGACGACGCGAAGGAGTTCCTGTCCGTCCGCAACCTCAGCGTCCACTTCGACACCGACGACGGCCTGGTCAAGTCCGTCGACGGCGTGAGCTTCGACCTGAAGGCCGGCCAGACCCTCGGCATCGTCGGCGAGTCCGGCTCCGGCAAGTCCGTGACCTCGCTGGGGATCATGGGGCTGCACAACTCGGACCGGGCCCGGATCGGCGGCGAGATCTGGCTGGACGGCGAGGAGTTGATCGGCGCCGGTCCCGAGCACGTGCGGAAGCTGCGCGGCCAGAAGATGGCCATGATCTTCCAGGACCCGCTGTCGGCCATGCACCCGTACTACAGCATCGGCGCGCAGATCGTGGAGGCCCACCGGGTCCACCACAAGGTCGACAAGAAGACCGCGAAGAAGCGCGCGATCGAGATGCTCGACCGCGTCGGCATCCCCGAGCCGCACCGCCGTTACGAGGACTTCCCGCACCAGTTCTCCGGCGGTATGCGGCAGCGAGCGATGATCGCGATGGCGCTGGTCAACAACCCGCAGCTGCTGATCGCCGACGAGCCGACCACGGCCCTGGACGTCACCGTCCAGGCGCAGATCCTCGACCTGATCCGCGACCTCCAGAAGGAGTTCGGCTCCGCGGTCGTCATGATCACCCACGACCTGGGCGTCGTCGCCGAGATCGCGGACCACCTGCTGGTCATGTACGCCGGCCGCTGCGTCGAACGCGGCAGCGCCGAGAAGGTCTTCTACCAGCCCCAGCACCCCTACACCTGGGGGCTGCTCGGCTCGATGCCGCGTATCGACCGGGAGCAGACCGACCGGCTCGTCCCGGTCAAGGGCTCACCACCCAGCCTCATCAACGTCCCGTCCGGCTGCGCCTTCAACCCGCGCTGCCCGTACGCCGACGTCCCCGCGGACAACATCACCCGCACCGAGCGCCCGGAGCTGAAGCTGGTCGGCGAGGGCGAGGGACACTACTCCGCGTGCCACATGTCGCGTGAGCAGCGGGACCGGATCTGGACCGAAGAGATTGCGCCGAAGCTGTGACTGATCTGAAGAACAAGGCCGCCGCGGCCTCCGGGGCGCAGGCGGACGGGCCGGAGCCGCTCCTCAAGGTCAGTGGCCTGGTCAAGCACTTCCCGATCACCAAGGGCGTGCTGAAGCGCAAGGTCGGCGCGGTCCAGGCCGTCGACGGCCTGAGCTTCGACGTCCGCCCCGGGGAGACGCTGGGCGTCGTCGGCGAGTCCGGCTGCGGCAAGTCGACCATGGGCCGGCTGGTGACCCGGCTGCTGGAGCCGACCGGCGGCACGATCGAGTTCCAGGGCAAGGACATCACGCACCTGTCCGCGGGACGGCTGCGGCCGATGCGCCGCGACATCCAGATGATCTTCCAGGACCCGTACGGTTCGCTGAACCCCCGGCACACGGTCGGCGGGATCATCGGAACCCCCTTCCGGCTCCAGGGCGTCACGCCCGACGGCGGCGTGAAGAAGGAGGTCCAGCGGCTGCTGGAGCTGGTCGGGCTCAGCCCCGAGCACTACAACCGCTACCCGCACGAGTTCTCCGGCGGCCAGCGCCAGCGCATCGGTATCGCCCGGGCGCTCGCGCTCAAGCCGAAGCTCGTCGTCGCCGACGAGCCGGTCTCGGCGCTGGACGTGTCGATCCAGGCCCAGGTGGTCAACCTGCTGGACGACCTCCAGGACGAGCTCGGCCTCACCTACATGATCATCGCGCACGACCTCTCGGTGATCCGGCACGTCTCGGACCGCATCGCGGTCATGTACCTCGGCAAGATCGTCGAGCTGGCGGACCGCACGTCGCTGTACGAGGCACCCATGCACCCGTACACGAAGGCGCTCATGTCGGCGGTGCCGGTGCCCGACCCGCGCAGGCGGGGTGTGAAGAGCGACCGCATCCTGCTCAAGGGCGACGTCCCGTCGCCGATCTCGCCGCCCACGGGCTGCCGCTTCCACACACGGTGCTGGAAGGCGACGCAGGTCTGCAAGAGCACCGAGCCGCCGCTGATCCAGCTGAAGACCGGGCACCAGGTGGCCTGCCACCACCCGGAGAACGCCGAGGACCAGGCCCCGGGGGACGCGCCGCTGGTGACGGACTCCATCACGGTGGCGTCCGTCGCCTCCACCGAACCGGATCGGCCCGGAGAGTCCGCCGAGCCGGTCGTGGAGACGGCGAAGGGCGCCACCGAGCCGGTCGTGGAGACGGCCAAGGACGCCACCGAGCCGGTCGCGGAGACGGCGAAGGGCGCCACCGAGGCGCCGAAGGCCGAGGGCACCCCCGAGACCGAGGCAGCCCCGGAGACCGAGGGCACCCCCGAGACCGAGGAGGCCCCGAAGGCGGAGACGGCTCCGGAGGCCGAGGCGGCCCCGAAGGCCGCAGGAGCCGGGGGCGGGGCCGCCGGAGACGCGGAGGACAAGACACCGGAGTAGTACCGGCACAATTGTTCGGTGCTCAACGACATCTTCACCCCCTCCGTCCAGCATGCGCTCGACATCGTCGGGATCTTCGTCTTCGCGATATCGGGGGCGCTGCTCGCCGTACGCAAGAACTTCGATGTCTTCGGCATCGCGGTCCTGGCCGAGGTGACGGCGCTGGGCGGGGGGCTCTTCCGTGATGTGATCATCGGGGCCGTCCCGCCGGCCGCCTTCACGGATCTCGGTTACTTCACGACCCCGCTGCTCGCCGCCGTCCTGGTGTTCTTCCTGCATCCGCACGTGGAGCGCATCCAGGTCGCCGTCAACGTCTTCGACGCCGCCGGGCTGGGTCTCTTCTGCGTCGCCGGAACGGTCAAGGCGTACGACTACGGGCTCGGCCTCACCTCCTCCGCGACCCTGGGGCTGGCCACCGCCGTGGGCGGCGGCGTCCTGCGCGACGTGCTGGCCAACGAAGTCCCCTCGCTGCTGCGCTGGGACCGCGATCTGTACGCGGTACCCGCGATCGTCGGCTCCGTCATGGTGGTCCTCTGCATCCGGTTCGACGCCCTCAACGCCTACACCAGCGGCGTGGCGGTCGTCACCGCGTTCGTACTGCGCCTGCTCGCCCTGCGTTTCCACTGGCGGGCCCCCCGCGCGTTCAACCGGCGCTCCTCCCGGACCGAGGAGACCCCGGCCGCCCTGTGACCGGAACAAAAGCTACCGCTCAGTAACACGATCGGTGTACCGTGCGTCCCATGGCACAGGCAGCAGAAGCTCAGGCGCGGCAGACCGCGCAGGCGACCATCGGTGACAGCGAGTTCGACCGCGACACGGCGGTGACGCTCCGGGAGGAAGGCGTCTACGACGCCGAGCTCTCCGCGGGCTGGACGATCATCCAGGCCGTCAACGGCGGCTATCTGCTGGCGATGCTGGGCCGGGCGCTGGGCGAGGCGCTTCCGCACTCCGACCCCTTCTCCGTCTCCGCGCACTACCTCACGGCCTCCGTCCCCGGCCCGGCCGTGATCCGCACCCAGGTCGTGCGGACCGGTCGCACCCTGTCCACCGGCGAGGCCTCGCTCTTCCAGTACGCCGAGGACGGCACCGAGGTCGAGCGCATCCGGGTCCTCGCCACCTACGGTGACCTGGACGGCCTGACCGACGAGGTCCGCACGTCCGCCGTGCCGCCCGCCATCCCGCCGCGTGAGCAGTGCCTCGGCCCGAGCGACGGCCCGGCCCCGATCCCCGGCAGCTCGGCCATCACCGACCGGCTCGACATCAAGCTCGACCCGGCGACGATCGGCTGGGCCGTGGGCGCCCCGTCGGGCAAGGGGGAGATGCGGGGCTGGTTCGGCCTCGCGGACGGCCGGGACGCTGACCCGCTCTCCCTGCTGCTGACGGTCGACGCGCTGCCGCCGACCTCCTTCGAGCTGGGCCTGAAGGGCTGGACGCCCACCATCGAACTCACCACCCACATCCGCTGCCGCCCGGCCCCGGGCCCGCTGCGCGTCTCCATCACCACCCGCAACCTCGCGGGGGGCTTCCTGGAGGAGGACGCCGACGTGTGGGACAGCGCCGGACGCCTGGTGGCCCAGTCCCGCCAGCTGGCCCGCGCCCCGCGCGGCTGAGCGGAGCCGGGGGTCCGGGCCAGGGGAGCCGGCCGGGCGTCGCGGGCGGCACGGGCCCGTGAACGCCCGGTCGGCTGCTCGCCGAGGCCGCGCCGGCCGTCATGGAGCTGTACGCGGGAACCGGGTGAGCGCGGCGGCCGGTCGGGCCGGTGGTGCCTCCTCCTGGAGGAGAGGGCCGCCCCCCTGTCGAGCAGCCGTGGCCCGGAGCCGCCCCAGGGCCGGTGTGCGCCTGCTTCGTCTCAGGAGTCAAGCCAATGCGCCCGGCCCAGGGCGACCAGGCGGAGCCGGCGCCGGGCGGTGCGGACAGCCTCGCGTTCGTCCTCGGGCCCGGCCGCGTCGAGCAGGGCGGAGGCGGTGAGCACCATGTGGTCGACGTACAGACCGCCCAGCATCAGCAGGTCCTGCCGGTCCCAGCCCGCCGACTCCGGCTCCGTGGCGACCGCCGCGGCCACCTCCTCCGTGAACGCGCGCAACTGGGCGGCTATCGCCTCCCGCACCGGGCCCACCCCGCCGTGCCGTTCGCGGGCGATGAAGCGGAAGTGCGCCGGCTGCCCGGCGACGTGACGGGCGATCAGGGCGACGCTTCGGTCGAGGCGTTCCTCGCTGTCCCCGGTGTCCGCCAGGACGGCGCCGATCATGCCGTGCAGGCTGCCCAGGGTCTCCTCGACGAGCGCCACACCGAGCGCCGCCACCCCGTCGAAGTGCCGGTAGAAGGCGGTCGGTGCCACCCCCACGGCACGTGTCACCTCGCGCAGGCCCAGGCTGCTCAGGCTCTTGTCCTCCAGCAGCTCCAGCGCCGCGTCCAGAAGGGCCTGGCGGGTCTTCAGCTTCTGGGCCTGGCGGATGCCGAGGGTGTGACTCATGCCATTCAGTAAACAACTGTTCTCCGACAGCAGGAAGGGGTACGCGCACTAGACTTGCAAGTCAGTGAACAGTCGTACTCCCAACTGTTCACGGAAAGGGGCTCACATGTTCGTCCTCGTCGCCGCCCTGCTCCTGCTGGGTGTCGTCCTCGGAGCCGTCGCGCACCTGCCCGCGCCCCTGGCCCTCACCGCCGCCGGTCTGATCGGCGTCTGGCTGGTGGCCTTCGGCCTCCGTGAGGGACTGGCCCGCCGGACCCGCTGAACCGCCGGCCTCCCGGCCGCTGTCCGGCCGTACCCCCGACCGTCCTCCCGCCACCGGAACCGGAGGTGTCCGCACCATGGCACTCGCCACCGCACAGGAACGCCGTACCCGTCCCGCCCCCGACCGCGCCGCGACCTCGCGGGAGGCGGACGGTCTCGCCGTCGCCTCGTTCGTCCTCGGGCTGGTGGGCCTGCTCGTGATGAACATCCTGCTCGGGCCCGCCGCCATCGTGATGGCGGCCATGGCGCTCGCCCGCTCCACCGCGCGGCGGGGCCGCGCCCTCCTCGGGCTCGCCCTCGGCGTCGCGGACCTGGTGGTCCTCGCGGTCCTCGTCACCGTGAACGGCACCGTCTCCTGGAGCCTCGGCGGCTGACCGGGGGCCCTGTCCCGCCCCGCCCGTGGCCCCCGCCCCGGTCCGGCCGGGCGGTGAGGCCATGCGCATGCCGTGAGCCCGGCGGCGGGCTCGTAGACTCGGGGCATCATGGCCTACCTCGACCACGCCGCGACCACGCCGATGCTCCCTGAGGCGATCGCGGTGATGACCGCGCACCTCACCGTCACCGGCAACGCGTCCTCCCTGCACGCCGCCGGGCGGCGGGCCCGCCGTACCGTCGAGGAGTCACGCGAGACCCTCGCCGAGGCGCTCGGCGCCCGCCCCAGCGAGGTGGTCCTCACCTCCGGCGGCACCGAGGCCGACAACCTCGCCGTGAAGGGCCTGTACTGGGCCCGCCGCGACGCCGACCCCCGCCGTACCCGGGTCCTCGCCAGCCCCGTGGAGCACCACGCCGTGCTGGACGCGGTGGACTGGCTCGCCGAGCACGAGGGCGCGAGGGTCGAGTACCTCCCCGTCGACCGGTACGGGCGCGTCCACCCCGAGGCCCTGCGCGAGGCGGTGCTCCGCGACCCGGACGACATCGCGATGATCACCGTGATGTGGGCCAACAACGAGATCGGCACCATCCTGCCGATCCGTGAACTGGCCGAGGTCGCCCAGGAGTTCGGCGTACCCATGCACGCGGACGCGGTGCAGGCGTTCGGGCAGCTGGACGTCGACTTCGCGCGCTCCGGACTGGCGGCGATGACCGTCAGCGGGCACAAGATCGGCGGGCCGTTCGGCACCGGCGCCCTGCTCCTCGGCCGCGACCAGACCCCCGTACCCGTCCTGCACGGCGGCGGGCAGGAGCGGCATGTGCGCTCCGGCACCCTGGACGTCCCCGCGGTGGCCGCCTTCGCGGCCGCCGGGCGGATCGCCGCCGAGCGCCGCGAGGACTTCGCCCGCGAGGTCGGGGCGCTCCGTGACTCCCTGGTCGACGCCGTGCGGCAGGCCGTCCCCGACGCCGTACTCGGCGGCGACCCTGCGCCCGGCGGCCGGCTCCCCGCCAACGCCCACTTCACCTTCCCGGGCTGCGAGGGCGACTCCCTCCTGCTGCTGCTCGACGCCCAGGGCATCGCCTGCTCCACCGGCTCGGCCTGCACGGCGGGGATCGCCCAGCCCAGTCACGTCCTGCTGGCCACCGGCACCGATCCCGACCTGGCCCGGGGCACCCTGCGCTTCTCGCTCGGCCACACCTCGACGAAGAGGGACGTCGACGACCTCGCCCGCGCCATCGGCCCGGCCGTCGAACGCGCCAGGACCGCAGGGCTCAGCTAGCGCCCGAGGCGGCGGCGGAGGGGCCGGCGGAGGGCCCGGTGGACGCCGCGCGCACCAGCTTCATGTAGCGCTTCCAGTCCCAGTGCGGTCCGGGGTCCGTGTGGTCGGTACCCGGCACCTCCACGTGCCCGATGATGTGCTCGCGGTCCACCGGAATGCCGTACCGCGCGCATATGGACGCCGTCAGCCGCGCCGACGCCTCGTACATCGCACCCGTGAAGTCCTGGGGGCGGTCGACGAAGCCCTCGTGCTCGATCCCGACGCTGCGCTCGTTGAACGAGCGGTTGCCCGCGTGGAACGCCACGTCCAGCTCCCGGATCATCTGCGTCACCCGGCCGTCCTGGCCCACGATGTAGTGCGTCGCCGCACGGTGGGACGGGTCCTGGAAGACCTTGACCGCACTGGCGTAGCTGCCCTGCGTGACATGGACGATCACCCGGTCCACGCGGTAGTCGTCGGGGCGGTCGGCGCGCCGCCAGTTCGCCTCCGAGGCCGGGACCCAGCGCGCTCCCGCGTAATCCAGCTCACCCGCCTCGCGGGGCCTGTCCACTCCGGGCAGCCGCCACCAGACGCGCCGGACCTCCTCCGCGGCCAGCGCGCCGCCGCCCACGACGGCCGCGCCACCGCCGATGAGCAGCGTGCGTCTGCTGATGCCGCGCCCGGGGCCCTTCCCCGACGAGCCGGCGTTCCTGTTGGTCCCCATGCGAGCGACAACGCATATCGGCGGGCATTCGGTTCCCGGCGCCCCGTACCCTGGACGGGCTATGACTCAGATCTCCCAGGATGTGTATAAGAGACAGGACGTGACCGGTGTGCACCTCGCCCTCTCCGCGAACCCGCAGTCCTTCCGGACCGGCGCGCGGGGCTGTTGCACCATCGAGGACTCCCGTGACGCCCGCCGCGCGGCCGACGTCATCGGCATCCCGTTCTACGTCTGGGACCTGGCGGAACGCTTCCGCGAGGACGTCGTGGAGGACTTCGTCGCGGAGTACGAGGCGGGGCGCACCCCCAACCCGTGCCTGCGGTGCAACGAGAAGATCAAGTTCGCCGCGCTCCTCGACAAGGCGCTGGCCCTCGGCTTCGACGCCGTCTGCACCGGCCACTACGCGACCGTCGTACTGAACGAGGACGGCACCCGGGAGCTCCACCGCGCCTCGGACATGGCCAAGGACCAGAGCTACGTGCTGGGCGTCCTGGACGAGAAGCAGCTCGCCCACGCGATGTTCCCGCTCGGCGACACCCTCACCACCAAGGACGAGATCCGGGCCGAGGCCGAGCGCCGCGGCCTCGCCGTCGCCAAGAAGCCCGACAGTCACGACATCTGCTTCATCGCCGACGGCGACACCCAGGGCTTCCTGGCGGGCCGCCTCGGCGGTCCGGCCGAGGGCGACATCCTCGACGAGGCGGGTACGAAGGTGGGCACCCACGAGGGCGCCTTCGGCTTCACCATCGGCCAGCGCAAGGGCCTGCGCATCGGCCACCCCGCCCCGGACGGCAAGCCACGCTACGTCCTGGACATCTCGCCGGTGAACAACACGGTCACCGTCGGCCCCGTGGAGGCCCTCGACGTCACCGCCCTGACGGCGATCCGGCCCCGCTGGTGCGGTACGGCCCCGACGGGACTCGGCACGTACACCGCGCAGCTCCGCGCCCACGGCGGCGAGACCGAGGTGACGGCGGAGCTGGTGGACGGGGTCCTCCGGGTCTCCTTCGCCGAGCCGGTGCGGGGGGTGGCCCCGGGGCAGGCGGTGGTGCTGTACGACGGCACGCGGGTCGTGGGGTCGGCGACCATCGCGACGACGGTGCGGCGCGAGACCGCCGCGGCGGGCTGACGACGGGGGCGTCCGCCGCCCGGTCGTCCCGTGCCGGTACGGGTTTCGTCCTCGGGGAGCGCCCGGTCAGGGTGTCAGGTGGGCGAGCACGTCCCGGGTGAAGAAGTCCGTCAGGACCGGGGCGAGCGCCTGCGGGGCCACCTCCCGGGTCTGGCCCGTGAGGGTGCGGTGCCGGGCCCGGGGGAGTGCCGCCGTGAGGGCGAGTGTCGTCTCGTGGGCCCGGGAGGTGCTGAAGCCGCCGGTCAGTACCAGGGTGCGGGCCGTCACGGCCGTGAAGCGGTCGGGGATCTCTCCGGTGCCCAGGAGCGTGTCGTCGTACGCGAGGGTGGGCGCCAGGTCCACCAGGGCCGCCCACAGCGGCGCGCGGCGCATCCGGGCGACCGTCGCCTCCGGGACGCCGGTCCGTGACAGGTGGAGTGCGACGGCGCCCGACCGGTCGCCGGCCGCCAGCAGCGTCTGGAGCTCGGCCGTGCAGCGCCTCTTGAACCGCAGGTCGGGGGTGTACGGGGGCTCGAAGACCGCGAGCCGGTTCATCGGGACACCGGCGGCCTGCGCCTCCAGCGCCAGCGCCCCGCCCGACAGCATGCCGAACACCGACACCCGCTCGCCCGCCCGCGCGGTCACCGCCGCCAGGTCCTCGATCTCGCGGCGCACCGCGTACGGCCCGGTGTCCCCGCTGGCACCGCGCCCCCGGCGGTCGTAGGTGACCACCGTGAAGCGCGGCTCCAGCAGTGCCGCCAGCGGTTCCCCGTCCGCCGTGGTGCTCAGCGCGCCGCCGACCAGCACCACCGGTGGTCCGTCGCCCCGGCGGCGGTACGCGATCGGCGTGCCGTCCAAGGAGAGAGTCTTGTCCATGGGGAGGTGGACCGGTGGGCCGCGCGGAACTCATCGGTGCGGCGGAGAAATCTTGCCGAAGGTCAGTCGGGGACGACCTCCGTGTCGTAGAAGCAGAAGTGGCCGCGGACCCCGGCGACCTGTTCCTTCGGCTCCGGGTAGGACCAGACGAGGTCGGCCGCCCCGGGGAGCGACCAGTAGCTCGCGTCCCCCTTGAACGGGCAGTGCGTACGCGTGTCGGAAGGGGTCAGCAGCTCGGTGCGCACGTCCTCGGGCGGCAGGTAGTAGCGGGCCGGGCAGCCCGTCTCGCGCAGTACGAGCGGGCGGCGGCTCTCGGCGAGCACCTGTCCGTCCCGGACGACGCGGACGTGCTCGGTGCCGGGCTCGACGGTGATGCGGTGTCCTGGGATGTCCCTCATTCCCTTGTCAGCCGAGGGGAGGCCCCGTTTCTTCCCGGCCCGGGTCGGGCTGTCGGCGGCGGCCCGTACCGTATGCCGCATGAACATCTGCGTCTTCCTCTCCGCCGCCGACCTCGACGACCGCTACACCGTGCCCGCGCGGGAGTTCGCGGAGCTGCTGGGACGGGGTGGCCACACCCTGGTCTGGGGCGGTTCGGAGAGCGGACTGATGAAGGTCGTCGCCGACGGCGTGCAGGAGGCGGGCGGGCGGCTCGTGGGGGTGTCGGTGGACTTCCTCGCCGCCAAGGCCCGGGAGAACGCGGACGAGATGGTCATAGCCAAGGACCTGGCCGAGCGGAAGGCGCTGCTCCTGGCGAAGTCCGACGCGATCGTGATCATGGTCGGCGGCACCGGGACGCTCGACGAGGCCACGGAGATCCTGGAGCTGAAGAAGCACGGCAAGCACACCAAGCCGGTCGTCCTGCTGAACACCGCGGGCTTCTACGACGGTCTGCGCCAGCAGTTCCAGCGCATGGAGGACGAGGGCTTCCTGCCGGTCCCCCTGACCGAGCTGGTCTTCTTCGCCGAGGACGGCGTGGGCGCGCTCGCCTACCTGGAGGAGTCCGCAGGAATGGAGTGAGGCGGGTGCGGCGCGGCTCGGGCCTGCGGTGATGCGAGCATGTGGGCATGCCTACTCATCTCATCACCGGCGCCGGTTCCGGTATCGGCGCGGCCGTCGCCCGCCGCCTCCTGGAGCGCGGCGACGAACTCGTGCTGCTGGCCCGTGACGCCGGCCGCGCCAAGGAGCTCGCCGCGCTCCACCCGGGGGCCCGCACGCTCGTCGGCGACCTCGGCAACCCCGACCGGCTCTCCTGGGCGTTCGGCCAGCAGCCCATGCCCGAGCGGCTCGACTCGCTCCTGCACGTCGCGGGCGTCGTCGAGCTCGGCCGGATCGGGGAGCTCACCCCCAAGTCATGGCACTTCCAGCTCAACGCCAACCTGATCGCCCCCGCCGAGCTGACCCGGCTGCTGCTGCCGCAGCTGCGGGGGAACCAGGGGCCGCAGCTGCGGGTGAACCAGGGGCACGTCGTCTTCGTGAACTCGGGCGCCGGACTCGCCGCGAACGCCGAGTGGGGCGCGTACGCCGCGAGCAAGCACGGGCTGAAGGCGCTCGCCGACTCGCTGCGCCACGAGGAGCACGCGGGCGGCGTCCGGGTCACCTCCGTCTACCCGGGGCGCACCGCCAGCCCCATGCAGGCCAAGGTCCACCAGCAGGAGGGCAAGGAGTACGACCCCTCCCGCTGGATGGACCCGGAATCGGTCGCCACCACCATCCTGCTGGCCCTCGACCTGCCACGGGACGCCGAGATCAACGACCTGACGGTCCGCCCGGGCCGCTGAGCCGCGGGCGGCCCGTAGGCTTTCCGGGTGAGCGAGAAGAGCGAGTTCAGCGCGTACGGAGCCACCGGTGTCGGGTCCATGCCGGGAGGCGACGCCCGGGAGGCCGCCAAGACGGTCGTCGGGTCGTTCGCCGACGGGCAGGGCCTGCCGTACCTGCCGGAGCTGCCGGCCCGCGGGCCCGGTGCCGACATGATCGGGCGGACCGTCGGACTGCTGGAGGAGATGTACGGCCACGTCGAGCCCAGCGGCTGGCGGATCAGCGACCGCCCGGGACGCGACACCCGCCGGGCCCGCTCGTGGCTCGGTGAGGACCTCGACGCGCTGGAGGAGTTCACCCAGGGGTACGAAGGCCTGCTCAAGGTCCAGGCCGTGGGCCCCTGGACCCTGGCGGCCGCCCTGGAGCCTGTCTCTTATACACATC
>NZ_KL585418.1:63118-63280 GCF_000721935.1 Streptomyces sp. NRRL WC-3549
CCCCGGAGCCTGCCGCGACCTGGCCGGTTCACTGGCCGAAGGGCTGCGCGGGCACCTCGCGGAGGTCCGGCGCAGGGTCCCCGGGGCCGAGGTCGTCCTCCAGCTCGACGAGCCCTCCCTCACCGCCGTACTGCGCGGACGCGTCAGGTCCGCCAGCGGCTA
>NZ_KL585418.1:63537-65403 GCF_000721935.1 Streptomyces sp. NRRL WC-3549
GGGCCCTGCGCGACCTGCTGGCGGTCAACGGCGGCGGGCCGACCACCGTCCACTCCTGCGCCCCCGACGTCCCGTTCGCCCTGCTGCGCCGGGCCGGGGCCGGATCCGTCTCGTTCGACTTCTCGCTTCTCACCGAGCGTGAGGAGGAGGAGATCGGGGAAGCCGTCGAGGGCGGCACCCAGCTGCTGCTCGGTGTCGTCCCCTCGGCGGACGGCGCCTCGACCGCGTTGTCGGACCCGGGCGGTAGCGTCATGGGGGTCAGGACGTTGTGGAACAGGCTGGGGCTGACCCCGGGGACTCTCGCCGAGTCCGTGGTGGTCACCCCGTCCTGCGGGCTGGCGGGGGCGTCACCCGCCTACGCGCGGGCCGCGCTCGCCCACTGCGTCCGGGCCGCGAGGTCACTCGCGGACAACCCTGAGTAACGGGGTCGGGTCGACGGGAGGAACGGGACGATGGCCGGCGAACAGCAGGCGCAGGAGCTGACAGGCGTGTCCGCCGAGGCGCGGGAGCGGCACGCGCTGCTGTCCGAGCAGATCGAGGAGCACCGCTTCCGGTACTACGTGAAGGACCAGCCGGTCGTCAGCGACGCCGAGTTCGACCGGCTGATGCGCGAGCTGCAGGCCGTCGAGGACGAGAACCCGCAGCTGCGCACCCCGGACTCACCGACCCAGAAGGTCGCCGGTCCGTACACGACGGAGTTCACCTCCGTCGAGCACCGCGAGCGGATGCTCTCCCTGGACAACGCCTTCGACGACGAGGAGCTCGCCGCCTGGGCCGAGCGGGTCGCCAAGGACGTGGGCCGCCCCGGCTACCACTTCCTGTGCGAGCTCAAGGTCGACGGTCTCGCGGTCAACCTCACCTACGAGCACGGCAGGCTGACCCGCGCCGCGACCCGCGGCGACGGCCGCACCGGCGAGGACATCACCCCTAACATCCGCACGATCGCGGAGATCCCGCACCGCCTGCGGGGTGACCGGGTCCCCGCCCTGGTGGAGATCCGCGGCGAGGTCTACTTCCCGATGGAGGCCTTCGAAGGGCTCAACGCCCGCCTGGTGGAGGCCGGGGACAAGCCCTTCGCCAACCCGCGCAACGCGGCGGCCGGCTCGCTCCGTCAGAAGGACCCGAAGGTGACCGCCACCCGCCCGCTGCACATGGTGGTGCACGGCATCGGCGCCCGTGAGGGCCTCGACATCGAACGGCTCTCCGAGGCGTACGACCTGCTGCGGGAGTGGGGACTGCCGACCGCCCGGCACAACAAGGTGGTCGACTCCCTCGACGGCGTCCGGGAGTTCATCCGGTACTTCGGCGAGAACCGCCACTCCGTGGAGCACGAGATCGACGGAGTCGTCGCCAAGCTCGACGAGATCCCCCTCCAGGGCCGCCTCGGTTCGACCTCCCGCGCCCCGCGCTGGGCGATCGCCTGGAAGTACGCGCCCGAGGAGGTCAACACCAAGCTGGTGAACATCCGCGTCGGCGTCGGGCGTACCGGCAGGGTCACCCCGTACGCCCAGGTCGAGCCGGTCGAGGTGGCGGGCTCCGAGGTCGAGTTCGCCACCCTGCACAACCAGAACGTCGTGAAGGCCAAGGGCGTCCTCATCGGCGACACCGTGGTGCTCCGCAAGGCCGGGGATGTCATCCCGGAGATCCTCGGCCCGGTCGTGGACCTCCGGGACGGCAGCGAGCGCGAGTTCGTCATGCCCGTCGAGTGCCCCGAGTGCGGGACACCGCTGAAGGCCATGAAGGAGGGCGACGTCGACCGTCGCTGCCCCAACGCGCGTTCGTGCCCCGCCCAGCTGCGGGAGCGGGTGGCCTATCTGGCGGGCCGCAAGTGCCTGGACATCGACCACTTCGGCTACGTGGCGGCGG
>NZ_KL585418.1:65602-67061 GCF_000721935.1 Streptomyces sp. NRRL WC-3549
GGCCCTCACCCAGCCGCTGGAGCCGTCCGAGCCGCCGCTGCGGGACGAGGGGGACCTGTTCTCCCTGACGGTCGACCAGTTGCTGCCGATCCGGGCCTACGTGCTGGACCCGGACAGCGGTCTGCCCAAGCGCGACCCGAAGACCGGTGAGGAGAAGATCGCGAGGGTCTTCGCCAACCAGCAGGGCGAGCCGAAGAAGAACGCCCTCGCCCTGCTCGACGGCATCGCCGCCGCCAAGCAGGCACCGCTGGCCCGGGTCCTCACCGGGCTGTCGATCCGCCATGTGGGCCCGGTGGCCGCCGTGGAGCTGGCCCGCCAGTTCCGGTCCGTCGACCGCATCGACGAGGCGTCCGAGGAGGAGCTGGCCGCCGCGGACGGCGTCGGGTCCATCATCGCGGCGTCCGTCAAGCAGTGGTTCGCCGAGGACTGGCACCGGGAGATCCTGCGCAAGTGGCGGGAGGCCGGGGTCCGGATGGAGGACGAGGGGGCGGGCGAGGACGAGGGGCCCCGGCCCCTCGAAGGACTCACCGTCGTCGTCACCGGCACACTGGCCTCCCACACCAGGGACGGCGCCAAGGACGCGCTGCAGAGCCTCGGGGCGAAGGTGACCGGGTCCGTCTCGAAGAAGACGTCCTTCGTCGTGGTGGGTGACAACCCCGGGTCCAAGTACGACAAGGCGATGCAGCTGAAGGTGCCCGTCCTGGACGAGGACGGGTTCGCCGTGCTCCTCGGACAGGGGCCCGACGCGGCCCGGGAGGCCGCCGTGTCCGCCGAGGCCTGATCGACGCGCGATCGATACACCGCGGGTGCGTGGCGGCGGGCCGGGAGGGAAGGAAGCGGGTGGTGGGGGCCGGGAACACGGGCCCGCACCACCCGTTCGGCGCCTATCAGACAGTGACGGGTGTCAGGTCCGCATTCGGGCAAGAGCTGTGGAGCGCTGCCCCTGGGAGCCCTCCGCGGCCTACTGTTGAACGTGCACCTGCCGTGCCCCGGCCGCGTGGTGGGATTCGGGCCGCAGTGGCATGGGAGCGGAGGCCGCCGTGGGACATCGGCACCGCCGGCTGTGAGAGGGACGGAATGGAACCGACCGAGAGCGCCGCACCGGTGTCGCGGCGGCGGGGTCTCGCGGACCCCGCCAGGAAACTGGCCGCCGTACGGACGGGCACGATCCCGAAGGTGGGGCTCCTCGTCGTGGCGGTCGCCACCGCGCAGCTCGCGACCGGTTTCTACCAGGCCGTCCGTGGGGGCAGCGCCCTCTTCCCGGACGGCACCGCCGGCTGGTCGCTCGCCCTGCTCACCGGCGTCATCGTGGGCCACCTGGTCGCCCTCGGGCGCGACCGCTGGTGGGGCGGGACCGGCTCCGGGGCAGCCCTCACCCTCGCGGTGCTGCTGCTGTACGGCTGGGTGCCGGCGGGACTGGTGAGCCTCGTGGTGGTGGTGCTCGTCGGAACGGCCCGCC
>NZ_KL585418.1:67238-69904 GCF_000721935.1 Streptomyces sp. NRRL WC-3549
AGATGTGTATAAGAGACAGCCGCTGGTGGCAGGGGCTGCTGCACGGCGCCGTGGACATACTCGGCATCGGCGCCGCCGCACTCGTCCTGGCCGCGTTCGGCGAGGGGGCCACCGTGGAGAGACCCTGGCGGCCACTCCAGTGGGGCATCGAGGCCGTGCCCGAAGTGCTCCTCGCCGCCTGCACCTATCTGCTCGTCACCCGGCTCCTCCTGTGGTACACCCGGGCCTCCCAGAGCGGCCAACTGCCCACCGTCGCCCGCACCGCCGTCCTGCGCCAGGGACTCGTCGCCGTCGCCCTGGTCGGGATCACCCCGCTGATCTGCGTCGTCGCCTCCGTCATGCCGGTACTGCTGCCGCTCTTCGCCATCCCGCTGATCGCCCTGGACTCCACGCTCTGGATCGCCCGCGCCCGGGCCGAGGAGCAACTGCGGGACCCGTTGACGGGGCTGCCCAACCGGCTGTGGCTCCTGGAGCGGACGTGGACCGCGCTGGAGGACGCCGAGGCCACCGGCGCCCGGGCCGCGCTCGTCCTCATCGACCTGGACCGCTTCCGCGCCGTCAACGACACCCTGGGCCACCTCGCCGGAGACCGGCTGCTCCTCCAGATCGCCGAACGGCTCCGGCTCGCCCTGCCCCGTGGCGCGGAGGCCGCGCGGCTCGGCGGCGACGAGTTCGCCGTCCTGCTGCCGACCACGGACTCCACCACCAGCGCCCAGCGCGTCGCCCGCCACCTGGTCGCCGAACTCTCCTCCCCCCTCGGTCTGGACGGGCTCACCCTGGTGCTGGAGGCCAGCGCCGGGGTCGCCGTCCACCCCGACCACGCGCTCGACGCCGAAGGGCTGCTCCGCCGCGCGGACGTCGCCATGTACCAGGCCAAGCGCGACCGCACCGGCGTCGAGGTGTACGAGTCGAAGCGCGACAGCAACACCCCCGACCGGCTCGGGCTGCTGGGCGACCTGCGCCGCGCCCTGGACGCCCGGGAGGTGGAGCTCCACTACCAGCCCAAGGTCCGCTTCGACGGCCAGGTCGCCGGTCTCGAAGCGCTCGTACGCTGGGTGCACCCGGAGCGGGGGCGGGTCCCCCCGGACGAGTTCATCGCCATCGCGGAGTCCTCCGGCCTGATGCCGCACCTGACCGAGTACGTCCTGGAGACGGCCCTCGCCCAGGTCGCGCGGTGGCGCGCGCAGGGGCTGCTCGTCCCGGTCGCCGTCAACGTCTCTCCGCGCGACGTGCACACCCCGGGCTTCGCGGGCAGCGTCGCCGCCCGGCTGGCCAGACACGGCGTCCCCGCCGGTGCGCTGCAACTGGAGATCACCGAGCACGTGCTGCTGGAGGACCCGCAGCGGGCCGCCGACACCATGGCCGGGCTCACCGCGCACGGCGTGAAGATGTCCCTGGACGACTTCGGCACCGGCTACTCCTCCCTGGTGCACCTGCGGAAGCTGCCGGTCAGCGAACTGAAGATCGACCGGTCGTTCGTCGCCCGTCTCGCCGTCGACACCGAGGACGCCGAGATCGTCCGCTGCACCATCGACCTGGCCCACTCGCTGGGCCTGCTGGTCGTCGCCGAGGGCGTGGAGGACGACGAGACGTGGGAGCGGCTGCGGGACCTGCGAGCTGGAGGCGGCGGCCGCGGCGGCGGTCGCCTCCGAACGCGATCCCCGGCCGACGGGACGCGCGCTCAACCCGGGTCCGGCGACGGCCTGAAGGGGCGGGCCGGGGCCCCGGAGGCGGTGTGTCCGTCGGCGTGTCCCCGGACCCCATAGGATTGGTTCCTCGAATCAACTTCGCCGAACCCTGAGGATCGCTGTATGCCTGGCATCACGCGCGAGGAGGTCGCCCACCTCGCCCGGCTGGCGCGTCTGGAGCTGAAGGGCGAAGAGCTCGAACACTTCGCCGGTCAGCTCGACGACATCATCGGCGCGGTCGCCCGCGTCTCCGAGGTCGCCGACCAAGACGTACCGCCGACCTCCCACCCGCTGCCGCTGACCAACGTCATGCGGGCGGACGAGGTCCGTCCGTCGCTCACCCCCGCGCAGGCGCTCTCCGGCGCCCCGGCCCAGGAGCAGCAGCGTTTCAAGGTGCCGCAGATCCTGGGGGAGGACTAACAGCCATGACGGACATCAGCACCATCATCAAGCTCACGGCCGCGCAGATCGCCGAGAAGATCGCCTCCGG
The DNA here is from genome assembly GCF_000721935.1 of Streptomyces sp. NRRL WC-3549. GTDB lineage: Bacteria > Actinomycetota > Actinomycetes > Streptomycetales > Streptomycetaceae > Streptomyces. Next base: position 69,417 of record NZ_KL585418.1, read on the forward strand.
CGAGCTGACGGCCGTCGAGGTCACCGAGGCCCACCTGGCCCGGATCGAGGCCGTCGACGAGAAGGTCCACGCCTTCCTGCACGTCGACCGCGAGGGCGCCCTCGCGCAGGCGCGCGCCGTCGACGCCAAGCGGGCGGCGGGCGAGAAGCTCGGTCCGCTGGCCGGCGTCCCGCTCGCGCTCAAGGACATCTTCACCACCAAGGACATGCCGACCACCGTCGGTTCGAAGATCCTCGAGGGCTGGGTCCCGCCGTACGACGCCACCCTCACCACGAAGCTGAGGGCCGCCGACGTCGTCATCCTCGGCAAGACCAACATGGACGAGTTCGCCATGGGGTCCTCCACCGAGAACAGCGCCTACGGCCCGACCGGCAACCCCTGGGACCTCACCCGCATCCCCGGCGGCTCCGGCGGCGGTTCCTCCGCCGCCCTCGCCTCCTTCGAGGCCCCGCTCGCCATCGGCACGGACACCGGCGGCTCCATCCGCC
>NZ_KL585418.1:70155-70350 GCF_000721935.1 Streptomyces sp. NRRL WC-3549
GTGTATAAGAGACAGCGTCAAGCCCACCTACGGCGGCGTCTCCCGCTACGGCATGGTCGCCTTCTCCTCCTCACTCGACCAGGGCGGCCCCTGCGCCCGCACGGTCCTGGACGCGGCCCTGCTGCACGAGGCCATCGGCGGTCACGACCCGATGGACTCCACCTCCATCGACGCCCCGGTCCCGCCGGTCGTCGA
>NZ_KL585418.1:70561-80117 GCF_000721935.1 Streptomyces sp. NRRL WC-3549
CGTCGAGGCCGCGCGCAACGGCTCGGTGACGGGCATGCGCGTCGGTGTCGTCAAGCAGTTCTCGGGCGAGGGCTACCAGGCCGGTGTCGTCCAGCGCTTCAACGAGTCCGTCGAGCTGCTGAAGTCGCTCGGCGCCACCGTCGTCGAGCTGGACTGCCCCTCCTTCGACCTCGCGCTGTCGGCGTACTACCTCATCGCGCCGTCCGAGTGCTCCTCCAACCTGGCCCGCTTCGACGCCATGCGCTACGGCCTGCGGGTCGGCGACGACGGCACCCGCTCGGCCGAGGACGTCACCGCCCTCACCCGCGAGGCCGGCTTCGGCGACGAGGTCAAGCGCCGCGTCATTCTCGGTACGTACGCGCTCAGCTCCGGCTACTACGACGCGTACTACGGGTCGGCCCAGAAGGTCCGCACCCTCATCACCCAGGACTTCGAGAAGGCGTTCGAGCAGGTGGACGTCATCGTCTCCCCGACGACGCCCACCACCGCCTTCCCGATCGGCGAGCGCGCCGACGACCCGATGGCGATGTACCTCGCGGACCTGTGCACCATTCCGACCAACCTCGCCGGCAACTCCGCCATGTCGCTGCCCTGCGGCCTGGCCCCCGAGGACGGCCTGCCGGTCGGACTGCAGATCATCGCCCCCGCCATGAAGGACGACCGGCTGTACAAGGTCGGAGCCGCCGTCGAGGCCGCCTTCGTGGAAAGGTGGGGGCACCCGCTGCTCGAGGAGGCCCCGTCACTATGAGCGCCATGGCTAAGAAGGCCAAGAACTTCAAGAAGTCCAAGTCCGGCGTCTACCTGTCGCTCGGCACCACCGCCTTCGGCGCGCTGAGCGTCGTCAAGCAGGCGAAGACGGCCCGCCAGGAGAACGACACGCTGCGGCTCATCGACGCCGCCGTGTCCGCCGCCGCGATCGTGACCGGCATGGCGATCCTCTACCGCGAACTCAAGCGTCTCGGCGACGACGACGTCCTGCTGGGCTGAGAGGGAAAGTTTCACCGTGACTGTCATCGACCTGGAGTCGTACGAGGACGCCCTCGCGACGTACGACCCCGTCATGGGCCTCGAGGTCCATGTGGAGCTCGGTACCAAGACCAAGATGTTCTGCGGCTGCTCCACGGAGCTCAAGCAGGACGCCAACTCGCAGACGTGCCCGGTCTGCCTCGGCCTGCCGGGCGCGCTGCCGGTGGTCAACGAGATCGGCGTCGAGTCCGCGATCAAGATCGGCCTCGCGCTGAACTGCCAGATCGCCGAGTGGTGCCGCTTCGCCCGGAAGAACTACTTCTATCCGGACATGCCGAAGAACTTCCAGACGTCCCAGTACGACGAGCCGATCGCCTTCGACGGCTACCTGGACGTACAGCTGGAGGACGGCGAGATCTTCCGCGTGGAGATCGAGCGCGCCCACATGGAGGAGGACACCGGCAAGTCGACGCACGTCGGCGGAGCCACCGGCCGCATCCACGGCGCGTCCCACTCGCTGCTCGACTACAACCGCGCGGGCATCCCGCTCATCGAGATCGTCACCAAGCCGATCGAGGGAGCCGGCGCACGGGCCCCCGAGGTCGCCAAGGCGTACGTCGCCGAGCTCCGCGAGCTCATCAAGGCGCTCGGCGTCTCGGAGGCCCGGATGGAGATGGGCCAGATGCGCTGCGACGTGAACCTGTCGCTGCGCCCCAACGGCACCGAGAAGTTCGGTACGCGCTCCGAGACGAAGAACGTCAACTCGCTGCGTTCCGTCGAGCGTGCCGCCCGCTTCGAGATCCAGCGCCACGCCGCGGTGCTGAACTCCGGCGGGACGATCGTGCAGGAGACCCGGCACTTCCACGAGGAGGACGGCTCCACCACGGCCGGCCGCATCAAGGACAACGCCGAGGACTACCGTTACTTCCCCGAGCCCGACCTCGTGCCGGTCGCGCCGTCCCGTGAGTGGGTCGAGGAGCTCCGCAAGGGGCTGCCCGAGCTTCCCCGGCTGCGCCGCAAGCGGCTGAAGGAGGAGTGGGGGGTCAACGAGCACGACATGCAGTCCATCCTCAACGCCGGGGCGGTCGACCTGATCGTCGCCACGACGGACGCGGGCGCCCCCTCCGACCAGGCCCGCAAGTGGTGGATGGGCGAGCTCGCCCGTAACGCCAACGAGACCGGCCGCAGCCTCGACGAGCTGCCGATCACCCCGGCGCAGGTCGCCCGGGTGGCCGCGCTCGTCGCCGCCGGCGACCTCAACGACAAGCTGGCCCGCCAGGTCATCGAGGGTGTCCTCGCGGGCGAGGGCGACCCGGACACCGTCGTCGAGAAGCGCGGCCTGAAGGTCGTCTCGGACGAGGGCGCCCTGTCCACGGCCGTGGACGAGGCCATCGCGGGCAACGCGGCCATCGCGGACAAGATCCGTGGCGGCAAGGTCGCGGCGGCGGGCGCGCTCGTCGGCGCGGTCATGAAGGCCACCCGCGGCCAGGCGGACGCGGCACGCGTACGCGAGCTGATCCTGGAGAAGCTCGGCGTCGAGGGCTGATCCCGCCGGGCCCCTGGGGGCGGCGTACCCGTGGTCCGGGTGCGCCGCCCCTTTCTCCGTGCTTGGACTTTCCGCAGCGGCCTGTTGGACGTTCATCGTCAGGACGTGCGACGGTCTTCCGGCAGCCACCCGGCGTGGCTAGTTTCCCGCCGTAGGAACGCAATCGGGAGGCTCACTTGACCACGGACATGTCACGGCGGCGGCTCTTCGCGCTCGGTGGCGGCGCGCTCGGCGCCGCGGCGGCGGGATCGTTCCTGCCCCCGTCGCTCCAGGCGGCGATCGCCGCCCAGCCCGCCGCCGGACCCGGCGACGGGCTGGACGCCGTCGACCACGTGGTGATCCTCATGCAGGAGAACCGTTCCTTCGACCACTACTTCGGCACCCTGCGCGGAGTACGCGGATTCGGCGACCGCAACGCGATCGAGCTCCCCTCCGGCAAGCCGGTCTTCGCGCAGCCGGGGCCGCCGGGAACCACCGTGCTGCCGTTCCCGGTGCGCGAGGCCGCGAAGACGCAGCAGAAGGACCTGCAGTACGTCGGAGCCCTCGACCACTCCTGGAGCGGTGGCGCCAAGGCGTGGGCCGGGGGCTGGATGAACGGCTGGATCACCGCCAAGACGGCCGCGACGATGGCGTACTACGACCGCCGCGACATCCCGCTGCACTATGAACTCGCCGACACCTTCACCGTCTGCGACGCCTACCACTCCTCGATCCACTCCTCCACCAGCCCGAACCGCAACCACCTCTGGAGCGGGAAGACGGGCGACGAGCCGAACGGCGAGCGGGCCGTGGGCAACGACGCGTACGACGAGGGCACCCACCCGGGGTACGACTGGGGCACCTACGCGGAACGCCTGGAGAAGGCCGGGCGGAGCTGGAAGACGTACACCGAGTGGGAGAACTTCACCGACAACCAGATCGAGTTCTTCGCCACCTTCAAGGCCGTCGCCCGCAAGGCGCTGGCCAGGACCGGCGGACACACCTACATGGAGTCCTTCTACGCCACCGTGCGCGAGGCGGACGGGCCGAAGGAGCGGGAGCGCCTGCTCGCGCTCCTGGACGAGGGCGTCGCCGCACTCACGACGGCGGAGCGCAGCCTGTTCGAACGGGGGCTGCGCCGCGTCGAGTCGGGGACGCTCGCCGACGCGTTCGCCGAGGACGTGGCGGCGGGGACGCTGCCCGAGGTCTCCTACCTGGTCCCGTCTGCGGTGGACTCCGAGCACCCGAGCGTCTCCTCGCCGGTGCACAGCGCGACGGTCGTCTACAAGGTCCTGGACGCCCTAGGCCGGCACCCCGACGTCTGGCGGCGCACCGTCCTCCTCATCAACTACGACGAGAACGACGGCTTCTTCGACCACGTGCCGCCGCCGGTCGCGCCCGCAGAGGTGGCCGAGGAGCAGTGGGAGGGCAAGCCCACCGGGCTCGGTGTACGGGTGCCGCTGCTGGTGGTCTCCCCGTGGACGGTCGGCGGGTACGTCTGCTCGGAGGTCTTCGACCACACCTCCGTGATCCGCCTCCTGGAGCGCTGGACGGGGGTGAAGGAGCCCAACATCAGTGCTTGGCGGCGCCAGGTCACCGGCGACCTCACCTCGGCCTTCGACTTCACCCGGGCACGGCGGCAGCCCAGGACGGCGCGCCCCGCCGCGATCCCGCCGATGAGCGGGCGCTGGCGGCCCGAACCGCCGGCCGACCAGCGGATGCCCGTCCAGGAACCGGGCACCCGCCCGGCCAGGCCGCTGCCGTACCAGCCGGACGCCCAGGCGAGGCGCGTGGACGGGGAGCTGCGGGTGCTGCTCAGCAACACCGGCCGGTCCTCCGCGCACTTCGCGCTCTACCCGTACGCGGACGAGTTCCCCGCCCCGCAGCACCGGGACGTCCGGGGCACCGCACAGTGGAGGGTGCCGCTGACCGGCGGCGGCTACCGCTTCACGGTCACCGGGCCGAACGGCTTCCGGCGGGAGTTCGAGGGAACCGCCGGAGGCGGCGCCGAGCTCTCCTCCCGCATCGACGCCGACGAACGCGACCTCCACCTCACGCTGCGCAACGACGGCAGGCGGACGCTGAACTTCACCGTGCGGCCGCTGGGGTACGTCGACGGGGGCGACCTGCGGGACCGGACCCGGAGGGTCGAGGTGAAGCCGGGGCGCAGCCGTACGGTCGTGTACCCGGCGGCCGGCGAACACGGCTGGTACGACCTCGTGGTGACGGCCGAGGGCTCCTTCCGGCGCCGGCTGATGGGGCACATCGAGAACGGCCGGGCGAGCGTCTCGGGTTGATGAGCGGGCCCGTCGCAGCCGGAGGCGGCAGGGTGTGACCATGGCCACGAAACGGACAAACGATCTCAATTGGCTGAGAGAGTGACGGTCTCAGGTCATGCGGCCTCTGCGGGACGTCGCCCTCGTGCTCCCGGCAGGGTCCACGAACCCGCAGGGAGCACGTCCGTTGGCCGCCATCGCACGCTGGTGCCTCGCGCACCGCCTCGCCACCGTCCTGATCTGGCTGTTCGCCCTCGGCGGCACCGCCACCGCGGCGGTGTCCGCCGGTTCCGTCTACTCGGACGCGTACGACGTGCCGGGCACCGAGGCGGGCCGGGCGGGCGACCTCCTGAAGGAGGGGTTCACCCAGCTGGGAGGGGACGGCGACACCGTCGTCTGGCACACCGACGGGGCGTCCGTACGCGCCGCCGACGTCGAACGGACGATGACCCGGACGCTGCACGCCATCGACGCGCTGCCCGGCATCGGAGCCGTCACCAGCCCCTACACGGCCGCGGGCGAGGGGCAGATCAGCGCCGACGGCCGCACCGCCTACGCCACGGTCACCTTCGACCAGCGGGTGGAGGACATCCCCCGGGCCCGGGCCGAGGCGCTCGTCGACACCGCGAAGGCGGCCGAGCGGGACGGGCTCCAGGTCGAACTCGGGGGCAACGCCGTCGCCCTGACCGAGGCGCCCGCGCTGCACCTCAGCGAGATCATCGGGGTCGCCGTCGCCGCCGTCGTGCTCTTCCTGGCCTTCGGCTCGCTCGCCGCCAGCCTGCTGCCCATCGCCACCGCCCTCGTCTCCGTCGGCACGGCCTACGCCGGCATCGTGCTCCTCGGCCACGTGATGCAGGTCGCCGACTTCGCACCCATGCTGGGCATGCTCGTCGGGCTGGGCGTCGGCATCGACTACGCCCTCTTCGTCGTCACCCGGCACCGGCGGGGACTGCGCCGCGGCCTGTCCGTCCACGAGGCCGCGCACGACGCCGTCGCCACCACCGGCCGGGCCGTCGTCTTCGCCGGAGCCACCGTCTGCGTCTCCCTGCTGGGCATGCTGGTCCTGCGGCTCGGCTTCCTCAACGGGGTCGCGATCGCCGCCTCGCTCACCGTGCTGCTGACCGTCGCCGCCTCCGTGACCCTGCTGCCCGCCCTGCTCTCCTTCATCGGCACCCGGGCGCTGAGCCGGCGCGAACGCCGTCGGCTCGCCGAATCGGGACCCTGGTCGGACGGCCCCACCGGCTTCGCGGCGCGCTGGTCCTCCTTCGTCGAACGGCGCCCCAAGCTGCTGGGCGTGGTCGCCGCCGCCGTGATGGCCGTCCTCGCCCTGCCCGCCCTCGGGCTCCACCTGGGCACCGCCGACCAGGGCAACGGTCCCGCCACGGCCACCACCCGGCAGGCGTACGACCTGCTGGCCGACGGTTTCGGGCCCGGCGTCAACGGACCGCTCACCGTCGCCGCCCGGCTCGACGGGGCCGACGACCGGCTCGCCCTCGACGCCCTGCCCGGCGTGCTGCGGGGCACCGACGGCATCGCCGCGGTGAGCCCCGTGACGTACAGCAACAGCGGCGACACGGCGTTCGTCACCGTGCTGCCCAAGACGGCGCCGCAGGACCGGCGCACCAGCGAACTCGTCGACCGGCTGCGTGAGGACGTGCTGCCGCCGGTGCGCGAGAACACCTCGCTCGAACTCCGGGTGGGCGGGGTGACGGCCGGGTACGACGACTTCGCCGACGTCATCGTCGGCAAACTGCCGCTCTTCGTCGGCGTGGTCATCGGCCTCGGCTGCCTGCTCCTCCTGCTGGCCTTCCGCTCCCTGGCCATCCCGCTCAAGGCCGCCGTCATGAACATCGCGGCCGTCGCCGCCTCCTTCGGGGTCGTCGTCGCGGTCTTCCAGTGGGGATGGGGCAGCGAACTGCTGGGCCTCGGCAGCGCCGGTCCGGTCGAGCCCTTCCTGCCCGTCATCATGGTCTCGGTCCTCTTCGGCCTCTCCATGGACTACCAGGTCTTCCTCGTCGGCCGGATGTACGAGGAGTGGCGCGAGACCGGCGACAACCGGCGGGCCGTCCGGGTCGGCCTCGCCGAGACCGGCCGGGTGATCAACTCCGCGGCGGTCATCATGATCTCCGTCTTCCTCGCCTTCGTGCTCAGCGGCGACCGCGTCATCGCGATGTTCGGCATCGCGCTCGCCGCGGCCGTGGCCCTGGACGCCTTCGTCCTGCGGACCCTGCTGGTGCCCGCCCTGATGCACCTGCTCGGCGGCGCCAACTGGTGGCTGCCCGCCCGGCTCGAACGTCTGCTGCCCCGTATCGGCATCGAGCCGCCCGAGGCCCCGGCGCCGCATGCGAAGATCCCGGGGGAGCGCGCCGACGACGAGTACCTTCCCGTCGCGTCGCGTGTCCGCTGACAGACGAGGAGGAGTCCGGTGTTCGCGATGGACCTGGGAGACGACGGGGCGCAGCTGCGCCCGCTGGAACCCTGGCAGGCGGAGGAGTTCCTCGCCCACATGGACCGGGCGCGCGACCTGGTCGACCCCTGGATCCCGTTCGCCGCGGCCGCCGCCGACCTGGACTCCGCGCGGGCGCTGCTCCAGCGGTACGCCGACAAGCAGGCGGCCGACACCGGGCGGATGTACGGGATCTGGGTCGACGGCACCCTGGTCGGCGGCGTCCTGTTCCGCATCTTCGAGGCGGCGACCGGTGTCTGCGAGATCGGCTGCTGGCTGGAGCCGGACGGCCAGGGCCGGGGGCTGGTGCACCGCGCGTCCCGCGCGCTGATGGAGTGGGCGTTCGAGGTGCGCGGGATGCACCGGGTGGAGTGGGTCGCCTCGGCCTCCAACACCCGTAGTGTCGCCGCGGCCGAGCGGCTCGGGATGACCCGGGAGGGCGTGCTGCGTGAGGCCTTCCTGCACCGCGGCGAACGGCACGACGAGGAGATCTGGGCCGTCCTGGCGAGCGAGTGGCGGGCGGGGCGTTAACCCGCGCCCTCACGCGCCCCCTGGTGTGCGCCGCACGGACTCCACCCCTTCATCCCTGTCACGGGCCATGACGGCGAAGGGAAGACACCGGTCCAGGAGAAGGCCGAGGCAGGCCTGACGCACGTGACCGGATGCCGTGGCGGCGCGCGGAGGGGCGCTGCCCTTCGGCTTCCTCTGCGTCTGCGGCGTCTACGGCGTCTGCGGCGTCTACGGTGCCGGCGGGCCCGTCGTGCCGTCCCCGTCCGGATCGTCCGGTGGGACGGCCTCCGGGCCGTCGGCCTCGCCCGGCGTGCCCGGCACGTCGGCTCCCAGGCCGTCGACCTCGTCGGGGCCGGTTCCGTCCGCGGCCGGGTCGCCGGGCCCCTCCGGCGTCCCCGGGGCGCCGGCTTCCGGGCCGTCGGCTTCTTCCGGGGTCCCCGGTACGTCTTCTCCCGGTACGTCGGCTTCCGGGTCGTCCGTCTCGGGGGTGCCGGTCCCGTCCGGTGCTGCTGGCATGTCCGCTCCTGGGTCGTCGGTCTCATGGGGTGCTCCGCGTACGCCTGCCCCTGGGGGCCGGAGTACGACCTTGCCGGAGGTGAGGTCCACGGGACCGCGCGCCGGGTCGCCGATGCCCAGGTCCTCGCGGCTCAGCTCCAGCCGCGCGCGTTCCTCCGCGGTGTGCCTGCGGCCCGGCGCGAACAGCTCCGAGAAGAAGTCGAACACCAGCCGTGCTCCCTCCGCCGTCGCGCCCGGCCGGTCGTCACCGCACCTTGAGCAGCAGGATCCGGTCGTCCCCCGGCTTCGGGGTCCCGCGTCCGTCCGTGTTGCTCGTGACCAGCCACAGTTTGTCGCCGCCCGCCGCCACCACGGTGCGCAGCCTTCCGTACTTCCCCTCCAGGAACGCCTGGGGGGCCGCCAGAGGTTCCTTGTCCGGCGTACCCGACAGCGGGACGCGCCACAGCCGCTCGCCGCGCAGGCCCGCCATCCAGATGGAGCCCTTGGCGTAGGCGATGCCGCTCGGGGAGGCTTCGGAGGTCTTCCACTGGGCCACCGGGTCGATGTACCCCTTCTCGCCCTTCTCTCCCTCGACGTCGGGCCAGCCGTAGTTCCCGCCGGGCTCGATCGCGTTGAGCTCGTCCCAGGTGTCCTGTCCGAACTCCGAGGCCCAGAGCCGCTTCCGCCCGTCCCAGGCCAGGCCCTGCACGTTGCGGTGCCCCCAGGAGTACACCACCGAGTCGGCGGACGGATTGCCGTGCACCGGTTCGCCGTCGGGCGTCATCCGGAGGATCTTGCCCGCGAGGGACTTCTCGTCCTGTGCCAGGCCGGTGTCGCCCGTCTCGCCCGTGCCCGCGTACAGCATGCGGTCGGGGCCGAAGGCGATCCGGCCGCCGTTGTGCACCGTGCCCTTCGGGATGCCCCGCAGGATCGTGTCCGGGGCGCCCAGCTGCTGCCCGGCGGGCCTCGACTCGTCGTACTGCAGGCGGGCGATGCGGTTGTCGGAGGCGGTGGTGAAGTAGGCGTACACCAGGTGGTCCGCGCCGTACGTGGGGGCGACCGCGAGGCCCAGCAGGCCGCCCTCGCCCGCCGGAGCGACCCCTGGCACGGTGCCCAGCTCCGTCTTCGCGCCGCTCTCCCCGTCGATGCGGGTGATCGTCGCGTCGTCGCGCGAGGCCACCAGCAGGTCGCCGCCTGGTAGCGGCGCGAGCCCCCAGGGGGACGCCAGCTTCTCCGTCAGCGTGGACACCACCTCCACCGACCCCTTGGCCGGAGGCAGGTCGGCGGGCGGGGAGGGGGACGCCGCGGAGGCGGAGGCGGAGGCGGCCGGGGGAGTGG
>NZ_KL585418.1:80357-83771 GCF_000721935.1 Streptomyces sp. NRRL WC-3549
GGCGGCCGACAGCAGCAGGGAGGCCGTGGCCAGTGCCACCGCCCCCCTGCGCCACGTGCGGCCGGCGCACACGTCGTGCACCGTGCGTTCCTCGTGCGTCGCGGGAGTGTGCACAGGACCGGTCCTTTCGACGGCGGGCATCACCACAGTTCTTACACCGCCGCCCGCCGCGGCTCCCTGATCTTCGTCCGATCCTCCACGGCGGGTCAGTCCCACGACCCGCGCGCCGGAGGGAGCCGCGCGATCTCCGCCAGGTCCCGTTCGGTGAGCACCAGTTCGGCGGCGCGGGCGTTCTCCACGGCCCACCGCTCCCGCTTGGCGCCGGGTACGGGCACCACATGACTGCCCTGCCGGAGCACCCACGCCAGGGCCACCTGGGCCGGGGTCGCGCCGTGCCGCTCGGCGACCCGCCGCAGCCCCACGACCACCGGCTGGTTCGCCGCCATCATCTCGGCGGTGAAACGGGGGTGCCGGGCCCGCGGATCGTCCGGTTCGAAGCCCATGCCGGGCTTGAGGGTCCCCGTCAGATAGCCGTTGCCCAGCGGCATCGCGGCCAGCACCCCCACCCCGCGCGCCGCACACCACGGCATCAGGTCGTCCAGCGTCTCCGGCGACCACACGGAGAGCTCGGCCTGGACCGCGCTGACGGGGAAGACCTGCTGTATGCGCTCCAGCTGCCGGATCGTCGCGGCGTACGTCCGCGAGCCCCGCCGCCGCCCCGCACGCGCCCCGACCGCGCTCAGGCCGAGCGCCCGCACCTTGCCCGCGGTCACCAGCTCCGCCATCGCCCCCCAGGTCTCCTCCACCGGCACCTCCGGATCGGCCCGGTGCAGCTGGTAGAGGTCGATCACATCGGTCTGCAGCCGCCGCAGCGAGGCGTCGCAGGCGCGGCGGACGTACCCGGGGCGGCCGTTGGCGACGACGTGCTGGTCCCCGACGAGCAGCCCGCACTTCGTGGAGAGGAAGGCGTCCGAGCGCCGCCCCTTCAACGCCCGCCCGATCAGCAGCTCGTTGGTGAACGGTCCGTACATGTCGGCCGTGTCGAGCAGCCGGACCCCCGCGTCCAGGGCGGCGTACACCGTACGCAACGAGCGGTCACCACGCTGCTGCGACGTGCTGTAGGCCCAGCTCATCGGCATGCACCCCAGCCCGACAGCGCCCACGTCCAGCCGCGCCGCACCGATTGTCCTGCGCACTCCCCGAACCCTCCCTCGGTCCCGTCGTCGCAGGACCACACCGCACCCCAAAGCTAACCTCTGCCGCTCCGCGCCCTTCGTCTAGCCTCCTGAGCATGACTTCGACACCGACTTCGCCCGCCGCCGCGGCCCCGCCGTCCGCCCCCGACGTACTGCCGATCCCGGCCGAGGAGATCGACGGGCTCCCCGAGGGTCTCAACTACCGCTTCTGGGACGGCGGGCGGGACTACCCCGCGGACCCGGCCAACTGCGCGTTCTACGTCGTTCCGTACATGAAGGGCCCGGATGTCGCGGTCCGGCCCCTGGAGCGCATGAGCGCCGTACAGGTCGTGCAGACCCTCTCCGCCGGCATCGACCACGTCGAACCGGGGCTCGCCTCGCTGCCCGCCGGGGTACGGCTGTGCAACGCCAAGGGCGTCCACGAGGCGTCGACGGCGGAACTCGCCCTCGCCCTGATCCTCGCCTCGCTGCGCGGATTCCCCGGATTCGTGCACGGCCAGGACAAGGAGGAGTGGCGGTCCGGCTTCTACCCCGCGCTCGCCGACAAGTCGGTCCTGATCGTCGGCTACGGATCGATCGGCGCGGCCATCGAGGACCGGCTCGAACCGTTCGAGTGCGCGCGGGTCGTGCGCGTCGCGCGCTCCGCCCGGACAACCGGGCGCGGTCCCGTACACGCGCTCGACGAACTGCCCGCCCTGCTGCCCGAGGCCGACGTCGTCATCCTGTCCACCCCGCTGAACGCCTCCACGCAGGGGCTGGTCGGGGCCGGGTTCCTCGCCGCGATGCGGGACGGCGCGCTGCTCGTGAACGTCGCACGCGGCGCCGTCGTCGACACCCAGGCGCTGCTGGCCGAACTGGAGTCCGGCCGGCTCCGCGCCGCCCTGGACGTCACCGACCCGGAACCCCTGCCCGCGGGCCACCCGCTCTGGCATGCTCCCCACGTCCTGATCACCCCCCATGTGGGGGGCAGCACCTCGGCGTTCCGGCCGCGTGCGAAGCGGCTGCTGGCCGGACAGCTGTCCCGGTTCGCCGCAGGGGAGCCGCTCCGCAACACCGTCCTCACCACCGGCTGACCCGGCCGCGGGGCGGTCCGGCCACCCTCCGGGCGGGCCAACACCGCAGGTGGTAACGGAGAGTAGAGAAGTTATGGCCCTGCGTGACCATCCTGGTGTATCGTCCAGAGGGGGCTGCGCCAGGGAAGGGACGGCGCCGGGCGGGAGTGTCACGCGAGGGGGCGACGGGCGATGCACGGCGAGTGGAGAGGCGATCCGGTGCCGCGGTGCGGCCGGACGCGGTCAGGGTTACCGATGCGGTCACCGGCGCCGGGGGCTCCGGGCCGGTCCCGCGGAGTCCTCCGGTGAGCGCCCTCGCGGCCCTGATCTCCCGGCCGGTCTCCGGCCGCGGCCCGGGCCTGCGTTCCCAGCTCGCCCTCGCCGTCGTCTGCGCCGGTTACGCGGTGGGCGCCGGTGTCGGCTGGGGATCCACCGGACTGGCGGTCTTCATGGGCGACTTCGGCCTCAGCGTCGCCGCGCTGATCGCCGCGGTCTCCTGCTTCGTCTACGCCCGCCGCGGCGAGAGCCGGCTCCGGCCCGCCTGGCTGCTCTTCTCGCTCTCCTCGGCGATGGCCGCCGGGGGCAACGCGGTCTGGGGCTGGTACGAGGTGGTGCTGAGCAGCCACGTGCCCTCCCCGTCCCTCGCCGACCTCTTCTTCCTCTGCTTCGCACCCCCGGCCATCGTCGGTCTGCTCGTCCTCGCCAAACGGCCGGTCAACCGGGCCGGCTGGGTCTGCCTGGCGCTGGACTCCTGGCTGATCGGCGGGTCGTTGCTGACGCTCTCCTGGAGCCTCGCGCTCGCGCACACGGCCCGTGCGGCCAACGCCGGCGGGGAGAGCGTCGCCAGGGCCGCGCTCACGCTCGCCTACCCGCTGCTCGACATCGTGCTGGTCTCCATGGTGCTGGCCCTGCACTTCCGGCGGATCGGCGTGAACCGCTCGGCGGTGAACACCGCCATCGCCGGACTCGCCCTGACCGTCCTGTGCGACGCCCTGTTCACCTCGCCGCTGCTGCGCTCGTCCTACCACTCGGGGCAGTTGCTCGACGCGGGGTGGTTCGCCGGCTCCCTGCTCCTCGCCTACGCCCCCTGGGGCGCACGTCGCGGCGCGGACAACGCCGTCCGGCCCGGCCGTCCGGCCCGGAGCGCGAGCCGCCCGATCGGCGGA
>NZ_KL585418.1:83992-84940 GCF_000721935.1 Streptomyces sp. NRRL WC-3549
CCCCGATCGGCGGATCGCTCGCCGCGCTCACCCCGTACCTGGCGGCGGCCGTCTGCACCCTCGGCATCCTGTACAGCGTGGTCGACGGACGCCGGCCCGACCGGGTCGTGGTGTTCACCGGCTGCGCGGTCGTGCTCGCGCTGGTCGTCCGCCAGGCGATCATGCTGCTGGACAACATCGCGCTCACCCAGGAACTGGCCCACAAGGAGAACCACTTCCGCTCCCTGGTCCAGGGCTCCAGCGACGTCATCATGATCGCCGAGCCCACCGGTGTGCTGCGCTACGTCAGCCCCGCCGCGGCCGGCGTCTACGGCCGTGCCGCGGAGGACCTCGTCGGCACGTACCTGCCCTCGATCATCCACCCCGACGACCTCGGCCCGGTCGTCCACGAGGTGCGCAGATTCCTCGCCGCCCCGCCCTGCGAGGAGCCCACCACCCGGATCGAGTGCCGCTTCCGGTCCGGCACCGGCACATGGCTCCACGTCGAGTCCACCGTCAACCGCCACCAGGGCGGCCTGCTGCTCAACAGCCGGGACGTCACCGAACGCGTCAGGCTGCAGGAGCAGTTGCAGCACAACGCCGAGCACGACCCGCTCACGGACCTGCCCAACCGCGCCCTGTTCACCGCACGGGTGGCCCAGGCCCTCGGCGGCCGGCGCTCGGGCGACCCGGGCACCGCCGTGCTCTTCATCGACCTCGACGGCTTCAAGGCGGTCAACGACAGCATCGGCCACCAGGCGGGCGACGAGCTGCTCGTCCAGGCCGCCCGCCGGCTCCAGGACTCCGTGCGCACCTCCGACACCGCCGCCCGCCTGGGCGGCGACGAGTTCGCCGCGCTCATCGTGGGCGACGGCACCCACGACCAGGCCGCCCGGGAGTACCAGGTCCACGAGATCGCCGACCGGCTGCGCCTCACGCTCTCGCAGCCCTGTCTCTTATACACATCTC
>NZ_KL585418.1:85131-92278 GCF_000721935.1 Streptomyces sp. NRRL WC-3549
CCAGCCGTACCGGATCGGCGGCGGCGAGGTCCGGGTGGCCGCCTCGATCGGCGTCGCCTTCGCCGAACCCGGCATCACCCCCAAGGACCTCATGCGCAACGCCGACCTGGCGATGTACCGCGCCAAGGCCGGCGGCAAGGACCGGGTCGAGCTGTACGCCCCGCAGATGCAGGCCGAGGTCGTCCGCCGTTCCGAGCTGGCGGCACGGCTGCGCACGGCCCTGCGGGACGGCGAGTTCTCCCTGCTGCACCAGCCGGTCGTCCATCTCGCCAGCGGTACGGTCGCGGCCGTCGCCGCCCAGGCCCGCTGGCGCTCGGCCCAGGGCATCCTGTTCACCCCCGCCGAGTTCCTCCGGGTGGCCGGGGACAGCGACCGCGCGGCCGAGCTGGGCAGCTGGATGCTGGAGGAGGCGGTCGAGCAGGCCGCCGACCGGGCCAGGGCCGGCCACCCCGTCGCCGTCTCGGTGCGGGTGTCGGCGGGCAGGCTCCTGGACCGCGGGCAGCCCTTCGGCTCCGTCGAGGGCCTCCTCACCCGGTACGGGCTGCCCTCCGGCGCGCTGATGATCGAGGTCGGCGACAACGACCCACGGATCCCCTTCGACGACCTGGAGCAGCGGCTGGTCGCCCTGCGCAGACTCGGCGTACGGATCGCGCTCGACGGCTTCGGCAACGGCTACGCCGCGGTCAACGCCCTGCGCCGGCTCCCGGTCGACGTGCTGAAGCTCGACCGGAACCTGGTCGAGGGGGTCGTGGAGTCGGCGCGGCTGCACAAGATCACCAGTGGTCTGCTGCGCATCGCCCGGGACCTCGGCATGCAGTCCGTCGCCGACGGGGTCGACGGTCCCGAACAGGTCCGCGCCCTGCGGGCCATGGGGTGTACGCACGGCCAGGGAATGGCGTTCTCCGGGCCCGTGGACGAGTACCGGCTGCGGCGCACCCTGGTCCGGGGGAGGTTCCCGGTGGCGGGCGGCGGCCCGGTGGCTCAGCCCGTGCTCGCGGGCGGCTGGATCCCGCTCCAGGGTCGTTCACATGATGAGACTCCCGTCCCACCCACTTGACACCGCGGGCGCCCCGGAGAGAGGGTCAATGCCATGCGCACCCGAATTCTCGTACTTGGAAAGCGCGTCGGCTGAAGCAGGATCACTCATGGACATCCTGCAGACCGCACCGGCGCGCTCCCCTCGCTTGCCTCACGGCACGAGGGGTTTTTTGTTGCACCGGTGGCACTCAAAACACCACAAACACCCCGCATGAACACCAGCTTCGAGAAGAGAATGCCGATGACCGAGCAGGCCACCGGGGCCCAGCACCCGCAGCCGCGGGCCCGTAACGGCGGACCGTCCTCCGCCTCCGTCGAGTACCTCACGGGCGCGCAGTCCCTCATCCGTTCTCTCGAGGAAGTCGGCGCCGACACCGTATTCGGCCTCCCCGGCGGCTGCATCCTCCCGGCGTACGACCCGCTGATGGACTCCACCCGGGTCCGCCACATCCTCGTCCGCCACGAGCAGGGCGCCGGTCACGCCGCCACCGGCTACGCGCAGGCCACCGGCAAGGTCGGTGTCTGCATGGTCACCTCGGGGCCCGGGGCGACCAACCTGGTCACCCCGATCGCCGACGCGGCCATGGACTCCGTGCCGCTGGTCGCGATCACCGGCCAGGTGGCCTCCGGCGCGATCGGTACGGACGCTTTCCAGGAAGCCGACATCTGCGGCATCACCATGCCGATCACGAAGCACAACTTCCTGGTCACCCGCGCCGAGGACATCGCGCACACGGTCGCCGAGGCCTTCCACATCGCCTCCACCGGCCGCCCCGGCCCGGTCCTGGTCGACATCGCCAAGGACGCGCTGCAGGCCAAGACCGCCTTCAGCTGGCCCCCGGCGATGGACCTGCCCGGCTACCGCCCGGTCACCAAGCCGCACGCCAAGCAGATCCGCGAGGCCGCCAAGCTCATCACCCAGGCCCAGCGCCCGGTGCTCTACGTCGGCGGCGGTGTCCTCAAGGCCCACGCCACCGCCGAGCTGAAGGTCCTGGCGGAGCTGACCGGAGCGCCCGTCACCACCACCCTGATGGCGCTGGGCGCCTTCCCCGACAGCCACCCGCTGCACGTGGGGATGCCCGGCATGCACGGTTCGGTCACCGCCGTCACCGCGCTGCAGAAGGCCGACCTGATCGTCGCGCTCGGCGCCAGGTTCGACGACCGCGTCACCGGCAAGCTGGACAGCTTCGCCCCGTACGCCAAGATCGTCCACGCCGACATCGACCCGGCCGAGATCGGCAAGAACCGCGCCGCCGACGTGCCGATCGTCGGGGACGCCCGCGAGGTCATCGCCGACCTCGTCCAGGCCGTCCAGGCCGAGCACACCGAGGGCCACACCGGCGACTACAGCGCCTGGTGGAAGGACCTGAACCGCTGGCGCGAGACCTACCCGGTCGGCTACGACCTGCCCGAGGACGGCAGCCTCTCCCCGCAGCAGGTCATCCAGCGCATCGGCCAACTCGCCCCCGAGGGCACCATCTTCGCGGCGGGCGTCGGCCAGCACCAGATGTGGGCCTCCCACTTCATCGACTACGAGCAGCCCGCCACCTGGCTCAACTCAGGCGGCGCCGGGACGATGGGCTACGCGGTCCCGGCCGCGATGGGCGCCAAGGCCGGCATGCCGGACCGCACGGTCTGGGCGATCGACGGCGACGGCTGCTTCCAGATGACCAACCAGGAACTCACCACCTGCGCGCTCAACAACATCCCGATCAAGGTCGCCGTCATCAACAACGGCGCCCTCGGGATGGTCCGCCAGTGGCAGACCCTCTTCTACAACCAGCGGTACTCCAACACCGTGCTGCACTCCGGCCCGGACGCGGACGGCGCCCCCGCCCGGGGCACCCGGGTCCCCGACTTCGTCAAGCTGTCGGAGGCCATGGGCTGCTACTCCATCCGCTGCGAGGACCCCGCCGACCTGGACAAGGTCATCGCGGAGGCCAACGCGGTCAACGACCGCCCGGTCGTCATCGACTTCATCGTCCACGAGGACGCCATGGTGTGGCCGATGGTGGCCGCCGGCACCTCCAACGACGAGGTCATGGCCGCCCGCGGCGTCCGCCCCGACTTCGGCGACAACGAAGACGACTGAGAGACAGAGAGAGACCGACTCCATGTCCACGAAGCACACGCTCTCCGTCCTGGTCGAGAACAAGCCGGGTGTCCTCGCCCGGATCACCGCCCTGTTCTCCCGGCGCGGGTTCAACATCGACTCGCTCGCCGTCGGTACCACCGAACACCCCGACATCTCCCGCATCACGATCGTGGTGAATGTCGAGGGCCTGCCCCTGGAGCAGGTGACCAAGCAGCTCAACAAGCTGGTCAACGTCCTGAAGATCGTCGAACTCGAGCCGGCCGCTGCGATCCAGCGGGAGCTCGTCCTGGTGAAGGTCCGCGCGGACAACGAGACCCGCTCCCAGATCGTCGAGATCGTCCAGCTGTTCCGCGCCAAGACCGTGGACGTCTCCCCGGAGGCCGTCACGATCGAGGCGACGGGAGGCGCCGACAAGCTGGAGGCCATGCTCAAGATGCTCGAACCCTTCGGCATCAAGGAGCTCGTCCAGTCCGGCACCATCGCCATAGGGCGCGGCGCGCGCTCGATCACCGACCGTTCCCTGCGCGCACTCGACCGCTCGGCGTAGACAGACCGGACACGCTCGCCGCTCGCATGGCGAGACCCGCAAACGAACCAGACGCACCCCGCCGTACGGTGGGACGCAACACCTGCACACCAAGGAGAAGACCCAGTGGCCGAGCTGTTCTACGACGACGATGCCGACCTGTCCATCATCCAGGGCCGCAAGGTCGCGGTCCTCGGCTACGGCAGCCAGGGCCACGCCCACGCGCTGTCGCTGCGTGACTCGGGTGTCGACGTCCGTGTCGGTCTGCACGAGGGCTCCAAGTCCAAGGCCAAGGCCGAGGAGCAGGGCCTGCGCGTGGTGACCCCGTCCGAGGCCGCCGCCGAGGCCGACGTCATCATGATCCTCGTCCCGGACCCGATCCAGGCCAAGGTCTACGAGGAGTCCGTCAAGGACAACCTCAAGGCCGGTGACGCGCTGTTCTTCGGCCACGGCCTGAACATCCGCTTCGACTTCATCAAGCCGCCGGCCGACGTCGACGTCTGCATGGTCGCCCCCAAGGGCCCCGGCCACCTGGTGCGCCGTCAGTACGAGGAGGGCCGCGGCGTCCCGTGCATCGTGGCCGTCGAGCAGGACGCCTCGGGCAAGGGCCTGGAGCTCGCCCTGAGTTACGCGAAGGGCATCGGCGGCACCCGCGCCGGCGTCATCAAGACGACCTTCACCGAGGAGACCGAGACCGACCTGTTCGGTGAGCAGGCCGTCCTCTGCGGTGGTACGGCTGCCCTGGTGAAGGCCGGATTCGAGACGCTGACCGAGGCCGGGTACCAGCCGGAGATCGCCTACTTCGAGTGCCTGCACGAGCTGAAGCTCATCGTGGACCTCATGTACGAGGGCGGCCTGGAGAAGATGCGCTGGTCCATCTCGGAGACCGCCGAGTGGGGCGACTACATCACCGGCCCCCGCATCATCACGGACGCCACCAAGGCCGAGATGAAGAAGGTCCTCGCCGAGATCCAGGACGGCACCTTCGCCAAGAACTGGATGGCCGAGTACCACAACGGCCTGCCCAAGTACAACGAGTACAAGAAGGCCGACGCCGACCACCTGCTGGAGACCACCGGCAAGGAACTGCGCAAGCTCATGAGCTGGGTCAACGACGAGGACGCCTGATCCTCACCGGGGGCGGGCCCGCACGGGCCCGCCCCCGGGCCTCCCGCCCCGTGTCACTGCGGGCCGGGGAGGGCGGCGCGAGACGCTTCCCGTACGTCTGTACACGCCGTCCGCCCCGTGCGGGTGATCCTTCCGCCGGGGCGCAGACCGGGCCCGGCCGCATGACTAGACTGCTCCACACATACACGCGTCAGGGCCCACAGTGTCGTGCGTCTTCCACGCGGCTAGCCCCTCCACCGCCTGCGGCCGTCGGGACGGCCGTCCGCACTGGACTTGTGAGGACACACGTGAGCTCGAAACCTGTCGTACTCATCGCCGAAGAGCTGTCGCCCGCCACGGTCGACGCTCTGGGTCCGGACTTCGAGATCCGGCACTGCAACGGCGCGGACCGCGCCGAACTCCTCCCCGCGATCGCCGGCGTCGACGCGATCCTGGTGCGCTCCGCCACCAAGGTCGACGCGGAGGCCATCGCCGCCGCGAAGCAGCTCAAGGTCGTCGCCCGCGCCGGTGTCGGCCTGGACAACGTGGACGTCTCCGCGGCCACCAAGGCCGGCGTGATGGTCGTCAACGCCCCGACGTCCAACATCGTCACCGCCGCCGAGCTGGCGTGCGGTCTGCTGGTGGCCACCGCGCGCCACATCCCGCAGGCCAACACCGCCCTGAAGAACGGCGAGTGGAAGCGGTCCAAGTACACCGGTGTCGAGCTCAGCGAGAAGGTCCTGGGCGTCGTCGGCCTCGGCCGCATCGGCGTGCTGGTCGCCCAGCGCATGTCGGCCTTCGGGATGAAGATCGTCGCGTACGACCCCTACGTCCAGCCGGCCCGCGCCGCGCAGATGGGCGTCAAGCTCCTGACGCTGGACGAGCTGCTGGAGGTCGCCGACTTCATCACGGTGCACCTCCCCAAGACCCCCGAGACGCTCGGCCTGATCGGCGACGAGGCGCTGCACAAGGTGAAGCCCTCGGTGCGCATCGTCAACGCCGCGCGCGGCGGCATCGTCGACGAGGAGGCGCTGGCCTCCGCGCTCAAGGAGGGCCGGGTCGCGGGCGCCGGACTCGACGTGTACGCCAAGGAGCCCTGCACGGACTCCCCGCTGTTCCAGTTCGACCAGGTCGTCTGCACCCCGCACCTGGGCGCCTCCACCGACGAGGCGCAGGAGAAGGCCGGTATCGCGGTCGCCAAGTCCGTCCGCCTCGCACTCGCCGGTGAGCTCGTACCGGACGCGGTCAACGTCCAGGGCGGCGTCATCGCCGAGGACGTGCGTCCGGGGCTGCCCCTCGCCGAGAAGCTCGGCCGGATCTTCACCGCGCTCTCCGGCGAGGTCGCGGCCCGGCTCGACGTCGAGGTCTACGGCGAGATCACCCAGCACGACGTGAAGGTGCTCGAACTCTCCGCGCTCAAGGGCGTGTTCGAGGACGTCGTCGACGAGACCGTGTCCTACGTCAACGCGCCGCTTTTCGCCCAGGAGCGCGGGGTCGAGGTCCGCCTCACCACCAGCTCCGAGTCGCCCGAGCACCGCAACGTGGTGACCGTGCGCGGCACCCTGGCCAACGGCGAGGAGGTCGCGGTCTCCGGCACGCTGGCCGGCCCCAAGCACCTCCAGAAGATCGTCGCCATCGGCGAGCACGACGTGGACCTGGCGCTCGCCGACCACATGGTCGTCCTGCGCTACGAGGACCGTCCGGGTGTCGTCGGCGCGGTCGGCAAGATCCTCGGCGAGGCCGGGCTGAACATCGCGGGCATGCAGGTCTCCCGCCAGGACGCGGGCGGGGAGGCGCTGGTCGTCCTCACCGTGGACGACACCATCCCGCAGTCCGTGCTGAGCGAGATCGCTGAGGAGATCGGCGCCACCTCGGCCCGCTCGGTCAACCTGACGGACTGACCCACGGCGCCCACGGCCGTGTCCTCCACGAACGGGCGGACACGGCCTACAGCCGGGCCGCCTTCAGCGCCATGTGCAGCAGCAGCCGGTCCTCGCCGTCGCCCAGGTCGAGGCCGGTGAGCTGTTCGACCCGGCCCAGGCGGTAGTACAGCGTCTGCCGGTGGATGCCCAGCAGGGCCGCCGTCCGGCTCGCCTGGCCCGCGCAGTCGAGGAACACCTCGGCGGTGCGGGCCAGCTCCTTGTGCGAGCCGTCCAGCAGGGTGCGGGCGACGGGGTCCGGCGTCCGGGGCAGCGCGGTGAGCAGCCGGTACGGTCCGATGGACGACCAGGCGGCGACCGGCCCGAAGCGCGGCTCCGCGTGGGCCGCGCGCGCGGCGGACCGGGCCTCGTGCCAGGAGGCGGCCAGCTCCGCCAGGCCCCGCCGGGCGGTGGCGATCCCCGCGGTGGCGCCGGGCCCGGCCGTCGTCCGCAGCCGGTCCG
>NZ_KL585418.1:92469-94484 GCF_000721935.1 Streptomyces sp. NRRL WC-3549
GTCCGCAGCCGGTCCGCGGCGGTCGTCGCCGGGTCCGGGACGTCCGGGGAGCGGAGCCGTACCAGCACCGCCAGGGACGGGGAGCCGGCCTCCCCGACCGCGGCGAGGGCCGCCGCCGACGGCACCGTGCGCACCGACGGTGGGCCGTCCTGCCACGGGGTCACGCACACCACGGTGTGCAGCCCCTCCGCGTCCGGGCCGAGCGCCTCGCCCAGGGCGGTCACCGCCGCCTGGTGCTGCCGACCGGGCCCGGTCGTGAGCACCGCGGCGAACTCGCGGGTCAGGTCCGCGCCCGCCCGCGCCTCGGCGAAGAGGAGCACCCCGATCCGGGCGGCCACGTCCATGGCCGCCGCCAGCTGCCCGTCCGTCGGTCCCGGTTCCGCGTCGAGCAGCCACACGTAGCCCAGGACGACCCCCCGATGGCGTACGGGAAGGCAGATGCGGTCCCGGTGGACCCCGGCCTCCGGGGCCGCCGGGATGCGGAGCGGGCCGGTCGCACGGGTGATGCCGAAGGCCTCGAACCAGGCCCGGACGGCCGGGGTGGAGCGCCGGGTCAGGATCGAGCGCGTCCGGACGGGGTCCATGGCCGTGTCGTCGTCGCTGTCGTGGGCCCCGAAGGCGACCAGGCCGAAATCGCGGTTCTCCAGGGTCGCCGGGGCGCCGAGCAGCGCCGAGATCTCGTCGACCAGCTCCTGGTAATCGCCCTTCATGCAGCCATTCTCGCACTCTTCAGACATCTGTCTGAGTCGGTGGCCACAGATGCGTGACAGGTGTCGATGGCATGGCGGGGGAAGCTTCCCTAGATTTCACGGTGGTTCTCCGTGCCGTCCCGGTCCGTATCTGTTCGTCCTGGTTCGGCCCCGTCCGTTCATCCGTGGAGGTGCCCCGTGCTGGGTCCCGTGATTCTCGCCGCGTCCCGCAGCGACAAGATGCGTCGTTTCGTCTCGGCCGCGCCGGGCACCAAGCAGGTCGTCGACCGGTTCATCGCCGGTGAGACGGTCGACCAGGTCGTCGAGATCGTCCGGAACTCGGCGGACAAGGGCCTGGAGGTCACCCTCGACGTCGTGGGTGAGGACATCACCACCCCCGAGCAGGCCGCCGGCGCGCGTGACGCCTACCTGGAGCTGATCGGCCACCTCGCCGACCTGGGCCTGGGCACCGGCGCGGAGATGTCGGTCAAGCTGTCGATGTTCGGGCAGTCGCTCCAGGACGGCCACGAGCTGGCCCTCGCCAACGTCCGCCCCGTCGTCGAGGCCGCCGCCGCGATCGGCACCACGGTCACCCTGGACGCCGAGGACCACACCACCCTCGACTCGATGTTCGCCATCCACGAGGAGCTGCGGAAGGACTTCCCGCAGACCGGTTGCGTCATCCAGTCCTACCTGTTCCGCACCGAGGAGGACGCCCGCCGCCTCGCCGCGGCCGGCAGCCGGGTCCGCCTGGTCAAGGGCGCCTACAAGGAGCCGGCCTCCGTCGCGTACCAGGACAAGGCGGAGATCGACAAGGCGTACGTCCGTATCCTGAAGACGCTGATGCACGGCCAGGGATACCCGATGATCGGCTCCCACGACCCGCGGCTCATCGCGATCGGACAGGAGCTCGCCCGCCAGGCCGGGCGCAAACTGGACGAGTACGAGTTCCAGATGCTGTACGGCATCCGGAGCGACGAGCAGCTCCGGCTCGCGGCCGAGGGCCACCGGATGCGCGTCTACACGGCGTACGGCACCGACTGGTACGGATACTTCATGCGCCGCCTGGCGGAGAAGCCGGCCAACCTGCTGTTCTTCGCCCGCTCCGTCGTCACCAAGGGCTGACGGCCGAGGGCACCCCCCGGCCGTACGACCCACCCCAACAAAGGAGGCATGTCACTCATGGACGCTGTGACCCAGGTCCCCGCACCGGTCAACGAGCCGGTTCACACCTACGCCCCCGGCACCCCGGAGCGAGCCCGTCTGGAGGCGAAGCTCAAGGAGCTCGCCGAGAACCCGGTCGACCTGCCGATGACCATCGGCGGG
>NZ_KL585418.1:94686-100544 GCF_000721935.1 Streptomyces sp. NRRL WC-3549
GACCATCGGCGGTGAGAAGCGGATGGGCGGCGGCGAGCGCTTCGACGTGGTGCAGCCGCACAACCACAAGTCCGTCCTCGGCACGTACGCCAACGCCACCGAGGCCGACGCCCAGGACGCGATCGACGCGGCCCTCGCCGCCGCCCCGGCCTGGCGCGCGATGTCCTTCGACGACCGCGCCGCGATCATCCTGCGCGCCGCCGAGCTGCTGTCCGGCCCCTGGCGCGAGACGCTGGCCGCCTCCACCATGCTCGGCCAGTCGAAAACCGCCCAGCAGGCCGAGATCGACTGCCCCTGCGAGCTCGTCGACTTCTGGCGCTTCAACGTGCACTACGCGCGCCAGATCCTCGCCGAGCAGCCCCCGGCCAACTCCCCGGGCGTGTGGAACCGCATGGACCACCGGCCGCTGGAGGGCTTCGTCTACGCGATCACGCCGTTCAACTTCTCGGCGATCGCGGCCAACCTGCCGACCGCCCCGGCCCTCATGGGCAACGTCGTGGTGTGGAAGCCGTCCCCGACGCAGACCCACGCCGCCGTGCTGCTGATGAGCCTCCTGGAGGAGGCCGGTCTGCCCAAGGGCGTCATCAACCTGGTCACCGGTGACGGCCTCGCCGTCTCCGAGGTCGCGCTGAACCACCGCGACCTGGCCGGGATCCACTTCACCGGCTCCACGCCCACCTTCCAGCACCTGTGGAAGACGGTCGGGAACAACATCGAGAAGTACCGCACCTACCCGCGTCTGGTCGGCGAGACCGGCGGCAAGGACTTCGTCGTCGCCCACCCGAGCGCCGACCGCGCGATCCTGAAGACCGCGCTGACCCGGGGCTCCTTCGAGTACCAGGGCCAGAAGTGCTCGGCCTCCTCCCGTGCGTACATCCCGGCCTCCCTCTGGAACTCCGGGTTCAAGGAGGAGTTCGCGGCCGAGGTCGACTCCATCACCATGGGTGACGTCACCGACCTGTCGCACTTCATCGGCGCCGTCATCGACGCCCGTTCGTTCGCCAAGAACAAGGCCGCGATCGACCGGGCCAAGAGCGACCCGTCCTGCACGATCGTCGCGGGCGGTACGTACGACGACTCCGTGGGCTACTTCGTGCGCCCGACCGTCGTCGTGTGCGACGACCCGGCCAACGAGATCTTCACCACCGAGTACTTCGGCCCGATCCTCGCCGTGCACGTCTACGAGGACGAGAAGTACGACGAGATGCTGGAGCAGATGGAGTCGGTCACGGACTACGCGCTGACCGGTTCGGTCATCGCGAACGACCGTGCGGCGGCGGCGTACACGATGGACAAGCTCCGCTACGCGGCGGGCAACTTCTACATCAACGACAAGTCGACCGGTGCCGTCGTCGGCCAGCAGCCCTTCGGCGGCGGCCGCGGCTCCGGCACCAACGACAAGGCGGGCGCCCCGCAGAACCTCCAGCGCTGGACGCTGACCCGCGCCATCAAGGAGACGCTGGTCCCGCCGACCGACTACACCTACCCGCACCAGGGCTGACGCCCTCCCGGGGCACCGCGTGCGCGGTGCCCCGGCCCCCTGCTCCGCCTCCCGGCCGGCCAGTGCCCGCCGGGAGGCGGTTCCATGCGTTCCGCGTGCGGCGGCGGGGCGGGTCCCCGACGGGCGTACGCCCCGGTCGGGCCGTACGCGCCCGGGTGCCGGTCAGCCCTTCACGGTGAACGGCGCCCGCAGCAGCACCTCGTCGCGGGAGGACGGACCGACCAGCAGCTCGAAGTCGCCCGGTTCGACGACCCGGCGGCCCCGGGCGTCCACGAGGGCGCAGTCCGCGACGGGCAGCTCCAGCAGGACCTCGCGCGCCTCGCCCGGGGCGACCTCCACCTGCCGGTAGGCCTTCAGCTCCTTCTCCGCCCAGGTCACGGAGGTCACCAGGTCGCTGACGTACAGCTGGACGGTCTCCAGGGCGGGCCGGGAGCCGGTGTTGGTGACGGTGACGCGCGCCCGCAGGACGTCGGCCGCCTGGACGTTCTCCGTCAGCACCTCCAGCCCGGTGTACGCCACCGTGGTGTAGCTCAGCCCCTCGCCGAAGGCGAACGCCGGACGCTGGCTGAGGTCGGCGTACCGGCTGCCGTGCTGGCCCCGGATCTGGTTGTAGTACGTCGGCTGCTGACCGGCGTGCCGGGCGAAGGAGACGGGGAGCCGGCCCGAAGGCTCCACGAGGCCGAGGAGCAGTTCGGCCACGGCCCGGCCGCCCTGCATACCCGGGTTGGCGGCGTACACGATCGCCGCGGCGCCGAGCGCGGACGGCGGCAGGACCAGCGGCTTGGAGCTGATGACCACCACCACCATCGGGGTGCCGGTCGCGGCGAGCGCGTCCAGCAACGCGACCTGGTCGCCGACGAGTTCGAGCGTGGCGGTGGAGCGGCCCTCGCCGATCAGCTCGATGCGGTCGCCCACCACGGCGACCACGTGGTCGGCGCCCTCGGCGGCGGCGACCGCCTCGTCGATCAGGGCCCGCGACGGTTCGGCGGGGACCACCACGTGGGGGCGGGGCTGCCCGTCGGGGAAGTACGCCCCCTCCGGGTCGGGGCCCACGGTGAGGATCTCGGCACCCCGCGCGTACGAGACGGTCCAGTCCTCGGGCGCGTGCGCGCGCAGGCCGTCCAGCACGGTGCGGATCATGGGGCGCGGCTGGCCGTCCGGCAGCCAGTCCGCCTGGCCCGAGGACCCGGCCCAGTCGCCGAGCTGGGTCTGCGCGTCGTCGGCGTTGGGGCCGATCACGGCGACCGTACGGGGGGCCGCGTCCGGGGCCGCGAGGGCACGGCCGTCCGGGCCGGCCGTCAGGCCGCCGGCGAGCGGCAGGGTGCCGTCGTTGGTGAGCAGGACGAGCGAGCGGCGGGCGGCCTCCAGGTTCAGCGCCGTGTGCGCGGCACTGCCGATGACCGCGGCCTGCCGGTCGGGGTCGGGGTGGCGGGGGTCCTCGAAGAGGCCCAGCTCGAACTTGAGGGTCAGGACGCGGCGCACCGCCGCGTCGATCCCCGCCTCGTCCAGCAGGCCCTCGGCCACCGCGTTCTGGGCGCCCTCGAAGAACTGCGGGGTGGTCATCACCATGTCGTTGCCCGCGCGGACGGCCGCGGCGGCGGCCTGGGTGTGGTCGGCGTAGATCTTCTGCTCCCACACCATGCGGCCCACGTTGTCCCAGTCGGTCACGAGGGTGCCGGTGTAGCCCCACTCGCCGCGCAGCACCTCGTTGAGCAGCCAGTCGTTGACCGTGACCGGCACCCCGTCCATCGACTGGTAGCCCAGCATGAAGGTGCGGCAGCCCTCCCGGGCCACCCGCTCGAACGGCGGCAGGAACCACGAGCGCAGCTTGCGCCGCGAGAGGTCGGCCTCGCTGGCGTCCCGGCCGCCCTGGGTCTCGGAGTAGCCCGCGAAGTGCTTGGCGCACGCCAGGATCGCCGTCGGATCGGACAGGCCCTCCCCCTGGTAGCCGCGCACCATCGCGGAGGCCAGCTCGCCGATGAGGAAGGGGTCCTCGCCGAACGTCTCGCTGACCCGGCCCCAGCGCAGGTCACGGGTGATGCACAGGACCGGTGAGAACGTCCAGTGGACGCCGGTCGACGCGACCTCGACGGCCGTCGCCCTGGCGACGCGCTCCGCCAGTTCCGGGTCCCAGCTCGCCGCGAGGCCCAGCTGCGTGGGATAGATCGTGGCGCCCTCCCAGAAGGAGTGCCCGTGGATGCAGTCCTCCGCGACGAGCAGCGGGATGCGCAGCCGTGTGCGCGCCGTGGCGGCCGCCGCCTCGCGGACGTGGACGGGCGAGGCGTGCAGGATCGAGCCCACGTGCAGTTCCTCGACGAGGTGGCGCACCCCGTCCTTCGCGTTCAGCTGGAGCATCTGGCCGGTCTTCTCGGCGAGCGTCATCCGGCCGAGGAGGTCCTCGACCCGGTCGGCGACGGGCCGCGCGGGGTCCAGGTAGGGCAGGGGCGTGGAGGGGGACACGACGGGTCCTTTCGCGACACGGTTCGGCTTTCACCATAGAGCGAATACCGACCGCTTGGTAAGTATCTCTGGATGTGCGAACGTGACCGGTGACAGCAGCCGGTACGACCGGACCGGGAGGGACCGTGGCCGCCGAGGCGAAGCGGGGATACGCGAAGGGCCGCGCCAAGCGGGGCGAGATCCTCGACCAGGCCATGGCCCTGTTCGGAGAGGCCGGATACCGGGGGGCCTCGCTCCGGGTGCTCGCGACCCGCTGCGGCATCTCGCACCCCGGTCTCCTGCACCACTTCCCGACCAAGGAGTCCCTGCTGCTCGCGGTGCTCGAACACCGTGACGAGGTGGACGGCGCCTGGCTCGACCTGGGGGACACCACCGGTGTGCGGAGGCTGCGCAGATTCGCCGAACTGGCCGCGCTCAACGCCACCCGCCGGGGCATCGTCGAACTGTTCACCGTGGTCTCGGCCGAGGCGACCGCGGCGGACCACCCCGCCCACGCCTACTTCGTACGGCGTTACGCCCACTCGGTCTCCGGTGCGGAACTCGCCTACGTACAGGCGCGGGAGGAGGGCGGGCTGCGCGAGGGCGTGGACCCCGCCCTCGCCGGAGCGCAGTTGATCGCCCTGATGGACGGGCTCCAGGTGCAGTGGCTCCTCAGTGACGGTGCGACGGACATGGCGGGCGTCCTGCGTGCCCACATCCAGGACCGGCTCACCGTGCCGCTCTGACCGCGCCGGGGGTAGGTCCGCAGGTCGGAGCCGTTGTCAGTGGCGGGGGCTAGGTTCATTGGTGTCCCGCCGGTCCGGCGTGGAACCCCCTTACGCTGCATTGGAGATGGCGCGTTGTCAGATCGGGAGAGGTCGAGCACGGCACGGATGGTGCCACCGTCACGACCGCGCAAACTGGCCAAGGTCCCGTTCGTCGAGCTGGCCGACGGACGCCTGCAGGGCGTGGTGTCCAGCGGCTCCGACATCGAGCGGGTCTACGTCTCCTCGGTCGCGGCCGGCACGTTCGCCTACGCGTGCAGCACCAACAACAACCGGCCCTGCGGCGGGGCCCGGGGCTCGTTCTGCAACCACATACGGGCCCTGGTCACCGAGGCGGTCCTCCAGTACGGCGCGGGGCGCGTGGCCCGCACCCTGAAGGTCGAGACCGCGGACGGCGAACCCACCGCGCAGGAACTCATCGCGGAGATGACCGCCGACCGGCCCGCACCGGACGGGGCGAAGCCCGCCGCCTCGGTCTTCAGCCGGTTCCTGCGGCACCTGGCCTACCTCGAACTGGAGCCCGTCACCACACCGTTGCCCGAAATGCAGTGGTTCCCGCCGGCCCGGGCGGCGGCGTGATGCGCGCTGGTCTGCTCGCGGAGGAGATCGCCGGCCTCGACGAGGCCCTGGCCGCCGTGGACGGTTTCGACGACGCCCTGACCGAGGGGCTGCTGCGCCCCCGCCCCGACCGTGCCGCGGCGCTGGCCGCGCTGGCCGACGCCGTCGCGGGCAGCGCCGAGGCCGCGGCGAAGGCAGCGGCCGGCACGGCGGGCGAGGACCACATCGTCGCCCTGGCCGCGGCCCGCACCGCCCTGCTCGGCTCCGTCCACGACGCGCTGTCGGCCCGTGCCGCGGAGGCGGTCGGGCGGCCCCGCGCCGAGGAGGCCGCCCCGGTGTCCGGCGAGCGGCCGGCCCCGGTCAACCTCCTGCTCGGCGCCCGCGCCTGGCTGTCGGACCTGGCACGGGCCGGCTGGCGGGGCATCGACCACGAGACGCTCTCCGGTTCGGCCCCGATCGTCTCCGCGATGCTCGCGGACGAGGCGTTGCGCCGGCCGGCCGTGCTGCTGGACGGCCTCACCGCCGAACTCGCCGCGTCCTGCCCGGGCGCCGCCCTGGACCGGGTACCGGCCCGC
>NZ_KL585418.1:100794-101781 GCF_000721935.1 Streptomyces sp. NRRL WC-3549
CCGCGGGCGGTACGGCCACCGGCCGTCTGCTGCCCCTGGGCGTCGACCTGCACGAGCACCCGACGGCCGTACAGGCCCAGGTCCACGCGGTGTTCGAGCCCGCGGACGGATCGGCGCCGCGCCTGGTGCGGGCGAGCGTGTCGGCGCCGAAGCCGGACAGTGTCGTCGGGGCGGGCCCCTGGCAGCTGCTCCGGCCCCGCATGTCGCTCCTGGCGGCCGTCGGCGAAGGACGCTCGGCCGAGCTGTCCGGGATGCCGCTCACGGCGGAGGGGGACCTGCTCTGGGACGACGCGTACGCCCGGGCCGGCGACGTCGCCGACCCGTTCACCACGGCCCGCGCCGTCCTGCCCGCCGCCGTCGACCCCGTGACGGCCCCCCTGGACCGGCATCCGGCGCGGATGGCGGTACCGGTCTTCCTGGAGGACTACGAGACCGGCACGGCCGAGGACGGGCAGCCGGTGTTCACCGTCGCCGGGCATCCGCTGCCCGTCGACACCGGCCGGATCCCGGTCGCCGGGCCCCTCACCCCCGAGGCGGTCGCCGCGTCCGGCGCGTGCCTCGGACTGCTCCGCTGGGACGCGGGCACGTTCTTCGTCCAGCCCCTGGCCGTCGAACGGACGGTGCGCAGGAAGACGGTCGCGCTGCACGCCGGGGCCTGGGCGGCGGGCACCACCGACAAGGCGGGGGCCAAGGCGGAGAAGGCCGCCACCGACGCCGTGGCGGTGCTGCGGGAGCGCGCGGGAAGGCTGCTGCGGAAATGACGGATCCCACGGCCGACACCACGGCCGACACCACGTCCGGCACCACGTCCGGCACCACGTCCGGCACCACGTCCGGCACCACAGCCGGGACCACGGCCGGTCCGTCCTCAGGGGGCGCGACCGCCCCGGGTCTGACGGCCGGAGCCCCGGACCCGGCGTCCGGTGCCCCCGCCTCGGCGCCCGAAGCGCCGGACTCCGACGTCTGTCTCTTATACACATCTCTGAG
>NZ_KL585418.1:101973-105673 GCF_000721935.1 Streptomyces sp. NRRL WC-3549
CGCCTCTTCGACCCCGAGGAGCAGCCCGCCCTGGAATCGGCGAGTGTGGCCGTCGTCGAGGACATCGGGCTGCCGGGCGCCCTGCTGGACCCGCAGGCCTCCGTCGACTCCGTCGTGCAGCGCCACCCGGAGCTGGCCGCCGAGTTCGACGGCCTGATGACACCCGGGACGCCGGACGGGACCGACGGCGAGCGGGACCGGGCGGCCGAGGTGCGGCGCGCGGCACTCGTCTCGAAGGTGCTGCTCAACGTCTTCGCCCCCGCCCCCGGCACGGTCACCGCCGGGCAGCTGGCCCGCTGGCAGTCCGACGCCGGCCGGCTGGAGCGTGCCCTGGGCTGCGCACCAGGGGAGCTGCGCGGCGGCCGGGCGGCCGGAGGGACGGGCCGACGTCCCGGCGGACCGGGCGTCAGCCCGACCGGCACCGGTGGCAACGGCACCACGCCCGACCTCAGCCGGCTGATCCCGGCGATCGGCCCCGAACTCGGTGCGCTGGAAGCCGATCTGGTCAGACGGATGCATCTGCGGGAGGTGCTGGCCGACCCGCAGCTGGCCGCACAGCTCACTCCGAGCATGTCGCTGATCGAGCAGCTGCTGCGGGACAAGAACAACCTCTCCGGCGTGGCCCTGACCAACGCCAAGGCACTCATCCGGCGGTTCGTCGACGAGGTCGCCGAAGTGCTGCGCACCCAGGTGGAGAAGGCCACGGTCGGTGCCCTGGACCGTTCCGTCCCGCCCAAACGGGTGTACCGCAACCTCGACGTCGACCGCACGATCTGGAAGAACCTCACCAACTGGAGCCCGGAGGAGGAGCGGCTGTACGTCGACCGCCTCTACTACCGGCACACCGCGCGCAAGACCACTCCGCAGCGGCTGATCGTCGTCGTGGACCAGTCGGGCTCGATGGTGGACTCCATGGTCAACTGCACCATCCTGGCGTCCGTCTTCGCCGGGCTGCCCAAGGTCGACGTCCACCTGATCGCGTACGACACGCAGGCCCTCGATCTCACGCCCTGGGCGCACGACCCCTTCGAGACGCTGCTGCGCACCGACCTCGGCGGCGGCACCGACGGCACGGTCGCCATGGCCCTGGCCCAGCCGAAGATCGCCGAGCCCCGCAACACCGTCGTGGTGTGGATCTCCGACTTCTACGAATGGCGGGGCGAGCAGCTCTTCGAGAGCATGGCCGCCACCCACCGATCGGGCGCCAAGTTCATCCCGGTCGGCTCGGTGACCAGCTCGGGGCGCGGTGACGTCAACCCGTGGTTCCGCGAGCGGTTCAAGGACCAGGGCACCCCGGTCCTCTCCGGCCACATACGCAAGCTCGTCCACGAGCTCAAGAACTTCCTCACCTGATACCCGGAAGGCCTCACATGTCCGACCTGCTGCGCGCCCCCGCCGAGATCAAGTACGCCGAGGAGCTGGACTGGCTGGAGTCGATCGACGACAACCCCAAGCCCTTCTCCTGGCGCCTGTCCCCGAAGATGGTCCGCCTGTTCGTCCTCGGCTCCGAGCGGGCCGACGGCCTGGACCGGGAGATATCCCAGAAGTGGTTCGGCGACCGAAGCTTCGTCGAGCGCTCCATCGTCACCCTCGCCTCCGACCGCGGCCTCCTCCTCATCGGTGACCCCGGCACCGGCAAGAGCTGGCTCGCCGAACTGCTCTCCACCGCGATCTGCCGCAACTCCACCCTGGTGGTGCAGGGCACGGCCGGCACCACCGAGGACCACATCAAGTACTCGTGGAACGTGTCCATGGTCATCGCCAAGGGCCAGTCGCGGGAGTCGATGATCCCCTCGCCGATCATGACGGCCATGGAGACGGGTGCCATCGGCCGCTTCGAGGAGCTGACCCGTTCCACCAGCGACGTCCAGGACGCGCTGATCTCGATCCTCTCCGAGAAGTACATCTCGGTGCCCGAGCTGGACAGCGACAACATCGTCTTCGCCAAGCCCGGGTTCTCCGTCATCGCCACCGCCAACAGCCGTGACCGGGGCGTCAACGACCTGTCATCGGCCCTCAAACGCCGCTTCAACTTCGTCCGCATCCCGGTGATGACCGACAGGAAGAGCGAGGCGGAGATCGTCCGCTTCCGCACCGAGGAGCTGCTGCGCCGCCACAGCATCGACCTCGACGTGCCGCCGACGCTGCTCGACGTCCTGCTGCGGAGCTTCGCCGACCTGCGCGCCTCCGCCGCCGCGGCCGGCAGCGACGACGAGAAGCTGGAGTCCGCGCTGTCCACCGCGGAGCAGATCGGGGTGCTGGAGGACGCGATCCTGCACAGCAACTTCTTCGGCGCCCAGGGCCTGACCGCCCGCAGTCTGGCCTCCTCGCTCGTCGGCTCGCTGGCCCGGCGCGAACCGGAGGACCTGGCCATCCTCAACAAGTACCTGCACGGAGTGGTCGAGCCGCGCAGCAAGGAGGAGGGCGGCTCCTGGCCGGAGTTCCTGGAGGGCGGCCGCGACGCGATCGCCACGCTCTCGTGAGCGCCCCCGCCGCGAGCACCGCCGCCGCCAGCACCACCGCCGTCGGTATGCCCGGCACGTCCCCGGACACGTTCGGCGCCCTGCGTACGCAGATGCAGGAGGCCGCCGCGGCCTTCGCCGGCGGGCCCGACGCGCTGGAGGAGATCCTCCTCGGGCTCGTCGCCGACGTCGACCGTGCGGTCTCCGAGCCGCTGGAGGTCTTCCCCGTCTGCCACCACTCGCCCGCCTCGGCGGTGGCGATGGCCCGGCGACTGCGGGAGAAGCAGCCGAAGGTGGTCTACCTGGAGCTGTGCGAGGACATGGCGCCGCTGCTGACGGAGCTGCGCAACTGCCGTCTCCCGGTGGCCGTCCAGTCCTTCGCCACGGAGACCGACGGCTTCCCCGCCGAGTGGGCGCCGCTGTCGGTGGTCGCGCCGATCACCGAGGCCTCCGCCGAGTACCAGGCCATCGCCTACGCCCTGGACACCCCGGGTGTGGAACTCGTCCTGGTCGACCGTTCGTCCGACCACGTCTTCCAGTGGGACGCGCGGGCCCACGAAGCGGCCCCCGAGTCCGGTCCGGACGCGCGGCCCGCGGACGAGGAGGCGGCGCTGCACGGCGACGCGGTCGGCGTCGAGATCGGCGACCTGCGACCGCGCTTCGACGAGCTGGAGGAGCACCTGCTGCGCCACGGCAAGGTGCGGCACTGGTCCGAGTGGTGGCACCAGTACGTCGAGCTGCCGCTCGGCGACAGCGACCACGACACCTACCGCCAGGTCATGCTGCTGATCGGCAGCCTCTTCCGCCGGCTGGCGCCCGGCGACACGCACCGCGTGCGGATCGACGAGGACCGCGAACGCCACATGTGGACCAGGATGCGCGAGCACCTGGCCGCCACCGGCACCGACCCGCAGGACTGCCTCTACGTCTGCGGTGCCTTCCACGCGGTCAGCCGGGTCGAGGAGTTCGGCGTCGAGGGCGGTGACGGCTTCGAGGTCACCCCGCGCAGCGACACCACGTGGCTGCACGGCCTGATCCCGTCCAGCCACGCGGCGATCGAGGCGCAGTTCGGCCTCGCGGGCGGCTCGGTCTCCATCGCCGCCACGCAGTGGGCGAAGAACCTCAAGCGCACCCGGGTGAAGCCGTACGTCCTGGAAGGCCAGGCCGGTGCGCGACGGGCCGAGGCGAGGAAGGCGGTGGCGGCCGCCCCGGTGTCCGCCCCGGCCGCACCGCCCGCC
>NZ_KL585418.1:105876-110817 GCF_000721935.1 Streptomyces sp. NRRL WC-3549
CCCGCCGACAGGCTGACGGGTTTCCTGCGGCAGGCTCCGGTGCTGGACCGGCTGGACGAGGCCGAACTGCTCGGCTGGTCCGTCGAGACCGTGCGGGCCGCCCGCCGCGACGGGTACCTCGCCTCGACCGCCGACGCCATCGCGGTGTTCGAGACGTCGATCCTGCTGGCCGGCCTGCGCGACCGGGCCAAGCCGACGCCGTACGACTTCCAGGACGCGGCCGTCACCTGCATCGAGAAGGACACCGTGCCCGGCCGGCGCGACGTCCGCCGCATCGTCGAGATCATGATGGGGGGCGACCGGGTCGGGCAGGTCGGCTACGACGCCCTTCCGCCGCTCGCCCGGGACGTGCACGACCGGCTGGCCCCGCTCGGCCTGAAGCTCCAGCAGCGCGGGGTGCGGCGCGCCCTGCTGGACATCGCCTCCCGGCCCGAGCTGGAAGCCTGCTCCGACGTGCTGTGGATGCTGCGTTACCTCATGCCGCAGGGTGCCGCCCGGGCGATCATGGGGGAGCGGAAGCTGGGGGAGCGGTCCATCCAGGAGTCGTGGGACCTCGCCCTGGGCACCCACCAGCGGGCCCTCATCGAGCTCGGTTACGAGGGCGTGAGCATCGAGCAGGTCCTGGAACAGCGCCTGCGCCGCGCCGCGTACGCCCCGCAGGCCACCACGGCCACCGTCCTGGCGGCCGTCGAGGACGCCGTGCTGTACCTGCGAAACCGTCGCCTCGCCGACGAGCTGGGCAACCACGCCCTGGTCGTGCTCTCCGCCGAGCGCAGCGTCGACGGCGCCCCGGAGGTGCTGCGCAGGGTGCGGCGGCTGCTGGCGTACTACCGCACCGGTGAGCCGGTACTACCGCCGTGGATCGAGGCCTTCACCAAGGCCGGGTACGCGCACTACTGCACCCTGCTGCCCACCGCCTTCGCCGACGAGGACGCGGGCGTCCGCCACGTCTCGGCGATGCTGGGCTTCCTGTTCGGCATGGAGAGTCTGGCCCTGTCGCTCGGCTGCGACCGCACCCAGCTGGAACTGGCCGTCGCCCAGTCCCGCCCCCGGGACCCGGCGAAGACGGCGCTGCTGTGGGCGGCCCAGGTCCACCTGGGCCGCAGGAGCCGGGCGGAGCTGCGCGCCACCTGTGACGAGCTGCTGGGCAATCCGTTGGTGGTGCCCGCCTACCCCCAGTACCTCAGCGGCTTCGTACACGCCCTGGAACCGGTGCCGGGGCTCGCCGACTTCGTGGTGGAGGCGGTGTCCCAGGCCTTCGGGCGACTGCCCGACCCGGTGCTCCTTCCGTGGCTGCCGACCCTGATCATCAGTCTGCGCAAGGAGGGTTCGGAGCTGGCCCCGCTGCTGATCCGTGAGGCCGGGCGGATCTTCCCAGGCCGACTGGCGGCCCTCGACGCCTGGGTGCCGCCGTGGCTGGACCAGGCGGAGCCGGCGGCCCCGCGCCCGGTGGGCGGTACCGGCGGCAGTGCCCTCCTCGCCGCCCATCCGGCCGTGTGCGACGCGGTGGCGGAGCTGCTCGGCTGCGCGGGGACGTGGGAGGAGACCCGGACCGGACCGGCCGGCGCGGTCCTGGCCGGGCTGCACCCGGAGACGGGTGCGGCACTGGAGGCGCTCCTCAGCGACGCGTGACGGCGTCGGCGGGGGCGGGGCGGGAAGGTGCGGGCCGCGGACCGCGCGTCGATGGCGGCGCCCGGGACCGGGGCGGGGCCAAGGCGAGGGACGGTCGAGACGGCCCCGCCTCGCCACGCCTTGCCCTGCCCCGCCTCCCCACGCCCTGCCCCGCCCGCCTCCCCACGCCTTGCCCTGCCCCACCCCGCTCCGTCCCGGACCGTCGCGCCCCGCCCCGTTCCGGCCCGGACCATCGCGTCCCGCCCCCGCCCCCACCCCGGTTCGCGAGCCCGGCCGCACGCGGTCCGGCAGTCCGGCACGTCCCGAAAGCCCCGGAAAGCACCATCCGGCCCATCCGCCGTCTCAGGTAGTAGGAAGTCCGACTAACTGTGGAGACAGATCGCTCCGGCTGTCCTAGCGTTGTAGAAGCCGAACGATTCGCGTGATCCAGCGACCGGCGGTCGTGAGTGCGTGCCCCGAAGCAGGCGACCCCTGCGGCACCCGGCTCCCCGCCCCTTCCGGCGCCCCCGCACACCCGGTTTCGACCGACCCGTCGTGCCTGACACCACCGTGGGCACGTCCCGATCCCGCGATCCATGCGATTTCAAGGAGTCGATCCGTCATGGCCCAGACCACCGTCCGCCGCGTCCGTCACACCCCCCGCCCCACCGAGACGGAGCGCAAGAACGCCGCCGCCGCCCTCCAGCGGGCCCTCGACCGCCGTGACAACGGCGGATCCACCGGTCACTGACGGTCCGGGGCCCGGGCCGGGCCCCCCTCACTCCATGTCCGCATGATGGACGTCGGATGTCATGGGGTGGGACGGAAGGCTAGGGTGCAGCCATGTCTCGCAGCATCGATCTCGCAGTGATCCCCGGCGACGGTATCGGCCAGGAGGTCGTCACCCAGGGCCTCAAGGTCCTGAGCGCCGTCCTTCCGTCGGACGTGAAGCTGGAGACCAAGGAGTACGACCTCGGCGCCCGGCGCTGGCACCGCACCGGCGAAACCCTCCCGGACGCGGAGCTGGAGGAGCTCAAGAAGCACGACGCCATCCTCCTCGGCGCCATCGGCGACCCGTCGGTGCCCTCGGGCGTGCTGGAGCGCGGTCTCCTCCTGAAGCTGCGCTTCGCCTTCGACCACTTCGTGAACCTGCGGCCGTCGAAGCTCTTCCCGAACACCGCGACGCCGCTGGCCGGCCGCCCCGAGATCGACTTCGTCGTCGTCCGCGAGGGCACCGAGGGCCCCTATACGGGCAACGGCGGCTCCCTGCGCACGGGCACCGAGCACGAGGTCGCCACCGAGGTCAGTGTGAACACCGCCTACGGTGTCGAGCGCGTCGTGCGGGACGCCTTCGCGCGGGCCGCGGCCCGCCCCCGCAAGAAGCTGACGCTGGTCCACAAGAACAACGTCCTCGTGCACGCGGGCCACCTGTGGAAGAACATCTTCGACACGGTCGCGGCCGAGTACCCCGAGGTCACCACCGACTACCTGCACGTCGACGCCGCGACGATCTTCTTCGTCACCCAGCCCGAGCGCTTCGACGTCATCGTCACCGACAACCTCTTCGGCGACATCCTCACCGACCTCGCCGCTGCTGTGACCGGCGGCATCGGCCTGGCCGCCTCCGGCAACATCAACCCGACGGGCGCTTTCCCGTCGATGTTCGAGCCGGTCCACGGCACCGCCCCCGACATCGCGGGCCAGGGCAAGGCCGACCCGACCGCCACGGTCCTCTCCGTCGCCCTCCTGCTGCGCCACCTCGGCCACGAGTCCGAGGCCGTCCGCATCGAGGAGGCCGTCTCCGCGGACCTCGCGGAGCGCGAGGGCAAGGCCGCCCGCAGCACGGACGAGATCGGCGACGCGCTCGCGGTACGCGTAGCGAGCTGACCCGACGCCTCCACTTCGAAGCCGCCGGGTCACCAAGCACCCGGCGGCTTCTCCTTGCGGTCCCCGGGTGCCACCATCGACCCACGGACCGCGTTTCACGTCACCGCAAACACACCATTTCGTGCACGGCCCCTCGCGAGCGATAATCGAACGCGGGGCCGTGGCTTGCGGGAGAGCTCGGACGTCCTACCACCTGTACCGCGCTGTGCCGGACGGGAGCGGGCGCGAGCGCGGTCCATCACACACAAGACCGGTGAAGGACACGCACTCATGACGACGCCCACGATCGAGCTCAAGCCCTCCTCCAGCCCGCTGTCCGACGCGGAGCGCGAGGCGATTCTGGCCGACCCCGGATTCGGCCGGCACTTCACCGACCACATGGTGACCATCAGCTGGACCGAGGGCCGCGGCTGGCACGACGCCCAGCTCGTCCCGTACGGGCCGCTGTCGATCGACCCGGCCAACATGACCCTGCACTACGGGCAGGAGATCTTCGAGGGCCTCAAGGCCTACCGCCAGCCCGACGGCAGCGTCGCCACCTTCCGTCCCGAGGCCAACGCCGCCCGCTTCCAGCGCTCCGCCGCACGGCTCGCCATGCCCGAACTGCCCGCCGAGACGTTCATCGCGGCCTGCGACGCGCTCATCCAGCAGGACGAGGCGTGGGTTCCGGCGCACGGCGGCGAGGAGTCCCTCTACCTGCGCCCGTTCATGATCGCGTCCGAGGTCGGCCTGGGCGTGAGGCCCGCCAACGAGTACCTCTTCCTCGTCATCGCCTCCCCGGCCGGCGCCTACTTCTCCGGCGGTGTGAAGCCCGTCTCGATCTGGCTCTCCCAAGACCGGGTCCGCGCCGTCCCCGGCGGCATGGGCGACGCCAAGACCGGCGGCAACTACGCCGCGTCCCTCCTCGCCCAGGCCGAGGCCGCCCGGAAGGGCTGCGACCAGGTCGCCTACCTCGACGCCGTCGAGCACAAGTGGGTCGAGGAACTCGGCGGGATGAACCTCTACTTCGTGTACGAGCAGGAGGACGGCGGCAAGCGGATCGTCACCCCCTCCCTCACCGGCTCGCTGCTCGCCGGTGTCACCCGTGACTCGCTGCTCACCGTCGCCCGGGACCTCGGCTACACCTCCGAGGAGGACCGCGTCTCCATCGACCAGTGGCGCGACGACACCGCGAACGGCACCCTCGTCGAGGTCTTCGCCTGCGGTACCGCCGCCGTCATCACCCCCGTCGGCACCGTGAAGTCCGCGGACGGCGAGTGGACGCAGGGCGACGGCACCCCGGGCGAGACCACCCTCAAGCTGCGCGAGCGCCTGCTGGACATCCAGCGGGGCACCGTCGAGGACACCCACGGCTGGATGCACCCCCTCGGCCGCTGACCGGGCCCGTGCCCGTACGGGAGCCACACCCGGTCCCGCCGGGCGCGGCTCCCGCCGTGGGGCGGG
>NZ_KL585418.1:111031-115119 GCF_000721935.1 Streptomyces sp. NRRL WC-3549
CCACCCGCCCCACGGCCGCGGCTCCCCGGTACGGGCCGCCCGCATCCTGAGACAGGGCGGAGATCCTGGGCACCCTTGTGCGAGACTGCGGGCGTGTCCTCGTCCGCCATGATTATCGGCAGCAGGCGCGCCGGTCCGCAGTGACCGTCCGTACGACCACGTACGGAACGGCCATCGTGCCCCAGACCCGCGCGCAGACCTCTCGCACCCGCGAGGGGTTTTTTCGTTTTCCGGCCCTCACCTCGGCCGGGACGAGGCACGCGAGAGGATGGGGGCAAGTGGAGCCGATTCGTCCGGATCCGCTCACCGACAGGAGTCAGACAGCATGACCACCAAGGCCACGGCCCCCGACGACAGTTTTCACGTCTTCGACACCACCCTGCGCGACGGAGCGCAGCGTGAAGGCATCAACCTGACGGTCGCGGACAAGCTGACCATCGCCCGGCACCTGGATGCCTTCGGGGTCGGTTTCATCGAGGGCGGCTGGCCCGGCGCCAACCCCCGCGACACCGAGTTCTTCGCCCGGGCCCGGCAGGAGATCGAGTTCGAGCACGCCCAGCTCGTCGCGTTCGGCGCCACCCGCCGCGCGGGCGGCAAGGCCGCCGAGGACCCGCAGGTGCGGGCGCTCCTGGAGTCGGGCGCCCCGGTGATCACCCTGGTCGCCAAGTCCCACGACCGCCATGTCGAACTCGCTCTGCGGACCACCCTCGAGGAGAACCTCGACATGGTCCGCGACACCGTCTCCCACCTGCGCGAGCAGGGCCGCCGCGTCTTCGTCGACTGCGAGCACTTCTTCGACGGCTACCGCGCGAACCCGGAGTACGCCAAGTCCGTCGTCCGCACCGCGTCCGAGGCCGGCGCCGAGGTCGTCATCCTCTGCGACACCAACGGCGGGATGCTGCCCGCCCAGGTCCAGGCCGTCGTCTCCACGGTCCTCGCCGACACCGGGGCCCGGCTCGGCATCCACGCCCAGGACGACACCGGATGCGCCGTCGCCAACACCCTGGCCGCGGTGGACGCGGGCGCCACCCACGTCCAGTGCACGGCCAACGGCTACGGCGAACGCGTCGGCAACGCCAACCTCTTCCCCGTCGTCGCCGCACTGGAACTCAAGTACGGCAAGACCGTCCTGCCCGAGGGCGCGCTCGCCGAGATGACGCGGATCTCGCACGCCATCGCCGAGGTCGTGAACCTGACGCCCTCCACCCACCAGCCCTACGTCGGGGTCTCCGCCTTCGCCCACAAGGCGGGGCTGCACGCCTCCGCGATCAAGGTCGACCCGGACCTGTACCAGCACATCGACCCCGAACGCGTCGGCAACACCATGCGGATGCTGGTCTCCGACATGGCGGGCCGCGCCTCGATCGAGCTCAAGGGCAAGGAGCTCGGCATCGACCTCGGCAACGACCGGGCGCTCGTCGGACGCGTCGTCGAGCGGGTCAAGGAGCGCGAACTCAAGGGCTACACCTACGAGGCCGCCGACGCCTCCTTCGAACTCCTGCTCCGCGCCGAGGTGGACGGCCGCCCCCGCCGCTACTTCCGCGTCGAGTCCTGGCGGGCCATCGTCGAGGACCGCCCCGACGGCACGCACGCCAACGAGGCGACCGTGAAGCTCTGGGCCAAGGGAGAGCGGATCGTCGCCACCGCCGAGGGCAACGGCCCGGTCAACGCCCTGGACCGGGCCCTGCGCGTCGGGCTGGAGCGGATCTACCCGCAGCTGGCCAAGCTGGAGCTGATCGACTACAAGGTCCGCATCCTGGAAGGCCGCACCGGGACCGAATCCACCACCCGGGTGCTGGTCACCACGGGCGACGGATCCGGCGAATGGTCGACCGTCGGCGTGGCCGAGAACGTCATCGCCGCGTCCTGGCAGGCCCTGGAGGACGCGTACACCTACGGCCTGCTGCGGGCGGGCGTCGAGCCCACCGACTGACGGCCGGGACCACTACCGGAGCCGCCACTCCTGGTCGGCGGCTCCGGTGCACGTCCGGATCGGAGACGGACGCCGTTCGTCGAGGGGCGGCCCACGAGGGCCAGGCACCGTGGCCGCCGCCGTGTCGACCATGTCCCCGGTGACGGCGTCGTACGTCCAGCGCTGCGCTCCCGGACCGTTGCAGATGTACAGCCGGCCCTTCGCGTCGGCGGCCGTCGAGCCCGGGGGCGTCCAGGAGGGGCGCCCGGCACGGTGACCGAGCCGTCGCCGCCGACCGTCCAGCGCTGGTTGGCCGTTCCGTGCCGGGCGATCCCGCCGGAGCCCGGGGGGCGTGTACGGCCGCGCCTGGAGGTGCTTCACGCGGATGTCCGCGTAGGTGCCGTGGTTCTCGGCCGTCGAGTCGGCCGAGATCAGCCGGCCGCCGTCGAATCGGCCGCCGTCAGCCGGCCGCTGTCCTCGTCCAGGCCGGGGCGGTCCACGGGGAGGCGACGGTGGAGGGGGCGGGGTGGAGCTGCTTGGCCTGCTGGGTGAGCGGCAGGACGTCCTGCGGATCGTGTGCGATCGAGAACTTCGTTGAGACCGGGGCCGGAATGCGCGGCCGGCAGGCCGTCGTAGGTGCAGCCGGACCGCGCCAGGTCCGAGCCGCCCATCGGATGGCGTGCGAACGAGAGCCCCGTTCCCTCCGTGGAGGAGAGCGGCTTCTTCGTCGTCTCGTCGCCGGTGGCCTGGGTGCCCCGCTGCTCCTCATCAGCCACGCGGCGGCCGGCCGGACCCCCGGCGCCGAACGCCGCCGCGACGAGGACTGTCACCGTTCCGCCGGACGCGTCACGGGGCTGCTGCCCTTCCCGGCAGCGGCGCGGGGGAAGCGCCGTCGAACGAGCCGGGACCGCACCGCTGTCACCCGCTCACGCACGGGCCGGTTCGTTCAGGAAATGAAGGCGGGCCTCGTCAGGACACGCCGCGCGGGTCGGTCCGGACCAATCTCGGCGCGAAGTATTGACGCTTCTGATCCAGGGCGGTTAACTCCAGCGGCAACGCCGGTACCGGTTCCGGTACCGGTTGCGGAACCGGTGCCGGGACGTCCCGGCCGCCCGTGCGCTCTGCCCTGCCCAGCCTTGTCCCCGGAGGCCCGATGCGTGTCACCATCGCCGATGTCGCCCGTGAGGCCGGCGTCAGCAAGACGACCGTGTCCCGCGTCATCAACCTCAAGGGTGAAGTGGACGGTTCGACCGCCGCCCGCGTTCGTGAAGTGATCGCACAGCTCGGTTACGTCCCCAGCTCGGGAGCCGTGGGTCTGGCCCGCGGCAGCAGCCGCACGGTCGGGATGCTGGTGCCCTCGCTCACCTGGCCCTGGATGGGCGAAGTGCTCCAGGGCGTCGTCGACACCGTCGAGGCCGCCGACTACGGGCTGCTGCTGTTCACCTGCAACCGCGGCGCCGAGTCGGTGGAACGCTTCACCAGCCAGGTGACGGCACGCGCCTTCGACGGGCTCGTCGTCGTCGAGCCGGAGAACACCCTCGACCGCCTCACCGCACTGCACCGCTCCGGCCTGCCGATCGTGCTCATCGACGACCGGGGCCGGCACCCCGAATTCACCTCCGTCGTGACCACCAACCACGAAGGAGGCGCGTCGGCCGCCCGTCATCTGCGGGCCGGCGGGCGCACCAGGCCCGTCGTCGTCACCGGACCCGAGCACTTCGGCTGCGTACACGACCGCCTCGCGGGTTTCCGTTCGGTCCTGCCCACCGACCTGGTGGTGACCGGGGACTTCACCGAAGGCGCGGGCCGGCTCGCCATGGAGCGCCTGCTGTCCGAGGGGGCGGAGTTCGACTCGGTCTTCGCCCACAACGACATCACCGCGGCGGGTGTCCTGCGGGCCCTGCGAGCCGCCGGCCGCCGCGTACCCGACGACATCGCGGTGGTCGGCTTCGACGACATCCCGATGGCCGAACACACCGAACCGCCGCTGACCACCGTGCACCAGCCCACCCGTCAGATGGGCGAGGCGGCGGCCCGTCTGCTGCTCGAACGCCTCGGCGGCAGCTCCCCGCCCGACGAGCCCCTCGTGCTGCCCACCGAACTGGTCGTGCGCCGCTCGGCGCCGTAGAGGGGCGCGGCCGTCCCGGACGGCCCGCGCCCGCCCCCAGCCCCCGAC
>NZ_KL585418.1:115307-115685 GCF_000721935.1 Streptomyces sp. NRRL WC-3549
GTGTATAAGAGACAGGCCGAACCCCGAGCACCGGCCGCCCGGCCCCGCAGTGCACCCCGGAGCCCCGGCCCCGCAGCCTTCCCGGCCCCCTGCGGAACTCCACGTTCCGCCGCCCTTCCCAGCCCGCAGTCCTTCTGGAGTCGACATGTCCGTACGCCGTCGTCACACCCTGAGAGCGCTCTCAGTCGCCACCGCGGTGGTGGCCCTCGCCGCCGGTTGCTCGTCCGCCAACTCCGGCGCCAACAAGGGGGGCGGCGCCGGTGCCTCCGGCGTACTGACCCTCGGCAAGCCGGACGGGCCGCAGACGAACAACAGCAACCCGTTCCTGGCGACCTCGGCGGGCGCCACCCTCGGCTACCGCTTCAGGATCTACGAGCC
>NZ_KL585418.1:115838-118018 GCF_000721935.1 Streptomyces sp. NRRL WC-3549
GCGGGCGCCACCCTCGGCTACCGCTTCATGATCTACGAGCCGCTGGCGATGACCAACCAGATCCGCCCGAGCGACAAGGCGGACCCGTGGCTGGCGACCGACTGGGCCTGGGAGTCCAACTTCACCAAGGTCACCTTCACCCTCGACGACCGGGCCAAGTGGGCCGACGGCAAGCCGCTGACCGCCGCCGACGTCGCCTTCACCTTCGAACTGCTCAAGAAGCACCCGGCGCTCAACGGCAACGGCATCCC
Organism: Streptomyces sp. NRRL WC-3549; assembly: GCF_000721935.1. Lineage (GTDB taxonomy): Bacteria > Actinomycetota > Actinomycetes > Streptomycetales > Streptomycetaceae > Streptomyces. The sequence continues at coordinate 116,090 of NZ_KL585418.1, forward strand.
CTACGACGGGATCTCCGTGGAGGGCGAGAAGGTCGTCCTGACCTTCAAGGAGTCCCAGTTCGTCAACCAGAACAAGATCATCACCACCTTCGTCGTGCCCAAGCACATCTGGGAGAAGGTCGAGAACCCGGAGACCTGGCCCAACCGCACCCCGGTCGGTTCCGGCCCGTACAAGCTGAAGACCTTCACCCCGCAGACGACCACCCTGACCGCCACGCCCACCTACTGGAAGGGCGAGACCAAGGTCAAGGAGCTGCGCTACACCGCCTACAACGACAACAGCGCGGCGACCACGGCCCTGGCCAACGGCAAGGTCGAGTGGTCCTTCGTCTTCATGCCGGACTACAAGCAGCTGTACGTCGCCAAGGACCCCGAGAACCACAAGCTCTGGTTCCCCTCCGGCCTCGGCATCCACGGCCTGTGGTTCAACACCGCCCGCAAGCCGTTCGACAACCCGGCCCTGCGCAAGGCGATGGCCATGGTCGTCGACCGCAACGCCATCCACGTCCAGGCGGAGGCGACGCTCTACCCGGAGATCACCAACCCGACCGGCATCCCGCTGCCCGCCGGTGAGTCCTTCATCGCCCCGGAGTACAAGGACGCCACCACCGAGCCCGACGTGGCGGGTGCCAAGAAGCTCCTCGCGGACGCCGGGTTCACCCTCGCCGGCGGTGTCCTGAAGGACCCGGACGGCAAGCCGGTGACGCTGACCTTCACCGACCCGGCCGGCTGGAACGACTACATCACCGGGCTGTCCATCATCAAGGACAACATCAAGCAGCTCGGCATCGAGGCCAAGGTCAAGACGCAGACCGCCGAGGCCTGGGGCAACGACGTCGCCAGCGGCAACTTCGACGCCACCCTGCACTGGACCAACAGCGGCGCCACACCGTACGACATGTACCAGAACATCATGGACGGGGCGATCCTCCAGCCCATCGGCAAGAGCTCCCAGCTCGGCAACTTCGGCCGCTTCAAGAGCCCCGAGGCCACCGCCGCGCTCAAGGAGTACGCCAACGCCTCGGACGACGCCACCCGCACCAAGGCCATGAACGTCCTCCAGAAGATCATGGTCGAGCAGGCGCCGCTCATCCCGACGGCCGCCGCCCCCATCGGCGCCGAGTACTCCACGAAGAACTGGGTGGGCTGGCCGACCGAGGACGACCCCTACGCAGCCCCGCAGCACACCCAGCCCGACGCGCTGGAAGTCGTGCTGAACCTCAAGCCCGCCAAGTAAGCACGGGGAAGAACCGGCCATGACCACCGAACAGAAGCCGGACGCGCGCACCGACACCGACGTGGTGCTCGAAGCGCGCGCCGTCACCAAGCACTTCCCCGTACGGCGCACCGGGCAGGACCTGCTCGCCCGGCGCCGCCGCACCGTCCACGCCGTGGACGACGTCTCGCTGGAACTGCGGCGCGGCACCGTCACGGCCCTGGTGGGGGAGTCCGGCTCGGGCAAGTCCACCGTCGCGCGGCTGCTCGCCCAGCTCCACCCCCTCACCGCGGGCGAGATCCGCCTGGGCGGGACGGCGGTGAAGGCCGGGCGTGGCCGGTCCTTCCGTACGTACGTCAAACAGGTCCAGCTGATCTTCCAGGACCCCTTCGCCTCGCTCAACCCGGTGCACACCGTGCGCTACCACCTGACCCGCGCCCTGAAGATCCACGGCCGGGCGGGCAGCGGGGACGCGGAGCTGGAGGAGAACCTGGCGGCCCTGCTGGAACGTGTCCAGCTGACCCCTCCTCACCAGTACCTGGACAAGTTCCCGCACGAACTGTCCGGCGGGCAGCGCCAGCGTGTGGCCATCGCGCGCGCGCTCGGCGCCGACCCGCAGGTCCTGCTCGCCGACGAACCGGTCTCGATGCTCGACGTGTCGATCCGGCTCGGCGTCCTGAACCTGCTGCGCGACCTCAAGGAGCGCCTGCGGC
>NZ_KL585418.1:118249-123380 GCF_000721935.1 Streptomyces sp. NRRL WC-3549
GCGATCCTCTACATCACCCACGACATCGCCTCCGCCCGCTACTTCGCCGACACCACCCTGGTGATGTACGCCGGCCGGATCGTCGAGGGCGGGGACAGCGAGAGCGTCACCCAGCACCCCGCGCACCCCTACACCCAGCTCCTGATCGCCTCCGCGCCGGACCCGGACCGGGTGGCCGACACCGGGGCCCAGGAGGAGAGCGGGAGCGGCGAGCCGCCCTCCCTGATCACCCCGCCGGCCGGCTGCCGCTTCCACCCCCGCTGCCCCAAGGCCATGGAGCGCTGCCGCACCGAACTGCCACCGCGCTTCGAGCTGTCCGGCGGCCAGTGGGCGGCCTGCTGGCTGTACGACACCGCCCAGGCGAAGGACGCGCCCGCGAAGGAGGCGGCGAAGTGAAGTACATACTCCAGCGCGTCGCCTTCTACGCCGTCACCGCGTGGGCCGCGATCACGATCAACTTCCTGATCCCCCGCCTGATGCCGGGCGACCCCGTCGAAGCCCTGATGAGCCGCTACCAGGGGCAGCTCGACACCACCGCGATCGCCTCCCTGAAGGCGCTGTTCGGGCTCGACGAGAAGCAGTCGCTCTGGTCGCAGTACACCGACTACTGGTCGCACCTGCTCGACGGCGACCTCGGACTCTCCTTCACCTTCTTCCCGACCCCGGTCGGCGAGGTGATCTCCCAGGCGCTGCCCTGGACGCTGGCCCTGGTCGGCATCACCACGCTCATCAGCTTCCTGCTCGGCACCGGCATCGGCGTCTACAGCGGCTGGCGGCGCGGCTCCTGGCTGGACGGGCTGCTGCCCGTCACCACCTTCATCTCGTCCGTCCCCTACTTCTGGCTCGGCCTCATCGCCATCGCGGTGTTCGCGGTGAAGTGGCCGGTCTTCCCCTTCGAGGGCGGATACGACAGCTCCCTGGTCCCGGCCTTCGACTGGCCGTTCATCTCCAGCGCCCTCTACCACGGGGTGCTCCCCGGGGTGACGATCGTGCTCAGCGCCGTCGCCGGCTGGATCCTCGGCATGCGCAACATGATGGTGACCGTCTCCTCCGAGGACTACGTCATGGTGGCGCAGGCCAAGGGGCTCTCCGAGCGGCGGGTGATGTTCGCCTACGCCGCGCGCAACGCGGTCCTGCCCAACATCTCCGCCTTCGCCCTCTCCCTCGGCTTCATCGTCAGCGGCACCCTGCTCGTCGAGATGGTCTTCAACTATCCGGGCATCGGCTTCCAGCTCCTCCAGGCCGTCGGGGCGAAGGACTACCCCCTGATGCAGGGCGTCTTCCTGATCATCACGCTCTCGGTGCTCGCCGCGAACCTGCTCGCGGACATGGCCTACGCCCTCCTCGACCCCCGCACCCGCAAGGAGGCATGACAGGTATGTCCGTCGCCGCCACCGACACCGCCGTCCTGGACGACGTCCCCGCGCCCGCCACGGCCGGCCGGGCCAGGTTCCGCTTCCTGCGCGGCGGGAAGACCCGCACCGGGCTGCTGATCCTCGCGTTCTTCGCCCTCATCGCCGTCATCGGGCCCTGGATCGCCCCGTACGACCCCGACGCGATGAGCGACCAGCTCCTCCAGCCGCCCTCCGCCGACCACTGGTTCGGCACCACCCACACCGGTCAGGACGTGCTCTCCCAGATCCTGGTCGGCACCCGGGGCGTGCTCATGGTCGGCTTCATCGCCGGGTTCCTGGCCACGGTGCTGTCCGTGCTCATCGGGGTCAGCGCCGGATTCCTCGGCGGGGCCGCCGACGAACTCCTCTCGATGTTCTCGAACGTCTTCCTGGTCATCCCCGGACTGCCGCTGATCATCATCATCGCGAGCTTCGTCGAGGACACCACGGACCTGCTGATCGCCTCCGTCATCGCCCTCACCTCCTGGGCCTGGGGATCGCGTGTGCTGCGCGCCCAGACCCTGTCGCTGCGGCGCCGCGACTACGTGGAGGCGGCCCGCGCCACCGGCGAGTCCACCTGGCGGATCATCCTCTTCGAGGTGATGCCCAACCTCACCGCCGTCATCGCGTCCGGCTTCGTCGGCACCGTCATCTTCGCGATCCTCTCGGAGATCACCCTCGCCTTCATCGGCGTCGCCGACATCTCCCACTGGAACTGGGGCACCGTGCTCTTCTGGGCCCAGTCCAACCAGGCCCTGGCCCAGGGCGCCTGGTGGTGGTTCGTCCCGGCCGGCCTGTGCATCGCGCTGCTGGGCACCGCGCTCTCGCTGATCAACTTCGGCATCGACGAGTTCGTGAACCCGCGACTGCGCACCGCGGCCGGGTCCTCCAAGGAGGTCACGATGCGGGTCGGCTTCACCCCCGTGGCCCGCACCACCGCCCCCGTCGCACCACCGGCCACCGCGCCGCGGCCGGCCCCCGGGCAGCCCGGTGACGCCCGCGAGACCAGCAAGGAGCACAGCGCATGACCGCCGAGCCGATCCTCACCATCAGCGGCCTGAACGTCGACTACGGCACCGGCGAGAGCGGCGTCCGCGCGCTCCGGGACATCGACCTCACCCTCCACCGGGGCGAAGTCCTCGGCCTCGCGGGCGAGTCGGGCTCCGGCAAGTCCACGCTCGCGTACGCCGTCACCCGACTGCTCTCCCCGCCCGGCGTGATCACCGGCGGCGACGTCCACTACCACCGGCCCGGCGGGGACACCGTCGACATCCTGGCCCTGGCCCCGGACGAGCTGCGCGCCTTCCGCTGGCAGGAGCTGTCGATCGTGTTCCAGGGGGCGATGAACTCGCTCAACCCGGTGCACACCGTCCACAGCCAGCTCACCGACGTCCTCGTGGCCCACCGCCCGCAGATGCGGGCGGCCGAACGGACGGCACGCGCCGAGGAACTGCTCGGCCTGGTCGGCATCTCCGCCGACCGGCTCGCCTCCTACCCGCACCAGCTCTCCGGCGGTATGCGCCAGCGCGTGATGATCGCGATGGCGCTCGCGCTGGAACCCGAGATCGTCATCATGGACGAGCCGACCACCGCGCTGGACGTCGTCATGCAGCGGCAGATCCTGCGCAAACTGGTCGAGCTGCGGGAGCAGCTCTCCTTCTCCGTCGTGTTCATCACCCACGACATCTCCCTGCTGATCGAGTTCTCCGACCGGATCGCGATCATGTACGGCGGCCGGATCGTCGAACAGGCGGGCGCCGCCGAGATCTACCGGGACCCGCACCACCCCTACAGCGACGGCCTGCTGCACTCCTTCCCCGCACTGCACGGTCCGCGCCGGGAACTCACCGGCATCCCCGGCTCGCCCCCGCACCTCTCCGCGATGCCCACCGGCTGCGCCTTCCACCCGCGCTGCGGAAAGGCCTTCGAGCCGTGCGCCGGCCAGGTCCCCGTGCTCACCCGGCCGGAGGGCGGCCAGGAGCGCGAGGTCGCCTGCTGGCTGCACACCCCGCCCGCCTGAGCCGATCCCCCGCGAACACACCACACCACACCCGGAGTTACGGAGAACCATGAACCTCGCCACGCCCCGCAGCAGCCTGCAGCCCGTCGCCGTCCAGGGACTTCCCGCCGGTTTCCGCTGGGGCGTCGCCACCTCCTCGTACCAGATCGAGGGCGCGGCGGCCGAGGACGGCCGGACCCCGTCCATCTGGGACACCTTCTGCCGGGCCCCGGGCGCCGTGCACAACGGGGAACACGGCGACGTCGCCTGCGACCACTACCACCGGATGCCCCAGGACGTGGAGCTGATCGCGGGCCTCGGCGTCGACACGTACCGCTTCTCGCTCGCCTGGCCGCGCATCCAGCCGGGCGGCCGCGGCCCCGCCAACGCCAAGGGCCTCGACTTCTACAAGCGGCTGGTCGACGAGCTCCAGAACAAGGGCGTCACCCCCTGGATCACCCTGTACCACTGGGACCTGCCCCAGGAGCTGGAGGACGCCGGCGGCTGGCCGGCCCGCGACACCGCGTACCGTTTCGCCGACTACGCGATGCTCGCCCACGAGGCCCTGGGCGACCGGGTCGAGCACTGGACGACGCTGAACGAACCGTGGTGCTCGGCGATGCTCGGCTACGCCTACGGGGCGCACGCCCCCGGCCGCACCGACCTCGGCGACGCGATGGGCGCCGTCCACCACCTGCTCCTCGGACACGGCCTCGCCGCCGGCCGGATGCGCGAGGCGGCGGGGGATAACCCGCTGGAGCTCGGCATCACCCTCAACCTCGGAACCGCCACCCCCGAGACCGACAGCGAGGCCGACCGCGAGGCGTGCCGCCGGGCCGACGGCATGGGCACCCGCCTCTACCTCGACCCGCTCGTCCACGGCCGCTACCCCGAGGACGTCGTCCGGGACCTCGCGGAGCAGGGCATCGGTCTCCCGGTCCGGGACGGCGACCTGGAGACGATCGCCGCCCCCCTCGACGTCCTCGGCGTCAACTTCTACCGCGGCGCCCTGTTCTCCGGCGTCACCGAGGACGGCTCACCGACCGGCACCGACGGCCTGCCCGTCGTCCGCGGGGTGGAGCGCGACCTGCCCCGTACCGCCATGGACTGGGAGATCGCTCCCGGCGAACTCACCGACCTGCTCGTGCGGCTCCAGCGCGACTACGCGCTGCCGACCGTCATCACCGAGAACGGGGCGGCCTTCGACGACAGCGTCGCCGCCGACGGCTCCGTCCCCGACACCGACCGCACCGCCTACCTCGCCGACCACATCGCGGCCGTGGCCGACGCCCGCGCGCAGGGCGCCGACGTCCGGGGCTACTTCGCCTGGTCGCTGATGGACAACTTCGAGTGGGCCTACGGCTACGACAAGCGGTTCGGCATCGTCCGCGTCGACTACGACACGCAGGAGCGGACGCTCAAGGACAGCGCCAAGTGGTACCGCGACACGATCCGCCTCACCCGGAACGTCCGTTAGGGGCGTGTCCCGACCGGTGGAAAGCCGGCCGCGAAGGTGCACAAGCCGTTCGCCGAGGCAGACACCCCTGCTGCTCACCGGGGCGGTGGCCGAGCCGCGCACCGCCTACCGGGCGGCCTAGCGGGCCCGGACGGACGGACCCGGGCGGGTGACGCGTTTGTCACCTGCCCGGGTTACGTTTGATACATGTGGAAGAGGCTGCTCGTCCCCATATGGACCGTTCTGCTGCTGATTCTCTCGGCGGTGGTGCTGGCGCCCGCC
>NZ_KL585418.1:123592-127207 GCF_000721935.1 Streptomyces sp. NRRL WC-3549
CCCGCCACCCTCGACGACGCGGCCCGCGCCCTGCGCCAGGGCCCCGTGTACGTGGACCCGGCGGCAGCGGACCAGCTCTCACCCGCTCAGGAGAAGGCGCTCGAGAAGAAGATCGAGGACGCCGACAAGCCGGTCTTCGTGGCCGTGCTGCCCCAGTCGTCCGCCTACCCACCGGACGGCCTCCTCGAGAACCTGCGGACCGACACCGGGATCACCGGCGTCTACGCCGTCCGCCTCGGGGACGGGTTCGACGCCGGGGCCGACCCGCAGGTGATGCCGCGCCGGGCCGTCGCCAACCTCACCACGGCCGTCAAGGCCCCCGGCACGGACACCGACGCCGCCACCCAGCTCAACGCCTTCGTCGACCGCGCCCTGGAGCAGGCCCGGGGCAGCGCTCCCGCCTCCTGGTCCGGCGGGACGAACGACGGCCAGGTGAACGGCACCGTCCCGGTGGCCGGGCTGATCGTCCTCGGCGGGGTGGCCCTCGTCGGCGGCACTGCCGCGTACACGGTCGTCCGCCGCAACCGCAGGCGCCAGGAGGAAGAGGAGCGGGCCTCCCTGGAGAAGCTCCGGGTCGTCGTGGACGAGGACATCACCTCCTACGGCGAGACCCTGGACCGCCTCGACTTCCACCCCGCGGAGGCGGGCGCGGACGACGCGATGCGCGCCGACTACGAACGCGCGCTCGACTCCTACGAGGACGCCAAGTCCCGCATGGCCGCCGCCCGCCGCCCCTCCGACGTACGCGGCGTGACCCAGGCCCTGGAGGACGGCCGCTACTCGCTCGCCGTGCTGGACGCCCGCCGCGACCACCGTGAACTCCCCGCCCGCCGCCCGCCGTGCTTCTTCGACCCCCGGCACGGCCCCTCGGTCGCCGACGTGGTGTGGCAGCCGCCCGGCGGCGCCGCCCGCGAGGTCCCGGTGTGCGCCGCGGACGAGGTCCGGCTGCGCGAGGGCGACGACCCGATGAGCCGCACGGTCGACATGGGTGACGGCTCCCGCCGCCCGTACTGGGAGGCCGGACCGGCGTACGGCCCCTGGGCCGGCGGCTACTTCGGCGGCGGGCTGCTGCCCGGACTGCTGGTCGGCACGATGCTCGGCTCGGTGCTCTCGACCCCGGCGTACGCCGCCGAGTACGGCGGCGGTGACTTCGGCGCGGGCGGCGGCTGGGGCGGCGGCGACTTCTCCGGCTCCGACTTCGACTCCTCGGGCTTCGGCGGGAGCGGGTTCGGTGACGGCGGTGGGTTCGGCGACGGGGGCGGCTTCGGCGGGGGCGGCTTCGGTGGGGGCGGTGGATTCGACGGCGGCGGGTTCTGAGCCCCGGCGGGCTCCGGCCCGGCGCCGCGGCTCCCCGCCCGCCGTTCCCGCCCGCCGCCAGGCGGTCAGGCCGGGGACGCGCCTTCCCAGGTGTCCGGCGCCCACAGCCCCGCCCGCTTGATCGACGCGGGGCAGTGCAGATAGATCTCGTCGATGTCCACGACGAGCGCGAGACGGGGGCGGCGCCCCTTCACCGCCATCGCGTCGAAGAACGGCGCGTCGGTGAGGATGCGGGCCCGTCCGTTGATCCGCAGGACGGTCATCACGCCCGGTATGAGGTAGAGCAGCCCCACGTGCGGATTGGACAGGATGTTGTGGAAACTGTCCCCCCGCCGGTTGCCCGGCAGGTCCGGCAGCGCCAGGGTGCGCGAGTCCAGGACCCGGGTGAAGCCCGGCTCCCCGCCCCGCGGTGAGGTGTCGCAGTTGCCGTCGGCGTCCGACGTCGCCACCGAGCAGAACGGCGCGCGGGCCAGCAGGTCGAGGTCGGCGTCGGTCAGCTCGTCATGGACCTTGTCGATCACCAGGGGCCACGGGGTGCCCAGGATCTCGCGCAGTTCCTCGGCCGACTGCAAGGGCACGGCTCCGGCCAGCGGGTCCCCGGCGGGGGCGGGGACGGAGGCGGACGCGGGAGCGGCGTTCGACAAGGGTTTCTCCGTACCGTGTGGGGGCTCGGCGGCGAGACACCGGCCTGGCGCTGTTAGGCTCACCTTACTTATGCTCCCGTATGCTCCCCGTCCCGGGGTGCCGCTCCGGCGGCCGGGACCCGGGTGAGCCCGGAGCGACGAACAAGGGTGAGGGACAGTGCGCAACCGTATGCCGTCCGCCGCGGTGACCGGGCCGTGAGCGGCCCGGTCCTCCAGGGCGCGAAGGAACAGAAGACGGTCGGCACACCGGAGCGGCGGCGCACACGCAGCCGCCCCGTCCTCGCCCTCGGGCTCCTGGCCGGCCTGGCCGTGCTCCTGCTGACCGTTCTGGCGAGCCTGGCGATCGGTTCGGGCGACGTCTCCTTCGACGACGTGCTGCACGGTGTCCTCGACCCCGACCTCGACGTCAAGGGACAGCTCATCGTCCAGGAGGTACGCGTCCCGCGCACCGTGGCCGGACTCCTGGCCGGTGCCGCGCTGGGCCTGGCGGGCACGGTGATGCAGGGCGTGGCCCGCAACCCGCTCGCCGACCCGCAGCTCCTCGGCGTCAACGCCGGCGCCTCGGTCGCGGTGGTGTGCTCGATCAGCTTCCTCGGCTTCACCGTCGCCACCCAGTACATCTGGTTCGGCTTCCTCGGCGCCCTGCTCGCCGCACTCCTGGTGTACGGCGTGGGCTCGCTCGGCCGGGAAGGGGCGACCCCGGTGAAACTGGCCCTGGCCGGCGCCGCGACGAGCGCCGTACTCACCTCGGTGACCAACGCGGTCCTGCTCCAGGACCGCGAGGGCTACGACCGGTTCCGCTTCTGGCAGCTCGGTGCCCTGACCGCCCGGAACTCCGACGTGCTGTGGCAGGTGTCGCCGTTCATCGCGGCCGGCGTCGTGCTCGCACTGGTGCTGGGGCCGCAGCTCAACGCCCTGTCCCTCGGCGACGACCTGGCACGCGGCCTCGGCCAGCGCGTCGGGATCGCCCGGCTGGTGTCGGCACTCGCCGTGGTGCTGCTGTGCGGTGCGGCGACGGTGGTCGCCGGCCCGATCGGCTTCGTCGGCCTCGCCGTCCCGCACGCCGCCCGGCTCATCACCGGTCCCGACTACCGCTGGGTGCTGCCGTACAGCATGGTGCTCGCCCCCGTCATGCTCCTCGTCGCCGACATCGTCGGCCGGGTCATCGCCCCGCCCGGCGAGGTGCAGGTCGGCGTCGTCACCGCCGCGATCGGCTGCGTCCCCTTCATCTGGCTCGTCCGGCGCAGGAAGCTGGTGGAACTGTGACCGGGACACGACTCGAGGACGCGGCCGACGCCCGCCTCGCCGACGCGGTCCGCGCCGTCGCGCGGGTGCGCGGACGGGGACGGAGGCGCTCCGTACTCGTGGGAGCCGCCCTGGTGGTGTGCGTGGTGGCGGTCTTCGCCCTCTCGCTCTGCGTCGGTGACATGGTGATGCCGCTGGGCAAGGTCGTCGACACCCTCCTGGGAGGCGGCGACGGCGGCTCGCAGTTCGTCGTCCTGGAACTCCGGCTGCCCCGCGCTCTGCTCGCGATCCTCGTCGGCGTCGGCTTCGGACTCTCCGGAGCCGTCTTCCAGTCCGTGCTGCGCAATCCGCTGGCCGCCCCCGACATCATCGGCATCAGCGCCGGGGCGAGCGCGGTCGCCGTCACAGC
>NZ_KL585418.1:127447-127613 GCF_000721935.1 Streptomyces sp. NRRL WC-3549
CCGTCACAGCCGCCCTGCTCTTCCAGGCCAGTGGCCTTGCCCTGTCCGCCGCCGCCCTGATCGGCTCGCTGGCCGCCGGCGCCGCCATCTACCTGCTCGCCTGGCGGCAGGGCGTCTCCGGCCAGCGTCTCGTCCTGATCGGCATCGGTGTCGGCACCGGGCTGTC
>NZ_KL585418.1:127808-137567 GCF_000721935.1 Streptomyces sp. NRRL WC-3549
CACCGGGCTGTCCAGCGTCGTCTGGTACGTGATGGCCCGCTCCGACACCACCGACGCGCAGGAGGCCTTCCGCTGGCTGACGGGCAGCCTCAACGGCCGTTCCTGGAACCAGATGTGGCCGCTGCTCATCGCCCTCGCCGTCCTCCTGCCCCTCACCGCCCTCGCCGCCCGCGCCCTGGGCCCCCTCCAGCTCGGCGACGACGCCGCCGCCGGACTCGGTGCCCGCGTCGAGCCCGGGCGGCTGGCGCTGCTCGGCTGCGCGGTCGCCCTCGCGGGCGTCGCCACCGCGGCGGCCGGACCCGTCGGCTTCGTGGCGTTCGTCTCCGCGCCGATCGCCCGCCGCCTGGTACCGGGCCGGGGCGCGGCCCTGGTGCACTCGGCGCTGACCGGGGCGCTGCTCGTCCTGGTCGCCGACTTCGCCGCCCAGCACCTGCTGCCCTCGGTCCAGCTGCCGGTGGGCGTGGTCACCAGCATCATCGGCGCCCCCTACCTGCTGCTGCTCCTGGCCCGCGCCAACCGCGTGGGCGCCGGAGGCTGACATGGCGACCCCGTACACCGACGACACCGACAAGGAAAGGCGTGGCCCGGTCGTGGCTGAGCACACTCTTCAAGCCCGGGACGTCCGGCTCGGCTACGGCGACCGGGAGATCGTCACCGGCCTGGACGTGAGCATCCCGCCGGGACAGGTGACCGTCATCGTCGGCCCCAACGCCTGCGGGAAGTCCACCCTCCTGCGGGCGATGGCCCGGCTGCTGCCGCCCAGCGGGGGCGCCGTGCTGCTGGACGGCCGGAGCATCCAGGAGATGCCGACGAAGGAGGTCGCCGCCGTCCTCGGCATCCTCCCGCAGAGCCCCTCGGCCCCCGAGGGCATCACCGTCTCCGACCTGGTCGGCCGCGGCCGGTATCCGCACCAGGGATGGTTCCGGCGGTGGACCGCCGAGGACGACGAGGCGGTCGCGCACGCGCTGCTCTCCACCGACGTCCTCGAACTGGCCGACCGCCCGGTGGACGAGCTGTCCGGCGGGCAGCGCCAGCGGGTGTGGATCGCCATGGCGCTGTCGCAGCGCACCGACATACTCCTGCTGGACGAGCCGACGACGTTCCTGGACGTCAGCCACCAGCTGGACGTCCTCGACCTGCTCACCGACCTCAACCGGGAGCGCGGCGTCACGATGGTCGCCGTCCTGCACGACCTGAACCTGGCCTGCCGGTACGCCGACCACATGATCGCCATGAAGGCCGGCCGGATCGTCGCGGAGGGCCGGCCCCGCGACATCGTGACCGAGGAACTGGTCGGCGAGGTGTTCGGGATGCGGTGCACCGTGCTGGAGGACCCGGCGTCGGCCACCCCGATGGTGGTGCCGCTCGGCCGCCACCACGTCGGGGGAGCGGCTGCCTGAGTCCGACTGCGGGGTACCCCGTGGCATCGTTGTCTTTAGGTGAGGCTAACCTAAGGGTATGAACGATTCCGTCTCCAGCGCCCCCCGCGCCCGGCGCCCCCGCCGCACCCCCGTCCTCATGGCCGGTGCCGTCGCCGCCCTGCTCGTGGGGCTGACCGCGTGCGGCTCCTCGGACGACTCCGACAGCTCCGCGTCCGCCTCCTCCCCGGGCGGCTCGTCGGACGGTGCCTTCCCCGCGAAGGTCGCGACGAAGTTCGGAGAGGTCACCGTCGACAAGGCCCCCAAGCGCATCGTCGCGCTCGGCTGGGGCGACGAGCGACTGGCTGGCCTTCGGCGGCGAGGGCGTCGGTCCGTGGGCCAAGGGCATGTACGACAAGAGCCCCGAGATCATCGGCACGATGGAGCCCGAGTACGAGAAGATCGCGGCCCTCCAGCCGGACCTGATCCTCGACACCAAGTCCAGCGGCGACAAGACGCGGTACGACACCCTGAGCAAGATCGCCCCGACTGTGGGCGTGCCCAAGGGCGGCGACCAGTACATGATCTCCTGGGAGAAGCAGACCGAGATGATCTCGGCCGCCCTGGGCGTCAAGGACAAGGGCGACCAGCTGATCGCGGACACCGAGGCAAAGTTCGAGGACGCCGCGAAGGCGCACCCCGAGTTCAAGGGCAGCACGATCGCGCTGGGCTCGCGCACCTCAGAGGGCTACGGCGCCTACGTCTCCGGCACCGGGCGCATGGACTTCGTCGAGCGCCTCGGCTTCAAGAACAGCCCGGCCATCCAGGCCAAGGCCGGCGAGGGCTTCTCCATCTCCATATCCAAGGAGAACCTGGACCTCCTCGACGCCGACCTGACGGTGATGTCGCCCATCGGCATCCCGGCCACCGACATCAGCAACGACCCGCTGTACAAGGCGGTCCCGTCCGTGAAGGCCGGCCACTCCCTCGTCTTCGACGACGAGGGCCTCAGCCAGGCGTTCGCCACCGACTCGGTGCTGTCGACGGTGTACGCGCTGGACAAGGTGGTCCCGCTCTTCGCGGAGAAGATGAAGTAGGCGCACCGGGCACCGGTCGAGAAGGGCGGCACACACGTGCCGCCCTTTTTCCGTACCCGTGCTGTACCCGCTGGTTCACCCTGCCCGCCGATGACGACGCGGTGCGCGAGGCGGGGCTCCCGTCGACGCGCCGTCCTGGGAAGCAGGTGCGGCCGGAGCCGACACGACCAAGCAGAATGACAGAAGGCCACGTGGGGCCCGCAGGGCGAGGGCCGGCCGTGGGCGGCAGCCGGCGGATCTCCGCTAGCGGGTGGCGGCGCTGACGAAGGCGGTCCAGGCGGCAGGGGGGACGGTGAGGACGGGGCCGTCGGTGGTCTTGGAGTCGCGGATATGTACCGCGCGGGGGTGCGCGGCGACCTCGACGCAGTTGCCGCCCTGGTCGCTGCTGTGGGTGGACTTGTGCCAGTGGTAGGCGACTTCGAGGCAGGCGCCGCCTTCGCTACCGCTGTAGCTCGACTTGAACCAACTGAGCAGTGTGCCGTGTGCCTCGCGCGTCATAACTCTCCCAGCAGGTCGTCCAGTAGGCGCATGCTCTCCTCGGGGGAGAGCGCCTGCGAACGAAGCATCCCATATTTCTGTTGCAGCACGCAGACCTCGTCCAGGTCATCGATCAGAAAGCTGACCCGCTGCCCTTCCACATAGGCCAACTGATCGTGATCAGGTGTCTCCAGCAGAACCATCGGTCCATCGAGTGCGGCGTGTGCTTCCCGATCTGTGGCCATGATCTGCAATCCCAGGAAAGGAAGTTCGGCACAACGCCGTAGATGCTTGATCTGCTCGCGCAGGACACGGCGTCCACCGATAGGCCGACGGAGGACGCTTTCCTCGATCAGGAAGCTGGCCATCGGCCGGGGTTTACGATCGAGCGTCTTCTGGCGGTCAAGCCGCGCTGCAACCCGCTCCTCCAGCTCATCCTCCTCCAAAGGCGGGTAGAGGCTGACGAATACGGCACGGGCGTACTCCTCGGTCTGGAGGAGCCCGGGAAGCACCTGATTCTCGTACCAGAGCAGCGTCACCGCTTCCTGCTCGTACTCCACGAAGTCCTGCACGAACGCCGGGAACCGCTCCTTCTGCGGCACCTTCGCCACCGCGACCCGCAACACGCCCTTGGTGTCCAGCAGTTCGTCCAGCAGCGCCGCGAAGTCCGCCTGGAGCGGGCGGCGGCCCTGTTCGATCGAGGCGATCGTGTCCTCGCCCACGCAGCACCGGTCGGCCAGGGCCGCCTGTGTCAGCCCGGCCGTCTTGCGGAAGGTGGCGAGCTGGGCGCCGATCACGTGCCAGGACGTGACCCGCTTGTTCTTCTTCTTCGCCGAGTACATGAAGTGCCTCTCCCCGTGCGCGACTCCGGCCGACCCGTCAGCGGTCGTACGGAAGCGCCGTACGACCTGACGCGCTGGATCACTCTAGTCACTTTCTGTGACAGTCGTCCTGTGAACGAGACAACCCAACTCACCCGCTTCCGCGAGGCCTTTTACCGCCGTGAGCGCAGGTCGATCCCCCTCGTACGGCAGTTCGTCCGGGCGGCGCTGCTCGACTGGGCGTGCGGGGTGCCCGTCGACGACGTACTGCTCTGAGTGACCGAACTCGCCACCAACGCGCTGGTGCACGGCGTGCCGCCCGGTCGGGGCTTCAAGGTCGAGATCACCTGGGAGGAGAGCCTGCGCATCGAGGTCCATGACAGCGGGGGCGGCCGGATCCGCCCGGCCGCGGACCTGGTCCCCGACGCGGAGGGCGGGCGGGGCCTCGTGGGGGAGCGGGACCCCGGGAAGATCGTGTGGTGCGAGTTTGCCGCTTCGGCAAGCAAGTTTGTCGAATCGGGGTCGCGGGCGCACTCTCTGCCGTAGACGGAGGTGTTTCGCATGAGCGATTCGATCGACAGAGATCAGCGGTACGACGTCGTGGTCATCGGCGGCGGGGCGGCCGGGCTGAGCGGGGCGCTCGCGCTCTCCCGGGCCCGGCGTTCGGTGCTCGTCATCGACGCGGGAAGCCCCCGCAACGCGCCCGCGTCCCACGCGCACAACTACCTGGGCCGCGAGGGTGTTCCGCCCCTGGAGCTGCTGGCCACCGGCCGGGCCGAGGCCGCCGGTTACGGGGCGGAGATCGTGAAGGGCGACGCCGTGGCGGCCGAGAAGCTGCCGGGCGGCGGGTTCCGGGTCGTACAGGAGGACGGGTCCGCCGTCGAGGCGCGCCGGCTGCTGGTCACCACGGGACTCGTGGACGAGCTCCCGCCGGTACCCGGTGTGGCCGAGCGCTGGGGCCGCGACGTGCTGCACTGCCCGTACTGCCACGGCTGGGAGGTCAGGAACCGCCCCGTCGGCATCCTGGCGGCCGGCCCGATGGCCGTGCACCAGGCGTTGCTGTGGCGGCAGTGGACCGACGACGTGGCGCTGTTCCGGCACACCGCGTCCGACTTCACCGACGAGGAGTACGAGCAGCTTGCCGCCCGGTCCGTCGCCGTGGTGGACGGCGAGGTGGCCGCACTGGAGGTGACCGGCGACCGGCTCACCGGGGTCCGGCTGGCCGGTGGCGCCGTGATCCCGCGCGAGGCGGTCGTGGTCCAGCCCCGCTTCACGGCGCGGTCCGGGGTCCTGGAGACCCTCGGCCTCGCTCCCACCACCATGGAGGTGGCCGGGCAGGCCGTGGGCTCGTACATCGCCGCCGACCCCGCCGGGGCCACCGAGGTCCCCGGGGTATGGGTGGCGGGCAACGTCGCCAACCCCATGGAACAGGTGATCGGCTCGGCGGCCGCAGGTCTGAAGGCGGCGTCCGCGATCAACATGGACCTCGTCACCGAGGACACCCGGCGCGCGGTCGAGGCCCGCCGCACCCCCGCCGTCCCGGACTTCTCGGCCGAAATGGAACGCCAGGTCACCGAGCGCGTGCTCGGGGACCGCCGACACGGACTTCAGGAGATGTGATGACCGACGACGACGCCACCACCCCGGCCCCCACCGACGCCGAGCTGTGGGACGACCGGTACCGCGAGAGCGACCGGATCTGGAGCGGCAACCCCAACACCGTGCTGGTACGGGAGGTGGAGGGCCTGAAGCCGGGGCGCGCCCTGGACCTCGGCTGCGGCGAGGGCGCCGACGCGGTATGGCTGGCGCGGTGGGGCTGGAAGGTCACCGCCACGGACATCTCCCGGGTCGCGCTGGAGCGCGCGGCCGTCCACGCGGCGGAGGCCGGGGTGGCCGACCGCGTCGACTGGCAGTGGCACGACCTGGGGGCGACCTTCCCCGAGGGGGAGTTCGACCTGGTCTCGGCCCAGTTCCTGCACTCCATGGGTGATCTGCCGCGCGAGGCGATCCTGCACCGGGCGGCCCGGGCCGTCGCCCCGGGTGGCGTACTCCTCGTCGTCGGACACGCCGGCTTCCCGCACTGGGAGCAGAACCCCGACCCGTCCGTCCGCTTCCCGACGCCCGACGAGGTGCTGGCCTCCCTCGAACTGCCGGACGGCGCCTGGGAGGTCCTGCTCAGCGGCGAGCACGAGCGCGTCCAGAACGACCCGGACGGCAACCCCACCACCCGCACGGACAACGCGCTGAAGGTCCGCCGCACGGCGTGACCCGGCTGGGTGGCCGCTCGTTACGGAAGCGTACTTCTCAGAAGTACGCTTCCGTAACTGAGCGTAAGTGGTGACGTCTCATGGCTGTCCAGCCGCCCCGCACCTTCGCCAAGCCATCGGACATGTTCGATCGCGACTGGGAGTGGAGCGAACTCACCGCGTTCGCCGCCGATGCGGGGCGCGAGGCGACCCTGGCCGTCGTGTCGGGCAGACGCAGACAGGGCAAATCATTCCTGCTCGACTCGCTCGCCCGTGCCGCCGGTGGCTTCTACTTCTGC
Source organism: Streptomyces sp. NRRL WC-3549 (assembly GCF_000721935.1). Lineage (GTDB taxonomy): Bacteria > Actinomycetota > Actinomycetes > Streptomycetales > Streptomycetaceae > Streptomyces. The sequence continues at coordinate 134,107 of NZ_KL585418.1, forward strand.
GCGTACGAGGCGACCGAGGCGGAGTCCCTGCGCCGTTTCGGTGAAGAGCTGGGCGACTACACCGGTGCTGCCGCGCCGCTGCGGTTCGACCGGTGGGAGAGCGGCATCGACGCACTGCTGGCCTTGGGCCGGGAGAGGCCCCTGCCGGTGGTGATCGACGAGTTCCCCTACCTGGCCCGCTCCACCCCCTCGCTCCCCTCCGTCGTGCAGGTCGCCTACGGCCCCCGCAGGCCGGAGCGGCTGGAGTCGCGGACGCGGTTGCTGCTGTGCGGCAGCTCCCTCGGATTCATGGGCGGGCTGCTCAGCGGCACCTCACCGCTGCGGGGAAGGGCGAGCCTGGAACTCGTCGTGCATCCCCTGGATTTCCGGCAGGCCGCCGCGTTCTGGGGGATCGAGGACCCGCGCCTCGCGCTGCTCGTCCACAGTGTGGTGGGCGGTACTCCCGCCTACCGCCGCGAGTTCGTCCGCGAGGACGTCCCGTCCGGGCCGGCCGACTTCGACGCCTGGGTGTGCCGGACCGCGCTGTCGCCACGGTCACCGCTCTACCGTGAGGCGAGGTATCTGCTGGCCGACGAATCGGACCTGCGGGACCGTGCGCTCTACCACTCCGTGCTCGCGGCGCTCGCCTCGGGGAACGCCACGGCCGGCGGGATCGCCGGCTGCCTCGGACGGCCCGCCGGTGACCTGACGCATCCGCTCACGGTGTTGCAGGACTGCGGCCTGGTGCGGCGCGAGGTGGACGCGTTCCGGAGGAACCGCAGCGTCTACCGCGTCGGTGAGCCGTTGATCGCCTTCGATCACGTGGTGTCCAGGACCACCCGGGCACTGCTGGACCGAGGACTCGCCGAACAGGTGTGGGAAAGCTCCCGGGAACGGTTCCGCTCAGCCGTCGTCGGCCCGCACTTCGAACAGCTCTGCCGGGAGTGGGTGTCGCACTTCGCCTCCCCGGAGACGTTCGGCGGAATGCCGATCGACGTCTCCTACGGGACGGTCGCCGATCCCGCGTCACGTAGCAGCCACGAGGTCGACGTGGTGGTCAGGGGGGCCGCCGGTCAGGACAACGGTGTGCTGCTGTCCCTCGGCGAGGCGAAGTGGGACCAGGTCATGGGCGAGAAGCACCTCGACCGTCTGCGGCACATCGAGAGGCTGCTCGCCGCACGAGACATCGACACCACCGCGGTGCGGCTCGCCTGCTACAGCGGAGCCGGCTTCACCGAAGGGCTGCGCAGGGCCGAGGCGGCGGGAGACGTCGTCCTGGTCGATCTGCGGCGGCTGTACCAGGGGGACTGACGGGGCTGACCGCAGGCGGGTACGCCGAGCGCCCGCTCCCTGCCCTTGAGGGGGCGGGGCCGGGCGCTCGGCGTCGTGCGGGGGATCAGGCCTGCGGGGCTGCCTTGATCGCGGAGATGTCGAAGTTCAGCTTGACCTTGTCGCCGACCAGTACACCGCCGGTCTCCAGGGCCGCGTTGTACGTCAGGCCCCAGTCGGAGCGCAGGATCTCGGCGCCGCCCTCGAAGCCGACGCGCTGGTTGCCGTACGGGTCGGTCGCGGAGCCGTTGAACTCCAGGTCGATGGAGAGCGGGCGCGTGACGTCCTTGATCGTGAGGTCACCGGTGATCCGGTACGTGTCCCCGCCGAGCTGCTCGGCCTTGGTGGAACGGAACGTCATCAGGGGGAACGTCTCGGCGTCGAAGAAGTCGCCGCTCACCAGGTGGCCGTCACGGTCGGCGATGCCGGTGTCGACGCTGGCGATCTTGACGTCGATGGAGGCGGCGGAGCGGGAGGGGTCGGAGCCGTCCAGCTTCAGCGTGCCCTCGTGCTCACCGAAGGAGCCGCGCACATTGGTGACCATCGCGTGGCGCACGGTGAAGCCGATGCTGCTGTGCGCCGGGTCGATCGTGTAGTCGCCGGTCAGGGCGGCCAGCGCCGGGTCCACGGCGAGGGTGGCGGTGGTGGACGGGGCGTCGTTGTTCTTGCGGTTGAACAGAGCCATGGCTCCTCCTCGGGGGACGTGTGCAGACGAGCGGCGGTCGAAGCTCTTGTTTAAGCTTCAACGAGTTCGACTGTAGACCTGTTTTGTTCAAAATTCAACATCCCTCCTCGGTCGATTCCGGTGCGGCGCTCCCGCGGTCGCATCGGCGGCCACCGCCCTCTGGCGGACGCGCGTAGAACCGGGCAGGATCTCCCCTGTCCGACCCGTGCGGGCCGGTAGTGCACTTCCCTCGAATTGTCATGAGCAGGAGGAAACCTCCCCATGCTGAATCCCCCCATGCCGTCCCGTCCGAGCCTCCGTTCGGCCCTGACCGCCCTCGCCCTGGTCCTCGGAGTCCTCTTCGCGCCCGGCGTCGGCGTCCTCGGTCTCGGCGGTACGACCGAGGCCCACGCCGTCACCAAGCTGACCCACTCCCAGGCCACCTCCCGCTTCAGCTCCTCGGGCGTCACCTGGTCCTCGTCGGGCGGCTGTTCCAACCGCAACGTCTCGACCTGCACCTCCTTCGACCAGCTCAACCTGCCGACCGCCCAGGGCGCCCAGACGCTCAAGAGCGCCACGGGCTGCGCGCTCAACATCACCGGCGGCACCGAGACCGGGCACGCGAGCGGCACCTACTCGCACTGGAACGGCTACAAGCTCGACTTCGGCAAGAGCACCTGCCTGACCAACTACATCAAGAGCGCGTTCACCTACATCGGCCTGCGCGGCGACGGCGCGGCCCAGTACCGGTCCGCCTCCGGCAACGTCTACGCGGACGAGGGCAACCACTGGGACGTGACGTACTACAACTGCGGCGGCTGCTGACCCCGCACACACGCGTGCCCCCGGCCGGCGGGCGGATTCCGGGGGCCGGGGGCACGGTGGCGTACGGCGCGGGCGCGCCGCTCAGGGGCAGAGCGCGGGCAGCGTGCCGGCGCCGAAGAGGCCCGCCCGGTCGACGGCGATCCGGCCCTCCTTCACCACCGCGAGGACGTGGTCCGGCTCGCCCAGGGAGGCGATGTCGGTCAGCGGGTCGACGTCCGTGACCACCAGGTCGGCGGCCTTGCCCGCCTCCAGGGTGCCGGTGACCTCGTCCACCCCGCACAGCCGGGCGGCATCGCCGGTCCCGGCCACGATCGCCTCCATGGGGGTGAGTCCGGCGATGTCCACCAGCAGCGCCAGCTCCTTGAGGTTGTGGCCGTGGCCGACGGCCAGCCCGCTGTCGGTGCCCATCGCGATCCGGACCCCCGCGGCCACCGACCGGGCCACCGACTCCTGGGCGGTCCGGTGCCAGCGCACCCCCTTCTCGTACGCGGAGGGCGAGGTGCGTGCCGGGTCCAGGTCCTGGGTCGTCTCCAGCAGCGTCGGCACCAGGTACTGGCCGCGCTCCACCATCTCCGCCCGCAGCTCCTCGTCCAGGGCGTACCCGTGCTCGATGCTGGTGACGCCCGAACGGACGGCGGCCTCGATACCTGTCTCTTATACACAT